>NZ_AUBE01000008.1 GCF_000429085.1 Streptomyces flavidovirens DSM 40150 | reverse complement strand
CGCGCCGAGACCGCGGGCCCGGCACAGCAAGCCGAACCCGCGGCCGGTCAGCCGCGACGCGATCTTGCTGCTGCTGCCGCTCTCAGCAGTCCTTCTCGCGCAGTGAGTGCAGGTGCGCGCTCGACTTGCGGGCGAAGGCGAACGACTCGGCCGGATTGTCGTGTTCCGCCTGCCAGTGGTGGTCACGGCGCCCGCCGCGCGTCTTGGAGACCGCCGAGATGAAGCGCTTGTAGTCGATGTCTCCGTCCCCGACGTCCACCATCCGGTAGCCGTCGCGGGCGGATGCGTCGTGTTCGCCGTCCTTCACGTGGAAGAGCGGGTAGCGGTCGGGCTGCTTCAGTACGTAGTCGAGGGGGTCGAAGGGGGCCGGGGTGCCGTCGGCGCGCTTGCCGAAGCGGAACTGGGCGGCGTACGCCCAGTAGATGTCCATCTCCAGATAGACCAGATCGGGGTCGGTCTCGGCGAGGAGTACGTCGTAGAGGCGGACGCCGGGCTTGTCGGTCGCGAAGGAGAACTCCTCGGCGTGGTTGTGCTGGTAGAACTTCATGCCGCGCGCCTTGGCCGCCGCGCCGTACGTGTTGAAGTCCTGGGCGGCGCGCTTCCAGCCGTCGACGGTGGCGCCGTAACGCCACGGTCCTGATGCCGTGCCGATGTGCTTGAGGCCGAGGGCCTGCGCGTCGTCGAGGACCTTGGTGAGGTTCTGGGCAAAGGTGTACGCGGTGGGGTTGCCGTCGGAGTAGTAGCCGACGTGGCTGCCCATGCCGCGCAGGCCGTGGTCGCGGGTGAGGCGGCGGAGCTGGGCGAGGGTGATGGGGCCCGCGGAGCCCTGGGTGTAACCGGCGTACTCGACCTCGTCGTAGCCGAATCTCTCCAGCTCGGCGAAGACCTTGGCGAAGCCGAGGGTCGAGACCTTGTCGCGGAGGGAGTAGAGCTGGATGCCGAGGCGGCCGGGGGGAAGGACGGGACGGCCGCGGCCCGCGCTCCGGGCCGCCGCGGTGGGTGCCGTCGCCCCGAGGAGGGCTGCGGCGGTGGCGCCGGCGGCTACGCCGAGCATGCCGCGCCTGGAGAGCTTGTGGGTGAGTTCGGGGTCGTTCGTGGCGGTCTTGCGGCTCATGCGTGGAACTCCCTTTGTCAGTGCAGTCCGGCAAGCTGGAGGAGGAGGGCTTTCACATCGGTGGCCGCTACGCGGCCACTGACGGCGCGGGGGATGGAGCACAGGATGAGCGGACCTTCTTCGTCACGCTCGGGGAGGCGGCCGTGGCTGCCGCGAATAGGTGACGGGTCGAGGGGCACGACCGCCATGCGGTAGCGCATGCCGAGCTTCTTGCGGGCGAGGGCTTTGGCGGCCTTGACGCGTACGTACGGGTCGAGGGGGTCCATGAAGAGCTCGACGGGGTCGTAGCCGGGCTTGCGGTGGATCTCGACGAGCTGGGCGAAGTCGGGGGCTTTGGCGTCGTCCAGCCAGTAGTAGTACGTGAACCACGCGTCGGGTTCGGCGACGGCTACCAGTTCGCCGGAGCGGGGGTGGTCGAGGCCGTGGCTCTTCTTGCCCTCGTCGTCGAGGAGTTCGGCGATGCCGGGCAGGTCCGCCAGGGCCGCGCGGGCGGCTTCGAGATCCTCCGGGCGGCGTACGTAGACGTGGGCGAGCTGGTGGTCCGCGACGGCGAACGCCCGTGACGTCATGGGGTCGAGGTACTCCATGACGTCCTGGGTGTGGACCTCGACGAGTCCGGCGCGGCGCAGGGCACGGTTGATGTCGACGGGGCGCGCGACGCGGGTGATGCCGTACTCGGAGAGCGCGACAACGGTACGGCCCTCGGCCTTGGCGTCGTCGAGCAGCGGGGCGACGGCGGCGTCGAGCTCCGCCGCGGCGCGGTACGCGCGGGGGTCGTCGGGGCCGTAACGCTGGAGGTCGTAGTCGAGGTGCGGGAGGTAGCACAGGGCCAGATCGGGGTGGCGGGTGCGCAGGATGTGGCGGGTCGCGTCGATGATCCACCGGGAGGAGACGATGTCGGCGCCGGGGCCCCAGAAGTGGAAGAGGGGGAACGTACCGAATGTGTCGGTGAGTTCGTCGTGGAGGGACGGGGGCCGGGTGTAGCAGTCGGGTTCCTTGCGGCCGTCGGCGTAGTAGACGGGGCGTGGGGTGACGGTGAAGTCGGTGTCGGCGCCCATCGCGTACCACCAGCAGATGTTGGCGACGGTGTAGCCGGGGTGGGCGCGGCGGGCGGCGTCCCAGATCTTGTCGCCGGAGACGAGGCCGTTGTGCTGGCGCCAGAGGAGGACTTCGCCGAGGTCGCGGAAATACCAGCCGTTGCCGACGATGCCGTGTTCGGCGGGGGTGGTGCCGGTGAGGAAGGTCGACTGGGCGGCGCAGGTGACGGCGGGCAGGACGGTGCCGAGGGGGGCCTGGGAGCCGGACCGGGCGAGCCGCTTGAGGTTCGGCATGTGGGCGAGGAGCTGGGGGGTGAGGCCTACGACGTCGAGGACGAGGAGGGGGGTGGGGGCGTTGGTTCCTGTCTTTGGCGCGGTCACGGCAGCTCCTTGAGGCCGAGATCGACCAGGAGGTCGCGGGCGAGGGTGAGTTCGGCGGCGATCCCGTGGGCGAGCTGGGTCCGGTTGCGCGGGCGCGACTCGGGTGGCAGTGCCTGCCAGGTGTACGTCTCGACCTCCAGGTGGCGGGTGAGCGGCTCGGGGCCGCCGACGAGGCGGGTGAGGGCTTCCTGGAGCACCGGGAGGGTTGAGGTGAGCGGTGCGGCGGGCGGGGCGTGGAGGGGGACGTGGAAGTGCGCGCGCCAGGGGGCGCCGTCGGGGAGCACGGCCCCGGTGAGGGCCTCGTCGAGGTCGTCGGTGCCGCGCAGGCCGGCAGCGGTGCGGGTGCGGGTCTGGTGGAGGAAGCGGGGTTCGGCGAAGGCGGCGAAAGCTTGGCGCACCTCGGGGAGGTGGGGGTGTTCGGCGTGCAGGGCGGCGGAGAGCTGGGCTTTGGGGATGGTGACGCCGGCCGCGGTGAGCGCGTCGAGGGCGGTCGCCGGGTCCTCGAAGGAGGTGGCGAGGTGGCAGGTGTCGACGCAGACGCCGATGCGCGGGGAGGCCAGGTCGGAGAGGGGGCCGATGGCGTCGGCGGTGGTCTCGACAGTGCAGCCCGGCTCGGGTTCCAGACCGATGCGGACGGATTTGCCCGTCAGCTCCTCCAGTACGTCGAGGCGTTCGCCGAGGGTGGTCAGCGCCGCGTGGGCGGCCTGCGCGGCGGCCACACCGAAGGGGACGCGCCAGGCGAGCGGGAGGGTGGAGATCGTGCCCTCGGTGACGTCGTCGGGCAGCAGCGCGGCGAGGAGGTGGGCGAGGTCGGTGGTGTGCTCCAGCCGGGCGGGCTCGGTCCAGTCGGGCCGGTAGACGCGGTACTTGACCTCTTCGGCGCCGAACCCTTCGTACGGGAAGCCGTTGAGGGTGACGACTTCGAGGCCGCGCCGGTCCAGTTCGGCGCGCAGGCCGCGCAGGGCCGCCGGGTCGGTGATCAGGGCGCGCGCGGCGTCCTTCGCGAGCCACAGGCCGATGCCGAGGCGGTCCCGGCCGAGGCGTCTGCGTACGGGCTCGCAGTGGTCGCGGAGCTGGGCGAGTACACCGTCGAGGGTCTCGGCGGGGTGGACGTTGGTGCAGTACGCGAGATGGACGGTGGAACCGTCGGGGTGGCGGAAGCGCATGGTGGCTGTCCTCCCCTCATTCGCCGCCGCGGAGGATGGAGTTGCCCTCGTGGAGCGGCTCCGGGGCGTCGGGCACGTCGAGCCGGAGGCGGCCGCTGAGGCCGTAGAAGGCGACGGGGTTTCGCCACAGGACCTGGTCGACGTCATCCTCGGTGAAACCGGCGGCGAGGAGGGCGTCGCCTACTTTGCGGGTCTTGAGCGGGTCGCTCTTTCCCCAGTCCGCGGCGGAGTTGACCAGCACTTTCCCGGTTCCGTGGTCCTTGATGACGGCGACCATGCGGTCCTCGTCCATCTTGGTGTCGGGGTAGATGGAGAAGCCGAGCCAGCAGCCGCTGTCAGTGGCGGCCTTTACGGTTGTCTCGTTGAGGTGATCGAGGAGTACGCGGTCCGGGGGGAGGTTCGATTCACGGATGACGTCGATGGTGCGGTGGAGACCGGCGAGCTTGTCGCGGTGCGGGGTGTGGACGAGGGCGGGCAGTCCGTGGTCGGCGGCGAGCTGGAGCTGGGCGGCGAGGGCGGTGTCCTCGGCGGGGGTCATCGAGTCGTAGCCGATCTCGCCGACGGCGACGACGGAGTCCTTGACGAGGTAGCGGGGAAGCGCGTCGAGAACGGGGGTGCAGCGGGAGTCGTTCGCCTCTTTGGGGTTGAGGGCGAGCGTGCAGTGGTGGGCGATGCCGTACTGGGAGGCGCGGAAGGGCTCCCAGCCGAGGAGTGCGTCGAAATAGTCGAAAAAGCTGGCGGGCGAGGTGCGGGGCTGGCCCAGCCAGAAGGAGGGCTCGACGACGGCGCGCACTCCGGCGGCGTACATCGCCTCGTAGTCGTCCGTGGTGCGGGAGGTCATGTGGATGTGGGGGTCGAAGATGCGCATCAGGACTCCTCTGTGGGGTCGGCCGTGATCTCGACGCGGGCTGTCGTGTCCGGGCGGGCCGCCGGGTCCGGGAGGGCCGTGAGGACGAGGACGCGGTGGAGATCGTCCGGTACGGGGCGGCCTGCGGCCGTGCGCTCTGCGGCGTAGTCGCGGAGCATCCGGGCCAGTTCGCTGTCGGCCCGGGCGCGCCGGGACAGTCCGTCGATGGCGTCGGCCGGTACGCCGGTGAACAGGCACTTGAGGACGGCGTGGCGCCAGGCGTGCTGGTCGAGGTGCTGGGTCGCGTACGGGCCGACGGCGGCGGCGACGAGGCGTGTGTCGTTGGTGCGCAGGGCGTCTTCGACGAGCGGGAGCGCGGAACCGGCGGGCGTGGTGACGGCGCTCAGGTGCGGCAGTGCGAGCAGCACCGCACGGCGTTCGGCGGCGGTGCCGTGGGAATAGAGGCGGGTGGTGGTGTCGAGATCGGCTCGTACGGCGTGCAGGAGGAGGACGCGGGCGGCGTCGGCGAGGTCCTGGGCGTCCGGGGCGGCTGGGGTGCATGGGGCGGCTGCGGTGGCTGGGGTGGATGGGGTGGATGGGTCTTCCTGGGCGGTGCGTCGGGCCGGGTGGCAGTGGCGGCCGGCTTCGGCGAAGCGGATCTCCCAGGTGGGCAGGGGCCACTGGGCACGGTTACGGTCCACCGGCTCGGGCACCTCGGCTCCCGCTTTCGCCCTGGCTTCAGCGGCTTCCGCTTCGGCTTCTGCTTCTGCTTCGGCCAGGGCCTCGTGCAGCCAGGCACGGTCCGCGCCGGAGAGCTGCTCTTCGAGTGCGGCTTGAAGAGCGGAGGGCGGTGCGCCGTTGGTCAGCTCGGTCAGCATGGTGCGCCTCCTGCCGGGAGAAGGGTGTCCGGATTCCTGGGCAGTGCCTTGCGCAGGAAGTCGAGGGACCGTTCGGCCAGATCGGGGCCTGCGTGCGAGTGGCGGGGAAGTTCGACGACCGTCAGCCCCCGGTAGCCGGTGGCCGCGAGTGCGTCCAGGACGGGTGGGAAGTCGATCTCACCGTCGCCGAACGGCAGATGTTCGTGTACGCCGCGACGCATGTCCTCGATCTGGACGTGCCGCAGCCAGGGTGCGGCCTCGCGCACGCAGTCGGCGGGCGAGGACTGTTCCAGGCACTGGCAGTGACCGATGTCGAGGGTGAGACCGAGGGAGGACGGGTCGCCGAGGGTGCGGCGCAGGTGGTGGAAGTCGGCGAGGGTGGAGAGGAGGTGGCCGGGTTCCGGCTCGACGGCGAGCGGAACGCCGGCGGTTGCCGCGGCGTCGATGACGGGAGCGAGTGACTCCGTCAGCCGCTGCCAGGCGGTGCCGGGCGAAGTGGCGTCCGGGGTGATGCCGCTGAAGCAGTGCACGGCGTGGGCACCCAGCTCTGCGGCGACGCGTACCGCCGTGACGAGCAGTTCGGCTCGGATGGCGCGGCCTGCCGGGTCCGGGTCGAGCAGGGACGGGCCGTGCTTGCGGCGCGGATCGAGGACGTACCGTGCGCCGGTCTCGATGGTCACGTCCAGGCCGAGTTGCGACAGCCTGCGACCCACTTGACGGGTGCGGGCGGCGAGATCGGGAGCTCGGGGGTCGAGGTGCATGTGGTCGAGGGTCAGGCCGACGCCGTCGTAGCCGAGGTCGGCGAGGAGGGCGAGGGCGTCGTCCAGACGGAGGTCGGTGAGGCCGTTGGTGCCGTAACCGAAGCGGATGGGCGCAGGGGCGGGGGTGCCGGTCATGTGGGGCTCACCTTTCGCGACAGCTTCCGGGCGATGGGTACGAGCCCCATGAGCGCCGCCCCGGCCCCGGCCGCACCGCTGCGGGCGGCGAGCGCGGCCTGCAGCGGGATCATCGCCCTGATCCCGCCGCCCACGGCGCGCTGGGTGAGCGGCGGGGAGGGGTTGAGTGCGGCGTGGAGGAGGGGCTTGGCCGCGGTGCGGAAGTAGGCGATGGCCGCGAGGGTGGCGGGGGCCGTGAGGCGCGTGACGACGCGGATCGCTCTCTGGGAGGCGAGCGCGGGTGCGGGGGTATACGCGGGCGCGCCGACGGCGGCAGGGAGCGGCCGGTCGGCGTGGTGGCGGGGAGGGTCGGCGTAGCGCTGGCTGGTTGCCGGCGCGAGTGGCCGGCGACGGTGCCCCGCCGAGGCGTTGCTTCCGTTCGTGAGTGAACCGGCGCCGACGTCGCGTTGGTGCGCGGAGGCGGTCCATGGCGGCAGGCCTGCCCAGCCCCTTCCCGGCTGTGTCGACTCGCCGCTCCGGCACGTGGGGAGCCGCGGCCCTGGGTCCTCGTGGCATGCGCGGGCGGCCCATACGGCCAGGACGGCGGTCGCTGCCAGGGCGGCGAGTGGTGCGGCCGTCGAGCCGCCCTGCGTTTCGCGGCGCGAGACCGCTGTGACGGCGTAGGTGTGCGCGCCGAGCACGGCCGCGGCGGCCAGTGCGGCGCTGTGCCGTTTCGCGGCTCCGCCGAATGCGGGGCTCCGCCCCGAGCCCCGGTCCTCAAGCGCCGGACGGGCTGGATGTGCCAGGAGTGACCTCTCGGCCCCGCGCGATCGAGAGCCGACCTCAGCCCCGTCAAGCCCGGCCGGCGATGGAGGCTTTCGGGAAGGGGCGGCGTGGTGGGGAAAGAGATGCTCTGCCCGCGCTCCCGTCGCCGTCGCCCCCAGAAGCAGGTCCAGGGCTCGGGCCGTGGCCATCGCCGCGGGCGCCGCCGCGGTGTGCTTCAAGTGCAGGTCGTACGCCCAGATCGTGGCGGCCAGACCAGTGGCCACCCCCAGCGCCCGGCGGCCCGCCCCCGCCGCAAGCGCCAGGCCTGCCGCCGTCAGCGCGCCCGATGCCGCCAGAGCCGCACCCGGAGTGATGCGGCCCGACGGGATCGGTCGGTGCGGGCGGTCCACCGCGTCCTCGGCGCGGTCCGACCAGTCGTTCAGGGCCATGCCCGCCTCGTACAGGCACAGGGAGGCTCCGACGGCCAGCGCCGTCCCCCGGTTCGGGCGTACGCCGATGGACGCCGCGCCCGCCACCGCGTCACCCGGTACCGTGAACAGGGCGGAGACCCGCAGGAGTTCCGCCCACGCGGCAAGGCGGCGAGCACCCGCCGTCATCGGGCCTCCCGCAGGCGGGCCCCGAAGGCCAGCAGCGCCTCGTACTGTTCCGCCAGCGCCGCCGGACCGCCGTCCGGGTCCTTGAAGTAGAAGCCCAGCTCCGGCAGCGGTCCCGAGATGCCCACCTCGTGGGCGCGGGCCAGCAGCCGGGCCAGATCGAGGACCAGCGGCGCGGCGAGTGCCGAGTCGCAGCCCTGCCACGTCGTCTGGAGTGTCATCCGTGAACCGAGGAAACCCTCGAAGGCGATGTGGTCCCAGGCCGTCTTCCAGTCGCCGAGCGCCGGTACGTCGTCGATGTGGACGTCGCCCTGCGGCAGCGTGCCCAGCGTGTCGGCCAGGACGCGGTTCTTGCCTGCGTTCTTGGCCGCCGCGGCGGCCGGGTCGGCCAGCGCTGCCCCGTCCCCGCCGCCGAGCAGATTCGTGCCCGACCATGCCCGTACGGACAGGGCGCGCTGCACGAACATCGGGGCGAGTACGGAACGGAGCAGCGTCTGGCCCGTCTTGCCGTCGCGTCCCGCGTGGGGAAGGCCGCCGGCCGCGAGAGCGTCCTGGAGGGCGGGCGCGCGCAGCCCGGTGGAGGGGGTGAAGTTGACGTACGGGCTGCCGGCCCGAAGTGCCGCCGCCGCGTAGAGCGAGCTGGGCGGGAGGGACGACTGGGAGTCGGTGGGGGCGGGTTCCGTCGAGGCGACGTTGACGACCACGACACGGTCGAGGCGTCGCCGGTGCGCGAAGTCCAGCAGGTGCGTGGCGAACGCGCCGATGAGTTCCTCCTCACCTCGCGTGTCGCCGGGCAGCGGGCCGCCGGTCCTGATCTCCCGGTCCGCCGCCGCCAGTTCGCTGCGTACGGCCGAGGACAGGCCGTGCGGCAGGACGCCGCCGGCTTCCAGCTCCTCGGCCCGTTTGGGCAGGGGGCAGCTCACCGTGTCGTGTCCGCCGAAGACGAGCGAGGAGAGCGGCGCCAGGCCGCTCCCCGCGAACGGCGGTGTCTCGGTGACCATGCCGTCCGCCGCGTGCAGTCCCGCGGTGAGCGCCGCGCAGCCCGCGACGGCGGTCGTGGCGACCGAACCGCGTGCTCCGACGAACCACACTCCGGTCCGTGCCGTGTGCGCCGTAGTGCCTTCGGATGGGGTGGTGGTCACGGGCTGCCTCCCTGCCGGAGCTGATGAATGGATAAGGAGATGGGGAGGTCCAGAAGACGGCGGGCGGGGGCTCGGCGTGCTCCCGCCCGCCGCCGGTCCTGGCGGTACCGCCGGTCGGTCAGGAGCCCGCGGGCAGCTCCTTGACCTTGATGTCGCGGAAGGAGACCTGGTCGTCGGCGCCGTGGTTCTGGATGCCGATGTGGCCCCGGGCCAGGCTGCGCGCCGGGTCGGTGTTCGTGAAGTCGTTGATCTTCACGCCGTTGAGGAAGACGCGGAGCCGTTCTCCCTCGACCCGTATCTCGTACGCGTTCCACTCGCCGGGCGGGTTGAGCGCGGCGTCCCGCGCGGCGGTGTTCGCCGCCTTGAAGCCGTACACGGACCCGGTGGTGCGGTCGGGGGCGTCCGTCGCGTCGATCTGGATCTCGTACCCCTTGTTGACGGCCGACCACGGGTCGTCGGAGGCCGGGAAGCCCACGAAGATCCCGGAGTTGTCGTCACCGGCCATCTTCCAGTCGAGCTTCAGGGAGTACGACGTGAGCTCCTTCGCCTGGTACCAGAGCAGGCCCATGCCGCCGACGGAGTTCAGCGTGCGGTCGTCCTTGATCTCGAAGGAGCCGGGACCCGCCTGCTTCCACCCTTCGAGGGTCTCGCCGTTGAAGATCGATCGGTACCCCTTGGAGGGTTTGCAGTCGGCCTTGGCGATCCCGGTGGCGTAGAGCATTCCGCCCAGCAGGTGCTTGCGGAAGGCCGGTTCGGCGTACGACTCCGTGGTGTGGCCACCGCCGGTGTAGAAGGACCGCCCGCCCTCGTACGGCTGGCACCAGGCGATCGGGTGGTCGCCCTTCATGGTGCCGCCGGTGTAGCTGGTCTCGTCGAGGGTGGCCAGGACGCGGGCCTGCTCACGCGGGTTGGTGCGGTAGTTGTACCACTCGTCGGTGCGCTGCCAGCGGCTGTCCAGGTGCGCGGTGGCGGGGTGGTCGTGGTCCTCGACGCGCACGGTCGCCTTCTGGATCCGCGGGTGCGAGTGGAAGTACGCGCCGACGAGTCCGCCGTAGAACTTCCAGTCGTACTCGGTGTCGGCCGCGGCGTGGATGCCCAGGTAGCCGCCGCCGTCGGCGACGTACTGCTCGAAAACCGTCTGCTGGTTGGCGTTCAGGACGTCACCGGTCGTGGAGAGGAAGGCGACCGCGTCGTAGCGCGCGAGGTTCTCGGGTGTGAACTGCTTCGCTTCCTCGGTGGCGTCCACGGCGAGGCCGCGCTGGGCGCCGAGTTCCTTGAGGGCGGTGATGCCCGCTGCGATGGAGTCGTGGCGGAAGCCGGCGGTCTTGGAGAAGACCAGGACCCGCTTCTTGGGCACGGCGTCGCCCTTCGCCGTGGAGAAGGTGAAGTCGTCGATGTCGTAGAGGGCGCTGGCGCCGCCCTTGAAGACGAGGTAGAGGGTGGTGGTCCCGGCCGGGGGCCGCTTGATGGTGGTGGTGACGTCCTGGAAGACGTCCCAGCCGCCGGTGATGGGGACGATGGTGGAGCCGATGAGCTTGCCGTCGGGCGATCCGGTACGTACTTCCAGCGTGCCGCCCGCTCCGCCCGACGAGACGCGGGCGGTGAGGGAGGTGGCGTCGCCGACCCGGTAGGGCTTGAAGGCGATCCAGTCACCGTTGTGGATGTCACCGACGGTCTTGCCGCCGTGCGCGGCCGGCTTGCTCTGCGGTGCTGTGCCGCTCTGGCTGGAGTGGTGCTCGGCCTGGCGGTGCTTGGGCTGTGTGACGGCGTGGTCGTGGGTGGTCAGCGGAGCCTGGCCGCCGGCGCCCTTGTCGGTGTACTCGGCGTCGAAGGCCCCGAAAATGTTGGCGTTCGGGTCGTGTTCGCCGTCCGCGGTGGTCTTGATGGTGCCGCTGCAGCCGAACGCTTCGGTGATCTTGTGGCCGTGGCTGTCGTGGCCGAGGAAGTGGGACACCTTGACCTTCGAGCAGTCGACGGTGCTGTCCTCCGCGTCGGTGACCTTCACCTTGAACGGCACCTCGTCACCGAAGGTGAAGAGCTGGCCGTCACCGGGCAGTTCGAGTGTCACCTTGGGCGCGGTGTTGCCGACGACGATCCGCACGCTCGCCGAACCGGTCCGCCCGGTGGCGTCCTTGGCGGTGACGGTCGCGGTGTACGTTCCGTTCTTCCTGTACCTGTAGGTGGGGTTGGCTGCCGTCGACGTACCACCGTCGCCGAAGGTCCAGGAGTACTTCAGGGCGTCGCCGTCGGAGTCGGTCGTCCCGGCGGAGGAGAACTTCACGCGCAGGGGCGCCTGGCCGGACGTCTTGTCGGCGGCGGCTTCCGCGACGGGTGAGTGGCCGCTGGTGGCGTTCTCGATGCGGTAGAGACCGGAGTGCTCGTTGCCGCCGAACCAGGCGGTGCCGTAGTCGACGACGTACAGCGCGCCGTCGGGGCCGAAGGCCGAGTCCATGACCTGGGTGCCGGTCCACGGCACGGGGTTGATGGACTGTACGGCGCCGTTCGCGTCCTGCTCGATGCGCTTGATCCAGCGCCGGCCGAACTCGCCGGCGAAGAAGTCTCCGTCGTACGCCTCGGGGAACTTCACCGGGGAGTCGAGGTTCGCGTCGTACCGGTAGACGGGGCCGCCCATCGGTGACTCCGAGCCGGTGCCGAACTCGGGGAGCGATCCGCCGTCGTACGGGATCCAGGCCTCCTCGGAGGGTGGCAGGTCGGTCAGGCCGGTGTTGTGCGGCGAGGTGTTCTTCGGGGCGGCGCAGTCGAATGTGGCGCCGGATTCCTTCGTCGCGAAGTCGTAGTCGACGTAGGCGTCGTTCTTGCCGGTGCAGAAGGGCCAGCCGAAGTTGCCGGGCTTGGTGACGCGGGCGAACTCGACCTGTCCGGCGGGGCCGCGCTTGGGGTCGGCGGCGCCTGCGTCGGGGCCGTAGTCGCCGACGTACAGCACGCCGGTGGTCTTGTCGACGCTGAAGCGGAAGGGGTTGCGGAAGCCCATGGCGTAGATCTCGGGGCGCGTCTTCGCGGTGCCGGGGGCGAAGAGGTTGCCCTCGGGAACCGCGTACGAGCCGTCTTCGTTCACCTTGATACGGAGGATCTTCCCGCGCAGATCGTTCGTGTTGCCGGAGGTGCGGCGTGCGTCGTACGCCGGGTTGCGGTTCGGGCGTTCGTCGATGGGGGTGAAGCCGTCGGAGGCAAAGGGGTTGGAGTCGTCGCCGGTCGACAGGTAGAGGTTGCCCTGCGCGTCGAAGTCGATGTCGCCGCCGACGTGGCAGCAGATGCCACGGGTGGCGGGTACGTCGAGGATCTTCTTCTCGCTGGCGTTGTCGAGCGTGCCGTCGGCCTTGAGTACGAAGCGTGAGAGCCGGTTGACGCCGTCGTACTTCGCGAAGTCGGCGGCGGATCCCGCGTTGGGGGCGTCGCCTGCCGGGGTGTCCATCGGGGGCGCGTAGTAGAGGTAGATCCGGCGGTTCTCGCTGAACTCCGGGTCGATGCCGATGCCCTGGAGGCCCTCTTCGTCGTGCGAGTAGACCGGGATGGTGCCGACGACGCGGGTGTTGCCGGCGGCGTCGGTCATGCGGAGCTCGCCGTCGCGCGAGGTGTGCAGGACGCTGCGGTCGGGGAGCACGGCGAGCGACATGGGCTCGCCCGTCTCGGGCTCGCCCTTGGCGAGGGTGACCTGCTGGAAATCCTCGGCGGCGGCGGATTCGGTGGCGGAGGGGGCGGCGGCGGTGGAGAGGGCGGGGGTGAGTACGAGTGAGGTGGCGGCCAGGAGGCTGCCGGTGAGGAGTGCGAGGGTCTTTCGGGCCGATCCGGCTCTGAGCCGTTTCCTGTGCACGAGTGTCCTCCGGAAGTGGGCCGGGCGGTGCTCGTCCTGCACCGGTGCCGGGCGGGGAAGCTCTGTGATTACGGGAACCGGAACCGGGATGCGCCGTCATGCCGGGAACCGGACTCATGTCCTGTACACCTCAGGGACGGTAGCCGCGTTCGTCCGGAACGGAAAGACCTTGCGCGGCGGGTAAGTTGAACTTTCTCCCGCCGCAGGACAAAGCGGCTTCGGGCAGCGGGAACCGCCCCGGCGTCGGTGCGTTACACCGGGCTGCCCTGCGGGGCTTTCCCACCCCCGGCTCGCCATCCAGCCCGTCCGGCGCTTGAGGACCAGGGGCTGGGGCAGCGCCCCAGGGGTCTAGCCCGCGCTCCCGAACGCCGCGTCGAAAGACGCCGTCGGGGGGTCGAAGTCGTAGCGCTTCAGCGTGGCAAGGGCTTGGGGCGCGCCCGTCAGGCGGTTCATTCCCGCGTCCTCCCACTCCACCGACACCGGCCCCTCGTACCCGATCGACCGCAGCATCCGGAATACGTCTTCCCACGGAACGTCCCCGTGTCCGGCCGACACGAAGTCCCATCCGCGCCGCGGATCCCCCCACGGCAGGTGCGAGCCGAGCCGGCCGTTGCGTCCGTCGAGGCGCTTGCGGGCCTCCTTGCAGTCGACGTGGTAGATCCGGTCGCGGAAGTCGTACAGGAAGCCGACCGGGTCCAGGTCCTGCCACACGAAGTGGCTCGGGTCGAAGTTCAGCCCGAAGGCCGGCCGGTGCCCCACCGCCTCCAGCGCCCGCTGAGTCGTCCAGTAGTCGTACGCGATCTCACTCGGGTGTACTTCGTGCGCGAAACGCACGCCCTCCGCGTCGAAGACGTCCAGGACCGGGTTCCAGCGCTCGGCGAAGTCCTCGTAACCCCGCTCGATCATGTGCGGAGGCACGGGCGGAAACATCGCCACCAGGTGCCAGATCGAAGACCCGGTGAAGCCGATGACCGTACGGACACCGAAGGCCGCCGCCGCCCTGGCCGTGTCCGCCATCTCGGCCGCGGCCCGCTGCCGTACGCCCTCGGGCTCGCCGTCGCCCCAGATCCGCGCCGGCAGGATCGCCTGGTGACGCTCGTCGATCGGCGTGTCGCAGACGGCCTGGCCGACCAGGTGGTTGGAGATCGCCCAGCACTTCAGGCCGTACTTGTCGAGCAGCCGGTGACGCCCGTCCAGATAGCCGGGGTCGTTCAGCGCCTTGTCGACCTCGAAGTGGTCGCCCCAGCAGGCGAGTTCCAGGCCGTCGTAGCCGAAGTCGCGGGCCAGCAGGCAGACCTCCTCCAGCGGCAGGTCGGCCCACTGGCCGGTGAAGAGTGTGAATGGTCGTGGCATGCGTGACGGCCCTCCTACAGTGCCTGCGATGCGGGGAGTACGGGGGGTACGGGGAGTACGGGGGTGTAGACCGCGTTCTTCTCGGCGCTCTCCTCCACCGCCGCCAGCACCCGCTGCACCTGCAGCCCGTCCGCGAAGGACGGCGACGGGTCGGTGCCGGTCGCGATGGCGTGCAGCAGGTCGCGTGCCTGGTGGACAAAGGTGTGCTCGTACCCCAGGGCGTGGCCGGGCGGCCACCACGCCTCCAGGTACGGATGCTCCGGCTCCGTCACCAGGATGCGCCGGAAGCCGGAAGAGGCTGCGGGCTCGGTGTGGTCGTGGAAGGACAGTTCGTTCAGCCGCTCCAGGTCGAAGGCCAGCGAGCCGCGCTCACCGTTGAGTTCGATACGGAGCGCGTTCTTGCGGCCCGCCGCCATCCGCGTCGCCTCGAAGGAGGCCAGTGCCCCCGAAGCCAGCCGCCCGGTGAAGAGCGCCGAGTCGTCGACGGTGACCGGACCGCGTCCGGCGGCGCCGCCCCCGCCCGCGGAAAGTCCGGCCGGCGCACCGGCCGGCAGCGGCCTCGACCGTACGAACGTCTCCGTCAGGGCCGAGACTCCCACCAGCGGCTCCCCCGCCAGGTACTGCGCGAGGTCCACGATGTGCGCGCCCAGGTCGCCGAGCGCGCCCGAGCCCGCGTGTTCCCGCCGCAGCCGCCAGGTCAGCGGGAAGTCCGGGTCGACGAGCCAGTCCTGGAGATAGGTGACCCGTACGTGCCTGAGCGCCCCGAGCCTGCCCTCCGCGATCAGCCGGCGGGCGTACGTCATGGCGGGCACCCGGCGGTAGTTGAAGCCGACCATCGCCACCTGGCCCCGCGCGCGGGCACGCTCGGCGGCGGCCGTCATGGCCTCCGCCTCGGCGACCGAGTTGGCCAGCGGCTTCTCGCACAGCACGTGCTTGCCCGCGTCGAGCGCGGCGACCGCTATCTCCGCGTGGCTGTCCCCCGGCGTGCAGATGTCGACGATGTGCACGTCGTCGCGGGCGATGAGGTCGCGCCAGTCGGTCTCCGCCGCCGCCCAGCCGTGCTGGTCCGCCGCGGCGCGTACGGCCTTGCCGTCACGTCCGCAGACGGCTGCGAGAACCGGCCGCGCCGGCAGGTCGAAGACGCGGCCCGCGGTGCGCCAGCCCTGCGAGTGGGCGGCTCCCATGAACGCGTATCCGACCATGCCGACACCGAGCACCGGTGGCGACGCACCCGCCGCAGCACCGGCCGGCGTTTCTCCGGTGGCGGCCGCTGTCTCCGTCTCTTGCCTGGGGGCCATACGGATTCCTCCTCGTCGAACTGGTCACTCGCACGGTGGGGGCGGGCGGGCGGCCCGGTCAGCTGAAGCCCGTCGGCAGGTACTCATCGACGTTGTCCTTCGTGACGACGGCCGAGTAGAGGGTGATCGAGGCCGGGATCTCCAGTTCCGCCATGCCGCCGACGCCCTTGCCCTGGCCGAGCGCGCGGGCCAGGTCGATGGCGGAGGCGGCCATGGTCGGCGGGTAGAGGACGGTGGCCTTCAGCACGCTGTTGTCGGCCTTGATGGCGTCCATCGCGGCCTTGGCACCCGCCCCGCCGACCATCAGGAAGTCGTCGCGACCGGCCTGCTGGATGGCGCGCAGGGCGCCCACGCCCTGGTCGTCGTCGTGGTTCCACAGTGCGTCGAACTGCTTCTGCGCCTGGAGCAGTTGTGCCATCTTGGCCTGGCCCGACTCGACGGTGAAGTCGGCGGCCTGGCGGGCGACGCGCTTGACGTTGGGGTAGTTCTTGAGGGCGTCGGCGAAGCCCTGGCTGCGCTGTTTGGTGAGCTCCAGGTTGTCGAGTCCCGCGAGCTCCACCACCTTGGCGTTCGGCTTGCCCTTGAGCTGCTCGCCGATGTAGTTGCCCGCGTTGAGGCCCATGCCGTAGTTGTCGCCGCCGATCCAGCAGCGGTAGGCCTGCGGCGAGGCGAAGATGCGGTCCAGGTTGATGACGGGGATGCCGGCCTTCATCGCCTGGAGGCCGACCTGGGTGAGGGCCTTGCCGTCGGCCGGCAGGATCACCAGTACGTCGACCTTCTTGTTGATCAGCGTCTGGACCTGGCCGATCTGCGCGGCGGTGTCGTTGGACCCCTCGGTGATCTCCAGGGTGACCTCGGAGTACTTCTCGGCGCGCGACTTGGCGTTCTCGTTGATGGCGTTGAGCCAGCCGTGGTCGGCCTGCGGGCCCGCGAAACCGATGGTGACCTTCTTGCCCGGCTTGTCATCGGGGGCGGCCGGCTGGTTGTCGGCGGCCGTCCCCTTCGTCTTGGGCTCATTGCTGGTGCAGGCGGTGAGCAGGGCGCCGGCGGACACGGCCGCGGTGCCGAAGAGCAGTCCTCTGCGACTGGTTTCTGGCATGACGGTTCCAACCCTTCAGGTCAGGCCTTACGGGAGAAAAAAGGGGGGTGGGAAGAGGGGGGGAGGGAAAAGGGGAGCGAAGAAGCGGTGCGACGTCAGGTCTCGCCGTCGCGCGCTGTGCGGCGCTGGACCAGTACGGCGGCGACGATGATCGCGCCCTTGGCGATCTGCTGTACGTCGCTCTGCAGGTTGTTGAGCGCGAAGATGTTGGTGATCGTGGTGAAGACCAGGACACCGAGTACGGAACCGACGATCGTGCCCCGGCCGCCGCTGAGCAGCGTCCCGCCGATGATGGCCGCGGCGATGGCGTCGAGCTCGTACAGATTCCCGTTGGTGTTCTGCCCCGAGCCGGACAGGACGACGAGGAGGAAGGCCGCGATTCCGCAGCACAGTCCGGACAGCAGGTAGAGGTAGAGGCGCTGTCGGCGTACGTCGATGCCGGCCAGCCTGGCCGCTTCCGCGTTGCCGCCGACGGCGACCGTACGCCGCCCGAAGGTGGTGCGGTTGAGCAGCAGCCAGCCGACGACGGTGACCACGGCGAAGACGAGGACGAGCGGCGGTATGCCCAGGACGTACGAGTCCGGGATGCCGAGGTCGAGTACGGACTCGACGGTGACGATCTGCGTCTTGCCGTCGGTGATCTGGAGGGCGAGTCCGCGGGCCGACGCCAGCATGGCGAGCGTCGCGATGAACGGCACCATCCCGCCGTACGCGATGAGCAGCCCGTTGACGAGACCGCAGGCGAGGCCGACGACCACCGCCGTGAAGAGGATGCCCGCGAAGCCGTACTCCTGGGTCGCGAGCGTCGTCGCCCACACCGAGGCGAGCGCCACGATCGCGCCGACCGAGAGGTCGATGCCGCCGCTGGTGATGACGAAGGTCATGCCGACGGTGACGACACCGATCACGGACGCCTGGGTGAGGACGAGCTGGAGGTTGCTGCTGTCCAGGAACTGTTCGGGCTTGGTGAAGCCACCGACCGCGACGAGGACGGCGAGTACGCCGAGCAGCGACAGGTTACGTACGTCCAGGCGCAGCCCGAGCGCGCGCCAGGCCCCCTGACCGGCCGGCGTCCTGGTAGTGGTGACGACCGGTCCGTCCTGCTGCTTGCGCGTGGGCGAGACAGGCTGCGTCATGGTGTCGGGCTCCCTTCCATCACGAGGTCGAGTACGCGGTGCTCGTCGAGCTCGCGGGCGGGCGCCGTGTGGACGACGCGCCCCTCCCTGAGCACCAGCACCCGGTCGGCGAGGCCCAGGACTTCCGGGACTTCGCTGGATACGAGGAGAACGGCGAGGCCCTCGTCGGCCAGCCTGCGGATCACGGCGTACAGCTCGGCGCGCGCCCCGACGTCGACGCCGCGCGTCGGCTCGTCGAGCAGCAGGACGCGGCAGCCGCGCAGCAGCCAGCGGGCGAGTACGGCCTTCTGCTGGTTGCCGCCGGACAGGGTGCGGATGCGGGCGTCGGGGTTGTCGGGGCGCAGCGACAGTTCGCGGGTGGCGGCCTGAGCGGCCTCGCGTTCGGCCGTACGGTCGAGCCAGCCGCCGCGCGAGAAGCGGGACAGGGTGGACACGGACACGTTGCGGGTGACGGATTCGAGCATCAGCAGGCCCTGGGCCTTGCGCTCTTCGGGGGCGAGCCCGATGCCGGCGCGGACGGCGGCGCGGACGCTGCCGGGGCGCAGGGGGCGCCCGTCGACGAGTACGCGCCCGGCGGTGGGTTTGCGCGCCCCGTAGATCGTCTCCAGGACTTCGGAGCGCCCGGAGCCGACGAGTCCGGCGAGGCCGACGATCTCGCCGGGGCGGATGTCGAGGTCGAGAGCCGCGAACTCCCCTTCCCTGGTGAGGCCTTCGACCCGTAGGACGGGTTCGGCGGTCTGTGGGTCACCCGCGGGCCGGCCGGGGAAGACGTACTCGACATCGCGGCCGGTCATCAGCGCGACGACGTCACGCGTCGGGGTGCTCTTGGCGGGCAGTCCGACCGCGACCGCGCGTCCGTCCTTGAGTACGGTCACGCGGTCGCCGATGCGCCGGATCTCTTCGAGCCGGTGGGAGATGTAGACGACGGCGACGCCGTCCGCGGTGAGTCCCGCGACGATCCGGAAGAGGTTGTCGACCTCGTCCGGGTCGAGGGCGGCGGACGGCTCGTCCATCACGATGAGGCGTACGTCGTGGGAGAGCGCCCGCGCCATGGAGACGATTTGCTGCTGGGCGGCGGAGAGCGAGCCGACCAGGCTGCCGGAGTCGATCTCGGAGTGACCTAGCCGCTTGAGGAGGGCGGTCGCACAGGTGCGGGCCTGCTTGCCGCGTACCACAAAGCCGGCGGTGGTCGGCTCGTGGCCGAGGAAGATGTTCTCGGCGACCGACAGGCCCTCCACCAGGTCGAGTTCCTGGTAGATGGTGGCGATGCCGAGTCGCATGGCGGCGATGGGCGACTTGAGGGTGACCGCGCCGCCCTGCCAGGTGATCTCGCCGCCGTCGGGCTGGTGCACGCCGGCGAGGACCTTGATGAGGGTGGACTTGCCGGCGCCGTTCTGGCCGAGCAGGCAGTGGACCTCGCCCGCCTGGACCTCCAGGTCCACGCCGTCGAGGGCGCGGACGCCGGGGAAGGACTTGGTGATGCCTGACATCGTGAGAAGGGGCAGGGGTGGGGCTGCTTGCGGTGGGGTTGCTTGCGGTGGTGCCATGACGGTTCCCCTCGGCTGGTGCGGCGGCCGGTGAGCGAGCAGGGCAGGGCAGAGCAGGACAAAGCTGGGCAGGGCAAGGCCTAGCCAGGTGTTGTGGTGCTTACGGAGTCGTGCGGGCGCCGGCCCGTCGGTCAGGCAGGCGCGAACAGGTGGTCGCTGGTGAGCCTGGCCGCGCCGATCACGCCGGCGGCGGGCCCCAGCTCGCCCAGGACGATGGGCAGGTTGCCGGTCGCCAGCGGCAGCGACTGGCGGTAGACCTGGGTACGGACGCTGGCGAGCAAGGTGTGGCCGAGACCGGTCACCCCGCCGCCGATCACCACGAGTCCGGGGTTGAAGAAGCTGACGAGTCCGGCGATGACCTGGCCGACGCGGTTGCCGCCCTCGCGGATGAGGTCGAGCGAGGTGGCGTCGCCGGCGGCGGCAGCCGCGGCGACATCGGCAGCCGTGAGCCGTCCCGCCGCTTCCAGCCGCGCGGCCAGTTCCGGTGAGCGGCCGGAGCGGGCCGCGTCCTCGGCGTCGCGGGCGAGCGCGGCGCCGCTGAAGTGGGCTTCCAGGCAGCCCTTGTTGCCGCAGGCGCAGGCGCGGCCGTCCGGTTCGAC
The DNA here is from genome assembly GCF_000429085.1 of Streptomyces flavidovirens DSM 40150. Lineage (GTDB taxonomy): Bacteria > Actinomycetota > Actinomycetes > Streptomycetales > Streptomycetaceae > Streptomyces > Streptomyces flavidovirens. The sequence continues at coordinate 306,652 of NZ_AUBE01000008.1, read as the reverse complement.
CTGGATGTGGCCGATGTCGCCGGCGCTGCCGGTCGTACCCCGGTAGACTTCGCCGCCGACGACGATGCCGCAGCCGATGCCGGTGCCGATCTTGACGCAGAGGAAGTCGCCCACCGAGCGTGCGACGCCGGCGTGCTGCTCCCCCATCGCCATCAGGTTCACGTCGTTGTCGACCATGACGGGGCAAGCCAGTTCCTGGCTGAGTGCCTCGCGTACGGGAAAACCGTCCCAGCCCGGCATGATCGGCGGCGCGACCGGCACACCCTCCGGGAAGCGGACCGGGCCCGGCACACCTATGCCGGCCCCGTCGAAGCCCTCGGCGAGGCCGGACGCCTTCAGCTTGGCGGCGAGGGCGAGGGCCTGCTCGAAGACCGCGACCGGGCCCTCCCGTACGTCCATGGGGTGGTTGAGGTGACCGAGTACCTCCAACTCCGCGTTGGTGACGGCCACGTCGATCGAGGTGGCGCCGATGTCGATGCCCAGGAAACGCAGGCCTGGTGCGAGCCGGATGTTGTGCGAGCGGCGGCCGCCGCGCGAGGCGGCGAGGCCGTCGGCGACGATCAGACCGGTGTCGAGGAGCCGGTCGACCTCGACGGCGAGTTTGGAACGGGAGAGATCGATCTGGTCGCCCAGCTGGGCACGGGAGTTGGGTCCGCCGTCACGCAGCAGGCGGAGCAGTCGCGCCTGATGCGCGTTCGCGGGTCGAGCCGTCATCCGTCTCACGTGCCCCTCCCTGCCTCATCGGCCGTTCACTGCCGGGCTTTGGAGGGGAACGTAGCAGCGGCTGCCGGAAGTGGGAAGAAGTTGCGCAGCAATCCACTACAACTTTCTCCACACCGAGGACAAAGCCGGAGCCCGTCCTCAACTGACCAGCCTTTAGCCTCCGTTGGGGCCGTACGGGATCACTCTTGCGCCACGCGCTCGTGGTACGTCGTCCGGGCCCCGGCGCGGCAGCACCGGGGCCCGGACTCACGACGGGGGACGAATCGACAGGGGACGAATCAGGGGCAGCGGATGACCTGGCCCGCGTACGAGAGATTGCCGCCGAAACCGAAGAGCAGCACGGGCGCGCCGGACTCGATCTCGCCGCGCTCGACCAGCTTGGACAGCGCCATCGGGATGCTGGCCGCCGAGGTGTTGCCCGAGTCGACGACATCGCGGGCGATCACCGCGTTCACCGCGCCGATCTTCTGTGCGACGGGCTCGATGATCCGCAGGTTCGCCTGGTGCAGGACGACCGCCGCCAGCTCCTCGGGCGTCACGCCGGCCCGCTCGCACACCTTGCGCGCGATGGGCGGGAGCTGGGTGGTGGCCCAGCGGTAGACGGACTGGCCCTCCTGGGCGAAGCGCGGGGGCGTCCCCTCGATGCGTACGGCGTGACCCATCTCCGGCACCGAGCCCCAGAGCACCGGGCCGATCCCCGGCTCCGCGTCCTGCGGGCACGCCTCGACGACCGCGGCGCCCGCGCCGTCGCCGACGAGGACGCAGGTGGTGCGGTCGGTCCAGTCGGCGATCTCGGCCATCTTGTCGGCGCCGATGACCAGCGCGCGGGTGGCGGAGCCGGCCCGTACGGCATGGTCGGCCGTCGCGAGGGCGTGCGTGAAGCCCGAGCAGACGACGTTGAGGTCCATCACCGCGGGTGAACCCATGCCGAGGCGGGCGGCGACGCGGGCGGCCATGTTCGGGGAGCGGTTGATCGCGGTGGAGGTGGCGACCAGGACGAGGTCGATGTCGGCAGGGGTGAGACCCGCGGCGGCGAGGGCCTTGGCTCCGGCGTGCGCGGCCAGCTCGTCCACGGGCTCGTCGGGGCCCGCGACATGGCGGGTCCTGATGCCGACCCGGCTGGTGATCCACTCGTCACTGGTGTCGACCATGGCCGTCAGATCGTCGTTCGTGAGCACCTTGGCAGGCTGATAGTGCCCGAGCGCGACGACTCGTGAGCCGGTCATTGGCGGTTCCACCCCTCTTTGCGGACAGTCGGAACGGTCCAGTCTTCTTTGTGACTCACCAGTACGACGGCACGTCAACCGACAGGATTCGCCCCCGACTCTTTGGAGCTTCCTGCCGATGGCGGGCCCTGACCTCACCGGTACAGGACAATGAGACGGGCCGGTTCGGCTGCCAGCACGTACAACAGCGCTGATCATGAAGATCACGAAGAAGTGGGACTGATCACCATGGGACGGGTCACCGAGCGCCGCCGCGTCATCCGCGTCAGGGACGGGGCGGTGAGCACCCGGCCGGACACGCTGGTGGCCGAGGAGCCACTGGAGATCCGCCTGAACGGCAAGCCGCTCGCGATCACGATGCGCACGCCGGGCGACGACTTCGCGCTGGCGGCGGGGTTCCTGGTGAGCGAGGGGGTGCTGGCCACCGCCGAGGACGTGCAGTCGATCGTGTACTGCGCGGGGGCCAGGGAGGACGGCTCGAACACGTACAACGTGGTGGACGTGAAGCTGGCGCCCGGCGTCCCGGTCCCCGACATCACCCTGGAACGCAACGTCTATACGACGTCGTCGTGCGGCCTGTGCGGCAAGGCGAGTCTCGACGCCGTACGCACCACCGCCCGCTTTCCGATCGCCGACACTCCCCCGGTCCGTCTGACGCCCGAGCTGCTCGCCGGCCTCCCCGAGCGGCTGCGGGCCGCGCAGCAAGTGTTCGACAGGACCGGGGGGCTGCACGCCGCCGCGCTCTTCTCGGAGACGGGCGAGCTGCTCGACGTACGGGAGGACGTGGGCCGGCACAACGCGGTCGACAAGCTGGTGGGCCGGGCGCTGCAAGACGGCCGTCTGCCGCTGGCCCGCGCGGTGCTGCTGGTCTCCGGGCGGGCGTCCTTCGAGCTGGCGCAGAAGGCGGTGATGGCCGGGATCCCGGTCCTCGCGGCGGTCTCGGCCCCTTCCTCGCTGGCTGTGGACCTGGCGGCCGAGACGGGTCTGACGCTGGTCGGTTTCCTGCGCGGGCCGAACATGAACGTGTACGCGGGCGACGAGCGCATCGCCCTGCGCTCCGGGGTCTGAGGCGCCCCGCGACACCGGGGCGCCCCCGCGCCGGCCGGGCCGCCGCGTGGTGGCGCGGTCAGCGCCGCCCGCGCCGGGCCCGCTGCCGGGCCTCCGCCGGGGGCGGGATGAACTGGAGCGCGAGGGTGGCCGGTGGTGGCGCCATGCCGGGGCCGCCGGCCGCGACCCAGGCCAGGAGGTCGTCCGTACAGTCGTCGTCCAGCGCCCAGCCGACCCAGGCGGCGCGCCCGCCTCTGTGGCGGCCCTCGGTGGACGGCTGGACAACGACGACGTTGGCCTGGCCGCACGGGCCGAGGCAGTCGCTGGTACGCACGACGAGCCGCCCACCGGAGGCGGCGGCCGCGCCGTGCAGGCGGCGTAGCTGGCCTTCGTGGTCCGTACCGGGGTTCTTGCGGGCATCGCCGCAGCAGCAGCCCCGGCACACGGTGAGGGCGCAGGGACGGGGCCCGAAGGGACGTATCGCGGAAGTCACTCGACGATCTTGCCAGGCGCGGCGGCGGAGCCGTGCCCCTTTCCCCGCCCGCCCTTCCTGAGATTGCCGCTCGTGGCAGCCTTTCAGCCCGTCCGGCGCTTGAGGGCCGGGGTCCGGGGCGGAGCCACAGTCGGGGAAGGGGCGGGTAGGGGATCAGTCCCGCAGAGCCTTTCCGCATCGCGCGAACGCCGTTTGGCGATCACCGCGCACACCATCAGCTGCATCTGGTGGAACAGCATCAGCGGCAGTACCGCCAGGCCCGCCCCGGCCCCGAACAGCACACTCGCCATGGGAAGCCCCGCCGCCAGCGACTTCTTCGACCCGGCGAACTGGATCGCGATCCGGTCCGCCCGGCCGAAGCCGAGCCGTTTCGCCCCGTACCAGCTCACCGTCAGCATCACGGCGAGCAGCACCGCCTCCACCGCCACCAGCGCCCCGAGCCGGCCGGGGCTCACCCGGTGCCAGATGCCCTCGGTCACGCCGTGGCTGAACGCGGTGTAGACGACGAGCAGGATCGAACCGCGGTCCACGTAGCCCAGCGCCTTCTTGTACCGCACCAGGAAACCGCCGACCCACCGGCGCAGGAGCTGGCCCGCCGCGAACGGAACCAATAGCTGGAGGGCGATCCTCGGCACCGAGTCCGCGGTGAAGCCGCCCGCGCCGCCGCCGATCAGCAGCGCCGCGAGCAGCGGGGTGAGGACGATGCCGACGAGGCTGGAGAAGGAGCCCGCGCAGATCGCCGCCGGGACGTTGCCGCGTGCGATCGAGGTGAAGGCGATCGAGGACTGGATGGTCGAGGGGACCAGGCACAGGAAGAGGAGGCCGCCGTACAGCTCAGGCGTGAGGACGTACGGTACGAGGCCCCGCGCCGCGAGACCGAGCAGTGGGAAGAGCGCGAACGTACAGGTGAGGACCGTGAGGTGCAGCCGCCAGTGGCGCAGTCCGTCGAGCGCCTCGCGGGTGGAGAGCCGGGCGCCGTACAGGAAGAACAGCAGCGCGACCGCTCCGGTCGAGACCCCGCCGACGGCTTCGGCGGCCGTGCCGGACGCCGGCAGCAGGGTCGCGAGGACGACCGTCCCGAGGAGCAGCAGGATGTACGGATCGACCGGCAGCCAGGACGGGAACCGAAACTGCGACGTGCGGCGGCGGCTCATCTGCTCCACTTGCTCGCTCTCGGTCGGTACGGGGCCTGTTCATGGTCACACCTGTTGCCGACGGACCGGGAATCCGCAGCCATCGCCGGGTATCCGGCACGGCCGGGAGCGGGAAGCGGGAAGCGAACAGCAGGAAGCGGGCGTACAGATTTCGTGGAGATTTCCACACCATACTTACTCCGCGGTCAGGAGAGCGCCCGAGCCTCCCGATGTGACCCTATTTCCTCTGTTGACCAGTGCATATGCGCAGGAATTCGGATTCGGCGCCCCCTCCCACATACCGGCCGGTTGGGGTAGCGTCACGGCGCTGTGCGGAGCGCCACAAGGAGCAGGTCATTGCGCGAGTTCACTGTCCCACCCATGGCGACGGCGCCTCTGGTCGGCGGGCTGGCGGACGTCGTCTTCGAACACGCGGAGGAAGATCCGCACCGCGTCGTGCTCGGGCGCAAGGGCGAGGACGGGTACTGGCACGACGTGTCGGCGGGCCGGTTCCGGGACGAGGTGCTGGCCGTCGCCAAGGGGCTGCTGGCGCACGGGGTGCGGTTCGGCGACCGGGTCGCGATCATGTCCCGTACGCGCTACGAGTGGACGCTCTTCGACTTCGCGTTGTGGACGGTCGGGGCCCAGCCGGTCCCGGTGTATCCCACGGCCTCCGCCGACCAGGTCTTCTGGACCCTGCACGACGCCGGGGTCACCGCCTGCATGGTCGAGCACGAGGACCACGCGATGACCATCGGCTCGGTCGTCGACCGGCTGCCGATGCTCAAGCGGCTGTGGCAGCTCGACACGGGCGCGGAGGCCGAGCTCGTACGGGCGGGCGCGCATATCGACGACGAGGTGGTGCACCGCCACCGCCGTGCGGTGACACCCGATTCCGTGGCGACCGTGATCTACACCTCGGGGACCACCGGGCGGCCCAGGGGCTGTGTGCTCACGCACGCCAACTTCATGTACGAGACCGACACCGTCCTGGCCCGCTGGGAATCGGTGTTCCATTCCACACCGGGCGACGAGGCGGCGACGCTGCTGTTCCTGCCGCTCGCGCATGTCTTCGGGCGGATGGTCGAGGTCGCGGCGGTGCGGGGGCGCGTCAAGCTCGGGCACCAGCCGGTGCTCGCGGCGCACGCGCTGATGCCCGACCTGGTGGCTTTCCGGCCGACCTTCATCCTGGCCGTGCCGTACATCTTCGAGAAGGTCTACAGCGGCGCGCGACGCAAGGCCGAGGCGGCCGGGAAGGCCGGCCCGTTCGACAAGGCCGTCGAGGTGGCGGTGCGGTACGCCGAGGCGCAGGAGCACCGGGCGTTCGGAACCGGATCCGGGCCTTCCGCCGCGCTGCGGCTCCAGCACCAGTTCTTCGAGAAGGCCGTGTACGCGAAGGTGCGCGAGGCCATGGGCGGGCGCGTGCGGCACGCGATGTCCGGCGGTTCGGCGATGGGGCGGCGGCTGGGCCTGTTCTTCGCGGGCGCGGGCGTGACGATCTTCGAGGGGTACGGGCTCACCGAGTCGACGGCGGCCGCGACCGCCAACCCGCCCGAGCGCACCCGGTTCGGCACGGTGGGGCAGCCCCTGCCCGGTACGACCGTGCACATCGCCGACGACGGCGAGATCTGGCTGCGCGGCGGCCAGGTCTTCGCGGGGTACCTGAACGATCCCAAGTCCACCGACGCCGTACTGCGCGACGGCTGGCTGGCCACGGGGGACATCGGTTCGCTGGACGAGGACGGCTATCTGGCGATCACCGGGCGGAAGAAGGAGATCCTGGTGACGTCGGGCGGCAAGAGCGTGTCGCCGGCCGGTCTCGAGGAGCGCGTACGGTCGCATCCGCTGGTGGCCCAGTGCCTCGTCGTCGGCAATGACAGACCGTACATCGCGGCGCTCGTCACGCTCGACCGGGAGGCCGTGGACCACTGGCTCCAGATGCGCGACAAGCCGCCGCTCAGCGCCGCCGACCTGGTGCGGGACCCGGATCTGGAGATGGAGGTACGGCGCGCGGTGGTGGCCGCGAACACGCTGGTCTCGCAGGCGGAGTCGATCCGTACGTTCCGGATACTGGCCCACGAGTTCAGCGAGGAGCACGGGCTGCTGACCCCCTCGCTCAAGCTCAAGCGCAAGGCGATCGAGACGGCGTACCGGGTGGAGGTCGACGCGCTGTACCGGTGACCTCATGATGGGCCATCAGGTAACGCGGAGAATGGGCTGGGAATGCGTGGAGCCCCGTAATCGTTGACGCTGGGAGTACCAACCGACGACGTAAGGATCGATCGCTCGTGAGCAAGGCCCCCTCCCTCACCCTGAACAACGGCGTCGAGATGCCCCAGCTCGGTTTCGGTGTCTGGCAGGTGCCTGATGACGAGGCCGAGAAGGCGGTAGGCACAGCCATCCGGGCCGGGTACCGGTCCATCGACACGGCCGCGATCTACGAGAACGAGACCGGCACGGGCAAGGCCATCGCCGCCTCCGGTGTCGCCCGCGACGAGCTGTTCGTCACGACGAAGCTCTGGAATTCCGAGCAGGGGTTCGACTCCACGCTGCGCGCCTTCGACGACTCGCTGGCGAAGCTGGGGCTGGATTACGTCGACCTGTACCTGATCCACTGGCCGCTGCCCTCCAAGGACGCGTACGTGGACACGTACAAGGCCTTCGAGAAGATCTACGCCGACGGCCGTGCCAAGGCGATCGGCGTCTCCAACTTCCTCCCGGAGCACCTGGAGCGGCTGATCGGCGAGACCTCGGTCGTCCCGGCCGTCAACCAGATCGAGCTCCACCCGCAGCTTCAGCAGGAGGCCTCGCGCGCCTTCCACGCCCAGCACGGCATCGCGACCGAGGCCTGGTCGCCGCTCGGCCAGGGCAAGGGGCTGCTCGAGGTGCCGACGGTCGTCGCCGTGGCCCGCAAGCACGGCAAGACCCCGGCCCAGGCGGTGCTGCGCTGGCACCTGCAGACCGGCAATGTCGTGATTCCCAAGTCCGTGACGCCCTCCCGGATCGATGAGAACCTCGACGTTTTCGACTTCGAGCTGGACGCCGACGACCTGGCGGCCTTCGCCGCTCTCGACGAGGGCAAGCGTCTCGGCCCCGACCCGGCGACCTTCGACTTCGGCGCCTGAGCCCGGGCAGTGCAGGCGTGAGCGCTACGGCGCCCACCGGTTCGCGTACGATCCGGTGGGCGCCGTTCGCCGTGCGCGGCCCCGAAAGCGAACCGGTGGGCGCCGTAGCGGTCCTCAATGCCCCAACTGCCGGAAAGAGTCAAGGAACATGAGCGGGGACGCCCCGAAGCCGCAGGCCGTCCAGGAAGGCCCGTACCGGCTGCGCAATGTCGGCAGCGGGCTGCTCCTGGAGGTGTACGGCGGCCACAAGGGCAGCGGCGCCAACGTCCAGCAGGGCAAGGACACCGGCGCTCCGGCGCAGCGGTGGGAGGTGTCCGCCGTGCACAGCGGCGGCGGCCTGTACCACCTGGTGAACGCCGCCAGCGGCAAGCGGCTCGACGTCGCCGGGGCCTCCACCGAGAACGGCGCCAACGTCCAGCAGTGGAAGGCCAACAACTTCGGCGCCCAGGAGTGGATCATCGAGCAGCACCTGGACGCGCCGGGCACGGTCACGCTGATCAGTTACGTCAGCGGGCTGCTGCTCGAAGTCGCGGAGGGCAGCATGGACGACGGCGCGAATGTGCGGCAGTGGGAGGACACCGACTCCCCCTGCCAGTGGTGGCAGTTGGAGCCGGTGATCACTCCGTAGGCGCGGCGCCCGGCCGCCCGTCGCTCAGGCGTGGCGCCCGGCGGCCCGTCGCTCAGGCACGGTGCGCGATGTGCAGGGTGCGCGCCTGCAGCAGGAACACGTCGCGGCGCCGGGCCAGCCCGGCCACGTCCTGCGCGTCCAGCAGCCGGTCCAGCGTCGCCGCGTCGTCGGCCGTCAGGTGCTCGGCGAACGTCTCCCGCAGCCGCGTGAAACTTTCGACGACCAGGTGGCGCGCGATGCCCGACAGCGGAGCCGGCAGGTCGAGCAGGAAGGAGCGGCTGCCGTCAGGGGTGAGCCCGGCGGCGGCCAGCAGCGCGCTCCAGTCCTCCACCTCCGGCTTCGCGCCGGGCAGCTCCTCGCGCATCTGCGTGAACCGCTCGCTCGACACCACCTCCAGCCGGGCCTCCAGCCCCGGCCTGCCGAACCCGATGTCACGGGGCAGGCGGCGCACCGGAAGCCCGCCCTCGAACAGCGCCACCGTTCCGCCGGGGCGCAGCAGCCCGGCGAAGCCGGTGAGGGCAGCACGCTGGTCTCCGACGTGGTGCAGGGAATTGGCGGCCCACACCAGGTCGGCCTCGCCCAACGAGCCGAGGTCGCCGGGCACTTCGGCGACGACGGTACGCACCCTCGCCCCCAGACCGGACCGCTCCGCCCGCGCCCGCGCGCGCTCAAGGAGCGCCGGCGTACTGTCGACGGCCACGACCTCCGCGTCCGGGAAGACCTCGGCGAGCACGCAGGTGATGATGCCGGGGCCGCTGCCGATGTCCAGAACGCGGCGTACGCCCCGCGCACCCCGGAAGCGCCCGGCGATCCAGGCCGCGGCCTGCTCGTACACGGGAAGGTGCACCTGCGCCTCGTGCTCCAGGTGCGTGCCGAGCGCGTCCCAGTCGAAGTCGGTGGCGTGGTGACGGTGGTGGTGGCTCTTGCTCTGGCTGTCACTGTGGGTATGGGTCATGTGTCCACCTTCTCGCCGGACCGCTCTTTCGGCGAACCTTCTTGCCATTCCAGCAAGTCACCGGCCGCGAGGTGCGGTACGCGTGGGACGGCCGGCCGGGAAGCGCCGGCCGGTCAGGGGCTGCCCGTCGCGTAGAGGGCGCCGAGCTCGCGTGCCGTCTCCCGCAGGCTCTCGCGCAGCTCGGTCGGTTCCAGCACCTCGACCTCCGCGCCGAGTCCGAGGAACTGGCCGTGGGCGTGTCCGGTGGTCTCGATGGGCAGGACGGCCCGTATCCAGTCGCCGGCCGGCTCGGGCGTGCCGGTGGCCGCCACGGCTTCGGCGGCGGCCCCGGTGAGCCGGGCGGCGCCGCGCGGTGAGATCCGTACGACCGCTTCCGCGCGGTGGAGCCCGGCGTGGAAGTCCGCCCGGTACTGCCGCCAGTACGCCGCCAGGTCGAAGCCCTCGGGCGGTCCGTGCTCGAACTCCTCGTCCAGCGTGCGCAGTTCGAGTATCTGGTCGATCCGGTACGTCCGTGGTCCCGGCCCCGCGACGACGTACCAGCGGCCCGCCTTGAGGACCAGGCCGTACGGTTCGAGGCGGCGGTCGACGTCGGTCGGCTCCTTCCAGCGGCGGTAGCGCACGGCGAGCACCGTGCCGTTCCACACCGCGTCCGCGACCTGCGGCAGATACGGCACGGGGTCGTCCTCGGCGTACCACCCTGGTGCGTCAAGGTGGAAGCGCGCCTGCATCCGGTCGACGTGTCCGCGCAGTGCGGCGGGGAGCGACGCCCGCAGCTTCAGCTGGGCGGCAGCGAGCACGGAACCGAGGCCGAGTTCGGCGGCGGGCCCCGGTATGCCCGAGAGGAAGAGCGCCTCGGCCTCGTCGGTGGTGAGGCCGGTGAGCCGGGTCCGGTAGCCCGCGAGGAGCTGGTAGCCGCCGGCGTGTCCGGCGTCGCCGTACAGCGGAACACCGGCGGCGTGCAGGGCCTCGACGTCGCGGTAGACGGTACGTACCGACACCTCCAGCTCTTCCGCGAGCCGGGCAGCGGTCATCCGGCCCCGGGTCTGGAGCAGCAGCAGGATCTGGACGAGGCGGCTCGCACGCATGCCGGAAGTCTGCCGCACTCCACTGACAGAAGGTGTCAGTGGAGCGGCTCTACCTTCCTGCCATGCCTTTTACGGAGAAACTGCTGCGGGTTCCGCCGCCCCTCGAAATCGGCGGCCGCCGCATCAAGCGCTACCACGTCACCGCCGACCCCGCCGGGATCGATCCCGAGGTGGAGAAGGCCGCGTACGCGATCCTCCCCAGCCTGCTGCCCGAGCCCGACGGCACACCGCCGGCGACGTTCGTCGTCCTGCACCGGGGCGGGGACAGCGGGGCGTACCTCAACGCGTACAGCTGGGTGTGGGACAACGCCCTGCACTTCGGCGGCGCGGCGGCGGGCCAGCCCGCGCTGGGCTGCCCGGACCTGGACCCCTCCCACTTCGTCAGGTCGGCGTCCCCGTGGATCGGCTGTGTCTGGGAGCTGCCGCCGATCCTGCACGAACGAGACGCCTGGGTGCGGCACATGCTCGCGGACCCGGCCGCGCCCGATCTCGACTCGTACATCGCCGACACCCTCCCCGAGGGCACGACGGGAGACCGCTCATGAACGACTTCGGCGGCCGAGGTACGTTGCCTCAGCTCGCTCCGTGTCCCGGCGCGATGTCCTCGACCCGGCGGGCGAGCTCGAAGTCGAGGTCGGTGACGGCGCCTCCCGCGCTGTGCGTGTTCACGGTCAGTGCGACGGTGTTGTAACCGAGCGTCAGGTCGGAGTGGTGGTCCAGCTCGTCCTGGATCCCGGCCACGTGGACGACCAGCGCGGCGGCCGCGAAGTGCGTGCCGAGCCGGTACGTACGGGCGATCCGGTTGTCGTCCAGCGACCAGCCGGGGAGTTCGCGGAGACGGTCCTCGATCTCCTTCTGCGACAGCGGCTCAGTGGCCATGGCGAAGCTCCCTCCACGATGCGGTGTGTGCCGGTGTTGCTGATCAGCCTCCCACCTTCCGGTCCGAAATGGCGCTCGTACGGCGTACCCGCATGTCGGTTACCGTCTTGTCCCATGACAACGGTCGCAGTCGACAAGGGTGTGGGCGCGCTGCTGCGCGGCTGGCGTGAGCGGCGCCGGCTGAGCCAGCTTGAGCTGGCGCTGCGCGCCGATTCGTCAGCCCGGCACATCAGCTTCGTCGAGACGGGCAGGTCGCGTCCGAGCGAGGAGATGGTGCTGCGCCTGGCCGAGCACCTCGACGTACCGGTGCGGGAGCGCAACGCCCTGTTGCTGGCGGCGGGTTACGCCCCTCAGTACGCGGAGACTCCGCTCGACGACCCGGCGCTGGGTGCCCTGCGCGAGGGCATCGAGCGGTTGCTGGCGGGATACGAGCCGTACCCCGCACTCGTCGTCGACGGTTCGTACACCGTGGTCGCCGCGAACCGGGGGATCACGATGCTGCTCGACGGCCTGCCGGAGCATCTCCTCACGCCGCCGCTGAACGCGATGCGCATCACCCTGCACCCGGAGGGGCTGGCCCCGCGGATCCGCAATCTGCGGGAGTGGCGCGGGCATCTCCTGGCGCAGATGGAACGCCAGATCGCGCTGGTCAGGTCGGATGCGCTGCGTGTGGTGTACGACGAGGTGGCGGGCTATCCCGTGGCGGAGCGTGAGGCGCCGGACGCGCCGGAGCCGGAGGGTTCGCCATACCCCTACTTCGCGCTGCCGCTCCAGGTGGAGCACAACGGCCGGGTGCTGTCGTTCGTTTCGTCGATCTCGACATTCAACACGCCCTTGGATGTGACGGTTGCCGAGCTGGCCATCGAGACGTTCCTCCCGGCCGACCCGGCGACGGTCAAGTACCTCCAGTCGCTCGGCCCCTGAGCGTGCGGCCACTCAGCGCCGTGCGCGCAGCGCGAGGTGCTGCAGCGCGGCGAAGCCGGCGACGGTCGCGGCCTGCACCGGGATCCAGAACGTCCCGGCGGTCGTCGGCGAGAGCCACAGTGCGAGCGCGACGAGACCGGCCACGGCCCACACCAGGTTCACCTCGATGACGGCCTTGACGGGGAAGGCCGCGGGCTCCCGCCGGGAGGCCAGGTATCCGACGCCTGCGCCGAACACCACCAGGAACACCCCGAGTCCGAACAGCAGCCCGGACCCGACGCCGAGCAGCCGTCCGACGGGGCCGGCGGCGGTGACGTACACGAGCCCGTTCGTGGTGGTGACCACGGCGTCGAGCGCGAGGAAGCGGCGCAGCGCCGTCTGCGGGTCGGTGGTCCGGGAAAGGTTGGCGAGCATGGTTGCGGACATGACGCATCAGCCTCCGTCGAGGTCGTACGGACTGGAAGGGGCCGGGGTCCGGGCGGAGTGCGCCGTCCGGCCCCCGGTAACCGCAACGATGCCGCGCTCGCCGGGGAGCGTCGATTACCTCGCGGGTAATGCCCTGCCGACGGCCCGGCGGAAACGCGGCTGCGACTGAAGATCCACTTCGTATAGAGTTACTTGCAGGTAATGACCGACCTGTACGAGGGGGAAGCTCCTATGCTTCGACGTATTTCCACGATCGCCGTGACCGCCGCGATGACCGGTGGCGTTCTCTTCGCGGCTCTGCCGGCGCACGCTGCCACGACCACCGGCCAGCAGACCATGGCCGCTCGCGGCGGCCACATCACCGTCAACATCGAAGAGCTGCGCAAGCAGTCCGCCGACCTGAAGGCCAAGGCCAAGAAGCTGGACCGGATGGGCGAGCGCGAGGCGGCGAAGCGCGCCCGCGCCCAGGCCGCGGCGATCGACCGGCGGATCCAGCAGCTCATCGACGCCGAGAACAACATGTAGTCCGTACCTCCACGCACCATCGCCCGCCTCGAAACCGCCGGGGCGGGCGTTGTGTTGTGCCGTCGCCGCACCGCGCGCATGACACGCGGAGGCAGGGGAATAGGACAGCGGCACAGTCCAGGCGCTGAGAAGGGTTCCGCGAAGGCCGGGTTGCTGGCTTACGATCACCGCTGACGGCTCGGTTCCCCCGCCGACGTCCGCCCCGCCCCATGGAGGTCAACCGTGTCCAGGACGGCCAAGGGCCATCGTGCCCGCCGCACCCGTACCCTCGCCACCGCCGGCGCCGCCGCGGCCGGGCTGTTCCTCGCCGTGGGCTGTTCCTCGGGCGGCGAAGGGCCTGGCGAGGCGGCCGGCGGCGTACCCGTGGTCGAGAAGGGCAAGCTCACCACCTGCACGCATCTGCCCTACCCGCCCTTCCAGTCGGAGCAGGGCGGCAAGGTCGTCGGTTTCGACGTGGCGCTCATCGACCTCGTCGCCAAGAACCTGAAGGTCGAGCAGAAGATCCTCGACACGCCGTTCGAGAACTTCAAGACCGGCGCGTTCCTCAACTCGGGCCAGTGCGACCTCGCCGCCGCCGGCATGACCATCACCGACGAGCGCGAGAAGAACGTCGACTTCTCCGTCCCGTACTTCGACGCCACCCAGGCACTGCTGGCGACGAAGAAGAGCGGCGTCACCTCGCTGGACGAGGTCAAGTCCAAGAAGAAGAAGCTCGGCGCGCAGGCGGAGACCACCGGTGAGAGCTACGCCACCGGCAAGGGCTTCGACCCGGTGGCGTTCGAGAGTTCCGACGCCGTGCTGAACGGGCTGCGCACCGGCCAGGTCGACGCCGTCATCATCGACTACCCCGTCGTGCAGGGCTGGCTCAAGGACAAGGCGAACGCCGACGCGTTCGTCCTCGGCCAGAACATCGAGACCGGTGAGAAGTACGGTTTCTCGGTGAAGAAGGGCAACACCAAGCTGAAGGCCGCCATCGACAAGGCCATCACCGATGCCAAGGCCGACGGCACCTACAAGAAGCTCTACGAGCGGTGGATCGGACCGATGCCCAAGGTCCAGTCGTGACCTCTCGCCTCTCCAGGCGGCAGCGGCGCCGTATCTCGCAGGGCATCCAGTACGCCCTCTTCGTGGCGGTCCTGGTCCTGGTCGGTGTGCTGGCCGACTGGGACCGGCTGCAGAACCAGTTCGCGCAGAAGGACCTCGTAGCGCAGCTCTTCCCGGAGATCATCACCGTCGCCCTGCGCAACACGGTGGTGTACACGCTCTCCGGCTTCGCGTTCGGGCTCGTACTCGGACTGATCGTCGCGCTCATGCGGCTGTCGTCCGTGGCCCCGTACCGGTGGGTCGCGAGCGTGTACATCGAGATCTTCCGCGGTCTGCCCGCGCTGCTGATCCTCATCTTCGTGGGTGTCGCGGTGCCGCTCGCGTTCCCGGGCACCGAGATTCCCGGTGGTACGTACGGGAAGGTCGCCCTGGGTCTGGGGCTGGTCGCCGCCGCCTACATGGCCGAGACCATCAGGGCCGGCATCCAGGCCGTGCCCAAGGGCCAGATGGAGGCCGCCCGTTCGCTGGGCTTCTCGCATGGCCGGGCGATGGTGTCGGTGATCATCCCACAGGCGTTCCGCATCGTCATCCCGCCGCTGACCAACGAACTCGTCCTGCTGTTCAAGGACTCCTCGCTGGTGCTGTTCCTCGGCATCACCCTCAATGAGCGGGAACTGACCAAGTTCGGCAGGGACCTGGCCAGCCAGACCGCCAACTCCACCCCGATCCTCGTCGCGGGGCTGTGCTACCTGATCGTGACGGTGCCGCTGAGCTTCGTGGTGCGCCGCCTGGAAGCCCGCGCCGACAAGGCCAAGTGAGGACGAGCAGATGCCACAGCCCGAGATCGAGATCCGCGCTCTGCACAAGTCGTTCGGGGACAACCACGTCCTGCGCGGCATCGACCTGGACGTCGCCCGCGGTGACGTGGTGTGCGTCATCGGGCCGTCCGGTTCGGGCAAGTCGACGCTGCTGCGGTGCGTGAACCTGCTGGAGGAGCCCAGCTCGGGCCAGGTCTTCGTCGGCGGCACCGAAGTCACCGACATCGAGGTCGACATCGATGCGGTACGCCGCCGGATCGGCATGGTCTTCCAGCAGTTCAACCTCTTCCCGCACGTGACGGTGACGCAGAACCTCGTCCTTCCCCAGCGGCGCGTGCTCGGCCGGGGCAAGGCCGAGGCCGTCAAGGTGGCCCGCGAGAACCTGGAGCGGGTCGGTCTCGCCGACAAGGCCGACGCCTACCCGGCGCAGCTGTCCGGCGGGCAGCAGCAGCGGGTCGCCATCGCGCGGGCGCTGTCCATGGGGCCGGAGGTGATGCTCTTCGACGAGCCGACGTCCGCGCTCGACCCGGAGCTCGTCGGCGACGTACTCGCGGTGATGCGGGTGCTCGCCTCGGAGGGCATGACGATGATGGTCGTCACCCATGAGATGAGCTTCGCCCGTGAGGTCGCCGACCGCGTCGTGTTCATGGACGGCGGCGTGATCGTCGAGGAGGGGCCGGCGGCGCAGGTCGTGGGCGATCCACAACACCCGCGCACGCGGGACTTCCTCAACCGCATCCTGGACCCGTCCGCCGCCGAGGCGCCGGGCTCCGAAGGCGGCGGGCCCGCGGCCGGCTGACCGCGGCGGGGGGCGAGCGCACATGCGCGGCCCAATGGCAGGGCCGGAGCCGGGGCCAGGGGGCGGATTGGGTTCAGTGAGCCGTCGGGTAGCAGTGCGCCGGGGCGTTCGGGAGGTCCAGGTCCGGACGCCAGGCGCGGAGTACGGACGCCGACGGTACGAAGAGATCCGTGGGTACGTCGTCCGTCCCGAACCACTGCCACCGCACGATCTTGTGCGGTTCGGTGACGCGCGGCGTGCCCGCGGCACTCTCCAGCACCGCGGCGGCCGTGACGCGGGTGACACCGCGGAAGCCGTCCATCAGTACGGCGACGATACGGACGCCCGCGGCGTCGGCGCGCAGGGACGTCTCCTCGGCCAGCTCGCGCACGGCGGCCTCCTCGAAGCTCTCGCCGGCGTCGACCTTGCCGCCGGGCAGCTCCCAGCGGCCGTCGTGCCCGAGCCCGAGCAGGATGCGGTCGCCGGGGCCGACGACGATGACGCCTACGCCGGTCAGGCCGTTCGGGGTGGGGAAGGCCCGCTCCGGGCGCTCGGCGGAGGGCCTCATGCTGCCTGCCTCCTGGTCTTGCGGGCCGCGATCCACGCGTACACCAGCACGCCCGCGAAGAGGAACAGCACGCCCTGGTACACCGCCGCGTAACCCGAGCCCGCCACCAGCCACATCGAGAAGCCGAAAGCCAGGGCCGCGAGGACCGCGTCGCGGAGCAGGCGGGGGCGGCTGACGCGGGCGGACTGGCCCGAGGCCAGGAAGTAGATCTGGGCGGCGGTCGACAGGAGGTAGGGGACCGTCGCCGTGAAGGTGGTGACCAGGACCAGGATCTCGAAGACGCCCTCGGAACCCGCCGTGTAGTTGTAGACCGTCAGGAGCGAGGCGAGTACGGCGGTGACGAGGACGCCCACGGTCGGCACACCGCGCCGCTTCGTGGCGAACACGGCGGGGAAGAGGCCGTCCTTCGCGGCCGCGTACGGCGTCTGCGCGCTCAGCAGCGTCCAGCCGTTCAGCGCACCGGTCATGGACACCAGTGCGGCGCAGGCGACGGCGGTGCCGCCCCACGAGCCGCCGAACATCGCGTTCACGGCGTCGGAGAAGGGCGCGGTCGAGCCGACCAGCTTGTCGTGGGCGACGGTGCCGAAGACCGCGAGCGTGCCGAGCAGGTAGATGAACGCGGCACCGAGTGTGCCGAGGATCGTGGCGCGGCCGACGTTGCGCCGCGGGTCACGGACCTCGCCGGCGCTGACGGCCGCGGACTCCACGCCGAGGTAGCTGAAGAGCAGGATGGCCGCGGAGGCGGAGATCGCGCCGAAGGGCCCCTGGTCGCTCGCCTGGAACGGGCCGAGGTTCGACGCGTCGAAGAAGAAGAGGCCGCCGACGGCCACGAGCAGCAACGGCGCGAACTTCAGCACCGTCGAGACCAGCTGGACCGCGCCCACGTACCGCGTACCGGCCAGGTTGGCGAGCGCGGGCAGCCACTGGAGGACGAGCGCGGCCGTGATCGTGGCGGCGAGCGATCCGTGGACGGGGAGGAGTACGTTCAGGTAGCCGACGGCGGCGACGGCCAGCGCCGCGTTGGACACCCAGGTGGTGATCCAGTAGCTCCAGGCGGCGAGGAAGCCGGCGAAGTCGCCGAAGGCCTCGCGGGCGTAGACGTACGGGCCGCCGGTGCGCGGGTGCTTCTCGGCGAGGCGCCCGAAGACCAGCGCGAGTGCAATAGCGCCGAGGGTCAGGACGCCGAAGGCGACGAGGCTGATGGTGCCGAAGGGGGCGACGGAGGCGGGCAGCAGGAAGATTCCGCCGCCGATGATGTTGCCCATGACCAGGGCGGTCGCGACAGGCAGGCCGAAGCGCCGGGTGTGCTTGTCGGCGGCATCGGCGCCGGTCGCCGCGATGAGCTCGGGGGGTGGGGTGGCCAGGATGGTCATGGGGTGGTGTGTGCCTCTCTCCGTACCAAAACCTGACCATGTTCTGGTACGGAGAGAGGCGCACCAAATCAGGCGGATTTATCCTGCACGGC
Organism: Streptomyces flavidovirens DSM 40150; assembly: GCF_000429085.1. GTDB lineage: Bacteria > Actinomycetota > Actinomycetes > Streptomycetales > Streptomycetaceae > Streptomyces > Streptomyces flavidovirens. Next base: position 288,810 of record NZ_AUBE01000008.1, on the reverse strand, counting down.
GCCGTCACTGACCGGAAAAGGTCCTTCCGCTTCCGGTTCCGGCCGCCGATCCTCCGCCGACTCCCCCACCACCATGGGCACCTGCGGCCCCTGGCACTCCCGCAGCCACCGCCGCAGGACCCGGTGCACCTGCTCCGCGCCCGCCAGTTCCCGCCCGTCGCAGACGGGTGCGGAGAGGGTGTACGGCGACATGAGGAACGGTCTGCCCTGTTCGCCGCCGAGGCCGCCGTGCGAGCCGATCTGCTCCTCGAAGGCGTGCACCCGGCCCGTCTCGGGGTCGTGCCAGGAGTTGACCATGATGTCGGCGGCGTGGGGGAAGCCGGAGGTTCTGCGTACGGCGTCGGCGGCGCCCGCGCCGAAGACCGCCAGCGGCCCCGTCTCGCCCGTACGGCCGTCGCCGCTTCCGTCGTCACCGTCCAGCCGCAGTTCCGCGCCGCCGGCCCCGAGCACCAGCGGGCCGTGCTCCTCGCTCCGTACGAGCAGGAAGCCGATTCCGGGGTGATTGGCGAGCGTCGTCAGCAGCGCCGGGTGGTGGCGGTCGATCTGCTCGCGCGTCGCCCGGCCCGCCACGTCGGGGAAGGAGATCAGTCCCAGATTGCCCGAGGCCAGCACCACCGGATCGGTGGCGGGCTCCGGGTGCTCCTGTTCCTCCTCGTCGTCGGGCACCGGCCGGTGCAGCGCGGTCCGTACGGCGTCGCGCGCCTCGGACGCGCTGGTGGTGCGTGCCGCGCGGCGTGGGACCGGCAGCCCGCAGCCGGCCCTGGCGAGGTTGGCGAGGGTGAGCCCGTACGCCGACTGGAAGGTCTCCCCCGGACTCTGCCCGTGGTCGGACAGCAGCACGATCCGGTACGCGCGCGGGGCGTGCTCGGCGACCTTCGCGATCAGCTCCAGCGACCGGTCGAGCCGCTGAAGGACCTTCAGCGCGTCCGTGCTGTGCGGTCCGGAGTGGTGCGCCACTTCGTCGTACGCGACCAGGTCGGCGTAGACGGCAGTACGTCCGGCGAGCATGTCGCCGAGGACGGCGGCGACCACGATGTCCCGCTGGACGACGGTCGCGAAGGCCCGGATGAAGGGGTAGAAGCCGCCGCGCTTCACTCGCGGGCCGTCGCCGCGCAGCCGTGCGCGGGTGGACTGGCCGATCTCGCGGACGACTTCGGCGGCGAAGGACATGGCGGTGCGTACGGCGTTGGCCGGATCGGAGAAGTACGCGAAGTAACCGGCGCGGGACCGGTTGGATTTGCCGCGCCTGGCGGCGATCGACAGGACCAGGGCGAGCTGGTCGGCGCCGCCGCTGAAGAGGTTGCCGCGGCTCGCGCCGTCGAAGGTGAGCAGCCCGCCGTCGCCGGTGCGGGCGATCGCGCGGCGTTGCATCAGGGCCGCGCCGGCCGGGCGGCTGGAGACGACGACCTCCCGGCCCTCCTTCTCGTACCAGCGGAACGCGGGGATGTCGTGGTTGGAGCCGTGCAGTATGCCGAGCTGGCTGGCGCTGGTCTGGCTGGACCAGTCGGTACGCCACGGGGTCAGCCGGTGCGTGGGTTCGTCCCCGCCGAGCCAGGACGCCACGGTCGGCATCAGCCCGTCGGAGACCGCCTGGAGCAGCACGTCGTGGCCGACGCCGTCGAGTTGCAGGAAGAGCGTGCCGGGCAGTCCGTGGCGCCCGTCGTCGCCGCCGCGCCGGCCGCGGCGGTGGGCGAGCCGGGAGAGCCTGCGCCGGTACGCCTCGTCGTCGCGTACCGCGAGCGCTCCGGAGGTCGCCGAGGCGACGGCGGACATGACGGCGGCGACCACCACCGCGGTCTCGGGGTCGGCCTCGCCGCGCCCGTCGGGTATGAGGCTGAGCGCGACGAGCAGCAGCGAGCCGTTGAGGAAGAAGGCGAGCACGCCGACGACGAGTGCCGGTACGAGCAGCAGCGCCCGTACGGCCAGGGGCCAGACCAGCGCGCCGAGCAGGCCGAACGCGCCCGCTCCCCAGACGGCGGTGAGCGCGACCCGGGTGATGCTGTCGGTGTCGTCGGCCTTGAGCTGGAAGTCGGGCAGGATGCCCGCGAGCACCAGCATCGTGAGCGTCGACACGGCCCATACCGTGACCACGCGCAGCAGGGCACTGCCCGCGCTGCGCCATCGCCGTCGGACCACGCCGTCCCCACCTCACGTCCCTGGGCCGTACCTGGGGGCCCGCTTGCTTTCCAGCGTGGCACAGCGGGACGAACCGCTCGGGCCCGCGCCTGGTGATCGACGGCGGCAGGGATCAGAAGAACGCCGGGAAGTTCAGAAAACGGTCAGCAGCCGTCATAACCGGCCGTCGGCATCGACAGTCTCCGGTGCACGCCGGCCTTCGTCGCGGCGCTGTACGCGGGCTCGTCGAGCCCGGCCGTCTCCAGGCGTACGCCCTTGCGCTCGCACTCCGCGGAGAATTCGCGCACGGAGGTCAGGGCCCGCGCGAGCACGCGCTCGTTGGGCGCGACGAACAGGTCGACCGCCCCCGCCTCGACGTCCGCCCACAGCGCGCGGTGGTCCGGGCGCATGCCGTAGCAGAGCAACTGCCGTGTGACGACGTACCCCTTGTCGGCGGCCCAGCGCGCGCACATCGCCTGCTGACTGCGCGTGTCCACCAGGAACGGATCGCTGTCGAGCTCCTCAAGCGGAGTCAGACTGGCGATGACCGCCACTCGTACCTCGTCCATGACGCGACCCCCTGCGGCGCTAGCTGTCGCCGCTGACCCTACTCCGCACGCGCGACGGGGTGGAGGCGCACTGGGCGCACTCAGGGGGAGACGAGTGCATGGTCGTGGCGCTGGCCTCCCCCTCCCCTCGCCGTCACCGCCTACGCTCGTAGCGGGCACATCGCCGGGAGAACCGGCGAGGACCGGCGGGCTGGTGTGACTGGTGTGACTGTGTGACGGCGAGGAGGCCTTTCGTGGCGGTGGAGATCACCTGGTGGGGGCATGCCACCTGCACCGTCGCGGACTCCGGGACCCGGGTGCTGACCGACCCCCTCTTCGCGCGGCGCCTCGCGCATCTGCGCCGCAGGCGCGGTGCGCTGCCGCCGCCCGAGGCCGCCGTGGCCGACGCCGTGCTCGTATCGCACCTGCACGGCGACCATCTGCATCTGCCGTCGCTGGACCGCCTCGCGCCCGGTACCGCGCTGATCGTGCCGCGCGGCGCGGCGCGGGCCGTGCCCGCGCTGCGCAGGGTCGCGGGGCAAGGGCTGCGCATCACCGAAGTGGAGCCGGGCGACGAGGTACGGGTGAAAGGTGTGGTCGTACGGGCGGTTCCGGCGCTGCACGACGGGCGGCGGCTGCCGTTCGGGCCGCACCACGCCCCCGCGCTCGGCTACGTCGTCACCGGTGAGGCGCGTACGTACTTCGCCGGGGACACCGGGCTCTTCGACGACATGGCCGGCGCCGTGGGGCCGGTCGATGTGGCTCTGCTGCCGGTCGGCGGCTGGGGTCCCTTCCTGGGGCACGGGCATCTGGACGCGCGGCGGGCGGCGCAGGCGCTCGCGCGGATCTCGCCGCGCGCGGCCGTGCCGGTGCATTACGGGACGTACTGGCCGATCGGGATGGACGCGGTCAGGCCGCACGAGTTCCACTCGCCGGGTGACGAGTTCGTGCGGCAGGCGGCGCGGCTCGCACCGGACGTCGCGGTGCACCGGCTCCGGCACGGCGAGAGCGTCCGGCCGGCGGACCGCCGGTGATCCAGGCCGGCTTGACCGAAACGGCGCGGGGCGTGGGGGACATGGTGGACGTGGGGGGCATGGTGGGCGTGGTGGGGCAGGTGAGTCAGGTGCCCCCGGAGTCGACGCAGCAGGCGGTCGGCTATCCGGCGCTGTTCGTGCTGGTGCTGCTGGGATCACTGGTGCCGGTGGTACCGACGGGCGCGCTGGTCAGTACGGCCGCCGTGGTGGCCTTTCACCACAGCGACCCGTTCGCGCTGCTCGTCGTCTTCGCACTGGCGGCGTCCGCCGCGTTCCTGGGCGACATAGGTCTGTACTGGCTCGGGCTGCGCGGGGTCCGCTCGAAGAACGGCTCGCGCCTGCTGGAGACGCTGCGCGGCCGGGCCGCGCCCGACCGCCTTGAGCAGGCACGGAGCAAGCTCGACGAGCACAGGTCACAGGTCCTGGTGCTCTCCCGGCTCGTCCCGGCCGGCCGGATCCCGGTGATGGTGGCGTGCCTGCTGTCGCGGATGCCGATGCGCCGGTTCGCACGGGGTGACGTACCGGCCTGCCTCGCCTGGGCGGCGGCGTACCAGCTCATCGGCATCCTCGGTGGCTCGCTCTTCCCCGAGCCGTGGCAGGGCGTGGTTGCGGCGGTGGCCCTGACGCTGGTCATCAGCGGGGCGCCGGCGGTGTGGCGCAGGGTTCGGCGTACGTAACAGCCCTGCCCGGCCGGGCCGTCAAAGCTCCGGGCCGTCAAGGGCTCCGGGCCGTCAGGGCTCCAGCACGCGTGAGCCGCCGATCGGCAGGTCCCACAGCCGGTCGCGCGCCCGGCCCGCCTGCTGCCAGGCCGCCCGTACGCGGGTCAGCGGCTCCAGGACCGGCTCGGCGGAGAGCACGAACGTGCCCCAGTGCATGGGCGCCATGCGCGCCGCGCCGAGGTCATCGCACGCCTGCACGGCCTCTTCCGGGTCCGCGTGTACGTCGCTGAGCCACCAGCGCGGGTCGTACGCGCCGACGGGGAGCAGCGCGAGGTCGATGCCGGGGTGGCGGGCGCCGATCTCCTTGAACCAGTGGCCGTAGCCGGTGTCGCCCGCGAAGTACACCCGTTGTCCGTAGCCCTGTTGGTCGCTGAGTACCCAACCGCCCCACAGGGAGCGGCAGGTGTCGGTGAGGGAACGCTTGCTCCAGTGGTGCGCGGGGACGAAGTCGAAGCGGACCCCGCCCAGTTCGGCGCCCTCCCACCAGTCGAGCTCGGTGACCCGGCTGAAGCCGCGGCGCCGGCACCAGCGGGCCAGGCCGGCCGGGACGAAGAGCGGTGTGTCGTGCGGGAGCCGCTTGAGGGTGGGGGCGTCCAGGTGGTCGTAGTGGTTGTGGCTGATGACCACGGCGTCGATCTGCGGCAGATCCTCCCAGCGGACGCCGACGGGCGTGACGCGGGCGGGCGTACCTAGGATCTTCTGCGACCAGACGGGGTCGGTGAGGATCGTGAGCCCGCCTATGCGTACGACCCAACTGGCGTGGCCCGCCCAGGTGACGGCGAGAGTGGCGGTGTCGACGGCGGGCAGCGGGCCCGGCTCGTACGGCACCAGCGCGATGTCACGGAGGCCTTCGGGTCCCGGCCGCAGGGCTCCCTCGCGGGCGAGTCTCGCGAACGCCTTGAGGCCGGGGAGCGGGGTGGTGAGGCGGTCGGCGAACGACCGGGGCCAGGTGCGGATCTCACCCAGGGGCCGGGGCGGAGAGAGCGTGCCGGGGCCGGCGAGGGAGCGTTCGGTCCGCCGCTCGGTCTGCTGCTCGGTCTGCGCTTGCGTCTCCGTCATCGAGAGGGCTCCGTTCGGTGGCGTAAGCCGGGTTGGGGTCAGCGAAGTTCGTCGAAGGCCTGGGTGAACGTGCTCAACGCTCGGGCCACATGCGGCAATTCCAGTGGCCGCGCTGACGTGAGGGACTCCAGACGCTGCTCCGGGGTTGCCCCGAGCAGCGGAGCGGTCGCGATCCGTACGCGCAGCGTGCCCATTTCATCGCCGAACCGGTGACCGCCTGGAGTGGGGGTGTCGAGGCGTGCGCTCAGGTACTCCTCCAGCTCCATCGAGTCGGTGACCTCACGGGCGGCGAGGCCGGCGCGCAGGGGCCCGAGGTCGGCGTACAGGTGGCGGCCGGCCTGGGGCGGGCGGGCGAGCGCGCCGGAGACGAGGACCGCGCGGTGCGCGGCGGCGGCCACGCGTGCGTGCAGCGCGGCGGCGGTCCGGAGCCTGACGGCCACCGGCTCCGGCTCACCGAGCGCGTACGTCGCCGCCTCCGCGACCGGCCCGGCGACCACGGCGCCGATCGCGGTCAGCAGGTCGAGGGTCCTGGCGTGCAGGGCGGCGCCGTACCCCGTGAGAGGGCAGCGGGCGACGGCGGCGGGCCAGCTCGCCGGGGTGTACGCCCCCGCCAGGTCGGCGAGGACGGTCACCTGGTCCGGGAACATTTCGGCGGGGCTGACGAACACCGTCTCCTGGGGGCGGTGCAGCGTGTCGCCCCAGGTCTCGTCGCTGATGATGTGCAGGCCCTCGGAAACCGCCGCCTCGCAGACCTCGTGCACGAGTTCGGGCGGGGCGACGGTGGCGGTCGGGTCGTCGGGGACGCACAGCAGCAGGAGGCGCGGGTCGCCGCCCTCGTCACGGACCCGTCGTACGGTCTCAAGGAGTGCGAACGGATCGGGTACGCCGCCGCACTCGGCCGGCGTGGGCGCGTGGTAGGCCGCCCGGCCGAGCATCGTGGCCTGCGGCACCCACCAGGCGGGGCAGGGCCGCGGCAGCAGGACGTCGCCGCCGACGGCCGCCATCAGCGCGAACAGCAGCGGCTGGGCGCCGGACGCGGCGGCCACGCAGCGCGCCTCGGCGTGCAGCCCGCGCCGCCACCAGTACGCGGCGGCGGCCCCGCGCAGGGCGGGCCCGCCGCCGGGGGGTTCGGCGTGGGTGCGCCCGGCGGCCGCGGCGAGGACGGCGGACAGCTCCGGCAGTACGGGCAGGCCGGGGCCGGGGGCGGGCGACCCGATACGCGGACCGGGCCGCGTCCTTCCTCGGCCGTCCGCTGCATGCGCTCACCTCCTGGCCGATCGGCTGGCCCTGAATACGGTTATACGGGTGGTTCGGGGGCGGCGCTTGCGGGCGCGGCCCAGCAGGCGACCCGCGCACCAGGCCGGCGGCCCTCAACCGCCGGAAGGACTTGATCTACGCGGGCAAGGGCACACTTTCCCCGGGGAAGGCGGTGCATGCCACCCACCGGTCAACCCGGCCGCCGCCCATGCGGCCCGTCCGGCGACTGAGGACACGCGCGCGGAAGAGGGCGCGTGAGCAGGCGCCGCGGTGGTGAGCCGCGCGGCTCGTCGGGCGTAAGGCCGGGCCGGGGGTTTGCGGGCGTACGGCACGGATGAGCGGTGCCGCTGCGGCGATACGTCGCCGGGCACGGCCGGGTACGACGAGACGGGCTCACCCCGCCGGGCGCCTTCACCGGCCTGTGGTCGTCCCCGCCCGGCAGAACGGGCGCAAGCCGCCCTAGCCGCCCTAGGGCTGCTGCGTGAGCCGGGCCAGGGTGCTTTCCAGGCCGCTCCCCTTGCCCGCGACGACCGTCTCCGCGACCTCCGCCAGCTTGCGGTTCGACCGCTGCGAGAGCTGCCGCAGCACCGCGAACGCCTCACCGCTGTCGCAGCACAGCACATGCATGACGATGCCGCAGGCCTGGTCGATGACAGCGCGCGAGCGCAGCGCCGTCTCCAGCTGGTCCACCTCGGCCAGGGCCTGGCGATAGCGCCGGTCCCGGACCAGACCGGCGGTCACCTGTTCGCCGAGGACGCCCACCGGGCCGTACGCCGCGCGCTCCAGGGCGCCGGGGCGGAAACTGTAGAGGCTGACGGTGACCTCGATGCCGGTCCGGCAGAAGGGAAGGGTCACACTGGCCCGTACGCCGGAATCGAGCGCCAGGGCCCGGTACTCGGGCCACCGCTCCTCATGCAGCAGGTCGTGCGCGTCCACGGGCTCGCCGCGGTCGATCGCGGTCGGGATCGGCCCGTCCCCCACGGCCAACTGGAGGGAGGCGAGTGCGGCCAGATCCGGGTGGGTCGCCGTGGCGCGCCGTTCCGTGCCGCCGTCGGCCATCGTCGCCACGGCGCCGCAACTGGCGGGGGCGCAGCGTGCGGACTGTTCCGCCAGCTCGGAGAGCCTGCGCACCGCGGATTCAGGCTCCAGTCCATGGACTTCCGGCTCGGGATGCATGTGGCGTCCTCCCTTCCTTGTGCGGCTTCCCACCACCCGGTCCGCAAAACGGCCGGACCCGTTAGCTTTCTCGTATGACGCAGACGGACGACTTCGGCGCGGAGCTGGCAGATTTCGTCAGACGGGTCGGCGAGTTGAGGGCAGCGCGTGCGCTGCCGCCCGACGAGCACCTCGCCGTCCTCGACGCGGCTCTCTTCGAACTCCGGCACGTGGCCGACACGTTGTGGCCCCGTTACGAGCGACTGAAGGCAGCCGCCCCCAACGCCTCCTCCCCCGACCGGCAGGAGCGACAGGAGCGGCAGTTGCTCAAGGCCCTGTTCCAGCGGCTGCCGATGGCGGTCGCCCTGGTGGACAGGGACACCGTCGTACGGCGGATGAACTTCGCCGCGACGGGACTCACCGGCGTACGCGCCGGGTACGCGACCGGGCGCCCGCTCGCGGCGCTCCTGAGCCCCGGTGACCGGGGCGCGTTCCGGTCCCAGGCCGCGGCCGTGGCGCGCGGTGAGGGCGACCGGAGCCTGTTCGTCCATCTCCAGCAGCGGCCGGACGAGCGGCTGCTGGCCACCCTCACCGCGCTGCGCCCGCCGGACGAGCCGCATCCGGCGGTGCTCGTCGTCTTCCAGACCGGGGTTTCCCCCGGCGCGGCTCTGCCCGGTGAGAGGTCGCGGCCCGCGGGCGCCGTCGCGGCGGTCCGGCGGCGCCCCGCGCTGCCGGACCTCGCCGAGACGACCCGGCACACGGAGCTCCTGGACCTGGTCGACGCGATGACGACGGAGCTGCTGTCCGTCGTGCCCGGGGACCAGGAAGCCGCCCTGGGAGGCGCGGCCCGAGTGCTGCACGAACGTTTCGCCGACTGGGTGATCGCCGACACCGTCGCCGGAAAGCCCCTCAAGCGCACGCTCGTGCTCGGCCCAGGTGGTCCGGGCGACGAGGCGCTCGTACAGGTACTGGCCGGGCAGGACCCGGCCGGCTGCCCGCTGGTGACGGAGGCCGCCCGCGGCGGCTCCGCGAGCCTCCAGGTGCGGCCGGAGGACACGGAAGGCTTTGGTCACGACCCGGCGGGTGATCCGGTGCTCGTACGGGCGGACGTCACCTCACTGCTGTGCGTGCCGCTGACGGCGCCGGGCGACGGCGGGGCCACCGGGCCCGTACAGGGAGTGCTCACCCTGTTCCGTACGGGCGCCCGCAGGGCGTTCTCCATGGCGGAGGGCCAGGTCATGGACCTGATGTCGCGCCACGCGGCGCTCGCTATGCGGCGTCCCGCAGAGCCTCGTCGCGCAGGCGGGTACAGCAGCGGCTGATCAGCCGGGAGACGTGCATCTGGGAGAGCCCGAGGTCCTCGGCGATGCTGCTCTGCGTCATGTCGCGGAAGAAGCGCATGTAGAGGATCTTCTTCTCGCGCTCGGGGAGCCTGTTGAGGGCCGGCTTGACGGCCTCGCGGTCGACGACGACGTCGAGTGCGCCGTCGGGGCCGCCGAGGGCGTCGCTGAGTGAGTACCCGTCGCCCGTACCGGGCAGCTGGGCGTCGAGGGACAGCGCGGTGAAGGAGTCGAGTGCCTCAAGGCCGGTGGCGGCCTCCTCCTCGGTCATGCCGGCCTTCTCGGCGATCTCCGCGACGGTGGGGGCATGGCCCGAGACGGTCGCGGACAGCTCCTGGCTGGCGGCGCGGACGCGGTTGCGCAGGTCCTGGACGCGGCGCGGCACGTGGAGGGTCCACATGTGGTCGCGGAAGTGGCGCTTGATCTCGCCGGTGATGGTCGGTACGGCGTAGCTCTCGAAGGCCGAGCCGTGGTCCGGGTCGTACCGGTCGACGGCCTTGACCAGGCCGAGCGCGGCCACCTGGCGCAGGTCCTCGATGGCCTCGCCGCGGTTGCGGAACCGGCCCGCGAGCCGGTCGGCCATCGGCAGCCAGGCGTTCACGATCTCCTGGCGCAGCGCGTCCCGCTCCTCGCCCTCGGGCATGGCACACAGGCGTCGGAAGGCCTCGGTGGTGTCGGGGGCGTCGTGGTGCGGGTGTGTCCTGCGGACGGTGGTGGTACGCATCTTCGTTGCAACTCCCTGAACGGTGCAGACGTCGGACGGTTGTCACCGCGGGGAGGGTTGCCGGGGCTCCAGGACGTGACACGCCCGGAGCGCCAGACTGCCGCTCCCACGGACGTGCCTCCGGTCCGAAGCACATGGAGCACGTGCCCCCGCTCATGGACCCCAAACGGGTCGGGTTTCGCGTGCGGCCGGTTTCCATCACCGCCTGCCTGGTACTCGGCAGAGTGCTGTCTTTGTCCACCCGCACCGCCCCGTAGGAGGCCCTCATATGAGCACCGACGTCGCCGACCGCATCCTGTCGCGCCTGCGCGAGTGGGGAGTCGAGTGCGTCTTCGGCTATCCGGGTGACGGCATCAACGGCCTGCTGGCGGCCTGGGGACGCGCCGACGACCAGCCGCGTTTCATCCAGTCCCGGCACGAGGAGATGTCCGCGTTCGAAGCGGTCGGGTACGCGAAGTTCGGGAACCGGCTCGGTGTGTGCGCCGCGACGTCCGGTCCCGGCGCGATCCACCTCCTCAACGGCCTGTACGACGCCAAGCTCGACCATGTGCCGGTGCTGGCCATCGTCGGGCAGACCGCCCGCAGCGCGATGGGCGGCTCGTACCAGCAGGAGGTCGATCTGCACTCGCTGTTCAAGGACGTCGCCTCCGACTTCGTCGAGACGGTGACCGTGCCGGAGCAGCTGCCGAACGTACTGGACCGGGCGATCCGTACGGCGTACGCCCGGCGCTGTCCCACCGCTGTCATCGTGCCGGCGGACGTCCAGGAGCTGGAGTACACGCCGCCGCCGCACGCCTTCAAGATGGTCCCCTCCAGCCTGGACCGCAGTAGCTGGACCGCGATGCCCTCGCCGGACGCGCTGCGGCGGGCGGCCGAGGTGCTCAACGCCGGCGACAAGGTGGCGATCCTGGCGGGTCAGGGCGCGGCGGGGGCGCGCGCGGAGGTCCAGGAGATCGCGGAACTGCTGGGGGCGGGCGTCGCGAAGGCGCTGCTCGGCAAGGACGTGCTGTCCGACGAGCTGCCGTACGTCACGGGCTCCATCGGGCTCCTCGGCACCCGTCCGTCGTACGAGATGATGCGGGACTGCGACACGCTGCTGACCATCGGCTCCAGCTTCCCGTACTCCCAGTTCCTGCCCGAGTTCGGCAAGGCGCGGGCCGTGCAGATCGACATCGACCCGCACATGATCGGGATGCGCTATCCCTACGAGGTGAACCTCGTCGGCGACGCGCGGGCGACGCTGCGCGAGCTGATCCCGCTGCTGCGGCGCAACGAAGCGCGCGACTGGTTCGACGAGATCTGCGCGGGCGTCGAGCGGTGGACGGAGATCATGGAGCGGCGGGCCGCCCTGTCCGCCGACCCCGTCAACCCGGAGTACGTGGCGGCGCAGCTGTCACCGCTGCTGCCGGACCACGCGATGGTGACGGCGGACTCGGGGTCGGCGACCAACTGGTACGCGCGCCATGTGCGGCTGCGCGGCGACATGCGGGCGTCGCTTTCGGGGACGCTGGCCACGATGGGGTGCGGTGTGCCGTACGCGATCGGGGCGAAGTTCGCGCATCCGAACCGTCCCGCGATCGCGCTCGTCGGTGACGGGGCGATGCAGATGAACGGCATGGCGGAGCTGATCTCGGTCGCGAAGTACCGGCACCTGTGGGAGGACCCGCGCCTGGTGGTCGCCGTCTGGAACAACCGGGATCTGAACCAGGTGACCTGGGAGCTGCGGGCGATGGGTGGCGCGCCGTCGTTCCTCCCGTCGCAGTCCATCCCCGATGTGTCGTACGCGGACTTCGCGCAGTCGATCGGCCTCACCGGGATCCGGGTGGAGAAGCCGGAGCAGGTGGAGAGCGCGTGGCGGACCGCGCTGGAGGCGCAGGGGCCGGTGGTACTGGACTTCGTCACCGACCCGTCGGTGCCGCCGATCCCGCCGCACGCGACGTGGGACCAGATCGAGGCGACGGCGTCGGCGCTCGTGAAGGGTGACGCGGAGGCCGGCGCGGTGATGAAGCAGGGCCTGAAGTCGAAGCTCCAGGAGTTCCTGCCGGGCAGCCCCCGGCCGGGCGCGGACGACTGAGAAATTCGCCGCTTCCGGGAAGTCCGCCGCTTCCGGCGCCGGAACCTCATTCGCCGGACGGGCTCACCACCGGGCCTGTCCGGCGATGGCGACGGCGATTGCCCTTCGCCTCTGTCGCTGCCGCTGTCGGCAGGATGAATTCCTCGTAACGGCCGAGCGCGATGATCACGCCCAGCATGAGAACCGGAATGAGTACCGGGATCAGCACGGCTAAGCCCACCATGGCCCTGTCCTTCCTTGGGACGGCCTGTGTGCCGGGTCACCAGCACGGCGGTGCGCAAACCCCCTGGAAGCAATGCTTTCGGGCACGGGAACGCTCCGGGCGCGGCCCGCACCGCCGCCGTTCGAAGCGGTGCGGGACGCGCCCGGAGACTCATCCCATTTCCCAGTGGCCGCTCAGCCGCGCACCGAGTCCCCCGTGCGAGGGGGCTCAAACACCACGGGCCGGCGAATGTTTGCCGCCCGCGCCACGGGTACCCGCGCCGTAGCCGACAGCGCGAGCGAAGACGCGAGTGAAGAGAGATGAGGCGGACAGCCATGGCTCAGTTCGTGAGGGAAGTCATGACGGCAGGTGTCGCAGCCGTACGGCCCGATGCCTCGCTCGTCGAAGCGGCGCAACTGATGCGCGCGCAGGACATCGGTGATGTGCTGGTGGCGCGGGACAACCAGCTGATCGGTGTGCTCACCGACCGGGACATCGCGTTGCGCGCGGTCGCGGACGGCGTCGATCCCCTCACGGTCAGCGCCCAGTCCGTATGCACCCCGGCGCCGGTGTGCGTCGGACCGGACGACGAGGTGTCGACGGCCGTCGCCCTGATGCGGCAGCACGCCATAAGGCGGCTTCCCGTCGTCGAGGACGGCCTGCCTCTCGGCGTGGTGAGCATCGGCGATCTCGCGGAGTTCCAGGACCCGCAGTCTGCGCTCGCCGACATCAGCCGGGCAGCGCCCAGCGCGGGCCCCGGCACCGGCGCCTGAGACACCGGCGGCACGGTACAGACAGCACGGCATGAACAGCACGGCATGAGACAGCACAACACCACGGAACGCAGTTCCGGGGAAGGAGCACGATGCGGATCGCGTTTCTCGTGGCGCCGGAAGGCGTCGAGCAGGTCGAACTCACCGAGCCCTGGCAGGCGGTGACCGACACGGGTGACACACCCCGGCTGATCTCCACGAAGCCGGGCAGGATCCAGGCGTTCAAGCACCTCGACAAGGCGGACACCTTCCCTGTCGACCAGGTGGTCGGCGACGCGTCCGTCGACGAGTACGGCGGCCTGGTGCTTCCCGGTGGCGTCGCCAACCCGGACTTCCTGCGCATGGACGAGAAGGCCGTGGCGTTCGTACGCGCCTTCTTCGACGCGGGCAAGCCGGTCGCGTCCATCTGCCACGGCCCCTGGACGCTCGTCGAGGCGGACGTCGTACGCGGCAGGACCCTGACCTCGTGGCCCAGTCTCCGTACCGACATCCGCAACGCGGGCGGCACCTGGGTCGACGAACAGGTGAAGGTCTGTGACGCGACCCCCGCCACCCTGATCACCAGCCGCAAGCCGGACGACCTCAAGGCGTTCTGCGCCACCTTCACCGAGGAGTTCGCCCGGTCGGCCAAGCCCTGACCCAGCCTTGACCGAGCCCCAGCCCCGGCCCGGACCCGGCGAGTCCGGGCCGAGCGGGCCCGGTGGCATGGCGCGGGCGTCAGACGCGGCGCCCCAGCAGCGAGAGCAGCTTGGTCTGCACGTCGGCTCCCGGCGGCGGCTCCACCGGAGCGGCGAACAGGCCGCTCTTCTCCAGCTCGGCGGAGTACGGCCCCACTTCGCGCACCGCGAAGTTCACCAGGTCGTCGGGCAGCCGCTCGTCCGCGCCGATCGCCCGCGCCAAATCCCAGGCGTGCACCACCAGGTCGGCCACCATCTGCGAGCAGTACGCCGAGCAGGGGGTCTCCCCGTACGACAGCCGCACGGTCCGCTCCAGCGCCCCCGGCGCCGTGAACGCCTCGCGAGCGCCCGCCGCCGCCCGGTCCCAGACAGCCACCGGGTCGTCGCCCAGCGCGTCGCCGTCGGGGTCGAAGCCGAAAGCGCCGCCGGCGCCCTCCTCGGTCGTGCGCTGGTCCGTCACCAGCGGGGGTACCCATAGCTGTTCCACGGTCAGGTGGTTGACGAGTTCGCGCACCGACCAGTCGGTGCAGGGGGTCGGTGCCTGCCACTGGTCCTCGCGTACGGCGTGCACGTGACCGCCGAAGAGGGCGAGCGCCTCGCCGTGACGCGTGAGGAGCGGATTCAGGTTCGAGTCCATAGTGTTCATGGTTCACCTTCGGGTACCCGGCGTGCACGTCCTGCCAGACATCCCGGAGGGAGAAATGGACCTCTCATTCCTCACCCCACTGTACGAACGTCCCGGCCCGTGGGCTTCCGTATACGCCGCTACGTCGACCGTCGACGAGGCCACACCGGAACAGCGCGAGCTCGCTCTCGCGGGTGAGGAGCCGGTGTGCCTGCTGGCGTACGTCGACCGCAAGGGCGCCGATTTCGAGTTGGAGGAGAGCCGGGCGGGTCTGGTGGTCCTGGCGGGCGACGAGCGCGAGCGTCGCGCCGTATACGACGCTCTTCCGCTGCGGCTTCAGCCGCTGACCGTCGAGACGGACCACGGCGGCCGGTCGGCCGGGGCGGACTCCCGGCTGCTGGACGAGGACGTGGAACGGGCCAGGCAGGAGCACGCGCGCCGGCGGGCCGCCGCCGAGCTGGAGCGCTTCCGGGCGGCACGCGACCCGTCGGCGGACGGCGGCATCGTCATCGCGGCCGAAGGGGTGCCGGCGCTCGTGGACGCGGCGCGTGAACACCGGATCTCGGAACTGCTGGTGGACCCCGACGGGCCGGACGCCGGCCGTGAGGTGTGGGTGGGCGACGAACCCCACCAGTTGGCGGTACGCCGCACGGACGCGCGCTACCTGAGCGACGGCGAGCCGCACACCGCCCGCGCCGACGACGCCCTGCTGCGCTCGGCGGCCATGACCGGCGCCGAGGCGATCCGGGTCCCGCCGGCCGACGGCACCGCCCCGGTCGCCGGACCCGCGGGCGGCCTCGGCGCGCTGCTGCGGTGGGCGTGGCCGGACGGGACGTAACAGCGGGGGCATAGCCGTGCCGGAGGGGTCGGCGGGCGTGGCGTTGATTCGGAAGGCTTCGCGCCGGGTACTCGCGTGCCATGTCTTCTGCGTATTCAGCACGCACGCATGTCCCGCCCCGGGCGCCGGGGCGGATCGCCGCCTGGCTGAGCGCCCGTGACCGGGCGCTCTTCCATGGCGTGGCCACCCATCACTGGCCGGGCGCCGACCGCGTCCTGCCGCGACTCAGCCATGGGGCGAACCACGGTCTGCTGTGGTTCGGTACGGCCGCCGGGATAGCGGCCGTCGGCGACAGCACCCGCGCCCGCCGGGCCGCCCTGCGCGGGGTCGCCTCGCTGGCACTGGCCTCGCTGGCCGTCAATACCGTGGGGAAGCGTTCGGTACGCCGGGTGCGGCCCGTCCTGGACGCGGTGCCGCTGATCCGGCAGCTCAAGCGCCAGCCGATCACGACCTCCTTCCCCTCCGGCCACTCGGCGTCCGCCGCCGCCTTCGCCACCGGTGTCGCGCTGGAGTCCAAGGGGTGGGGTGCGGTCGTGGCGCCGGTCGCCGCGTCGGTGGCCTTCTCCCGCATTTATACGGGCGCGCACTATCCGAGCGATGTACTGGCCGGCGTGGCGCTGGGCGTCGGAGCGGCGTTCGCAGTGCGCGGGCTCGTACCCACGCGGGCGCAGATCCCCGCGCCGGGGAGGCCGTACACCGAAGCGCCTTCTCTGCCCGGCGGGCAGGGCCTGATCGTCGTCGCCAACAAGCGGTCCGGTTCCTCGGCCGCGAAGGCGGCGATGGTGCGGGACGCCCTGCCGCGCGCCGAGGTCGTCGAGTGCGAGCCCGACGAGCTGTCGGCCGAGCTGGAGAAGGCCGCGCAGCAGGGCCGGGCGCTCGGAATCTGCGGCGGGGACGGCACGGTGAACCAGGCCGCGGTCGTCGCCGCCCGTCATCGGGTACCGCTCGCCGTGTTCCCCGGCGGCACGCTCAATCACTTCGCGTACGACCTGGGCATCGAGGAAGTCGACGACACCTGCCGGGCCCTGGCGTCCGGTGACGCGGTCAAGGTGGACCTGGGCCGGTTCACGCCAGGGCCGGGGCCGGGCGGGGAGCCGGGCTATTTCCTCAACACCTTCAGCCTGGGCGTCTACCCCGAACTCGTACGCATCAGGGAACACTGGGCCCCGCGCATCGGCGGCTGGCCCGCCGGCGTGCTGGCGGCGGCCGAAGTGCTGCGCGCCGAGCGGCCGCTGGAGGCGAACATCGGGCAGCACAAGGGCCGCCACCGCAAGTTGTGGATGCTGTTCGCCGGCAACGGCATGTACCAGCGCTTCGGCCCGACCCCCGGCCGGCGGCACAACCTGGCCGACGGGCTGCTCGACGTACGCGTGGTGCACGGCGGGCGGCTGCCCGGCCTGCGGCTGCTGGCCGCGGCGCTCGCCGGGCCGCTGAGCCGCTCTCCCGTGCACGCCGCCCAGCGGCTGCGCCGGGTGTGGATCTCGGGCCTGGCGCCGGGCACGCTGCTCGCCTACGACGGTGAAGTGGCCGAGGCTCCACGGGAGTTCGTCATCGACAAGGCCGACGAGGCGCTCACCGTATACCGTCCGCTACCTCTGTAACGGCTTCGGACGGGGCCTCCGTGACATCGAGAAAGACCTGGTCGGCATGCGGCCAGGTCTTTTTCACAGCCCGCTTGATGCGCACGCAGACGAGTTCCACCTCCTCGCTGTCCATCCCCGGCATCAGATCGACACGGGCCGCCACCAGCAGCGAGTCGAGCCCGAGCTGCATGGTCAGCAGCTCCGCGACGTTGTCGATCTCCGGCTGGGCCTCGATGAGTGCGCGGATGTCCGCGCGCAGTTCGGCGTCGGCGGCCTCCCCGATGAGCTGGGCACGGGCGTCCCGGCCGAGCAGGTAGGCGACGTACCCGAGGAGCAGGCCGATGGAGAACGACGCGACGGCCTCGTAGACCGCGTCCCCGGTCACCATGTGGAGTCCCATGCCGGCGGCGGCGAGGAGCACTCCGACCACCGCTGTGCCGTCCTCCGCGACGACCGTGCGCAGGGCGGGGTCCTTGCCGAGACCGGAGCCCGGCTGGCGCCGCGCCTGGTAGAGGGCTCGGACCAGGGACGCGCCCTCGGCGAGCAGGGCGACGCCGAGGACGGCGAGCCCGGCGACGTAACCGGTGTGCGACTCATTGCCGCCGGTCCCGCTGAGGGCTTCGAAGCCCTGGAAGAAGGAGAAGCAGCCGCCCATGAGGAAGATGCCGACGGCGGCGAGCAGGGACCAGAAGTAGCGCTCCTTGCCGTATCCGAAGGGGTGTTTCCGGTCGGCCGGACGGCGGCTGCGGCGCAGGGCGGCGAGCAGGAAGACTTCGTTGACGCTGTCCGCGACGGAGTGCGCGGCCTCGGAGAGCAGGGCGGGTGATCCCGATATGAGTCCGCCGACTGTCTTGGCGACGGCGATGACGAGGTTGGCGGCGAGTGCCACAAGCACGGTGTTCCGGGTCTTGCGGTCGGATTTTCCGGTCACATCAGCTCTCAGTGTGTGCAGTGTACGAGGACAAATTCCGGGCACTCGGAGCTCAGGAGGTGCACACAATGGTTCCTATTCTTCTGGTTCTTCTTCTCGCACTTATTCTCTTCGGTGCCGGTTTCGCGGTGAAGGTGCTCTGGTACGTCGCCATCGCGGTCCTTGTCATCTGGCTCCTCGGGTTCCTGATGCGAAGCACTTCGGCGTCGGGAGGCAGGTCGCGTTGGTACCGGTGGTAGAGAAGTCGAGATAAGTGGGGCGGCGGCCTTCGGGCCGCCGCCCCTTTCTTATTTGCTTATTATTTGCTTTCGCTCTATTCGCCTTTGGGCAGCAGCGGTCCCAGGGGGCCCAGGTCAATATTGAGGTCCTCGGGTTCGAGACCGAACCGGGTGCGCAGGACGTCCATCCGGTCCTCCAGGAGCATCAGTGTCATACCGATCCGCTCCTCCTGCTCCTCGCTGAGATCCCCGGTCTCCACACGGCGCAGCGCCTGGCGTTCCATCAGCTGGCGCAGCAGCTCCACGACCGTCAGGACGAGCTTGACGAGGTCGCGTTCGACGGTGTCGGCGTCGAGCTCGACACGGCGGCGCCCTTCGGTGGTTTCGGTGGTCACAGGGACTCCTCCTCCTCGAACGGGGACGGCACGTTGACGTTGACGGAGCTGATGAGGGCGTTGAGGTCGACCCGTACGAGATCGACGTCGGCGATACGCAGGGTCAGGTCGCCCGTGATCACGACTCCGCCGGCCAGCAGCCGGTCCAGCAGGTCCACGAGGGCAAGCTGGCGCTGGGCGAGGGGGCCCGTTCCGGTGACCGGCTGCGCCGTCATCGGGCCGCCCCTGCCTCTTCCTGCCCTGCCTGCCCTGCCTGCCCCGCGAAGGAGTACGGGGCCCAGGGGCCGGTGAGTTCCACCCGTACGCCCTGTTCCTCCGGCGCGAGCCGGCGGACCTGCGCCACGAACTCCTCGCTGTGCTCCCGTGGCACCAGGTACGCCGCGTTCAGGACGTTCTGTCCCCGCGCCTCGGAAAGCCGGGAGTCCTGCGGGCGGTGCAGGGCGGCGGCCTGTGCGCGCTGCGAGAGTTCCGCGTGGAGCGTGCGCGACAGGGCGTCGGCGCGCTCCCAGACGCTCTCGCGCGCCTGGCGCATGCTGAGGCGCCGGCGCAGGTAGTCACGGCCGGACGCCGGGGCGGCGGCCGGCGCCGCCTGCGGCGCCCCGGACGGAGCGGGCTGAGAGCTCGGGTCCGGTTCGGGATCGGCATACACCTTGACGCCCCACTCGACCCGTCCGTCCAGCCGCTCCAGTGTCTGTACGAACCGGTCGTGGCCCGCGTCGAGCAGCCTGCGTACGCCGCTGTCGTCCAGGCACACCGTGGCCAGACGCAGCGGCACGGGGCAGGTGACGGTGGTCATGGCGCCGATGACGGCCTCGTGGACGCGGGCCGTGGCGGTGAGCCAGTCGAGGTTCTCCAGGTGCGCCTTGAGCGGCGCCTCGGCGAAGTCCTCGGCAGGTACCGGGCTGACCACGGCGACGAGGTCGCCGTGGTGCAGCAGCCGGGGCGGCTCACCGTCGAGGCCGCACACACCCTGGGGGAGGACGCCGTCGAAGGGCCGGGTGACCGCGTACACGTAGCGCAGTTCGTTCATGCCTCGTCGTCCTTGCGCTCTGCGAGTGCGGGCGCCGCCTCCAGGTCGGCGATGCGCCGCTGCAACCGCTCGTTCTCCTCGGCGAGTTCACGGCGACGGGCGCCGGTGGAGAGAGACGGGTCGTCCTCCCACCAGTCGATGCCCATTTCCTTCGCCTTGTCGACAGAAGCGACGACGAGGCGCAGCTTGATGGTGAGAAGTTCGATGTCGAGGAGATTGATCTTGATGTCTCCCGCGATGACGACACCCTTGTCCAGTACCCGCTCAAGAATGTCGGCGAGATTCGCGCTTCCATTGGCGGCGTACGGGTCGGGAAGTCTGTTCGGCGTCGTCATCGGCGGCCCCGGATTCCGCTTTCCGCGGTGAGGACGCCCTGTGCGGGGTCATTGGCCGGCTTGTCGTTCATGGCGTCGGGTTCCTCTTCTCCAGCCGGTCCAGGAGTTCGTCCTCGCGGCGGTCGAATTCGGCCTCGTCGATCTCTCCGGCCTGCAATTGCCGTTCCAGTGCGGCGAGTTCGCGCTGGATGGCCGACGGGTCGTAGTACTGCCGTTCTGCCTCCGTGACCACCTGCCGCAGCACCCATGAGGTGCCGCGGACAGGGGCCAGCGGCAGGAGAAGCAGCTCTCCCAGGAGACCCATCGTCGCGTCACTCCACGAAGCTGTAGGGCGGCAGCGGGCCGTTGACCTGGAGTACGAGGTGGGGGTGCTCCTTGCGCAGCGCGTCCACCGCCTCCACGAAGTCCGCTGTGTGGTCGCGGTCGACGAGGAAGGAGACGTTCGCCAGCCAGCCGCTGCTCTCGGGCCCCGGACTGACGGCTTCCGCCGCCCCCTCCAGGGCCTGGCGCACCAGTTCGCCGTCGCGCTTCTCGCGCTGCTGCACCGCCGCCACGACACGTTCACCGAGCCGCAGCTTCTGCTCGTACGTGCCGCCGCCGGCTGCGCGGTTGGCTTCGTTGAGCGCCCGCAGTTCGGCGTCGTCCGCGAGTACCTGGTGCAGGACGGCCTCCTCGTCGTGCGAGGCCTTCACGTTGTACTCGACCTTCTTGTCGAGTGCGTCGAGCCGCTCCAGGTAGTGCTTCTCGCGTTCGGCGAGCACCGTGCGTACCGACTCGTCGTCGGTCGACAGGCTCCCGAAGCGCATCGGCAGCACGGCGCCCACGGCGCCGGCCTCCGCGAGCACGGTCTGGTGCGCCAGCAGATCGCGCCGCTTGGGCCGCAGGTCCTGGGGCGCGTCGCTCACCAGGGCGGTCAGCTCGCCGGTCCTGAGGGCGCGTACGGGCATCGGCGGGTCACCGACCCCGTTCGTGGGCTGGGGCAGTTCGGGGTGGTCGCCGCGTGCGATGCCGTAGACGTACGTACTCACTCCTGCTCCTCCTTCCGGCGGGACGTGGTGCTGCGCCGGGCGCGCGGCTTGGACTCGGACTGCTCGTCACCGCCGCCGCGGACCTGCTGGAACGCGTCGGAGATGGTCTCGGCGGCGCCGGACAGCGCCCCCTTGGACTTGCCCTTGGCGCCGGACTCGGTGACCTCGCCGACGATTTCGGGGAGGCCGGGGCTCTTGTTGGCGCCGGTTTCGAGGTCGAGGCGGTTACAGGCCTCCGCGAAGCGCAGGTACGTGTCGACGCTCGCCACCACGACCCGGATGTCGATCTTGAGGATCTCGATGCCGACCAGGGAGACGCGCACGAATGCGTCGATGACGAGCCCCCGGTCGAGGACGAGCTCCAGGACGTCGTAGAGGCCGCTGGTACCGCCGCCGCCTCCACCTTGCTGTGCCGGGACTACGGTCATGCCGACCGGCCCTCCTTAGTGTGGGAGTCTGGGTGTTTATGAACGGTCTGCCCTGCCGCGCTCGTAGCGGCGGACGCGCCGGTAGCCGGTGAGCGCCCCGTAGGCGTCGAGGGTGACTTCGTACGACGCGAGAAGGCTCATCGTGTCGGGGACCCGGGCCAGTTCGAGCACCTCGATCCGCAACATCCAGCCGTCGTCCTCCATGCGTTCGAAGGACGAGACCGATTCGGCCTCCATGCCGGTGAGCTCCGCCAGTTGTGCCCGCGCTCCGCGCAGCACATCCATCGGGCCCGGCAGACTTTCCGTCTTGCTGCTCTGTGTCTTGCTCGGTGAACTCTGGTTGTCTTTCGGCTCGTTCTCGGATTCCTCGGACGTATCTGACTTTCCGGATGTACCAGATGTATTTGCCATTGCAGCCTCCGACATCGGGTAACCCGTGACGCCGGGTCCAAACTCCGCGACGCCTGAACGTCGTTCGAAACCGCAAGACCGCGTGACGGGTCCGCTCAGCGCAGGCGGCCGGGGCCCGTCAACGACGAGCTGCGGGCGGCGAGTTCCTTGTACTGGCGAAGCGGCCGCGGGAGAGCGGCTCGTCGAGCTGGTCCGGGAGCGCGTGTACGCGGGGGCGATGACCAGCTTCAACCACTACGCCCTGGACTGGCTCTACAAGGTGGCGGCCGGGATCCGGCCGACCGAACCGCAGTTATGCGCGTATCCGTTTCACCCCGAAGCCCGGCCCCGGTCTGGCTGAGGCGTCACGCACGTCCGGTGCGGCGGGCGTAGGCGCGGGCGGCGCGGGCGCGGTCGCCGCAGCGGGTGGAGCACCAGTGGCGGCGGCCGTGGCGGAGCAGGTAGCGGTTGCAGGGCGCGGAGGCGCAGGCGGTGAGGCGCCCGGCTTCGGGGCCGGTGAGGAGGTCGGCGGCATCGGCGGCGAGCGCCGCCAAGGCGTGGTCGACGAGCTCCGAGGTGGGGTGGGGCATGGCGCGGTAGGGGCCGCTCTTGTCGTCCCAGGCCAGCAGCGGGGCGGTGGGAACGCGGGTCAGGGTGTCGTTGATCGCGGTGACGGCGGCGGGCAGGGCGGGGAGCCCCGCGACACGGGACGCGAACAGTGCCCGGACCTGCTCCCGCAGGGAGCGCAGTTGCGCGGCGCACATGTCGAGCATGCCCGCGTCGACCGGGGTGAGGCCTTGCTGCGTCAGCCACTGGTCGGCTCCGGCAGGCGTGCCGAGCTGGTCGACATAGTGCCCGCCCGGTAGCGCGATGGCGCTGTTGACCAGGGCGAGCGAGGGATGCCGCTCGGCCCCCGGCGCCGGCGGCAGCCCGGACTCGGTGATGAGGCTCTCTTCCATACCTCTCATGGTACGACTTGCCCGCAACCATGACTCACGGTTGAACTTGCCCACATCCGTGATGCCTGCTTATAGTCGCATCACGGTTCAAGCAAATCTATCCGTGAGGTTTTGGTGTCTGCTTCCCCTGCGACCACGCAGTTCCCCGTCCGCGTCTTCGGCGGCCCCACGGCCCTGTTCGAGTACGGCGGGCTGCGCTTTCTGACCGACCCGACCTTCGACGCCCCGTGCTCCTACCCGGCGCCCCCCGGCGCCCCGGCCCTGACCAAGACCGCCCCCTCCACCGGCACCCCCGCCGACCTCGGCCCTGTCGACGTCGTCCTGCTCTCCCACGACGAGCACGACGACAACCTCGACAACGCCGGCCGCGCTCTGCTCGCCGACATCCCGCTCACCCTCACCACCACCGGCGGCGGCGAGCGCCTCGGCCAGAAGGCCAAGGGGCTGGCCGACTGGGAGTCCATCGAGCTGGACCGCCCCGGCGGCGGCACGCTCACGGTGACCGCCGTCCCCGCCATCCACGGGCCCGGCACCCGCGAAGAGGTCGAACCGGTCTCCGGACAGGTCGTCGGCTTCGTCCTGACCGGCGAGGACCTGCCCACGGTCTACGTCAGCGGCGACAACGCGTCCCTCGACGCCGTCAGGGAGATCGCCGAACGCTTCGCCCCCATCGACACCGCGATCCTCTTCGCCGGCGCGCCCCGCTTCGCCGAAATCTTCGACGGCGGACTGATCGTCCTGGACAGCGCCCAGGCCGCCGAGGCCGCCCAGATCCTCGGCGCCCGCCGCGTGGTGCCCGTCCACTTCGACAGCTGGTCGCACTTCACCGAGGGCCGCGAGGAACTGGAGGCCGCCTTCACCGCCGCTGGTCTGGCCGACCGCCTGCAGCTGAGCTGAGCCAAACCAGCCCGCTTCCCTTCCTGTGGGGGGTACCCGGTTCGCCGGGTACCCCCCACAGGCCACAGAGCCGCATCCGACGCCGGCCTGGCGAACGCCCGCACGCAAGAGCGCGTCCTGACCGTGCTGTTCGCCTCCCAAGTGCTCAACGGCCTCGGGCTCGCCGCGGGCACCACCGTCGCCGCCCTGCTGCCCGTCATCATCGCCACCGTCCGCAAGCGGTGACACCTCACCAGAGCGGATCACCACCCCGCCGGACAGAAGGTCTCACAGCGGGCCCGCTCGTGGCGGGCCCGCACGGCGCGGGGAGGGTGGCGGGATGTTCAGGGCATCCCGCCACCCACTCCCCGCCGCGCTCTCACCGTACGATCACCTTCTCCGCAAGCAGCTTCACGGCGGCCGCGATCGAGTCGGCGTCGATCCCCGAGGCGCTCAGTTGTTCCTGCTCCGTGGCCGAGCCGGGCATGTTGCCCACGGCCAGGCGGACCAGTCGCGGCACGGGCCGTCCGTCGGAGAACACCTCGGCGACCGCGTCGCCGAGGCCGCCCTGCGGATGGTGGTCCTCCACCGTCACCAGGCAGCCGGTGCGTTCCGCCGCCTCCTGCACGGCGCGCTCGTCGACCGGCTTGACCGAGTACAGGTCGACGACCCTCACCGGCACACCGCCCTGCGCCAGCAGGTCCGCGGCACGCAGCGCCTCATGCACCGTAACGCCCGCTGCCAGCAGGGTCAGTTGGTCGTCGTCGCTCGCGCGCAGCAGCTTGCTTCCGCCGACGGGGAACTCCTCGTCGGGCCCGTAGATGACGGGCGTGGCGCCCCTGCTGGTGCGCAGGTAGCGTACGCCGCGGCTCTGCGCGTCGCCCTCCGCCATCGCGGCGACAAGCTTGGCGGTCTGGTTGGCGTCGCAGGGGTACAGGACGGTGCTGCCGTGTACGGCGCGGAACAGCGCGAGGTCTTCGAGTCCCATCTGGGAGGGGCCGTCCTCACCGATGGCGACTCCGGCGTGCGACCCGGCCAGGTTGATGCCGGCCCTGCTGACCGCCGCCATGCGTACGAAGTCGTGCGCGCGGGTCAGGAACGCGGCGAAGGTCGAGGCGTACGGGACGTAACCGCGTGTCTGCATCCCGACCGCCGCCGCGACCAGTTGCTGTTCGGCGATGTAGCACTCGAAGAACCGGTCCGGGTGCTCCTTGGCGAAGAACTGCGACCGGGTCGAGTCGCTCACCTCGCCGTCGAGGGCCACGATGTCGCCGCGCGCGGACCCGAGCGCGGCGAGCGCCTCGCCGTAGGCGTTGCGGGTGGCGACCTCGTCGCCCTTCTCGTAGCCCGGCAGCTTCAGCTTGCCGTTACGGGCGGCGCGCAGGCCGGAGCTGCGCGCCGCGGCCGGCTTCTCCACCTCCACGTGGACGAACCGGGGGCCGCCGAGCTCCTCGATCGCGCTCCCGGCGTCCTTCAGCGGCTTGCCGTGCATGCCTTCCTTGTCCTCCACGGCGGCGACACCGCGCCCCTTGCGGGTGCGCGCGATGACCGCGGTGGGCCGGCCCGTTGTCGAACGCGCCTCGTTGAAGGCGGTGTTGATGGCCTCGACGTCGTGGCCGTCGACCTCGATGGTGTGCCAGCCGAAAGCGTGCAGCCGGCGGCTGTAGGCCCCCAGGTCCCACTCGTGGCGGGTGGGACCGCGTTGCCCGAGCCGGTTGACGTCGATGACCAGGGTGAGGTTGTCGAGGTGCTCGTGGGCGGCGTGCTCGACGGCCTCCCACACCGATCCCTCGGCCATCTCGCTGTCGCCGCTGAGCACCCACACGCGGTACGGGACCCGATCCAGCCGCTTTCCCGCGAGCGCCACTCCGACGCCGACCGGCAGGCCCTGCCCGAGCGAGCCCGTCGCCACGTCCACCCAGGGCAGCCTGGGCGTGGGGTGCCCTTCGAGGCGGCTGCCGCGCCGCCGGTAGGTGAGGAGTTCCTCGTCGTCGATGGCGCCGGCCGCCCGGTACATGGCGTACAGCAGCGGGGAGGCGTGGCCCTTCGAGAGGATCAGCCGGTCGTTGCCGGGATGGTCGGGCCGGCCGAAGTCGTAGCGCAGGTGCCCGCCGAGGAGTACGGCCGCCAGGTCCGCCGCCGACATCGACGACGTCGGATGGCCCGACTGCGCGGCGTCGGCGGCCCGTACCGCGTCCACCCTGAGCTGCTGCCCGAGCTGGATGAGCTGTTCGCTGTCCATGTCACTCCCTGTGGTCACTCCTTGTGGTCATCGGTCGGGTTCACTCTGCTCCGCCCGGCCGCGCGCTCCGGGGACCCTGGCCAGTTCCGGTGACGCCGTGTCGAGCGGGACGGACCAGGACCGTACGAGTCCGAGCTGCACGGCCTGGCGCGGCAGTACGGCGTCGAGCATCCAGTCGGCGGCGACCCGCACCCGGTTGCCGGGCATGGCGGCGAGGTGGTAGCCGCGCGTGACCGCGCCCGCGACCGGGCCGGACAGGGGCACGCCGAGCGGGTTGGCGGCGGCCTTGACCCCGCCGAGGTCCACGACGAACCCCAGATCGTTGTGCCTGTACTGCTGCCGCTCCCCGTGTCCGAGGGAGGCGGCGACATTGCGGCCAGCCACCTTTCCCTGCCGGGCGGCGTGCTGCGCGGTCATCGGCGTGAACTCCCCCGGCCTGGTGAGGTCGGGCACGGCCGCCGCGTCGCCGCAGGCGAAGACCTCCGGATGGCCGGGCACTTCGAGTGTCGGCTCGACGAGCAGCCGCCCCCGTTCGACGGGCAGGCCGACCTCCGAGACCAGCGGATCGGGACGTACGCCGACACACCAGACCAGAGTCCGCGTGTCGACGAACTCCCCGTCGTCGAGCAGCACCCCCGCGCGGGTGGCCTCCTTGACGGACGTCCCCGTCCGTACGTCGACTCCGCGCCCGCGCAGTACCTTGTCGGCCGTCCGTGACAGGCGCCGGTCCAGCTCGGGCAGGACGCGCGGCGCGATGTCGAGGAGCAGCCAGCGCGGCTTGTGCCCGGCGTGCCGCCAGGCGCGCTGCTTGCGCACGAGGGCGTCGGTGAACATCTGGCCCTGGGCCGCGACCTCGGTCCCGGTGTAGCCGGCGCCGACGACGACGAAGGTGCAGCGCGCGGCGCACTCGTCCGGGTCGCCGGTGGCGGCGGCCAGTTCGATCTGGCGGGTCACGTGGTCGCGCAGGTAGAGGGCCTCGGGCAGGCCGCGGAACCCATGGGCGTGCTCGGCGACGCCGGGGACCGGCAGCAGTTTGTTGACGCTGCCGACGGCGAGCACGAGGCGGTCGTACTCCAGCTCACCCTTGTCGTCCTCGGGCCCGGTGTAGTGCACGCGCCGGGCCGCCAGGTCGATGTGGTCCGCCTCGCCGAGGACCAGCCGTACCCGCGGAAGCGTCGCGGGCAGCGAGACCGTGACGCGGCGCGGTTCGAGGATGCCGGCGGCGACCTGTGGCAGGAGGGGGAGGTAGAGGAAGTAGTCGGTGGGGTTGAGGAGGACGATCTCGGCGTTGTCCCTGAGCTGCCGGGAGAGGGTCTTCGCGGCCTGGTGGCCGGCGAAACCCGCTCCGACGATGACGATGCGGGGACGGTTACGGGTCACTGCGTTCACCTCGTAGGCGGGGCGGTTGCGGTGGACCTTCCCGGTGCCCCTGTCCCCCAGGGCCAAACACGGGGTGACGCGAGTTTCCCGGCTTACGCGCCGGATTACCCGCCGTACAGCAACCGCTCACCCGCGAGGCACCGCTCCTCATGACCGAGCACACATGCGCGTCTCGCATGCCGGGATTGCCGTCTCAGATCCCGGCATGGCGGCGTACCGTACGGCGTACCGCTTCCACCCGCTCGGACGCATTACGGAGAAGGAGTACGGCCATGCCGGAGGAGACAGCCGTCTACACCCACGGACACCACGAGTCGGTGCTGCGCTCGCACAGTTGGCGTACCGCCGCCAATTCCGCGGCGTACCTCCTGGGCGAACTGCGGCCGGGGCTCGGCGTCCTGGACGTGGGCTGCGGCCCCGGCACCATCACCGCTGACCTGGCCGCACTCGTCGCCCCCGGCCGGGTGACGGCGGTCGACGCGGAGCGGGACGTGCTCGGGCGGGCGCGTGAGGTCGCGGCGGAACGCGGTTTGGACAACGTGGAGTTCGCGGTGGCCGATGTCCACGCGCTCGACTTTCCCGACGACTCCTTCGACGTCGTCCACGCGCATCAGGTACTCCAGCACGTCGGCGATCCGGTGCGGGCGCTGCGGGAGATGCGCCGCGTGTGCCGTCCGGGTGGCGTCGTCGCGGCGCGCGACAGTGACTACGCCGCCATGACGTGGTTCCCGGAGGTGCCGCTGATGGACGACTGGCAGCAGTTGTACGGCCGGGTGGCCCGCGCGAACGGCGGCGAACCGGACGCGGGCCGCAGGCTCCTGTCCTGGGCGCGCCGGGCCGGCTTCACCGACGTGCGGGCGTCGGCGGCGACGTGGTGTTTCGCCACGCCGGAGGAGCGGACGTGGTGGAGCGGCCTGTGGGCGGACCGCACGACAGCGTCCGTGTACGCCGAACTGGCGGTGGCCGGCGGCCACGCGACGCGGGACGACCTGTCGGCGATCGCCGGGGCGTGGCGGGAGTGGGGCGGCCGGGAGGACGCGTGGTTCATGGTGCCGCACGGGGAAGTGCTGTGCCGCGCGTGAGGCGCTTGCACCGACTGCGTCGCGCCCGTTTGCGGCTCCGCCGCGTGAGCGGCGCTGCCCCACACCCCGCTCCTCAAGCGGCGGAGGGGGTGGGCGTGCCCGTGGCGCTGGAAGTGCGAATGGCGCTGGAGGTGCCAGAGGAGACGGGGGTGCCAGAGGAGACGGCGGTGACGCCCACGCGTCCTGGAAGGCGCCGAGACTTACGGGGGATGCCGTCGGGTGACCGATTTTCGCTGAGCGCGGCTCATCGAGCCGCGCTCAGCCGGGAATATCCAGCCCGTCCGGCGTTTGAGGACACGCCCGTAGGGCGTCCGGGGTCCGGGGCAGCGCCCCGGTTCGGGAAGGGGCGGGGTGGGGAAAGCCTCCGGCAGGGACCCTTGGCGTACCCCCATCGGCCCGGCACATGACCAACTACGCTGACCCCCATGGAGATCCTCGGAACCACGCTGCGCATCTGCGTCGACGACCTGGAGGCCCCGGTCGCCTTCTACGAACGCCTCACCGGGACCCGCGCGCTGCGCTTCGAGCGCGGCGGCGTATCCGTCGCCGCGGTCGGCTGCTTCCTCCTGATGAGCGGCCCCGAGTCCGAACTCGAAGTGCTGCGCAAGGTGTCGGCGACCATCGCCGTCAAGGACGTCGACGAGGCCAGCGCGGCCCTGACCGGGGCGGGGGCCCGCATCATCGCGGGCCCTGTCCCGACCCCAGTCGGCCGCAACCTGATCGCCGCGCACCCCGACGGCTCGGTCTTCGAGTACGTCGACCGGCGCCCGGCGGCCTGAGCCGGGCCTAACTTCGAGTACGTCGACCGGCGCCCGGCGGCCTGAGCCGGCCCTAATCCGCCGCCGGCCGCATCCGGTAGTCGTACGCGTCGGGCAACGGCTCGTCGCTGACGGCCGCCCACACTTCGCCGAGAATCTCCGCGCCCTCGCGCAGGTCCGGCACCTCGAACCCGGCGTCGAAGACCGCCCGCGCGCCCTCCTTGTCGCCCTCGGCGGCCAGGAGTTGCGCGTCGGCGAGCCGGAAGCGGCCGCTCGCGCGCAGGGCGGGCGGCAGCCCCTGCCAGACTCCGCGCGCCGCGTCCGGCCGCCCCGCCGCGAGCAGCGCGGCGATCGCCTCGCGCCCCAGCGCGGCCGTCGCCGCCGCCCACGCCTCACCCTCGCCCCGCTCGCGGCACAGGTCTTCGAACGCCTCGGCGTAATGATCGGCGGCGCGCCCCGCGTTGCCCGCGTCCCGGTCGGCGACGGCGAGGCAGCGCAGCAACGGCCAGCGCGACCGGGTGACTTTAAGGCCCCGCTCCCAGCTCCGCACCGCCTGCGCCACATCACCCGCGTGCCACTGGGCAACACCCAGGTGGTACTCGGTGAGGGGCTCGGCCGGCGCCGTCTCCAGCATGTCCCGCCAGTGCGGCGCGACCAGGGACGGGCCGGGCGGCGCCACCTCGTCCGACGACGGAAACGTTCCGGTGCGCAGCAACTCCAGCCAGGGCTCCTGCGGTTCGCCGAGCGTCGCCTCACCGAAGGGCGTGCCCGGCAGTTTGACTCCGGCGCGCAGGACTTCGAGGGCGCCCCACCCGGAGCCGGTGGCCAGGGACTCCCCCGGCTCGTGGTCGGCGTACGGCCGCCACGCCTCGTACGCCGACTCCACCCCTGCCCGTGGCAGCGCCTCCTCCAGGCGCGCCTCGGCCTCCGCGCGCGCCGCGGGCCAGTCCGCGCCGTGCACGGCGCCGGGGTCGGCGGCCAGCGGCCCGTACGCCTCCAGCCAGCTGAACTCGGCCCCGGCCTCCAGCGGTACGTGCTCCAGTTGGGTACGGGCGAGGCCGGCCTGGATCTCGGCGTAACCCGGTGTCCCCGGCTCGGTCAGCCACTGCTGCCAGCGCCGCCCGCCCCGTCCCGCGCCCCACAGGAACAGCTTGCGTCCGCGCAGCTCGTCGGTGGAGGTCTGGACGAGGCCCTGCCCGCCGGCGTCGAGTGAGGCGATCCACTTGCGGGCCTCGCGGGGCACTTCGTAGAAGTAGTCGGCGGGGTGTTCGCCGCGCAGCGGGTACGTACGGTCGACTCCGTCGCCGTGGGAATCCGGTACCGGTACGCGCCGCAGGCTGCGCTCGTACCCGAAGTGCCAGGCCTCGTCCGCCGGGGCGAGGACCCTGGTCCCCTCGTCCTCCGGGACCGCGATGTTGGACCACCAGTAGGTGGGGACGGTCCGCTCGTGCGGGTTGCGTATCCGTACGCCGGCGTACAGGAAGTCGGAGTCGGCCGGCAGCCACAGGTCCACCTGGAAGGGCAGGTCGCGCAGCCGTTCCCATTCCCAGAGCCTGACCATGTCGCCGCCGTCGGGGGCGGGGACGATCGCGGCGTGCAGCGGGGCGCAGGACAGCGTCGTGTGTCCGGTGGCGCCGATGTTCCACTCCAGTCCGCCGGAGAACCAGGCGCCGTTGAGCGCGAAGTCGGCGGGCTGGAAGACCGGGTTGCGGTAGAGGAGTTCGCGTCCTGACGGCTTGTGGAGCAGTGAATGCACGCGCCCGCCGAGCCCCGGCAGCACGGTCGCGCGCAGCCGGTCGTTCTCGATGACGATCGCGTCGAAGTCCGTCTCCCGGCGCTCGCGTCCGTACCCGTCCAGGACGCGGACGGGCAGGAGGGTGCGCAGCGGCTCGTATCCGACCTGCCGGGCCATGTCGCGCGGGAGCCTATCCCGCGAGCGCTCGTCGACAACGTGCTGCTCGTCGAGTGGCCGCAGGCCCGGAAGCGGGTTCTCCGGCCCCAAAGGGGCGGCGGGCAGGGTCAGTACGGCACGTCTCACGGTGGTGGCCAAGGCAGCCTCACTCCCTCACACGGGCCGCCGTCCACCGGCGCCCGGCGACCATCGGAACATGCCGGACGCCTCTGTGACCAGGGTGTCCTGCTCGGATCCGGCCACGCGGCACACGTCGTGGCACACGCTGACGCGCGGGACCGGGTCCGGGCGGCTCCCCGGTTTCGGTGGCGGTGGGGTCGGGGCACGGCTTTATTGGGGTGGGGGGTGACCGCCGGGGTTCAGTGCCGCATCTCCGTGGTAATCGCCCATCGCTCGTGGTCGCGCCAGGCGCCGTTGACGTAGATGAAGTCGGGCGAGTATCCCTCCAGCCGGAACCCGGCCCTGCGCACGAGCGCGATGGACGCCTTGTTCGCGGGCTGGATGTTGGCCTCCAGTCTGTGCAGGCCGAGGGGACCGAAGGCCTGGTCCATGACCAGGCCCAGGCCCTCGCTCATCAGGCCGCGGCCCGCCGCGTGCGCGAACGCCCCGTAGCCCAGGGCGCCGCACAGGAAGCCGCCCCCGACGATGTTGTTGATGTTGATGAAACCCGCGATGCGGCCGTCGGAGCGCTCGCACACCAGGTAGCCCGCCCTCGTCGGGTCGTCGATGAGCAGACCCGCGTAGGAGGCGTACGCCGCGGGCTGTTCCGGTGGGAAGAGCCACGGGTGGTGCAGGGTTCTACTCTCGCGCGCCCGCGCGGTGAACTCGTCGGCGTCGGCATGGCTGAAGTGCCGCAGGGCCACCCGCGGGCCCTCGGCGAGGTAGACAGCGCTCTCGGACATCCGGCCAGGCTACTTCCGCCCGCCCCTGAAGCAGCCACCGCCGCACAGCGCGCCGAAAGGGCGGTGGAGGGGGCCGTACAGGTGATACGCGCTGCCTGCCCGGCCCCCGGTGCGGCTCAGCCGAGCGAGCCCCTGACCACCGGGAGCTCCAGCACGCCGGTGTCCTCGGGGGCGCTGGTGATGGTGACCGGCTTGATGCCGCGGTTGCCGTAGTACGCGTCGTCGCTCGCCGCGACGACGAACTCCAGGCGGTGTCCCGCCGCGTACCGGTGCACGATGCCGGGCAGCGAGACCGTGAAGGGGCGGCGCACGTCGGGCACCCGGACCGGCGCGACCAGGCGCTGGACGAGGGTCTTCTCGCCGTCGGGGGCGACGTCGTACAGCTTGGCGAAGAGGACGAGCTTGTCGGCGGCGTCTGTGGAGTTCTGTACGCGCTCGGTCCGCGGGGAGACGACCTTGAGCGTCGCCTTCGGCGCGCCGACCACGTCCACGGGGGCCTTGAGCGGCCCGGTGGACCAGCCCAGGTAGGTGCCGGGGGCGTCGCCCGGCTCGCGGTCGGGCAGGCCGGTCAGGCCGGACAGCGAGTTCTCGGAGTGGCTGGTGGGAAACAGGCGGTTGCGGTATTCGCGGGCGCCGCGCACGACCTTGGAGCGGTTGTCGACGAGCTTGCCGTCGCCGGAGAGGTAGACCTTCCGCGAGAGCGCGGGCGGCGCGGCGGCCGTACCGTAACCGCTCTGCCAGTCGCGGTAGTACGCGAAGGCGGGGCCGGTGTCGGTGCCCTTCTTGCCGTGCAGGTAGCGGTCGAACCAGGCGAGGATGCGCTTGCCGACGTAACTGGTGTCCAGATTGCCCTGTCCGAGGTTGAGTTCACCTTCGGCGGGGTCGGTGAGACCGCCGCTGTGGCCCCAGGACTGCCAGATCATGCGGGTCTCGGTGCCCTGCGCCTTGAGGGTCTTGTACGTCGCCTCGGCCTCGTTGAGGTTGAAGAGGGTGTCGGCCTGGCCCTGGATGATCAGGGTCGGCGCCTTGACCCTGTGGAGGTACGAGGCCGGGGAGACGCTGCGCGCGTACGCCAGCATCTCGGCGGTGCGGTCGGCGGGGTAGCGGCCGGAGGCCAGGAGCCGGGTGGTCTCGCAGGCCTTGGTGACGAAGTGCAGACAGCCGCCGCCACCGGTCCGGGACGGGTCGAGGCCGGGGTTGAGCAGTCCCTGCGCCTCGCCCATGAGGAAGAAACCGGACGTCCACTGGTACTTGTACGCGCCGGGGGTGGCCGGGTCGTTCGCGTTGTTCGGGTCGAGGGAGTAGGCGAGGTCGTTCCAGGTGATGAGGGGCACGAGGGCGTCCAGGCGGCGGTCGTTCGCCGCCGTGGCCAGCTGGATCGTGCCACCGTAAGAGCCGCCGATCATCCCGAGACGCGGGTCGCCGGCGCCGTCCTTGACGACGTAGTCGGCGCGGGTGCCGTCGTCGGCGGCCCGTGTGCCGCCGAGGAAGTCGATGAGGCCCGACGCCGCCCGGCCGTCGATCTCCGGGTCGTTGAGCGAGATGGGGCAGCCGGACTTGCCGAAGCCGAGGCCGGAGTAGGCGAGGGCGACGTAACCGCGGGTGGCGAAGGCCTTGGCGATGACGTCGGTGGAGCCGTCGGCCTTGCTGCCGCCGAAGCCGTTGGTGGTGAGGACGGCGGGCGCGGGACGGGCCTTGTCGGCCCCGGCGGGACGGTAGAGGTCGGCGTCGACGACACACTTCCTGTCGCCCGCCTGCACGGTGAACTTCAGTGGGGTGACGGTGAATCCGGTGCTCGCGCCCGCCGGTCCGGAAGCGGCGAGGGCGAGGGGCGCGGCGAGTGCGGCGCCGGCGGCGAACACGATCGGTCTGCGGAACGCGGAGACGGGGTGGCGGCGACGGCGACGGCGACGGCGACGGGACATAGGGACCTCCACACTGAGGACACGACACCTTACCGACCAGTAATTATCGGCGCCGGTCATGCTGTGACACGTGTCTTACCACTGTCAATGGCTGCCGCGCGGATGATTGATGGAGAGTCAGTGAAGAGGGCGGCGGCTGGGCCGGACGGCGGAGCGCGGAAGGCGTTGTCAGACCCGGCTGTTACGTTCCGGGCATGACGAGGAGAAATGTTCCGTTCACAGGCGGCGAGAAGGAAAGCCTCCAGGTCAGCCTGGACCGGCACCGTGATGCCGTGCTGTGGAAGCTGGACGGGCTCGACGACGAGCGGCTGCGCCGGCCCATGACCCCGTCGGGGACGAGCCTGCTCGGCCTGGTGAAGCACCTGGCGAGCGTGGAATACGGATGGTTCTGCACCACGTTCGGGCGTGAGAGCGAGCCGCTCTGGTTCGATCCGTTCAAGGGCGAGGACATAGTGGTGGCCGACGGCGAGTCGACCTCGGACATCGTGGAGTTCTACGGGCGCGCGCGGGCAGCGGCCGACCGGGCCGTGGCCGAGCTCGACCTGGACACGCTGGGCACTTCGTGGTCGGGCAACACCGTGTCGATGCGCTGGGTGCTCATCCACATGCTGGAGGACACCGTGCGGCACGCGGGCCACATGGACATCCTGCGGGAGCTCATCGACGGGGCGACGGGAGACCACCCCGGCGCCTGAGCCCCGCCGGTCGCCTCAGCGCAGCGCGGGCACGTCGAGGGTGAGGGTGCGGGTGTCCGTGTCGAGTACGGCGGGCACACCCAGCGGCATGGTCAGGGCGGTCGCGCAGTGCCCGAAGCCCAGCTCCTCGACGACCGGCACCCCCAGGGGACCCAGCCGGTCGTACAGCAGCGTCCGTACCTCCTCCGCGTACGGGCCGCAGTCCTCCCACGAGCCGAGGGCGACGCCCGCCACACCGTCCAGCCAGCCGGAGCGCGACAGTTGCGTGAGGATCCGGTCTAGGCGGTACGCCTCCTCGCCGGTGTCCTCAATAAGCAGCAGCCCGCCGCGCGCGCCGGCGCGCGCGTCCGGGGTGCCGAGGCCGGCGGCGAGCAGGCTGACGCAGCCGCCGAGCGTGACGCCGCGCGCCCGGCCGGGGACCAGTACGCCCGCTGTCTCCAGCCCCAGCGTCATGACCGACTCCGGCTCGAACAGCGTGGCCCGCAGCGATTCCCGGGTGCGGGCGTCCTTGAGGAAGGACGTCGTGGCGGCCATCGGACCGTGCAGGGTGGCCAGCCCCAGCCGTACGGCGAACGCTTCGTGCAGCGCCGTGATGTCGCTGTACCCGACGAAGACCTTGGGCCCGGCCGCGCGCATCGCCGCCCAGTCGAGCAGGTCCACGATGCGCTGGACGCCGTAACCGCCCCGCGCGCAGATCACCGCGTCCACCGACGGGTCGCACCAGGCCTCCTCCAGGTCCCGGACCCGCCGCTGGTCCGCACCGGCGAGATAGCCCAAGTCCCGGTGCACGTCCAGCACATGGCGTCCCACCACCGGATCGAGGCCCCAGCCCCGCAGGATGTCCAGTCCCGTCTCCAGCCGTTCCCCGGGGACGGGCCCGCCGGGCGCCACGACGGCGACCCGCGCGCCCTGCCTCAGCCGCGCGGGCCGGGTCAGCGGCGCAAGGGTCATGTGGCGAACTCCAGAGGTGGTACGTCGCCCCGGTCGATGCCGAAGGCCTGCACGTACAGGGAGAGTTCGGCCTCCAGCGCGCGGGCCATGGTCTCGGCCCTGCGGAAGCCGTGCCCCTCCCCCTCGAAGGCGATGTACGCGTGCGGGACGCCGCGCCCCGCCATGCGCTCCAGGAACCGCTCGCACTGCACGGGCGGGCAGATCACGTCGTCGAGCCCCTGGAGCAGCAGGAAGGGCGCGGTGATCCGGTCCGCCCGGTGGGCGGGCGAACGGTCGCGGTAGCGGTCGGCGTAGGCGGGGAGCGGCCCGACGAGGCTCTCCAGGTAGCGGGATTCGAAGTCGTGGGTCTCGCCCGTCGCCCAGGCCGCCAGGTCCAGGATCGGGTAGATGACGGTGCCGCAGGCGTACACATCCGTGGCGGCCAGCGAGGCGGCCGCCGTCCAGCCGCCCGCGCTGCCGCCGCGGATCGCAAGCCTTCGCCGATCCGCGGTGCCCTCCTCGGCGAGGGCTACGGCGACGGCGGCGCAGTCCTCGACGTCCACGACGCCCCACTGTTCGCGCAGCCGGTTGCGGTACTCACGCCCGTACCCCGTCGATCCGCCGTAGTTGACCTCGGCCACCCCGATGCCGCGCGAGGTGAAGTAGGCGATTTCCAGGTCGAGTACGAGCGGTGCACGTTGTGTCGGCCCGCCGTGCGCCCACACGACGTACGGCGGCAGTTCGTCGGCGGGCGCGACGCGGCCCGGATTGTGCGGCGGGTAGATGTGGGCGTGCGTCTCACGGCCGTCGGGCCCGGTGAAGACGCGGATCTGCGGCTCGGGGTAGAAGGACGGGTCGACCGGGTCGTCGTGCGCGGAGCCGATGACCCGCGTGCGCCCGGTGCGGGTGTCGAGTTCCATGACCTCGTACGCGCTGCGCGGGCTCGCGGCGACGCCGACGACCCGGCTGCCGTGCACGGCGAGGGTGGGGGCCCATTCGGTCCAGGGCCCCGCGGAGTCGACGACTTCGCAGCTGGCCGGATCGAGGATGCCCAGCGTGGTGGAGCCGCTGCCGTGGATGACGGCGACAAGGCCGTTGTCCAGCGGGTGGAACCAGCGCAGGCCGGTCTTCCACAGCGGCCCGCCGAACTCCTCGTCACGGGAGCAGAGCGCCACCGTCTCCCCGTGCGTGTCCGCGCGGTAGAGGTTCCACCATCCGGTGCGGTCGCTGGAGAAGAGGAGCTGCCCGTCGGCGGTCCAGTCGACCTGGGCGACCGACTCGTCGGGCCCGCCGAGCAGGCGCCGCGGTTCCTGGAAGGTGCCGTCATCGGCGACGTCCGCCAGAATCACCTCCGTGCCGTCCCAGGGCATCCGCGGATGGTCCCAGGCGATCCAGGCGACGCGGCGCCCGTCCGGGGACACGCGCGGCCCGGTGACGAAGCGGTGCGCGCCGTCGGAGAGTTCGGTTACGGCGGCCCGGTCGCCGGCGGCCGATCCGTCGAGCGGTACGGCCGCGATGACACGCCGTACGTCGGTGGGCCCTTCGCCCGTGAACTCCTCCAGTACGCACCACACCTCACCCGCCGCGCCCCGGTCCATGCGGAGCTGCGGGTCGGCCCAGCGCAGCCCGCCGCCGACCGCCGACACGGGGGTGAGCGGGCGGGGCGCGGCGCCGGGCGCGTCGGGTTCGTACGCGTAGAGCCGCTGGTCGGGGAAGTGGACGAAGACGACGAGCGGCCCGCCCACCGCCCGCTGTGCCCCGGCCCAGGGCTGTCCGCCGTACTCGATGACCCTGCTGCGTACGTTCCAGGGGGCGGGCAGAACCGATTCCTCGCCGCCGTCCGCCCGCCGGCGCACCAGCGCGCGCCGGCCGCCCTCGGTGGGACGGGGAGCCGTCCACCACACCTCGTCGCCTATCACGCCGACGTACTCGGGGTGCCCGTCGTGCGAGGCGGCGAGCTCGGCGCCGATCGGCGACGGCCAGCTTCCGTACGTCCCTGTGGGCACCATGCCTGCCAACTCCCCCTGCCGGGCGGTCTTCCCGCTATGCGGTCTTCAGGTAATGGTCGAGCACGCGCACGCCGAAGTGGAGGGCCTCGACAGGTACGCGCTCGTCGACGCCGTGGAAGAGGGCGCCGTAGTGGAAGTCGACGGGCAGCTTCAGCGGCGAGAAACCGTAGCCGGTGATGCCGAGCCGTGAGAACTGCTTGGCGTCCGTGCCGCCCGACATGCAGTACGGCACGACATGCCCGCCGGGCGCGAAGTGCTCCACCGCCGCGCGCAGTTTCGCGTACGTCGGCGAGTCGGTCGGCGCCTCCAGGGCGGTCTCCCGGTGGTGGAACTCCCAGTCCACCTGATCGCCGGTGAGCCGGTCCAGGGTCCGGCGGAACTCCTCCTCGCCGCCCGGCAGGAACCGCCCGTCGACGTAGGCGGTCGCCCGCCCCGGAATGACGTTGACCTTGTACCCGGCGTCCAGCATCGTCGGGTTGGCGCTGCCCCGTACCGTCGCCTCGACCAGCTCGGCGGCCGGGCCCAGCTTGTTGAGCAGGGCGTCCACATCGAAACCGGGCGCATCGAAATCCGGTACGTCGAGCTGGTGCAGGGCCGCCAGCTCGGTGAGACAGGCCCGGACGGTCGGCGTGAGCCGCACCGGCCATTCGTACGCGCCGATCCGGGCGATGGCGGCGGCCAGCCTGCTCACGGCGTTGTCCCGGTTGACCTTGGAGCCGTGGCCGGCCGTGCCGACGCCGGTGAGCTTGAGCCAGCCGGTGCCCCGCTCCCCCGCGGCGATCGGGTAGATCTCCATGCCGGGGCCGGCGTGGAAGGTGTAGGCGCCGGATTCGCTGATGCCTTCCGTACAGCCTTCGAAGAGTTCCGGGTGAGCGTCGGCGAGGAAACCGGAGCCGTCGACCGCGCTGGCCTCCTCGTCGGCGGTGAAGGCGAGGACGATGTCGCGGCGCGGCCGGGTGCCGGAGCGCGCCCAGGCCCGTACGACCGCGAGAACCATCGCGTCCATGTTCTTCATGTCGATCGCGCCACGGCCCCAGACGACTCCGTCGCGGACTTCCCCCGAGAAGGGGTGCACGCTCCAGTCGGCGGGTTCGGCGGGTACGACGTCGAGGTGGCCGTGGACGAGGAGCGCGTCGGCGGACGGGTCCGTGCCGGCGATCCTGGCCACGACGTTGGTCCGGCCGGGGGTGCGTTCGAGCAGGAGGGGGGCCAGGCCGGCCTCAGCGAGCCGCTCCGCGACGTACTCGGCGGCAGGGCGCTCGCGGCAGTCGCCGCCGCCCCGGTTGGTGGTGTCGATGCGGATGAGCTCGGACGTGAAGGTCACCACCTCGTCGAGCGCGAGCGCGAGCGCGTCGGCCGGCTGCTGCTCACCCATACTGCTCCTCCACGGCGGACGAGACGATCGTCGTGACGGCCTTGAACGTACGAATGCCCTCATACATCGTCGTGCTGGTGTACGCGACACGCCGTTCTCCGGTCGCCTCCACCCCCGGTACCACGGTGGCGGCCCCCGCAAGGTGCTCCGCGTCGAATTCCAGCTCCACGGTGAACGGGCCGCCGCGCACCGGTTCGTGGCGTACGGCGAGAGCCGTCGCCTCCTTGGCCGCGGCCCTGATGTCCGCGGCGGTACGGGCCGGGGTGCGGCAGACGGCGGCGTACCGCGAGACGTGGTCCTTGACCGCGACCTTGCGGGCTCCGGGGGCGTACCCCTCGGCGTCCTGGCAGGTCAGGTCGTCGCCGGTGACGAGAACCACCGGTACGCCGTACTCCGCGACGACGTGTGAGTTGAGCAGGCCCTCACTGGCCCGTACGCCGTTCACCCACACGCCCGTGATGGAGTTGGCGAGGTACGTGTGGGCGAGGACGCCCTCGGTGCCGGCGCCGGTGTGGTAGCCGACGAACGCGATGCCGTCCACGTCCCCGTGCTGCACGCCCTCGACCATGCTGAGGGACTTGTGCCGGCCCGTCAGCATCTCGGCGCGCTCGTCGAACCGCTCCAGGAGGAGGTTGCGCATCGACCAGTGCGCCTCGTTGATGAGGACCTCGTCGGCGCCCCCGTCGAAGAACCCGAGGACGGCCGCATTCACGTCCGACGTGAACAGGGACCGGCAGCGCTCCCACTGCGCGGTCCCCGGCAGTACGTCGGCCGGCCAGGTGACACCGGTGGCGCCCTCCATGTCGGCGCTGATGAGGATCTTCATGCGGCCTCACGTTACGCGCCGGCGCGGGCCCCGGCCAGGACTGTCCAAATCTCCAGAGGTCTGGTCCAGACAAGCCCCGTCACCTTCCCAGCGCGCGGCGCCGCGCTCACGCCCCTGCCGCACCGGAGCCCGCGCCGCCCGGCAGCGTCTGGGTGATCCGCCACAGACGGCGCGGCAGGTCGCCCTCCTCGAAGACGTGGACCTCGCGCAGTTCCCACCCCTCGGCCAGCGCGTCGACCAGGGGGCGGTCGAAGAAGTGCACCGCGAACCCGCCGTGCTCGAAGATGTCGTCGCCGTGGGCGGTGCCCGCCCCGTAGTGGGCGTCGCCGGTGTGCCGGACGGTGTAGACGAACGTGCCGCCGGGGCGCAGTACCCGCCGTACCTCGCCCACCAACTGGCGGATCTCCTGGGTCGACAGGGCCATGCACATCAGCATGTGGGCGAAGACCGCGTCCACGGAGCCGTCCGGCAGCGGCAGCGGGCGCCGCACATCGTGGACCATGACGCTCAGCGAGGACCCGAGGTACGACTCCTCGGCCCTTTCCGTCAGTTGTTTCAGCCCGGCCGGGCTGAAATCCGTGGCGCGGACGGTGAAGCCGCAGCCGGCGAAGTACAGGGCGTCGCGCCCGTGCCCGGCTCCGAGCTCCAGTACGTCCTTGGCGCCCGCCACGCGGAACACGGCGGCGGCATGGACAGCGGCGGCCGAGGGAGCCTCGCCGTACATCCCCGGATGCTCGGCGTACGTCCGCTGCCAGTGCTCGCGCTGCGCGTCGGCCGCGTCCCGGCCCTGCTCCGGCATCGTTGCTCCCTGGGGTCCACCGGCGCCCCGCACCGGGGCCGGGCTCAGCGTAGGACCCGGCCGCGGCCGGGTCCGGCTCAGCGCGCCCGTACCGGCCCGCGAACCCGCGGCGTCACTCCGAACGGCCCACGGCGGGCCGCATGGGGCGGCGTCCCGAAGGGTCAGTCCTCGTGGCCGAGTTGGAGGTCGCGTTCGGTACGCCCGCCTCCCGCGACCTGGAGCACGGTGGCGACCGGCGGGTAGCCCGCGGCGATCACCGTGTACTCGCCGGACGACAGGTCGATGAAGCGGAACAGGCCGTCGGGCCCCGTGGTGAGCGTGTCCACCACGTTGCCCCCGGCGTCGAGCAGCGTCACCCGCGCGTCCTCGACGGGCCGGCCGCCGGTCGCCCGTACGGTGCCGCGCAGCACCGCGCCGCCCGCCAGCTCGATGTCCTGCCGGGTCTCCCGAGAGGCCTGCACGCTCACCGGAAGGGCGGCGGGCCGGAACGCGGGCGCGCTCCCGGCCAGGGTGTACTCCCCCGCCACCAGTTCCGTGATGACGTAGCCGCCCTCACGCCCGCTGCGGGTCGAGGCGACGACCTCTCCGCGTACGTCGGTGAGCATGACGGCGGCGTCCCGCACCGGCGTGCCGTCCGCGGTGTGTACGGTCCCGGCGAGGCGGCCCGCGCCGCCGAGCACCACGTCGAGTTCGACGGGGCGTTCGCCGACGGTGACGGTGACGGCCTGCGGCTGGTGCCCGCCGGCCGCCGCGATCATCACGTACGACCCGGATCCGGCCGCGCTCAGCGCGTACCGTCCGTCGTCGCCGCTCGCACCGCGCCCGACCTGCCGCCCCGATACGTCGATGAGGGTGAGGGCGGCGCGCGGCACGACGCTGCCGTCGTGGTGCTGGACGGTGCCGCAGACGGGAACCCCCGGCGCACCGGGGGAGGCGGCGCGGGCCGCGGGGATGGCGGAGGGCGCGGCTGCGGGGGCGTTGTGGGACACCAGCGGTTTCTCCTTGAGGAAGCAGGCGATGAGCAGGCCGAGTACGAGCACCGGCACGAGGTAGAGGAAGATCCGCGGCATGGTCTCGGCGTACGCCGCGATGTAGGCGTCGCGCAGCGTGGGCTCCAT
This sequence comes from Streptomyces flavidovirens DSM 40150, assembly GCF_000429085.1. Taxonomy (GTDB): domain Bacteria; phylum Actinomycetota; class Actinomycetes; order Streptomycetales; family Streptomycetaceae; genus Streptomyces; species Streptomyces flavidovirens. The sequence goes on along the minus strand of NZ_AUBE01000008.1, from coordinate 247,544 downwards.
GGCGTGCACGAGCTGCGGGGTGACCGCCGCGGGACCGGGGAGTCCGGCGTCCCCGGACAGGCGCTCGGACAGGCGCTCGGACAGCGCGTCGTCGAGCCGGTTCGCGAGGAGGGTGCCGAAGACGGCGGCGCCGACGCTGCCGCCTACCTGGCGAAAAAGGTTGTTGGCGCTGGTGGCGGCGCCAAGGTCGGCCGGTGGCACGGAGTTCTGGACGGCGAGGATGAGGACGGGCATGACGAGTCCGATGCCGACGCCGAGTACGGCCATCCAGATGCTGTAGTGCAGCCGCGAGGTGTCGGCCTCCAACCGGGACAGCAGCCACATGCCGAGCACCGAGCACGCGCTGCCGACGACCGGGTAGAGGCGGTAGCGACCGGTGCGGCTGATGAGGTGCCCCGAGACGATCGAGGCGACGACGACCCCGCCCGTCATCGGCAGCATCAGCAGCCCGGACTCCGTCGCGCCGGTGCCTTCGACCATCTGGAGGAACGCCGGCAGAAGGCTGACGGCGCCGAAGAGCGCGACGCCGACGACCGCGCCGACGAGGCTGGTGAGGGTGAAGACCGAGTCGCGGAACAGCCCCATCGGCATCAGCGGTTCGGGCACGTAGTGCTCGACGACGATGAACAGCAGAGTCGTTCCGGCAGCCCCGGCGGCGAGTCCGAGGATCACCCGCGAGTCCCACGCGTGCTGCGTACCGCCCCAACTGGTCAGCAGGAGCAGGCAGGTGGACGCGGCGGTGAGCAGCAGCGCGCCGAGTACGTCGAGTCGCCGCCGTACGCCGGGCTTCGGGAGCTTCAGTACGACAGCGATGACGGCCATGGTGAGCAGGCCGAACGGAACGTTGAGGTAGAAACACCAGCGCCAGGACGCGTGGTCGGTGAGGAAGCCGCCGAGCAGCGGTCCCGCCACCGGGGCGAGACCGAAGGCGGCGACAGTGAGGCCAATGAAGCGGCCGCGGTTCCTGGACGGCACGATGTCGGCGGTGATCGCCTGGACGCCGGCCACGATGCCGCCGGCGCCGAGGCCCTGGATCGCGCGGAAGGCGATGAGCTGGTCCATGGTGCGGGACCAGCCGGCCAGCGCGGAGCCGACGACGAAGACGGCGAGCGCGAACTGGAAGATGCCTTTACGGCCGAAGAGGTCACCCAGTTTCCCGTGGACCGGGAGGCTGATCGTGGCGGTGAGCAGGTAGGCGGTGGTCACCCACGGCATCCGGTCCAGGCCCTGGATTTCGCCGGCGATCTCCGGGAGGGCGGTGGCGACGATCACCTGCTCCAGCGCCGCGAGGAGCAGCGCGAGCATCAGCCCGCAGAACACCAGCCGGACGCGGCGCGGACTGAGAGGGCGGCCCTGTGGCCTTTGCCCCACCGGGAGTTCGGCCGGCGGTGGCGACGGCGGCCGGGCGTCGCCCGCCGAGTCCGTCGTCACCAGAGTGCTCCCGCCCACGTACTGCTCCCCTCGTCGCACTGCGCCGCCCTTTTCTCGCATTACGCGACAACTGGGAGCAAGCGGGGCGATCGAGGCGGGAGGCGTACGCGGGCGGCTTCACCCCCGGTGGGAGCCCTGCGGCGCACCACCGGCGCGCCGGGAAGACCACTCGAACCGGTGAGGGCTACTTCTCCACGTGAGCGGCGAGGTTGGCGAGCAGGGCGTCGTAGATCCGGCCGAGTCCCTTGGGCGCGAACGTCTTCTCGAAGAAGCCGCCGATGCCGCCGGCGCCGTTCCACACCGTACTGACGACGGCCTTCGACTTGCCCTCACCGGCCGGGGTGACGATCCAGGTGGTGACCATGGACGAGTTGCGGTCCTTCTCGACGAGCTGCCCGTCGGTCGGCTCGGTCACCTCGAGCAGGCAGTCACGGACGCGCTTGCTGGTGGCCTGGAGCTTCCAGTGGACGAGGGTGCCCTCGCCGTCGCCGCCCTCGCGCACCTCGTACTCGGAGAAGTGCTCGGGCAGGAGCTTCTCACGCGCGCCGCTGTAGTCGGCCAGCGTGTCGAACACCGTCTCCGCATCCGCCGCGATGATCCGCTCTGTGGTGGCCTCGACCTGCGCCATGCCTGTTCCTCCAGCACTTGGGTTTTCAAGGGTGCGGCTTACCCAACCACCTCCGGTACGGCCGCCCAAAATCGGGGTTGCACAAAGGAAGGGGCTGCGACATAAAGGGAACGCATGTTCTATTCTGTGGTCAGTGCTACCGAGGAGGCGCACATGCGCTGGAACAATCTGGCCGAAAACCCCGCCACCACCGGGGAGGCCGCGCTCTTCGGAACGGACGCGGTGACCACCCGCACCTTCGACACCCCCGAGTTCCGGGGGATCACCTTCCACGAGGTGCGCGCCCGTTCGATCGTGAACCGGGTGCCGGGCGCGTCACGCATGCCGTTCGAATGGACGGTCAATCCGTACCGGGGCTGCACGCACGCGTGCGTCTACTGCTTCGCACGCAAGACCCACACCTATCTGGACCTCGACACCGGGCTGGACTTCGACTCGCAGATCATCGTCAAGATCAACGCGCCGGAGCTGCTGCGCGGCCGGCTCGCCTCCAGCCGCTGGCAGGGCGCGCACATCGCGATGGGCACGAACGTCGACTGCTACCAGCGGGCCGAGGGCCGCTACCGCCTCATGCCCGGCATCATCGCCGCCCTGCGCGACCACGCGAACCCCTTCTCGATCCTGACCAAGGGCACGCTCATCCTGCGCGACCTCGACCTGCTGGTGCAGGCCGCCGAGGTGACCGACATCGGCATCTCCGTCTCGGTCGGCTTCACCGACCCGGAGCTGTGGCGCACGGTCGAGCCGGGCACCCCCTCCCCCGAGCGCCGCCTGGACGTCGTACGGACGCTCACGGACCACGGCATCGGCTGCGGCGTGCTGATGGCCCCCGTCATCCCCTTCCTCGGAGACTCCCCCGACGAGCTGCGCGCCACCGTCCGGGCGATCGCCGCCTCGGGCGCGACCTCGGTCACCCCACTCGTGCTGCACCTGCGGCCGGGCGCGCGCGAATGGTTCATGGCGTGGCTCGGGAAGCACCATCCCCATCTGGTGCGGCGGTACGAGCGGCTGTACGCCGAAGTGGCGTACGCACCCAAGTGGTACCAGCGCCGGATCACCCGTCAGGTGCACGAGCTCGCGACGGAGTTCGGCATAGGCCCGTCGGGCCCGGGCGCGCGCCGACGCGTTCCTGCGGCCGCGGAACCGGAACCTCCTGGCCCCACGCAACTCACTCTGCTCTGACGCCACGCCAGTTATAAAACGTTCATATCATCTCCTTCCGGGCCCCTTTCCGGCACGATGCGGCGGGGGCTGTGTCACTCACAGCCACATTCCCCCAGCACGGGAGGCTCAGTGAAGAAACGCGCAGGAGTTCTGTTCGCCGTCGGAGCGACGGCGGCCGGACTGGTCACGGCCGTACCACCCGCGGTCTCGGCGGACGCCGGGGCCACTTCCGCCGCGGCGGGCAGCACGCTCACATGGACCGGCTGCGGCACCAAGAAATATCCGAAGCTCCAGTGTTCGTCGGTCGAGGTGCCCCTGAACCACGCCGATCCGCGCGGCAGGAAGATCACCCTCGCGCTGTCGCGCGTACGGCACACCGCCAAGAAATTCCAGGGACCGCTGCTCGTCAATCCGGGCGGCCCCGGCGGCAGCGGCCTGTCACTGGCCGGTTTCGTGGCCGGAGCGCTGCCGAAGAAGGTGGCGGCGCAGTACGACGTCATCGGCTTCGATCCACGCGGCGTGGGCGCGAGCACACCGGCCCTCGACTGCCGGCCCGGCCACTCCTCGCCCGTACGCCCGGATTCCGTACCGCGCGGCGAGCAGGACGAGCGGGCCAACCTCCGCCGGGCGCAGGCGTTCGCCAAGGCGTGCGGCGACAAGTACGGCGATGTGCTGCCGCACATCAACACCGTGAGCGCCGCCCGGGACCTGGACGTCGTCCGCCGGGCGCTCGGCGCGCGGCAGATCAGCTACTTCGGCTACTCGTACGGCACCTACCTCGGCGCCGTGTACGCGAAGCTCCATCCGCAGCGGGTGCGGCGGCTCGCCCTGGACAGCGTCGTCGACCCGACGGGCACCTGGTACCACAACAACATCGCGCAGAACTACGCGTTCGACGCGCGGCACAAGGCGTTCGCCGCCTGGGTCGCCAAGTACGACGCGACGTACGGGCTCGGCAGCGATCCGGCGGAGGTCGAGGCCAAGTGGTATGGGATGCGCGAGGCGCTGCGCAAGCGCCCCGCGGACAAGAAGGTCGGCCCGGCCGAGCTGGAGGACACGTACCTGTCCGGCGGCTACTTCAACGGCTACTGGCCCCACCTCGCCGAGGCGTTCGCGGCGTACGTGAACGAGAAGGACGCGCTGCCGCTGGTCGGGGCGTACAAGAACTTCGGTGCGACCGGCGTCGGCGACAACGGCTACAGCATCTATACCTCGGTGCTGTGCCGGGACGCCTCGTGGCCGCGCGACTGGGGCACCTGGCGCGAGGACAACTGGGACGTGCACGAGAAGGCACCCTTCTCGACCTGGAACAACGCCTGGTACAACGCGCCGTGCGCCTTCTGGCCCACCCGGTCGCTGAATCCGCCGGACGTCACGAACGACAAGCTGCCGCCGGTGCTCCTGCTCCAGGCGACGGAGGACGCCGCCACGCCGTACGGCGGCGGGGTCACCCTGCACCGGATGCTGTCCCGCTCGGCGCTCGTGGTCGAGGAAGGCGGCGGCAACCACGGCATCGCACTGACCGGAAACGCCTGCCTGAACCGGCATCTGGCGGACTATCTGGCGACCGGCAAGGTGCCGCGCGGTTCCGGCAGCGGTGACGCGGACGCGGTCTGCGACGCGTTGCCCGACCCGAAGCCGCTGCCGCCCGAGAGGGCGGCGATCCCGACCGAGGGCAGCACCCTGCACGGACTGCTCGGCTTCCGCGCCTGACCTACGGGCCGGGGGGCAGGTCGGACAGCAGCAGGGCCGTGCTGTCCGCGGCCAGTTGCTCGGCATGTGCGGGGAGGCTCTCTCCGCCCCGCACATGCCGGCGTACCAGCGCGAGGGGCAGGTCGACGAGCGCGAGGGAGAGGCGCTCCGCCTCGACGCCCCCGGTCACTCCGAGGGCCGGGCCGAGCGCGGAGATGGCCGCGAAGACCCGGCGATTGCCCTCGTCCGCGCGGGCGAGCTGCTCTCGCGGCCACTGGCTCCTGTTGAACGCCTCGGGGCCGTGCAGCAGGCGCCGTGCCCGAGACGCGTTACTTCAGGCGGCTGAGCGCGGCGGACGCGGCGGCGACCAGCCGCGGGTGACCCAGCGCCGCTTCGAGCACCGGCCGGGCCCGCGCGTCCCGCAGTTGCCCCAGGCCCTCGACGCAGGCGAGCGCCACCCGCCAGTGGGGGTTCGCCGGGGCGAGCAGCCCGCGCAGCGTGGTGATCAGCGCCGGTACGGTCTCGGGCGCCCGGAGCTCGGTGAGCAGCCGCACCGGATGCAGCGCGTACGCGGTACGCAGCGAGTTCGTGGCCAGCGCGGCCGCCGCGCGGGCGGTACGCGGGTCACCGAGGCGCGCCAGCGCGTATGCGGCGGCGGCGCACCGCTGCGGATCCCGGTGGTTGAGGAGCAGCACCAGCGTCTCGAAGGCCCTGCGGTCGCCGGCGCATCCCAGCCGGAAGGCGGCCATCTCGCGGGCCCACAGCGGGCGCTGCGTCTCGGTGAGCACCCTGGCCAGTTCGTCCGGGTCGTCGGTGGCGAGCAGCCGCTCGTACGCCGCGGCACCACCCGGCCCGGACCGGGCCTCACTCCGTACCCGGTCGGCGAGCGACCGCAGCTCCTCGTCCATGGCGCAAGCGTATGCAGCGCACAGGCGTCCTAGATCACATCCCGCCAGGTCTGGCGCGCTCGTTACTCGCCGGTTACTCTCAAGTGAGCGGGCCACCCCCCGCTGAATGATCACCTCATGGCGGCCTGGTGACGCAGCCGCCCCGAGTGTTCTGTCGGTTCGGTGTTTTCTTCCGCGACGTGACTCCGGGACAGAGTCCGTCGGCCCCGCAGCTCGACCGCTCCGCGCGTTCCGCGCAACCTCCGCACGCAACTCCCTTGCGCCGTGCGCCCCTTGGCGTACCCCGGCGCGGTGCGTGTGCCCCTCAGTCGTCACTCATCTCCTGGAGTCCCGTGATGGACACCCCTCTCAGTACCGTCGCCGTGGTCGGACTCGGCACCATGGGCACCGGCATCGCCGAGATCCTGGCCCGCGCCGGCCGTGAAGTGATCGGCATCGACATCAGCGAGGAGGCCGCCCGGCTGGCCGTCTCCTCGCTCGAAGCCTCCACCGCACGAGCCGTGGAGCGCGGGCGGATCACCGACGAGGAGCGGCGTGACGCCCTCGCCCGTTTCCGTACGTTCAGCGACCTCCAGGCCGCCGCGGACGCCGATCTCGTGATCGAGGTCGTGCATGAGTCGTACGAGGCCAAGCAGCAGGTCTTCCGCGCGCTCGACGCCATCGTGCGCCCCACGACGGTCCTGGCGACCGGCACGAACGCGCTGTCCGTGACCCGCCTCGCCGCCGACTCCGCGCACCCCGAGCGCGTCCTCGGGATGCACTTCTTCAACCCGGCGCCCGCGATGAAACTGGTCGAGATCGTCTCCTCGGTGCTCACCGCCCCGCAGGCCGTCGAAGCCGTCACCGCGCTCGCCCGCGACCTGGGCAAGGAGCCGGTCGCGGTCGGTGACCGGCCCGGTTTCGTAGCCGACGGGCTCCTCTTCGGCTACCTCAACCAGGCCGCCGCGATGTACGAGGCGAAGTACGCCTCCCGCGAGGACATCGACGCCGCGATGAAGCTCGGCTGCGGCCTGCCGATGGGTCCGCTCGCCCTGCTGGACCTGATCGGCATCGACACGGCCCGTACCGTCCTGGACGCGATGTACGCCGAGTCCCACGACCGGCTGCACGCCCCCGCCCCCATCCTCAAGCAGCTCAGTGAGGCGGGGCTGCGCGGCCGCAAGTCGGGGCGCGGCTTCTACACGTACGAGGCGGCCGGCAGCCAGACCGTGGTGCGTGACGCGCTCACCCCGCTGGAGTCCGCGGGCGTCACGCCCGGCCGGCCGGTGCGGTCGGTGGGAGTCGCCGGGTCCGGGACCATGGCGTCCGGTATCGCCGAGGTCTTCGCGAAGGCCGGTTACGAGGTGGTGCTCGCGGCCCGCAGCCAGGAGAAGGCGGACAAGGCGAAGGCCCGTATCGCCAAGTCCCTTTCGCGCTCTGTCGACAAGGGCCGGATGACGGCCGAGGCGCGCGACGAGACGCTGGACCGGGTTACTCCGGCGGGCTCGCTCGACGCGTTCTTCGACGTCGATCTGGCGGTGGAGGCGGTCGCGGAGGACCTGGAGGTCAAGCAGCAGCTCTTCGCGACGCTCGACAAGGTCTGCAAGCCGGGCGCGGTGCTCGCCACGACCACGTCCTCGCTGCCCGTCGTCGCCTGCGCCCGCGCGACCTCGCGCCCGCAGGACGTCATCGGGATGCACTTCTTCAACCCGGCGCCCGCGATGAAGCTGGTCGAGGTCGTCCGCACCGTCCTCACCTCCGACGCGGTCCAGGCGACCGTCCGCGAGGTGTGCGTGAAGATCCGCAAGCACCCGGTGGACTGCGGCGACCGGGCCGGGTTCATCGTGAACGCGCTCCTTTTCCCGTACCTCAACAACGCGGTCAAGATGGTCGAGCAGCACTACGCGACGCTGAACGACATCGACGCCGCGATGAAGCTGGGCGGCGGGTACCCGATGGGCCCCTTCGAGCTCCTCGACGTCGTGGGCCTGGACGTCTCCCTCGCCATCCAGAAGGTGCTGCACGGCGAGTTCCGCGATCCGGGCCTGGCCCCGGCCCCGCTGCTCGAACACCTGGTGGCGGCGGGGTGCCTCGGCCGCAAGACGGGGCGCGGCTTCCGGGAGTATGCCGGGCGCTGAGCAGGAGGGTGTGACCGGATGGGGCGGACTGCTGGAGCCGGCCGGCAGCCCGCACCCACAGGCGCGCTCTCCTGCGCGGATGCAGTACGTTCGGGGCATGTCCCAGCCCGCTGACTCCCCCCGCCGACCGTCACGTGTGAACCCCGCTTCCGACGCGCCCGAGAGCGCCGCGGGCAGCCGGGCGGCTGCCCAGCGGCTCAAGATGCGCCGGGAACTGTCGGCCGCGGCGATGGAGCTGTTCGCGACGAAGGGGTACGAGGCGACGACCGTCGACGAGATCGCCGCCGCGGGCGGGGTGGCCCGGCGGACCTTCTTCCGGCACTTCCGTTCCAAGGAAGAGGCGATCTTCCCGGACCACGACGACACGCTCGTGCGCGCGGAGGCGGTGCTCAACGCGGCGTCCCCGCACGAGCACCCGCTGGACACGGTCTGCCGGGGCATCAAGGAAGTCATGCGGATGTACGCGGCGTCCCCCGCGGTCTCCGTGGCCCGCTACAAGCTCACCCGCGAGGTCCCGACGCTCCGCGAGGCGGAGATCGCCTCGGTGGCCCGCTACGAGCGGCTGTTCACGCGCTATCTGCTGGGCCACTTCGACGAGCACGACCAGCACGACGGCAACGACGACCCGCTGCTGGCGGAGGTGGCGGCGTCGGCCGTGGTGACGGCACACAACCACGTACTGCGGCGCTGGCTGCGGGCGGGCGGCCAGGGCGACGTGGAGGCGCAGCTTGACCACGCGTTCTCGATCGTCCGCGACACCTTCGGCACGGGCATCGGCGCGGGGCGCTCCACGTCCGGGGAGCGCCGGAAGCCCGAGCAGTCGCCTTCCGCCTCGGCCTCGGTGAGCGGCGACGTGCTGGTGACCGTGGCCCGTACCGACGCGCCTCTGGACGAGGTCATGCGCACGATCGAACGCGCACTCAAGCAGAGCTGAACAGGCCGCGTTCCGCGCCGGCCGAAGACGCCGTCCGCCCCCGGATTTCCGGGAGGCGGGCGGCGTCTGCGCGTGCTCTCATGGAGCCATTCGATCGATCATCGCTCATGTGTGACGGCGAGGTGACAAGTGAGAGAAATTGTTGGCACTCAGTGTCTTGTCACGTGGCACGGGGTGTCATACGTTGATGTTGTCCGGGCGGCCGGCGTGCAGTGATCTTTCGTACGCCGGCTGTCCCCGCAAACCCACGTGTTTGTGCGCCCGGGCGCCTGCGTCACAGGCAACCTCCCGCGCTACCCGCGCTGCCGAACACCCGCACCACCGCCGAACCGACGGCACACCTCCACAGCAGCACCCCGACGTTCCCCTCAAAGCGTTCCCCTCAGAACGCATCCCCGAGCTCTCGGCTTCGCTCGAGCAGGGGAGACCCCATCCGCCGGAGGCACCCCGTGAAGGAAATCCTGGACGCGATCCAGTCGCAGGACAGTACGGCCGCAGACATCGCCGCCCTGTCCATCCCCGAGTCGTACCGCGCGGTGACCGTGCACAAGGACGAGGCCGAGATGTTCACCGGCGTCGCCAGCCGCGACAAGGACCCGCGCAAGTCCCTGCACGTCGAGGACGTGCCAGTGCCCGAGCTCGGGCCGGGCGAGGCCCTGGTGGCGGTCATGGCCAGCTCGGTGAACTACAACTCCGTCTGGACCTCGATCTTCGAGCCGGTCTCGACCTTCGGGTTCCTGGAGCGGTACGGCAGGCTCAGCGACCTCAGCAAGCGCCACGACCTCCCGTACCACGTCATCGGCTCGGACCTCGCGGGCGTCGTCCTGCGCACCGGCCCCGGCGTGAACGCCTGGAAGCCCGGTGACGAGGTCGTCGCGCACTGCCTGTCCGTCGAGCTGGAGTCGTCCGACGGCCACAACGACACGATGCTCGACCCCGAGCAGCGCATCTGGGGCTTCGAGACCAACTTCGGCGGCCTCGCCGAGATCGCGCTCGTGAAGTCCAACCAGCTGATGCCCAAGCCCGATCACCTGAGCTGGGAGGAGGCGGCGGCCCCCGGCCTGGTCAACTCCACCGCGTACCGCCAGCTCGTCTCGCGCAACGGCGCCGGCATGAAGCAGGGCGACAACGTGCTGATCTGGGGCGCGAGCGGCGGACTCGGTTCGTACGCCACCCAGTTCGCGCTCGCCGGTGGCGCCAACCCGATCTGTGTCGTCTCCAGCGACCAGAAGGCGGACATCTGCCGGTCCATGGGCGCCGAGGCGATCATCGACCGCAACGCCGAGGGCTACAAGTTCTGGAAGGACGAGCACACCCAGGACCCCAAGGAGTGGAAGCGCTTCGGCAAGCGCATCCGTGAACTCACCGGCGGCGAGGACATCGACATCGTCTTCGAGCACCCCGGCCGCGAGACCTTCGGCGCGTCCGTCTACGTCACCCGCAAGGGCGGCACGATCACCACCTGCGCCTCGACCTCGGGCTACATGCACGAGTACGACAACCGCTACCTGTGGATGTCGCTGAAGCGGATCATCGGCTCGCACTTCGCCAACTACCGCGAGGCGTGGGAGGCCAACCGGCTGATCGCCAAGGGCAAGATCCACCCGACGCTGTCCAAGGTGTACTCGCTGGAGGACACCGGCCAGGCCGCGTACGACGTCCACCGCAACCTCCACCAGGGCAAGGTCGGCGTCCTGGCGCTGGCGCCCCGCGAGGGAATGGGCGTCCGCAACCACGAGCTGCGCGAGCAGCACATCGACGCGATCAACCGCTTCAGGAACATCTGATGAGTGAGCGTCGGAAGGACCGGCCCTGGCTCATGCGGACGTACGCCGGTCACTCGACCGCCGAGGCGTCCAACGAGCTGTACCGCAACAACCTCGCCAAGGGCCAGACCGGCCTGTCGGTCGCGTTCGACCTTCCGACGCAGACCGGCTACGACCCCGACCACATCCTCGCCCGCGGCGAGGTCGGCCGGGTCGGGGTCCCGGTCTCCCATCTCGGTGACATGCGACGGCTGTTCCAGGACATCCCCCTGGAGCAGATGAACACCTCCATGACCATCAACGCCACGGCCATGTGGCTGCTGGCGATGTACCAGGTGGTCGCGGAGGAGCAGGGCGCCGACATCACCAAGCTCCAGGGGACGACGCAGAACGACATCGTCAAGGAGTACCTGTCGCGGGGTACGCACGTCTTCCCGCCGGTGCCGAGCCTGCGCCTGACGACGGACATGATCACCTACACGGTGAACCACATCCCCAAGTGGAACCCGATCAACATCTGCAGCTACCACCTCCAGGAGGCCGGCGCCACGCCGGTCCAGGAGATCGCGTACGCCATGAGCACGGCGATCGCCGTACTCGACGCCGTACGGGACAGCGGGCAGGTGGAGCCGGAGAAGTTCGGGGACGTGGTCGCCCGTATCTCCTTCTTCGTGAACGCGGGCGTCCGCTTCGTCGAGGAGATGTGCAAGATGCGCGCCTTCGGCCGCATCTGGGACAAGGTCACCCGCGAGCGGTACGGCATCGAGAACGAGAAGCAGCGCCGCTTCCGCTACGGCGTGCAGGTCAACTCGCTGGGTCTGACCGAGGCGCAGCCGGAGAACAACGTCCAGCGCATCGTCCTGGAGATGCTGGCCGTCACGCTCTCCAAGGACGCCCGCGCCCGCGCCGTGCAGCTCCCCGCCTGGAACGAGGCGCTGGGCCTGCCCCGGCCCTGGGACCAGCAGTGGTCGCTGCGGATCCAGCAGGTCCTCGCCCTGGAGAGCGACCTGCTGGAGTACGAGGACATCTTCGCGGGGTCGCACGTCATCGAGGCAAAGGTCGAGGCGCTGATCGCCGATTCCTTCGCCGAGATGGACCGCATCGCGGAGATGGGCGGCGCGATGGCCGCCGTCGAGTCCGGTTACCTCAAGTCGCAGCTGGTCTCGTCGCACGCGGAGCGGCGCGCCCGCATCGAGTCGGGCGAGGAGAAGATCGTCGGCGTCAACTGCTACGAATCGACGGCGCCCAGCCCGCTCACCGCGGACCTGGACGGCGCGATCATGACGGTCGACCCGGCCAACGAGGCACGCGTCGTCGCCAAGCTCCACGAGTGGCGCGACAACCGCGACGAGGCCCGCGCCTCCGAGGCCCTGGCGGCCCTCAAGAAGGCCGCGGCGGGCACCGAGAACCTGATGGGCCCCACCGTCGAGTGCGCCCGCGCGGGCGTCACCACCGGCGAGTGGTCCTGGGCACTGCGGGATGTCTTCGGCGAGTTCCGCGCGCCGACGGGCGTGAGCAGCGCACCGGTCGCGGTCACCGCGGAGGCGGGCACCCCGCTCGCCGTCGTACGGGAGAAGGTGGCCCGTACGGCGGAGGACCTCGGCTCGGGGCGGCTGCGCCTGCTGGTCGGCAAGCCCGGCCTTGACGGGCACTCCAACGGCGCCGAGCAGATCGCCGTACGCGCGCGCGACGCGGGCTTCGAGGTGGTCTACCAGGGCATCAGGCTGACGCCCGAGCAGATCGTGAGCGCCGCGCTCGCGGAGGACGTGCACTGCGTCGGCCTGTCGATCCTGTCCGGCTCGCACGCCGAGCTGGTGCCGGATGTTCTCGTACGCCTGCGGGAGGCCGGGGCCGCCGACATTCCGGTGATCGCGGGCGGAATCATTCCGCCGGCGGACGCCGCCGCGCTGCGTGCTGCCGGAGTGGCCGCAGTTTTCACCCCTAAGGACTTCGGTATCACGGAGATCATCGGCCGTATCGTCGACGAGATCCGGAAAGCGAACAAGCTCGACCCTCTGGAGGTCCCCGCATGACCGTCAACCGCCTGCGCCCGCGCCGCTCCTGCCTGGCCGTTCCCGGCTCGAACCCGCGCTTCCTGGAGAAGGCCCAGGGCCTGCCGGCCGACCAGGTCTTCCTGGACCTGGAGGACGCGTGCGCGCCGCTCGCCAAGCCGGAGGCCCGGCACACCATCGTGAAGTTCCTCAACGAGGGTGACTGGACGGGCAAGACCAGGGTCGTGCGCGTCAACGACTGGACCACCGAGTGGACGTACCGCGATGTCGTCACGGTGGTGGAGGGCGCGGGTCAGAACCTCGACTGCATCATGCTGCCGAAGGTCCAGGACGCGCAGCAGGTCGTGGCGCTGGACCTGCTGCTGACACAGATCGAGAAGACGATGGGCTTCGAGGTCGGCAAGATCGGCGTCGAGGCGCAGATCGAGAACGCCAAGGGCCTGGTGAACGTCGACGCGATCGCGGCCGCCTCGCCGCGCGTCGAGACGATCATCTTCGGCCCGGCCGACTTCATGGCGTCGATCAACATGAAGTCGCTGGTCGTCGGCGAGCAGCCGCCCGGCTACCCGGCGGACGCCTACCACTACATCCTGATGCGCATCCTGATGGCGGCCCGTACGCACAACCTCCAGGCCATCGACGGTCCCTACCTCCAGATCCGCAACCAGGAGGGCTACCGCGCGGTCGCGCAGCGCGCCGCCGCCCTCGGTTTCGACGGCAAGTGGGTGCTGCACCCGGACCAGGTCGCCGCCGCGAACGAGATCTTCTCGCCGTCGCAGGAGGACTTCGACCACGCGGAGCTGATCCTCGACGCGTACGAGTACTACACCTCCGAGGCGGGCGGCAAGAAGGGCTCCGCGATGCTCGGTGACGAGATGATCGACGAGGCGAGCCGCAAGATGGCGCTGGTGATCTCCGGCAAGGGACGCGCGGCGGGCATGCGGCGCACCTCCAAGTTCGAAGCGCCGGAGGCCTGATCATGCAGTTCGGACGCACTTTCGAGGAGTTCGAGGTCGGCGCCGTCTACAAGCACTGGCCCGGAAAGACGGTCACGGAGTACGACGACCATCTCTTCTGCCTGCTGACCATGAACCACCACCCGCTGCACATGGACAGCAACTACGCCGAGAAGACGACCGACTTCGGTAAGAACGTCGTCGTCGGCAACTACATCTACTCGCTGCTGCTCGGCATGTCGGTGCCGGACGTGTCCGGGAAGGCCATCGCCAACCTGGAGGTCGAGTCGCTCAAGCACATCGCGCCGACCTTCCACGGCGACACGATCTACGGCGAGACGACCGTCCTCGACAAGACGCCGTCGAAGTCCAAGAGCGACCGCGGCATCGTCTACGTCGAGACGAAGGGCTACAAGCAGGACGGCACCGTCGTCTGCGTGTTCCGGCGCAAGGTGATGGTTCCGACCGAGACGTACATCAAGGAGCGCGGCGGCGAGCAGCCGGGCCGCCCACAGCCGAAGACGCAGGAGAAGTAGCCATGGCCCGTCTCGCCCAGACCGCCGGTCTGACCGACATCCAGCAGGAAATCCTGGCCACCGTCAGGAACTTCGTCGACAAGGAGATCATCCCTGTCGCGACCGAGCTGGAGCACCGCGACGAGTACCCGACGGAGATCGTCGAGGGCCTCAAGGAGCTCGGGCTCTTCGGGCTGATGATCCCCGAGGAGTACGGGGGCCTGGGTGAGTCGCTTCTCACATACGCGCTGTGTGTCGAGGAGATAGCTCGTGGCTGGATGAGCGTCTCCGGGATCATCAACACCCACTTCATCGTGGCGTACATGCTCAAGCAGCACGGCACGCAGGAGCAGAAGGACACGTTCCTGCCGCGCATGGCGCTGGGCGAGGTGCGGGGCGCGTTCTCGATGTCGGAGCCGGCGCTCGGCTCGGACGTGTCGGCCATCACGTCGAAGGGCGTGAAGGACGGCGACGAGTACGTCCTCAACGGCCAGAAGATGTGGCTGACGAACGGCGGCTCGTCCACCCTCGTAGCGGTCCTGTGCCGCAGTGACGAGGGTCTCCCCGAGGGCACGGCCCCGCACAAGCAGATGACGACCTTCCTGGTGGAGAAGGAACCGGGCTTCGGCGAGGTCCGGCCCGGCCTGACCATCCCCGGAAAGATCGACAAGATGGGCTACAAGGGTGTCGACACCACCGAGCTCATCATGGACGGACTGCGCATTCCGGCCAATCGTGTACTCGGCGGGACGACCGGCCGAGGGTTTTACCAAATGATGGACGGCGTCGAGGTCGGCCGCGTCAATGTGGCCGCGCGTGGTTGCGGTGTCGCGCAGCGTGCGTTCGAGCTGGGTGTCTCGTATGCCCAGCAACGTCACACTTTCGGAAAGCCGATCGCTCAGCACCAGGCCATTCAGTTCAAGCTGGCCGAGATGGCTACCAAGGTCGAGGCCGCGCATGCGATGATGGTGAACGCAGCACGCAAAAAGGACTCCGGGGAACGAAACGACCTAGAGGCAGGGATGGCGAAGTACCTCGCCTCCGAGTACTGCAAGGAAGTCGTCGAGGACGCCTTCCGTATCCATGGCGGCTACGGGTTCTCGAAGGAGTACGAGATCGAGCGTCTCTACCGTGAGGCGCCGATGCTGCTCATCGGCGAAGGTACCGCCGAGATCCAGAAAATGATCATCGGTCGACGACTCCTCGAAGAGTACCGGTTGCAGGGCTGATTGCCCATTTCGCGGTGAAATGACCGCGAAAAGATCACACCCTGTCATCGGCTTCAGGCCGCCGACTCGGCTTCTGGCTTGCCCAGTTGCGCCCCGCAACCGCTACCATCGCCGGTAAGCCGCCGTCCCCCTGTTGCCAGCGCGGCATCATCCGCTACGAAGGTCATCCATGCCCCACAGCCAAACCTCTGCACCACGCGACGGCCTCCTCAAGGGACGCCTTGCTCGCGGAGCATCGCCGTGGCTTCTGCCGACCGTCGCCACTGCGGCGCTCAGCCTCGCCCGGGCCCGCAAGTCCGGCCGCTGGGCCGCCGTCGCCGTGCCCACCACCGCGCTCGCGGCGGGCATGCTGTGGTTCTTCCGCGACCCCGAGCGCGAGATCACTCAGGGCCGGGTCATCTCCCCGGCCGACGGAGTGGTGCAGAGCATCATGCCGTGGAAGGACGGACGTACCCGCGTCGCGATCTTCATGAGCCCGCTGAACGTCCACGTCAACCGTGCCCCCCTCGCGGGCACGGTGACGTCGGTCGAGCACATCCCCGGCGGGTTCGTCCCGGCGTTCAACAAGGAGAGCGAGAACAACGAGCGCGTTGTCTGGCACTTCGACACCGAGCTCGGTGACATCGAGATGATCCAGATCGCCGGCGCCGTCGCACGCCGCATCGTCCCGTACGTGCCGCAGGGCACGAAGGTCGAGCAGGGCGAGCGCATCGGCCTCATCCGCTTCGGCTCGCGCGTCGACATCTACCTTCCGGAGGGTGTCGAGGTCGATGTCGAGGTCGGCCAGGTCACCACAGCGGGGGTGACTCGAATTGACCGTGACTGATCCTGAGACACAGGCCGGCTGGGTGCCGGAGGCCGAGGACGAGAACACCGACGCCGAGGACATGCCGCTCTCTCTGCGGCTGTCAATAGCGGACACTCTCACCCTCGGCAACGCGACCTGCGGATTCATGGCGGTGTACTTCACCACCACGGGAATCCTCATCCCGCACCTCCAGGGCAGCGCGGAGACCGGCATGGCGCGGCACAGCGCCGCGACCGCCGTGATCCTGATGCTCCTCGCGGCGATCTTCGACCTCTGCGACGGGCTCGTGGCGCGCAAGCTCCGCAGCTCGCCCATGGGCGCCGAGCTGGACAACCTCTCCGACCTGATCAGCTTCGGGCTCGCCCCGGCCTACTTCGTGCTCGTGTACGGCATGGTCGCGGACGACGCCCACCAGCGGGTCTCCGCACTGGCGGCGATCGTGGTGCTGCTGGCGGTGGTCCTGCGGCTGGCCAGATTCTCCTGTGTGACGGTGAAGGACGGCATGTTCCAGGGCATGCCGAGCCCCTTCGGCGCGCTGACGGTCGTCTCGATCGTGCTGCTGGAGCTCCCCTTCATCCCCACGCTGCTCGCCATCATCGGCGTCGCGTGGCTGATGGTCAGCCGTGTCGAGTACCCGAAGCCGCGGGGTGTCCTCGCGGTGGCCATGCTCGCCTGGATCGTGGGCGCGATGGGGCTGCTGGCGGCCTGGGCGTTCGACGCTCCGGGCGGCCAGGTCCTGCTGGCGACCGGCTGCGCGCTCCAGGTCGTCATGGGCGCGGTCATCCCGCTCTTCGCGACGGCGCGGCGCGTGCACACGTTCCGCGACAACCGGCGCGAGGCGCGCGCGGCGCAGCTACCGTAGGCGTTTGACCGTACGTACGACCGAGGGCCCCGGGACAATCCCCGGGGCCCTCGGTCGTTTCGTCGTGTGGAGCCTGTCAGCGGGTGGCTCTCAGCCGCCCACGGTGAAGCTCTTGGCCGCCTCCGACATCTCCGCCTCGCGCACGACCTTCATGCCGCCGGTCACGTTCTTGTCCGGCCGCAGGATGACCGTCTCGCGCGCAGCGCGATGGCCGCGTTCTGTTCGTCCAGCAGTACGACCGTGCAGGCCGGCCCGCTGCCCGGCGCGGTCGGCCAGTACGGGGAACACCTCGTGGACCCGGCGCAGCGCGGCGGCCCGCGCCGCGCGCTTGCCGGTGGAGCCGAGGGCGCCCGCGCGCAGGTTGTCGGCGACGGTCATGCGCGCGAACACCTGGCACCCTTCCGGGACCTGGCACAGCCCGGCGGCGACCACCCGGTCGGGCGACAGCGTGCGGGAGATGGCGCGCAGGAGCGTGGACTTGCCCGCTCCGTTGCTCCCCAGTACGGCGACCACGGACCCTTCGGGCAGCGTGAGCGACACGTGTCGCAGCGCCCGCACGGGTCCGTATCCCGCCGACAGATCCCGTACTTCCAATGCGGCGCCGGACATGGCACCCCTTCCTCGGGCCGTTCGGTGGCGCTCACCTCAGCATCGGCGGGGCCCGCCGTCCACGGGTGGCGGCGTAAGCGCTGCCGGTGACCAGCCACACCCGCGACTGGTTGTGCACGCGCACAACACCGCGTGTCAGGGGGCTGTCACGGGGGCCCGGCCCGTGACACGCTCCGGCCATGAGTGGCCGCAGAGCACGGACGGGGCACGACTGGGCGGTGCTGACCGAGGCATGTACGGCGCTGCTCGACCGGCTGCCGGACCTGGTGGACCAGCACCTGCGCGAATTGCACGCGCACTCGCCGCTGTACACGCGGGTCCTGTCGCAGGACCAGCACTGGCAGGAGACCGAGAAGGCGATGCGGATCGGCATCGAGGCGATCTCCGCGCCGAAGTCGCAGCCGCGCCGCGATCTGGAGTACGCGGAGTGGACCGGCAGGCGGCGGGCCCAACAGGGCTTTCCGCTGGAGTTGCTGGTGCACTCCTACCGGCAGGCGGGCTACCTGATCTGGGACGCGCTCCTTGAGGGCGCGGAGGGCGGCGGTCCGGAGAAGCTGGCGGTACTGATGCGGGCGGCGACGACGGTGTTCGCGGCGGTGGACGCGGAGACGGCGACCGCGTCGGAGGCGTACCGCGCGACCGAGGCCGAGCTGCGCCACCGTACGGACGAACGGCTCCAGGCCCTGCTCGACGCCCTGCTGGAGGGCAAGGACTCACCGGGCCTCGCGGCTCGCGCGGCGGCCGGTCTCGACCTGCCGGAGCAGGGGCGGTACGCGGTGGTGGTGCTGCGGCTGGAGCGACGGGACGGGCGCGAGCCCTTCCACCGGCGCATCCAGGGCGCCGGGATGCGGTTCATCTGGCGGATGCGTACGGACTGCGAGGTCGGGGTCGTCTCGCTGGGCGAGGACACGACGCCGGCCGCCCTGTCGGAGCTGCTCGCCGCGCGCTGTCCGGGGCCCGGCGGCATCAGTCCGGTGGTGGAAGGCCTCGCGGCTCTGGGCCGGGCCCGGCGGCTGGCGGACCTGGCCCTGCGGACCTGCGCGCCGGACGCCACGGGGATCGTACGGCTCGACGAGCGGATGCCGACGGCGTTCGTGGTGAGCCAGCCGGAGCTGGCGGAGCGGCTGGTGGCGGACGTGTTCGGCAACCTGATGGGGCTGGACCCGGCGGACCGGGTGGTGCTGCTGGAGACGCTGGACGCGTGGCTGTCCTGCGAGGGGTCGGCGGGGCGGACGGCGGGGCGGCTCTACTGCCACCGCAACACGGTGTTCAACCGGCTGCGCCGACTTGAACAGCTGACGTCCCGTTCGCTGTCCCGGCCGCGCGATCTGATCGAGATGACGCTGGCTCTTGACGCGTTCCGGCTGTCCGGCGCGTGATGTGTGGTGTGTGGTGTGGCAGCTCGACCGCACCACATTGGGTGAAGCATTGGATACAGTGAGTTAATGATTTCTGCGAGGGGAAGGGGCTGACCATGGCGGCAGTGCAGAGGCCCGGCATTCCGACGGCGGCGGACGACGATGCCCGTACGCGGCCTGCGCACTACGCATGGTCGGCGCCATCGGTCACGACGGACGACGCAGCGGAACCGCTCGTTTCGCCGGTCAGCTCGCACAACGAGTGGGACCCGCTGGAGGAGATCATCGTCGGCCGCCTCGATGGCGCGACGATCCCCTCCAACCATCCGGTAGTGGCCTGCAACATCCCACCATGGGCGGCGCGGTTGCAGGGGCTTGCCGCGGGCGTCAGGTACCCACGCATGCTGATCGAGCCGGCGCAGCAGGAGCTCGATCAGTTCATCGCTCTCCTGCAGTCCCTCGGCATCACGGTCACGCGCCCGGACGTGGTCGACCACCGGCAACGCTTCGCCACCCCCGACTGGTCGTCGCGCGGTTTTTGCAACACCTGTCCGCGTGACAGCATGCTCGTGATCGGCGACGAGATCATCGAGACGCCGATGGCATGGCCGTGCCGATATTTCGAGACCCACTCCTATCGCGCGCTCCTCAAGGACTACTTCCGGCGCGGCGCGCGCTGGACGGCGGCGCCGAAGCCGCAGCTCACTGACGAACTGTTCGACGCGGATTTCCGTATCCCCGAGGCCGGCGAGCCCATGCGCTACATCCTCACCGAGTTCGAGCCGGTTTTCGACGCGGCGGATTTCGTACGCGCGGGACGCGACCTGTTCGTCACGCGGAGCAACGTCACCAACCGCATGGGCATCGACTGGCTGCGCCGCCATCTCGGACCCGGTTATCGCATCCACGAGATCGAGAGCCGCTGCCCCACGCCCATGCACATCGACACGACGTTCCTCTTGCTCGCGCCCGGCAAGGTACTGGTCAATCCCGAATACATCGATGTCGACCGCCTGCCCGACGTCCTGAGCTCGTGGGACATCCTGATCGCCCCGCAGCCCAACCCGATCGACGAGCGCTTGCTCAAGATGACCTCGATGTGCGGCAAGTGGCTCAGCATGAACCTTCTCATGATCGACGAAAAACGGGTGATCGCGGAGCGGCACCACACCGACATGCTGCGCGCGCTGGAAAAGTGGGGATTCGAGCCGATCCCGTGCGACCTGCTGCACTACGCGCCGTTCGGCGGCTCGTTCCACTGCGCGACGCTCGATGTCCGGCGTCGCGGCACGCTCGAATCGTATTTCCATTGATCCGCCACTGATCGTAAGTACCCGCCGGACACAGCTACTTGGCTACTTGGCTACTTGGCTACGACAGCGTGCCGGCGACCACGGATGCGGCTTCCGCGATCAGTTCATTGTCGTGGTCGGCGTTTTTTTCGCTGCGGTTCGACATGATCGCCACGACGATGGGTGCGGTGCCGGGGGGCCACACCACGGCGATGTCGTTGCGGGCGCCGTAGGTGCTCCCGGTTCCGGTCTTGTCGCCGACCACCCAGTCCTTGGGCATCCCGGCCCTGATGAGCTCTGCTCCGGTGGTGTTGGTCCGCAGCCACTTCGTGAGCTGCGCGCGTTCGCCCTTGCCGAGGGCGTCTCCGAGAACGAACGCGCGCAGGTCGCCGGCCAGCGCGCGCGGCGTGGTCGTGTCACGCGTGGAGCGTGGGTCCCATTGGCTCAGCTGCGGCTCCCGGCGCTCCATCCGGGTGACGTCGTCACCCAGCTCTTCGAGTACGGCGTCCATGCCCCGTGGGCCGCCCAGTTGGTCCAGCAGGAGGTTGGCCGCGGTGTTGTCGCTGAAGCGGACGGCGGCGTCACACAGCGCGCTCAGACTCATCCCCGTCTCGAGGTGCTTCTCGGTCACCGGGGAGTGGGCGATCAGATCGTCCCTGGAGTACTTGATCACCCGGCCCATGCCGCTCGGGGCGTACTCGCGCAGAACGGCTCCGGCGGCAAGCGCCTTGAACGTGGAGGCGTAGGGAAACCGCTCGCCATCGTTGTAGGCCACCTCGCGCCCGGTGCCCGTGTCGACGGCGTAGACACCCAGCCGCGCGTCGAACTCGCGCTCAAGCTCCTTCAACTCGCGAGCGTACGGCTTCGCAGCCGCACCCGGCCTCGCCGTCTCCTTCTGCAACGCGGACGCGGACGAGGACGAGGACGCAGCGGGAGACGGAGGCGACGAGGCCGAGGAGTCGCCTTGGCCGCAGGCGACGAGCGGGGCGAGGGAGAGCGCGGCAAGGGCACCAAGAACGGCGCGCCGGGCATGACTGTGCTGCATGCTTCAAACCTCCAGGGGCCCATACGTGGTGGTAAGTGCTGGGACCACCCTCGTGCCCGGCGGCCATGCGGTCCAATACGCTCACGCGTTGATCCATGCCCAACTGGCATAGAGGCAGGCTGCGGATCTGGCGGGAGCGTGTCGCGCGCGCTTCGGTGAGCCGTTGTTCGAGCGCACGTCGCGGCGGGCCGCTCACCCCTTCGCCGGAACATGCTGCCGACGGCCGGGCAGCTCGTGCAGGCCGGCCGATGTGCTGCTGCACGGGCGGAAGCCGCCGAGCGCAAGCCGTGGCGGTTCGCGGCCGGTCTCGCCCGCCTCGTCGCCGAGGCACGAGGGCACGGTGTCACCCTCGGCCTCCGTGTCGCGGCGCCCCGCGCAGCGCATGGAGCTCATCCACTCGCAGCAGGTGCGTGCCGCCTT
This sequence comes from Streptomyces flavidovirens DSM 40150, assembly GCF_000429085.1. Taxonomy (GTDB): domain Bacteria; phylum Actinomycetota; class Actinomycetes; order Streptomycetales; family Streptomycetaceae; genus Streptomyces; species Streptomyces flavidovirens. The sequence goes on along the minus strand of NZ_AUBE01000008.1, from coordinate 225,798 downwards.
GCTCGCGGTGCCCGCGGACGAGGCGACGGGGTCGGTGCCGCTCGGGCTTGCCGGTGCCCAGGATCCAGGCGGGCAGCGCCTCTACCTTGAAACGCTGCGGTTGGGAAGAGCCTCTCCCGGACCCGCCCCGCCGCACGCGGTGGGCCTGCGGCCCGCGCAACGCGTCACCGGGGCTGACGGCCCATCGGCTTCGCAGCGACGGCGGGCCCTGGGGCGCGGCCCGGAAGCTGAGCCGCACCCCGGAGATCAAGCCCGTCCGGCGATGGAGGACGACGCGCCCCTAAAGGCGCGCGGTCCCCCGCCGCCGCCACCCGCCCCCGGCGCCGTCAGGTCAGGAAGTCGCGGGCGATGTTCTCCGCCACTCGTTCCAGCAGCGGGCCCGCCTGGGCCATCGAGCGGGCCGGGTCCGGCTCCAGGTCGGCCAGGGCGTACGCGCGGCGGATGCCGGCCGTCCCGAGGACCTCCGGGGGGAGGGCCAGCCGGCCGCAAACCGCGATGACCTCGACGTTCTTGGCGCGCGCCGCCGCCGCCACGCCCGCCGGCGCCTTGCCGTGGAGCGTCTGCGCGTCGAGCGAGCCCTCGCCCGTGATGACCAGGGTCGCGCGGGACAGGGCATCGGCGAAGCCGAGCACGTCGAGCATGACCTCGATGCCGGGGCGGAAGCTCGCGCCGAGCGCGATCAGCGCGCCGTACCCGATGCCGCCCGCCGCACCCGCGCCGGGCGAGTCCGCGTACTGCGGCCCGAGTACGGAGGCGTAGTGGGCCAGCGCCGCGTCGAGCGTGGCCACGTCCTCCTCGGTGGCGCCCTTCTGGGGGCCGTACACCGCCGCCGCGCCCTTCGGGCCGGTCAGCGGGTTGTCGACGTCGCTGGCGAGGACCAGGTCCACGTCGGCGAGACGTGGGTCCAGGCCGGAAAGGTCGGCCGTCGCCAGGTCGCGCAGAGCCGCGCCGCCAGGACCGACCGGTTCGCCCGCCGCGTCCAGGAAGCGCGCGCCGAGCGCAGCCAGCATGCCCGCACCGCCGTCGGTGGTGGCGCTGCCGCCGACGCCGAAGACGATCGTGCGGGCGCCCGCGTCGAGTGCGGCGCGCAGCAGCTCACCGGAGCCGTACGTCGTCGCGGTGAGCGGCGCGAATACACCCTCGGGCAGGTGCTGGAGACCCGAGGCCTCCGCCATTTCGACCACGGCGGTGCCGTCGCGCAGCGCGAACGCCGCCGTGAGCTGCTCGCCGAGCGGTCCGGTGACCCGTACCTCCCGGCGCTCGAACCCGGCCGCGACCGCCGCGGCCACCGTGCCGTCGCCGCCGTCGGCGACAGGCAGTGCCTCGACGCTTACGCCGGGGACAACCCGCCGCAGCCCGGCCGTCACCCGCTCCGCGACCTGCACGGCCGTGAGCGAGCCCTTGAACTTGTCCGCCGCGACGAGCACGCGGGCGGTCTCAGTTACTGCTCCGTCCGTCACCTTGCTATCCCTTGCTTTCGAACAGGCAGTCGCGCCGCCCCGACCTTATCCGCAGGAAGGGGCCCCTGCCCATGGGCGTCCGGCGTGGCGCGGATCCCCCGAACGGCGCGCCAACCAGATCTTTCATATTTTTTACGCCCATAGTGGGTCGTTATGCGTACCTGCCCGATCGTCGAACGGGTTCACTCCATCGGCGGCGACCGGAGTGAAGTCGCCGCACCTCATCGCGCGCCGCGCGTCCCACCTCTCTCGCATACCAGTGAAAATCACACAAATCCCCCATGCTGGACCACCGGAAGCGGGTAGACCCGACGCATGACGCCACACAGCACGCACACGGCCGACCGGATCCTCGGTGGCTGGCTGGGCAGAATCGCGGGCAACATGCTCGGCAAGCCCGTGGAGCGCGGCGACTACTGGACGCGGGCACGCATCGACCGCTATCTGCGGCTGACCGGCGCACTCCCCCTCACCGACTACCTGCCCGAGCCCCCGTCCGCCACGACCGGTTTCGAACTGCGTCCCGAATGGCAGCACTGCGTACGCGGCCGGATCAGCGGCAGCTGCCGGGACGACGACGTCGACTACGCGATCCTCGGTCTGCACCTGCTGGAGACCCACGGCTTCGCTTTCACCACCGAGGAGGTCGGCGAACTGTGGCTGCTGCGCCTGCCGTACCTGCAGACGTTCACCGCCGAGCGGGTGACGTACCGCAATCTCGCGAACGGCCTGAGGCCGCCGCTGACCGCCACCTACGAGAACCCGTACCAGGAGTGGATCGGCGCCCTCATCCGCGCCGACATCTTCGGCTGGACCAATCCGGGCGACCCGCACCGGGCGGCCGCGCTGGCCCGCCGCGACGCCGTGCTGTCGCACACCGGCAATGGCGTGTACGGCGCGATGTGGGCGGCAGCGCTGATCGCCGCCGCTTTCACCGCGTCCGGGCCGCGCGCCGCTTTGGAGGCGGCGCTGGAGCGCGTACCGGCGAGCAGCCGCCTCGCCCGTACGGTCCGTCACACGCTCGCGCTGCACGCGGCCGGGGCGGCGTGGGAGGACACACTCACCGCGATGGACGAGGAGACGGGCCGGCTCGGCTGGATCCACGTCGTCCCGAACGCCGCGGTCATCACGGCCGGCCTGCTGTACGGCGACGGCGACTTCACCCGGACCATCGCACTCACCGTGCGCGGCGGGCTCGACACCGACTCCAACGGAGCGACGGCGGGCTCGGTGGCCGGGGTGCTGTCCGGGGCCGCCGGCATCGGACGGCAGTGGACCGAGCCGCTGGAGGACACGGTGCGCAGCGCGGTGTTCGGGTTCGACGGCGTACGGATCACCGAACTGGCCCACCGTACGGCGCGGCTGGTGCTCGGCTGAATCAAGCCTGTCCGTCAACCCCGGTGACCTCTACGGTCTGTTGCCTCAGTGCCTTCACCCGGTGTTGCACCGGAGTGCACCGAACGGACCACAGCGCGGCCTAACGTGCCTGGCATCCCCCACTCCTTCGTTCGCCCTCGTTCGCCTTCGTTCCGCTTTCGTTCCGCTTCGTTCCTCGACGAAACTTGGAGAGCCCATGCGACGCACATTCGCCGGCGGAGTCCTGACTGTCCTTGCTGCCGGGGCCCTTGTGGCCCAGGGCACCGTCGCGGCCGGAGCGGAGGAACCGTCCGAGCGGACGTCAACGGCCGCGGCGCCCAAGGGGAGACACCTGCCCGCCGAGATAAGGGGCGGCGCGTGGAAGTCCGGTCACGTCCAGGGCGTGGCGGTGGACCGCCGCAAGGGGTTCATGTACTTCTCCTTCACCAACCTCCTCGTCAAGACTGATTTGCGCGGAAATCCGGTGGGTTCCGTATCCGGATTCACCGGGCATCTCGGCGATCTGGACTACAACACGACGGACGGGCGGGTCTACGGCTCGCTGGAGTACAAGTCGGCGAAGGCCTTCTACATCGCGATTCTCGATGGGGACCGCATCAACCGCATGGGCATGGACGCGCGGACCAGCGACGTCGTGTCGACCGTCCACCTCCAGGAGGTCGTGGACGACTACACGGCCGACATGAACAGGGACGGGAAGTTCGACGGCGACACCGCCAACACCCCCGACCACCGGTACGGGTGCAGCGGGATCGACGGAGTCGCCTTCGGGCCCGAGCTCGACCGCGGCAGCCTCGTCAAGCGCGGCAAGCAGGTCCTGACGGTCGCGTACGGCATCTACTCGAACGTCAAGCGGCAGGACAACGACCATCAGGTCCTGCTCCAGTACGACGTACGGAAGTGGCGCAAGTACGAGCGACCGCTGCCGCAGAGCGCGCCGCACACCAGCGGTCCCCCGTACGTGGACGGCAAGTACTTCGTCCGCACCGGCAACACGCGTTACGGCGTACAGAATCTGGAGTACGACGCGCACACCGGCAACTGGCTGATGGCGGTCTACAAGGGCGCGAAGCCGCAGTTCCCCAACTACTCGCTCTTCATCGCCGACGGTTCGAAGCGGCCGGTCACCGGGCCGGTCACGGGTCAGCCGGAGCCGGAGGTCGGCGAGTTGCTGCCGTTGCTCCGCGCGGGGCTGCACCATGAGGCGTCGGGGACGTACGGGTGGGAGTCCGGCGGGCAGTACGGTCTGATCTCGCTCGACGACGGCCGCTTCTACCTCGTGGAGGCGGGCACGGTGGTGGAGGACGGCGTGACGAAGCAGACGGCGCGGGCGGTTCTGCACCGCTGGACGGGGCAGCCTCCGAACCCGTTCACCCCGGTCACCGACTAGACCGCCTGCGGCGGGGCTTTCCCCGGCCCCGCCGCAGCGGACCCGCCCAACCCGCACCAGCACCCGCATCCACCCGCACCCGTCCCTAAAAGAGCCGGCCGCCGGCCGTGCCGCCCGCCTCGAACGCCAGCAGCCTCCGCTTCCGCTCCAGGCCGCCGCCGTAGCCGGTGAGGCTCCCCGCCGCCCCGACCACCCGGTGGCAGGGCACGATGATGCCGACCGGGTTCCTGCCATTGGCCAGGCCCACCGCGCGGGACGCCGCCGGATTGCCGAGGCGCTCGGCCAGTTCGCCGTACGTCCAGGTCTCGCCGTACGGGATCTGCTGGAGCTGCGCCCAGACGCCGCGCTGGAACGGCGTGCCGTCGAGGCTCAGCTCCAGGTCGAACTCCTTCAGCTCGCCCGCGAAGTACGCGTCGAGCTGCCGGATGGCCTCCCGCAGGATCCCCGTCGCCCGTTCACCGAACGACTCCTCCGGCGGCCGGTGGCGCTGGTCGGTCATGTACAGGCCCGACAGCATGCCGTCCGTCGCGACCAGCGTCAGGGGACCGTACGGGCTGTCGATGACGCTGTGCTGCTTGGTGTGCGTGTGCATGTACGCGCTCCTCATACCGGGAGGTTGTTGATGGGGTGATCGTCGGTGGCCCAGAGGTACTGGACGGCGTACGCCCGCCACGGCCGCCAGGCCGACGCCCGCGCCGTGAACGCCGCCGGCGTCGACGGCAGCCCCAGCTCCCGCGCGGCCCGCCGGATCCCGAGGTCGGTCGGCAGGAACGCGTCCGGGTCTCCGAGGGCCCGCATCGCGATCACCTCGACCGTCCAGGGCCCGAAGCCCGGCAGCGCCATGAGCTGGGCGCGGGCCCGCTCCCAGTCGCTGTCGATGCCGAGCGTGAGACTGCCGTCGGCGAGCGAGGAGACCAGCGTCGTCAACGTCGTGCGGCGACTGCGCGGCAGGGCGAGCGACTCGGGGTCGAGCGCGGCCAGCCCGGCGGGGTCCGGGAAGAGGTGGGTCAGGCCGCCCCCCGGATCGTCGACCGGCGTGCCGTGCGCGGTGACCAGGCGGGCCGCGTGCGTGCGGGCGGCGGCCGTGGAAACCTGCTGGCCGAGCACCGCGCGTACCGCGAACTCGGCAGCGTCGGTCGTACGCGGCACCCTGCGCCCCGGCGCCTTGTCGACGAGCGGGGCGAGCAGCGGGTCGGTGCGCAGTTGGTCGTCGATGGCGACCGGGTCGGCGTCGAGGTCGAGCAGCCTGCGGCAGCGGCTGATGGCGATGGTCAGGTCGCGCAGGTCGGTGAGGGACAGCAGGCAGCCGATGTGGTCGGGACGCGGGGTCAGGGTCGCGATGCCGTGGCCGTACGGAAGGGTGAGCGTGCGCCGGTACGCTCCGTCGCGCCATTCCTCGACGCCCGGTACGGCGGTCGCGGCGAGGTGGCCGAAGAGGTTGGTGGGGTTGAGCGGGGCGCGGAACGGCAGCCGGAGCGAGATCGCGCCGGGGGTGTGCGGCTGCTTCCCGCCGCGGCTGCGCAGTTCGCTCGGTGACAGGGCGAAGACCTCGCGCACCGTGTCGTTGAATGTGCGTACCGACGAGAATCCGGCGGCGAAGGCCACGTCCGCCATGGGCAGCGGGGTCGTCTCGATCAGCAGGCGGGCGGTCTGGGCGCGCTGGGACCGGGCGAGGGCGAGCGGCCCCGCGCCGAGCTCGGCCAGTAGCTGGCGCTCGATCTGCCGGGTGCTGTAGCCGAGGCGCGCGGCGAGCCCCGGCACGCCCTCGCGGTCGACGACGCCGTCGCTGATCAGACGCATCGCGCGGGCGACGGCGTCGGCGCGGGCGTTCCACTCGGGGGAGCCGGGGCTCGTGTCGGGCCGGCAGCGCTTGCAGGCCCGGAAACCGGCCTGCTGGCAGGCGGCGGCGCTCGGGTAGAAGGTCATGTTCTCGACCTTGGGAGGCACCACCGGGCAGCTGGGGCGGCAGTAGATCCGGGTGGTCAGGACCGCGGTGAAGAACCAGCCGTCGAAGCGCGAGTCCTTGGACTGGACGGCGCGTACGCAACGCTCGGTGTCGGTGTGCATGGCTCAAGCATCGGGCACGCCGCGCACCCGGGGCTGGCGGGAATCCGACATCAAGGTGCGGCTGCCAGGGCTGTTTCGAACGCCTGGTACGCGGCCTCGTCGAAGAGCACGAACCGTACCTCGGTGACCGATCCGTCGGCCTCCTCCCGGACCGTACGGACGGCGATGCGCGCGCCGTCGTCCAGCGGCCACCGGAAAATACCGGTCGAGATGGCGGGGAACGCGACGGTCGCCGCCCCGAGCTCCCGCGCCACGCGCAGCGATTCGCGGTAGCAGGAGGCGAGCAGCCCGGACTGGTCCTGATCCGGCTGCCACACCGGACCCACCGTGTGGATCACCCACCGCGCGTCCAGCTCCCCCGCCGTCGTGGCGACCGCCCGCCCGGTCGGCAGCCCTTTTCCGTACTGGGAGGCGCGCAGGCGGCGGCAGTCGGCGAGGATGGCGGGGCCGCCCTTGCGGTGAATGGCGCCGTCGACGCCGCCGCCACCCAGCAGGGACGAGTTGGCGGCGTTGACGATGGCGTCGACGTGCTGCTCGGTGATGTCTCCGCGTACGAGAGTGATGGCCGTCATGGGCCCATCCTCTCCTCCCACGACTGGGTTTCAGGCCGCGCGCAGCCGCCGCCAGACCGCCTTCGCCGCGTTGTGCCCCGACATGCCGTGCACGCCGGGTCCCGGCGGAGTCGCGGACGAGCAGATGAAGACCGCCGGATGCTTGGTCGCGTACGGGAACAGGGTCACCTTCGGCCGCAGCATGAGCTGGAGTCCCGACGCCGCGCCGCACGCGATGTCCCCGCCGATGTAGTTCGCGTTGCGGGCGGCCAGTTCCGGCGGTCCCGCGGTGGCGCGGGCGAGCACGCGGTCGCGGAAGCCAGGCGCGAAGCGTTCGATCTGCCGCTCGATCGCGTCGGTCAGGTCGCCGTCCCAGGCGTGCGGGACATGACCGTACGCCCAGAAGACATGCTTGCCCTCGGGGGCGCGGGACGGGTCGACCAGGCTCGGCTGGGCGGTGATCAGGAACGGCGTCTCGGGTGCCGTACCGCCCGAGGCCAGGTTCAGCGCGGTGCCGATCTCGCCGCTGGTCGGGCCGATTTGGACGGTACCGGCCCGCCGGGCCTCCTCCGCCGCCCAGGGCACCGGCCCGTCAAGCGCGTAATCGATCTTGAATACGCTCGCGCCGTACCGGTACTTCTCGTACGCCTGCCCGAGTCCGGCGATCCGCGCCAGCGCGGTGGGCGAGGTGTCGAAGACGTACGCGCGCGCGGGCGGCAGGTCATCCAGCCGCTTGACCTCGAAGCCGGTGTGCACCACCCCGCCGAGATCACGCAGATACGCCGCGAGCGCGTCCGCGATCGACTGTGACCCGCCGCGCGGCATCGGCCAGCCGCCGGTGTGCGCGGCAAGGGCGAAGACCAGCCCGACGGCGCTCGTCGCGAGACCGCCCAGCGGCGCTATGACGTGTGCGACGAGCCCGGCGAACAGGGCGCGCGCCTTTTCGTCGCGGAAGCGGCGCATCAGCCACGTACTGGGCGGAAGTCCGTCGATACCGAACCGGGCCAGAGTGAGCGGGTCGCGTGGCAGGGCGCTGTACGGCAGCGACATGAAGTCGCGGGCCAGCGTGTCCCACTTCGTCACATAGGGGGCGACGAGCCGCCGGTACGTCCCGGCGTCCCGCGCGCCGAACGACGCGGCGGTCTCGGCGACCGACCGGGACAGGACAGCCGCGGTGCCGTCGTCCCAGGGATGGGCCATGGGCAGTTCGGGGTGCAGCCACTCCAGGCCGTACCGGCCGAGCGGCATGGCCTTGAAGGCCGGCGACCCCGCACCCAGCGGGTGCACGGCGGAACAGGGGTCGTGCCGGAACCCGGGGAGCGTGAGCTCCTCGGTTCTGGCGCCGCCCCCCACGGTGTCCAGGGCCTCGAACACCTCCACCGAGAAGCCCCGGCGGGCGAGTTCGACAGCGGCGGTCAGTCCGTTGGGCCCCGCCCCTACGACGACGGCATCGAGCATCGACGGCACCTTCGGACTCCTTCGTCAGCCGATGGCCAGGACCCTCAGGATATTCCTGGCCAGGGGACCACGGACGGCGGGAGGGGGCGGGTGGCCGGAAGTACACGCCACACCGCTACTGCCCCGCCCCGCCCTTACACCGCCCCGCCACCCAGCAGCGCGACCACCCGTGCGACCGTAGCCGCGTCCCGCGCGGCCGTGAACGGCAGTGCGTTGCCTCCCGTCAGCCGGAACCGCTCGCCCTCGACGGTCGCGTGCGAACCGCCCGCCTCCTCGACCAGCAGCAGTCCCGCCGCGTGGTCCCAGGCCAGCTCCCACGAGAACGCCACCGCGTCCAGATCGCCCCTGGCCACGGCCAGGTACTCAAGTCCGGCCGACCCGCAGGGGCGGGCCTCGACGCCCTTCACATTCAGGCCGAGCAGCGCCGCCTTCTGCCGCTCCGTCGTGAAGTCCGGATGGGACGTGGCGACCCGCAGCGTCGCGCCCGTACCCGGAACTCCCGCCCGCAGCACCTCACCGTTCAGCCGCGCCCCGCCCCCGCGCACGGCCACGGCCAGCTCGTCGAGCACGGGCGCGTACGTCCACGAGGCGAGTACGTCGCCCCGGTGCGCCAGGGCGACGAGCGTGCAGAAGCCCGCCTCGCCGCGCACGAACTGCCGGGTGCCGTCCACCGGGTCCACGATCCACACCGGCGCGTCGCCGCGCAGCGCCTCGTACACGGCCGGGTCCTCGTGGACCGCCTCCTCGCCCACGACCACCGACCCCGGCAGCAGCCGGGTCAGAGAGGCCGTGAGGTGCTCCTCCGCCTGGCGGTCGGCAATGGTGACCAGGTCGTGCGGCCCGGTCTTCTCGACGATCTCGTGCGCGGCGAGCTGGCGGTACCGCGGCAGGATCTCGGCGGCGGCCGCCTTGCGCAGGGCCTCTTCGACGTCGGACAACTTGTCATCGATCATGTATCCAGCAAAGCACGACCCGCTGACAACGCGGGCAACGCGCGGTGCCCTCACCGTCCGACCGCGTAACCCTGCATACCCCTGGGGTTCGCCGCGGCGGACAGCACACCCGTCCGCGGGTCCCGCGCGACCGCGCACAGCCGCCCCTCGGACCACGGTCCGCCGACCGTCACGTGGTGCCCCCGGCGCCGTAGCTCCCCGACGACTCCCGCGTCCATGCGCGACTCGACGGTGACGCTCCCCGGCCGCATCCCGCGCGGATGGAAGGAGCCGGGGAAGGAGTCGTTGTGCCAGTTGGGCGCGTCGATGGCCTCCTGCAGGGCGAGTGAGCCGCGCGCCGTCGCGCCGGCGAGCGCGACCGCGAGGAAGAAGTGCAACTGCCACTGGTCCTGCTGGTCACCGCCGGGCGTACCGAAGGCCATGACGGCCACTCCGTCCCGCAGCGCGAGCGACGGACTCAGGGTGGTGCGCGGCCGCCGTCCGGGCGTGAGCGTGTTCGCCAGCCCGTCGTCCAGCCACGCCATCTGCAGCCGCGTACCGAGCGGGAAGCCGAGCTCCGGAACCACCGGGTTGGACTGGAGCCAGCCGCCGCTCGGCGTGGCCGTGACCATGTTGCCCCAGCGGTCGACGACGTCCAGGTGGCAGGTGTCGCCGCGGGTCGCCCCGTTCCCGGCGACGGTCGGTTCACCGGCGCCGGGGGCCGGGTCCGCGGCCTCGGCTCCTGGCGCCCCGGCGGCGACGGCCGACGCGTGGGCGCTCAGCACGGGTGTGCGCCCCTCGGGGCTCCCTGGCCGCAGCTCCAGCGAGGCCCTGTCCCCCACGAGCGCCCGGCGCCCGGCGTTGTACGACGCCGAAAGCAGCGCGTCGACGGGCACATCGGCGGCGTCGCCGTACCAGACTTCCCGGTCCGCCATCGCCAGCTTGCACCCCTCGATCAGCAGGTGGACGTAGTCGGCGGAGCCGTACGCGGGCAGTTGCGGGGGCAGCAGCGCGAGCTGCTGGAGGAAGGCGGGCCCCTGGCTCCAGCCGCCCGCCTTGCACAGCGTCCAGCCGTTCCAGTCGTACGTGACGGGCGCCTCGTACGTCGCGGACCAGCCGGCCAGGTCGGCGGCGGACAGCGTGCCCGTGTGCCGGACGCCGCTGGTGTCCAAGGTGGGGCGGGCGGCCTGCCGTACCAGCGCCTGCGCGATGAACCCCTCGCGCCACACCCCACGCGCCGCGTCGATCTGCCGCACCCGGTCCCGGCCGCCCGCCGCCTCGGCCTCGGCGATCAGGCGGCGCCAGGTGGCGGCGAGCGCGGGGTTGCGCAGCAGCTCGCCGGGGACGGGGGCCCTGCCGCGCGAAAGGTACACCTCGGCGGACGAGGTCCACTCCTCCTCGAACAGGGCGCGCACCGTCTCCACGGTCTCGCCGACCCGCTCGACGGGCACGTGTCCGTCCTGCGCGTACCCGATGGCGTACCGCAGCACCTCGCTGAGCGACTTGGTGCCGTAATCCCGGAGCAGAAGCATCCACGCGTCGAACGCTCCCGGCACGGCGGCGGCCAGCGGCCCGGTGCCCGGCACGAGACCGAGTCCGAGCGCCCGGTAGTGACCGGCGCTCGCGCCGGCCGGTGCGGGCCCCTGCCCGCAGAGCACCCGCACCGGTGCACCTACCGGCGCGAGGATGACCGGCACCTCGCCCGCGGGCCCGTTGAGGTGCGGTTCGACGACGTGCAGGACGAATCCGGCGGCGACGGCGGCGTCGAAGGCGTTGCCGCCGTCCTCCAGGACCGCCATCGCGGACTGGGAGGCGAGCCAGTGGGTGGAGGACACCATGCCGAAGGTGCCCTGGAGGGTGGGGCGGGTGGTGAACATACGGCCTCTCCCCCCTGGCAGCTCGTCGGACTGTGCCTCAAAACGTGCGTCGCGTGTAACGCCCCCAGCGCACATAACCTGAACCCACCGCGAGACCCGGTGCCGAGGCACCGCGCAGTGGTCCATTCGGCAGCACCTTCGCCGGGCGCGGGTCTGTGGCGGCCCCCGGTGGGTAATCGCTCTCTGTGCAGCCGCTGGGTGCGCTGCTACGTGACCGCACGGGAACCACGACGAGGAAGAGGATCGATCGACCCATGCAGGAGAACACTCCATCACAGGCGGAAGGCGAACGCCCCGACGACGAGGCCAAGAAGTAGTGCCGGCAGCGTCACCCCGCCCCCGGCGGTCGATGGCGGTCTGCGCGCTGATCGGCGTGGGGATCATGGCCGGAGTCGACGAGATCGTCTTCCACCAGATTCTCGGCTGGCACCATTTCTACGACCGGTCGGTCGCCAGTATCGGTCTCCTGTCGGACGGATTGCTGCACACCGCCGAACTGCTCGCGCTGGTGGCCGGCTTCTTCCTCTTCGCCGACCTCCGCCGCCGTGACGCGCTCTCTCGCTCCCACGCCCGGGCCGGAGTGTTCCTGGGACTCGGCGGCTTCCAGTTGTTCGACGGCATCGTGGACCACAAGGTGCTGCGCCTGCATCAAATCCGGTACGGCGTCGATGTCACCCCCTATGACGTGCTGTGGAACATCGCCGGTCTCGTTCTGCTCCTCATCGGTATGGTTCTGGCCGTCCGTGCACAACGTCGCCACCGGTCCGCCTGACCATGCCGGTCCACGTCCACCCCGCGCCGGACCTCGTCGGCGTGGGTCCGTCGGAGTTGGTGACGGGCGCCGTCTCCCTGCTTGCGGCCGCCGCGTATCTCGCCGTCGCCGCGCGGCTGCGGCGACGGGGTGATCGATGGCCGGTACGCCGCGACATGTCGTTCCTGGCCGGAGCCGCCGCGTTGGCCGGCGCGATGCCGTCCGTCCTTCCGGGCGGACCGTTCACGGCCCACATGGCGCAGCACCTCCTGGGCGGTATGGCCGCACCGCTCCTGATGATGCTGGCAAGGCCGCTGACGCTGGCCCTCCGCGCACTGCCGCCGGGGGGCGTACGTCACCTGCTGGTACGCACAGCCCACTCCCGGCCTGTCACATGGCTCCTCTGTCCGCCGGTGGCGGCGGTGCTGAATGTCGGCGGACTGTTGCTGCTCTACCGGACCACCCTCCTGGCCGGCACGCACCATCAGGTGCTCCTCCATGCCGCAGTGCACGCGCATGTGCTCATGGCGGGGATACTGCTCACGGTCTCGTTGTGCCACCTGGAGCCCGTCCGGCAGCAGTGGAGCCTGTCGTGGCGGGGCGGCACGCTCCTGGCGATCGGTGCCGCGCATGCCGTCCTGGCGAAGTCGCTGTACGTGACGGCACCGCCCGGCACCTCCTACGCCCTGGCAGACCTGCGGACGGGCGCGCAGTTGATGTATTACGGCGGGGATCTGATCGAGATCGCCCTCGCCACTGTGATCGCCGCGCAGTGGTACGCCTCCACCGGGCGCGCTCTGCTGCGCTCGCGCCGCACGCCGCCGCCGCGAATGGTGTCAAAAGCGCTGTGACGGCGAGCCGGTGGCCTGCACCGCCCGGGCACACCGCCCGTCGAGCGAATGGCAGCCGATGTCGTTTCTTTGGGCGCCGAAAGGATACCTGTGGTTCATGACTGAAAGGCTTGAGCACGACGGTCGCGGCCCTGCGGACGGAGTTGTGCAGCGGGCACTGAAACGCGTACTGCCGCCGGCGTTGCGGCGAGCGAGCAAGGACTACTCCCCGCGGGAGGAGCGCCGACTCGGCGGGCACCTCGCGGCCGTAGTCGCGTTCAGTGCGTACACAGCCGCCTGGGGTGCGGCAGTCGGCATGCGGAAGACGAAATTGCCGGATCGCCACGACCCCTTGGACACGCTGTTCACGGCGGCGGCCACATTCCGGCTGGGGCGACTGCTCAGCAAAGGGTCCGTCACCAGCCCCCTCCGGGCGCCGTTCACGCGCTACAAGGAGGCGACCGGCCCAGCCGAGGTGAGCGAGAGCCCGCGCGGAGGCGACCTCAGGTCGACCGTGGGCGAGCTCGTCACCTGCCCGTTCTGCCTGAGCGTCTGGCTGACGACCACCATCACCGGTGCCCACCTGCTGTGGCCGCGTGCCACGCGAACCGTGACGGGCGCTCTCACCGCCCTTGCGGTCGCCGACACCATGCAACTGGGATACGACTGCCTGGTACAGAAGAACACCGAGTGAGCCGAGGCGGTGCCCTCAGCCAGTCGTGAGCTGCCTGAGGGCAGTGCTTACAGTTCAGCCGTCGTGGCCCATTGCTTTGCGTACGGCGTCCTTGGTGCGGTCCATCAGGGCGGCCACGGGTCCCAGCGCGACGTTCGCTGCGGCTGACTCCACTCCTGGGTGAGGCCGGGTGGGCGCCATGGCTTCGGCCGCCTTGACTCCTTTGGCCATCAAGGCGAGTTTGGCGGCGTCCGTGCTGCGGCGAATGTGGGTGAACTCGTAGCGTTCCTCGGCACGTGCGTGCGCCTGGACGTCTTCCCTCAGGGCCAGCAGCCGGGGCAGGAACTTCGGGTCGTCGATGTCCATGTCGTCGAGCGCCGACAGTGCTTCCTTGGCCGCCCGCTCCTCCGCCAGCCGGTCCTCGACGACCTGTTCACCGCCCGGAAGACTCCGGCGGGCGAAAGGATGCACCACCTCTTCCTCAGCCGTCTCGTGCACCGCCAGGAGACGCACGAGGCGACGGAAGGCGTCCTTCCTCCTGTCACCTGTCGACTGCTCGACTTCGTCGAAGAGGTTACGGATGTCTCCGTGCTGGCGCATGAGCAGCGCCACCACGTCGTTGTCGGCCGCGTGGTCGTCACCGGCCCGGTGGGTGTGGATCTCAGTCATGTGAATCCTTCCCGTCAGGTGTTCTCGCGCATGGCGGGGTCAGGGTGCTCGCCCTCGGTCTCCAGCCGGTACTCGCGGCCGAACATCTGGTCGTGCTGGGTCATCACCCGTTCGCTCGGCGGCTGTTCGCCTCCATGGATCTGCTCCTGCATCTGCTCGAAGCGCTCGTGCGCATCACGGACGTAGCCGGCACCGAGGGTCGTCAGGTCCATCTGCGTGTCGAGCAGCTCCCGCACGTACGCCTTGTTGGGTTCGAACGTCAGGACGTTGGGCAGCCGCGGCGCCAGCACTTCCTGGGGCTCGCGGCCGTCGTGGCGCCGCATGAGGTCACAGGCGATGTGCAGGTGCTCGAGCTCCATGTTCAGGTGCAGGTCCCAGATCGCCTTGACCTTGGGGTCGCTCTCCTGCTCCATGAACGAGTAGTACAAGTAGCACTCGTTGTACTCGTGATTGACCAACTGCTCCCACCACGTCTCACCCGGGTCGACGAGCGACTCGTAGTGAGTCACGTGCTCCTCCTCGATCAACCCGATCTCCTGGTAGAGCTGCCGGGCGATCGGCTCCATGTAGGTGGGGCCGGTGTTCATGTAGAAGTTCATCGTCTGCTGCTCGGCCGACAGGACCGTCAGCGCGTGCAGCTTGGACAGCGGATCGGTCCGCGTCCGGTCGTACGGGTCCCGGACGTTGTCCACCGGATTGCGGTGATGGAACTTGGTGGGCCTGCCGGGCATGACCTCCGTCAGACCGTCGACGATCGACTCCGCCTTGCGGTGCTCGATCATCTCGTACAGGTTCGCGTACCGGTACAGGTGATCGAAGTCCTCCAGCACACCGAACTGGTACGCCTGCTGCAGATACGGGTCCGGTTCCATCCGCGCGATCCACGCGGTCAGGTCTACCGCCACCTGCTCGTAGGCGATCGTCGTCTCCAGAACAGACGACACTCCGGGCAGCAGCCAGTTCACTGCCTTCTGCTGCTGCGCCTCGATGTAACGGGTCCTCGCGAGCTGCCTCTTGATCTCCGGATCGGCCGTATTACGGGCGAGCTGGTGGCTGAACATAATCGCCTCCACCTCGATACCGTTCATCGTGATGATCCGACACCGCGTGTACGGATCACAGTGATCAGGGTCGATCGGCTCTACATTCAGCTCACGCCAGTTCCTGAGCTGGCGGTCCAGCGGAATACCACGCTGCTCCAAGGGATTGAACGTCATCCGGGTCTCCTTGAGGAACCGAGGTTCGAACTGCCGGAGTACCCCGGTACGCCTTGTGCACACGGGGCACGACAGAACGTCGGCCATGCTCCGGGTCCCATGAGCGGCGACTGCGGCACCGCGCGCCGGGCAACCCCACTCTCACCCGTCCGTACCACCAATGAAGCGGCAGTGGGTTGGTGTGCAAGAGCTTGGACCAGGGGTGCCGAAGCCGCCTGCAGGAGAGAGAACCTGCTGGTCGGTGTCCTCGGATTCATTCCCGGATCGTTCGTTGGCGTATGGGAAAGGGAGGAAAGGGCATGACTCGTTCGATAGCCGAACAGAGCATCCAGGAACTCGGCGGCGAGGCCAGCGTCTTGGCACGACAGCGACGTGACCACGCCGAGCTCGACCGCCCGATGAACCTCTACGAGTCCGGCAGCGAAACGCAGGACGAGCAGCGACGGATACTGAAGCAGATCGTTCAGCTGACCTTCAGTCACGCCTTCGCCGAAGAGGTCGTCTTGTGGCCTGCGCTCCGGCGTCTCGCCCCGGACGGTCAGGAGCTCACTGCCCAGGTGGAGGAGGAGCACCAGGAGATCAACAATCTGGTCGCCGAGATGGAGCGCATGGAGCCCCAGGACGCCGGTCACGACCAGCTGGCCGGCCGGGCCTTCGCGTTGATCCGGCAGGACATCCGAGACGAGGAAGACCTCCTGCTGCCGCGGCTGCAGGAGGCGCTGGACCGTGCACGCCTGCGGAAGCTGGGATCCGCGTGGGAGACCGTTCGCCGTACGGCGCCCACCCACCCGCACCCAGCGGTGTCGCGTCGGCCTCCCGGCAACGCGGTGGCCGGTGTTCCGCTCAGCGCACTGGACCGCGCTCGCGATCTTCTGCCTGTCGGCACCCGCGCGCCGAACAGCCGGCGGCTGGTCCTGGCAGGGTGCGCCGTACTCGCAACGTGGCTGGTCGTCACTGCCGTACGACGCCGACACTGAGCGAGCTCCCGGCCGGCTGGGGGCCTGCTACCGCTGTCGGTCCCGAGCTCTCGGCCGGCGGCGCGGCGACCACCCACTTCAACGGGTAAAATTACCCCAAATAGGTGATCGCCTGGGTGCCTCTCCCCAGCGCAGGCCCGCTCGCTACGCACGAGCTTTTCTCAGAGGCGCGCCGTCACGCGCACGGGGCCCAGGGATGGTCGTCCAGCCACACCCGCACCGGCCGGGAGGCACGCAATGGATCCATGGCTGATCTGGTTGATCGTCGCAGCGGTGCTGGCTGTCGCAGAGATCTTCACTCTCACTGCTGCCCTCGGAATGCTGAGTGTGGCCGCGCTGGTGACGTCGGGATTCACCGCAGTCGGGCTTCCGCTGGTCTGGCAATTCCTGGTGTTCACCATCGTCGCAACCGTCAGCGTGCTGTTCGTGCGTCCCGTTGCGCTGCGCCACATGCTTCAGCCCCAGGCGGAGCGCTTCGGCATTGACGCACTGGTCGGCAGGGCCGCCTATGTGGTCTCCGAGGTGACGGCCCTCGGGGGAAGGGTTCGCATCGGCGGCGAGGAATGGACGGCCCGCGCCTACGACGAAACGCTGGTGATCCCTCCCGGAACGACCGTCGACGTCATAGAGATCAGCGGCACCACCGCACTCGTCTACCCACGGGAGTGAGCCATGGAAGCCTCGGCGTTCCTCGTCGCCGGACTGCTCGTCGCGCTCTTCGCAGTCTTCACCGTGCTGCGAGCGGTACGCATCGTGCCCCAAGCACGCGCACGCAACGTCGAAAGACTCGGCCGTTACCACCGCACACTGAAGCCCGGCCTCAACGTAGTCATCCCCTACATCGACCGCGTCCATCCCGTGATCGACCTGCGGGAACAGGTCGTCTCCTTCCAACCGCAACCGGTCATCACCGAGGACAACCTGGTCGTCGAGATCGACACCGTCCTGTACTTCCAGGTCACCGACCCACGAGCGGCTTTCTACGAGATCGCGAATTTCCTCCAGGCCGTCGAGCAGCTCACCGTCACCACCTTGCGCAACGTCGTGGGATCCATGGACCTGGAAAAAACTCTCACCTCACGCGACACCATCAACAACCAGCTCCGTGGCGTACTCGATGAGGCCACGGGCAAGTGGGGGCTGAGAGTCAACCGGGTGGAGATCAAGGCCATCGACCCCCCGCAGTCCATCAAAGACGCGATGCAGAAGCAGATGCGGGCCGAGCGGGACAAGCGGGCCGCGATCCTGGGGGCCGAAGGACAGCGCCAATCACAAATACTCACCGCTGAAGGCGACAAACAGTCCGCCGTCCTTCGGGCGGAGGGCAACCGCACCGCCGAGATCCTCAAGGCCGAGGGACAGTCGCGCGCCATCGACGAGGTGTTCCAGGCAGTACACCGCAACGACCCCGACCCCAAGCTGCTCGCCTACCAGTACCTCCAGATGCTGCCCCAACTCGCGCAAGGCCCGGGAAGCACATTCTGGGTGATCCCCAGCGAGGTCACCTCCGCGCTCCAGGAGGTCTCCCGCGCCTTCAGCGAGGTGCTGCCCCAGTCGCCGGCCACCCGTGAGAAAGCGTCGGACGACAGGGCTGCCCAGGCCGCCGACGACGCTGCTCAGGCGGCAGAAGCGGCCGCTGAGGCCCTCGCCGACGCAGCAAAAGCGGATGGGGTCACCTCCGGCAGCCTTCCCGGACCACCTCTCGCTGACCGCGGACGCAGCGGACCGGGCGAACCCTGAGGTGCAGACGCACCCGGCCACCGACGACGAACAGCACGGCCGGCGGCCGACTGCGGTGAGTCCCGGTCGCTCCCACGTGAGGTGCATGTCATGCCCGACCACCCGCCTGATGGCTTCGCGGAGATCTTGTTCATCGGCAACGCCACACTGCTCATCCGATACGGGCCGCTCACGCTGCTGACGGACCCGAACTTCCTTCATCGGGGCAGCTTCGCGTACCTCGGCAACGGGCTCTTCTCGCGCCGACTGACCGAACCCGCTGTCGGAGTCGGTGATCTGCCGTCCGACCTGGACGCCGTAGTCCTCTCCCACCTGCACGGCGACCACTGGGACCGGGTCGCCCGCCGGGGCCTCGACCGCGGTGTGCCCATCATCACCACACCACACGCGTCCCGCCGGCTGCAGGGGCTGCACGGCTTCACCCGCGCGGTGGGTCTGCGCACCTGGCAGTCCGAGCTGCTGACGCGCGACACGACGCAGGTACGCGTCACCGCCCTGCCGGGCCGGCACGGACCGCGTGGGGCGCAGGTGTTCCTGCCGCCGGTGATGGGCAGTCTGCTCGAGTTCGGCGCGGTGGGCGCTGCCCCGGCACTTCGGGTGTACGTAACCGGTGACACGACGGTGTTCCCCGGAATCGCGGAGATCGCCCGGCGCTTCCCAGCCCTGCACTGGCCGTGATCCACCTGGGCGGAACGACGCTGCCGGGCGGCCTGCTGGTCACCATGGACGCACGGCAAGGAGCAGACCTCGTCCGGGCCGTCCGCCCGCACCGGTTGCTTCCCGTGCACTACGAGGAGTACGGGGTCATGCGCTCCCCGCTGTCCGACTTCCTCGCGGAGGCGAGCAGCAGGGGCTTCGCCGCCGATGTGGTGCACTGCGAGCGGGGCCGAAGCGTCCTTGTCGGCCCCGGTGCCGAAGAGGTGACTCTGCTCCCGCGGCACGTGCGGCGATGACGCGGGGTCTCCGACGCGGGGGCTGTGCAGCGACTGCGCGGAGGCCAGAGCGATGCGGGTCTGTCTCATCCGGGAGGGTGGCCCCTGCCCAGCAGGACGCTTCCGGGTTCGTAGACCGCCCACGCCACTCCGACCATGTGGCGCCCGCCGACGAGCATGGGGTGCGTGCCGTCGGGCGGACAGACGCGGAAGTCCGCGCGGGGGATGGCAAAGACAGACAGGTACAGCTGCCCGCGCAGGTCCCACGGTTCCGGTGGATATCCGTGCGGTTCGGAAGGCCGTGCCCTGGCGATGTGTGGGTCAGCCATGTGTCTCAGCCCCGGACACGCCCTCCTCCTGGACGGGTGAGGCTGTTTCGGTGCCGCCGTGCCATTCGCACAGCAGGACGGTCGCGTCATCGGTGAGGTGTCCGTCGTGATGCTCGAGGACAGCGCGGACGAGTCGGCGCAGGGTTTCGGGGGCTGCGAGGCCGTCGGCCTGGTGGCGGATGACGAAGTCGACGAAGCGGTCGCGGCCGAACTCGTGCCCTTTGGCGTCGCGGGATTCGATGATGCCGTCTGTGTAAAGCAGCAACTGGTCGCCGGGCTCCAGTTGCTCGCGGCACAGGACCGCCGGTAGGCCCAGGTCGGTGCCCAGCGGGTGGCTGGGTGCGCAGTCGAGGTGGGCGGTCCAGCGTCGGCCACGGATCAGGACCGGTGGATGGTGCCCGCAGTTGACCCAAGTCAGCAGACCGGTGTTCAGGCCGAGGTCGGCCAGCACCGCTGTCGCGTAGCGGGAATGGGCGAACTGCTCCATCAATGTGGCTTCGATGGCGTCGCGGGCCTCGGGGAGGCCGCTGCCCTGGCGTCGCTGGTTGCGGCAAGTGGCCATGGCGAGATTGGCGGTCAGTCCCGCCGAGGTGTCGTGGCCCATGGCGTCGAAGACCGCCAGGTGGGCCGTGTCGCCGGCCAGGGCGTAGTCAAAGGCGTCACCCGCAGTGGCGTACGCGGGCTCCATCGCCGCGGCGATGGTCACCCGCTTGTTGGCGAAGGTCCGCGGCGGCATCAGCGTCCACTGCATCTCCGCGGACACCGACATGGGGCTGACGCGGGTCAGGCGGGCGTAGGAGTCGCTGTGGTGCCGTTTGGAGACCAGCAGCATCCCCACCAGCGACGCCAGATCTTCCATCGTTGCCTGCGTTTGCTCGTCCGGCTCATCATCAGTTACGACGCTCAGGGCACCGAGGCGTTCTGTACCGTCCAACACGGGCAGCCAGTGCTGGACACGACCGTCGACGGGTGCGGAGTGGGACTGCGCACTGCGGAAAACAAGACCCGCCAGCGTGGTGTCGATCCGCAGCTCCTGCCCACCGTGCCCGGCGTCCACGCCCCGCCCGGTGGCTTCCCGCAGCACTACTTCCTGAATATCGGCCACGTAGATACGCGCTCGGTGCAGCCCGGCCTCGCCCGCGTGTCGGTCAACGAGGGCCGGCAGCTCCTCGAATGCGGAGAGGTGGCTCATCCGCAACAAGGCGCGGAGCATGCGAGCGCAATCCTCGAGCGAAGCCATGTCGGTCAGCCTGTCGACAGGGACCGCCCGCATCCCCCTGCCGGCCCCATGGCCCCATGGCCCCAAGAGGCACTGTCTTGTTTCCGGCAGACGAACCGAGAAGCCCAAAACGGACGTCACAGCACGTATATCCCGACCGTGGGCATCCACACTCCAGCTCTGCCACCTGGTCGCGGGTGAATCCCGACGAGGGCGCATGAGTGACCAGAGGGAGAGGCCGCCTAAGTCGGCGAAGGGCTGGGACGAGCGTCGGGCTGTGGTCACTCGTGCCGGTGGACCCGTGAAAGGATCCGGAAGCAGCATCCCTGCAGGTCAGCGCCACGCGTCTCTGACCACGTTGCAGGTCAGGTCTGCGCGCCCTTCGGGGTCACCAGGCCCGACTCGTAGGCGAAGACCACGAGCTGGGCCCGGTCGCGGGCGCCCAGTTTGATCATCGCGCGGCTGACGTGGGTCTTGGCGGTGAAGGGGCTGATCACCATGTGACCGGCGATCTCCTCGTTCGTCAGGCCGTGGGCCACCAGCGCCGCGACCTCGCACTCGCGTCGCGTGAGCGTCTCGAAGCCGGGGGCCGTGCGGCGGTCCGGCGGGCGGGCGACGAACTCGGTGATGAGGCGGCGGGTCACGGACGGTGAGAGCAGGGCGTCTCCGCGGGCCGCGATGCGGATGGCCTGGAGCAGCTCGGCCGGTTCGGTGTCCTTGAGGAGGAACCCCGCGGCCCCGGCGCGCAGCGCGTCGAAGACGTACTCGTCCAGTCCGTAGTTGGTGAGGATGACGACGTGCACCCCGGCCAGCGCCGGGTCGGCGGCGATGTGGCGGGTCGTCTCGATGCCCGTCATCACCGGCATCTGCACGTCGACGAGCGCGACGTCCGGGACGTGCCGGCGGGCGAGTTCGAGCCCCTGGCGGCCGTCGGCGGCCTCGGCAACGACCTCGATGTCGTCCTCGGCTCCAAGCAGGGCGCGGAAACCTGCCCGCATGAGTGCCTGGTCGTCGACGATCAGCACCCGGATCACGTCGCTCACCGCACCCCCAGCGGCAGTTCGGCGCGTACGCAGAAGCCGCCGCCGGGGCGCGGAGCCGTGTGCAGGGTGCCGCCGAGGGCGGCGACGCGCTCTCGCATGCCGGTCAGGCCGGTGCCGGGGGCGGGGGGTGATCCGCCGAGGACGGCCGTGCCCTCGTCCTCGACGTGGATGGAGAAGTGGTCGGCGGCGTAGGCGAGTCGTACGGACGTCTTCGCGCGGCCCGCGTGCCGGGCGACATTGGTGAGTGCCTCCTGGACGATGCGGTACGCCGCCCGGTCGACGTCATCGGGCAGCGGGCGCTCGGTCCCGGTGACGCTCACCGAAGCCGTGAGGCCGGCCGTACGGGCCCGCTCGACCAGTTCGCCGAGCCTCGCCAGGCCGCTGCCCGGCGCCACGACGTCCGTACGCAGCACCTCCAGCGTCGCCCGCAGCTCGCGCATCGCCTCGCCGCTCGCCTCCTGGATGGCGAGCAGCGCCTCCGGCACATCCTCGCCCCGCTTGCGCGCGAGATGGACGGCCACTCCCGCCTGGAGCTTGACGATCGAGATGGAGTGGGTGAGCGAGTCGTGCAGCTCACGCGCGATCCGCAGCCGCTCCTCCCCCGCCCTGCGCAGCGCCGCTTCCTCCCTCGTACGTTCGGCCTCGGCCGCGCGCTGTTCGGTCTGGCGGAGGTACGCCTGCCAGTTCCTGTCGATGAGTCCGGTCACGCCGGCGCAGACGAACCAGCCGTGCAGCAGCAGCGTCCGCTCGATCCCGTCCCCCGACGGGCTCGCGAGGAAGAACCCCACGAGGAAGACGACGCTCACCCCGACCGCCGCCGCCCGGTGCCCGGCCCTGGTCACGACGTGCACCCCGGCGATGACCGGGAAGGCCGCCGAAGTGCCCGGATTCGCGTGGACGACGTAACCGAGCATGCAGGCGGCGGTGAAGACCAGGGACACCACCGGGGCCCTGCGGTGCACCGCGAGCGCGAGCGAACCGGCCGTGATCAGGACTACGTCGGCGGTACTGGGGCCGGGGCCCGACACGGCGAAGGCGGCGAGCAGGACGGCGCCGCCGATGACGGCCGCGAGTGCGGTGTCGACGAGCCCCGTTCGCCAGGCGCCGAGCTCCCGCATCTCCCGCTGCTCCCCCTGCTCCCCGCGCATGCCCGCACCCTAGACGCCGCTCGCGGTCCCGCGCCTCCTCCGGAGAGACGGCTTTCGCACTACTACCGGGGAAGTAGAGGCGGCGTGACAGTGGGGTGGCCGGCGCAGCCGGGAATGCCTCCGGCCGTACGACGACCGGGGCGGGGCCGGCGGGCGAGCATCGTCCCCATGACCGGACCCTTCCGCTACACCGATCCCGTACCTCCCAAGGCCGCGGCCGGCGTCACCGCCGAGGTGTACGCCCAACTGGCCACCGATTTCGGCATCAAGGACGCCACGACCTTCGTCGTACTCTCCCCCTCGCCGCCGCTGCTGACCGGCGCCTGGGCGCTGCTGCGCGAGTCCCTGCTGGCCGGGCAGGCTTCCCGTACGGCCAAGCAGGTCGTCGCGGCCGGGGTGTCGCTCGCCAACCGCTGCCCCTTCTGCGTCGACGCGCACACCGTGCTGCTGCACGCCACCGGCGACCACCACCTCGCCGAGGTCGTCGCACGCGGCGAGATCCCGGCGGACCCCGGGCACGCGGCGCTGCTCGCCTGGGCGAAGGCGACGCGGACGGGAGACGCGGGTGAACCGCCCGTCCCCGCCGCGCACGCACCCGAGTTCATCGGCACGGCGCTCGCCTTCCACTTCATCAACCGGATCGTGTCGTCACTGCTGACGGAGAACATGCTGCCGGGCAACGCCCAGCGGTACCGCCTCGTACGCTCCCTGGCCGGCCGGTCCCTGTCCCGCACGGTGCGCCGCCGGCTGACGCCCGGAGCCAGCCTTGGCCTGCTGGAAACGCCGGGTCCCGAACCGTCCTGGGCGGGCGGTTCCCCGGCCGGCACGGCCTATGCGGGCCTCCGGGAGGCAGCGCGCCTCGGCGGCGGGCTGCTGTCCGACGAGGACCGGGCATACGTACGGGACGCGGTCGCCGCGGCCGGCGGTGCGCATCCGCGGCTGACCGGCGACTGGCTGCCGGGCCGGGAGGAACGCCCCGGCGCGAGGCTCGCGCTGCTGGCCGCCGTCGCGCCGTACCGCATCACGGACGAGGACGTGGCGGCCTGGCGCGGCCCGCAGCACACCGACCACTGCCTGGTCCATCTGATTGCGTACGGCGCGATCACCGCCACCGAACACATCGAAGCCGCCCTCACGGCCCACCGGGAGCCCGCATGAGCGGCTGTACGGCGCGGGAGGCCGCCCGCCGGGCCGGGCGGGGGGGCGTGTTCTGGGCGTGGACGCCTTCCGCACTTCAGCCGCGAGTTGGCTTCGGCGGCCGGCTCGTCGGCTTCAGGGACCTCGCGGACCACATCAGCCCCACGTAAAGCACCGACGCGCACCCCAGTCCGACCGCCCACCCGTAATCCGCGAGCGGCCTCAGCAGCGGGATCAGCCCGTCGTCGGGGAACGGCCCCTTCCCCGGCGCCGAGTGCGAGCCGCCGACCGCCAGCACCCCGCCCACGACGAACGCCGCCACCGCCCGCCAGTTCCAGCCCGCCGTGTACCAGTACCGGCCCTGCGGCCGGTACAGGTCGGGCAGCTCCAGCACCGTCCGCCGGATGATCCAGTAGTCGGCGATCAGGATCCCGGCGACCGTACCGAGCAGACCGCCGACCACGCCCAGCCAGGTGAAGATGTACAGCTCCGGCGTGGCGGTCAGCTTCCACGGCATGATCAGTACACCCACCACACCCGTGATGAGCGCTCCCGTGCGGAAGTTGATGACCTTCGGGGCCAGGTTCGCCAGGTCGTACGCGGGGGACACGACATTCGCCGCCAGGTTCACCGACACCGTCGCGATCAGCACCGTCACCAGCGCGAACAGCAGCCCGAAGACGTTGTCCGTCTTTGCGGCCAGCGCGACCGGGTCCCAGAGCGGCACGCCGTACACCGCCTGCGAGCCCGACGTGACGAACACCGACAGCAGCGCGAACAGCGTCATCGTCGTCGGCAGGCCGAGCGA
The DNA here is from genome assembly GCF_000429085.1 of Streptomyces flavidovirens DSM 40150. GTDB lineage: Bacteria > Actinomycetota > Actinomycetes > Streptomycetales > Streptomycetaceae > Streptomyces > Streptomyces flavidovirens. The sequence goes on along the minus strand of NZ_AUBE01000008.1, from coordinate 201,213 downwards.
CTGGCCCCAGATCTGGGCGCGTTGACCGGAGGCGAACCGCGTGAAGTCGGGAATGTTCAGGCTCAGCGTCGACCAGAAGGCGATCATGCCCATCAACGACGGGAAGAAGACGGGCCAGAAGCCGCTTCCCCACCCCAGCTTCGACGGCTGGTCGAGCAGCGGGCCGACGCCGCCCGCCTTCCAGGTGATCCACCCGAGCAGGACGAACGCGCCGACGATGACGAAGGGCGCGGCCCAGTTCTCGAAGCGCCGCAGCGCTTCCATCCCCCGGTAGATGATGGCGAGTTCGAGGGCCCAGAAGAGCACGAAACAGACCCACAGCGTCCAGGGCTGCCCGCCGATCCTCGACGCCTCCGCCCACCCGCCGAAGATCTTCCCGAGGAGTACGAAGATCCCCTGACCGCCGATCCAGGTCTGGATGCCGAACCACGCGCAGGCGACCCCCGCCCGGATCAGCGCGGGGAGATTGGCTCCGCGCAGCCCGAAGGACGCCCGCGCGAGTACCGGGAAGGGGATGCCGTACTTGGGTCCGGCATGCCCGGTGAGCAGCATCGGCAGCAGCACGATCACGTTGGCCAGGGCGATCGTCAGGACGGCCTGCTTCCAGTCCATGCCGAGGGCGACGAGGCCGGAAGCGAGCATCCAGGAGGGGATGTTGTGCGCCATCCCGACCCACAGGGCCGCGAAGTTGTACGTCGTCCACCGGCGCCGTTCCACGGGCACGGGCAGCAGGTCGTCGTTGACGAAGCGGCTGTCGGAGCCGGCCGCGCCGGGCGCGAGCTCGACGCGGCCCTCCGGGCCGGATATGGGAGGCGGGGGCGGGGAATCGCTGGGGACGGTCGCGGTCATGGCGGCGGAACCCTTCGTCCGGTGCGTCCGGTGACTCAGGAAGGCGGTGCGTCCGGTGACTCAGGAGGTGAGCGCGGGGATGATTTCGGCGCCGTACGCGTCGATCGTCTCCTCACGCGCGTCGTGCATGTCGTAGACGGCGAACTGGTCGACGCCGAGTCCGCGCAGTGACCTCAGCTTCTCGATGTGCGCCTCGGCCGGTCCCAGGAGGCAGAAGCGGTCGACGATCTCGTCGGGCACGAAGGCGGTGTCCGGGTTCCCGGCCCGCCCGTGGTGGCTGTAGTCGTAGCCCTGGCGCTGTTTGATGTACGCCGTCAGGGCCTCCGGTACCAGGCCGGAGTGGTCGCCGTACCGGGCGACCAGGTCGGCGACGTGGTTGCCGACCATGCCGCCGAACCACCGGCACTGGTCCCGCGCGTGGGTGAGGTCGTCGCTGACGTACGCCGGGGCCGCGACGCAGATCGTCACGGACGCCGGGTCCCGTCCGGCGTCCGACGCGGCGGTACGTACCGCCTTGATCATCCACTCCGTCAGGAACGGGTCCGCGAGCTGGAGGATGAACCCGTCGGCCTTCTGCCCGGCCAGTTCCAGCGCTTTGGGCCCGTACGCCGCCATCCACACCGGCAGCCGGCCGTCGCGCACCCACGGCAGCCGCAGCCGCTGCCCGCCGACGTCCGCCTCCCGCCCCTCGGCCAGGTCACGGATGACGTCGATCGCCTCGCCGAGCCGGGCCAGGGTGTTGGGTTTGCGGCCCGCGACGCGCATCGCGGAGTCGCCGCGCCCGATGCCGCACACGGTTCTGTTGCCGTACATCTCGTTGAGGGTGGCGAAGGTGGACGCAGTGACTTCCCAGGTGCGGGTGCCGGGGTTGGTCACCATCGGTCCGACGATCAGCCGATCGGTGTGTTCCAGGATGCGGCTGTAGATGACGAAGGGTTCCTGCCACAGCACGGCGGAGTCGAAGGTCCAGCCGTAGCGGAAGCCGTTGCGCTCCGCGCGCCGCATCAGGCCGACGACGGCCGATGCGGGCGGGTCGGTCTGCAGGACGAGTCCGAAGTCCATGACGTGGACCTCCCGGTGGCTTCAGGGTCAGTTCAGGGCCTGACACGTGGATCGGGGCGTGTAGCTGCCGTGGCCTGCCCGGCCGGTGAACTGCCGCTGGTCGATGACGAGTTCGCCGCGCGAGAGCACCGTCTCGACCTGACCGGTGATCCGCTTTCCCTCGTAGGCCGAGTAGTCGACGTTCATGTGGTGGGTGGCCGCCGAGATGGTCTGCTCGGCGTGCGGGTCGTAGATGACGAGGTCGGCATCGGCGCCCGGCGCGATCGTCCCCTTCTTCGGGTAGAGGCCGAACATGCGGGCCGGGGACGCGCAGGCGATCTCGATCCAGCGGCGGCGCGAGATGTGCCCGTCGACGACGGCCTGGTGGAGGAGGTCCATGCGGTTCTCGACGCCCGGCAGCCCGTTGGGGATCTTCGAGAAGTCCCCCCGTCCCAGCTCTTTCTGTCCCGAGAAGCAGAAGGGGCAGTGGTCCGTCGAGACGACCTGGAGGTCGTCGGTCCGCAGCCCCCGCCAGAGCGCGGCCTGGTGCTCGCGCGGCCGCAGCGGCGTACTGCACACGTACTTGGCGCCCTCGAAGTCCGGCTCCGCGAGGTTGTCGGTGGACAGGAAGAGGTACTGGGGGCAGGTCTCACCGAAGACGTTCAGCCCCTTGTCGCGGGCCGCGGCGATCTCGGCGACGGCCTCTTCCGCCGATACGTGAACGACGTACAGCGGGGCGTCCGCGACCCGCGCGAGCTGGATCGCGCGGTGGGTCGCCTCGGCTTCGAGGAGGACCTTGCGGACCTCTCCGTGGTGGCGGGGATCGGTGCGGCCCTCGGCCAGCGCCTGCTCGACGAGGACGTCGATGGCGATGCCGTTCTCGGCGTGCATCATGATCAGCCCGCCGTTCCGGGCGGACTGCTGCATGGCGCGGAGGATCTTGCCGTCGTCGCTGTAGAAGACACCGGGGTACGCCATGAACAGCTTGAAGGAGGTGATCCCCTCCCCCACCAGCAGGTCCATCTCCTTGAGCGAGTGCTCGTTGACGTCGGAGAGGATCATGTGGAAGGCGTAGTCGATCGCGCACTTGCCGTCGGCCTTCGCGTACCAGGCGTCGAGACCTTCGCGCACCGCGTGGCCGACGCTCTGCACCGCGAAGTCGATGATGGTCGTCGTACCGCCCCAGGCGGCCGCCCGCGTCCCGGTCTCGAAGGTGTCGGAGGCGAAGGTGCCGCCGAAGGGCAGCTCCATGTGGGTGTGCGCGTCGACGCCGCCCGGAATGACGTACTTCCCGGTGGCGTCGATCGTACGGCCGGCGGTCCAGGCACCGGACGCGCTGCTGCCGTGCGTGGCGAGGGCGGCGATGCGCCCGTCCTCGATCAGGACGTCGGCATGGATCTCGTCGGAGGCCGTGATGACGAGTCCGCCGCGGACGACGGTACGGTTCACGATTCCTGCTCCTTCCCAGGGAAGAGGGGGTCCAGCAGTGAGCGTGCTGCTCCGTGGGAACGTGCCGGGGGGAGCCACCCCCCGGCGGGGGCGGCTCCGTGGCTCACCCGGCGTTCCGCAGCGCCTTTTCCAGGATGCGCGCGCCCTCCTCCGCCTCCGTGACGTTCAGCGTCAGTGGCGGGGCGATGCGCAGCACGGCGGTGTTGTGGCCGCCGCCCTTGCCGATCAGCAGGCCGCCCTCGCGGGCGGCTTCCAGTACGGCCGCCGCCGTCTCGGGCGCCGCCTCGTCGGTACCGGGCTTGACCAGCTCGATGCCCGCCATCAGGCCGCGGCCGCGTACTTCGCGTACGCACGGCACGCCGGCGGTGACGGCGCGCAGCCGTTCCAGGAGCAGGCCGCCGACCCGGCGGGCGTTGCCCTGAAGGTCGTGCTCCAGGAGGTAGTTGAGGTTGGTGAGGCCTGCCGCCATCGTGATGGGGCTGCCGCCGAAGGTGGAGATGGAGTTGGCGTCGAGGCAGTTCATGACCTCGGCGCGGGCGACGACACCGCCGATGGACATGCCGTTGCCGATGCCCTTGGCGAAGGTGAGGATGTCCGGCGGCCCGTTCTGGGCGTGGGCCTGCCAGCCCCAGAAGTGCTCGCCCGTACGCCCCCATCCGGTCTGCACCTCGTCGGTGATCCACAGGATGCCGTGCCGGTCGAGGACTTCGCGGAACGCGGCGTACAGGCCGTCGGGCGGGGAGGTGAACCCGCCGACGCCCTGCACGGGTTCGGCGATGAGCGCGGCGACCTGGCCGCCGGCCTGCCCGAGGAGGTCTTCGAGGTCGGCGACGCACGCCTCGATGAACTGCGCGTCGGACAGTTGCGCGTACGGTCCCCGACTGCGGACGCCCCCGTGCACGTACAGCGTCTGGAGCGGGGACAGGCTGGTCGGGGACCAGGTGCGGTTGCCGGTGATGGACACGGCAGAGAAGGACCGGCCGTGGTAGCTGTTGCGCATCGCCAGGATCTGGTTCGAGCGGCGGTACGTCGTGGCGAGGAGCAGCGCCGTGTCGTTGGCCTCGGTGCCGGAGGTGGTGAAGAAGACGCGGGCGTTAGGGATGCCGGAGAGGGTGGCGACGCGCTCGGCCAGCTCGACCATGGGGCGGTTGAGGTAGAGCGTCGAGGAGTGGATGATCCGGCCGGCCTGCTCGCTGACGGCCTTGGTGACCTCGGGGAGCGCGTGGGCGGTCATGGTGGTGAGGATGCCGCCGAAGAAGTCGAGGTAGCGCTTGCCGTCGGCGTCGTATACGTACCGGCCCTCGCCGTGGGTGATCTCGATCGGGTGGCGGTAGTAGAGGGCGAGCCAGTCGGGCATGACGGACTGGTGGCGGCCGAGCAGGTTGTTCACGTGGTGGGTCACGGGTTCACCAGTCCTTCATACGCGTCGGGGCGGCGGTCCCGGTAGAACGCCCACTGCTGACGTACTTCCTCGATGAGGTCGAAGTCCAGGTCCCGGACGACGAGTTCCTCTTCCTTGTCGCTGGCCGGCTCGCCGACGAACTTGCCGCGCGGATCGACGAAGTAGCTGGTGCCGTAGAAGTCGTTGTCGCCGTACTCCTCCTGGCCGACCCGGTTGATGGCGGCGACGTAGTACTCGTTGGCGACGGCGGCGGCGGGCTGCTCAAGCTGCCAGAGGTGGGCCGACAGGCCGCGGTGGGTGGCGGAGGGGTTGTAGACGATCTGGGCTCCGTTGAGGCCGAGTTGGCGCCAGCCTTCGGGGAAGTGACGGTCGTAACAGATGTAGACGCCGACCTTGCCGACCGCCGTGTCGAAGACGGGCCAGCCCAGGTTGCCCGGCTTGAAGTAGAACTTCTCCCAGAAGCCCTTGACCTGGGGGATGTGGTGCTTGCGGTACTTGCCGAGGTAGCTGCCGTCGGCGTCGATCACGGCGGCGGTGTTGAAGTAGAAGCCGGACTGCTCGCGCTCGAAGACGGGGACGACGATCACCATGCCGGTCTCACGGGCGAGTTCCCGCATACGGCGTACGGTCGGCCCGTCCGGGACGGCCTCGGCCCATCGGTAGTGCTCGGCGTCCTGCACCTGACAGAAGTACGGGGCGTTGAAGACCTCCTGGAACCCTATGATCTTCGCGCCCTGCCGGGCCGCCCCGCGGGCGTGCTCCTCATGCTTGGCGATCATGGATTCGGTGTCGCCCGTCCAGGTCGCCTGGACGAGTGCGGCGCGTACGACGTTGGCCATGACTTGTCTCCTTCAACGGGACGTCAGAGACCTTCTACGCCCGTAGAGTCGGGACGTAGAGGGATGAACGTAAGCCCCGGCGGGGAGTGGGGCAAGACCATCGTCGTCAACCCGCAGAGTCGATCACGTTTCGCACCCGAGGGGGTGACACGGGGGCGTCGCGATGTTCACGCGCCTTGCGGCGGTTACGGCGCGGCGCCGGCCACGCGCAGGGCGTGGACGACGTCCCGGTACCGGCTCTGCGACACCTGTCGCGCGGCGTCGAGCAGCAGTGGGGAGAGGCGGCGGGGGTCGGTTCGCGCGACCTGGGCGACGTCCTCGGGCGTACGGACGCGCACCAACGCGTCGACCAGCGCCCGTACTTCGCTCTCGTGTCCGCCCGCGTCGTCGAGGGCGAGCAGCGCGGCGGCCAGCTCGGGAGCGGGGCGTACGACGCCCTGCCGCAGGAGCTGCCCGCCGTCCTCGCGGAGCCCTGCGGCAGCGAGCGTCGCGGCGACGCCGGCGACGCGGCCGGGCGGCAGCGACGCCACCTCCCACAGCAGGGTGGCCCAGTCGGCGCCGAGCCCTGCCCGGTGCAGGGCTTCGGCAAGCACGGGCAGCCGGCGCGCGTCGGGCCACCCGGCGGCCTCGCAGAGCAGCACGTGGGCCTCGCCGGTACGCCCCTGGGCACGAAGCTGGAGGAGTACGGCGACGGTGTCGGCGACGGCGCGGCGGTCCTCGGCGAGGTTCGCGGCGAGGTTCGCGGTGTCCTCGGCGAGGGGCAGCGGGGCCGGCTCCTCCGCCGCCACGCCTGCGTACCGGGCGCCTCGGGGGGCGGTCGCCCGTACGGGAGGCTCCGGCATGGCGGGCTCGGCGAACACGTCGCTGCCGTCGGCGTCGCCGTCGCCGTCGTCGAGCCCGGCATAACGGGCTCCGCGGGGCCGCCGCTTGGGCGCGGAAGCGCGGCGGGGAGGTGTCCGGGGGATCTCTCCCCCGCCCCACCCCTCCTCCCCACCGGGGCTCGGCCCCGGACCCCGGCCCTCGGGCGCCGGGCGGGCTGAACGCTGGTGCACCGGAATGTCCAGCCAGGCTGCCACCTCAAGCCCGTCCGGGGGGTTGGGGGCTTGCCCCCGGTTTCGGGAAGGGGCGGGGTGCGGAGGAGAAGGCGTCGGCGTGTGGCCGCTGCGCGACTGGCGGGGCCAGGGGCCGGTGGGGTTGGCGGGGTCGGTGGGGTTGGGCGACTCGCCCGGCCAGGGTCCGGTGGGGCCGGCAGGGCCGGTGGGGCTGGCGAGCCCGGACGCCCCCGCGGGCGTCGCCATGTGGCCGTTACGCGACTGGCCCGGCCAGGGCCCGGCGGGGTCGGTGGGGTTGGCGAGCCCGGTGGGGTCGGCGAGTCCGGGCGCCCCAGCGCGGAACCACGAGTCCGGGGCCGGTGGGCGTCCCTGAGCCGGGGGCGGCGCGTCCAGGGCGGCAAGTCGCGTGCTCAGCTCCGCGCAGCGGGCGGTGGCGCGTTCGTGGTCGTCCCGCGCCCAGGCGAGTTCGGCGTCGAGCCCCTGGCCCTCGGAACCGCCCGCCGAAGTCCGCAGGCGCCGCGTCAGGTCCCGCTCGCGTTCGGCGGCGTACTCCTGCTCGCGCCGCATCGCCCCGAGCCGCTCGGCCAGCGTCTCGCGCCCGCCCGGACGGCGGTCGTGCGCGGCGGCCGCCGCCCCGTGCAGGGCTAGCGCGCGTACGGTCTCACGCTCGGCGACGGCCGTTCCGTGCCTGGCGGCCACGTCCTGGAGCAGGGCCTCCAGTACGTCCCAGGGTGGGAGTTCGGTGCCGTCGAGACAGGCTTGCATGCCGTCGGGGTCACGCTGCCAGAAGACGCCGCACCAGCCGGCGCCCGTGTCGACGAGCGCCGTCAGCTCGCGCAGGTAGCGCGCGAAAGCCTCGGCCTCCGCCGGGAGTTGACTCACCGTCATAGCCGTCCCGCCCCTGCCGCCCGTCACCATCTGGAACCATCCGGTCCGCAGGCATTCGACCGCAGTTGTGTTACGGCGCGGCTACGGGCGGTTTTCATCCAAGGCGCAGACTCCTCCTGCTGAGCGCGACCACGGTCTGAGGCTGACGTCTCAGGTGCGGGTGGCACGTCGGTGAACCAGAACCGCCACGACGTGTACTTGCGGGTGAGCAGCTTGCGACCCACCGGTGCGTGCTGCTCACGCCGGCACCAGGGCGCAACGGGCAGCGACTTCGTCCATGGACAGTCCGAGTACGCCCGCCAGCGCGGCCACCGTGAAGAAGGCGGGGGTGGGGGCGCGGCCCGTCTCGATCTTACGGAGAGTTTCGGCGGAGAGGCCGGCCTGCGCCGCGACGTCCACCATGGTGCGGTCGCCGCGCGCCTGGCGGAGCAACTGGCCGAGGCGCTCGCCGCGTTCGCGTTCTTCGGGGGTGAGAGGGGTACGTACCATGCCGTCATTCTAATACCGCTCCGACCGGTATAATAATTGGCATGGTTGAGATCAAGACGGATTTGTCAGTGGACGCGATGCGGGAAGCGGGCCGGGTGGTCGCCCAAACCCTGGCCGCCGTCCAGGAGGCGGCGGGCATCGGCGTCAGTCTGCGCGAGCTGGACGAGGTGGCGCGGGCCGTGCTGCGGGAGGCGGGGGCGACGTCGCCCTTCCTGAACTACCACCCGGCGTGGGCCCCCATGCCCTTCCCCGCTGTCATCTGCGCGTCCGTCAATGACGCGATCGTGCACGGCATCCCGACCGGCTACCGCCTGCGCGACGGCGACCTCGTCAGCATCGACTGCGGCGCGACGCTGGACGGCTGGGTCGGCGACTCGGCCGTCACCTTCAGCGTCGGCGCGGCCCGCCCCGAGGACGTACGCCTGGCCGACACCGCCCGCGAGGCGCTGGACGCGGGCATCGCGGCGGCGGTGCCCGGCAACCGGATCGGGGACATCGCCCACGCGATCGGCAGCGTCTGCCGGTCCGCGGGCTACGGCATCCCGCAGGGCTTCGGCGGCCACGGCGTGGGACGCACGATGCACGAGGGCCCGGAGGTGCCGAACGAGGGGCGGGCGGGGCGCGGCCTCGTGCTGCGGCACGGCATGGTGCTGGCGATCGAGCCGATGTTGCTCGGGGGCGGCCGGGACGCGTTCTACGCGGACGCGGACGGGTGGACGCTGCGCACGTCCGACGGCAGCCGGGCCGCGCACGCGGAGCACACGGTGGCGGTCACGGATGCGGGGCCGCGCGTGCTGACCGTGGAGTGATGGTGGGGTGGGGCGCGGGCGGGGTGCGGGCGGGGTGCGGGTGGCCTGCGGCGCTGTCCCCTACCCGCCCCCTTCCCGAAACTGGGGGCAAGCCCCCAGACCCCCGGACGCCCTCCGGGCGTGTCCTCAAACGCCGGACGGGCTGGATATGCCGGGCGGGGGCGGGGTGTGCGGCCCTGGCCGTTGTGGTCACGGCCAGGGCCGCACACCCGCCCCCGCCCGCAAAACCCGTTACCCCGACCGGCACGTCTCCCCGCGGCCCGCTCATCCCGCTCCCCGGCCCGCCTCTCTCAACCCTGCCCGGCACACCCCCGGCCGGCGCATCTCCCCCACCCCCGCCCGGTACACCCCGCCCCGCCCGGCAAAACCCATTACCCGACCGGCACGTCTCTCTCCCGGCCAGCACACCCCACACCCCCCGCGGCCCACCCCTCTCGCCCCTGCCCGGCAAATCCAGTCCTCGGGCGCTTGAGGAGCGGGGCCCGGGGCGGAGCCCCGGTGCACCATCCCACTCCCCCGGCCCGCACCCCTCGCCCCTGCCCACCAAATCCAGCCCTCCGGCGCTTGAGGAGCGGGGTCCGGGGCGGAGCCCCGGCAGCACCCCCGGCGCACTCAGCCCGTCCGGCGCTTGAGGAGCGGGGGTCGGGGCGGAGCCACGGTGTGGGGCGGGGCGGGGTGGGGAAAGGCCCCCGCAGGGTTAGCTCGTGCTACCGGTCGGTGTTACCACCATCGCCGAGCCGCCGCCCCGCCGCTCGCGTTCCGCCACCGCCAGCCACCGCCCGTCCGGCAGCCGCTGCACACCCGTCGCCGCGCCGATCTCCGGGTTCAGCTTGAAGACGTGCCCGATCGCTTCGAGCTCCTCCCGCAACGGGCGGTTGTTCCACAGCCCCGGTTCGAGCTCCGTCGTCGCCGCGTTCCGCTGACTCGCGCGCGGCGCGGCGATCGCGTCGACCAGCGGAAGCCCACGGTCCAGGTGACCCGTCAGGGTCTGCAGAACGGTCGTGATGATGGTCGCGCCGCCCGGCGAACCGAGCGCGAGCAGCGGCCGCCCGTCCTCCAGCACGATCGTCGGGGACATCGACGACCGCGGACGCTTGCCGGGCCCCGGAAGGTTCGGGTCGTGCACCGCCGGGTTGGCGGGGGCGAAGGAGAAGTCCGTCAGCTCGTTGTTGAGGAGGAAGCCCCGCCCGGGAACGGTGATGCCGCTGCCGCCCGTCGACTCGATGGTCAGCGTGTACGCGACGACGTTGCCCCACTTGTCGGCGGCAGTCAGGTGCGTCGTGTTCTCGCCCTCGTACGTCGTCGGCGCCGCCGTCCCACCGGCCCCGCACCCGCCACCGGGCTTTCGCGGGTCACCGGGTGCGAGCGGACTCGTCAGCACCGCGTCGTCCCGGATGAGGCACTCCCGCGAGTCCGCGAACCTCTGCGACAGCAGGCCCTTGACCGGTACGTCCTCGAAGGCCGGGTCTCCGACCCACCGCCCCCGGTCCGCGAACGCGATCCGGCTCGCCTCGATGAACCGGTGCAGGTACTGCGCCTGACTGGTCGCATCGGGCGAGAGGTCGGTGCGCTCAAGGATGTTGAGCGCCTCCCCCACAGTCGTACCGCCCGAGGAGGACGGCGCCATGCCGTACACGTCGAGCCCCTGGTACGAGATCTTCGTCGGCGCCTGGCTCAGCGTGCCGTACTTCCGCAGGTCCTTCGCCGTCAGATCGCCGGCCCGCACCTCCCTCGTGGCGCCGGGGTCGACCGGAGGCTTGCGGACCGTACGGACGATGTCGCGGGCGATGTCACCCCGATACAGCTCGCCGACGCCGCCGCGGCCCAGTTTTGCGTACGTACGGGCCAGATCGGGGTTCTTCATCCGGGAACCCACCACCGGCAGCTTCCCGCCCTGCAGGAACAGCTTCGCCGTGTCCGGGAAGTCCCTGAACCTCGCCTCGTTCGCCGCGGTCTGCGAGCGGAACGTCGAGTCGACGGTGAAGCCGTCGCGCGCGAGTTTCTCCGCCGGCCGGAGCAGCGTACGCAGCGGCTTGGTGCCCCACGCGCCGAGCACCGTGTCCCAGGTGGCCGGAGTGCCTGGCGTGCCGACGCTCAGCCCGCTCGTCATCGCCTCGTCGAACGCGATGGGCTTGCCGTCCTCCAGGAAGAGGGACTTGTCGGCGCTCAGCGGCGCGGTCTCGCGTCCGTCGACCGTGCGTACGGTGCGGGACTTGGCGTCGTAATAGACGAAGTAGCCGCCACCGCCGATGCCCGCCGAGTAGGGCTCGGTGACCCCGAGCGCCGCGGCCGTCGCGACGGCCGCGTCCACCGCGTTGCCGCCCCGCCTCAGGACCTCGATGCCGGCGGCCGACGCGTCGGCGTCGACGCTCGCGATCGCTCCCCCGTACCCGGCGGCGACCGGTGTCTTGACGGGTGGCGGCGGCGATGACGGCGCGGGAGCGGGTGCCGGAGTGGGAGCGGGGGCGGGTGCGGCAACAGGCGCGGCGGAAGAGGCAGTGGCGCCCACTGACCCCACCACCGCCGCAACGGCCCAGAACGACAGCATTCGTACCGTGGAGCGGCGCATGCGTACCTCCAGTCAACACGTGTCCGCGCAGCGTAACTTCAGCACGCCACGTGCGTCAGGACCCCCTCGAACATCGGTGCGCCGCGTCGATTACCGATCGGAGGCGGCCGTGACGGTCGTGACCGTTGTCACATTGATCACGAGGCCGGGCCCGGTACGGCCGTACGCCCGGCCTTCCGGGCCATTGGCCCCTCCCCCCTCCCTTCTGCGGCATTTGTCACAGCGGATTTGGGAGAATTTCCCGTCATTCGCGCAACCGCTCCCTGTTCAATCGGCTCTTCGGGTCGACAGCAATCGCACCGGAGGTTTTCCAGTTGAGCCGCTCGAGCCGCACACGCAATCACACCCGCACCCTGCTGGCCGGCACCGCGACGCTCGCCGTCGCGCTCACCGCCTGCTCCGCCGGCGGGGCCGAGGAGGCAGGGGCGGCCGGCCTGACCGGGGCGGCCCCGCAGATCTCGGTGAACCTCCACGGGAAGCACGCCAAGGCCGGCGAGCCGGTGCGGGTGAAGATCGCCGACGGCACGCTGAACGACGTCACGGTGAGTGACTCCAAGGGCGGCAGGCTCGACGGGAAGGTGTCCGGGGACGGGAAGTCCTGGACCTCCGACCGCGAGACCACCCCTGGCACCGACTACTCCGTCCGCGCCGAGGACGACCACGGCGGCAGCGCGAAGGCCGACTTCACCACCGCGGCCCCCGACAAGGTCAACAAGCTCAACATGGTCCCCGGCAACAAGACCACCGTCGGCGTCGCCCAGCCCCTGTCGGTCGTCTTCGACCACCCGGTCAAGAACAAGGCCGCTGTCGAGAAGCGCCTCAAGGTGACCACCTCGAACGCCACGGAGGGCTCCTGGGGCTGGATGCAGGACTATTCCGGCAAGGACCGCGTCGACTGGCGCCCCAAGGAGTACTGGGAGCCGGGCACGAAGGTCTCCCTCAGGGCGGATCTCGACGGCGTCGACTCGGGCACCGGCGGCGGCTGGTTCGTACGCGATTACGCCACGCACTTCACCATCGGCGAGCAGCAGATCGTCAAGGTCGACCTCGACAACCACCGCCTCAGGCTGATGCGCGACGGGCAGCCGGTGAAGGACGTTCCGATGTCGGCGGGCACGCCCGGCGGCGACAAGGCCTCGTGGCGCGGTACGGCCGTCCTGATGTCCAAGGAGGGCACGATCAACATGCGCTCCGAGACCGTGGGCCTCGGTGACGCCTACGACAAGATGGTCGACTCCTCGATGCGGCTGACCTGGTCGGGGATGTACGCGCATGCCGCGCCCTGGAACAAGGCCTGGTTCGGCAAGGCCAACAAGAGCTCGGGCTGCGTCGGCATGAGCGACAAGGACGCCGCGTGGATCTACCGCCACGTCCAGGTCGGTGACCCGTTCGAGATGACCGGCGACGACGCCAAGGGCACGGTCGCGCCCAACAACGGCTTCGGCGAGTGGAACGTCTCCTGGGCGGACTGGCAGACGAAGAGCGCGCTGGGCTGACAGCTCGTCCAACAATTGTTACCCGGACGTAACTTACCGGGGAGTTACCAACGGTAAGCGCTGGCGGTTACCGTCGGGTCACTTTGCACTGACACGAGTGAGGAGTGACCCGTGAGACACCCCCACATGCCCCTGCGCGGCACTACGGCGGCCGCCACCACCGCCGCCGTACTGCTCGCCGGGACCGCCGCAGGCGTGGCTCCCACAGCACAGGCCACCGCTGCCCCCGCGCAGCAGCCCGCGGCCGCGACCGACGCTCTCCCCGGCGTACGGTTCGTCGACATCGCCGGTGACGGCGGGATCGTACTCAAAGCCAACGTCTTCACCCCGGCCGGCGCCGACGGCAGCCGCACGTACCCGGTGATCGTGCTGCCGACCAGCTGGGCCACGCCGCAGATCGAGTACGTCGCCCAGGCGAAGAAGCTCGCCGACTCCGGCTACGTCGTGGTCAGCTACAACTCCCGCGGCTTCTGGCAGTCGGGCGGCAACATCGAGGTCGCGGGCCCGCCGGACATCGCCGACGCCTCCAAGGTCATCGACTGGGCGCTCGCCAACACCCCGGCCGACCCGCGGAAGGTGGGCATGGCGGGCGTGTCGTACGGCGCCGGGATCAGCCTCCTCGCCGCCGGACACGACAAGCGGATCAAGGCGGTGGTCGCGCTGAGCGGCTGGGCCGACCTCATCGACTCGATCTACAGCGGCCGTACGCAGCACCTCCAGGCCGCGGCGCTGCTGAGCGGCGCGGGCGAGCTCACCGGCCGCCCGAGCCCCGAACTCCAGCAGACGATGAAGGACTTCCTCGGCTCCAACCTGGCCAAGGAGCAGGACATGATCGAGTGGGGGCGCAAGCGCTCCCCCGTCACCTACCTCGATCAGATCAACAAGAACGGCTCGGCGATCATGCTGGGCAACGCCTGGGGCGACACCGTCTTCCCGCCCAACCAGTACGCGGACTTCTACGAGAAGCTCACCGGTCCCAAGCGTCTGGAGCTGCGCCCCGGCGATCACGCCACCGCGGAGGCCACCGGCCTGCTCGGGCTGCCGAGCGACGTGTGGACCAATGCCCAGCGCTGGTTCGACCACCACCTGAACGGCGCGGCGAACGGCATCGACGGTGAGCAGCCGGTCCAGCTCAAGTCCCGGTCCACCGGCGCGTACGAGAGCTACCCCGACTGGAAGTCGGTGGGCGCCAACCAGCGGAAGATCGCCATGGGCGGCATCAAGACCATCCGGGCGAACGTCGACTCGGGTGCCAACGGCGGGATCGTCCTGCTGTCCAACGCCCTCGACCAGTTCCTGAAGCTGCCGCCGGTGGCGTCCGTACCGCTGCTGCCGCGAACCTACGCGTCGGTCTGGCAGTCGGAGCGGTACGCCGAGCCGCAGCGCGTGCGCGGCACCGCCAGGGTTCACACGACGCTCTCCAGCACCAAGTCGAGCGGCACCCTCGTCGCATACCTCTACGACGTGGGGCCGCTCGGCCTCGGCAAGCTGGTCAGCAATGCGCCGTACACCTTCCACGACCGGACACCCGGCCAGCCGTTCCCCGTCGACCTGGAGCTTTTCTCCACCGCCTACGACGTACCGGCAGGCCACCGGCTGGCCCTGGTGATCGACACCGTCGACCCGCTCTACATCGAACACAACCCGTCCGGCGCGCAGCTGACCTTCTCGTCGCCCGAGTCCGACCCGTCGTACGTGTCGGTCCCACTGCGCGACAAGTGATCTCCGGCTGCTGCCGGGCAGCACGTGCCCTTTTTCGCTCATGCACGCCCGGCAGCAGCGTGCCCGCGTCGGCCGGGCCCACTTCCACTGCCTCGGTCTTGGGACTGCGCTTCTCCCGCTTGGCCACCCACTGGGCGAACCAGGAGAGCAGCATGCACATCCCGATGCAGATCGGCGAGATCACCATCACTACGGGGATGAACGGCAAATCGTAGTCGAGATTCGACGCGATCACTTTGCCGGCGTGGAGGAACTCCTCATAGGTGATCAGCAAGCCGAGTGAAGTGTCCTTCAGAGCGACCACCAACTGGCTGATGATGGTCGGCAACATCGCGCATACGCCCTGCGGTACCAGGACGTACGCCATGACCTGCGTCTTGCGCATACCGAGTGAGTACGCCGCCTCCCGCTGCCCCCTTCGGTGGTCGGAGAGCCTGCCGGTCGCGAGGAGCGCGCCGAGTGCCAGAGAGAGCACGGCGGCGTACGCGAAGGCCTTGAGGGTGTTGTCGAGCCCGCGCAGGAGCCGCTCCTGGATGCCCTCGTACGCGAAAGGGGTCCACTTCGCGGACGTGAACTGGCCGGTGTCGAACAGCAGATACAGCACCCAGCCGGCGAGCGCGAGGATGAGGAGCGCCGACAGGACGCCGTAGCGGAAGTGCCGCTTGCGGGTCTGTGGCCCGGCGAGTGCGATGAGTGTGGAGCCGATCGGCGGGATGACGGTGCGGAAGGCCTGCGGCAGCACGACGGCGCTCAGCGTCTGATGGGACGTCATGCCGAGGCTGCGACCGTCTCCAGCCGGTTCACCGCCCGGCACAGCGTCGACTTGCCCGGACCCGACGGGCCGATGACCACCACCACCTCCCCGCGGCCGACGGTGAGACTGATGTCCTGCAGGACGTGCGACTTTCCGTAGTACTTGTTGACGTCACGCAGCTCGATCAACGGATCGACGGCCATACGCAGCCCTACCCACTCTCAGCTGTGTCGAGGTCAGCGCAAACTATCCAGCCCGGTAAGGGACTTCACAGACGACACGCTTAAATGGGGCATAAGGCGCACTAAAGAGTTCGGGTGGTCAGAGCTCCGAGACCTCGGCGTACACCTGGGACAGCTCGGGCGCCCCGTTGACCGCCCAGTCGAGACCGAACTCCACCACGTTGATCTCACGGCCCGAGGCCAGCCGGACCACCGGCTGGCCGCTCGGCCACAGCTGCCAGGCCGCGCCGGGGACCGTACGTACGATCACGGACCCGAGGTAGAGACCGGCGTCGTTGCCCAGCCAGGGCAGCTCCTCGGGGTCGTCGCGCCAGCGCGGTGTCAGCTGGTCGAGGGCCTCCAACGAGGCCGGGGAGTCGTCGAGTTCGAGGCCGGCATCCCCTGCCCGTGAGCGCAACAGCTCGCACTCGGCGAGCAGTTCCGCCAGGCCTTCCGTGTCGCTGTCTCCGTCGGCGCCGGGTCCGAACACGGCCGTACCGCGCGCCGCCGTGTCACGGCGCTTGAGCCAGTTGTTCAGGAAAGGGATGTTCTTCATATCGCTCAGCCTCGCATTCGTTCCGCCATGTTCACCACAGGCGCGCGGAGACCGGTTTCCGCCCGTATCCGTCAGATGTCGAGGTCGACCACGACCGGTGCGTGGTCGGACGCGCCCTTGCCCTTGCGCTCCTCGCGGTCCACGTAGCTGTCCTTGACGGCGGCCGCGAAGGGGGCGTTGCCGTAGACCAGGTCGATCCGCATGCCCTTGTTCTTCGGGAAGCCGAGCAGCCGGTAGTCCCAGTACGTATAAGGACGGTCGTACTTGAGGGGGCGCGGCACCACGTCCGAGAGCCCCGCGTCGCGCAGCGCGGCGAGCGCCGCCCGCTCGGCCGGGGTGACATGGGTGGCGCCCACGAAGAGCGCCGGGTCCCAGACGTCCTCGTCGGTCGGGGCGATGTTGAAGTCGCCGAGGACGGCGAACGGGCGCTCAGCGGCGGCGTCGTCGGCCACGGCCTTGTTGAGCGCCTCCAGCCAGCGCAGCTTGTACGCGTAGTGGTCGTGGCCGACCTCGCGGCCGTTCGGTACGTACACCGACCAGACGCGGACCGGGCCGCAGGTCGCGGAGATCGCGCGCGGCTCCTGCACGCCTTCGTAGTCCGGACCGCCGGGCAGGCCCACGACGACGTCCTCCAGGCCGGCCTTGGAGATCACGGCCACGCCGTTCCACCGGCCCGTGGCGTTGACCGCGCACTCGTAGCCCAGGTCGCGCAGCTCCGCGGCGGGGAAGCCCTCGGAGGTGGTCTTTGCCTCCTGGAGGCACAGCACGTCGGTGCCGGAGCTCTCCAGCCAAGCCAGCAGGCGGGGCAGCCGGGCGGTGATCGAGTTGACGTTCCAGGTGGCGATACGCATGTACGACAGCCTATCGGCGCGGTCTGACACTCGGGTTCCGGCTCAGAGCTCGGTCGAGTCTCCCGGCGTCAGCCGGCTGTGTTCCGCGCCGCACAGGCCGCCGATCTGGCGGTCGTAAATCGGCCGGGCGAGATCGGTGAGCAGCGCGTCGTGGATGTCGATGGCGCGCCGCGGCTTCACCTCGCGCACGTAGTCGATCACCTCGGAGATCTTCGACCACGGGGCCATCACCGGCAGCATCAGCGTCTCGACGGGCTGTCCGGGGACGGTGAGCGCGTCGCCGGGATGGAACACCGAACCGTCCACCAGGTAGCCGACATTGGTGATCCGCGGGATGTCCGGGTGGATCACGGCGTGCAGCTCGCCGTGGACCTGCACGTCGAAGCCGGCGGCGGAGAACGTGTCGCCGTGGCCGACGGTGTGCACACGGCCGGGGAAGGCCGCCGAGAGCTGGTCGGCGACACTGCGCAGCGTCCAGATCTCGGCCGCCGGGTTGGCCTCCAGGCCGGCCCGCAGCCGGTCCTCGGCGAAGTGGTCGGGGTGCTCGTGCGTCACCAGGACGACGTCGGCGCCGACCGCCGCGTCCTCCTCACTGAAGTTGCCGGGGTCGATGACGAGCGTGCGCCCGTCCTTCTCCAGCCGGACGCAGGCATGGGACTTCTTGGTCAGCTTCACTGGGTCGGCCTCCTCCTCGCCGTCTTGCTACGCCTGCGGTGTCGTCTCCTCCTGGATGACCGCCTGGGCCACCTTGAAGGCCGAGTTCGCCGCCGGGACGCCGCAGTAGACGGCAGTCTGGATCAGTACTTCCTTGATCTCGGCCGGGGTCAGTCCGTTGCGCAGGGCCGCACGGGTGTGGAACGCCAGCTCGTCCAGGTGACCACCCGCGACCAGTGCGGTCAGCGTGACACAGCTGCGCGTGCGCCGGTCGAGTCCGTCCCTGGTCCACACCTCGCCCCACGCGTAGCGCGTGATCAGCTCCTGGAAGTCACCGGTGAACGCGTCGGCCTCGCCGAGAGCGCGGTCCACATGGGCGTCGCCCAGGACCTCGCGGCGGACCTTGAGCCCGGCGTCGTACGGGTCGGGGCGGCCACCCTCCGCCGGTACGGCGACGGGCTGCGCGGTGGGGCCGATCTCGCCGACCGGGTTGATGGGCGCTGAGATCGCCGGCATCACGGGCGGGGCCTGGATCGCCTGCATGCCCGTCGTCGAGGCGGGCGTGGCCTGCCAGGCGGTGGAGAAGTGGCGTACGAGAAGATCCGTGACGGCGACGGGCTGTTCGACGGGGGCGAGGTGCGAGGCGCCGGGGACCAGCGCCAGGCGGGCGTCGGGGATGCCTGCGACCAGGGTGCGGGCCTCGGCGGGCCCGGTGACCTGGTCCTCGGAGCCGACCAGGACGAGGGTCGGGACGCCGATGCGGCGCAGGTCGACGCGGATGTCGAAGGCGGCCAGTGCCTCGCAGGCGGCGATGTAGCAGCCGGGGTCGGTGGTGCGGACCATCTGGACGGCCCACTCCACGATCGCGGGCTGCGCGGCGGCGAACCCGTGCGTGAACCAGCGGGCGGGCGCGGAG
This sequence comes from Streptomyces flavidovirens DSM 40150, assembly GCF_000429085.1. Taxonomy (GTDB): domain Bacteria; phylum Actinomycetota; class Actinomycetes; order Streptomycetales; family Streptomycetaceae; genus Streptomyces; species Streptomyces flavidovirens. The sequence continues at coordinate 182,656 of NZ_AUBE01000008.1, read as the reverse complement.
GCCGCCATCGGCTCCAGGCCGTTGGTCCGTACGATCACCCCGCGCTGGCGGAACTCGTCCGCGGTACCGAACCGGGGCGACGCCGCGACCAGGGCGAGCGAGGCGATCCGCTCCGGGTGGCGCAGCGCCAGCTCCGCGCCGATCGCGCCGCCGATGGAGCAGCCGGCGTAACCGAAGCGCTGTACGCCGAGGGTGTCGAGGGTCGCCAGCAGGCGCTCCGCGAGTTCGTTGACGGAGCTGGCGGGATGCGCGGGGGCGCCGCCGTGGCCCGGCAGGTCGAAGCGGAAAACGCGCCACTGACGGGTCAGGTCCGGTATCTGCCGGTCCCACATGTGCCACGTCGTGCCGAGGGACGGGCCGAGGATGAGGACCGGGGCCTCCTCAGGGCCGTCGAACCGGTACTGCAGAGGCTGCGGGGGCTTGTTTTCGGTCTCTTCGCTCACTCGCTCCAGATTAGCCATCGTGCGAAGGCACCAGCCCCAGGGGGTCAGGGGGTGGCGGTCGAGACGACGTAGACGAAGGGATGCGCCGGGTCGGTCTCGTCGACGGTGATGTCGACGGTCGGCTGCGGATCCTTCTGGTCGACCGTGGTACCGGACCACGCGCGGCCGGGGTCGAGGGTCCAGCCGGCGATCTCGGCGTCCCGGCCGCTGATCGTGATCCTGCCCTTCTTGAGGGCGGCCCGGTTGACGCCGAGGTCGTTCAGGAACCAGTCGAGGTCCGCCGGGACGGTCCTGAACTGGACGTACAGCCTGCTGGTCTTCCAGTTGTTCGTCTCGTAGAACGCGACGTCCTGGCCCGCGTTGGGGACGGGCACGTCGTAGATACGGCGTGTCATGCGGGACGGGAAGCCCTCGGTGAGGCCGGTTGCCGAGGCCACCTTCGCCTTGTCGCGGCCGCTGTCGCGGCTCTGCTCGGCGGAGATCAGCAGGTAGCCCGCCGGGATACCGATGAGCAGCACGATGATGACCGCCGTCAGCCAGCGGCGGAGGATCATGTGGCGGCGGTCCTCCGGCGGCTTGCCCCCGTCGTCCGGGGACGGGGACGGGGACGGGTCGGGGTGGGGGTGGGGGACGGACGGGGTCATTACTGGGGTCCCTGGGTGGTGGAGCGGATGGCCTGGGCGTAGCGCTCGTAGCGTTCGTAGCGCTCCAGACGGCGGCGGTTGGCGCGGCGGAAGCGGCGCGCGACGAGCCGGGCGAGGTCGGCGGCGCCGACCATGCCGGCCTCGGGGCCGAGCTGCGCCTTGGCGATACGGGCCTCGGGGCGGTAGCCGCGGCCGGTGAGGTGGCGCTTGAAGGCGTCGCGGGCCGGGCCGATGAGGAGGTCGTCGGCGGCGCTGACACCGCCGCCGATGACAAAGCAGGAGGGGTCGAGCGCGGCGGCGAGGTTGGCGATGCCGACGCCGAGCCACTGGCCGATGTCCTGGAGCAGCTCGACGCACATCGCGTCGCCCTCGCGGGCGAGCTCGGTGATGAGCGGCCCGGTGATCTCGGGGATGTTGCCGCCGACGCGCTCGATGAGGCCGTACGCGACCGGGGAGTCGGCGGCGGCGAGCTCACGGGCCTCGCGCACCAGGGCGTTGCCGGAGCTGTACTGCTCCCAGCAGCCTCGGTTGCCGCACGGGCAGCGGTGGCCGCCGGGGACGACCTGCATGTGGCCGAACTCGCCAGCGACGCCGTACTTGCCACGCTTGACCTGGCCGTCTTCGAGGATCGCGCCGCCGATGCCGGTGCCGAGCGTGATCATGACGAGGTGGTCCTCGCCGCGCCCGGCGCCGAAGCGCCACTCCGCCCAGGCGGCGGTGTTGGCGTCGTTGTCGACCAGGACGGGGACGGCGAGCCGGGCCGAGATCGCGTCGCGCAGGGGTTCGTTGCGCCAGGCCAGGTGGGGGGCGAAGAGGACGGTGGAGCGGTCGGCGTCGACCCAGCCGGCCGCGCCGATGCCCACCGCGTGGACGTCGTGGCGGTCGGAGAGGTCGAGGACCAGCTCGACGATGGTGTCCTCGACGACCTTGGGGCTCTTGGACTTGTCCGGCGTCTCGGTGCGGATCTTCTCCAGGATGACGCCGTCGGCGTCGACGACGCCGGCCATCACCTTCGTACCGCCGATGTCGATCCCGACGGTGGGCACGCGGGGCGCGCTGAGGTGCGATCGCCGCTCTCGGGTGCCGACGGTCCGCAGGACGGTGGCGCGGGCGGAGCCGCGGTGCGCGAAGTCTCGGTACGTGCTCATGTCCCCTGCGGGGTGTTGGGGGGCGGTGTCGGGTCAGGGGTCGATTCTGCCATCCGGCGGGAAACGGTGCGGGCCGACGGTGCGGGCGGGCCGCTGCGCGGGGCCTTTCCCCACCCCGCCCCTTCCCGAACTGGGGCGCTGCCCCAGACCCCGCTCCTCAAACGCCGGAGGGGCTGGAGGGTGCCGCTGAGCGGGGATGTGTCCGCTGCGCGGCTATCCAGCCCGTCCGGCGTTTGAGGACACGCCCGGAGGGCGTCCGGGGGTCTGGGGGCTTGCCCCCCCGCGGCGGAGCCGCACATGTCACAGCCGGGAAGGGGCGGGGAGGGGAACAGGCCCCGCGCAGCGGTGGCTAGCGCTCCAGTTCGTGGGTGAGCTGGTCGAGTTCGCTGCCGCCCGCCATCTCGCGCGTCAGCTCGTCGAGGGTGATCTCGTCACGGGCGTGGCTGCCCGACATCGCGCCGCGCTTGAGGAGCACGAAACGGTCACCGACGAGGTACGCGTGGTGCGGGTTGTGCGTGATGAGAACGACACCGAGACCGGCGTCACGCGCCGCCGCCACGTACTTCAGTACGACGCCCGACTGCTTGACCCCGAGCGCGGCGGTCGGCTCGTCCAGGACCAGTACCTTCGCCCCGAAGTAGACCGCTCGCGCGATCGCCACGCACTGGCGCTCGCCGCCCGAGAGCGTACCGATCGGCTGGTCGACGTCGCGCAAGTCGATACCCATGCGCAGCAGCTCGGAGCGGGTGGTGCGGCGCATGAGGTCGACGTCGAGGCGCTTGAAGGGGCCCGCGCCCTTCGTCGGCTCGGAGCCGAGGAAGAAGTTCCGCCAGACCGGCATCAGCGGTACGACGGCGAGGTCCTGGTAGACGGTCGCGATGCCCCGGTCCAGGGCGTCGCGGGGGTTCGCCAGCCGGGTTTCCCCGCCCTCGATCGAGAAGGTGCCCGCGTCGTGCTGGTGCAGACCCGCGATGATCTTGATGAGGGTGGACTTGCCGGCGCCGTTGTCGCCCAGTACGCAGCTGATCTGGCCCGCGTGGACTTCGAGGGAGACGCCTTCCAGGGCCTTGATGTTGCCGTAGAACTTGCTGACGTCGCGAAGCTCCACCAGAGGTGCGGTCATCGGGTCGCCTCCGCGCGCTTGCGTACCCATGCGTTGAGCAGGGTGGCCAGAAGGAGCATCGCTCCGAGGAAGAACTTGAACCAGTCGGGGTCCCACTCCGCGTACACGATGCCCTTGCTGGTCATGCCGAAGATGAAGGCGCCGACCGCCGAGCCGATCGCCGAACCGTACCCGCCGGTGATCAGGCAGCCGCCGATGACGGCCGCGATGATGTAGATCAGTTCGTTGCCGACGCCTTCGCCGGACTGCACGACGTCGAAGGAGAAGAGCAGGTGCTGGCCGGAGATCCAGGCGCCGAGACCGACGCCCATGTAGAGCCCGATCCGGGTCTTGTTGACCGGGACGCCGACCGCGCGGGCCGCCTCCGTCTCGCCGCCGACCGCGAAGATCCAGTTGCCGGCGCGGGTGCGCAGCAGGATCCAGGTCGCGACGGCCACCAGGGCCAGCCACCACAGGACGGTGATCTTGAGGTTCACGCCGCCGATGGTGACCTGTGAGGCGAAGAGCGCCTTGGCGGACTCGAAGCCCTCCATGTCGGCGATGCTCTTCGTCGACACCGTGCCGCTGATCATCTTGGTGAGGCCGAGGTTCAGGCCGGTCAGCATCAGGAACGTACCGAGCGTGATGATGAAGCTCGGCAGTTTCGTGCGGGTCAGCATGACGCCGTTGAACACGCCGATGGCCAGGGTCACCAGGAGCGAGACGAGGACGCCGACCCAGATGTTGGCGGTGAGCTGGTAGCTGAACATCGAGGAGACCAGCGCGGAGCTGGTCACCAGCACGCCGGCCGACAGGTCGAACTCGCCGCCGATCATCAGCAGCGCCACGGGTACGGCCATGATGCCGATCACGGACGCGGCGTACAGCACCGTGCCGAAGCTGGACGCGCGCAGGAAGCTGTCCGCGACGATCGCGAAGAAGAGGAAGACAGCGACGGCGCCGACCACCGAGCCGAGCTCGGGGCGGCCGAGCAGCCTGCGCAGCAGCGACGTCTTCAGCAGCCGTTCGTCGGCGGGCGCCTTGTCGCCGGGGGCCGGCGCCTGTGCCGGTGCGGTCGCGGTCATCGGGTCCCCCGCTTCGTGTAGGCCTCCAGCTCGGCGGCGTCCTGCTTGGTGATGACCTGGGGGCCGGTGAGGACCGGCTTTCCGCCGCCGAGCACGTCGGCGTTGTACTTGTAGAGCCACAGCAGGTCGACGGCCTCGTACCCCTGGAGGTACGGCTGCTGGTCGACGGCGAACCCGAGCGTGTCGTTCTGGAGGGCGGTGGCGACCTGGGCGTTGAGGTCGAACGTGTCGATCTCGGCCTTGCTGCCGGCCTGCTCCTTCGCCTTGACGGCGGCGTCCGCGAAGGGCGCGCCGAGGGTCACGACGGCGTCGATGTCCTTGCCCGTCTGGAGCTTCGCCTCGATGGACGCCTGTACGTCGGGCATGTTCGTACCGTCGACATAGAGGTTCTGCATCTCGCCGTCGAAGGTTTCCTTCGCTCCGGCACAGCGCTGTTCGTGGCCGACGTTGCCCTGCTCGTGCAGGACGCACAGCGCCTTCTTCTTCCCGCGCTTGCCGAGCTCCTCGCCGACGGCCTCGCCTGCGATCGTCTCGTCCTGCCCGATGTGGGCGAGGGCGCCGAAGTCCTTGGACTCGGCCGAGCCGGAGTTGACGGTGATCACGGGGATGCCGGCCTTGGTGGCCTTGGCGACGACGGCCTTCATGGCGTCGGGCTTGGCGAGGGTGACGATCAGCCCGTCGACCTTCTTGTCGATGTACGAGTCGACCAGCTGGGCCTGCTGCTGACCCTCGTCGCTGTGGGCGTACAGGAACTTGATGTTGTCCTTGACGGCGGCCTGTTCGGCGCCGTTCTGCACGATGTCCCAGAAGGTGTCGCCGTCGCCGGAGTGGGTGACCATGCCGACGGTCCAGCGGGGCGTGTTCACCGCCGCCCTGCCCTGCGCGGCGGCCTGTTCGGCCCGTTCCTCGGCGCGCTTTCCGCCCGTACTGCTGCAGCCCGCCAGGGAAGCCCCGAGCACCGCCGCCAGCACCGCGCCCAGTGCGCGTACCCCTGTCCGAACCCTTGCCACGACGCCGTGCCCTTCTCGTACTCCTCGGTGCGGCCGGGGATCATTCAGCCCGTCCCCGGCCGACCAAGTATCGGTTACGGGTGTTCGCACCGTATTCACCGGGTTCCGCGGGCCGTGTACTTCTCCAGCGCCGGCACGTCCTTGCCGGTGACGAGCGCCGGGCCGGTCAGAACGGGCTTTCCGCCGCCCAGGACGTTGCCGTTGGTCCGGTGGAGCCACAGTCCGTCGACGGCGAGGTAGCCCTGGAGGTACGGCTGCTGGTCGACGGCGAAGCCGATCTCCTTGGCCTTGAGCTGCCTCACCACTTCGGCGTTGAGGTCGAACGTGTTGACCTCGGCGTCGCTGCCCGCGCCCGCCTTCGCCTTGACGGTGGCGGCCGCGAAGGGCGCGCCGAGGGTCACGACCGTGTCGATGTCCTTGCCGGTCTGGAGCTTGGCTTCGATGGAGGAGGTCGACGCCGGCATGTTGGTGCCTTCGACGTTGAGGTTTTCGACCGTTCCCCGGAACGTCTTCTTCACGCCCGCGCAGCGCGCTTCGAGCGAGACGTTTCCCTGCTCGTGGATGACGCAGAGCGCCTTCTTCTTGCCGCGTGTGTTGAGTTCCTCGCCGACGGCCTCGCCCGCTACGGACTCCTCCTGGCCGATGTGGCTGAGCGCGCCCACCGCCTCGGAGTGTTCGCCGCCCGAGTTGATCGTGACGACGGGTATGCCGGCCGCGACGGCTTTCTGGACGGCGGCCTTCACCGCTTCGGGCTTTGCGAGGGTCACGACGATGCCGTCGACCTTCTTGGCGACGTACGAGTCGATGAGCTGCGCCTGTTCCTTGCCCTCCTTGTTGGCGGCGTACAGGAACTCGACGTTGTCCTTGGACGCGGCCTGTTTCGCGCCGCTCTGGACGATGTCCCAGAAGGTGTCGCCCTCTCCGGAGTGCGTCACCATGGCGATCTTCAGGCGGTCCGTGGTGACGGCCTTGCCGCCTGCGCCGCCTCCTTCGCCGTTCTTCTCCTCGGAGGCCTTGCCGCCCCCGGAGCTGCATCCGGCTGCGAGCGCGAGCGCGCATACGGCGAGGAGGGCTGCTGCCTTGCGGTGGGTACGCATCGTGGGTTCCGCCTTGTCTCCCGGCCGCCCCGTTGCGGCTGGGGGGAGTTCTAGCGGCGTACGCGATGCCCCGTCAATACTTTGTCCGAACATTCTTACGCGGACGGGGTCTCGGCCGGTGCACGCGGTCGCTTTACGGCCTTACGAGGAGCTGGAACTCGAAGGCGTACCGCGAGGCCCGGTAGATGTGCGAGCCGAACTCGACCGCCCGCCCGGTGTCGTCGAACGTCGTCCGCTGCATCGTCAGCAGCGGCGCCCCCTCCGCCTCCGCCAGTTGCCGCGCCTCGTCGGCCCCGGCCGCGCGCGCCCCGACCGACTGGCGCGCGCTGTGCAGCGTGATGCCGGCGGCGCGCATCATCCGGTAGAGGCCGGTGGCTTCGAGGTGCTCGGTGTCGAGGGCCAGCAGCCCGGTGGGCAGGTGGTTGCGCAGGACGGCCATGGGCTCGTTGTGCGCCAGGCGCAGCCGCTCCACCAGGTGTACGTCGGCGCCCTCCGCCACGCCGAGCGCCGCCGCGACCTCGGCGGTCGCCGGTTCGAGCGTGTTGCGCAGGACCGTGGTGGCGGGGAGCTGGCCCGCGGCTTCGAGGTCGTCGTACAGGCTGCTCAGTTCGAGGGGGCGCTTGACCTGGCTGTGCACGACCTGGGTGCCGACGCCGCGGCGGCGGACCAGCAGGCCCTTGTCGACGAGCGACTGGATGGCCTGGCGGACGGTGGGGCGGGACAGGCCGAGGCGCCCGGCCAGTTCGATCTCGTTGCCGAGGAGGCTGCCGGGAGAGAGCCGGCCCTTCTCGATCGCCGCCTCCAACTGCTGGGAAAGCTGGAAATACAGCGGGACCGGACTGTTGCGGTCCACGCCGAGCTGGAGGGAGATGGTGGGATCAGCGGCGGGTTTCGACACGCCTTTGAGCGTAACGCCAGGTAATGACTACTGGAAGTCCTGTAGTCACATTGTCAGGACATACCCTTGACACGGCGGCCCGCATGGCGACACTTTGGGGCATGCGCATCGGACTCATCGGCACGGGACGTATCGGTTCTTTCCACGCTGACGTGCTCAGCCGCCATCGCAAAGTGGGTGCTCTGCTCGTCGCGGACACCGATGCCGCGCGGGCCGCCGCGGTCGCCGACCGGATCGGCGCCACCGCCGCGCCGTCGGTCGACGAGATCTTCGCCTGGGGGGTCGACGCGGTGGTCATCGCCTCCGCCACCTCGGCGCACGCCGAGCTGATCGGCCGGGCGGCGCGGGCGGGGCTGCCGGCCTTCTGTGAGAAACCGATCGCACTGGATCTGCCCGGCACACTGGGCGCCCTGCGAGAGGTCGACGCGGCGGGGACCGTGCTCCAGCTCGGTTTCATGCGCCGCTTCGACGCCGGGTACACCACGGCGCGCGAGCTCGTACGGTCGGGGAGCCTCGGCCGGCTGCACACCGTACGGGCGATGACCTCCGACCCCGCGCCGCCGCCCGCCGCCTACCTGCCGCTCTCCGGCGGGCTCTACCGGGACTGCCTGGTCCACGACTTCGACATCCTGCGCTGGGTCACGGGGCGTGAGGTGGTCGAGGTGTACGCCGCCGGGTCCGGCGCGGGGCCGGCGATGTTCCGTGAGGCGGGCGACGTGGACACCGCCGCGGTGGTCCTCACCCTCGACGACGGCACGCTCGCCACCGCCACGGCCACGCGCTGCAACGGCGCGGGTTACGACGTACGGATGGAACTCGCCGGCGAGCTCGACCAGGTCTCCGTCGGCCTCGACGACCGTACGCCGATCACCTCGACCGAGCCGAAGGGGCCGCCGGCCTGCGAGCAGCCGTGGCCCGGCTTCCTGGAACGGTTCGCCCCGGCGTACGAGGCGGAGCTGGACGCGTTCGTACGGGTCGCGCTGGGCGAGCGGGACAACCCCTGCGACGGCCGGGAGGCGCTGCACGCGCTGCGGATCGCGGAGGCGTGCGAGCTGTCGCGCCGGGAGCGGCGGCCGGTGCGGCTGGGAGAGATCCCCTCGTCATGACGCTGACGACGGACGACGGGGCGAAGCTCTGGGCGGAGAGAACCGGCGAGGGCGATCCGGTGATCCTGTGCCACGGCGGCCCAGGACTGTGGGACATGTTCGACGACGTGGCCCGGCTGCTCACGGGCCGGGGGGCGGCCGTCCACCGCTGGGACCAGCGCGGCTGCGGGCGCTCCGAGCGGCGCGGTCCCTACTCGGTGGCCAGGTCGGTGGCCGATCTCGACGCCGTACGCAAGCACTTCGGTCTGGAGACGGTGACGCTGCTCGGCCATTCCTGGGGCGCGCGGCTCGCCCTGCACTACGCGCTCGCGCATCCGCGACGGGTGACGCGGCTGGTGTACGTGTCGGGCACCGGCATCGGCCCGGACTCCGGCTGGTACCCGGAGTTCACGGGGAACCTGCGGGCCGCGATCGGTGACCGGCTGCCCCGGTGGGAGGAGCTCAAGGCCCTGGAGCGGCGTACGGAGGCGCAGGAGCGCGAGATGTGTGTGCTCCAGTGGTCGGCGGACTTCGCGGGGCCGGACCGGGAGCGGGCGCTGCGGCTGGCCGAGCGGATGGCCACGCCCTGGTACGGCGTGAACCACGAGTGCAACGCGGAGATCAACGCCGAGACCAGGACGATGAGTGAGCATCAGCTCCATGCCGCCTGCGGGGGCTTGAGGATGCCGGTCCTCATCGTGGACGGCGAGCAGGACATCCGGCCGCGCGACGCGGTGGATTCGCTGGCGCAGGCCCTGCCGGATGTCTCGCGGGTGACGCTCGCGGGGGCGGGCCACATGCCGTGGGCGGAGTCCCCGGCCGAGTTCGCGGCGGCGGTCATGCCCGGCTGACGACACGGGCGGGCAGCTACCGAGCGGCCGGCTGTCGAGCGCTTCTGGGCCGTGGCCGGGCCGGACTCCCTCGCGCTCACCAGCGCACCGGCAGTCGTCGTACGCCGCGCATCAGCAGGCCGGGGAGCCATTCCAGCGGCCCGCCTTCGGGGTCGAGCGTCAGATCGGGGCAGCGTTCGAGGAGCGTACGGACGGCGATGCGGCCCTCCATGCGGGCCAGCGGCGCACCGAGGCAGAAATGCAGGCCGTGGCCGAAGGCGAGATGCCCCGGCCCCTTGCCCGCGACCGCTGTGCGCGTGATGTCGAAGCGGTCCGGATCCGGGAAACGGGCGGCGTCCCGGCCACCGGCCGCGAGCGAGACCAGGACCGGCTCACCGGCCGGAATGACGACGTCACCGACCTCGAAGGGCTCGCGGGTGAAACGGAAGGTGGCGTTCTCCACCGGGCCGTCATAGCGCAGCATCTCTTCGACGGCACTGTCGATCAGACCGAAGTCGGCGCGCAGGGCCGCCAGTTGACCGGGGTGGGCGAGAAGGGCCCGTACCCCGTTGGAGATCAGGTTGACGGTGGTCTCGTGGCCCGCGATGAGCAGCAGGAAGGCCATGCCGATGAGCTCGTCGGGGGCGAGCCGGTCCCCGTCCTCGGCCTGCGTCCGGATCAGCGCGCTCAGCAAGTCGTCGCCGGGCGCGGACGCGCGCTTGTCCTCGACGAGTTCGGCGAGATACGCCCCCATGGCCCGTACGGCCTCACCTTCCGCGTCGGCTCCGGTCGGCGCGACGATCTCGTTGGACCAGCCCCGGAAGGAGGCCCGGTCCAGGTCCGGCACGCCGAGGAGCTCGCAGATGACGGTCATGGGCAGCGGGAAGGCGAGCGCCTCGACGAGGTCCGCCGTACGGCTGCCTCCGGCCGTCATCGCGTCCAGCAGCTCGTCCGTGACGCGCTGGATCTGTGGCCGCAGCGCCTCGATCCGGCGGGAGGTGAACTCCCTGGCGACGAGCTTGCGCAGCCTGGTGTGGTGGGGCGGGTCGGTCTCCAGCATGTTGGCGTTGATCGGGTTGGCGGTCACGTCGTACAGGCCCGAGGTCCGCCAGTCCTTGCTGAGGCGCGGGTCGGCGAGCGCCCGCCGCGCCTCGTCGTGACCGACTATCAGCCACACCCGCTCGACGTCGGCCGTCCGGATCAGGTGGGCGGGACCGGCCCCGCGCAGTTTCGCGTAGTACGGGTACGGATCCGCCGCGAACTCCTCGGCGTGGTCGCTCAGATCGACGACTGTCATACTCCCCCACCTCTCCGCTGCCCCCTGGTCACTGCCCGGTCAGCCTACGTCGCCCTCCTCGTCGAGGAGGCCGGCGTCGTGCACCAACAGCGCGATCTGGACACGGTTGTTGAGCCCGAGCTTGGCCAGTACGCGTGACACATGGGTCTTTACGGTCGGCACGCTCATGTAGAGCGCCGCGGCGATCTCCGCGTTGGACTGTCCCCGGCCGACGGCGACCGCCACCTCCCGCTCCCGCTCGGCGAGTTGCCCGATCCGCCGCGTCGCCGAGCGTCCTCGGGGGTCGGCGGAGACCTCGGCGGCATGGGTCATCAGCTGGCGCGTGACCGCCGGCGAGAGGACCGGATCGCCCGCCGCCACCCGCCGTACCGACTCGACGATCTGCGCGGGCGGGGTGTCCTTGAGTACGAACCCGGCGGCACCGGCCCGCAGCGCGCGCAGCACCTGCTCGTCCGCGTGAAAGGTGGTGAGGACGACGACCTCGGGGGCGTCGGGGCGGCGGCGCAGTACCTCGGTCGCCGCGAGGCCGTCCATGACGGGCATCCGGATGTCCATGAGGACCACGTCGGGGCGGTGCAGTTCGGTCATCGCCGCGGCCTCGGAACCGTCCGCCGCCTCCCCCACGATCTCGATGTCCTCGGCCCCGCCGAGCATGAAGGTGAGCCCGGCCCGTACGAGCGGGTCGTCGTCGACGATGAGCAGCCTGATGGTCATGCGGCCCACGGTAGCCAGGCGCCGACCCTGAACCCGCCGTCGGGCGTCGGTCCGTGGTCGAGACGGCCGCCGGCGAGCGTGGCCCGTTCGGTCAGGCCGATGAGGCCCTGGCCCGATCCGGGGACGGGCGGGGTGTCGCCCTCGGGGGCCGGGTTGTGTACCTCGACGGTGAGGCCGTCGCCCGGTGCGCCGGTCAGCGTCACGGTGACTTCGGCGCCGGGTGCGTGTTTGCGGGCGTTGGTCAGGCCCTCCTGGGCGATGCGGTAGACGGTGCGGCCGATCGCGGCGGGCACGTCCCGCGGCCGGGCGATGCGGTGGTCGAGGGCGACCTTCATGCCGGCCTCGCGGGACTCGGCGACGAGCGCGTCGAGGGTGTCGAGGGTCGGCTGCGGCCGGTGCTCGTCCCCGGTGGCGGGTCCGTCACCGGCGGCGGGGGAGCGCAGTACGCCGATGACGTCGCGCAGGTCGTTGAGCGCCTCGTGCGCGCTGTCGCGGATCACTCCGGCGGCGCGGGCGACCTCGGCGGGCGGGGCGTCCGGGCGGAATTCGAGGGCGCCGGCGTGGACACTGAGCAGGGTGAGCCGGTGCGCGAGTACGTCGTGCATCTCGCGCGCGATGGCCTCGCGGGCCAGGCGCTGTGCCTGCTCGGCGCGGAGCGCGGCCTCGGCCTCGGCGCGGCGGGCCCGGTCGCGCAGCGATACGACGAGCTGCCGGCGGGAGCGTACGAACATGCCCCAGCCGACGATCAGCAGCACGATGACCACGGTCGCGACGACCGTAGCCCGGAAGGGGACGCTGGGGTCGGGGCGCAGCACCGCCTGGACCAGGCCGGCCGCGATGGCGGCGGAGCCGACCGCCGCGACCGTCTTGAACGGCCGGTGCACGGTGAGGGTGAACAGGGCGACGAGCGTGGCGCCGGACGCGACGGGCGCGATGACGGAGACGACGACCAGGGTGACGGCGAGGCCCACGGGCCACCGGCGCCGCAACCAGAGCGCGCAGCAGGCGGCCGCGCCCGCCAGTTGGTCCAGGACGACGACGAACTGCGGGTTGCCGACGCTGTCGGCGACGTCGGCCGCGCCGAGCCCGACGAGCGCGGCGAAGAGGAACATGACGATGTCGGCGAACCAGTCACGTGGAGTACGGCGCGGACGTCCGCGACCCCGGCCGGCCGGGGGGCCGGGATCGGGGTCGGCCATCGCCGAGGGCTGCAGCCAGCGGTACTCCTGATCGGTCATGCCGGCAAAGCTACGCACGCGGGGGCGGGGCCGGAGCGCCGCGACGGGTTTCAGCGACCAAAGTCGCGGAGTCCCAGACGTTCGGCACACCGGCCGATCCGGACGGCGGACGCGGTGGGGTGGCCGGCCACGCGACGATCGGCGCATGAAGAAGATTCTTGAAGTGGCCGGCTTCGTGCTGTTCGTGTCGGGCGGGTCCGGTCTGATCCATGAGGTGACCGGCTGGATGCCCAAGTTCTTCGGCTTTTTGCAGCTGTTGCCGTTCCTGCGGGGCCACGCGATCTACACGAACATCGTGCTGGCGGTCGCCGGCATAGCCCTGATGGCCTCCGCGGACCGCTTCCGGCGGGTGTAGGCGCCTGCGGCGCTGCCGCCCGGCCGTGCGGCCCTCACTGGTCGAGGTCGAAGGTGCCGTACGACGGCCTCCCCACCGGCCGGTAGGTGTGGATGGCGATGCCCGACTCGGTGGTGCTGCTGTCCGTCAGCTCGAACGAGGTCGGCAGACCGCCCTCCGCGAACAGCCGCTGCCCCGCGCCGAGGACGACGGGGAAGGTCAGCAGGTTGTACTCGTCGATGAGGTCGTGCCTCATCAGGGACCGGGCGAGCGTGCCGCTGCCGTGGATCTGGAGTTCCCGGCCGGGCTCCTGCTTCAGCCGTGCGACTTCTTGTGCGACATCGCCGGAGATGATGGTGGAGTTGTTCCAGTCGGCCTTGTCCAGGGTCGTGGAGGCGACGTACTTGGGGAGGGTGTTGAGGGGGCCGGCGATCGGGTCGTTCTCGTCGGTGACCTTCGGCCAGTAGGCCGCGAAGATCTCGTACGTACGCCGGCCGAGCAGGAACGCGTCGACGCGGCCGAACACGCCGTCGACGAACCGGCCCATGCCTTCGTCGGCGAAGGGAACCACCCAGCCGCCCTGTTCGAACCCGCCGCTGGTGTCCTCGTCGGGGCCGCCCGGAGCCTGCATCACACCGTCGAGGGTGAGGAAAGTGGTGAGCGTGATCTTCATGGTCCGAAGCCCTTCTTCAGTGACGTGTCACCAGCTCTGACTCCACGCTGCCACGGAACTCATCGGCCGACTCGGGCACGGCGTCCGTTTGCCGCCAGCGCCATCTCGCGGCCACCTGTTTCCTTGAATCCACAACCACTACTGCGGACCTACGGAAGAGGCAGCCGACATGGCTTCACTGAACGGCAGGACGGCTCTGGTCACCGGCGGCAGCCGGGGCATGGGCGCGGCGATCGCGCTCCGGCTCGCCCGCGACGGCGCGGATGTGGCCATCACGTACGTACGGGACGAGAAGGCCGCCCACGACGTCGTCCAGAAGATCGAGGCGGCCGGCCGGCGCGGCATCGCGCTGCGGGCCGACGCGGCGGACCCGGCGGCGGTCACCGCCGTCGTGGGCCGGGCCGCCGACGAGCTCGGCCGGCTCGACATCCTGGTCAACAACGCGGGCGTCGGCGTACTCGGCCCGATCGGCACGCTGGCGCTCGCGGAGGTCGACCAGGTGCTGGCCGTCAACGTACGGGCGGTCTTCCTGGCCTCACAGGCCGCGGCCGCCAGGATGGAACGCGGCGGCCGGATCATCTCGATGGGCAGTTGCATGACCGCGCGCGTGCCGGGCCCCGGCGGGACGCTGTACGCGACGAGCAAGGCCGCGCTGACCGGCCTGACGAAGGCCCTGGCGCGGGAGCTGGGCGGCCGGGGCATCACGGCCAACCTCGTCCAGCCGGGCCCGGTCGGCACGGACATGAATCCGGCGGACGGCCCGTACGCGGCGGCGCAGAGCGAGATGACGGCCCTCGGCCGCTTCGGCACTCCGGAGGAAGTCGCGTCGATGGTCGCGTTCCTGGCGAGCGAGGAGGCGGCGTACATGACGGGTTCGGAGGTGCTGGTCGACGGCGGCCACGCCGCGTGACGCCGGGGCGCACGGGCGGGAAGACGGACGGAGTGCGCCGGGGCCGTCGCGTCCCGGCGCACTCCGTGTCATGGGTGCCGCGGTGGCGTCAGCCGCCCAGCTCCTGGTGGCGGGCCGCCAGGCGCGACGCGCCCGCCTCCGTCAGGGAGCCGAAGAGGCGCAGGCGGGAGATGCCGCCGTCCGGGAAGATGTCCATCCGGACCTCGGTGGCCGCCGGTACCCCGCCCAGCACGAAGCGGTGGTTCGTGTCGGGCTGGAGCCGGGTCCGGGACAGGATCTCGGTCCAGTCGCCGTCCGCGCCGTCGCGTACGGAAAGCGCCGCCCAGCCCGCCGAGTTGCCCTTCAGGTACGCCGTGTCGATCTCGACGGCGCGGATCTCGGCCTGCTCCACGAGGTGGTAGTGGATCCAGTCGTTGCCCTTGTCGCGGCGGCGGCGGGTCTCCCAGCCGTCGTCCATCTTGTGCGAGCGGCCCGGCTGGATGGTGTTGGTGGCCGGGGAGTAGAAGCGGTCGGAGGCGTCCTCGACGCGGCCGCCGTTCTCCAGGGCGACGAGGTCGAACGTGCCGAGCGTGGCCAGCCAGGCCGGGTCGGGTGCGACCTCGCCGTAGACACGCAGGCGGGCGATGCCGCCGTCGGGGTGCTGGTTGATCCGCAGATGCGTGAAGCGCTGCTCGACGCCGACGGCGAAGCCGTTGGCCGCGTGGCCGCCGACTGCCGTACGGGGGACGAGAGTCACCCACTTCACGTCGCCGGACAGGAGGTCGTCGGGGGACGGCGATCCCGGCACGGAGGTGGCTTCGACGGAGACCGCCTGCGGGTAGTTGCCGCGGAAGTGGGCGGTGTCGATGACGATTCCGCGTACGACGCCGGGCGCTCCGAGGCGTACGAGAGCCCAGTCGTGGTCCTCGTCCGTCGGGTGCGGCTGCTGGGCGCTGACGCCACGGCGGCGGCGGGTCTCCCAGCCGTCCATGATCTTGCCCTTGTGGCCGAAGTGCTCCGGGTCGAACTCCGCCGCACCGGGCCGCAGCATGTTCTCGCGCTCGGCGAAGAACTCGTCGTTGGCGGCGATCACGCCCGCGCCGAGCCGCCGGTCGGCGAGGTCCGCGAAGTGCGTGAAGGGGAAGTCGGCGGTGCGGTAGTCGGCGTACGGGTCGCCGCCGCCGTACGGGTTCGCGTCACCGGTGAAGAAGGGGGTCGCCACGTCAGACACGTCAGTTGTTCCTTTCGAGCAGCCGGCCGGTCGGCTCGGCCAGGGTGCCGTTGTCGGCGATACGTACGCCGCGCAGCCACGTCGACTTGACGACGCCCTGCAGGGTCTTGCCCGCGTACGCCGTCACCTGGTTGCGGTGGTGCAGCCGGGCCGGGTCGACGGTGAAGCTCTCGTCGGGGGCGAGGACCGCGAAGTCGGCGTCGCGGCCGGGCTCGATGGCGCCCTTCTGCGACAGTCCGGCGAGCTCGGCGGGTGCGGCGGACATCCAGCGGACGACGTCCTCCAGCGAGTGGCCCCGGCGCCGGGCCTCGGTCCAGATCGCCGGGAGGCCGAGCTGGAGCGAGGAGATGCCGCCCCAGGCGGAGGCGAAGTCGGGGGTCTTGAGGTCCGTGGTGCACGGGGAGTGGTCCGAGACGATGCAGTCGATCGTTCCGTCCGCGAGCCCTTCCCACAGCGCGTCCTGGTTCTCGGCCTCGCGGATCGGCGGGCAGCACTTGAACTCCGTCGCCCCGTCCGGGACTTCCTCGGCCGTGAGGGTGAGGAAGTGCGGGCAGGACTCGACGGTGACGCGTACGCCCTCACGCCTGGCCGCGGCGATGAGCGGCAGCGCGTCCGAGGACGACAGGTGCAGGACGTGGACGCGGGCGCCGAGGCGCCTGGCGTGCGCGATCAGGCTCTCGATGGCGGTGTTCTCGGCGTCGCGCGGCCGGGAGGCGAGGAAGTCGGCGTACGCCGGACCGCTCTTCTGCGGGGCCGCCTCCAGGTGGTGCGGGTCCTCGGCGTGCACGATCAGCTGACCGCCGAAGCCGGAGATCTCGGCCATCGACCGGGCGAGCTGCTCCTGGTCGAGCTCGGGGAACTCCTCCACGCCCGACGGCGACAGGAAGCACTTGAAGCCGAACACGCCGGCGTCGTACAGCGGCCGCAGGTCCTTCACGTTGGACGGGATGGCACCGCCCCAGAAGCCGACGTCGATGTGCGCCTTGCTGCGGGCCACGTCCTGCTTGGTGCGCAGGTTGTCGACCGTGGTGGTCGGCGGCAGCGAGTTCAGCGGCATGTCGAGGAGTGTGGTGATGCCGCCGGCCGCGGCCGCGCGGGTGGCGGTCCAAAAGCCCTCCCACTCGGCGCGGCCGGGGTCGTTCACGTGGACGTGGGTGTCGACGAGGCCGGGGAGCAGGACGTCGTCCGCGAAGTCCTCCAGCCGGGCTCCGGCCGGCACCTCGGCGTCGTACGGCAGCACAGCCGTGATCTTCCCGTCGGCGACGGCCACCGATGCGGCGCGCGTCCCCTCGGGGGTGACGACGCGCGTCGAGCGCAGTACCAGGTCCACGTCGGGCACCCTGTCCCTCACTTCCATACAGAGAAATTCAACGAACTGTTGAAGGAGTCTTCACTTCGGGGTCCGGCCAGTCAAGACCCTCCCCGCCCCGTACGGCCTGCGCACCTCCAGGACGGGAACTCCTTAGAGCTTTCCACAAAGTGGAAGTAGAATTTCATGCAGCAGAACGTCGCAACACACAGGGGCAGGGCGGGACGGCCTTGGGAGTGACCGCCGACACAGGGACAAACACCCCTCTGACCGGCACAGACGTGCTGACGCAGGCCGTGTGCTCCACGCACGCGGCGGGTAGGCTGCTGCCTTGCCCATCCGCCTCGAAAGGACCGTTGACGTGCCGTCGTCCAACGCCACCACCGACGCTTCCAAAACCGCTGCGCCCACCGGTGGTGTGCAGTCCCTTGAGCGCGCCTTCGACCTGCTGGAGCGGATGGCCGACGCGGGCGGCGAGGTCGGCCTCAGCGAGCTCTCGGCCAGCAGCGGTCTGCCGCTGCCGACGATCCACCGCCTGATGCGCACCCTGGTCGCCTGCGGTTACGTACGCCAGCAGACGAACCGGCGCTACTCGCTCGGCCCGCGCCTGATCCGCCTCGGCGAGAGCGCGTCCCGACTGCTCGGCACCTGGGCCCGCCCGTACCTCGCGCGCCTGGTCGAGGAGACCGGCGAGACCGCGAACATGGCGCTGCTCGACGGCGACGAGATCGTGTACGTCGCGCAGGTGCCCTCGAAGCACTCGATGCGGATGTTCACCGAGGTCGGCCGCCGGGTCCTTCCGCACT
Organism: Streptomyces flavidovirens DSM 40150; assembly: GCF_000429085.1. Classification (GTDB taxonomy): domain Bacteria; phylum Actinomycetota; class Actinomycetes; order Streptomycetales; family Streptomycetaceae; genus Streptomyces; species Streptomyces flavidovirens. The sequence continues at coordinate 164,823 of NZ_AUBE01000008.1, read as the reverse complement.
CCACGGGCGTCGGCAAGGCGCTGCTCGCGCACACCCCGCCGGAGGAGGTGCGCGCACTGCTCGCCCGTACCGGCATGCCGACCGCCACCGAGAAGACGATCACCACGCCCGAGGGCTTCCTGGACGCCCTGGCGCAGGTCCGCAGGGCCGGTTACGCCGTGGACGACGGCGAGCAGGAGATCGGCGTCCGCTGCCTGGCGGTCCCGGTGCCCCACTCCCCGACCGCCGCGGCCATCTCCATCTCCGGGCCGGCGGGCCGCGTGACGGAGGCGGCGACCGAGAAGATCGTCCCGATACTCCAGGAAGTCGCCCAGGACCTGTCGGTCGTGCTCACCAACAACGGCACACAGGGCTGAGCGAGCAACGGCACGCAGGGCTGAGCGAGTACGCGGCCCCGCGTCAGACCGGTGGGGCGGCGGCCGAGAGGCGGCCGTCCGTCATCGTCACCACGGCGTCCATCCGCTCCAGGTGCGTGCGGTCGTGGGTGACCAGGACCGTCGCCGTGCCGCGCTCGCGCGTCAGCGTGACGAGCAGGTCGAGTACGGCCGCGCCCCGCTCGTGGTCGAGGGCGCTGGTCGGCTCGTCGACCAGCAGGACCGCCGGCTCGTTCATCAGCGCGCGGGCGATGTTGACCCGCTGGCGCTGACCGACGGACAGCTGGTGCGGGCGGCGGCCGGCCCGGTCCGCGAGTCCCACCGCGTCCAGCAACTCCCCCGCCCGGTCACGTGCCTGACGCGGCGCGCGTCCCGACAGGTGCGCCATCACCTGGAGCTGCTCGGCGGCGGTGAGGGACGGCAGCAGGTTCGGCTGCTGGAAGACGATGCCGATGCGCGTCCGCCGCAGCTCCGCTCTGGCGGCCCGGCTCAGGGGGCCCGTGTCCGTACCGTCGACGACGACCCTTCCCCGGTCCGGTGAGACGAGCGTCGCCGCGACCGCCAGCAGGCTGGACTTGCCGGAGCCGGACGGTCCGACGACGGCGGTCAGCGTGCCCGCGGCGACCTCCAGAGCGATGTCGTCGAGAGCGGTCAGGCAGGAGTCGCCGTCGGGATAGGTGAGGGTCACGCCGGTGAGGGACAGGGTCATCGGGCGCTCCCGAGTGCGACGAGGGGATCGACGGCGGTGATGCGCCGCACAGAGAGTGCGGCGCCGGCCGTCCCGAGGGCGACCATGACGGCGGCCGGGACGAGCAGCGTCGCCGGTTCGAGTACGAACGGGACCTCCCCGGCGACGACTGTGCCGATCAGCGTGGCGAGTGCGGTGCCCAGGAACGTACCGGCGCAGAGCATCAGGACGGCCTGGCCGAGCGCGTCGCGCAGCAGGTACGGCGTGGAGGCGCCCAGCGCCTTGAGGACCGCGATGTCACCGCTGCGCTGGATCGTCCAGACGGTGAAGAACGCACCGACGACGAGCGCCGAGATGACGAAGAGGGAGCCGCGCATCAGCTGGAGCGAGCTGTTCTCCGCCTCGTAGGCGGCGAGGGCGCTCAGCGAGCCGTCGATGGTGCGGACCTCGGTGCCCGCCGCCTCGTCGCCCGCCGCGAGGTCCGCGCCTTCGCCGGTGGTCAGGGCGACCACGGTGGCCTGCCGCTCCGTACCGGGGCCGACGGCGGCGAGCCGCTGCCAGTCGTCGAGCGAAGTCCACACCACCGGCGTGTGGCTGTACGAGTCCTCGCCTGCGACGGCGGCGACGGTCTCCTCCACGCCGCCGATCCTCACCTTGTCGCCGGGCCCCGCGCCCAGCTCCTCGGCCGCCCCCACGGACAGCACGGCCCGCCCGGACCGGAAGCCCTCGACGGCCGGCGCCGGCCCCGAACCGGGCTCGACGCCGAACACCGACACGGCGGCCGTCCGGTCCCCCGCCCGCGCGTTGGTCGTACGGATGCCCAGCGGCTCGGCGGCGGTGATGCCGGGCCGGCGGGCCCACTCCCGCCAGGCGCTCTCGGTGACCACGGAATTCGTGAACGACACCTCCTGCCCCTCGGGCGGCCGGTCAAAGGCCAGCCGGTCGGCCGGCAGCGAGGTGATGGCCGAGGTGTTGTCCCTGGCCAGTCCGGCGGTGAGGCCGGACAGCAGCCCGACGAGCAGCGTGATCAGCACCACGACCGTGCCCATGAGCGCGAACCGGCCCTTGGCGAACCGGAGGTCTCTCCATGCGACAAACATAATTCCAGCCTGGCCCCGGAGACGCACGAAAACATCGCGCCACGGAACGGCGCGACATCAATCTTTTGATTGACCGGGCAACGGCGCCGTAGCCCTACGCTGGCAACGCCATGGACCTCACCCCCTCTCTTCCCCGCTCCTCCCTGCCCGGTTCGCCCCCGCACGCTTCCTCTCCCGCCTCGCGTCCTCTCACTCCCGTGCTGCGCGCCCTGCGTCTGTGCCTGCACGCGCTGCTCGGCGGGCTGATCGCGCTCGCCGCCGTGAAGGCCGTGGCCGACGACGCCCCGCACGCGAGCGCCGTGGTGCTCGCGGCCCTCACGACGGCCGTCGTCTACACCGTCGGGGCCCTGAGCCCGGCCGTCGACCGCTCGCCCAGGGCTGCCGCCGTCTGGCTCGCCGCCCTGGGCCTCGCCTGGCTGATACTTCTGGGCCTGTCCCGCGACGGGCTGTGGGCGGCGTTCCCCCTCTACTTCCTCCAGCTGCATCTGCTGCCGATGCGCTGGGGCCTGACCGCGGTCGCCGCGACGGCGGCCGCCGCCATCGCCGGCTTCGTGCTGCACGGGCCGGCGGTGACGCCGGGCTCGTTCCTCGGGCCGCTGCTCGGCGCCGCCGTCGCCGTCGCGACGGTCCTCGGCTACCAGGCGCTGTACCGGGAGAGCGAACGGCGCCGCGAACTCATCGACGAGCTGCTCGCGGCCCGTGAGGATCTCGCCGCCGCCGAACGCACGGCCGGGACGCTGGCCGAGCGCGAGCGGCTGGCCCGCGAGATCCACGACACGCTCGCCCAGGGCCTGTCCAGCATCCAGCTCCTCCTGCGCGCCGCCGAACGGACGCTGCCCGTCGGCGCTCCGGCCGCCGCCCATGTCCGGCGGGCGCGGGAGGCGGCGCAGGACAACCTCGCCGAGGCACGCCGTTTCGTACAGGCGCTGACCCCGCCCGGCCTGGAGCAGGGCTCGCTGGCCGCCGCACTGGAGCGGTTGTGCGCGGCGACCCCGGCGCCCGCTGTGCGGTTCGGTGTGAGCGGTACGCCGGTGCCGTTGCCCACCGCGTACGAGGTGGCCCTGCTGCGCGTCGCCCAGTCCGCGCTCGCCAACACGGTGCGGCACGCGCGTGCGGCACGCGCCGAGATCACCCTCAGCTTCATGGAGACCTCGGTGGCGCTGGACGTCGTGGACGACGGCGAGGGCTTCGACCCCTTGGCCCCCGGCCTGCGCGAGGGCGGCGGTTTCGGCCTGCCCGCGATGCGCTCGCGGGCGCGTTCGCTCGGCGGCACGCTGAGCGTCGAGTCCGCGCCCGGACAGGGCACGGCCGTGGCGATCACCCTGCCCCTGCCGTCCGCGGACCCCGGAGACCGCGCGTGACCCGCCCCGGCGCGCCCGTGCGCCTGCTGCTGGCCGACGACCATCCCGTCGTACGGGCGGGTCTGCGCGCCGTACTCGATACCGAGGAGGACTTCGTCGTCGTCGCGGAGGCGGCGACGGCCGAGCGGGCGGTGGAGCTCGCGGCGGCGGACGACTTCGACGTCGTACTGATGGACCTGCAGTTCGGGCCGGGCCGGATGCACGGCTGCGAAGCGACCGCGGCGATCACCGCGCGGACCGGGGCACCCAGGGTGCTCGTCCTGACGACGTACGACACGGACGCCGACATCCTGGCGGCGGTGGAGGCGGGCGCGAGCGGCTATCTGCTCAAGGACGCGCCGCCGGAGGAGCTGTCGGGCGCCGTACGCACGGCCGCGGCCGGGCAGTCCGCGCTGGCGCCGGCCGTCGCGCACCGGCTGATGGACCGGATGCGGACACCCGCCCAGGCACTGACCCGGCGCGAACTGGAGGTACTCCAACTGGTCGGAGACGGTCTGTCGAACCAGCAGATCAGCAAACAGCTCTTCCTCAGCCAGGCGACGGTCAAGACCCATCTGGTGCACATCTACGCCAAGTTGGGCGTGGACTCGCGTACCTCCGCGGTCGCGGCGGCGACGGTCCGCCGGCTCATCCGGCGGTGACCGCCGCACACCGTCAGGCGCCGCTCACCGTCAGGCGCCGCGCCCGAAGAGCTCGACCGCCTTGCGTACCTGTGTCAGCGCTTCCGCCAGCGCGCTGACCGAGCCGACCGAACCCGCGACCAGCAGCAGCGAGCGCCGCAGCCGCATGATCTCGGGTGCGTCGCCGAGCGCCATGGCGTGCAGCGACGCCAGTTCGTCTTCCGCGACCCCCCGGTCGGGCAGTTCGGCGGGATGCGCGGCCAGTTCACGGCGCAGCCGCGAGACGGCAGCACGCAGCTCCGTCACTCGCGCATCCTCGCCGTTACCGGTCACGCACCTTTGTTCCACACTTCTCAACAAGGTCTCTCCCCCTCGCACGGCCACGTGCAGGTCCTGCCAGTGATTGAGCCCCGCACGCCGTTGGTCGGACGCCGTACACAGGAGCCGGGGCCAGTTAACGCCAATCGGAGGGCGCTCCGCCACTTGACCCCGGTTCAGCTGTTCGAGCGGGAGTTGACGGCGTTGCGCCAGACGGTCACGTCCAGCGTCAGGTACGTACTGGGCGAGTCCTCGGCCGAGAAACCCTGGACCGTCACGAGGCCCATGTGTCCGGTGCCCGTGGTGACGCAGACCTGCCGGCCCTTGGAAAGTTTGTTCACATAGACGGTTTCGGTGAACCGGGTATCCGCGCGGCAGGCGGCGAGCGAGCCCTGCTGGCCCGGATCGAGCAGCACCAGCGTTCCGCCCTCGGCCTCCGCGTCGAGATAGCCGCCGGTGTCGTAGGACAGCTCGTACGATCCGTCCTCGCCCACTTGTGGGCGGACCTCGTCGTCCCCCAAGGGTATCCGGCGGTGAGGTTGATGCCCTTGAAGCCGGCGGGCTCGGGGTCGGGTTTGGCCTCCGGCTTCGGGTCGGTGTCCTTCGGGTCGGTGTCCTTCGGGCCCAGTTCTGAGGGGAGTCCTCGCCCCCGCCGGACGTCCCGCCGCCCTGTGATGAGCCGCCGGCCGTCCGCTTCTCGTCATCGGCGAGCAGGGCGTACGCCATGCCGCCCCCCGCGAGGCCGAAGACCAGCACGGCGGCAAGAGCCACGAGCAGGCCCTTGCCCCGGCTCTTCGGGGGCTGGGGGTGTCCGGGGTACGTCGGGGCGTGCGCCGGCACGTGGGTGGGGGCGTAGGCGATGCCGAAGTCAATGACGCGGGGGCCGTCGGCGGCGAGCAGCACGTTGGAGGGTTTGAGGTCGGCAGCGCCCCGTGGGTGACGACCGCGTCGGCCAGCGAGGGTCCCGGCACGTAGCGGTGGCCAGCCACGGCCGCGTGCCGTTCGTGTGGTCTCCCACGCAGTGCTCCGATATCGAACGGCACCCTATCCAAGGAGACGGACCGCGGGCGCCGGTCCCGATGAGGTATGCAGAGCCCATGGCACATACAAGAGACGGCGGCGCCGCGGGCATCGCGGGGCTGCTGCTCGCGGCCGGCGCCGGGCGGCGGCTCGGCGGACGGCCGAAGGCGTTGCTGGAGTACCGGGGGCGGCCGCTGGTCGAGCACGCGGTACGGGTGCTGCGCGAGGGCGGCTGCGGCCCGGTGCACGTGGTGCTGGGCGCCTCTGCCGCCGAGGTGCGTGAGCGCGCCGACCTGAGCGGATGCGTGCTGGTCGACAACCCGGAGTGGGACGAGGGGATGGGTTCGTCGCTGCGGGCCGGTCTGGCGTCCCTGGCCGGTACGGGCACTGCGGCCGCGCTCGTCTCGCTGGTCGATCAGCCGGGGATCGGCCCGGCGGCGGTGGGCCGGGTGGTGGCGGCGTACCGCTCGCCTTCGAGCCTCGTGGCGGCGGCGTACGGCGGCAGGCGCGGGCATCCGGCGCTCTTCGGTGCCGAGCGGTGGGCGGACATCGTGAGGACTGCGAGGGGTGACCGGGGGGCACGCGCCTATCTGAAGGAGCACGAGGGCGCGGTCACGCTCGTCGAGTGCGGCGACGTGGCCGAGGCGTACGACATCGACACGCCGGAGGACCTGTTCCACTTGGAGTGACCGAGGTGGCACTGAGCGACAGTTTCTGTCGACTCAGAGAATCTCGATGTCAACAGACCGTTGAAGTTCCACCATGAGGAAACTACTATCCACACGTCAGAAGCGCCCTGCACCACACGGCGGCGCCCGCGACCGTACCTCGGAGCCATGGCACGCTGTGCCGTTCGCAGGCGACCCGGCGGCCGTAAGGCGCCGCCCGCCTAAGGAGTGACAGCTCATGTCCGCACCAGCGCCGTCCCCGCTGGCCATCGTCGATGCCGAGCCCCTGCCCAGGCAGGAAGAGGTCCTGACCGACGCGGCTCTCGCCTTCGTGGCCGAGCTGCACCGACTGTTCACGCCCCGCCGTGACGAGCTGCTCGCCCGCCGCGCCGAGCGCCGTGCCGAGATCGCCCGCACGTCGACGCTCGACTTCCTCCCGGAGACCGCACAGATCCGCGAGGGCGACTGGAAGGTCGCGCCGGCCCCGGCCGCGCTCAACGACCGCCGCGTGGAGATCACCGGTCCGACCGACCGCAAGATGACCATCAACGCCCTGAACTCGGGCGCGAAGGTCTGGCTCGCCGACTTCGAGGACGCGTCCGCTCCCACCTGGGAGAACGTCGTCCTCGGCCAGCGCAATCTGATCGACGCCTACGAGCGCCGTATCGACTTCACCGACCCGAAGTCGGGCAAGACGTACGCCCTGAAGCCGGCCGGGGAGCTGGCGACCGTCGTCATGCGGCCGCGCGGCTGGCACCTCGACGAGCGCCACCTCCAGTTCGACGGCCGCCCTGTGCCGGGTGCCCTGGTCGACTTCGGCCTGTACTTCTTCCACAACGCCAAGCGGCTCATCGAGCTCGGCAAGGGCCCGTACTTCTACCTCCCCAAGACCGAGTCGCACCTCGAAGCGCGCCTGTGGAACGAGATCTTCGTCTTCGCGCAGGACTACGTCGGGATCCCGCAGGGCACCGTCCGCGCGACCGTCCTGATCGAGACGATCACGGCGGCGTACGAGATGGAGGAGATCCTCTACGAGCTGCGCGACCACGCGGCGGGCCTCAACGCGGGCCGCTGGGACTACCTCTTCTCCATCGTCAAGAACTTCCGTGACGGCGGAGCCAGGTTCGTCCTCCCGGACCGCAACGCGGTGACGATGACGGCCCCGTTCATGCGCGCCTACACCGAGCTGCTCGTCCGTACGTGCCACAAGCGCGGCGCGCACGCCATCGGCGGCATGGCGGCGTTCATCCCGTCCCGCAAGGACCCCGAGGTCAACAAGGTCGCCTTCGAGAAGGTCAAGGCCGACAAGGACCGTGAGGCCGCCGACGGCTTCGACGGCTCCTGGGTCGCGCACCCCGACCTCGTCCCGATCGCGATGGCGTCCTTCGACGCGGTGCTCGGCGACAAGCCGAACCAGAAGGACCGCCTGCGCGAGGACGTCTCCGTGGCGCCCGGTGATCTGATCGCCATCGACTCGCTCGACGCCAGGCCCACCTATGAGGGCCTGCGCAACGCCGTCCAGGTCGGCACCCGCTACATCGAGGCGTGGCTGCGCGGCCTCGGCGCCGTCGCCATCTTCAACCTGATGGAGGACGCGGCCACGGCGGAGATCTCCCGCTCGCAGATCTGGCAGTGGATCAACGCGGGCGTCGTGTTCGAGAATGGCGAGAAGGCGACCCCGGAGCTGGCCCGCAAGGTCGCCGCCGAGGAACTGGCCGCCATCCGCGCGGAGATCGGCGAGGAGGCCTTCGCGGCCGGCAAGTGGCAGCAGGCCCACGACCTGCTGCTGCACGTCTCCCTCGACGCCGACTACGCGGACTTCCTGACCCTCCCCGCGTACGACCAGCTGGTCGGCTGACCCGCACAGCGGCCGAGCAGCACCCAGACGGCTCCGCCCCCGGTGAACGCACAGCACCGGGGGCGGAGCTCTTTCGCGTCCCGAGTCACCGGACCGGCTCGCTCAGCTCCCCCCGCAACCGCTGTGCCCGCAGCACCAGTTCGAGCTCGAAGCGGCGGTCCGGGTCGTCGACCTCGTCGCCCCACAGCTCCCGTATCTGCCGCATCCGGTAGCGCACGGTCTGCGGATGTACACCGAGCCTGGCCGCCACCTCCGGCGCCCCGCCGCGCGTCTCCAGCCAGGCCAGCAGCGTCTCGGCGAGCCGCCGCCCCTGCGTGGGGCCGCAGTCGGCGAGCGGCGCGAGGCAGCGGCGCGTCAGGTCCCCGATGAGCTCCTCGGGCGGCAGCAGTACCAGCGCCTCGGTGTACTCGGTGCAGTGCAGCAGCCGGCCGGAAGGCAGCAGCCCGCGCTCCATGAGACGTACGGCGGCCGCCGCCCAGCGCAGCGACTTCGCGGCCTCCGTCAGCGCGACGGCCGGCCCGATCGCCCCCGACCATCCCTTCATCGACCGGCGCAGCAGCTCGGGCCGCCCCGCCAGCGCCGGGTCGGGGACGATCATCAGCGGCTGCTCGCTCTCCAGGTCGAGGAGTACGCCCTGCCCCACGGCCGGTGCGACGAACTCGCGGGCCGGGCGCAGCAGCACCCCGACGGCGACCCGCTCCGGCAGCGCCCAGCCGATCCGGGCGGCGTGCTCGGCGAGCGAACGGGTGCGCGCGGGGCCGGCGGGCTCGGCGTACTCCGCGACCAGTTCCTGCGTCAGCTTCCGTTGCAGCCGCAGCCGTTCACCGGCCTGCCGGGCGGCGGCCTCGGCGTATCCCCGCACGGTCTGGTCCACCAGCCCGTCCAGGAAGGTGAACCCGGACTCGGCGAGCTCGTACATGGCGGGCGGCGGGATGGACACCTGCTGCCCGATCTCGGCGAAGCGCCGCCAGGCCAGCCGGACGCCGAGCCGGTACATGGCCTGGAGGGCGTCGAGAGAGCGGCCGTGCAGCCCCTCGCCGCGTCCGAACTCCTGGAAGACCTGGAGATGAACGTGCGGACGCTCCTCCGCCAGCACCAGGTGCTGCACGAAGTCCTCCAAGGCGCGCCGGATGCCGACGAGGGCGATCAGCTCGCCCGATTCGTCGACGAGCAGCGGCAGCTTGGGGTGTTCGCGGCAGATGCGGTCGAGGATCTCCCGGGCGAGCGAGGGCACCTCGCGCATGGCCCGGTCGGTGAACTGCCGTACCTGCAGGCGGGGCACGTCCTCCCATGCCGAGCAGTCGGCCATACGTCGCTCCCCGTCCACTGCGGTCGTTTCCACTGGGGTACTCCCACCGGGGTCGCTGGGGTCACTTCCGGGGTGTCGCCGACTCGTAGCTGATCAGCGGTACGTTCGGCTGCTCCGGGGTGGCGTTGAGCAGTGCCACGACGGCGAAGGCGGCCCCCACGGCGAGGGCGGCGGCCACAACGGTGGTCAGCGCTGCTGCAAGGAGTCTGGACATGGTCGGGTCAGCCTCTCTGACGCTGTGACCCCACCGGTACCCCCACCGGCCCTGTCCGGCAATGGCCCAGTGTCAACACTCCATTGACAGTCCGTCAAGAGGACGCCTACGGTTCCCGGCCCATACGCATGTGCACGTATCCGCCGAGCACCCCCCGCCGGCCCTCACTGGAGTCGCCCGTATGCGTCGCACCGCTTCCCCCCTGTCGCTGGCCCTCCTCGGCGCCGGCGTTTTCCTGCTGGTACTCGCCCCGATGCTGGCCTGGTACGTCGAGCCACGCGCGAAACGCACACCGGTCGACGTGGATGTCACCACGGTCTTCACCGGCAAGGGCAGCTACTTCGACACGACCGAGATCAGAACCGTCCCCGGCAGAAACCTCACGATCACCCGCCAGGTGCGGGGCGATGTGGCGGACAGCGAGAAGAGCGGCAGGGCCGTCTGGGACGTCTCGACGTCCGTGGACACCGACGCCACGCTCCCCGCCGCCGACACCCACGACTCGCTCCAGTGGACGCTGGAGCGCTGGGTGACCGACCGCCGCACCAACGAGCCCGTGCACTGCTGCGGCGAGAAACCGGCCTTCGACGGGGAGGCGTACCTCAAGTTCCCCTTCGACGTACAGAAGCGCTCCTATCGCTGGTGGGACAACACGCTCGGCTCGACCGTCCGCCTCCGCTTCGCCGGTACGCGCAAGATCCAGGGGTACGAGGGCTACCGCTTCACCGGCGCCGTGGAACCCGCCAGGACCGGCACCCGGCTGGTTCCGGGGCGGCTCGTCGGCCTGCCGGAGCGCAGCCAGGTGCTCGCCGAGGAGTGGTACGCGAACCACGGCATCGAGCTGGTCGTCGACCGGCGCACGGGCCGCATCGTGAACGCCGCGATCGGCCCGCGCAAGACGCTGCGCGCCCCCGGCGGGAAACGGGACAAGGTGGTCCTGCTGGACAGCCGCCGGCTGGAGTTCACCCCGTCGACGCAGCGCGCCCAGGTCGCGCTGGCCTCGTCCGACAGCAAGCGGCTGAGGCTGGTGGGCGAGACGCTGCCGATGGGCGGCGGCGGGGCGGGGGCGCTGCTGGCGGCGGCCGGAGTGGTGTTCGTCGTACGCGGGCGGGAACCACGAAGGCCCGCGCCTGTCATCACCTTGTGATGACACATCAGCTCGGACTGGGCCCGAAATTGTCACCGAGGTGAGTAGCCGCATCGAACAGCGTGCCGAAAACTGACCTCCCCACCCCGAGCACAGCCCCCACCGGTTCCGCACCCCCTGAAACGAGTTGGAGCTCGCATGCCCCAGCACGTGCCCCCCACCCTGCATGATGCGAAACCCCAAGAGACTCACCACACACTCCCCCATCCCACCTCCCGGCACCCCCGCCGGATCGTCTTCCTCTCCCGCCGCGACCTCGGCAATCCCGCCGCCGGCGGCTCCGAGCTCCTCGTCGACCGCCTCGCGGACGGCCTGACCGCTCTCGGTCACCAGGTGACACTGCTGTGCGGAGGCCCGGCGGCGTACCGCGACTACCGGGTCGTCTCCGCCGGCGGGGACCTCGGCCACTTCATCAAGGCACGCCACGCCTTCGCCCGGCAGGTGGGAGACTGCGACCTGCTGGTCGAGGTCTGCAACGGCCTGCCGTACCTCACCCCGCTCTGGCACCGAGGCCCCACCCTGTGCCTGGTCAACCACGTGCACACGGAACTGTGGGGCATGCGCTACCCGGCCCCGGCCGCCGGTCTCGGGCGCCGCCTGGAGCACTGGGCGCTGTCGGCGGCGCAGCGCGAGAACCTGCTGGTGGCCGTATCGACTTCGACGGCCGGCGCACTTCACGCATTAGGAGTGGACCCCGGCCGGATCCGGGTCGTGCACAACGGAGTGGAACAGCCGGCGGAGCGCACCCCGCGCTCGCCCGAGCCGCTCTTCCTGGCGATGGGCCGCCTGGTCGAGTACAAGCGCATCGACCTCCTCCTGCGCCTGTGGGAACGGGTCAGACCGGTCACCGGCGGCAAGCTGGTGATCATCGGCGACGGCCCGGAACGCCGCGGCCTGGAGGCCCTGGCCGGCCCCGACGTGATCTTCAAGGGGTACGTATCGGAAGCCGAGAAGCACGAACTCCTCTGCGCGGCGCACCTCCTGCTCCACCCCTCGGCCGTCGAGGGCTGGGGCCTGGTGGTCACCGAGGCGGCGACCCGCGGCACCCCCGCAATCGGCTTCGACGTACCGGGACTGCGGGATTCCATAGCCGACGGTGTGACGGGCGTACTGGCGCGCGGCGAGAGTTCGTTCGCCGCCGCCTGGTGCACGCTCGCCCTGAGCGCCGAGCGCCGCGAGACGATGGGCCGCGCGGCCGCCGCGCGGGCCGCGCACTACCGGTGGAGCAGTACGGTGCACCAGTTCCGGGCGGTGGCGGCGGAGGCGGCCCGCACCCACCGGCGGAGGTGACCACCGGTGAAGGACCCCTCCCTCCACAGGTCCGTCACCCTCTTCCGGGCCTTCCTGAACGAGCAGTCCGACCCCGACGCGTGCTACTCGCTGCTGGCCCGTGACGCGGCCGACCAACTGGAGCGGTACGGGCCCCTGGCCGGCCGGACCGTCGTCGACATCGGCGGCGGCAGCGGCCACTTCACCGAGGAGTTCCGCAGGCGCGGCGCGCACAGCTTCCTCTTCGAACCGGACGTACGGGAACTGCGGGACCGCGCCCCCGAAGGAACGGTGGTCGCCGACGGCTATCTGCTCCCCCTGGCGGACGGCGCGGCGGACATCTGCTTCTCCTCCAACGTCCTGGAGCACGTCGAGGACCCGCGGACCTTCATCAGCGAGCTGGTACGCGTCACAGCACCGGGCGGCCTCATCTACGTCGCGTTCACCAACTGGTACTCCCCGTGGGGCGGCCACGAGTGGGCGCCGTGGCACTACCTGGGGGCGGAACGGGCCCGCCGCCGCTACGAACGCCGTACCGGCCGCAGTGCCAAGCACACCCTGGGCGAGAACCTCTTCCGCATCCACATCGGTACCACCCTGCGCCATGTACGGTCCCGCACCGACGTCGAGCTGGTCACAGCCCGCGCCCGCTACTGGCCGTTCCTGCCCGGCGTCGTACCGAAGATCCCCTTGCTGCGCGAGTTCGCCACCTGGAATCTCCTACTCATCCTCCGGCGGTGTCCATGACGACGACCCTCCAGTCACCTCCCAGGACACCACCTCCCGCCCCTCACCCGCCCCAGGGACCGCGCTCACGCCGCTGGCTGCTGGGCTTCTGGGCGGCGACCCTCGTCGCGTTCCTGGCGGCCTCGCCGGGCAGGATGACGTTCGAGACGAAACTCGGCGTGGCACTGGACCCGTTCAGGTTCCTCTCCGACCTGGGCGAGCTGTGGCACAGCAGGGCGGGCTTCGGCGGGATCTTCGACCAGTACGTCGGGTACGCCTTCCCGATGCTGCCGTTCTACGCACTGGCCGACCTGGTGCACCTGCCGGTCTGGCTGGCGGAACGCCTGTGGCTCTCGATCGTCGTCACCACCGCCTTCTGGGGCGCGCTGCGCCTGGCCGAGCGCCTGCGCGTCGGCTCGCCCGCGACCCGCCTCCTGGGAGCGGCGGCGTACGCCCTGTGGCCGACGTACACGATCGTCATCGGGTCGACGTCGGCGGCCGCCCTGCCGGGAGCGCTCCTCCCCTGGGTCCTGCTGCCGCTCACGAACCCGCACACCGCCCCCCGCGTCGCCGCACTGCGCTCCGCGCTCCTGATCCCGTGCATGGGCGGCGTGAACGCGGCCTCGACGCTGGCGGCCCTCCTCCCCGTGGCGCTCTACCTCCTCAGCCGGCCCCCCACACCCCGCCGGCGCGCACTGATCGCGTGGTGGGTGCCAGGGGTGCTGCTGGCCACCGCCTGGTGGGTGGTCCCCCTTCTCCTCCTCGGCATCTACGGCGAGAATTTCCTCCCGTACGTAGAACAGTCCGAGACGACCACAGCGACCATGTCCGCCACGGAGCTGCTGCGCGGCGCGGGCAACTGGACGGCGTACCTGAACTTCGGCGAGGCGTGGCTGCCCGCGGGCTGGACGGTCGCCACGGCGGCCCCCGCCATCCTCGGCTCGGCCTTCGCCGCCGCTCTCGGCCTCGCGGGCCTGGCCCGCCGGGACATCCCCGAACGGCGCTGGCTGCTCCTCACCACACTCTCCATCGCCACGATCACCCTCGCCGGATACGGCGGCCCCTTCGGCGGCCCCTTCCATTCCACCGTCCAGGACTGGCTGAACGGCCCGCTGGTCCCCTTCCGCAACATCTACAAGTTCCAGCCGGGCCTGGCCCTTGCCCTGGCCCTGAGCCTGACGCACCTGACGGCAGCGGCCGCCCGCCCGTCCCCCCGCCTGGCCCCCCTCATCACCACCCTCCTGCTCCTCCCCACCCTCGCCCTCCCCTACCTCAACGGAAACGTTCTGCAACCAGGTTCCTTCGACAAGCTCCCCGCCCACTGGGAAGCGACGGCCGGCTGGCTGAAGAAGTACTCGCCCGACAGCCGCGCCCTGGTGGTGCCGGCCACGGCGCACGGGATCTACACCTGGGGCTCCCCCATCGACCAGCCGCTCGACGTGCTCGCCGAGTCGCGCTGGGCGCAGCGCGACTATGTGCCGTTCGGTACGCCCGGCAACCGCCGGGCGATGGACGCGGTGGAGCAAGCCCTCACCACAGGGTCCCAAGTCCCTGGCCTGAGCGACTACTTGAGCCGTGCGGGCCTGCACTACGTCGTCGTACGCAACGACCTCGATCCGGACCAGCTTGGCTACGTACCCCCGCAGACCGTGAAGCGCACGCTGGAGGAGTCCGGCTACCGCCGTGTCACCGGCTTCGGCCCGGTGCTCACCGGCGGCCGCATCCCGGACGACACCCCCGTACAGGTCGAGGGCCTCTACCCCAGGCAAAAAGCGATAGAAATCTACGAGCCGCCGCCCACCACCACCCGCCCCACCAGAGCAGACATCACCCCGGTCGTGGACACCGCGCTGGTCAGCGGCGGCCCGGAGGCCCTCCTCCGGCTCTCCGCCGACCCCACGATGCGCAGGCGTCCCGCCGTACTCACCGGCGACAGCCATCCGGGCCTGGCAGACCCGGCGATACGGGCGACCAGTGACGGCCTGCGCCGCGCCGACACCCGCTTCGGGCTGGTCAACTCCAATACGTCGTACACCTACACGGCCACCGAGAAGAACCACACCGGAAGCCTCCAGGATCCGGGCCGCGCTCCCCGCCAGATCCTCCCCACCGACGACATCAAGCGCCAGACCACAGCGGTGCTGCGGGGCGCGGAGTCGGTGACGGCGTCGAGCAGCGGCAACTGGCTGTTCCATCTGCCGCAGTACGACCCGGTGAACGCCTTCGACGGGAACCCCGACACGGCGTGGGCGGAAGGCAGCGCGGCAAAGCCGAAAGGCCAATGGCTGCGCATAGCCTTCACCTCCCCCACCACACTCCCCGACCGGATCCGGGTGACCCCCCTGCCGTCCGACGGAGTGAGGGCGGCGCCCACGGCCGTACGCGTGGAGACGGACAATGGCAGCAGGACGAGCCCTCTGCACCCCAACGGCTCACCCCAGCAGATCAACACACCGCCGGGCAAGACCACTTACCTCAAACTCACCATCACCAGCGCCCAGCAGGGCCGTCCGGGCCTGATGGGCGCGGGCTTCACCAGCATCGACATCCCCGGCGTCCAGGTGACCCGGCTCCTGTCCCTCCCCCGCGACGCGGACCCCGACGTGATCTCCCTGCACCGGGGCAGCGACCCGGGCGGTCTCTCGCCGGTATCGGCTGAGGTCGGCCTGCACCGCCAGTTCTCGACGGCCACAAAGGGCACGTACTCACTCCGGGCGACAGCCCTGCCGGTACCGGGCGACGAACTGGACAAGCTGCTCTACACCCTCGCCCCCGACCAGCGCCGCCGCCTGACGGCCACAGCGGACTCGACCTCCCGCCTGGGTGCGTCTCTCACCCCCCGCAACCTGGTCGACGGTGACCTCACGACGGCGTGGATAGCCGGTGCCAACCCGACGCTGCACCTGCGCTGGCCGGGAAAGAAGCCCATATCCGAGATCGTCTTCGCGGCAGCCGGCGGCCTGTCCACCCGTCCGGAACAGGTGGAGATCAGCTCCCCCGACGGAGCGACGACGGCCTCGGTCGACGAGAACGGCCTGGCCCGCTTCGAACCGATCAGGACCGACCGCCTGGACATCAAGATCACCCGTTCGTCTCCCCTTACGGTCCACAACCCGGTGGCGGACGCCGAGATGCAGCTCCCCGTGGGCCTGAGCGAGGTGTACGTACCCGCACTGGACGAATTCCGGATCCCCCAACCGGCACCGACCCGCACCTTCCAGCTCCCGTGCGGCCAGGGCCCGGTCCTCGCCATGGACGGCACCCTCCACGCCACCACCGCCGGCGGAAAGCTGAGCGATCTCACGGAACGCCGCCCCATCCAGGTCTCACTCTGCGCGGGCCCCCAGCGCAACGGCAAAGCAACCCTCTCCCCCGGTACCCATCGCATAGAGGCCGGCGACGCGGGCCCGTTGGCCCTGACCGACATCACCCTGACCAGGAACAAGGCCGCGCCCCCCGCGAAGGAGTCCCGCGAACTGACCGTCCGGGATGCCGCAGGCGACCGCCGCAGCATCACCGTGGGCGAGGGCGAAGCCTCGTACCTCCAGACCTACGAGAACGCGAACGAAGGCTGGCAGGCAACCCTCAACGGCCGAAAGCTGCCGTCCCTCCGCCTGGACGGCTGGCAGCAGGGCTGGCTGATCCCGGAGGGCGCGGGCGGCGAGGTGCGCATGGAGTACAAACCGGCGCGCCTGTACGAAGCGGGCCTGATAGCCGGAGGAGTCGCCCTGCTGGCCCTGGCGGCACTGACCCTCTACCGCCGAAAGGCGACCACAACCACACCGACCCGCACCCCTCCCCCTCCAGGACCGGTCCTGGGCCTGGCAGCCCTGACCCTGGCCCTGGCGGTCACGGCGGGCCCGCTGGCCCTCCTGGTCCCGGCCCTGGCCCTGCTGGCCCACTTCCGGCACACCCTCCTGCCCCCGGTAGCCCTGCTGGCCATGACAGCGGCGGGCATAACAGCGGCCCTCCAGCCAGGTGCCCCGCCGACGGCCTCGGAGGGCGCGTTCGGGCCCGCAGCCCAGTTCCTGGCCCTGACGGCCCTGACGGCGGCGCTGGTGACCACACGTGGCCGCGCCCAGCCCCCGCCGCCGCAATCCGAGGTGCCCGTCGGGGACGTGCCGGGGCGCTCCCCGCAGGGCGTGGAACGCGACCACCGCCAACGGAACAACGCGGTGTCCGAACGTTCGACGCCCGAGGAGACGCCCCGGCGCGGCACCGGCCCCGACGCCCCCGCGACCGCACCCCCGGAGCCCGGCACCCGGGACCAGGAAGCCAACCCCGGCGAGGAGAGAGCCAAGTGACCGCGCTTCACCATCCCGCCCGCCCCGGCAGCAGCAGCCACCCCCGCCGCGTTCCCTTCACCGTCGTGGACGAAGTCACCCGCCACTGCCTGCACCCACGGGTGCCCGAGACGGTGCACATCGAGGTCCACCTGCCCGCCCGCCCCGACCCCGCCCGTCTGCGCACCGCCTTCAACGAGGCCCTGCGACGCCACCCCCGCATCCTGATGCGGGAGGCCCCCGGCCCCTGGTACCGACGCCGGTACGAATGGGAACTGACCCCGCACCCCGACACCGAAGTCGTCACGTTCCCACCTCCCACCACCCACGCCCTCACCCAAGCCAGGGCCCGCGCCCTGTCCCTCGCGCCCCCGCTCGCCCTCTCCCCACCCGTACGCCTGGAAGTCATAGACCGCGTACTCCTCCTCACCGTCAACCACACCGCCCTGGACGGCCCCGCCTGCCTCCGCGTCCTGGCCACCGCCGCCGAGATCTACGGCGGCCGGGACAACTCCCCCACCACCACCGCCCCCACCCGCACCCCCGCGCACCCCACCGCACCCCACCCCACCAAGAACCGGACCCCCGCCCCCCGCACCGGCTTCGCCCCGGTGGCACGCGTAGCCCGAGGCAATCCCACGTCAGCCGCTCCCAACGGCATGCTGACAGCCGACCTCCCCGTCCCCAGCCGCCCGCGCGACGCGCCGTACACGGTCAACGACCAGCTCATGGTGGCGACCGCCCGCATGATCGCCGCCTGGAACCGCGAGCACGGCAGCCCGCCACGCCCCATGCGGATCACGATGCCGGTGGACGACCGCTCCCGTGGCCTGGACATGCCCATCGGCAACGGCACCCGCCTGGTGGAGGTCCCGTACGCCCCCGAAGAACTGCCCCCGTCCCCCGACATCCCGGACCTGCTGCGCCGCACGGCCGACCGCACCCGCGCCCTGAAATCACTCCCCCGTCCGCAACTGGGCCACGCAGCCGCCCTCCTGACAGCCCCGGTCCTACCGGTCGCCCTCCGAGCAGCGTTCACCCGCACCCTGCGCCGAACAGCGGCGCCGTGGACATCGACCACCCTCCTCAGCAACATCGGCCGGGTCCCGTACCCCCTGGACTTCGGTGAAGGTACGGGCCGGGCGACGGCCGTCTGGTTCTCGGCGCCCGCCCGCATGCCCCGCGGCCTGACGGTGACCACGGCGAGCACGGCGGGCCGCCTGCATCTGGCGCTGCGCTGGTCGGGCGTACTCCTCGGCGCCAGGGACGGCGAACGGCTGCGGGACCTTTTCGCGGAGTACCTGGACGCCACGTCCGGAGGCGGCAAATGACGGCGACAACCCCACCCACTCCCACCACGCCCACCACCCCCACCCACCTCCGCGACTTCTACGAGAACCCAGATGTCCCGGTGGCTTCCGGCACCCCAAGAACCCTCCGCCAGGCCCGCATCCTCGCCGCCGCCCTCCCCGGCCCGGGAGCGACCGTCCTGGACATCGGCTGCGGCGACGGCACAGCGGCGGCCACCGCCGCCCCCCTCCTGCGCGGCCACCGCCTCATCGGCGTCGACTGGTCCCAGGACGCACTGCGCCGGGCATCCGCACACCTGCCCCACCTGGTACGGGGCGAACTGACGGACAACGGCCTGCCGTTCACCACGGGAGCCGCCGACGCGATCCTCTTCAGCGAGGTGATAGAGCACCTGGTGGACCCCGACAGCGCGCTGGACGAGTTACGCCGCGTCCTGGCCCCCGGCGGTCACCTCATGCTGTCGACCCCCAACCTCGCCGCCTGGTACAACCGCGCCCTCCTGCTGACCGGCACCCAGCCGGTCTTCTCCGAGGTGAGCCTGCGCGCGATCCACGGCCGCCCCGGCACCGAGGTCGTGGGCCACCTACGCCTCTACACGGCCCGCGCCCTGCGCGCATTCCTGACCGCCTCGGGCTTCGACGTCGTGAGGATCACCGGCGCTCCCTTCCACGGCGTCCCCCGCCCCCTGCGCCCCCTGGACCGGCTGGTGTGCTCCGCCGCACCGACCGCTTCGTCGATCCTGCTGGCGCACGCCCGCCGCCGCGCCGGGAACTGAGCGCGATGTGGTGGGGTGTGGCGGCCGCGCTGCTGGCGAATGTCCTGTACAGCACGGGCTTCGTACTGGAGAAGCGTGCCCTGGCCGGTCTCCCGGCGCTGAATGTACGCCGCCCGGCCCGTCTCCTGCGCCACCTCCTCGGCAGCCCGCTGTGGATCGCCGGTTCCCTCGCTCTGGCCGGCGGCTTCGCCGCGCAGCTCATCGTGTACGCAACCCTGCCCATGGCGGCCGCCCAGGCCCTGTTCGTCTCAGGCCTGGTCCTGCTGCTCCTCCTGTCCAAGCTCTGCCTGGGCGAACGCACCACCACCCGCGAGCGTTACGCGACAGCGACCGTCCTGCTGGCGCTGCTCATGGTGGTCAGCTCCCTGCGCCACCACACGGACAGCGTCGGCCAGAGCTCCCCGGCCCCGCTGGTCCTGCTGATCAGCGCTCTCTCCCTCACCACCGGCCTGTGCCTGTACGTCGCCACCGAGCGCCGGGCGGCCCGCCGGCACCGCCTGCGCCCGCCCACCGCGGGCGTGGAATACGGCGTGGCCGTCGGCTTCGTCTACGGAGTGAGCTCCCTGGCGATCAAGGGCGTCTCCGCGCACCTCACGCCGGCCACCCTGGAGGACCCGGCCGCGGTGGCGCTCACGCTCCTGGCGAGCCCGTACCCGTACCTGCTCCTCATCACGGGAGCGACCGGCCTGCTCCTGTCCCAGACCGCACTGCAACGCTGCCGGGCGTCCCTGATCGTGCCCGTCTGCACGACAACGTCCTGCCTCTACACCGCGGTCGTCGGCACGTACGCCTTCGGCGAGTCCCTCCCCGACGACCCGCTGCGCCTGACCCTGCGCATCGCCGGCACCGCCCTCGCGGTGGTGGTCCTGCTGACCCTCACCGCCCACCAGAAGACACCCGCACCCGCCACTCCGGAGCTGAGCCGTGACCCCCGATGACCCACTGCTGAAGATCCTCGCCTGCCCCCTCGACAAGGGCCCCCTCACGCTCCTCGCGCCGGGGGACGCGCTGTACAACCCGCGCCTGCGCCGCCGCTACCCGATCGTCGACGGCATCCCCCAACTGCTCCCCTCATCGGGCGAACCGGTCCCGGAGGCCGAGCACAAGGACCTCCGGCACCTCTCGTAATCGGGCAACGGAGTTCAGCGCGTCACCACAGTCCGCTGCGCCGAGAAGTCGCCCCACTTCCCGTCCGGCAGCTTCGCCCGCAGCTTGATGCTGTAGCGCGTGCCAGGCGGCTCGCTGACGGTGAAGTGGTACGTCGCCGTACCCGTCGGCGGGGTCGTGCCCCACACGATGGTCGTGACCGGCCGGCCGTTGAGGAACAACTGGTGCTCGCGTATCTCTCCCCCGCCCCCGGCACGCGGCGGGGTCCACTTGAGGTCGATCCCCCGTACCCCCGCCTTCCTGACGGCGGTCGCCTCCAGGTCCGCGGGCGCCGTGGAAGGCCCGTCACCGGGCCCCGAAAGGGTCGTCAGGTCAAGGGCGTTGCTGTCACCGGAGGAGTTCTCTGCGGCGTCCCGCGCCCGGACGGTGAAGGTGTAGACGGTGCCGGGCCGCAGGCCGGACACCCGCGCCGTGGTGGTGGCACCGGGCACGCTGTGGACGCGGGAGTCCTCCTGGTAGATGTCGTACGACGTGACGGCCGTGTCGTCGGTGGCCGGCGCCCAGGACAGGCTCACCGCGCCGGTCCCCTCGACGCGCCCCCGCAGCTTCGCGGGCGTGGAAGGGGCCGTACGGTCGTCCGGCGTGGGGGCCGGGGTCGTCACCGGGACGGCGGCGCTGGGCGCGGAGAGGTTGCCCGCGGCGTCGCGGGCGCGGACGGTGAAGGTGTAGGCGGTCGAGGGGGTGAGCCGGTCGATGTCGACCATGTGCCGCGTCCCCGTCACGGTCCTGACCTTGGCGCCCTTCTCGTACACCTCGTAGCCGGCGACCGCCTTGTTGTCCGTCGACCGGTCCCACATCACATGGACCGACGTGGCACTGCCCGCCTGCGCCGTCACCCCGCCAGGCGTGGAGGGCCGCTCGGTGTCGCGGTCCGGTTCGGTCACGGCACAACCTGTCACCGTCACCACGAGCAGAGCAGCACAGGAGGTCAACACGGCGCGAACGGTGGGGCGTTGCACGGTCCGTCCCTTCATCCGAAGGCAATGGTCCAGACCTGTATGTCACGGGTGGCGGCGCCCGGCAAGAGTGCGCGCGAAGCCCGCTATTAGGCTGACGCCCCAGAACGGACCGGATCACGAAACAGGGGGCCGCCTGAATGGCGATCACGTACAGAATGCTCGACCCCCGCAGCCACACCCCGCGCGGCCGCGACAAGTCCCTCGACGTCAAGCCCGGCGCGCCGGTCATGGTCGTGACCGACGACGGTACGCCGCAGGGCCCGCGTCCGGTGGCGTATCTGCTGCGCAATACCTCCGCCGGCGGCCCGAACGCGTACCTTCCCGGCGCCCGGGAGATCCTGCTGTTCGGCGACGACCGGTGTCGCGAGGTGGTCGCCTCGGTGACGACGGAACACGGCACGGGTTTCGGTTTCGGCGGCCCGCGCTTCGGCTACCGGGTGCTGGACCCGGACGGCACGCTGATCGGGCGCGTCTCGCTGCGGCGCGGGCGGATCTTCCGGATCGGCCGTTCCCACTGGACCATGGAGCAGGCGGGGGTGCCCCCGGTGCGCGGCTCGGCCGGCCGGCTGATGTGGTGGGCGCTGTGGTGGACGGTGCTCCTGCCCGTCAACGTCGCTCTGCTCGTCGCCGCCTTCACCGGCATCGCGCAGGACCCGGTCACGACGCCGCGCCGCATCGTCTGGCGCGACAGCGCGGGCCGCGCCGTGATGTCCTACCGGGGCCTGGCGGGCGACTACCGCGTCGTGCGGGGCGACTGGGACCCCAGGTTGGTGGCGTCGCTGGTGGCGATCCATCAGACGTACGTCTCGATCGCCATCAGCGACAGCACGGACTGGTACCACCGCTGACAACGGCAGCACCTCGCAGACCCCGGCAGGAAGCAGGCGGCCCACGCGGGGCGTCTTGAGGATCAGCGCGGCGTCAGCTGGTCATGAACTCGGTCACCTCGTGCGCGAACGGGCGAGGGCGCTCCTCGTGCACGTAATGGCCGGCCGGGATGGTGATCAGCCGGCAGTCCGGGATGAGCGCGGCCATGTCCGGCATCCGGTCCTGGGGCATGGAGCTGTCCGGCCCGCCAGTGATGATCATGGTCGGTGCCACGATCTCGCCGAGAGCCTCCGCCCACTCCGGATCGGGGTCGGCGAGCTGGCCCGTGATGGCCGGCATGACGGGCCAGTCGTAGTCCAGCGGCTCGTCGGGGCGTACCACCTGCGCCGTGATGGCGCCGGGGAACGGCGGCGGGGTCTCCTCAAGGACGAGCCGCTCCACGCGGTCGGAGTTGTCCTGCGCCAGCAGGCGGGCGACGACACCGCCCATGCCGTGGCCGACCACGCCGACCCGGTCCAGTTCCAGTTCGTCGAGGAAGCCCAGTACGTCGTCCCGCATGAGCTCGACGGAGTACTCGTCGGGCCAGTCGCTCTCCCCGTGCCCCCGCAGGTCGATCGCGTAGACCCGCCATTCCTCACCGAGCGCCTGCCCGGCCTCTTCCCAGCTCGCCGACGACGAACCGAGTCCGTGCAGGAGCACGACCGGCGCCCCGTACGAGTCGCCCCAGGTCCGATAGGCCAGTCGTACGTCGCCGACATCAACTACAGCGTGCTCACTCATGCCCCCGACGCTACAGGCCGGGGCGCGGCACTTGGACCGCGCGGGCGCTCTGGCCTCGGGAAAGGCCGCCTACATGCGTCCGGGCCCCGCCACAAGAGCGTGCGCAGCGCACTCTCCGCCGGGGGCCGGGCTCCCGTGCGCCCGGTGACCGTCAGTACAGGTGACGATACTTTTAGTGACGAGCCACACCTCGTGCGCGGCACCCGCCGCGCACGAAGAAAGGGGACACCGTGACCACGACGTCACTTGCCGAACGCCTCGCCACCGATGGCCTGCAGCAGCACCTGTTCACCGCGCCCACGACGGTCGCGGCGGCGTGCGGGCTGTTCGGCGTCGCGTGCTGGGGCTCGTCCGAGTGCTGCGGCGAGTCGTGCGGCTGGACGTTCATCTGCGAGTAGGCGAGGCGCGTGTCGTGTCCCACCGCTCGTCACTGTGCTCGGGGAGGGCCTTTTTGTTGCTGGTGAAAGCGGCGCGCGGCGCGCGCCGGTTCGTGGAATCCGTCAAGGGCGAGGACGGTTCGTACCGCCTCGACCACTGGCCGCGCGTGCACACGCCAAGGCTCCGCCGTCCCGGACGGGGCTCCGGGCGCCGGGACACCGGTGCGGTCGTCACGCGGCTGCGGTTCGCGCAGCGTCTGACCATGGGGTTCCTGGACCCGGTGGACGACGCGCTCTTCCTGGTGGCCGGGTTACGGCGGATGGGCATCGCCGCCTCCTTCCACCTGGGGCGCGAGATGGTCCCGGTCACGCCGCCCTCGGGTTTCTACGCGTGGGTGCAGTGCGGGGAAGCGGTGGTGAGCACGTCGCTGCCGGTACGGGAGACCTATGTCGAGGTCCATCGATCGGAGCGGGACGGATGACGCGAACCATGGCGGGAACGATGGCGGGAACGGCCGGCGTACTGGGATGCGCGGCGGCGACGCGCGACGGGGTCCGCTGCACCGACCCGAGCCCGTGGACGGTTCCCGGCGGCGTACGGATCGAACGGCCGTCACCGGATGTGTTCCGGCTGAGCCGGGAAAGCGCGGGAAGCCGGTCCGTGTACTACAGAGTCGGTTACGGACGGGTCGAGTGGGGCGAGGACCTGAGGGCGTTCCTGACGGGTGAGCCCTACCAGACGCCCGATCCGGGCCAGTTGCTCGCACTGATCCACGGAACGGCGCCCTCGCCCGACGCCACTGTGCTGCCGGGCGTGCAACGGCTGGCGGTGGGAACCGCGGTACGGGTGGACTCGGCCGGGGTCACCGTCACGCGGCAGCGGCCGGAGCTGCCCGAGCCGGGGATAGGGGTGGCCGAGGCGGTGGGACGCGCCCTTGACGGTGTGAAAGGCGACTACGCCATCGCCTACAGCGGGGGGCTCGCCTCGGCGTTCCTCGCGGTCTGCGCTCTGGCGGCGGGGCACCGGCCCGTACTGCTGCACGCGGACTTCGGGGGCGCCTGGGGGGAGCGGCCTCCCGCCGCGCCGCCGCCGGTTCCCGGACTTGAGATCAGGTATGTCCCTGTCGATCCCGCCGAGTTGTTCGCTCACGAGCCGGTCAGTGGTCGTGAACCCGTTCCGCCGCTGCCCGACACACAGGTGCCACTGCGGCTGATGGACCGGCTGAGCGAGAGCTGCGGACTGCCGGTGGTGAGCGGAGGGCTGCTGAAGGACCTGGCGTCGGCCAGGCTGTCCGAGGCCGGTACGGGGTATCGCGGGTGGCGGCTGCTGGGCTGCGAACCGTTCCACATCACCGACACCTTGCGCGGTCTTGCCGAGGCCCGCCAACTCCTCAGCAGGAACGTGGTGTTCTCACCGGGTCCGGGTGGCCGGGAGGTCCCCGGCGAACGGCTGGTGGGCAAGCCGGCTCCGCCCAGACCGGCCGGTGCGGCTTCCCTGCCCGGGCTCACCCAGGAGGGTGAGGAGGCGCTCTCCTCCTCCCGGCACGGGATGCTGGCGCGGTGGAAGGACCATCTCGACTTCCTCGACCCGGTGTCGGGCCGGGTGGTCGCGGGTCTTGAGGAGCGGGGCGCGGGCGGGGCCCTGCTGCCCGCTCTGGACCCGCAGGTGATCGCGGCCGTGGCCGCGCTGCGCCCGGCCAGGCTGGGACGTATCCACCGCGGGGCCTTCCGCAACCACCTGCCGCTCGAACGCGCAGTCGCCAGGCGGCGGGTGTACGACGTCTGCCGCGCGCCGTCGGGGCACTGGCTGAGACTGGGCGCGGTGGCCCATCTGCACCGTGAGCGCGGACGCCTTCACGCCTGGCTGGAGCGGGAGAGCGCGCTGGCCGACCTCGGCGTGCTGGACGTGGGCCGGGTCCTGGCTGTCCTGCGCGACGGGCGCGAACTGGCGGAACACGCCCTTCCGATGTTGCGCCTGGTGTGGGTGTGTCAATGGCTGCGGGGGCTGCGATGACCACTCCCGGCCCCGTGCCCGTGCCCGGTCCCGTGCCCGTGTCCGTGCCGGCCGTCCTGCGGCTGGCGCCGGACGTGACGCTGACCCGGCTGCCGTACGGCGGATCCGTGCTGCTCAACGCGGTGACGCTGGCGCTCGCCGAGTGCGGCGAACCGCAGGCCTTCGTCATCGACCGGCTGCTGGCATCCGGCCTGTCCACCGCGGACCGGGACTCGCCGCCCGCGTACCTGGCCGCCGAGCTGGTCGCCAAGGGGTGGCTGACGGTGTGCCCGGCAACCGGGCAGGAGGTTCGCTGATCTGTGGCACGGGCAGCGCCACTCGTCCCGAGGCTGTCCCCCGTCCCACCCGTACGCCGACTCGCCGCCGGAGTCGGCGGCGAGTCGGGCAGCGTGGTCGGGCAGCGTGGTCGGGCAGCGCACTCGGGATGCGTCGGCCGGGTGATCCGGACGGCCGGCGATCCGGCTCAGTGGGCGGTGGCCGGAATCTGGTCCGGGATCTCCGGCTGGGTGGGGTTCTCGTCCTCGGTGTCCTTCTTGCCCAGGTGGTTGAAGGCGAGGTTGAGGACGATGGCCACCACGCATCCGGTGCTGATGCCCGAGTCGAGTACGACCAGCAGGTCCTCGGGGAACGCGTGGTAGAAGGTCGGCGCGGCGATCGGGATGAGGCCGATACCGAGGGCGGCCGCGACGATCAGGGCGTTCTCGCCCTTCTCCAGCGCGGCCGTGGCGAGGGTCTGGATGCCGCTGGCCGCGACCGTACCGAAGAGCACGATGCCCGCTCCGCCGAGTACCGGCAGCGGTACGAGGGCGATCACCGAGGCCAGGACCGGGCACAGGCCGAGCAGGATCAGGATGCCGCCGCCGACGGCGACGACGAACCGGCTGCGGACCTTCGTCATCGCGACCAGGCCGATGTTCTGCGCGAAGGCGCTGCACATGAAGCCGTTGAACAGCGGGCTGATCGCGCTGCCGAGGGTGTCGGCGCGCAGGCCGCCCTCGATGGTCTTCTCGTCGGCCGGGCGGCCGACGATCTTACCGAGGGCGAGCATGTCGGCGGTCGACTCGGTCATGCACACCAGCATCACGATGCACATGGAGATGATCGCGGCGATCTCGAACTGCGGGGCGCCGAAGTGGAGGGGGGTCGGGAAGCCCACCAGGTCGGCGTTCTTGATCGCGTCGAAGTTGGTGATGCCCACCGGGATGGCGATGAGCGTGCCCGCGACGAGACCGAGGAGGATCGCGATCTGCTGGAGGAAGCCGCGCAGGAACTTGCGCAGGGCCAGCACGATCACGAAGGTCAGGGCGGCCATGCCGATGTTGGTCATCGAGCCGTAGTCGTCGGCCTGGGAGTTGCCGCCCTGGGACCAGTTGAAGGCGACCGGCAGCAGGGAGACACCGATCAGGGTGATCACGGTGCCGGTGACGACGGGCGGGAAGAAGCGTACGAGCTTGCAGAAGTACGGGGCCGCGAAGAATCCCAGTACACCGGCAACGATGATGGCGCCGAAAATGATCGGTATCGCGTTGTCGCCCTCGCCCTTGCCGATGGCGATCATCGGAGTCACTCCGGCGAACGAGACGCCGTTGACGAAGGGAAGCTTCGCGCCGATCTTCCAGAGGCCGAGAGTCTGGAGGAGCGTGGCGATGCCCGCGGTGAAGAGGCTGGCCCCCATCAGGAAGGCCGTCTCCTTGGCGTCGAGCCCCACCGCGGGGCCGACGATCATGGGCGGGGCCACCACGCCGGCGTACATCGCGGCCACGTGCTGAAGGCCGCTGGTGAACATCTTGACGGGCGGGAGCTTCTCGTCGACCGGGTGCTTCTGATCGGAGCCGGACGGGGATCCGGGCTGGGACCCGGGCTGGGGGTCGGATTCGGCGGATGCGTCTTTGCGAAACCTGGGCTTGGCGGCCATGGCGGTTCCTCCGGTCGGTTGCACGTCCGCGAGGACGTGGGTGCATGGAGGTGGTGCGGAGTGGGGTGGGTGGTGCGGGGCGGTGACTTCGGTGATGGTTCGTCACTGTCCCCGGAGGTGCGGGCACTTGGGCGCGCACCTCCGGGCACAGCTGCCGTGGACCCCGCTCGGGTCCACGGCCGCCGGCTGAGGGCCGTCCCCCTCAGCCGGAGTTCCGGGGGGACTCTCAGCCCTGCGCGACGATCCGCGCGAGGCGCTGCGCCTCGGCCCGCGCGTCGCGGGCGATGGCGTCCTCGTCCGCCGTGACCAGGTGGTTGTCCTCGACGACGGGCTTGCCGTTGACGAGCGACAGGGTGACCGGGGCCGCCGCGCCGAAGACGATCGCGGTGACCGGGTCGGCGATGGTGGAGTGGCCGAGTCCGTCGACCTTCCACATCACCAGGTCGGCGAGCTTGCCGGCCTCCAGCGAACCGATCTGGTCGGCGCGGCCGAGCACCTGGGCTCCGCCGTACGTGCCGAGACGCAGCGCCTGGCGGGCGTTGAGGGCCGCCTCGCGGTGCGCGCCGAGGCGGTTGATCAGCAGCGCGTTGCGCAGCTCGGTGTGGAGCTCGCCCGACTCGTTGGACGCCGTACCGTCGACGCCGAGGCCGACCGGGACGCCGGCCTTCAGCATGTCGGGGACGCGGGCGATGCCTGCCGCGAGGCGGGCGTTGGAGGACGGGCAGTGGGCGACGCCCGTGCCCGTACGGGCGAAGGCGGCGATGTTGGAGTCGTTCATGTGGACGCAGTGGGCCATCCACACGTCGCTGCCGAGCCAGCCGGTCGACTCGAAGTAGTCGGTGGGGCCCATGCCGAACAGTTCCTTGCAGAACTGCTCCTCCTCGACCGTCTCGCTGCCGTGGGTGTGCAGCCGCACCCCGAGGCGGCGGGCCAGTTGGGCGCCCTGCTTCATCAGTTCGGTGGAGACCGAGAAAGGCGAGCAGGGGGCGACGGCCACCTGTGTCATCGCGTCGAAGGACGCGTCGTGGTGCTTCCTGACGGTCTCCTCGGTCGCGGCGAGCGCGCCTTCGAGGGTCTCGACGGCGAAGTCCGGCGGCAGACCCCCGTCCTTCTCGCTGCGGTCCATGGAGCCACGGGCGAGGGTGAAGCGTACGCCCATGTCGGAGGCGGCCCCGATGACCGCGCCGGACAGGTCGCCCGAGCCCTTGGGGAAGACGTAGTGGTGGTCCATCGCGGTGGTGACACCGCCGCGGGCCATCATGGCCAGCGAGCCCTGCGCCGCCACCTTCACCATGGGCTCGTCGATGCGCGCCCACGTCGGGTACAGCGCGACCAGCCAGTTGAAGAGGTTGTGGTCGGTGGCCATGCCACGGGTGAGCCACTGGTAGAAGTGGTGGTGCGTGTTGACCAGGCCGGGGGTGACCAGGTGGCCCGTGCCGTCGATCCGGCGTACGACGTTGTCGAGGCCGTCGGGGGCTTTGCCCGCGCCGACCGACTCGATGCGGTTGCCGGCGACCACGACGTAACCCGAGGCGTACTCGGTGTCGTTGGCGTCGACGGTTGCGATGGCACAGTTCTCGATGATGGTGCGCGCGGCTGCCGATGCTGCCATGGTGCGTCCTTTTCTCGGTGATGGGGGCACGGCAGGACCCTAGGAGGATTTGAGTGCCGCAGCCGCGTGGCTCCGGGTGCCGAGACGGTGAAAGAACACGTTGAGCAGGACCGCGACCAGGGTGAGAACGGCGGCGTTCTGGGCGAAGGCGCTGAAGGAACCGTGGACGCCGCTTGCCGGGATGCGGGGAACCAGCCGGCCCATGGCCGTTCGGGACGACCCGCCGGTGAGGAGCGCGCTCGCGCTCGGCGCCCAGGGAAGGGGTCGACGCCCGCTTGTTCCAGGGCGGAAAGTGAATGAGCGGCGCAGGCCGGCCGCGCGACCGGGGCCTGTGCTCACGGCGTGGACACAGGGGCCGCTGCCGGCCCGGCATGCAGGCGTTGCCATGGAGCTTCCCTCCGGTCCGGTACGCCCCCGCCCTGCCGCACTCGGGGCGGGCGGGGGACGTACCGGTCCCGCGTCAGAGGTTGGTCATGTCGACCGGGATCTTCGGCTCGACGCCGTCCCGCAGGATGGTGGCCTCGATGAGGCCGTACGGGCGGTCGGCGGCGAAGTAGACCTCGTTGTCGTTCTTCAGCCCGAAGGGCTCGAGGTCGACCAGGAAGTGGTGGTTGTTCGGCAGCGAGAAGCGGATCTCGTCGATCTCGCTCCGGCTGTTGATGACCCGCGAACCCATCTGGTACAGGGTCTGCTGGAGCGAGAGGGAGTACGTCTCGGCGAAGGCCTCGAGGATGTGCTTTTTGGCCTGCGCGTACGACTTCTCCCAGTTGGGCATCCGGTCCGCGTCGTTGGACCAGCTGTAGCGCCAGGCGGCGGAGACATCGGTGCACAGGATGCGGTCGTACGCCTCCTTGAGCGTCGTGTACCGGTCCTTGACGTAGCCCCAGAACTCCGAGTTGGTGGAGTTCATGACCGTGAGGTCCTTGAGGCCGGAGATGACCTCCCAGTTCTCACCGTCGAAGGTGATCTGCGTGATGCGCAGCTCCTGGCCCTTGCGGACGAAGGAGTGGTTGACCTCGTCCGATCCGATGAACTTGGAGTTGTTGTCCGAGGTCGCGATGCGGTCCCAGGCGTACTCCTCGATCCGGATCCGGGCGCGCTTGATCGGCTCCTGCGACGTCACGAAGTGGCGGGCGAGGTGGATGCCGAACTGCTCGGCGGACTCGATGCCGTACTCCTTGGCGAACGCGTACACCGTGTTCTTGGTGGTGTCCGTCGGCAGGCAGTTCGCGTTGGAGCCGGAGTAGTGCACGTCCTCCATGTCGCCGGAGAGGGCGACGGAGACGTTGAGGTCCTTGATGTGGTGGGTGTCGCCGTCCCGCGTGATCTTGACGACGCGGTTCTCTGCTTTGCCGTACTGGTTCTGGCCGAGAATCGTGGGCATGTCGGTGCTAGCTCCCTCGGTATACGGAGTAGCCGAACGGGTTGAGCAGCAGCGGTACGTGGAAGTGTTCGCCCGGTACGACGGCGAACGTGATCGCCACCTCCGGGAAGAACGCGCCGCTGTCCCTTACGCGGGGGGCGTCCTGCTGTGCCTCGGCTTGCTTCTTGGAACTGGGCTTGTTGGAGAAGTACGCCTCGGTCTCGAAGTCGAGACGTACGTGGGTCGTGCCTTCCGGCAAGGCCGGCAGGTCCTTGCAGCGCCCGTCCGCGTCGGTCGCGGACCCGCCGAGTGCCACCCACTCGGCGTCACTGCCGCTGCGGGCGGTGAGCGAGATGGCGACGCCCTCGGCGGGGCGTCCGATGCTGGTGTCCAGGATGTGCGTGGAAACCGAAGCAGTGGTCGCGGTGCTCATGGTGCTCAGTCCTCTTCTACGAGACGGGTCAGCCGGATTCGGTTGATCTTCCCGAGTTCGGTGCGCACGATCTCGCGCTCCGCCTCGGCGGTGTTGCCGATCCGGTCCCGCATCGCGTCACGCATCTGCTCACCGGTCGCACCGGTGGCGCAGATCAGAAAGACATGTCCGAACTTCTCCTGGTAGGCCAGGTTCAGTTCGAGCATCTCGGCTTTCAGTTCCTCGGACGCTCCGGCCATCCCCCGCTGTTCGCGGGAGGAGGTCGGGTCACCGGGCTTCGGCCGGCCGATCGGCGGGTGGCCCGCCATCGCCTCGGCCAGATCCTCCGCGGTCAGTTCGGCCATGGCGGCGTCACTGGCGAGGAAAAGGGCTTCGGCGTCGGCGTACGGGCGCCGGGCGAGCATCTTGCTCCCCCACGCCGAGCTGGCGCACACCTCGTGGAGCGCGGCCGAGGCCTCGCTGTCCGCCGAGGTGTTGAACCGGGTGAGGCCCGGTGTCGAACCTGAAGTCACGGGAGCCTCCGTGGCCTGTGTGCTGGACGGGCTGGGCATAGCTAACGCCCTCAAGAACAACTCGTCAACACTTTGTTGAAATCTTGCGGACGCAAAAGCCGCCGACCCGTTGCCCGGACGGCGGCCTCCACGAATGATCGATCAAATATGCCCGCTTAGTGGACAGCCGGTTAATCGCCCCTGGCGCTGTTTTCCCTGTTCAGGTAGTTGTAGACGGTGAAGCGGCTGACCCCCAGGGCGCTCGCCACCGTTTCCACGCCGTGCCGCACGGAGAAGGCGCCGCGCGCCTCCAGGATCCGTACGACCGACTGCTTCTCCTTACGGTCGAGCTCGGCCAGCGGCATACCGTGCCGGCGCTCCAGCGCGGCCAGGATGTGGTCCAGGGAGTCCGAGAGCTGCGGCAGCCGTACGGCGACCACGTCCCGGCCCTCCCAGGCCAGCACCACGTCGTCGCCGCCCGCCTGCTCCGGCACCATCATCACGCCGCCCATGGCGTCGACCAGCGGCTTGACCGCGGTGACGAGGGGGTGGTCGCCCGGCCCGCTGTGCTCCGTCACTTCTCGCCCTCCCCGATCACGTTGACCTGCAACGAGACCCGGGTGGCACCCGCGTCCAGGGACCTGCGCAGCAGCGCGTCGACCGCGGTCAGCACCGCGTCCGCGTCGCCCTCGGCGGTGTTCCCGAACGGGCCTACGTCCACAGCGTCCAGCTCGGCCACCTGGATGACCTCGCGAGCCGCCAGCGCGTGCGCCGGCGCCTCGTCGAGATCGAAGGGCTCGGTCGTGAACTCCACTCTCAATCGCACCATGCCCCCACGTTACTGGCGGGGGCCGGCAGTACGTCAGCCAGTGGCCAGCGCGGTCGTCGGCGAGACGCGCGCGGCGCGCATCGCCGGATAGAGCCCGGCCACCGCCCCGATCACCAGGGTGCCCGCCGCGCCGGCCAGCACCGCGCTCGCGGGCAGCGCGACCGGCCAGCCGCGATGTCCGGCGTACGCCGTGGTGATCAGCAGCCCGAGGGCCGCGCCGCCGCAGCCGCCGAGCCCGGAGAGCACCAGGGACTCGGTGAAGAACTGGTTGCGGACCTGGCCGCGAGTGGCGCCCAGGGCCCGGCGCAGGCCGATCTCGCCGCGCCGCTCCAGCACCGCGATGACCATGGTGTTGGCCACCCCGATCCCGCCGACCAGCAGCGCGACCGCTCCGATGCCCAGCAGCAGCCCGGTGAACACCTCGTCGGCGGCGAGCTTGGCGGCGAGCGCGTCGGAGGGCCGGGCGACCCGTACCGCGTCGGGCTGCTCCGGATTGACCGTACGGGCGAGCACGTCCCGTACGTCGGTCACCGCGTTCTCGTCGGCCCGGACGTAGACGGCGGTGGGGTGGCCGTCGAAGCCCAGGGTCCGCTCGGCGGCGCCGAAGCCGATCAGGGCCGCGCTGTTCAGCTCGGGTGCGAGGACGACCGGTTCGATGACCCCGATCACGGTGAAGTGGCGGCCGCCGATCAGGACCTGGACGTCGGGATGGGCCCGTACGACGCCCAGCCGGCGGGCCGTGGCGGAGCCGAGCACGACCGCCGGGTACTCGCCGGTGGCCCTATTGAGCCAGGTGCCGCTGGAGGTGCGTACGCCCAGGGTGTCCAGCAGGTCGGGGTGGGCCGCGTAGACCTCCAGGGCGTTGGTCTCCTCCTGGGGGATCAGGTCGGAGCGGTACACCTTGGCGTCGATCCTGCCGACGGCGCTCACGTCGTTCACCGGCGGGACGCGCCGCACCATCGCGGTCACGCCCGTGGGGAGTTTCGCCTCCCCGCCGGTGAGGGTCTCCCCCGCCTCGGCGTGCAGCAGGTTGGTGCCGAGGGTGTCGAGGGTGGCCTGGAGTTCGGCGCGGCTGGAGGTGGAGATGCCGACCACGGCCACCATGGCGGCGATGCCGATGGAGATGCCCGCCGCGGAGAGGACCGCGCGCAGCGGTTTCGCACGCAGCCCGGACAGGCTCAGCCGCAGGACGTCTAGCGGGCCGAGCCGGGCGGGGCGCAGCGGGGGACGGGACGGGGCGGCGGGCGGGGAGCCGGGCGGGGTCATCGGGTGGCCTCCTGGGCGGTACGGGGGGCCGCGCCGCCGTGGTCCTCGACCAGCCGCCCGTCGCACATGACGACCCGGCGCGGCAGCCGGGCGGCGAGTTCCGTGTCGTGGGTGATGACGACGACGGTGGTGCCGTCGGCGTTGAGTTCCCGCAGCAGTTCGACGACGCGCGCCCCGGACGCGGTGTCGAGCGACCCCGTCGGTTCGTCGGCGAGCAGCAGGGAGGGCCGGCCGGCCACCGCGCGGGCCAGGGCGACGCGCTGGCGCTCGCCGCCGGACAGCTCGTGCGGGCGGTGCCGCAGCCGGTGGCCGAGGCCGACCCGGCGCAGGCTCGCGGCGGCGGCCGCCGTTCTGGCCCGCCGGGACAGTCCGGCGTACAGCAGCCCTTCGGCCACGTTGTCGACCGCGCTCACTCCCTGGGTGAGGAAGAACTGCTGGAAGACGAACCCGATGTGCTCGGCCCGCAGCGCCGAAAGCTGGCGGTCGGAGAGCCGGTCCACGGGATGGCCGGCGATGCGTACGCGGCCGCCGGTCGGGCGGTCGAGGGTGCCGATGAGGTTGAGCAGCGTGGACTTGCCCGACCCGGAGGGGCCGACCACGGCGAGGAGTTCGCCGGGCAGGACCCGCAGGGAGAGGTCGCGGACGGCGTGCACGGGCGGGGCGCCGGGGTAGCTGCGGGTCACTGCGGTGAGTTCGATGACGGGCTCGGCCGTCCGCGGGTCCGGCTCGGCGGCGGGCGCGTTCGTCACCTCGCTGACGGCGTTCACAGCGCGGGCGTCCCGACCTTGAGGCCCTCGGTGATGCCGGCTCCCGACACCTCGACGCGGCCGCCGCTGAACAGCCCGGTCGTGACCGGGACGATGCGGTCGGGCTTGCCCGGACCGTCCCCGACGACCTGCACGCCGTACCCGCCTTCGCGCAGCGCGAGCAGCGCGGCTACGGGCACGGACAGGACGTCGCGGTGCCGCTCGTTCTCGGCCTCGACGCGGACCGGGGAGTAGGTCAGGGCCCCGGCCGCCTTCTGGTCGGCGAGGGCGATCCGTACGGTGACGGTCCGGTCGCCATCCCGGGGGTTCTGTCCGCCGCCCTGGCCGTTGTCGCCGCCGTCGTCGCCGCCGCCGTTCTTGTCGCCGCCGTCGCCGCCACCACCGCCACCGGCGACCACGGTGCCGACCGAGGTGACCTTGCCCGCGACCGGTTTGTCACGGCCGGGGATGGTGACGGTCACCTTCTTGCCGACGGGCAGCAGGCGCTGCTGGGACATGGTGGCCTTCACCGTCACGGTGCGTTCGGCCTTGGTCGTGTCCAGGACGGGGCTGCCGTTCTGCGCCTCGTCACCGGGTTTGCGGTCGGCCTCGCCCGCCCGCACGGACTGCGGGGCGAACAGGACGCGGCCGAGTTCGAGCTGCCCCGTACGCGGCAGGCCGAGGGCACGCTGCCAGCGTCTGACCGCGTACGCCGTTCCGTCGGTGTACGTCTCGTCCACCGTGAAGCCGGTGTAGCCGAGGGCGGCGAGGTTCTTCTCCAGCTGGCGTACGTCGCCTCCGTCGGCCATGCCGGGGGCGAAGGCGCGGTAGGCCGGGATGCGTCCGTACAGCAGCACGACGGGCTTCTCGTCGATCCGGTAGAGGACGCCGCCCCGCGAGACCGTCGCTCCGGGGCGGGCCGTCCAGGTCACGGTGCCGGTCAGGCGGTTGGGGAGGTACACCTCGTCGGCGTACTCCAGCGTCCCGTCCAGGGTTTCCTTCGCCGTCAGATCGCCGCGGGTCACCGGGGCGGTGGCCGCCGACGGCGGGAGCTTCGGCGGCGGTGCGCCGTCCGCGCGGTCGCGGACCACCACGACGGCCGCCGCACCGGCGGTCAGCACGACCACGCAGCAGACGATGAGCCTGCGGGCGCGGCGGGGGCGCGGCGGGAGGTCCTCGGCCTCGCTCACAGTGCGGGGCCCGGCCCCGTGATCGGTACCGGTCACTGTCCCGCACCCGGAACGGGACCGGCTTCCTTGTAGCACTCCTTCGAGGCCTTCTCGTGGGCTGCCCGCTCGCTCTCCGTGACGTTGCCCATCGTGAAGCCCTTGTCGCGCAGGCAGCGTTCGACCTTGAGCCGCCACACCTTCTGCTCCTCGGTCTCCTTGCCGCCGCCGGCCGCACCGCCGCCGCCGCTGCCGCCCTCGTCCATGTACTGCTTGCAGGCGTTCTGGGCCTTGCTGATCTTGGCCTGGTCCTGGGTGTCCGTGACCTGGATCGAGACATTCCCATTCGTCTCCGGGTCGTCGACCTCGATGTCGTTCTCGCGCAGGCACCGTACGAACTTGAGGACGTCGGCGTCCGGATCACCGGCGCCGGGCTTTTCGGTCGTGCTGCCGGCCGATGTCTTTCCGCCGGCGGACGGAACATCGCTTTTCTTGTCCGACGAGCAGCCGGTGAGCATCGTGAACGGAAGCAGTACGGCGAGGGAGGTCATCGCCAGTCGGCTTAACTGTTTCGGATTCATGACTCCATGAAAGCAATGACCGCCGAGAGATCACTGAGAGATTTATGAGATTTCCCTGAGAAGAAGAGGAGGCGATCATTCCCGCATATGTGAAAAGACCGAATCCAGGGACTGTCCGGACAGTCCCTGGATCGGCCTCAGTCAGTCGGGGTCCCGCGGCCGGAAATCAGCCGCCGATCGAGCCGCCCCAGATGGCGTTGGTGCCCGAGGGGCAGGTCAGCGTGTGGTTCCAGGTGCCGTAGTAGTACGTCCCGAAGGTGTACCGGTAGCCGTTGGAGCAGTCCACGTAGACCCGGTAGCCGTTGCCGGAGCAGGTCATGTAGAAGTTTCTGCCGGACGTGCGGCCGTTCCAGCAGCTCGCATTGATGTTCACGTCGCCCTCGGAGGCGGCTGCGGCGCCGCCCGCCTTGCTGAGGGACTTCGTGCCCACGCCGGACTTGACCTGCCCCTTCGACGACTGCGAGGTGGAAACCGCCTTGCCGTCCCCCGTTGAAGCCGCGCTCGCGGCGGGCGCGAGGCCCACCCCGGCACCCAGCATCAGCATGGCGCCGGCCCCGACGAGACCCAGGTTTTTGCGGATCGTCATCTTTCCCCCATCAACGCTTCTTGTAGAACCGTCACTCACTCGGTGAGCGAGCAACGCGATTCTGCTAAGAGCGATGCGGGCATGTCAATTCTCATTTCCTTCTCATGAAGGCACCCCGCACTGCGAATCAGTCATTCCGCAAAGGTCCAGGCCACGAACCGGAGGATGGACGCGAAATGCCATTCCGGCCGGTACACACCTTGGCCAGAAAAATGAACTATGCATTCCCTATGCATTTCCTGTGAGCCATGGCCGAATCTCGGCCATAAACAGACCGGACGTGGCGCGGGGCCGACCGTCACTCGTCAGCCATCCCCCCGGCCACCCCCTCCCCAGGGGCACCTTGGGCACCATCGGGCCGCCCGACCTGGCCACACCCTCTTGACAGGCCTCCGCACCACCATGCAACATTCCATCAGGCAGAAAATAACTTCCGCGATACGGAAGGAGCGCCGAAACCCTCATGGGCTACACGGACCACCGCTTCGATGTGAACCTCTCGATCCTCTTCACGGAACTCCCGCTCCTCGAGCGCCCGGCGGCCGCCGCCGCGGCAGGCTTCAAGGCGGTCGAGCTGTGGTGGCCCTGGATCGAGACCCCCACCCCCGACCAGGCCGAGCTCGACGCGCTCAAGAAGGCGCTCGACGAGGCCGGCACCCAGCTGGTCGGCCTCAACTTCTACGCCGGGCAGCTTCCCGGCCCGGACCGCGGCGCACTCTCCGTGCCCGGCGAGGAGTCGGACCGCTTCCGCGCCAACATCGATGTGGCGGCGGACTTCGCCGCCTCGGTCGGCTGCAAGGCGCTCAACGCGCTCTACGGCAACCGCGTGGACGGCGTCGACCCGGAGGTCCAGGACAAGCTTGCCCTGGAGAACCTGGTGGTGGCCGCCCGCGCCGCCGACCGGGTGGGCGCGATCCTGCTGATCGAGACCCTCAACAAGCCGGAGTCGCCGCGCTACCCGCTGGTCAGCGCACCGGCCGG
Source organism: Streptomyces flavidovirens DSM 40150 (assembly GCF_000429085.1). Taxonomy (GTDB): domain Bacteria; phylum Actinomycetota; class Actinomycetes; order Streptomycetales; family Streptomycetaceae; genus Streptomyces; species Streptomyces flavidovirens. Next base: position 127,688 of record NZ_AUBE01000008.1, on the reverse strand, counting down.
CATCGCGGTCGTCGACCAGGTCAACGAGGCCACCGGACTCGGCAACGCCAAGTTCCTCCTGGACATCTACCACCTGTCGATGAACGGCGAGAACGTGTCCGACGTGATCGCGGAGTACGCCGGCAAGACCGGCCACGTGCAGATCGCCGACAACCCCGGCCGCGGCGCCCCCGGCACGGGAGACCTGCCGCTCGAAGAGCTGCTCAACCAGCTCAAGAACGCCGGTTACGACGGCTGGGTGGGCCTGGAGTACAAGCCCGGCGACCGCCCGAGCGCCGAAGCCTTCGGCTGGCTCTCGAACTGACCATTTTTACGCGTGTGTTGAAACGCGTGTGTTGAAAGAGGCACCCATCATGAGCAACCTCCCCAAGATCGGATTCATCGGCCTCGGCATCATGGGCTCCCCCATGTCCGAGAACCTGCTGAAGGCGGGTTACGACGTCACCGGCTACACCCTTGAGCAGCCCAAGATCGACCGCCTCGTCGCCGCCGGCGGCAAGGGCGCGTCCTCGATCGCCGAGGCCGTCAAGGACGCCGACGTCATCATCACGATGGTGCCCGCCTCCCCGCAGGTCGAGGCGATCGCGTACGGTCCGGACGGCATCCTGGAGAACGCCAAGCAGGGCGCCCTCCTGATCGACATGTCCTCGATCACCCCGCAGACCTCCGTCGACCTGGGCAAGGCCGGCGCCGAGAAGGGTCTGCGTGTCCTGGACGCCCCCGTCTCCGGCGGCGAGGCCGGCGCGATCGAGGCCGTACTGTCGATCATGGTCGGCGGTTCGCAGGAGGACTTCGACGCCGCCAAGCCGGTGCTCGAAGCGCTCGGCAAGACCATCGTCCTGTGCGGTCCGCACGGCTCCGGCCAGACGGTGAAGGCCGCGAACCAGCTCATTGTCGCGGTCAACATCCAGGCGTGCGCCGAGGCCGTGGTCTTCCTGGAGAAGTCCGGCGTGGACCTCACCGCGGCCCTCGACGTCCTCAACGGCGGACTGGCCGGCTCGACCGTCCTGACCCGCAAGAAGGACAACTTCCTCAACCGCGACTTCGCCCCCGGCTTCCGGATCGACCTGCACCACAAGGACATGGGCATCGTCACCGACGCCGCCCGCAATGTCGGTGCCGCTCTCCCCGTCGGCGCGGTGGTCGCCCAGCTCGTCGCCTCGCTGCGCGCCCAGGGTGACGGTGGCCTGGACCACTCCGCCCTGTTGCGCGCCGTCGAGCGCCTCTCCGGTCAGCCCGTCCAGAGCTGATCAGCTCCCTGACTTCCGGGCGGCGGCGGCGCTGACACCTGTCCTGTCGCGCCCAGGCGCCGCCGCCGCCCGGATTCCCAATTTTTTTCGCTTCAGTCCGCGCCGAACCCTCTCTTCAACTTCAACAAACTGTTGACGTCACGCTCGGTGCGTACTTACGCTCCTCACGCCGCCAGCAGATTTCCGCAGGAAGGTCCCCATGTCGAAGCGTGTGCTCACGACCGAGTCAGGCGCCCCGGTCGCCGACAACCAGAATTCCGCCTCCGCCGGTGTCGGCGGCCCGCTCCTCCTCCAGGACCAGCACCTGCTGGAGAAGCTGGCCCGGTTCAACCGTGAGCGCATCCCGGAGCGCGTCGTCCACGCCCGCGGCTCGGGCGCGTACGGCTACTTCGAGGTGACGGACGACGTCACCGGCTTCACCCGCGCGAACTTCCTCGGCGAGGTGGGCAAGCGGACCGAGACGTTCATCCGCTTCTCCACCGTCGCGGACAGCCTCGGCGGCGCGGACGCGGTCCGCGACCCGCGCGGTTTCGCGCTGAAGTTCTACACCGAAGAGGGCAACTACGACCTCGTCGGCAACAACACCCCGGTGTTCTTCATCAAGGACCCGATCAAGTTCCCCGACTTCATCCACTCCCAGAAGCGCGACCCCTTCACGGGCAAGCAGGAGCCGGACAACGTCTGGGACTTCTGGGCGCACGCCCCCGAGGCGACGCACCAGATCACCTGGCTGATGGGCGACCGCGGCATCCCCGCGTCGTACCGCCACATGAACGGCTACGGCTCGCACACCTACCAGTGGACGAACGCCGCGGGCGAGGCCTTCTTCGTCAAGTACCACTTCAAGACGAACCAGGGCATCCGCTGCCTCTCCTCCGAGCAGGCCGCCGAGCAGGTCGGCAAGGACGCCAACTCGCACCAGACGGACCTGCTCCAGGCCATCGAGCGCGGCGTCAACCCGTCCTGGACGCTGTACGTACAGATCATGCCGGCCGCCGAGGCCCCGGACTACCGCTTCAACCCGTTCGACCTCACGAAGGTGTGGCCGCACGCGGACTACCCGCTCCAGCGGGTCGGCCGCCTCGTCCTCGACCGGAACCCGGACAACGTCTTCGCCGAGGTCGAGCAGGCCGCGTTCTCCCCGAACAACTTCGTTCCGGGTATCGGCCCCTCGCCGGACAAGATGCTCCAGGGCCGGCTCTTCGCCTACGCGGACGCCCACCGCTACCGCCTCGGTGTGAACCACACCCAGCTCCCGGTGAACGCCCCGAAGGCGACGGTGGCCGACAACTACGGCCGCGACGGCGCCATGGCGACCCGCTACGGCTCGCGCTACGACAAGAACTACGAGCCCAACTCGTACGACGGTCCCGCGCAGACCGACTCGGCGCTCTCCGCCCCGCTGGCGATCGCCGGCTGGACCGGCACGCACGCCGCCGCCGTCCACGTCAAGGACGACGACTTCTTCCAGGCCGGTGAGCTCTACCGCCTGATGTCGGCCGAGGAGAAGTCCCGCCTCATCGCGAACATCGCCGGTGGCCTCTCGCAGGTCAGCCGCGACGACGTGATCGAGAAGAACCTCGCGCACTTCCACGCCGCGGACGCGGAGTACGGCAAGCGCGTCGAGGAAGCGGTCCGCGCCCTGCGCGAGGACTAGCACACCGAGACCGCACCGCGGGCCCGACGGGAGGTCGGGCCGGTGGTGCAGTCCGTACCGCCGGCCCGAATGAGGGGTGGCCGGAGGTCACGGACGGAAGGTGCCGCGGCGGCGAGCGAGCCAGTGCGGTGGTCAAGGCTCAAGGAACGTCCTCCTCGACCTGAGGGGAGGACGCCCGAAAGCTCATCGCCCACCGCCGCGGAACCCCTTCCCCATCAGCTCCGCCCGACGGCGCGAACGACCACTTCTTCGTGCGCACCTCGCACCGCTGCGCGGGCATCGGCACGCTGCGCCGGACTCCGTCCGGCCGGCCACTCACTCCGCCCGACGGCGCGAACGTCATGTCGCGCCAGTCTCGTGCCGTCGGGCGGCATCACCACCCCTGCCGGGGCGCGGGGTGGGTACGGACGGTCCCGTACCCACCCCGCGCCCCTCAGGCATGCTCAGACCTCCGGCGACCGCCGCCCCAGCGCCCGTGCTTCCTTCTCCGGAGCCAGACCGACCACCGGGCGGTCGGGCCGCTGCGGGGCCACCCCGCCCAACTGGACGAACTCCGTACCGCCCAGTATCAGTAGTCTCATGCGGCAACCCTGCCGAACCACGGCCTCTTTGGGAACGCGGGCTCGCTCTCGGCGCAACACCGGTCGGCCTGCCGCCCCGATGAGCCGGGGCGGCAGGCCGGTCGCGGGGGGGCTGCTCCGAGTCAGCCGACCGACACCGGCACCTCGGCGGCCATGGCGGCGGCCGGAGTCGCGCCCGCCCACCGGCCGATGGCTGTCTCGGCCGTGATGCCGGGCCCGAAACCGGCGATGAGCCCGCCGGCCCCGTTCTCGACGGTGCCCTCCTCGAACAGCCGGGCCAGCGCGTCGAAGACCACGGAACTGGCGATGTTCCCCCGCTCGGTGAGCGTGGCCCGGCTGAACCGGAACATCTCCGGCGGGAGGTCCAGGTAGTAGCACAGGTCGTCGAGGATGCGCGGCCCGCCCGCGTGAACGATGAAGAAGTCCATCTGCGCGACATCCCAATGGTGCTGTGCGACCAGCGCCTTCAGCGCCGGAGCCAGCATCTCCATGGTTCCGGGAACCCGCTTGTCGAGCAGGAAGTGGAACCCGGTGTCCCGTACGGCGTACGAGATCCAGTCCTCGGTGTTGGGCACGAGATGGGAGCCGTTGCGCTCGATCCGCATGCCGACGCCGCCCTCGCCGCGCACCACGGCCGCCGAGATCGCGTCGCCGAACAGCCCGTTGGAGAGCAGTGAGCCCACCCCCAGGTCGGTCGGCTGGTAGCAGAGCGAGCAGAACTCGCAGGACACGATCAGTACGTTGGCCTGCGGATAGGCGGTGCAGAAATCATGCGCGCGGTTGATCGCCGCACCACCCCCGGCGCATCCGAGCTGGGCGATGGGCAGTTGTCTGGTATCGGATCTGAAGCCCATCGTGTTGATCAGCCAGGCGGTCAGCGACGGCATCATGAAGCCGGTGCAGGAGACGTAGACGATCAGATCGATGTCTCCGGTCTCCACCTCGGCGTGGGCGAGCGCCTGGCGTACGACGGCGGGAACCCGCGCCTTGGCCTCGGCCTCGTAGAGCTGATTGCGGCGCTCCAGACCGGGATGCCGGAGGGTGTCCTCGATCGGCTGCACGATATGCCGGGTGCGGACACCCGTGTTGCGGATGAGGCGCAGGGCCAGCTCGCGCTGCGGATGGTCCGCGTGCTTCTCGCGGGCCAGTTCCAGCGTCTGCTCCATCGTGATGACATGGTCGGGTACGGCGACGGACGGTCGGCACAGTGTGGCCATGGGTTTTCCTTGTCTCATGCCCGGCAGCGGTATCGCCGGGCGGTCCTCACCACGGGCGGTCGTCCACACGGGCGGTCGTCCAGGTGGCGGTCATCACCACGCGACGGGCAGGCCGAGCGGATAGCGCCAGATCGATGTCGTGTTCCAGCGCACCTGTGACGGCTCCACCGCCAGCCGCAGGCCGGGAAAGCGGTCGAGGAGCGTGCCGAAGACGACCTCCAGCTCCATCGCGGCCAGGGGCGCCCCGAGGCAGTGGTGGGCTCCCCAGCCGAAGGTCATGTGGGGCACGGTGGGCCGGTCCACGTCCAGTTCGTCGGGCCGGTCGAACTTCCGCCCGTCCCGGTTGGCCGTGAGATACGAGACGTGGACGACGTCCCCGGCCCGGATCAGCACGCCGCTCAGCTCCACGTCCTCGGTGGCGATCCGCGGGATGCCGACGCCCTTGCGGAAGGGGATGAAGCGCAGGAGTTCCTCGATCGCCGCCGGAAGGGCCGAGGGACGCGCACGGAGCGTGTCGAGCACCTCGGGGCGGGTGAGCAGCGTGTACGCGATGTTGCCGATCTCGTACGTCGTGGTGTCCTGGCCCGTGATGAGCAGCACCATCGACATGACGGCCAGTTCGTCGTCGTCGAGCAGCTCGGCGCCGTCGCGGGCGGTGGCCAGCGTACTGATCAGGTCGTCGCCGGGTGCCCGGCGGCGCTCGGCGCTGAGCTCGGCGAAGTAGGCACGCAGGTCGGCCTTGGCGCGGACGGCCGCTTCCCGGTTGGCGGCACTGACGTTCATCATGGTGAACGCGTGTGCGCGCAGCCGGGGCCGGTCGTCCTCGGGGATGGCGAGGATCTCACAGATCGTCATGAGCGGCAGGGGCGCCGCCACATGCTCGACGAGGTCGGCCGGTGAGCCGAGGTCCGCCATCCGGTCGAGCATCAGGTCCACGACGCTCTGGGTCCGCTCTCGCATCCGCTCCACATGGCGCGGCGCGAAGCTCTTGGCGACCAGGCTGCGCAGCCGGCTGCTCGACGGCGGGTCCATCAGGTTGATCGACTCGGACTGCACGATCGGCTCCGGCGTCATCCGGGGGAAGTCGCGGCCCTTGACGGCGCTGCGGCTGAACCGCCGGTCGGTGGTCACGGTCCGCACGTCCTCGTAGCGCGTGACGAGCCAGGCCTCGCCGTCGCCGTACGGCATACGGATGCGTGCGACGGGGTCGGCCTCCAGCAGCTGCCGGAGCTGGGGGTCGAACTCGAGGGCCTCCGCGTAGTCGAAGGGACAGCTCCATACGGTGCCGGTGGTCTCGGTCTCCACGTCGCTCCAGACGGTGTGCGGTCGATGTCCGACACACATCCCCAACCGTGGGGACGATCATGTCCCCGTGCGGGTGAGTTAACCGATTAGAGGGAGATTCGGACTTCAGCGCGGACACTGCGGCAGAGCCGTGTGTGACGCCGGCGAGGCCTGCGACGCCGGAGCCGGCCGTGACCCCGGCGGCACGGCCTGGCGCAGTGGCCGGAAGTAGTGGGCGAGCGCCCAGTCTCCGATGCGCAGGCCCGCGTCGCACCCGGCGGTGTCCGCGCTGCGGAAGTGGATTCCGCCCCAGACCCGGGCGTCGATCATGTCCTTGTTGATCTGGTCGGCGTACTCGTAGCGGCGTTTGGTGGTGGTGGTCTCGGAGGCGACGTGGAGGCCGAGGCGTGAGGTGCCGAGAATCCCCGCCACGGTCCGCAGCACGGCGCCGGCGACGGCCGTGTGGCCGCTGATGTAGTCGGGGTGCGGAGGCGTGACGAGCAGCGGCTGCCAGCCGGGGTCCGCCGTGGTGTCGGGGTTGTCGTCGGTGTCGGCCAGGTGGACGGCGCTGATCGGCCGCCAAAAGCCGTAGTGGAGCTTGGAGTCCCAAGCGGTGATCACCGCGTCGGCCGCCGACGTGTTCGCCGCGGCGAACAGCCGGGCCGTGTCGGCGATGCCGAGGCCGTGCCTGACGGCGTAATCCCGGAAGGCTGTCTGGAACTGGGCGATCAGGTTGCCGCCGAAGAAGAGGGCGGTCTCGGTCTGGCGGGCGGTTCTGCTCGATCCCGTGCTTCCCCCCATGGCCTTGATCTCGTTCACGTCCCGGGCGTAGCGGGCCGAGGACAGGGCGGGCGGGGCGCCGGGACGGAACTGGTGCGGGGACTCGAGCAGCAGCGGACGCATGGTGCCGAGCCAGGCGTCGGTGAAGGGCTGATGGGCGGGCGGGGTGGGCCGCCAGAGACCGGGCTCGGGCGGCGCGGTGTACTCGACCAGCTCGTACCGGCCGTCGCCCTCCCGCAGCTTGACGATGTGGTCGGCGGCGCGCTCCCCGTAGGCCACGCCCTGCTTCTCGGCCCGGCCGTCGGGGATCTTGGCGAGGGACTTGGCGTACTCGGTGTCGAGCCGGGGCTGGGACGCGGGGAAGTAGGCGAGCAGTACGCGGTGGGCGGCGGTCACGGCCGCCGCCTCGGGTGACGCGGTGGCGGGCCCTCTCGCCTTCCACCGGTAGGGGGCGTACCGGCCCTGGATGCCGACGACGGCGTTGTAGACGGCGGCGGAGACGAAGCCGTGCCAGACGGCCACCTGCCCGGAGGGGTGCATCGCGCCGAGGTTGGCGCTGATCGTCTGGGTGGCGATGGTGTTCCAGTGGCGGAGCGCCGCGGGGTCTGCGGAAGGTGCCCGGCGGTTGTCGGCGGCGGTGGCGGTGGGGCCGGCTGTGCCGGGGACGGCGACGAGTGCGAGTGTCGCGAGGATGCCGAGGGCGGCTCGTACCCCCGGACGGGGCGAGCGGGACGGCACGGGGCGGTTCAGGCGCACAGGGGCACTCCCTCGAAGCGGTATGACCGGATGTGGCACCGGATGCGGTGCTGGGTCAAGATCAATCGCTGGGTCCGGGCCCCGCAAGCCGGGGGACGCAATGAGGTGTACGCGCGCCGAAGCGCCCGAGGCCCGGCCTGCGGAAGCAGACCGGGCCTCGGGACGGGAGGGCGGGCAGAGCCCTGGGGCGGGCTCTGGGGCGAGTCCTGGAGGGTCCGTCAGACGAGCGGACGGATCGCCGTCGGGGCGTGGCCCGGCTCGGTGGCCAGCTCTTCCCACTCGTTGACGCCGTCGATCTGAACGCCCATCGAGATGTTCGTGACGCGCTCCAGGATCGCCTCGACGACGACCGGGACGCGGTACTCGGCGGCGAGCTTCTTGGCCTCCTCGAAGGCGGGCAGCAGCTGGTCCGGCTCGGTGACGCGGATCGCCTTGCAGCCGAGGCCCTCGGCGACCTTGACGTGGTCCACGCCGTAGACGCCGAGCTCCGGGGAGTTGATGTTCTCGAACTCCAGGTTGACCTGGAAGTTGATGTCGAGGTTGCGCTGCGCCTGGCGGATCAGGCCGAGGTACGCGTTGTTCACCAGGACGTGGACGTACGGGATGTTGTGCTGCGCGCCGACGGCCAGCTCTTCGAGCATGAACTGGAAGTCGTAGTCGCCGGAGAGCGCGACGACCGGCGTCTCGGGGTCGGCGGTGGCGACACCGAGCGCGGCCGGGATCGTCCAGCCGAGCGGACCCGCCTGGCCGCAGTTGATCCAGTGGCGCGGCCGGTAGACGTGCAGCATCTGCGCGCCGGCGATCTGCGAGAGGCCGATGGTGGTGACGTACCGGGTCTCGGGGCCGAAGGCGCGGTTCATCTCCTCGTACACGCGCTGCGGCTTCATCGGCACGTTGTCGAAGTGCGTACGGCGCTGGAGGGTCGCCTTGCGCTCCTGCGCGGAGGCGGCCCACTCGGAGCGGTCCGGCAGCTTGCCGGCGGCCTTGAGCTCCTTCGCCACCTCGACGAAGAGCTCCAGCGCGGCCTTGGCGTCGGACGCGATCGCGTAGTCCGGGGCGAAGATCTTGCCGAGCTGGGTGGGCTCGATGTCGACGTGGACGAACGTGCGGCCCTTGGTGTAGACGTCCAGGCCACCGGTGTGGCGGTTGGCCCAGCGGTTGCCGATGCCGAGGACGAAGTCCGACTCCAGGAAGGTCGCGTTGCCGTAGCGGTGCGAGGTCTGGAGGCCGACCATGCCGGCGTTCAGCTCGTGGTCGTCGGCGAGGATGCCCCAGCCCATCAGGGTCGGGACGACGGGGACGCCGGTCACCTCGGCGAACTCGACGAGCAGCTCGGAGGCGTCGGCGTTGATGATGCCGCCGCCCGCGACGATCAGCGGCCGCTCGGACGCGACGAGCATCTGGACGGCCTTCTCGACCTGCTTGCGGGTGGCAGCGGGCTTGTAGACCGGCAGCGGCTCGTAGGTCTCGGGGTCGAACTCGATCTCGGTGAGCTGGACGTCGATCGGCAGGTCGATGAGGACCGGGCCGGGGCGGCCGGAGCGCATCAGGTGGAACGCCTGCTGGAAGACGCCGGGGACCTGCGCGGCCTCCAGGACGGTGGTCGCCCACTTGGTGACCGGCTTGGCGATCGACGCGATGTCGACGGCCTGGAAGTCCTCCTTGTGGATCACCGCGGTCGGCGCCTGGCCGGTGATGCACAGGATCGGGATGGAGTCACCGATCGCGGAGTAGAGGCCGGTGATCATGTCGGTGCCGGCGGGGCCGGACGTACCGATGCACACACCGATGTTGCCCGCCTTGGTGCGGGTGTAGCCCTCGGCCATGTGGGACGCGCCCTCGACATGGCGGGCGAGCGTGTGGTCGATGCCACCGCCCGCCTGGAGGGCCTTGTAGAACGGGTTGATCGCCGCGCCCGGCACACCGAACGCGTTCGTGACGCCTTCGCGCTTGAGGATCTCAACTGCGGCTCGGGCTGCGGTCATTCGAGGCATCGCGTACTCCTGCTCGGCCAGTCGGAGCGACCTCACCGCTGCGGATCGGTGAGCGCTCACGATGGTTTCCATAATGCGGAATTTCGATTCTGCTATACGGAAGCAATCTAAAGTGAGGTCGGGCGCGCGTCAAGAGCGGGCATTGGTTGAAGGCCCTCCCCAAGTCGTCGCTCTTGGTGGACGATGGGCACACGCACATGGACAGGACGACGGTCCGAGGGGGACGGTCATGGGACAGAACGTGCCGGTGCGCTGCCCGGCATGCCGTCGGCAGCACAGCTTCACGCCACCGGTCTTCCCTTGCGCGTGCGGAGAGCCGCTGGCCCCGCCGCTGTTACGGGGCGCCGCCCCCGAACGGATCACGCACCGCACCTGGACCGACGCCTGGGTGACGGTCCGGTGCGGCTCGTGCGGGCGCCAGGACCAGTGGCCGCAGCCCGAGCTGGGGTGCGCCTGCGGTGTCGTGCTGCGCATACCGGTACGTCCGGTGCCGCGCACCGCACCGCCCCCGGCCACCCCTGCCGCCGGACCTGGGACGGCCCCTGCCGCCGGCCGTCCGTCCCACATCCCGCTGCCGCGGACCGCCACTCCCCCGCGCCCGGCGTTCCGCCCGATGACGATCAGGACCGGGCGGGACGCGGTGACCGCGGCGGCGCTCTACCTCAAGTGGCTCGGATTCCGCGACATCATGCAGTCCCCCGAACGGCCGGCCTCCGGCATCGACCTGCGCGCACCGGGCCTGGTCGCCCAGGTCGACCCGACGACCCACCCCGCCGGCCTGCGCGACGTCGAGTGCCTGTGGCTCCACGGGCTCAGCGCGTCGGCGGTGAGCGTGTTCTTCTCCCTCGCCGGGTACGACGACGACGCGCGGGCCCGCGCCGACGCCCTCGACGTGCCGCTGTTCGTCATGGATCTCACGGGGACGCCGCAACCGGCCAACCGCCCGGCGGACGAGCTGATCACCACCGGCGCCTGAGCGACCCGCCCCTACCCCTGATACCGCTCCCGCAGTTCGATCTTCCTGACCTTCCCGCTGACCGTCATCGGGAAGGAGTCCATGATCTGCAGGCGGCGCGGGATCTTGTAGTGGGCCAGTCGGTCGCGGCAGTACGACGTGAGCTCGTCCAGCGTCGGCGGGTCGTCCCGGTCGCGCGGGATGACGCAGGCCAGGATCTCCTCGCCGTAACGGTCGTCGGGGACGCCGACCACCTGGACGTCGGTGATCTTGGGGTGGCTGTAGAGGAACTCCTCGATCTCGCGCGGATAGACGTTCTCACCACCCCTGATGATCATGTCCTTGATGCGGCCGACGATCTGGACGTAACCGTCCTCGCGGATCACCGCCAGGTCGCCCGTGTGCATCCAGCGGCCCGCGTCGATGACCTCCGCCGTCTTCTCCGGCTCGTTCCAGTAGCCGAGCATCACGCTGTAGCCGCGGGTGCACAGCTCACCCGCCTCGCCGCGCGGCAGCGTCACGCCCGTCACCGGGTCGACGACCTTGATCTCGACGTGCGGCATGACCCGGCCGACCGTGCCCGTACGGCGCTCCAGGTCGTCCTCGCGGCGGGTCTGGGTGGAGACCGGCGAGGTCTCCGTCATGCCGTAGCAGATGGACACCTCGGCCATGTGCATCTCGGTGACGACCCGCTTCATCACCTCCACGGGGCAGGGCGAGCCGGCCATGATGCCGGTGCGCAGGGAGGGCAGGTCGTACGAGGAGAAGTCAGCGAGGCCCAGCTCCGCGATGAACATCGTCGGAACGCCGTAGAGCGAGGTGCAGCGCTCCTCCTGCACGGCTCGCAGGGTCGCCGCCGGGTCGAAGGACGGGGCCGGGACGACGATGCACGCGCCGTGGGAGGTGGCCGCGAGGTTTCCCATCACCATGCCGAAGCAGTGGTAGAAGGGAACGGGCAGGCAGATCCGGTCCTGCTCGGTGTAGCCGGCCATCTCGCCCACGAAGTAGCCGTTGTTGAGGATGTTGTGGTGCGAGAGGGTGGCGCCCTTCGGGAAACCGGTCGTGCCCGAGGTGTACTGGATGTTCACCGGGTCGTCGCAGGACAACCCGGCAGCACGCTCGGCCAGTTGGCCGTCGGTCACCTGTCGCGCCGCGTCGAGCAGCACATCCCACGAACCGTCGTCGATGTAGTGCACCGCCCGCAGACCGGGGCAGTCGGGCCGCACCTGGTCGACCAGGGCGCGGTAGTCGCTCGTCTTGTGGGACTGCGAGGCGAAGAGGACCGAGACCCCGGCCTGTTCGAGCACGTACGCCAGCTCGTGCGCCCGGTACGCCGGGTTGATGTTCACCATGATCGCGCCGATCCGGGCCGTGGCGTACTGCACGAGCACCCATTGAGCGCAGTTCACCGCCCAGATCCCGACCCGGTCGCCCTTGGCGACCCCCGTCCCGAGCAGGCCGCGTGCCAACTGGTCGACGGCGCCACCGAATTCGGCGTACGTCCACCGGGTGCCCGCCGCCACATCGACCAGCGCCTCCCGTTCCGGGTACGCCGCGATCGCCCGGTCGAGGTTCTGGCCGATCGTGTCGCCGAGGAGCGGCGCGGTGCCGGTCCCATGCGTATAGGAGTTCGAGCTGTCCGCGTTCATCGCAGGTCCCCCTCGTGGTACTCCGCCGCCGAGCCCTTCGCCGTACGCTCACGCAGCTCGATCCGGCGGATCTTGCCGGACACCGTCTTCGGCAGCTCGGCGAATTCGATGCGCCTGATCCGCTGGTACGCCGCGAGCACCGACCGCGAGTGGGCGAAGAGCACCTTGGCCGTGTCGGGCCCCGGCTCCCACCCCTCGGCGAGTACGACGTACGCCTTGGGCACGGCCAGCCGCAGCGGGTCGGGCGCGGGCACGACCGCGGCCTCCGCCACCGCCTCGTGCTCCAGCAGCGCGCTCTCCAGCTCGAAGGGCGAGATCTTGTAGTCGGAGGCCTTGAACACGTCGTCACTGCGCCCGATGTACGTAATGTATCCATCGGCGTCCCGCGAACCGATGTCGCCGGTGCGGTAGTAGCCGCCCGCCATGGCCTCCGCCGTACGCTCCGGATCGCCGTGGTAGCCGGTCATCAGCCCGACCGGGTCCGCGGAGAGATCGAGGCAGATCTCGCCCTCGCTCACCCCCGCCTCCCCCGTGACCGGGTCGAGCAGCTCGATGACGAAGCCGGGACTGGGCCGCCCCATGGAACCGGCGAGGAGCCGCTGCCCCGGAGTGTTGGCGACCTGGACGGCCGTCTCCGTCTGCCCGAAGCCGTCCCTGATCGTCACGCCCCACTCGCGCCGCACGGTCTCGATGACCTCGGGGTTGAGCGGCTCCCCCGCCGCGAGGGCCTCGCGCGGCGGCGTGCGCAACTGGCCGAGGTCCGCCTGGATCAGCATGCGCCAGACGGTGGGCGGGGCGCAGAAGCTCGTGACTCCCGCGCGGTCCATCTCGGCCATCAGCCTGACCGGGTCGAAGCGGGTGTAGTTGTAGATGAAGACGGTCGCCTCGGCGTTCCACGGGGCGAAGAGATTCGACCAGGCGTGCTTGGCCCAGCCGGGCGAGGAGATGTTGAGATGGACGTCGCCGGGCTTGAGTCCGATCCAGTACATCGTGGCCAAATGGCCGATCGGGTACGACACATGGGTGTGCTCGACGAGCTTGGGCCGGGCGGTCGTACCTGAGGTGAAGTAGAGCATCAGCGGGTCGGTGGCGTGCGTAACACCGTCCGGCTCGAAGGCCGCGGGGCTGTAGCGGGCATCGGCGTACGACAGCCAGCCGTCACGACGGCCGGCCTCCCCCGCCTCGCTCGCCTCATCCGCCTCGCCTCCGACGACGATGCACGTGTAATCCCCGGGTACGTCGTCGAATTTCGCCGCGTCCTCGTCCCGCACGATCACATGCCGGGCCCTGCCGCGCTCGATCCGGTCGCGCAGGTCGGCGGGCCCGAGCAGCGGTGTCGCCGGAATGACCACGGCGCGCAGCTTCATCGCGGCGAGTGCGGTCTCCCAGAGCTCCACCTGATTGCCGAGCATGACGAGGATCCTGTCCCCGGCCGCGACCCCCTGCGCGCGCAGCCAGTTGGCGGTCTGCCCGGAGCGGGCAGACAGCGCCTCGAAGGAGATCTCCGTGCGCCGGCCGTCTTCCTCCACGATGTGCAGAGCGGTCCTGCCGTTGCCCTCGGCGATCCGGTCGAACCAGTCGAGCGCCCAGTTGAACCGCTCGGGGCGCGGCCAGACGAAGCCTTCGTACGCCGCCCTGTAGTCCTCCCGGTGCTGGAGCAGAAAGTCCCGGCCCGACCGGAATTGCTCCGTCGCGTCGCCTCGTGCCGTCATGCGTCCTCCTCCTTGCCCGACTCTTGCCCGGACGGTTGCCGGACCATTGCCGGTCCGCTCTCTGACATCGTGTAATCAGTGGCATGGGTCTCACTACCCCCGTACGGGGGTGAAGGGAAGCACGCGTGGGGGATGTCGCCGGGGTGGCGGAGATGCAAGCGGCTCTGTCGCGGATGCGCCGTGCCTCCGGGCTGCCGGTTGCCTTCGGGGGCCTGTTGCCCACCGACGGCCACGGCCGCCGGCTGCGTATCGCCGAGCTGAGCGGTGCCGCAACGCACGCACTGCACGGCCTCGTCGTCACGGCGGGCAGTGGACTCGGCGGAAAGTCCATGGCGCTGTCGCGCCCCTGCGCGGTCACCGACTACCACGCGTCGCGGCACATCAGCCACGAGTACGACGTGGCGGTCGCCGCCGAGGGCCTGCGCGCGGTGCTGGCGGTGCCGGTCGTCGTACACCGGAAAGTGCGCGGCGTACTGTACGCCGCCCTGCGCGAGGCGATGCCGCTCGGCGACCGCGCGCTGAACGCCGCGATGGCGGCGGCGCGCGACGTGGAGCAGTCTCTGGTCGTACAGGACGACGTACAACGGCTGCTGGCGGCGGCGCGCGAGCCGGTGGCGGGACCCGGCGCGTGGGAACTCGTCAGGGCCGCGCACAGCGAACTGCGCGCGCTGGCGCCGCGCGTCGTGGACCCGGCGCTGCGCGAGGAACTCGTCGCCGTCTGCGGCCGGCTGGCGGCTGCGGCGGGCGACGGCCGGGCGCCGCGACGGCAGCCACCCGTCCCCCTGACGCCGCGCGAGGTCGACGTACTGGCCTGCGTGGCGGCGGGCGCGACAAACGCGGCGGCGGGGGAACGGCTGGGCCTGCGCCCCGAGACGGTGAAAGGTTACTTGCGCTCCGCGATGCGGAAGCTGGGCGCGCACACCCGCCTGGAGGCGGTGGTCGCGGCCCGCGGCGCGGGCATGCTGCCGTGAGGGGTTGCGTACGCGCCGCAAAACACACCTGGCGCCCCGGCCAGCCCTACGCCGTACACGCACCACCGAAGCGCACGTCGCGTGCGCCCGCCGACGTCATGGTGGTGAGCATGCGCTCGCCTTCCTCCGCCAGCGCCGCCCGCTGCGCGCGGGTAAGCGCGCCGAAGGGCTCGATCGTCAGGGTCGCGGCGTCACCGCCCTTCGTCTCGTCCAGCCGCCAGACGCCCGCGAGGAACCCGTCCACCAGGAAGGTGGAGTGACTCTGACTGCCCGTCCAGGTCCGGTTCTTGTACTCCGCCGGTACGACCCGCGTGCGATCCGCGTGCGAGAGCAGCAGGTTGTCGTACTCCGGAAGGAACCTCGGCGGCGCCGGAGTGCCCTCGTCGGGCCGGGGCGCGTCCGGCAGGTCGAAGAGCTCGACGCCGTTCGCGTCCTGGAAGGTGACGAGCTGCGGCCGGAGCCGCTCGAAGGCGTCGCGCAGCCGCGTCAGCCCGCACCACGTCTGCATGTCCTTGACCGAGGCCGGGCCGAAGGCCGCGAGGTAGCGCAGTACGGTCGCGTCGGGCGCCGGAACCGGCGCGGACTCCCGTCCGAACCACCGCTCGGCGGTCGTCAGGGCCACCTGCCCGCTCTGCCCCCACAGCCCTCGCGGTGTCACCTGCACCAGCGGCAGCAGGCAGCGCGCCGCGACCCCGACGGCGAGCGGTTCCGCGTCGGGCCACTCCTTCAGCAGCGCCTCCCGGATCTCCTTCGGCGTCCTGGGCCGCTCTTCTACGAGCTCGCGAGTCATCGCCGCGAGCCGTTCCAGGTCCACGCCCGTCAGTCCCTTGCGGAACAGTCTGACCTCCCGCTCGCGCGCGGCCTGCACGAGCGGGCGCAGCGTGAGGCAGTCGTCCTCGGTGTGCGTGTGGAGGGTGGAGCGCAGGGTGACGATGCGTCCCACCTCGCGCGAGGCCATCAGCCCCGACAGCTCCTCCGGGTCGAAGCCGTCGAGGCGGGCGGCGAGCTGGTAGTACGGCGGCTTGGTGTTCTGCGCCTGGAGGCCGACCAGGTGCGCGACGGCGTCCTTGGCGGACATCGCGGCACGCCGGAGGAGGAGCTGGCGCGCAAGAGTGGCGCGATTGAGGGCGCGGGTGCTCAGCACGGCCGGTGCCGCCGGTCCCGGATCCGTCTTCCGCGAGGCCATGCTCCGCACGTTACCCACCCTCGCGGACAGGTCCATGCCGGAACACAGCCCGGCGACGGGCTGTGGAGGAGGCGTTTTTGCCTTGGATGTGTCCGAGGAGCTGTTCGAGGAGCGGTGCTCAGGAACGGGAATTGCGACCGAACCAGTCGAGGCACACGACCAACGCGTCGTCGTCAGCATCGGCGTCGAGGTACGCGGAAAGCTCCTGCAGGATCGCGCGTGGCACGGCGGCTGCCGGCAGAAGACTCGCGGACTGGATGGCGCGTGCCAGTTTCCGCTCGCCGTAAGCCTCTCCTACCTCGGTGGCGGCGGCATAGACGCCGTCGCTGACGAAGACCAATCGGTCACCCGGCAGGGTTTCGAACTCCTGCGCCACATATTCGGTCTCCTCGAACATCCCGAGGGGAAGTTGCGCTTCGAAGCTCACACGTTCCACCGTCTTGTCGCGTTGCCGCCAGAGCTGAGGTGAGCCGGCGTCCACGACCTTTGTGTGGCCCGTGGCCAGTTCGAAGGACAGCAGGAGCGTCGAGACGTACTCGTCGCCCTGGTGCTGCGCGTACAGGGCCTGGTCGGCGAGGGCTGCCTGATCGGCGATGCCGATGCCGGCCCTGCGGGCATTGCGCAGTGCGTTGACGGCAAGGTTGGTGAGAAGGGACGCCTGGATTCCTTCGCCCATGCCGTTGGTAACACTGAGGGTGAGCGTCTCTGACGTCGTGGCCCAGTCGAAGTTGTCGCCGTGAATGGCGTACGCCGGCTCCAGCTGCGCGCCGATGGCGTATTCCCGGCGGGTGCAGGCCCGCCCCGGCAGGAGCTGCCACTGCATTTCGGCAGCCAGGGTGAGGCGGCTGGCCCGGCGGGCCTGAAGGTAGAGATCGGTGTCCCGTTCGGCAACGATGATCTCGTGTCCGAGCAGTTCTGCGAGTTCGGTGAGCTCCTGCACGCTCTCAGGCGTGCATCTCTCTTCCGGGACCCGCACGGAAAGGATGCCGAGTCTGTCGCCGCGAACCGTCACCGGCAGGTGCAGGTCCACGGCGCCCCCAACGCTCGCGAGCCGCCCGTACGGCTCCTGGCTGCCGAACGCGCGGCCTTCAGGGCTGGCGTGGACGGGCAAGGGCTGGGAGGTGTGGGGCAGCTCGGTAACGGGTTGGAGAACGGTGAGGCTGTAATCGGCCATGAGCAGATCGACGTCGATGGCCTCGTACTGCTCGACCAGTGCGGCTCGTACCGTGTTCAGCAGGTTATGCGGTGCGGCCGTCCGCACGGCGCGTTCCACAGCCAGGAAATTCGTCACGGTGAGGCCTTCTTCATCAGTGGGTCGAGTGGTGCTGAGTGACTGATGGGCGGGGCAGGCCATCGAGTCGCCCACAGCCCCCGGAAGAACGCTCCTGGCGGTGTACGTCCTTCGCCGACCCGACCTCGTCCATGGTGCTCAGCGAAGCGCGGGCCGCTTAAGCCGAGCAGTTACTTCACAGCGCCGCGAATATTGCTATGCGGCAACTGTTGATTCTACCCGTCAGCCGTGGTCGAAGGGCGAGCGTCTCAGCAGAACACCGGACCACGGCCACGGCTGGGCCGGCGGACGCGGGCGGCCGGGACCTTGCACAAGGGATACTTTTGACAGAGCGGGCAGAAGAGCGTGTACGAGTCCGAGTCCCGACAGGCACGTGGCATGAAAGCCGTAGCTCGCGAGGGGTGCACATCTGCGCATGGGGAGTGACGGCCGTATGGACCGCGATGGACCACTGGGCGATTCCCTGCATGATTTGACCGAAGGAACGACCGAGGCTGTGGAAACGCTGGTGTCCCTCTGGGCGCGGGCATCGCAGACCGTCTCTCCCCGGCTGTCGGCCCTGCAGCTGGAAGCCTTGCTCATCACGCGTCGTAATCCGAGCATCAATCTCACCGGTTTGGCCGTAGAGGTCGGTGCCGCACCGCCCGCCGTCAGCAGACTGTGCGACCGGCTGGAAGCCGCAGGGCTTCTGCGTCGCCAACCGGTGCCCACCAGCCGGCGGGAGATCGGGCTGGTGCTGACGCTGCGGGGAAACGAGATAGTCGACGCCTTGTTCGCCCGGCGTTCCGAGCTGTTCGGCGACGTTCTGACCCGTATGCCGGCCGCCTCGCGACGCGAGTTCCTGGCGGGGTTGGAGGCCTTCTCGGAGGCCGCGCGGGCAAGCGACTTCAACAGCGGCGAACAAGCCTGACTTCTGGACCTCGACTTCTGGACCTCGACCTCTGGCCTCACACGACGCCAGAGCAGACGCGGGCACCGGTCACCGTCTGCCCCGCCAGTCCATGCAGACCACCGCGGCATCGCTGGGCAGGTCGCTGCCGCCGTGGTACTGCACCAACGCGTTGACGACCGCACGCGCTGTTTCATGCGTCGTGGAGTGCTGAGTCGCGGCAATCGTCTCGCGCAGGGCGGCTTCACCGAAGAGGCTGCCTCCGCGCGACTGGGCCCCATGCACGCCACTACTGACAATGACCAAGCGGTCGCCCGGTGCGACGCTCAGCGGCTGCTCGCGATATTCGGTCTCCTCGAACATGCCCAGCGGCATCTGAGCCTCGAGCTCCACCCGTTCCACCGAGTCATGCCGCAGGCGGAAGATCTGTGGGGACCCGGCGTCCACTGCGCCGGCTTGCCCGGTCTCCAGGTTGAAGCGCAACAGGAGTGTCGGCGAGTAGCGCCTGCCCCCGTACTCGCCATAGATGGCCTGGTCGGCCAGGCACGCCTGGTCGGCAAGAGAGATGCCTGCGCGACGTGCGTTGCGCAGGGCGCTGACCGTGAGGTTCGTCAGGAGAGCCGCTTCGATGCCGTGCCCGTTGCCATCGGTCACCGTGATGGTCAAGTGGTCGTCGCTGGTGCTCCAGTCGAAATTGTCCCCACCGATGGCATAGGCCGGCTCCAAGTGAGCACCGAGGGTGTATTCGGGCCGGGCGAACCCACGTCCCGGCAGGAGTTGCCACTGCATTTCCGCCGCCAGCGTCAGCCGCTGACGGCGGCGAGCTTGCAGGTAGAGGTCCGTATGCCGCTCGGCGACCAGGAGTTCGTGCCCGATCGCCGTGGCGAAGGCCGCTAGTTCCAAAACGGCTGGAGCTCCTTGGGCGGGTTCCGGGAGATATACGGAGAGGACGCCGATGCGGTCGCCGCGGACCGTGATGGGAAGGTGCAGCGTCACCATGCCGGCTTCCTCGGCGACCTCCATGACGGCGGCCTCCGCGGAAAAGGCGCGACCCGCCGGATCACCGTCGTGTACGGCTACAGCTCGGCCCGTGTAAGGCAGCCGCGTCACCGGCTGCAGCACGGTCAGACCATAGTCCGCCAGCAGCAGCGTCACGCTGCGGGCCTGCACGTGGGCAGCGAGCAAGTTCCGGGCCGTCGACAGCAACGCATTCGGTGGCGCCGACCGCAACGCGCTCTCCGCGGCACCGAGCCAGCCAGTTCCGTTGGCACTCATGATCTCTTCCTTCTCCACCCGCACCCGGTTTCCGGGCGGCCCGGAGCGACAGGAGACGCCCCTGCGCCCCTTTCATGGTCCCCCACCGCGTGCCGTCCGCCAGTCACCCATACGGTCCTCACAGGCTGGAAGGGCGCCGCGCAAAGGAGGGGCGTGCGGTGCGGGGCGATAACCGAAGGCTGGCGGCCTACGCCGTGGCCACAAAGGGGCCGTCGCCTGCGCTCGCCCCTCCTTGCGGCGAGCCGATGTGCGCAGCAGCAGCCGCTTGGAACAGCTCCAGCCCCTCGGCCAGCGTCGCCAAATG
The DNA here is from genome assembly GCF_000429085.1 of Streptomyces flavidovirens DSM 40150. Classification (GTDB taxonomy): domain Bacteria; phylum Actinomycetota; class Actinomycetes; order Streptomycetales; family Streptomycetaceae; genus Streptomyces; species Streptomyces flavidovirens. The sequence continues at coordinate 107,937 of NZ_AUBE01000008.1, read as the reverse complement.
AGCCGGTGACATCGTCTGCAGCACCGCTTCGACCTCACGCGCTCGAAACGTACGGAACTCGTCGAGTACGGCAGACCCGCGACGGCTCAGGCGCAGATCGACTTCGCGGCGACTGGTGGTGCTGGGAATCCGCTCGACGAGGCCGGCGGCCTCCAAGCGGTCGCACAGACGGCTCACGGCCGACGGTCGCGACCCGAGAGCCTCACCAAGGGTCCGCTGGTTAACCTTCTGCTGCTCCTTGATCACTGTCAGTGCCCGGAACTGCGAAGGTGAAAGCGGCCCGGAGGGAGCGGCTTCCTGGCCGCGGCCCCACAGCACCTGCAGCAGTTCCGACACGCTGACCGCAGCATGTGCCACCTGCTCATGGCTGTGGGAAGGAAGGCTTCGGGGCGGCATCTGAACACTCTCTCACTACAAGGCGAGCTTGTCAGCCGCCGAGACTCGACGCCTCACCGGTCAGGTCCGCGCTTGCGCCGGGACGCGCGCCGAGCGTCAGCGCGGTGAGCCTGCCGGTCGTCCCGGCCAATTGGAGCAGGCCTAATACCATTACGGGCGCTATGGCGGGCAGTCGTGAGACGGGGGCATAAGTGCCGAAAGTGCGGGCAGCCGTTAAGACTTCAGCTTCGAGTGGAACAAGGAGCAAGAAGTGGCTGCTGACCGAGATCACTTGGAAGCCAGCCCGTTGACCGCTCTTAGCGTCGAACGGGTTTGGCACTTCCGGGGAGTGTTGAGCGACGTATCCGAGGCCCGCGACCGGGCCTCGGAATTCCTCTACAGAATTGCCCGCACACATCCGCCCGCGACTCCGGATGCGCACGATGACGCGTTGCTCGTTGTCACCGAGCTGGCTTCAAATGCGTTTTCTTTTGCCCCCGGCCCCTTCACCCTCAACCTGCGCGCGATGACGGGGGGAACTCTGCACGTCGGCCTGACCGATACCAACCCCACAGCGCCTCGGCCCAGAGCCGTCTCCCTCGCCGGCCGCGGAGGGGTGGGTTGGCATCTCATCAACACGCTCGCCGACCAGGTCATCACCGTTCCGGAGGGTGACGGCAAGACTGTGCACGTTTTCCTCCCTTGGTAGTGCGAGGGACGGTGAAGGGCTGCGGGTACGACCAACCCCTAACCCGGCTGCCGGGAAGGGGCCGCTGACTCCCCGGTCCATGCGGGGAGCGTACGCAGTATCGCGGCGCGCTCCCGGACGAAATCAATCTGCTGGCCCCCCCCCCGGAACTTTGAGGCTTGCTGGGAACCCTGCGCGCCGTGTCTTCGATAGCGCAACGTCGGCGCGTCGATCAGGACGCCGTCTGTCGCCGCGGATGCAGCCATGAGGAGTCCGGTGTCTTCCATGCCGTGAAGTGCGGACCAGCCGCCGAGGGCGAGCAGGAGAGAGCGCCGCCACATCACCCCCGCGGGGTGTACGGGGAGTCGGTGGCGGGGCGCGTCGGCGGTCCATCGGTCGAGCAGTACGCCGCGGCGCAGCACACCGGCGGGTACGGGCAGGGCATGGTCTTGCAGGTACCCGTCCGGCAGGAGGTCTCGGGCATGGCCCACCGCGAAGCCGGCGCTCGGATGACCGGTGAGCGCACCAACCAGGAGGGAGAGCGCGCCGGGCTCGAGTTCGTCGTCCGCGTCGACGTTCTGCACGAGGGGTGCTGTCGCCCTGCCGAGGGCAACGTTCCGCGTGATGGCCGGGCCCTCTGTAGTGCCGTGCGCGGAGATGAGCACGCGCTCGTCGTCAGCGGCGCCGCATGCGCGCAAGACGTCGATGACCGCCTGGGGCGGGCCGTCGATCTGCACCAGCCAGGTCCACGCGGAGTGACTTTGCTGTCGCAGAGACTGCCAGGCGAAGGGCAGGAATACGGCGTAGGGGTCATGCACCGCCGTCACCACATCTACCTGCATGATCGAATGATATGGCCGCGCAGCGAGCGGCGACGTGGTAGGCACATGTGGGAGGACCAAGCCTTGGGGGATCATCGTGGAAGCGGCGTCGCACATCGCACGGCTGGGGCACGTGTCGGCTTCTGACTCGCGTGAGCTGGACCGGGTCTGTGAGGAGGTCGCCACTGCGCTGTTCGAGGGCGGTGTGGAGCCCCCGTTCGCTGTGACATCCGCCGACTTTGCCGCGGACCCCGAGCTGATCTGCGCCGATCGCTATTGGCGGCTGCGCTTCCTTGACCGGCCGAGCATCCGCACCGCTGCCGCTTGCTCCACCTGGCTGGTCGGCCACGTCTCCCGTGACCACTGCACCGAGGTGCTGGAGAAGTGGAGCCTGGGGTACGCGTTCATCACAAAGGACAGCGTCGAGTCCGCCCTGGAGCTCTCCCAGGCAGTGGAGGAAATCGTCGGCCACGACACGGCCGCCGGTGACACCGCGTACTTCGCGACCCTGTACCACGCGGGCAAGCTGCGTTCGAACTTCTGGTTCGACGAGCTTCACCAATTCCTGGACGCCTCGCTCCTCGCTCTCGCGGCCGGCGTACACCGACAGGCGCCCCTTTTCACCGCGCTGCGTTCCTTCGCTGCCTTCGGCAGCCGGGCCATCACAGCGGAGCATGCGAGGGGACTCCTTGACCAGGCCTGGTCCTCCCCCGAGCGCACCCGCCACGTAGTGGACATCTGTCTCAACGGCATCCAGGCCGCATCTCCCTTCGCCGGCCACGGGGAACTGCTGCGCGACCGGGCCTCCGAAGCCGTGCGCGACCACCCGTTCGACCACATCTTCCACTTCCGCCTGGCTTCCGGGCAGCACATGGTCCGCGACCACGACGCCGCCCTCGACAGCATCAATACCGCCCTGCGGCACCTTCCTGCCCTGGGCAGCCGCGGCAGCCACAAGCTCCTTCAGGAGCAGTACCTCGCGAAGCGCGACGCGATCCTCGAAGGCCGCCTGCGCGCCGAGCTCGATGCCGAACACGCGCAGCGCCTGGCCGACCAGGAGGACCGGCACAGGCAACGCTGGGAACAGCTTGAAGGTGAACTGCGGCGCCGTGGTGAAGAGCAGGAGAAGGCGATGCGTGAGGGCCAGGAGACCGCACGCGCCAACCATGTCCGCTCAGTCGAGCTGGTCGCGGTCTTCACCTCCGCCATCGCCTTCGCCGTCGGCAGCCTCCAAGTCACCCTTACTGGCTCCTTCTCCCTACGCGACCGACTCGCCCTCATCGGCGCCTGGGGTGCGGGCCACGTGGCGTTCGCTCTCCTGGTCGTCGGTGGGACCTGGCTCATCACCCGCCCACGCCGGTAGTGCCGCGGCGGATGGCAAGGGCCAGCGTGTCGTCGGGGTGCAGCACCACGGTGTGCATGTCCGCGGCGATGGCGCTGGGGAGGTCTTCGAGAGGACTTCCCGCGTGCCGCCGGGCCGCTTCGACGAGCCGGAGCTCCCCTTCGCACGGGTCTCGGCGGCTTTCCGTGAGGCCGTCCGTGTAGAGGATGAGGAGGTCGCCGGGGTTGATTTCGGCGTTCAGCAGCTCCTCGCTGCCCGGCAGGGGGAAGCCGATGCCCCGGCCGCGTACTTCGAGGTATTCGTAAGTGCCGTCGGCCCGGAGCAGCAGTGCGGGAGGATGGCTTCCGTTGGCCAGTTGCAGCTTCCCGGTGGTCGGATCGAGGCGTGCCAGGAGCACGGTCGCCATGAGATCCGGTGCCAGCGGCATGAGGATTTCGTGGGTGCGCGCCAGGATCGACTCCAGTGCGTGCCCTTCGAGCGCCAGGGTACGTACGGCGTGCGTGACGTCGAGTGCGCTGCGGGTGCTGCGTACCCCGTGGCCGAGAGCGTCGACGACGGTGATGTGAAGCGTTCCGTCGGGCAGGGCGAACCAGTCGTAGAGGTCCCCGCCGGTCGGGGCGTTGGGGTCCGCGGGGGCGTAGTGGACGGCGAGTTCCAGGCCGTCGATCTCCAGCGGCTGGGGGCGCAGTGCGTCTTCGAGTTCGCGAAGTATCTGGCCGTGCGCCTTGCGGAGCTGTTCGTCACGCTCTTCGAGTTGCACATAGAGGGCGAGTACGCCGCCGTTCGTCTCGGCGAGCTCGTGCTTGAGGCGGCGGTACTCGGCCGTGAGCGCGTCGGCCCGGGCGACGGTGGCGCGCAGTTCCTCGTCGAGGGCGGCCTTTTCCGCTGTGGGGTCGGGGCGGGCGCCGGCGGTGCTCGGGCTCGGAGCGGGGAGTGACGGGCCCTCCGTTCTGGGCACGGGCAGGCGCCAGACGACTGAGTGGGGGCCGGTGTCCAGAGCGGGCAGCGGCAGGTCGGCGACGCTCAGCGGCCGACGTGCCCGCGGGGCTCGCAGGGCAATGGCCAGGACGGGCGAGTCGTCGTGCGAGCCGGTCTCGCGGGCCGTACTCAGCACAACAGGCCGGCCGGCGCTGAGCTCGTCGGCGGCGACATCGGTAACGGACAGGACCAGGCGCGCCCGGGCCTCGACAGGCAGTCCGTTCTCGTTGGCGACGCGGCGCACAGCGTGGCGGAGCTGCGGCAGAGCGTGGAAGAAGTTCTCAGTCATCGGTGCCTTTGGTGGGGCCTGGCGGCGAGTACGGCCGCATCGTCGCGGGTGGAGCGGTGGCCGTGAGCGACAGCGCCGACGAGCAGGGATGGAGGAAGACGCAGCAGGAAGCGCGAGGGAGTGTGCGTCCATCTGCTGTCGATCCCGTCGCTGTGGAGCACGGCGGTCGTACCCGCATCCAGGGGAAAGTAGTGGCTCTGCGGGGCTGGAATGTTCCAGCCGACGACGCCCGGCCGGCCGGTCAGCCGGTGGTGGACTTGGTGCGGGGACAGGGCCACGGCGCGTACGTTACCGACTCCGCAGTACTCGGCCCGCTCCGGCTCAAGGCGCAAGAGGCCCACGGCCGCGCCTCGGGTTCGGCGCAGGGACCGGTGAATCGCTGTCAGGACGTGCGGCAGCGGACGGTCCACGACAGCGTGGAAGGACCGCAAAGCGGTTTGCGCGGCTTCCGCGGCGTGCGGGCCGTGGCCGAGCCCGTCGATGACGATCGCGGTGCGGACCTCGTCCGTATCGACGACGGCGCAGGCGTCTCCGCAATGCAGCTCGCGGTCCGCGGGTAGGCAGACGAGACCGACCTCTTGCCGGGCTGCCTGTGCCCGGTCGGGCAGGGCGATCCTGGCGCAGGCGAGGGTGCCCGTCTCGGTGTTCGTCCCGGTGACCGTCCCGGTGTCGGCCCCGGTGTTCGTCCTGATGGTGAAGTCGGTCGCTATGCGGGTGACCGCGCCCAGGCCGGCGCCCATGGTGCCGGTGGTGGTGTAGCCGTCGGTGAGGCAGCGATGGAGTTCGTGCATGCCTGGGCCGCGGTCGACGGCCAGGATCTCCAGTCCGCCACCCAGCGGGAGCGGCTGGATGTACAACGCGCCGTCGCGTGCGTGCTTGTCGAGGTTGCTGGCCAGTTCCGAGGCGATGACCGCTGCCCGGTCCGGCATCGCTCCGGGCAGGCGGCACTGCTCGGCGAGCGAGCGGGTGGTCGCGGCGGCGAGGTGGACGGCGCTGTAGTGGTCGATGGGCACACGGGTGGTCGGCAGCGTGGTCAGGGACGTCACTGACGTGCCCAACGCGTGGCGATCACAGTCGTGCCCTTTCCCGGCGCGGTGTGCACCTCGAAGTCGTCCATGAGCCGGCGTGCCCCGCCCAGGCCGTGGCCGAGCCCGGCCCCGGTGGTGAAGCCGTCGGTCAGGGCGGCGTCCAGGTCCGGGATGCCCGGGCCGTCGTCCCTTATGGTCAGGCGCACTCCGGGCGTACCTTGCCGGCGTGGATACTCGATGGTGAGAGCTCCGCCGCCGCCATGGATGTACGCGTTGCGCGCCAATTCACTGGCCGCGGTCACCACCCGCGTCTGGTCGACGATGCCGAAGCCGAGCTTCAGCGTCGCGGCGCGCACCGCGTGGCGGACCGCCAGCAGGTCCTCCTCCGTACGCAACGCGATAACAGTGGCGGACTCGGAATCGGACTCGGTGAACGTGGAGTCGGCCGGAGAGCCGCCTTCGGCGCCGGCTGCCGCGGCGATGGAGCCCTTAGCGAGTTGTGTCACGTCGTACCCCTCCGGGGGCCGGACCTTGACGCCAGCCAAGGGCGGCCATGCCACGTTCCGCGTCCAGCGCGGTCTCCACACCGACCAGTTCGACGCCCAGTTCGACCAGGGTGATGGCCACCGGAGGCCGCATGCCCGCCACGATCACCCGCGCACCCAGCAGCCGTGCCATGGTGGTGAGTTCCATCAATGTACGCGCCACAAAGGAATCGATGATCTCAAGCCGTGAGACGTCGATAAGTACCCCTCGGATGCTCTCTGCCGAGATGCGTTCGGTGAGCTCATCTGTGAAGGCCAGGGCTGTCTTGTCGTCGAGTTCGTTGAGCAGTCCGGTGACCAGCACGTCGCCGAGCCGCAGTATGGGCACACCTGTTGTCGGACGGCCCGCCATCAATACGCCGACCCATGCGTCACGGGCGCGGTGCCACCGGTGAGTTTGATCGCCTCGGAGAGTGCGTCGGCGAGGGTGGCTCGCGTAAGGATCTTCGACAGATCGATGCCCAGTTGGGCGATGGTCTGCGCGATCGGCGGGCGGATGCCACTGATGACACAGTCCGCCCCCATCAGCCGCACCGCGTTGACGGTCTGCATCAGATGCTGCGCGACAGCGGTGTCCACTGTCGGTACGCCGGTGATGTCGATGATGGCGACCAGCGCCTCGTGGTCCTGGATTGCCTGGAGCAGGCTCTCCATGACGACCTGGGTACGGGCAGTGTCGAGAGTGCCGATCAGCGGGACAGCGAGGACCTGCTGCCACAGGCGTACAACGGGCGTCGACAGCTCCAGCAGTTGCCGGCTCTGCCGGCGGATGATCTCCTCCCGCCCTTCGACATAGGTGTCGAACGACAGGGCACCCGCCGCGTCCAGCAGCCGGTTGATCAGCAGAGCGGCGGGGAAGAGCTCCTCCGGCTCGTCGGTGCTCCGCCGCACGGCTTCGAGCACCGCCTCCTTGAGGGAGAGGACCGCCAGGGATGTGGCGGTGGGCGTCGCGCCCACCCGGGCCCGGCGCAGTGAGAAATCGCTGACCGCCCGCTTGAGATCGCTGTGGGAGTTCACGATTCTGCCCACCGGGAGGGAACTGTCCATCCCGGCGACCAGAGCGGCGACCAGGGCGTCCGCCTCTTCACGCAGCTCGCGCTCGGCGATGTCCGTCCCCAGCTCCGCCTGACTCTGCTGGAGCTCCACCCAGCGATCAGAGATCTCGTCAGCACGCCCGTGCAGCGCCTTCGTCACGCGCTGCCGAATGACGGCCTCACTGCTACTCAACTCGTAAGTCCCTTCGAAGAAGCTGACCAGGTACGACGGGCGCCGTGGCGGACCGCCCGTGCTGGAAGCCAGGGCACACCCGATCACCCAAACTGTTTCCCTGTGGCAAATATAAGCATGCTCGCCCCAGCAGGGGAAAGCCCCAGGCCCCCCTTCACACCTCCCCCACGCGACGGCGAAAGGGGCCCGCGGCGGTCAGGGCAAAGATGCAACGAGCCCTACGCTCAACGACCCCGCAGGGATATTTGCCAGATGGAAACTATCGCCGTACGGTGATAGTGCTTGCCATGGAAGCCGACTAACGACGCCCTCCATGGCGAGGAGGTCTCCCGAGCTCTGAAGAAGGGCCATGAACACCCCGCGTGGGGCCTCGGCCGGCTTTTGCTGCCACGATCCGAGGGGCCAGTTGTGCACACTCGTAGCACCGATCAGGCAATGCACCTCGTCAGCCAGGACGGAGAACACGCTTCCCTACTTGCCCTCAGGGGCGAAGTAGATCTGGAGACCGTCGAACCCCTGCGCCATGCACTTGCCACCCTGGCAGCGCGGCCGGGAGAAGCCCCGGTCGTGGTGGACCTGTCGGCCGTACGGTTCGCCGACACGGCGCTGATAAACGTGCTCCTCCAAGCACGTCTCAGGCTGGGAGACCGATTGCGTATCGCGGCGCCCTCCGCGCTCGTGGAGCGCCTGCTGTACGTACTCGGCCTGGACCACGTCTTCATCATCCGTGACTGCCGAGAGGCTGCCGCCCGAGGCTGACCGCGGATTACGGACGCCCTGTCCCGAGCGGCACTCGCCTGCCAGGAGCCACTCGCCCGATTACGAGTCGTGTTTGCTGACCGGGTTTCAGGTAACACTGGGTAGCGGAAGGTCGTAAGCGAGCCTCGGAGAAGGGCGGGATCCATGTCCGTGGGTATCGGCATCATCCTCGGTGCGGTGGTAGCGATCATGACCGCACTCGTGCTCGTCCCACCAGTGACACAGTCACGCTCCAGCAGCCTGAGGGCCCGGTTCGGGCCGGAGTTCGACCGGGTCGCCGCCCAGCACCATGGTGACGACAAAGCGGCAGCACGTGAACTGAACACCCGAGTACGCCGGTTCGGCAGGCTCCGCATTCAGGGTCTGACAGTACCGGCTCGGGAGCAGTACGCCGCCCAGTGGGCCGGCTTGCAGGAGCAGTTCGTCGACTGCCCCGGCGCGGCCGTCGCGAAGGCCAATCGCTTGCTGACGCACCTGGCAGCCGAGCGGGGCTACCCTGCCGAGTCACACGCGCTGCAAGTCGAGGCGCTGTCCGTCCATCACCCGCACCGCGTGGACGGCAGCCGGCAACTGCACAAGGCGGCGCAGAAAGCCGCCTCCGGAGAGGCCGAAGCCGAGAAGATGCGCCAGGCCATGGTGGCGGGCCGGCTGCTCTTCGAAGAGTTGCTCAGGGCGCAGCCCCAGGATGAAGGTGCGAGCAAAGCGCTGACGCGTCAGCCGATTTCACGGCGCTCAGGAAGCGTCCCGGCGCAGCGCACGGGCGGCCGGACGCAGACCAGCGGCTGAGCGGCCTGACCACACGTGAGACGGGGGCCACCAGTCTCGTTGTCTGGTCCCCGCCTCGTGCGGAGCTCATGAGACGCACGTGGCTGTTCTGTCATCACTCCATGCGTTTCCATCCCACACCTGGGTAGGCGAACTCACCACAGGCAGCGCGAGCCGCACGAGGAGTACCGACTTGATGGGGTGAAACCACGTGTACGAGCAGACTGTGGGTGAAGGCACCGCCATTCCGCAGATGCGATTCACCTGCCGACCGCTGCGTGCGGCACAAGCGCGGGACACAGCTGCGGCGTTCCTCGCGACCCTGCAACCTGCCCCGCCGGCGTACACCGAGGAGAATTTGTTCCTCCTGGTCTCGGAGCTGGTCACCAACGCCCTGCGACACGCGGGCGGCGTGACCGCCTTGCGCCTCACCGCTGACCGCCGGACCCTTCAGGTCCGGGTCGAAGACCCCAGCCCGGCTCATCCTCAGGACCGTACACCTGACCTGACCGGCCAGACGGGAGGCTTCGGCTGGCCCATGGTCCAGCGACTGGCCCGAACCGTCTCGGTTCACACCAAACCCAAGGGCGGCAAGGTCATCCTCGCCACCTTGCCCCGCTGACCTCCTCTAAGGCAGGGGTTTATCCACCCTGCGCTACGGCTGGCTCTTTCGTGTGCTGTTGAGGAACAGATACCCGCCACCCCAAGCGATGACAACGATTGCAAGCAGGACCCATCCCCCCTTGTTTCCCATGGCGATCAGCACCACGGAGAGGATCACCCCAAGAAGCGTGAAGAACGAAGCGAACGCGAAGTAGCGCTTGATCCCGGCTTGCTGTTCAACGGTCCATCCCAGACGGTTCATCCTGATCTCCACTCATGCTTCAGCCGGTGAACGCGACGGTTACGCGTGCCGTTGCGGCGCCAGGCCGAGTGGCCCCGCCGCCGCAACTGGGAAGTCGGTAGGGGTGGCGCCTACCTACAGGAGCCGCCCCTACCGCGTTCTACACCTGCCTTTTTGCCCTGGCTCGTGCGCTCACGACCGTGCCGCCCCAGAAGAGGACGGTCATAGCGAGAACAGTCAGTCCGCCAGCGATCATGCCCATGATCAGTAGCGCGGCTGAGAACGCGACGCCGAGCACACCGAAGACATGGGTGGTGATCAACAACCGCTTGGCCAGGGCTTGGCGCCGTAGGGATACTCCGACCTGACGCACCCTATGTCTCCTCTCACCACCACCGGGGTTGTACCGATGGACAACTCTTGCCCCCCGGCCGTCATGGAGTTCAGGGTGCCCCTGGGCTCCCGGTTGAATCCCATGTCCATACCCGCCGTGCTCTTGGCCGACAGGCCGAGCGGCCCGTAGTGGAAAAAGGTGTCGCCGAGCTTGATCCGCTCACTCCGGTCCGTGGACCCGTACTGCCCGTCGTACGTCCTTGCCGCCGACGGTCAGTGACGTGAGCTGGGAACGTCGAACCGGAGCCGGCAGGTGCCGGTGTCGGACTGGGAGGTGAGGTTGCCGGCCGCGTCGAAGCAGTAAACCCACGTCGCGACGATGTCCTGCTCAACACGACGGGCGCTCTATTGGGCTACCTTCAGACGGTGAGTCGGCCGATGTCCTGGGGGTCCAGGCCGGTCAACTGGACGATGCGCGGTGCGGGAACCCCCGCGGTCAGTGCCCGGTGTACGAGAGCCTCCCAGTCCTGAGTCTTCTCTCGGAATTCCAAGAGTTCACTTTCCATGTCCGTGATGGACTGAGGCGCGCACTCCTGCTGGACCCGCAGCGCTTCCTCCTCGCCCAACGGCACAGGCAGGCGCTCCGCGTCCTCAGGGATGAACGCCTCCGCCTCGGCGGGAAGGATCCGGACCTGCTCAGAGGAGGCCGAGACGTCGTGGGCCTGCAGCCAGCCGCGCACGGCTGGTGTTTCCGCGCACTCCAGGGCGCCGACGGCGGCCAGGGCTGCTCCCAGCCGAGGATGCCGGTCAGGAAGAAGGAACAGGTAAGCGTCATCGGCCATAGCGTGGAATCGCCTTCTCGATCGGACATCAGCGGCGCATCGATGCTAGCGCTCCCAGGCAACGCCGACTCCCACTCTCATCCAGTCGGCGATGCGACAACTTCGAGGTCTGCCTGCTGCGCGACCGGGTATCCGCACACACGATATCCACTGCGAACGGAGCAACCCGATGAGCGATGAACTCCAGATCACCTTCGACGCCCACGACCCGCGGGCACTGTCGTCCTTCTGGCGCGATGTACTGGGTTACGTCCACCCCGGCCCGCCCGGTGTCGACCTGCCCGAGGGCGCCGACCCGCTGGCCGCGTGGGACGACTTCCTCGCGGAGGCCGGCGTACCGGAGGAGCAGCGCAACACGAGGTCGGCCATCGAGGACCCGAAGGGGAACGGTCCACGGTTGTTCTTCCGGCAGGTACCGGAGGACAAGGTCGCCAAGAACCGCGTCCACATCGACGTCCGTGCGGCTCCGGGGCTGGAGGGCGACGAGCGGATGGCGGCGCTGGAGGCCGAGTGCGAGCGGCTCCTCGCGCTGGGAGCGACGCGGTTACGTCGGCAGGAGCCCACTCCTCCGCTGGGCGTCGGCCACATCGTGATGGCCGACCTCGAAGGCAACGAGTTCTGCCTGGACTGACGCAGCTCAGCCGTAGTCACCAAGTCGCGGCAGTCGGTGATGGTCGGGCTCGCCCGCGGCGTGGCAGGTGGAATGCCCGCCGCGCCGCGGGCGAGCCCTTCCCGTCGCGGTGCAGCCGCTGTGGTCCGTAACGCGGTTGGCTTCAGGAATGGGGGATGGGGAAGGTATTCAACTCGTGCTCGGGCAGGGGTGTTCCGCGCCATCCCAGGTGTACCGCGGCGTCCTGTATCCGTCTTCCGCCGAGAGCGGGGTACGCGGCCGGCGCCGTGCCGACCGTGCCGGGAACGATGACTCGTACGACCTTCATCCCTGCGGCCTCGGCTTCGGGGGCCGTCAGGTCCACGTACAGCACCTCGTGTCCGGCGGCCTCGATCCGTGCCCGCAGGGTGCTCAGCGAGGGTGAGGAGTCCGGTAGCGCGGGAACGTCGTTCCAGGTGCCGTCCGGTCCGGCGGCGGCCCAGGCGAGGGAGCGCTGTGCGGCGCGTTCGTCGAGATAGAGCTGCTGGTGGCAGAGGAGTTCTACGGCGTCCCGGCCGTCCGCGCGGTAGGCGTCCAGGTAGGAGGAGTCGGGGCGCCACGGCTTCAGTGGGTTGTTTCTGTCGCGGTAGCCGTCGGCGAGGCGTGTGAGGGCTTCGGGGGTGTTCAGGGTCCGGCAGGTGAGCTGGAGGGAGAATGCCTCCGCCAGGGCCTTGGATGCCGCGGCCTGTGCGCCTCCCGCCCGTGTCGCGAAGCCCATCGTGAGCCAGCCTTCGGGCTTGCTGCGGACGTACGCGCCGATCGTGGGCAGGCCGAACTGGTTCTCCAGGTACGTCAGATCGACGTCGAACCCGTCCAGCGCCGGGCCGAGGAGCTCGCGGAAGGAGTCGGTGACGGGGAGGCGGGGCCGCGGTACGGCGTTCGCCCACCACACGGCAACCGTGTCGCGTTCGATTACTTCTTCGAGTCCGGAGACGATCGCGTGTTCGTGGTCCGTGCTGGCCGCTATGCCGCCGATCACGGGGAAGGCGTGCCGTGCCTCCGCGTGCCGACGGGGCATACGGCGCCAGAGTGTGTAGGTGGCGAATGCCGGGACGTACACCTCCGCATTTCGCGTCAGGGACATGCCGCGGACCCAGTGGACCGGGGTGTCGGGCAGGAACGGGGCGAAGGGGAAGCCCTGGCGCTCGTACTGGGCCGGTGAGTAGAGCGTGAGCCGCGCCGGGTCCAGGGCGTTCAGGCCGCGGCGGAGCAGCTCCTGGTGGCTGCCGTGGACCAGCGCTCCGGGGTCCGGCGGGCAGGTGCCGCAGTAGCGTTCGACGGCTTCGCCCACCGCGGCGCGGCTCGCCTGACCCGGACTGGTCCACGACATGCCGAACGCCTGTCTGTCCGCCTGCCAGGGCATGGTCGGTGTGTGGTCCGCGATGTCCGCGACGGCCAGACGGAGAGTGGGGGGAGTCGGCCCCGGCCCGCTGAAGACTCGCAGGCGCGTGACGACATCAAGGGGCAGTTCGGGTGCGGGCGGTACGGGTGTCGCGACCGGGCCCGGCCGGGGCACCGCGAAGGTGCCCCGGCCGGTCGCCCGAAGGCGTTCTTCCGTCATTAGGACAGGTACGCCGCTACACAGTTGTCGACGACGAACTCCTCGTTGTCGTCGGCGAGGTACGCGGAGACGCAGTTGTTCAGAACAAACTGCTCGTCCTGGTCTTCCATCTCGAAAGCGTTCATGATGGCTGCCCTCTCAACTCGGTATTCGAATGACTCTCCCGGCAGGGAGAGCCGGCCGGGGGCGGGGAACCGTTCCCGGCACGCACGCCCGAGCGGAACTCGTGGCGTGCGAGCTTGGATAGCGGGCCTGTGATCCAGGCCCAGATGACACCGGCGACGACGGCCAGGGCGGCACACACGCCCCACAGGACGCCGGGGCCGCCGGAGTCGAGCAGGAGACCACCGCCTGCCGGTGCGAGGAAGGCGGCGGCGGTCCAGGCCGTCCCGTACAGGCCCTGGTATCGGCCGCGCAGTCGTTCCGGCGCACGGTCGGCAGCCACCGAGCTGCCCGCCGGTGCCTGCAGCATCTCGCCGAACGTCCAGACCACGACACACAGGGCGTACGCGACCACGCCGTCCGCGAAGGCCATCAGGCCGAATCCCACGGCCAGCAGGAGCGACGCGGCGAGCAGCGTCCCGGCCCTGGAGCGCTCACGGACCAGCCGTGTCAGGGCCACTTGCAGGGTGACGATGAGTACGCCGTTGAGGGCGTGCAGCCAGGTGAAGACTGTCGGGTCGTGGCCGTCCCGTGCCACCACGATCGGCAGCATCGTGCTCCCCTGCTGGAACACGCAGGCGAAGAGCAGGGCGGCGAAGCAGAAGGCGAGGAACGGGGGGTCCTTCCATACCGAGCCGCCGTTGGCGTCTTTCTGTTGTGGCCTCGCCTGCGCACTCCGGCTTCCCTTTGGCGCTGTGCGCGGCCGGGTCTCCGGGACCTTTGCCATGACCAGGACCGCGCACAGTGCTGTGGCCGCGGCGTCGGCGACGAAGACCAGCACGTAGCCGTGGGTAACCATGACTCCGGCCAGTACGGAGGACACCGCCACACCGAGATTCAGCGCCCAGTAGTTGAGAGCGAAGGCGCGCTGTCTGTCCTCGGGAGGTACGACGTCCGCCAGCGCCGCCTGCATGGCCGGGCGGGCGGCGGCGGCGCCGGCTCCCATCGCGAAAGCAGCGACCGCTATCGCCCAGCCGGCCTGGACCAGGCCGAGCGAGGTCATGCACACCGCCGTCCAGCAGTGCGCGGCGAACAGCGTGGTCCTGCGGCCGAAGCGGTCGGCCGCGATGCCGCCGCCGATCGTCCCCAGCACGCCGCCCAGTCCGATGAGCGAGATGACGGCACCGGCGTGCGCTGCCGAGTAGCCCCGCTCCGAGGTCATGTAGAGGGTGAGCAGTGGGCCGACGAAGCCGCCCGTCCAGTTGACCAGGATGCTGAGCCAGATCCACCAGAACGCGCTCGGCAGACCTCTCGCCGATGCCGGCAACAGCCGCCGGCCCCCCGTCGCCTTGGTCACCGGCGGTCACCCGGAACAAGTCGGCAGTGTGAATACCGGACGCCCTGGAGCATCTTCCCCTGCCTCTTTGCCCAACCGTTCCAGCAGACCCGGCTCCTGGACCGCCTCGACGAGCGTCGCCCGCAGTTCGGCGTACCACTGGTCTGCCGTCGCCGCGTCCGCGAACCGGGGCAGGTCCTGCCGGACCACCTGGCGCTCCGTGGCGAGTTGCCGCAGCAGATGCCGCAGCAGGTCCGCGGCGGAGGGCAGCCGGCTGCCCAGCGTGAGGTGCAGGGAAGGTCCGTCGGCCGCCCGGACCGTGTGCCACCAGCCACGGGGCAGGTAGAGGACATCGCCCTCGCTCAGCGTCCCGGACCAGCCGGCCTCCGAGGGTTGTGGCTTCGGCGGACTGGTGAGTTTGCCGACCGGGTGGGGAAGCGTCGGCGGGTGCAGGTCCCAGTTCTTCTTTCCCGCCACCTGAAGGATGATCACGTCGTGGTCGTCCCAGTGCGTGTCGAAGCCCTGCGGAGCCCCACCCACGTTCGCGTACAGATTGGCCTGTACGAGGTTGCGCAGGCTCTCCTCCACCCGGCCGACGAGCGCCCGCAGCGGAAGGTGCAACTCCTCGACCCCGTCCACGGCGAGCGTGGCACCGTCGGCCAGGGCGCCGGTCAGCACCTCGGGACGGAGCCTCAACGGCCGTCCCCGTGGGGCCAATTGCGGTACGGGCTCGGAGCACGAGGTCATGCTCATGCCGCGTGCCGCCCGGACCAGGTGCATACGGGAAGGGTCGACTCGGCTGGTTTCGAGAATGGCGTTCAGGTCGTCCCAGCCGAAGATGCCGTTGAACCGCCCCGGCTCACCGCGGCAGAGCAGCGGCCTCACTCCGAGGTGTCCGGCGAGGAAGGCTTCCTCCTCAAGGGGCCTGATCAGCCCTTTGAGTCCCTCTTCCGGGTCACAGCCGAAGGAGCCGGCGTCGTGGATGTCGGGACCAGTGGCACTTCTTGTGATCACGCGTCGCCCCCCTGCGCAAGGCCGATGAACCGCCAACGACCATAGGCCTGCTCGATCACCATGTCGCCTGTGTTGCCTTTTTGCTCTGAGGCAACACTAACTACAGAGTCTACAAGTGGCAACCCACCGGCCGCGATTCATCCCTGCGGGTGGCGCTACTGGCAGTAGTCGTGTGAGCACACACTGTTCTGAGTTGCTATCGTCTGGCGCAGTAACGACCGACTCAACAGGAGTGCTGGATGATCTGGCGTACCGAAGTGCTCGACCAGCTCGATCTGTACTGGGACCACCAGTTGATGCCCCGGCTGGCCGGTCTCACCGACGACGAATACCTGTGGGAGCCGGTGCCGGACTGCTGGACGATCCGGACCGGCGGGGACGGCAGGGCGATGTTCGACTGGCAGGATCCCGTCCCGGAGCCTCCTCCGGTGACCACGATCGCCTGGCGCCTGTGCCACATCGCCTTTCACGTACTGGGTATCCGAGCCAGCGCACACTTCGGCGACGGGTCCTTGACCATGGACACCGCGTCTTTGCCGGTCACTGCCGAGGACGGTCTCGCGGCACTGCACGAGCACTACCACACCTGGCGCAAAGGGGTGCTCTCACTCGACGACGCGGGGATGCAGCGGCCGATAGGAGACGTCGAAGGCCAATGGGGAGAGCGGCCCATGGCGACCCTGGTCCTGCACGTCAATCGTGAAGTCATGCATCACGGAGCGGAGATCGCCCTGCTGCGCGATCTCTACCGCGCCGACTTCAAGCGGGCGCGGTAGAGCATGCGCGATCAGGCAGGGTGATCAGACGACGCGGACCGGCAGCCGGCTCACTCCGCTCGCGCGCGCGACGTGCGCCGCTTCCTTCTCGACGGCTTTCAGCGGGAGACGGCCGGTGTCCGGGAACGGCGTCACCACCAGCTCCTGATCGAGGATCTCCCACACCCCGACGACCCGGCCGTCCTGCACGACGACCGGGGAGATCCATCCGGCGGCGCGGCTCACCGCGGAGCGGTGTTCTGCCGCGAGCATCACTTCGTCCTTGGTTCCAGGGCCCAGAAGGTACTGGTCGAAGCCGCCGAGCAGCCTGATGCCTTCGCACGGAGCAATGCCGGCGAGTTCCTCCGCGTGCTCCGTCAGGATCAATGTCTTGCGTCCCTCGACATCGACCTCGGTCAGCTTGTCGCCCATGTCCCCGAACCACTTGCGCAGCTTCGGCTTGCTCGTGCTGTTGAGCGACAGCCAGCGGTCGAAGGTCTCGATCGTGGCAGGACCGTACGCACCCAGGTACGCCTCGATCACCGTGGGGGCGGCCTCGTCGGGCTCGGGCATCTTGCCCCAGTCCGAGCCGAACTGGCTCGCCGGCAGGGTGAAGGTGATCTTGTTGTTCCGGTTCGGGCCGTGGCACAGGACACCTCGCCAGGCCAGCGGTTTGAGCACAGAGCCCCACCCCGACCGCAGCCGCTCCTCCATGCTCGCGAACCGCTTGTCGGCCACGAGCCGGGTAACCAGCTCGTCGCGGGTGAGCACCACCCCGTCGAGGATGCCTGCCACTTCTTCGGTCAACTCGTCGATCTGCTGCGGAGTAACGCCGGAGGCTCGCGTCCAGGAAGGCTTGAGCCAGCTTCCCGTGTTCGCCATGAGCGACAGGTAGGCGCCCGCTTCACTGGGTCGCAGCAGATGGAGGGTTCCGCGCATCGCCCAGGTCTTCATCAGTGAGCGATCGGCGACGTCCCGGTTGACGCTCTCCCGGTCGGGTGCCGACTGCCGAAGGGCGACGTTCAGCTCGGCGACACTCCAGACCTGCGCCTGTACGCCGCACAGTCTGCCGACAACTTCGCTCGCACTGGGCTGGGTACGCGGCTCCAGGAACTGCCGCCGCATCCGCCACGCAAAAACCTGCCTCCAGCTGACCTTCACGCCGTTCCTTTCAGCCACCAAACCACACACTGCACCAGACTCTGCATTTCAGCCTACACCGAGAGAGGTGGACTGCCGGCGGAACAGCTGAACGTCCGCCGACAGCAAGCCTCTTATGCAGGGCTCCAGTTGGCAGGTATCAGGTGTCAGGTGTCAGGTGTCAGGTGTCAGGTGCCGGGTGGTGGACGCGGCCTCCAGCCACAGGTCGGTGGGGGTTCCCAGGCGTACGGACTCCACGGCCACCATCCGGTATACGGACGCCGCCGTCGAGTGCGCGAGCATGCCCCGTACGCCGTGCAGCTGGAGTGCGGTGCGACTGGCGAGCTGCGCGTGTTCGCCCGCGACCGCCAGGACCGCGGCCGTGTTGGGATGATCGTCGCGGTCGAGCTCCCAGGCGGTCTTGTTCAGCACCAGTCGCCAGCCGTCCGCTTCGCCGATCAGGAGTGCCAGCCGGTGCGCGACCGTCTGCCGCTCGACGAGCGGTTTGCCGGACTGTGTACGGGTGTTGACGTGGGCGCGTGCCACATCGACGATCCGGTCCGCGATGCCCAGCAGCAGTGCCGCCTGGCGGACTCTCGCTGCCGCGAGGGCGCACTCCCAGTGGGCCGCGGTCACCGGCAGAGGCTGGGAGGCGGCTCCCTCGAACCTCAGCCGCGAGGCGGGCATGCCGAAATGGTCTATGGACTCGGTGACGCAGGTGCCGGGTTCCGGGACCACGAGCCGCCACTCACCGCCGCCGCCGTGGGCTGTCCGTACCACGCACAACCCGATGGCGCCGCGGGGCAGTGGCTCCGACTCACCCCACAGCCGCCCTCCCGGCTTCACTTGTATGCCGGCGGGGCCGCGCGCGCCCACCACCACCGCGTGCCGCGTGCCCTTGTACAGGTCGGCGAGGATCTCCGCCAGGTGCTCCGTCGGTACGTCGTCGCTGTCGAGCATGTCGAGCGCGAACGCGGTCTCCCGGTAGCAGCCGAGCGGTTCCAGTGCGTACCCCAGGCGTTCGTTCACGACGATGTCGGCGCTGAGTCCCAGCGCGAGCCCGCCGAGGCGTTCCGGTGCGTTGAGGGAGGGCACGCCGATGGTCGCCAGTTGAGCGGACAGTTCACCGGTGCGCGTGAGCACCGTGTCCACCGCGTCCCGCAGACGCTGCTGAAGCGGATCAGGTCGCAGGTCCATCGCAGTCAGTCCCCCCTCGGGGCGTGGTCGAATACCCGAGCGCTGCTCAGAATGTCCAGCATGACCTCCGACGCCCCGCCGGAAATGGTCATTCCGGGCGCCTCCCGGAATGCTGCTTCAAGGGTGCGGTCCCCGGCGTCGGCCCCGGGTTCCAGCATGTCCGGCCCCAGCGTCTCCAAGGCCCACCACGCGATGCGCTGGGCCGATTCACTGCAGTGCCATTTCGCGAACGAGGACTCCGCGATGTCGGCATTGCCGTCCTGGAGGTTCTGCATGACCTGGCAGCTCAGCAGCTTGCTGGCGGTGATCCTCGTTTCGTGGCGCGCCAGTTCGGCGCGTACGACGTCGGACGGTTGCCGGCCGTCTTCGCCGAGGCGTTCCGCGACCAGGTCCAGCCAGTGGCGTCCTCGCGCGTAGTAGTCCAGCCCCGTGCGTTCCGCGGCGAACATCTGGGTGATCAGCGACCACCCCTCGCCGACCTGGCCGAACAGCGCGTCCTCGGCCACATGCACATCGGTGAACCAGATGTCGTGGAACTGCTCGTTGGCCAGACTGGGGATGGGCCGGATGACGACGCCGGGTGCGTTCAGCGGGACGAGGAACAGGGTGAGTCCTTCGTACTGACTGCCCTGCGGGTCCGTGCGGACCGCGATGAGCGCGATGTCGGCGTAGGCGCTCTTGAGGTTGTAGGTCTTGCGTCCGTTGATGACCCATCCGGTGCCCTCCCGCACCGCGCTGGTGGTGATGCCGGCCAGGTCGGATCCGTTGCCCGGTTCTGTGAACAGAATGCACGACGTGAGTTCGGTGCTTGCCAGGGCCGGCAGCAGAGTCTTGCGCTGGTGCTCCGAGCCTGCCGCCAGAATCAGTGAACCGACGTTCTGCACCGAGATGCAGTACAGGTTCTGCGGTATCCGGTGGGCGACGAGCTTCTCCAGCAGCGCCACGGTCGCGGTGAAGTCGGCGCCTCTGCCGCCGTATTCGACCGGCCAGGAGGGTGCGAGAATGCCGGCGTCGCCCAGGTGCCGGTACAGCTCACGGGGGTTGCCGTCCATGCCGTCCTGCCGGGCAAAAACGTCCTGCAGCAGCCGCCCCGTCTCCGGCGCCGTCAGGATGTCCTCGACTTCGTCCGCGAAGTCGACGCTCTCCGGTGGCACATCGAAGTCCACGCTCTCACTCCTTGTCGGTAGTCATCGAACCCGGCGGATCGCGGCGTGCACCGTCCGCATGATTTCGGCCTGGTGCTCGGTGAGGAAGAAGTGCCCGCCCGGCAGCACGGAAAGGGTGAACTCCCCCGACGTCTGGTCGCCCCAACCGCGCATCGCTTCCACTGGCACCTCGGGGTCGGCGTCTCCGCACCAGGCGGATATCGGGCACGAGAGCAGCGGCTCCTGCCGGTACCGGTAGTTCTCGATCATTGCGAAGTCCGCCCGGATCATGGGCATGAGCAGGTCCAGCAGTTCGTCGTGCTCGAAGACCGTCTGGTCCGCGGCACCGTAGTCGCGCAGCATCTGGACGAACTCGGGGCGGGGCAGGTCGCTGACGGGAACCGGCGGACGGACGATCGTCGGTGTGGGGCGGCCACTCACGAACAGGTGCTGGACCGGCCGGCCAAGGGTCCTGAGACGCCTGGTGACCTCGAAGGCGAGAATCGCGCCCATGCTGTGCCCGTACAGGAGCACCTGGGTGGGTTCGGCAGCGATCGTGTCCGCGATTTCCTCGGCGAGTTGAACCATGTCCTTGGCCGACGGTTCGGCCATTCTGCCGCCCCGGCCGGGGAGCTGCACCGGCACCAGCTCGATGGGGCCGGTGCAGTGTTTCACCCAGTCGGCATAGTACGTCGCGGAGCCGCCCGCGAAGGGGAAGCAGTACAGACTGTGCGTCGCGGTGGCGGAGCGGAACCGGCGGTCGAACCACAGCCGTGCGTCGGGCCGGTGTATCGGGTAACTGCTCACCGCGCTTCCGTTTTCCGGGGTGTGAACCGCACCGGCATGCTCTTGTAGCCGGGCACGAAGTGGGAGGCGACATGCCGCACCTCGCCGGCGATCTCGACGGTTTCCACCCGGTCCAGGATCTCGTCGAGGAAGATTTCCAGTCCGACCTTGGCCAGGTTGGCGCCGATGCAGTAGTGCGGCCCCAGGCCGAACGCGAGGTGCTTGTTCGGCCGTCGCGTGACGTCGAAGGTGTACGGGTCGGCGAAGACCCGCTCGTCGCGGTTGGCGGCACCGATCCAGGCACTGACCGGCTCGCCCGCCCGGATGGTCTGTCCGTGCAGCTCCACGTCCTTGACGGCGTATCGCATGAGCGCGGTGACCGGTGACGACCAGCGCAGGAGCTCCTGGAGGCAGGACGCGCGAAGTTCCGGATTCTCCCGTACGGCCTGGAACTGCTCGGGGTGCTCGGCCATCACCGTCATCAGGGTGCACAGGGCGTGCGGCGTGGTGACGTTGGCGCCGATGAGCAGCACGAAGGCGTTCAGGAGGACTTGCTCCTGCGACATCGGCCCTTCCGACAGGTCCATCGCGAGCATCGCGCCGATCACATCGGGGTCGACGTCTTCGCGGGTACGTTGCGCGTACTCCTTCTGGAAGTACTCGAACAGCTCGTGCCGAGCCTGGCGCACGGTGGCCTGCGCGTTGCCGGTGGAGTAGTCGGGGTCGTCGTAGGCGATGGTCATCATGACCAGTTCCACGAGCCTTTCCCAGGACTCGGGGGGAAGGCCCATGAGGGTGCCGGTGACGGCCATCGGGAACATCATCGTCTTGTGGGCGATGTCGTACACATCGGCGTCGAGCGCCGACTGGATCAAATCCCGCGACAGGTCCCGCAGGAGCTTCTCCTGGGTGGCGACCACGGGCGGGGCGAACGCCTTGTTCAGCGGTTCCCTGAACTCCCTGTGCCGTGGCGGGTCGGTGTCCGCCATCATGTTGTCGGACGCGATGTCCGGTGTGTCGAGGTCGAGCACGCACAGGATCGTGCCCCGCCGGGAGGAGAACTCCCCGTGGCTGCGCAGGACCCGGCTGACGTCCTCGTGGCGGGTCACGACCCAGAACGGCTCCCGGCCACCGCCGGGTTCCGCCCGGTAGAGCGGCTGGTTCTCGCGCAGGTCGGCCCACAGCGCGTGCATGTCCGTCGAGGCGTGGAATCCGGAGTCGAGCAGGTCGGAATCCTGGAACCGCACGGGACAGAATGGCGGCTTTGAAATAATCATCTACCGTACCTCTCGGATTCAATCAGCCAGAGCGCGGAATTCATGTGCGAGTCGGTGTGAGGGGGTCAGGAAATCCGGAGTCGCCGCTCCCACAGGTGTTCGTAGAACGGCAGGTGGTGTTCGTAGAAGCGCCGCAACAGGAGGTCGTTGTCGATCGTCCTGTCGTACGTCCGCTCACGGCGTCGCACCGTGGTACTGGCACTGACGTCGGCGTGCCAGCGGGCGGACTGGCTCCATTCCGGTCGCTCCCCCGGCTGCCATCGCAGGGCGTCGGCGCGGAAGGGCAGATCCACCGCCGCGCAGTATTCCTGAACGGTCAGTTCCGGGTGGTCGACGAAGTCGTCGGAGTCCAGGACCACCGGCTTGCCGCCGGCTTCGAGCACCGCCTGGTAGATCCTGTACAGGTACTCGATGCCCACTTCATGGAGGCCCATGTCCGGTTTGATGGCCGCGAACGACGGAATGATCTCCTGCGGGTTTCGCAGCAGGAAGGCGTGCCGTCCGCTCTTCAGGAAATCCTGGTGTCCGAATATGGAGTCGTAGGTGCAGTCGGTGGTGTCCTTGAAAAACACGGTCTGCTCTGCGGAGAGCTCGATCAGCGTGTCCGTCAGGGCCTCCGTCGAATTCACCGCACGGCCGGCGACCTCTGTGCTGCCGTCATTGGCGATGTTGCAGAACGGTTCGTGCAGCGTGAGCAGGTCTTGGCGTTCCACCATCATCCGGAAGAACACCGTGGAGCGGGAGCGGGGCGCGCTCCACAGTGCGAGCAGCGAGGGGCGGCCGGCGGTCGCGCTCATTTCGCCTGCCTTTCCCGCGCCTCGATCTCGGCGACGGCCCACTCGACGATGGATCCCGCGACGTCGATGTGGGTCGCGTCGATGGCGCCATGGAACTCGGGGGTGTGGTTGACCTCATTCGCGTACAGCCGCTCCTGCTGGTCGATCAGCAGGTCGACGCCGAGGAATCCGCCCCCCACCGCGTCTGCCGCTGCCACAGCGATATCGGTGAGTTCGGGGGTGATCGGGCAGGGTGTGGCCGCGCCACCGATGGCGGTGTTGGTCCGCCAGTCGTCGACCGCGTTCTTGTAGATCGCGCAGATCACCCGGTCACCCGCGACATAGGCTTTGATGTCACGCCCGGGCTTGTCGATGTGCTCCTGGAGATAGAACACGTGCTGCTGTGGATTCGGCAGAGCGGCGCGGTGTTCGAGAATGGCCCGGCCCTGCTCCTCGTTCTGGACTCTCGCGGTCAGATGTCCCCACGATCCGGTGACCGGTTTGACCACCACGGGGTATCCGAGCTTGGGCATGGCGTCCAGGGCGGACTCGGTTCCCCAGGTGACCGCGGCCTGCGGCATCTGAAGTCCGGCGGTGTGGAAGGCGAGCGCGGTGCGGAGTTTGTCGCCGCAGATCTCCAGTACCGCCGGTTTGTTGTACGTGGGAACTCCGAGCGCTTCCAGCGTGGCAGCGACGGAGACGGCACGGCTGTGGCTCACTTCGCGCATGAGCGCCGCACGATAGGGCGGCCGGCCGTCGGCGAGCAGCACCCTCAGCTTCCGTGGATCGACGTGCTCGCAGCGCAGACCGAGCTTCTCGAACGACTCAAGGATCAGTCGCTCCTCCCGGCGGATCCGGGAGGCGACCACGGCTATGGGCATAGCAGTTCTGTCCACGATTGCCCTTCCCGATCTACGCCGTACGGCATTCGGTGCAGATCGCATTCGGTGCAGATCAATTTCGAGTGGTGGGGTGACTCGGCCGGCCTGCGCGTCAGGTGTGCCGGGACAGCGCGTCCGCCGCGAGTTCGAGCTGGTCGAGGGCGACTTCGAGGCGGCGGACGAGTTCGGTGCTGTGCCTGCGCAGCTCGTCGGGCCGGTGCCGCTCCCAGACCCGTGCGTGCGCGCCCGTCATACGCACTGCGGTCCAGCCGTGTGCGACGGCGTCCACGCCGGCCGCGGCCTCCGCGAGTTCGCGGATCCGCCATTTCGTCGACTGGGTACGCAGGAACTCCGCATGCAGGCCGGTCTGGGCCTGGATGTTCCAGCTGATGACGTACAGCTCGCTCAGGGCTTCGGACGCGGCGTCCGTGCCGGGAGTGAGGGCGCAGAGCTGGTCGAGGTAGTGACGCAGGCCCATCACGCCTGTCTGGGTCTGCGCGGTGGACTCCTGCCGGTAGCGGGCGACGTTTTCCCGGAGGACGTGGCCGACCCAGTCCAGGTCCGGTTCCGGAGCGGGTCCGGCCATGCGTGTGCGCAGCCAGCGCCGGCCGCTGGGGCTGGCGCTGAAGAACACGTCCGCGTCGTCCGGTGGGTTGAGCGAACCCCAGCTCGCCAGGAAGTCGGCGATGGGGATCGCGCCCTGGAATGCGGGCGGCTGGGCGTCGGAGACGTACACCTCAGTGTCAGTGATCCGGTAGACCACCAGGAGATGTGCGGCGTGCACGTCGTGGAAGGCGGGGCGGAACGGCAGATAGAAGTTGTCGACCGCGGCGATGGGCAGCACGCCTGCCGCCAGGGCCTCGCGCAGATCGTCCAGTCCGTCGCCGCCGCTGCGGTGCCAGGCCGACTCGAACGGGTGGAAGAGGGCGAGCCGTTTGGCCAGCGAGTCGGGTTCCGCGAAGAAGAAGTACTCCTCCGAGCTCCAGGCTCCGGGGTGGCGGCGGAACTCCCACGGTGCGCCCAGGACGGTGACCGGGTCATGGCCGTCGTGGATCAACGCCGTTGCCAGGGTGCCGTGCAGGCAACTGCCCAGATCGCGCGTCCAGAGCTGGACCGGCTGTGCGGTGGTGCCGGAGATGTCGGTGGTGCCGGAGATGCTCATATCGCCGCTCCCTCCGCGCGTCGCACGTCGATTCCCGTCACGAGGGTGAGGGCGAAGACGTGCATCGCGACCAGTCGCGGCAACCGCAGGGACCGCGCGATGCCGCGGCGTGGCATCCCTACGCGGGTCAGCCACATCGTGGTGGGCAGTCGCTCCTGGACGTGGTGCGGGTAGTGCATCCTGGAGGTGCGGAAGGCCGTGAGTTCACCGAAGGCCGGTGTGCCGTCCAGGAAATCCGAGACCCCGACCCGCAGCCGGTCGGCGTGCCCGTCCTCGTAGTGCGCCCAGATCGTGTCCTCGCTGCGCCGTTCGGAGGCGGCGAGCAGATAGATCCAGTCGTACTGGCCCGGCGGGATGTCGATGACCTGGCCCTCGCACCGTACGTTGTCTCCCTTCGCGTGAGCGTTCGCCCACGTGAAGGGGATGCCGGCCACCTCGATGAGGGCGCCGGGCGTGGGGAGCTCTTCCGCGGGGAAGGAGTTTCCCCAGGCATTCAGCCGCCCGGAATCGAGATCCGAGACGCTGGTCGTCGCCCGGTTGTTGAGCAGGTCGTCGATGCCGATCAGGCGGAATTCCGGTGCCGACGCCGCTGCGGGCAGCCTGTGCACGCGTGGGCCCGGCTCGTTGGCGGTGAGTACTGAATTGCCTGCCACTTGACTCATCAATCCCCCAGTCACTGGAGTGAGCTGTGCGTGCGTCCTGCCACTCCAGCGGGATCGGGCACAGTATTGAAGTCGACAATCATGGTGTCGCGCCAGCCCGACTCGGACAGCTCGTCGGGCCGGATCTCGCTGACGTCGTGCTCCATCGCCGTGTCGGACAGAATCAACGTCTCCAGTGGCTCGGTCATGGTGACCGAGTACTGCGCCTGCGACTCGTTGTTCCGGAACACTTGATTTCGTCCGCCGACACACTGGTGCCGGTCGATCAAATGTATGGCCACGTAGGCGTGACCGTCCGAGTGGCGGCCCTCCGGCGCGGGTTCCGAACCTTGGTCGGCGTCCGCGAAGACCCGGATGAAATGGATACCGAGTTCCCAGTCCTGCTTCCCCGCCACCTCGTTGACCAGGTCGACGGTCTCCCGCAGAATCCGGGGAAAATGGCTGCTGGCCAACACGGTGTCCGTCAGCGGCTCGAAGACGCGCAACTGATCGCCGAATGCGCGGTTGATCTCTTTGCTCTGGAAGAATTCGGTGCCGTGCAGCGGTTCCAGAGTGCCGTCGCGGTGAGCGAGCACCCGGCCGAACCGGCGATTTCGACGACACCGTTCCTTGCCGAGATAAGCATCGGGAACCAGTTCGTCCCATGACGCCGCGAACTGCTTCCAGTCGTGTCCTTCGGCCGGCAGGCGCA
Organism: Streptomyces flavidovirens DSM 40150; assembly: GCF_000429085.1. Classification (GTDB taxonomy): domain Bacteria; phylum Actinomycetota; class Actinomycetes; order Streptomycetales; family Streptomycetaceae; genus Streptomyces; species Streptomyces flavidovirens. The sequence goes on along the minus strand of NZ_AUBE01000008.1, from coordinate 81,967 downwards.
GGCGGCCGTGTGCCCAACCGTGCTGAGCGAAGTGATCGGCGCGTATACCTCCGGGCGTCGATCTGTCGATCAGCACTGAGTCCTGACCTGGCATGCGTGGCTTCCCCTCAGCGGTTCAACGTGAACGAGTGCCATCTGCAGCGCCTGTGTCGACGGTCTGCGTTGGCTGCAATACGTGCACCACAGAACCCACAGTCGTCGTAAGAATCGTACTACAGACACAACATGGCGTCTCATCGATTTTCTGCAGACTCTACAGCGGGCCGGGCCCGGGACGGATGGATCACACTGTCCCGGGCCCGGGTGGAGTGGGGTGGTGAGATCGTCACCACCCCGGTCGGACGGCCGGTCAGCCAGCGGCCACCGGAGTGGCTTCCCGCTGCCCCTGCGACTGCGATTCGCCGTCCACGGACAGGAGTTCGTCCGCGGCGGTCTCCTCGGCGTCCGCGTCGTCGCCCCCGACCTCGGTGGCGAGGAACTCCGCCAGCGCGCGGACCGTCGGGTTGCTCCACAGGATCGTCGGCGGCAGGTCCACCGCGAAGCACCTGTGCAGTCGTACCCGAAGCGCCACGGTGAGCACAGAGTCGACACCGAGTTCGAGCAGCGGCCGGTCGATCGCGATGTCGTCCACCGCGAGGTTGAGCTCGGCGGCCACCTGCTCGTGGGTCTCCTTCAGCACCAGCTCCGGCAGCTCCTGCGCCGGCACGGTGGCCCAGTCCACGCCGCCTCCGCCGGTGCTCTCCGCGCCGGCGTCGGTGACGGACAGGTGCGAGAACACCGGCAGCGTGTGGTCGGGCATGACCCGCATCACGGCTACGTACGGCAGGCCGAACCGGTCCGCGTACGCCCAACTGCGCAGCGCCTCGGAGACGGTGATCCCGCCGAGTCCGCGGGACTCGGCCTCCAGGATCGTCGCCCTGCCGGTGGTCTCACCCATGCCGCGGCCGATCCACTGCGCCCACCCGAAGCTGGTCGTGCCCAGCTCGCCCTGCGAGCGCCGCAGCGCGGCGAGCGCGTCCAGGAAGGAGTTCGCGGAGGCGTAGCTGACCTGGCCGGTGAGCCGTGCGAGCTGGCCACACGAGGAGAACATGGTGAAGAAGTCCAGCGTGCCGGCCGGGAAGAGCCGGTGCAGGACCATCGCGCCGTCGGCCTTCGGACCCATGGTGGTGTCCAGGTTCGACGCGCTGGTCTTCTCCACCAGCGCGTCGGACACCACACCGGCGCAGTGCACGATGCCGCGCACGGGCGGCATGTCCAGCGCACCGGGGTCGAGGGCACGGGCCGTCGCCTCGGCGTCGGAGATGTCCAGCCGCAGCACACGTACCGTGGCTCCGGCCGCCTCCAGGGCGACCACCTCGGCGATCTGCGCGGCCACGGCCGGGTCTTCCACCCGGTCCCACTCCGACCGGGACGGAAGGCCCCGGCGGCCGATGAGCACCAGTCGCCTGGCACCCTGCTCGACCAGGTGCCGTGCGGCCTCCAGGCCGAGCGCACCCAGGCCACCCGTGATCAGGTACGTGCCGTCAGGACGGCAGTCCACCGGCTCGCGCTCCGCGGGCCGCTCGACCTGCCGCAGCCGGGCCGCCGCGACACCCACGGGGGCGAGCGACAGCACGTCCTCGGTGGGCGGCAGGGCACCGATCAGCCAGGCCACCTGCTGCGGCTCGACGCCCTCCGCGACGTCGATCACGCCGCCCCACAGGTCGGGACGCTCACCGGCGACGATCCGTCCGGCGCCCCACAGCGGGGCGTGCGCGAGTGCGGCCTCCGTAAGGCCTGCCCGTACCTCCTGGGTGAGCGCCCATACCTTGGGCCGGTGCTGCTCGTCGGGGATCGCCGCCACCTGCTGTACGGCGTCGACGAGCGCCTGCGCGCACCGGCGGGCCGCCTGCTCGGGGGCCTCGCCGGGCAGCAGGGCCTCGGGCGCCACGATGACCACGTCGCCGGAGGTCAGCGAGCCGTCACCGATCGCGGTCGCGTCCGGCACCGCCCGGGCCTCCACGCCGCGCGCGGCCAGCGCCTCGACAAGTGCGGGACCGTCGGCGGGCCGGCCCACCAGCAGGGCCCTGGACGGCACCGGCGCGTCGGCCGGCACCTCCACGGGCTCCCAGACCAGCTCGTGCACCAGGTCGCGCGGGCCGACCGCACCGGACCCGATGTCCTGGACCTTGACGTAGCGCAGCCCGCGGGCCTCGCAGACCACCGTGCCGCCCTCGTCGGCCACCGTCATGCTGATGGTGTCCGGCGTGCGCGGGTCACGGACGGTGTGCACGTAGATCCGGGGCGGCGGGGCGCCGACGAAGGACAGCGACTCCAGGTGCGAACAGGTGCGCAGGACGTTCGAGTTCTCGTCCATCACCAGCACGCCACTGGCGGTCAGCGCGGCGTCGATGACCGCGGTCCAGCTTGACGGGTGCAGCTTCGGTGTGTGGTCCACGGTGATCGTGGAGAGCTGCTCGTCCTCGCCGCGCAGGAGCTCCTCCACGACCCAGGGGAAGGTGTAGCCGTCCACGCCCATGGTCCGGAAGATCCCGTCGACCTTGGCCCAGGTCCAGGACTCCGGGCAGCGTGCCCGGATGACGTCCGGATCCTCCATCGGGGTTGCCCCGACCTCCGGCTCGTGCACGACGGTGGCGGTGGTGTGGGTCAGCCACTCGTCGTCGCGGACGCCGCCGCTGTCCTGGTCGCGCTTGATGCGGCTGGCAATGCGTACCTTGTCCTGCTCCATCACCACCTGCACCACGCGCGTCGGGTGGGCGGCCAGCGGGATGCGGAAGACGATGTCGCGCAGTCCGCAGGCCGGTTCGCCCTCATTGGTGGCCGCGCCGATGAACGAGTTGAGCACCACGGAGGCGGGCACCGTCTCCACGCCGACGACCTTGTGCGACTGCGCGTAGGGGCGGTTCTCCATGTGCAGCTCGGTCTGCCAGACCCGCTGGACCGGGGCGCTGGCGACGGTGGTCCGGGCGCCGATGAGCGTGTGGGTCTGCGGGTCGTGGCCGAAGCCCGCGCCCTGCTCCGGTGCGGTGTCCGGGAAGATCCAGTACGGCCTGTGCTGCCAGCGCACCGCCGGGACGTCCACCAGGTCACCTTCGTACGACCAGGCGACCGGGCTGCCGAGGCTGTGCAGCCGGGCCAGGTTGGCCAGCATGGTGTGCTGTTCCGGCTGCTCCCTGCGCAGGGTGATCGCGACCCGGGCGTCGGAGACCCCGGCGTCCAGTGCGGTCTCGGTGATGGAGTGCGCCACCACCGGGTGCGAGGAGACCTCCAGGAAGACCCGCGTGCCGTCGTCGAGCGCGGCCCGTACGGCTTGGTGGAAGCGGACCGGGTCGGCCAGGTTGGTGGCCCAGTACTCGCCCTCGCGGGGTGCGTCGGAGCGCGGGTCCGGGAGGGCCGTGCTGTACAGCGTCACCTGCGGGGTGCCGGCGTGCAGTTCGGAGGCGGCCTGTCTGACCTCGTCGAGTACGTCCCGCACGTGCGGACTGTGGAAGGCGACGTCGGTGTTCACCCGGCGGGCCTGGATGCCGTCGGCCTCCAGGTCGGCCAGCAGGGCCTCGACCGCGTCGGTGTCACCGGACACCACGGTGGACAGGGGGCTGGCGGCGATCGCCGCGACCACGCCGTCCCGGCCGGCCACCCGCTGCTCGACGTCGGCGAAGGCCATCGGCACCATCGCCATCGCGCCGCGTCCCGCGACCTGCTCCAGGGCACGGGCCCGGCGGCAGGCAAAGCGTGCCGCCTCGGCCCGGTTCAGGCTTCCGGCCACCGTGGCGGCGGCGATCTCACCGACCGAGTGTCCGATGATCGCGCCCGGGCGCAGGCCCAGTTGCGACCACACCTCCGCGAGGGCGACCTGCATGGCGAAAGTCATCGCCTGGGTACGGGAGACCGTCCAGGGGCCGCCCGCCTCGATCGCCTCGCGCGGGGTCCATCCGAGCTCCTCGGCGAACACCGGGGCGAGTTCGTCGATGACCTCGGCGAACACGGGCTCGGTAGTGAGCAGTTCCTGGCCCATGCCGGACCACTGCGCGCCGTGCCCGGAGAACACCCAGACCGGTCCGGCGGCACCGCTGTCGCCGAACGTGGACGCCGACTCCAGGGCCACCGCGGGCGAGGTCTCGCCGTCGGCCAGCGCGTCCAGTCCTGCCACCAGTTCCCCGGTGGTGCCGGCCACTACGGCGGCGCGGCGGCTCAGGTGGGAGCGGCGGGCGGTCAGCGTGTGGGCGAGGTCGTCCAGGCCGGCCTCCGGGTGCGCGCGCACCCACTCGGCGACCGAACCGGCCAGTCCTCGTACGCCCTGCTCGGAGGCCGCGGACACGGGGAAGACCCAGGGGCGGGCCGTCTTCGCGGCGACAGCCGGGCGCTCGGCCGCGTCCGGGCGCGGCGGTGCCTGCTGCAGGATGGCGTGCGCGATCGAGCCGCCCACGCCGTAGCTGGAGACTCCGGCGCGCATGCCGTGTTCGCCCCCCGGCCACGGTGTCGGTTCGCCGACCAGGCGCATCCCCGCGGCCTCCAGGCCGAGTTCGGGGTCGGGCTCCTCGTGCGGGCTGGGCGGCAGTTCGCCGTGCCGCATCCCCAGCAGGACCTTGATCACGCCGGCGATGCCGGAGGCGGCCTCGACGTGGCCCACGTTGGGCTTGAGCGTGCCGATCAGCAGCGGGTTCTCGCTGTCCCGGCCGGGACCGAAGACGCTGCCGATGGCCCTGGCCTCCGCGGCGTCGCCGAGCTGGGTGCCGGTGCCGTGCGCCTCGACGTACTGCACCGTGCCCGGGTCGATGCCGGCCCGCTTGTAGACCTCTTCCAGCATGCGCTGCTGGGCGGCACCGTTCGGCGCCATCATTCCGTCGGAGCGGCCGTCCTGGAAGACGCCGCTGCCCATGATCAGCCCGTGCACCGGGTCGCCGTCGCGGACCGCGTCGGACAGGCGCTTGAGTACGACGACTCCGCCGCCCTCGCCGCGCCCGTAACCGTCGGCCGCCTTGTCGAACGACTTGCTGCGCCCGTCCGGAGACGTCGCGGAGGCCGCGTCCAGGGCGACCACCAGGGCCGGCGAGGCCATGATGTTGATGCCGCCGACGATGGCCACGCTGGTCTCACCGCTGTGCAGGGCCTGGCCGGCCACGTGCAGGGCGGTCAGCGAGCCGGCGCAGGCGGTGTCCACGGCCATGCTGGGGCCGTGTGCGTCCAGGAAGTACGAGATGCGGTTGGCTATGCCGTAGAAGGTGGTGCCGTTCACGGCCCAGGCGCCCGTACGGTCCAGGTCTTCCAGCAGACGGCGGCCGTAGTCGTTGGAGTTCGCCGCCACATAGACCCCGGCGTCGGTGCCCGCCAGCGAGGTCGGCGGCAGCCCGGCGTCGCACAGCGCTTCCCAGGCCATTTCGAGCATGATCCGCTGCTGCGGGTCGATGTACTCGGCCTCGCGCGGCGTGATCTGGAAGAACTCGGCGTCGAAGCCCTCGATGTCCTGCATGAACGAACCCTTGCGGGTGGTCTTGCGCAGGATGTCGCGGGTCCGGCTGTCCGTCTCGTACGGGTCCCAGCGCCGGTCGGGCATCTCGCCCACGGCGCTGCGTCCGGCACGCAGGAAGTCCCAGAGCTGTCCGGGGGTGTCGAGGTCGGGGGCGAACCGGCAGCTCATGCCGATCACCGCGAGCGGCTCCACGGACGGGTCCGGAGCCACGGATGGGTTCTGCACATTCTCAGCCAACGCGCACTGCTCCCTTGTCGACACCGGCGCGGCGCAGACTCAGCGGCCGCAAATCAGTCCACACCTCGGCGATATGCGCGAGGCAGTTGCTCTTGGGGCCTTCGAAGCCCTCCGCGGCCCAGCCGTCCGGGATGTCCTGCCCGGCGGGCCAGATCGAGTACTGATCCTCGTGGTTGCGCACCACGAGGTACGTGCGCTCGTCCGTACTCACTCCCACTCCCACTCTCATCGATCATGACGTGATGTGCGGTCCTGCTGGTTAGCCGCGCGAGGGCTGGGCATCCTCCCCGTCGGTTCCAGTCGCCAGAAAGGACGCTTCGAGCGTCCGGATGTACCCGGCCAGCTGGGCCGGGGAGTTCAGGGCCCGCGTGCGCAACAGCTCGTTCAGCTCGCCCGGTTCTCCGGGGGCGGTGAAGCGGCGCAGGGTGCGGGGAGCCGCGGCGGAAGGGTCCGCGGCCAGTTGGGCGGCGACCTGGCCGGCGATGCCGGCCACCCAGACCCGGCCGGGGTCCAGGTCGCCCACCGTGGCGTACCACTCGTGGTCCGGGCAGGGGCTCAGCGAGTGGCCGGCGGCGCGGATCGCCGCCACCAGGTCCCGGGTGGATCCGGCGGCCGCCGGGACGGCGTCCAGGTAGCGGGTGCCCGCCTCGGTGTGGTCGCGGTCGGCCAGCAGCACCGCACGGGCGGCGGCGTCGGCGGGCAGCGCCTGGAACAGCTCGTTGCCCTCCAGCGCGAAGCTCTCCGGGAAGCGGCCGGTCTCGATCATCGCCCGGCACCAGCTCCACACCGCGTCGGCGGGGTTGATCTGGAACCGCCGCTGGTCGCCGAAGACGCTGGGGATCCGGATCACCGCGGCGGGTACGTCCAGTTCGGCGGCCAGGTGGAGGTACTGCTCGGCCATCGCCTTGGAGCGTACGTATCCGTTGGCCGCGGACGGCAGGGCCCGCAGCGGACCGGGCGGCACGGTGGAACCGGGCGGGTGGGCGGCGGAGTCGGCCACCGAGCTGGTGGACACCAGGGTGAGGGCCGAGCGGCGGCCGGCGGCGGCCAGCTCCAGCAGGCCGGCCATGCAGTGCGTGTTCGCCGCGGCCAACTGCTCGTACGGGTAGACGTGGTTGACCCAGGCCGCGGTGTGGACGATGCGGCCGGCCTCTCGCGCCAGCCGGTCGTGGTCCGGTCCGGCGAGGCCGAGGCGGGGAGCGGCGATGTCGCCGTCCACCAGCTCCAGTCGTACGGCGTGCTCCTCGTGCCACAGCCCGAGGTCCGCCATCCCCGCCACCAGCTCCTCGCGGCGGGCGGCCCCGCCGCGTACCAGGCAGACCACCCGGGCGCCGTCGGCCAGCAGCTCGGCGAGCACGAACCGGCCGACGAAGCCGGTGGCCCCGGTGAGGAGTACGACGTCGCGGTCCGCGTCGGTACGTGACCCGGGGCGCGGTATCCCGGCGGTCCTGGCGGCCAGGTCCGCGCGCACCTCCGCCAGCTCGGCCGCCGCGTCCTTTCCCGGTCCCGGTGCCGAAGCGCTCGCCGTGGCGGCGCGCACCTCGTCCACCGCGTCGGCCAGCGGCTGCAGTTGGGGACAGCGGAAGAGGGTGTCCATCGGCATCTCGACGCCGAGCGCGGTGCGGATCCGGGCGACCATGTGCATCACCATCAGGGAGTGCCCGCCGAGCTCGAAGAAGCTGTCCTCGCCGCCCACCGCGGGTACGCCGAGCAACTCGCACCAGATGGCGGCCAGTTGCCGCGCGGTGTCGCCGCGCGGTGCCTCGCCGCGCGGCCCGGTCGGCGTTGCCCGGTCCCTGCGGTCGGCCAGTGCCTGGCGGTCCAGCTTGCCGTTGCGGGTCAGCGGCAGTTCGCCGACCACGGTGACCGAGGCGGGCACCATCCATTCCGGCAGCGAGCGAAGGAGCGCCCGGCGGATCGCGGTGCCACTGGTCCGGGCGCTCTCGGCGGGTACGACATATCCCGCCAGGGTGGCCGCGCCGACCCGGTCCCGCTCCAGCACCACGGCGGCGTGGGCGACGACGTCGAGCGCGTCGAGCGCCGCCTGTACCTCGCCCGGCTCGATCCGGTGCCCGCGTATCTTCACCTGGTCGTCGCCCCGCCCCAGGTAGACCAGCTCTCCGTCGCCGCGGCGCACCGCCAGGTCACCGCTGCGGTACATGCGGGCGCCGGGGCGTCCGGCGAACGGGTCGGGCAGCATGCGCTCCGCGGTCAGCGCGGTGTTGGCCACATAACCCAGGCTCACCCCGTCCCCGCCGACGAAGATCTCGCCGGGCACTCCGGTACCGACCGGGTGCAGCGACTCGTCCAGGAGGTACAGCGACAGGTCGGGCAGCGGGGGGCCGATCAGGGACGCCGGCTCCGCCAGGTCCTCCTCGCGGACCCGCCGCACGGTGACGTGCACGGTGGTCTCCGTGATCCCGTACATGTTGATCAGTTCCGGCTGCTGGTCGCCGTGGGCACGCATCCAGGGGCGCAGTGCGGTGTGGTTGAGTGCCTCGCCGCCGAATACGACGTAACGCAGTGCCGATGGACCGGAGTGCTTCAGCAGGGTCTCGCTCACCTGGCCGAACGCGGACGGGGTCTGGCTCAGTACGGTGACCTGTTCGTCCCGTACGAGTTCGGCGAACACGTCCGGGGCGCGGGTCGCCCACTGCGGGACGATCACCAGGCGGCCGCCGTGCAGCAGGGAGCCCCAGATCTCCCAGACGGAGAAGTCGAAGGCGTAGGAGTGGAACAGCGTCCACACGTCGTCCGGCCCCAGCCGCAGGTGCTCGTCGCAGGCGGCCAGCAGTCGCATGACGTTGCGGTGCGAGACGAGCACGCCCTTGGGGCGGCCCGTGGAGCCCGAGGTGTAGATGATGTAGGCGGGTGCGTCCGGGGGTACGTCGACGGCGGTCGGACCGGGTGCGCCGTCCGACCATGCCGGATCCTGCCAGTCCAGTACGACGACGTGCGGCGCACCGTCCGTGGCGCCCAGCGCGGACGCCGATGCCGTGGCCGGGGTGGCCAGCACGGTCCGTACCCGGCACTCGGCGAACTGGTCGGCGGTACGGTCGGCGGGGTTCTCGGGGTCCACGGGCAGGTAGGCGGCGCCCGCCCGGAGCACGCCGAGCACGGCGGCGGGCAGGTCCACGGTGCGGTCGAGGACCAGAGCGACGATGCTGCCCGGTCCTTCGCCGCGCGCCTGCAGGGCCGCGGCGATCCGGTCGGCGCGGGCGGACAGCTCCGCGTAGGTGAGCCGTTCGCGTTCGTCGCAGACGGCGACGGCGTCCGGCCGCGCGGCGGTCTGCGCGGCGAACGCGCCGTGCAGTGTCCCCTCCGACGGGGCGGTTTTCCCGGTCCGAGTCAGTCCTCGGGCGGAGAACACGGTGCGCTCGCCGGGCGCGAGTATCTCCAGGTCCGCGACCGGGGTGTCCGGTGCGGCCAGGCCGGCGCGCAGCAGCGCCTCCAGCCAGCGGGCCCAGCGGGCCACGGTCCGCGCGTCCAGCAGTTCGTCGTCGTACGGTACGTAGCCGACGACCTCTTCGCCCTCGCACCACAGTTCGGCCATCAGGTCGTAGTGGGTGGCGCCGCCGTCCAGTTCGGCGAAGGAGATCTCCAGACCGGGCATCGCGGGCGGGGTGGGGGCGCCGTCGCGCAGCGAGAAGGAGGTCTGGAAGACCGGCGTCTCACCCGGACGGCGGGAGGGCTGCAGCTCGCGCACCAGCATGTCGAACGGCACGTCCTGGTGGGTCATCGCCTCGGTCAGGGCGGCCCCGGTGCGACGTATCAGAGTGTGCAGGTCCGGCCGGTCACCGACCTGGACGTGGATCGGGAGCCAGTTGAGAAAGTACCCGATCATCTGCTGCATCTCCGCGCGTGGCCGGCCGGCCACCGGGACGCCGACCACCACGGACTCCGAGCGCACCAGCCGGGACAGCAGGGCGATGTATCCGGCGAGGAACGCCCCGAGCAGGGTGGTTTCGTGCTGCCGGGCCAGCTCGCGCAGCCCGGCGACCAGGTCGGCGCCGAACCGTATGTGGTGGAACCGTCCCTGGCTGCCGCGGATCGCGGGCCGGGGGCGGTCGGTGGGCAGGCCGAGGGTGTCCGGGGCGCCGTCCAGCTGCTTGCGCCAGTGGTCCAGGGTGCTGCGCATCGTCGCGCCGTCGACCGTGGCCCGCTGCCACTCGGCGAAGTCGGGGTAGTGCAGGTCGAGCGGGGCCAGTTCCACGGGCATCCCGAGCTCGCGGGCGTACAGCTTGCCGAGATCGTCCAGCAGGATTCCCAGCGACCAGTTGTCGGAGACGATGTGGTGCTGCACCACTGCCAGCAGGTGCTCGCGCTCCCCCGTCCGGTACAGCGTGCAGCGCACCAGCGGTCCCGCTGCCAGGTCGAAGTCCTCCGTGACCAGCGCGGAGGCCTGCTGCCGTGCGGCGGTGCCCGGGTCCGCGGCGGCGCGGCAGTCGATCTGTTCCAGCGGGAGCTTCATCTGCTCGCGTACGACCTGGTAGGGGCGGCCGTCGCGCTGCTGGAAGACGGTGCGTAACGCCTCGTGCCGCTGGGCGAGCCGCTGAAGTGCCCTCTCCAGGGCGGCGGGATCCAGTTCGCCGTCGAGCCGCAGGGCGACCGGGACGTGGAAGATCTCGCGCCGGGTCAGCAGTTCGTACATGAACCACAGCCGTTCCTGCTCGAAGGAGCAGGGGGCCTGTGCGGCGTTGCCGGCGCGGCGGGTGATGCCGAGGTCGGCGCCCTGGCGGGCCAGCAGCCGCTCCACCAACCGGCGTTTTTGCGGGCTCAGTTCTGCCAGCCGCGACCGCAGCGCGTCCAGGTCGGGCGGAACCGCGGCGGCCACCGGTGCGTCCGGCCGCCGGGTCTGCGGCTGCTCGGTGGGCAGATCCATGGCAGAAGACTCCTTGTCTGGTCGGTGGTTCGCGGGCCGGTGCGCGGTCCGAGCGGGTGGTTCGCGTGCGCGGTTCAGGTGCGCGGTTCAAGCGGGTGGTTCGCGTGCGCGGTTCAGGTGCGCGGTTCAAGCGGGTGGTTCGCGTGCGCGGTTCAGGTGCGCGGTTCAAGCGGGTGGTTCGCGTGCGCGGTTCAGGTGCGCGGTTCAAGCGGGTGGTTCGCGTGCGCGGTTCAGGTGCGCGGTTCAAGCGGGTGGTTCGCGTGCGCGGTTCAGGTGCGCGGTTCAAGCGGGTGGTTCGCGTGCGCGGTTCGAGCGGGCGGATCAGTGGGCGGTGAAGCCGCCGTCCACCACCAGCTCGGTGCCGGTGACCCCGCCGGAATGCGGGCCGGCCAGCCAGAGGCAGGCGGCCGAGACCTCGGCGGCGGTGACGAGCCGGCCGATCGGGTGCAGGGATGCGGAGGTGCGCTCGTAGTCGTGCAGTTCGGCGCCCATCGAGGCGGCGACCGCGCGGGTGCTCCGGGTGCTCAGTTCGGGGTCGTCGGCCACGGTGGTCGGGCAGACCGCGTTCGCGCGCACGCCGTGGCGCCCGTACTCCAGCGCGATGGACTTGGTCAGTCCGATCACGCCGTGCTTGGAGGCGACGTAGTTGGCGTACCTCTCGAAGCCGACCAGTCCGCCGGTGGACGCGGTGTTGATGATGCGTCCGCCGCCTTGTTCCACCATGTGCGGAAGGACCGCGCGGCAGCACCGCCAGGTGCCGCTCAGGTTGACGTCCAGGGCGAGCTGCCACTGCTCTTCGGTGAGCTCGTGCACCCGTACGCCGCCCGGCCCGAGCACGCCCGCGTTGTTCAGCAGTACGTCGATCCGGCCGAACTCGTCGAGCCCGGCGTTCACCACCTTGTCCACGTCCGCCTGGTGGCGTACGTCGGCGACTCCGGTCAGCACCCGGCTGCCGAGCTTGCGGCAGGCGTCCGCGGTCTCCTCCAGGTCGCGCCGGCCGGACATCGGGTAGGGGCCGCCGTCCGGGTCGCAGCGGTCGAGCAGGATCAGGTCCGCGCCCTCGCCGGCGAAGGCCAGCGCGTGCGAGCGGCCCAGCGCGCGGGCGGCGCCGGTGATCAGGGCAACGTTCCCGTCGAGCAGCATCAGGCCTCCAGGAGATCGGGCGAGGCCGTGGCCTGCGGCGACGCCGGGTTCTGCGGCGACGCCCCCGCAAGCTGGTTCGCGAGCCGGGGCAGGGCGAGTGCCAGGACGTCGATCGCACGGTAGAGATCGCCGAGCGGGATGTGTTCGTCGGTGGTGTGGTCCAGGTGGGCGTCGCCGGGCCCGTAGGCGGCCATCGGTACGCCCCAGGGGTCGAGGGTGTTCATGTCCGAGGTGCCGGCCTTGCGTTTGAGCGTCGGGCGGACGCCCTGGGCGGCGATCGCGGCGCGCAACTGGCTGACCACGGGGTCGGCCCGCGGCCGGGTCACTCCGGGGACCCGCTCGTCCACCCAGATCCGGGTGTGCGGTCTGCTGCGGGCGAAGCGTTCCAGTGCCGCGAAGTCGAACCCGGGCGGCACCCGGCAGGTCAGGAAGGCCTCTGCCTCGGCCAGGTCGCCGTGCAGCCGGATGAGCGTGCCGGCGGCGACACCGAACGCGATCGGGTCGTCCTGCTCCGGTGACAGCCCGCGCAGATAGTCCTGTACGTCGTGGGCGAAGCGGGCGGCCCGTTCCACGGCGGTCGGCTCCGGGCTGCTGGTGTGCAGGGGCGGCTGACTGATCTCGTAACCGATGCCGGTACGCCCCTTGTAGCCCAGGCAGACGCCGTCCCAGCCGCTCGGCTCACCGATCACCACCGCTGCCGGGGGCGGCACGGTGGCCAGCACGTGTCGGGCGCCGCGCGAGCCGGCCACTTCTTCGCCGACCGCGCCGATCAGGTGCACGCGCACTCCGCGGGTGCGGGCCGCGGCACAGATCATGGTGACGATGGAGCCCTTGGCGTCCACCGCACCGCGGCCGTAGAGCAGGTCGCCGACCTGGCACACGGGCACCTGTCCGGGGACGGTGTCGATGTGTCCGAACAGCATGACGGTGGGGCCGGTGCGCGGGCCGATCAGGCCGTGCGCGTTGCCGACCTCGTCGACGTACGAGTCGAAGCCGAGCTCGGCCATCTGTTCGGCGAGGAAGTGGGCGACGGGGAGTTCCTGACCGGACACCGAGGGGATGCCGAGTGCGGTCCGCAGCAGCCAGGCGGGGTAGTCCTCGTGGAGTACGCCGGGGCGGGCGCGGTCGGCGGTCCGCTGGCGGTTACTCATGCCGCTCCCCCTGCTCGCCTTCGCGCAGCCAGGTGCCTGTTCCGGACAGGGCCTGCTGGATCGGCCGGTGCTGGTGTGCGGAGCCGATGGTCACCTGCTGGACGGTCCTGCTGGCCCGCAGCCCGGCCCGCACCTTGTGCCGCATCCGGCCTCGTACGACGTCTCCGGTGAGGTGGTGCGGGCCCACCTCCGCGATCCGGGTGGACGGGTCGTCGGGGTCGGCCAGTACGCCGCACACGTCGGTGAGCAGGACCAGCGCCGATGCGCCGAGTGCCGCTGCCAGCCGGGCGGCGGCTTCGTCGGCGTCCACGTTGAGCAGGTTGCCCGCGGTGTCGCTGGCGGGCGGGGAGACCACGGGGACGTCCCCCCGGTCCAGCACCGCGCGCACCGGGGTGGGGTCGACGTGTTCGATCCGGCCGGATCTGTCGTCGCGGATGAGTACGGTCCGGCCGTCCTGTACGGACCGGAGCGCCGGTTTGCGCGTTGCGGTGAGCAGGGCGCCGTCCGCGCCGCTCAGACCGACCGCCCGTGCGCCACGTGCCCTCAGTCCGCTGACCAGCTGCGGTTTCACCCGGCCGAGCAGGGCGAGGGTGATGACGTCGAGCATGGCTTCGTCCGTACGGCGGCTGTGCGTGCCGTCCGGGGACTGGATCACCTGGCGCCGCACGCCGAGTTGTCCGGACAGCCGGTCGGCGACGGCGCCGCCGCCGTGCACCAGCACCACCGGCCGGCCGGCGGCGGCCAGCTCGGCCACCTCGTCCAGTACCGCCTGCGGGTCGCTCCCGCCGCCGATCTTGACCACGATCACTCCGCCGGGGGCGGAGTTGCCGACGAGCGTGTTCGGTCCTCTCCCCGTCAGGTCCTGGGTCAGGTCCTGTGCCATGTCCCCGCTCACCTCCCCGTTGTGTCGTGCCGCTGTTCGTGCCGCTCTGCTCTCACGGGCCTCTCACGTGCCGCGTTCGTGGACCGGGCGTCAGGCAGGGTGCAGTCCCGGAAATTCAAGTCCGGCGTCCTGCGGCATTCCGCAGGCCACGTTCAGGCTCTGCACCCCGCCGCCGGCTGCCCCCTTCACGAGGTTGTCCAGCGCGGCCACCAGCACGATCCGGCCGCCGTCCTCGTCGACGGCGCAACCGATGTCCACGAAGTTGGTGCCGCCGAGGAACTGCGGGTCGGGCATCCGGTGTACGCCGCGGCCACGGGCCACGATCCGGACGAACGGGTGGTCGCGGTATGCGCGTTGCAGCACCTGCAGCACCTGTCGGCGGGTGACCGGCTGCGGGGGTGTGACGTGGCACAGCACTTGCGCGCCGCGCACCGTCGGGACGGCCGTCACCGTCATCCGGGCCCGCACTCCGGCCAGCGCGGCGATCTCGGTCTCGTGCCGGTGTCCGGCGGGCTTGTACACCCGGAAGGCGTTCCCGCGTTCCGCGTGGTGTGAGGCCGGTCCCGGTTCCGCACCGGAGCCGGACGAGCCGGCCCGGGCGTCCACCACCACGTCGCCGGCCACCAGACCGGCCCGCTGCACGGGAGCCAGGGCCAGAATGGCCGCGGTGGCCATGCAACCGGGAACGCTGATCCTCGTGGCGCCGACAAGCTCGTCGGCGAACAGCTCGGGCAGACCGGTCCGGTACGCGGTGCCGTCCGCGGAGAGGCCTCCGCCCCGGAAGTCGGGACTCAGGTCCACTATCGTCTCGGCCCGCTCCCCGACCCCGGCCTCCACCTCGGCGGCGGCGCCGGCGGGCAGGGCCAGGAACGCGGTGTCCACCGGTTCCAGCTCCTGCGGCGCCCGGAAGGTCAGTGCGAGGTGATGCAGATTGGGGTGCACTTCCGCCACCGGCCGGCCCGCGTGCCGACGCGAGAGCGCCTGCACCAGTTCCAGCTTGGGGTGGGCATGCACCAGGCGCAGCAGTTCACCGCCGGTGTAGCCTGCCGCGCCGACAACACTCACCTTCACTGGCCCACTCCTCATCAGTTCGTGGTCTGCATCGGCTACGAACGACTACTCGCCCCAGTCCTCTTCGACCTCGGGGGCAAGGGCCAGTACCACGGGCCCGGTTGCCACGACTTCGAGCTCGCTGGAGCAGTTCTGGCAGATCACGATCTCGGCCGCGAGCACATCGGGACGCACCTCCAGCGCCCCTCCGCACTCGGGGCACTGCACGCTCAGTGCAGTAGTCATGTGTTGCCTCCTGAAGATTGTGTGACTACTGTCTTTCGAGAACACAGCAGAAGCTAACACACACTGCACAAGGGCACACCCCCGAGAGATCAGTTTTCCTCGCAGAACAGGGTTGGGAGGCCCGGCCGGTGAAGGTCGAGTCACGGATTTCCGCGAGTCGGGTGATACAGACTGTCGACAGTCACTCCATGGTCCGGCAACAATGCAATGACGAGTACGCAGACTCTGCATCGTGGGGCGTTGGACTTCCGGTACAACGGCATCCCCGTGCGGAACTCGCAGCCGTACAACCGGAGGTGCCCGCCCATGTCTGAGACCACCCGCGCCACGACCCGCACCCCGGCAGCAGGAACCAGCCTTGCCCTGCTCGGCGGGGACCGGGCCGTACCCAGGACCAGCACCGGCGGTACCTGGCCGCTCATCACCACGGCCGACGAGCAGGCCGTACTCCGGGTGCTGCGCGAGGGACCGCTGAACGCCGCCTCGCCGGGCGAACCCGAGGTCGGCCGCCTGGAGCAGGCGTGGGCAGAGGCCACCGGGACCCGGCACTGTGTCGCCGTCGCCTCCGGAACCGCCGCACTGCACCTGGCCCTGCGCGGCTGCGGGATCGGCCCCGGTGACGAGGTGATCGTCCCGGCACTGACGATGAACGCGACAGCCCATGCCGTGTGTGCGGCGGGAGCCACACCCGTATTCGCCGACGTGGAACCCGGCACCTACACACTCGACCCGCGGTCCGTCGCCGCCGTCGCCGGGCCACGCACCGCCGCACTGCTGCCCGTACACCTGCACGGACTGCCCGCCGACATGCCCGCGCTGGGCGAACTGGCGAACCAGTGGGGCATCCCGGTCGTGGAGGACGCGGCCCAGGCACACGGCGCGCGACTCGACGGCCGGCGGGCCGGCGCCCTGGGCAAGGCCGGCTGCTTCAGCCTGCACCCCCACAAGAACCTGCCGACCTGCGGGGAGGGCGGGCTCATCACCACCGACGACGACGATCTGCACGAGCAGTTGGTACGGCTGCGCAACTTCGGCGAGCTGGAGCCCACCGGGGCGCGCAGCTACATCGCCCACCGGCCCGCACTGAACGCCCGGATCACGCCGATGGCAGCGGCGTTCACCCATTCCCAGCTCTCCCGCTTCGACGACTACGCCCGCCGGCGCGAGCCCGGCATCCGCAGCTTCCTCGACCGGCTCGCGAGCCTGCCCGGACTGCGGGTGCCGCAGATCCCGGCCGGACGCACCCATGTGTGGCACATCCTTCGTCTGATGCCGGAGCCGGAGGCGCTCGGCCTGGGTCCGGAGCACCGGACCGGTCTGCGCGCCGCCCTGCACCGGGTCCTGCGGGCCGAGGGCGTGCCCGTGTCCCAGTACCAGGTCGCCCCGCTGTCCGCGCAACCCGCCTTCCGGCCGGACGGCTTGTCCACGGCGGACGCACTGGACCGGGTGGACGAGCTCTTCCCGGTGACCGCCGCCGTCGTCGACGGGTCGCTGTGCCTGCAGCGCCGGCACCTGGACCCGGCCGCCGGACCGCTGTTGCAGTCGTACGCCGACGCCTTCGAGAAGGTCTGGCAGCACCTCGGCCTGATCCGCCGGATGGCCACCTCCCGCCCCGCTCCCGGCTGGCGGGAGGCGCTGCGCCGGGGCTGACCGCTCGCCAGTCCGCCAGTCCGCCCGATCCGGGCCCCAGGTCCACGCCGGCGGGCCGACGCCCGTCCGAAGGGAGCCAGACATGGCCGTACCCACCACCAGCCCACCGCGCCCACCCGACCCCGCACACCCCGCCGTGGAAGCGGACCATTCCGCCGCCGTCCCCACAACGCCGCTCGACCCCGCGCAGATGGCCCGGCGGATCCGCGAGGACGCGGTCCGGATGGCGGGCGGTCCCGAGGGCGCCCACGTCGGCGGCAGTCTGTCCTGCGCCGATCTGATGGCCGTCCTGCACGCCCAACTGCTGCGACCGGGCGACTCGTTCGTACTCAGCAAGGGTCACGCGGCACCCGCGCTGTACAGCGTGCTGGTCCAGCTCGGCCGGCTCCCGGCGGAGGAGCTCGACGGCTACACCCGGCCCGGCAGCCGGCTGTTCGGTCATCCGTCGCACGACCTGCCCGGAGTCGAGTTCGCCACCGGTTCGCTGGGCCACGGGCTCGGCCTGTCGGTGGGACTGGCGATCGCCGAGCAGCTTCGCGGCGGTGACCGGCACGTCTACACCGTGCTCGGCGACGGCGAACTCCAGGAGGGCAGCGTCTGGGAGGCCGCTCTGCTCGCCGGCCACCGCAAGCTGCCCGGACTGGTCGCGGCGGTGGACCGCAACGGGCTGCAGATCACCGGCGGCACGGAGGGCTGCGTCGGGCTGGAACCGCTGGACGCCAAGTTCGCGGCCTTCGGCTGGGAGGCGCGGATCGTCGACGGGCACGACCTGTCCGCGCTGCACGAGGCCCTGCAGCCGTCCCCGGCCGGTCCGGTCGCCGTGATCGCCCGCACCGTGAAGGGCCGCGGGGTGCCGTTTCTGGAGGGCCGGGTGGCCGGACACTACGCCAAGCTCAAACCGGACCTGGTGCGCAGGGGCCTGGCCGCGCTCGGTCAGCCGGTGGCAGGAGGTACGTCGTGAGCCGCACCCCGACCGCCCCGCCCGCCGCAGCGCACCCCGTGGCAACGGGACAGCCGGCCGGGCAGGACCCGCAGCCGGCCCTCGGCCCGGACCCCCGGACCGCCTACCGCGAGGCCCTGCTGGAACTGGCCGCCGCCGACCACCGGGTGATCTGCCTGGACTCCGACACCGGCGGCCTGGAGAAGACCTTCGGGAAGCAGTTCCCGGACCGTTACATCAATGTCGGGATCGCGGAGGCGAACCTGATGACGGTGGCCGCCGGGCTCGCCCGCCGCGGTTTCGTCCCGTACGTGCACACGATGGCCACCTTCGCCACGATGCGCGCGGGCGAGTTCCTCAAGCTGGACGTGGTCGGCAACCGGCTGCCGGTACGGGTGATCGCCACACACGGTGGCCTCGCCGCCGCGCACTTCGGCACCAGCCACTTCGCCCTGGAGGATCTGGCGGTGACCCGCGCCCTGGCGGACCTGGCGGTCGTCGTACCGGGCGACCCACGCCACATCGGCGCCGCCACCCACCAGTTGCACGAGCTGTCCGGCCCCGGATACCTGAGGCTGGGCCGCTCCGCCACGCCGGTGCCGCCCGGCCCGGCGCCCGAGTTCCGGCTGGGCCGGGCCCGGGTACTGCGCGAGGGCGCGGACGTCACGCTGGTGGCGGCAGGGCCGCTGCCGCTGCTGTTCGCCCTGGAGGCCGCCGGGGAACTCGCGGCCGACGGCATCGAGGCGCAGGTCGTGGACCTGCACACCCTGCACCCGCTGGACCGGGAGGGCCTGCTGACCGCGTGCCGTGGCCGCGCCGGGGTGGTGACCGTGGAGGAACACCGGCCGCAGGGCGGTCTGGGTGACGCGGTCGCCGAGGTGGTCTCTGCCGAACTGGCCCTGCCGATACGCCGACTGGCCGTACGGGGCCGCCCCGGCCTGCGCGTGGCCGGCCAGCGCGCCGCGCTGGAGCAGCTCGGCGTGAGCACGGGTGCGGTGGTGGACGCGGCCCGGCACCTGCACGCCCGTACCACCGCTGCCCGCTGAGAACCCGCGTGCGGGCGAGCGGACACCCACAACACGACCCAAACGACCGGCGCACCACACTGCCGCCGACCAACCATGAGGTGATGACGATGACGAGCCCCGCCCTGGTCCGCGACGAGGACCGAATCCGTTACGTGCAGAGCGTGTTCCAGCGGGTGCTCGAGCTGGAGCAGGAGGCGTCCCCCGAAGACGACTTCTTCGCGCTCGGCGGCACCTCGCTGGCCGCCATGGAAGTGATCGACCTGATTGAGGCGGAGCAGGGTCTGCGCGTACCGGTACGGAACTTCTACCGGGCCACCGTGGTCCGCGAGCTGGCCCTTGAACTCGCCCCGTCCGGCGCCGAGTCCGACGGAGAATCCTGATGACGATCCACAGACCGGTCGCCACCCCGGATCTGCCCGGCGCCGTGCTCGTACAACGCGCCCAGAAGCTTCCGTCCCTGACCGGGCTGCGTTTCTTCGCCGCGTTCCTGGTGGTGCTCTCGCACGTCGGGGTCAATCTGCTGCCACGGGTGGCTCCGGACCAGGTATTCGCGATCCGGCTGCTGCACGAGGCCGGCGCTTTCGGGGTGTCGTTCTTCTTCATCCTGAGCGGATTCGTCCTGACCTGGGTGGCCCGTGACGACGACTCCGTAGGGCGGTTCTGGCGGCGCCGGTTCTTCAAGATCTATCCGAACCACCTGGTCACGGTCCTTGCCGCGCTGCTGCTGGCGGCAGCCGCGGGTCATGCGCTGACGGCCCGCGACGCGGGTGCGACGCTGCTGCTGGTGCAGACCTGGATCCCGGACATGAAGCTCCAGTTCAACCTGTGGTCGAACACGCCGACCTGGTCGCTCTCCTGCGAGCTGTTGTTCTACCTGGCGTTCCCGTGGCTGCTGAAGCTGCTGCGGAAGATCCCACCCGCCCGGCTGTGGCCGGCCTTCGTGGTGGTGTACGCCGCGATCTGGGCCGTTCCCCTGGTGGCCTCCTGGCTGCCGACGTCCGGGGGAATGCACCCGGGCACCGGCCAGAACTGGCTCTCCATGTGGTTCATGACGTTTTTCCCGCCGGTACGGATGCTGGAGTTCGTGCTGGGCATCGTGGTGGCGCTGATCGTCGTCAACGGGCGGTGGATCCGGCTGCCGCTCGCTGTGGCGCTCGTGTTTCCGCTGGTGCCGTTCGTCGCCACGGGTTACCTGCCGAACGAACTCGGCTTCGTGGCGCTCACGGCCCTTCCGCTCGCCTTCCTGGTCGCGGCCACCGCCGCCGCCGACATCAACAGCGGCAGCGGCAGGACCTGGCTCGGCGGCCGGACCATGGTGTTCCTGGGCGAGATCTCCTTCGCCCTGTATCTGGTGCACTGGCTGGTGGTGGCCTACGGCTGGATCGGCCGCACCTCCCCCACCTGGGGGGCGAAACCCGGTGCTCCCTCGACCTGGCCGGAGGTACTCGGTATGGCAGGCCTGACGATCGCCACCAGCCTGGTGCTCGCATGGCTGTTGTACGTGCTGGTGGAACGCCCCGTCATGCGGCGGTGGAGCCGTCCGCGCTCTCCACGGGCCGATGAGGTGCTCAGGCCCGCTCCGGACAGGGTTTGAGCCCTGTCCGGGCCGGGCGGTCTCGAAAAGTTGCTCCGGGTGGAGAGGGGCCACGCGGAGCCCGAGGAACTGGCCGCTCTCGTCGCGCTGTTGCTGGCCTGCGCCGCGGCCCGGCGGCGGGCCGCGCGTGTCCCCTCCCGCGGTCACTCCCCCGCCGGCTGGCGTCGCCCGGTGCGCGTTCCGGATTTCTCGGCGCCGCACAGCTGGCAGGGCTGAGGCTTTCCTTGCCTGTGGTGATGTCGCGGATCAGCGCAGGTTCTGGAGCCGGACCTGCCCGCGGGCGACCAGACTGCCCGCGGCGTCCACCGTCTCCACCGACCAGACCTGCTGGGTGGCACCCCGGTGGACCGGTTCCGCTGTCGAAGTGAGCCGGCCGTTGGCCACGGTCACCGGGGCGAAGAAGTCCGTGGTGTTGCTGACCCCGACCACGGTGCCCTTGTCACCGAGCCAGCGGTCAGCGGCCACACTGGCCACGGACTCGACCACCGCACAGTGCACCCCGCCGTGCAGTATCCCGTGAGGCTGCAGCAGGTCGCCGCGGGCCGACCAGCACGCCACCACCCGGTCGGGGCCGACCTGCTCGAAGTGCAGACCCAGGTGGTCGACGTAGGGTCCATGTCCCGTGTGTGGCTTGTCAGTTGCCGTCATGTGCCGAGTATTTCAGGTGTCGTGGCGAGTTCCTACCGCATCTAGAAGGAGGTCCGACCGACCATGGTGGTTAACCCCGGATCGTGTGACTGTGGTGTGACCGTCCTGCTGACCGGTCTGCCGAGTGCGGGCAAGACGACAATCGCGTTCTTGCTCGCCGAGAAGCTGCGTGACGCGGGACACCGCGTCGAGGTTCTGGACGGCGACGTGATGCGGAAGACTCTGTCGGCGGGTCTCGGATTCGACCGCGAGGACCGGCACGAGAATCTGCGGCGGATCGGCCTGATGGCCGAGGTGCTCGCCCGCAACGGTGTGATCGTCCTCGTGCCGGTCGTCGCGCCGTACGCCGACAGCCGTGACGCCGTACGGCGCCGGCACACCGAGAGCGGAACGGCCTTCTTCGAGGTCCATGTGGCCACGCCCGTCGAGGTCTGCGCGGAACGGGACGTCAAGGGCCTGTACGCCAAGCAGCGGGCCGGTGAGCTCACGGGCCTCACCGGGGTCGACGACCCGTACGAGGTGCCCAAGGAACCCGACCTTGTCATCCCGACGGTCCGGCAGTCGGCCGACGAAGCGGCCTCACTGCTCATGGACCTGCTCAAAGAGGAACGGTTCGTGGCATGACGGCGACAGAACCGCGGTCGTGTCCCCGGCTTGGTCACCTGGACTCGCTGGAGTCCGAGGCGGTGCACATCTTCCGCGAGGTGGCGGGTGAGTTCGAGCGGCCGGTGATTCTCTTCTCCGGTGGCAAGGACTCGATCGTCATGCTGCACCTGGCGCTGAAGGCGTTCGCACCCGCCTCACTTCCCTTCTCCCTGCTGCACGTCGACACCGGGCACAATTTCCCCGAGGTGCTGGAGTACCGGGACCGTGCGGTGGCCGAGCACCGCCTGAGACTGCATGTCGCCTCCGTGCAGGACTACATCGACCGCGGCGTGCTGCGTGAGCGCCCCGACGGGACGCGCAACCCGCTCCAGACGGTGCCGCTGACGGAGAAGATCCAGGCGGAGCGGTTCGACGCGGTCTTCGGCGGCGGGCGCCGGGACGAGGAGAAGGCGCGGGCCAAGGAGCGGGTGTTCAGCCTGCGCGACGAGTTCTCGCAGTGGGACCCGCGCCGCCAGCGCCCCGAGCTGTGGCAGCTCTACAACGGCCGCCACGCTCCCGGCGAGCATGTGCGCGTGTTCCCGCTGTCCAACTGGACCGAGCTGGACGTGTGGCAGTACATCGCCCGCGAGAAGATCGAACTCCCGCGGATCTACTACGCGCACGAGCGCGAGGTCTTCCGGCGCGACGGCATGTGGCTGACCGCCGGCGACTGGGGCGGTCCGCGGGGTGCGGAGAGTGTCGAGACCCGTCTGGTGCGCTACCGCACCGTGGGCGACATGTCCTGTACCGGCGCCGTCGACTCGGACGCGGTGACGCTGGACCAGGTCATCGCCGAGATCGCCGCGTCCCGGCTCACCGAGCGGGGCGCCACCCGCGCCGACGACAAGATGTCCGAGGCCGCGATGGAGGACCGCAAGCGTGAGGGGTACTTCTGAATGAACATGTTCACCGGGCAGCCGGCCGATCCGCCGGCCACCACGCTGCTGCGTTTCGCCACCGCCGGATCGGTCGACGACGGCAAGTCCACCCTGGTGGGCCGCCTCCTGTACGACTCCAAGTCGGTACTCACCGACCAACTGGAGGCCGTCGAGCACGCCTCCCGCAACCGCGGCCAGGACGCCCCCGACCTGGCGCTGCTCACCGACGGCCTGCGCGCCGAGCGCGAGCAGGGCATCACCATCGACGTGGCGTACCGCTACTTCACCACCGCCCGGCGCCGGTTCATCCTGGCCGACACCCCCGGACATGTGCAGTACACCCGGAACATGGTCACCGGCGCCTCCACCGCCGAGCTGGCCGTCGTCCTGGTCGACGCCCGCAACGGGGTCGTCGAACAGACCCGCAGGCACGCGGCCGTCGCCGCGCTGCTGCGCGTCCCGCACGTCGTGCTCGCCGTCAACAAGATGGACCTCGTCGACTACGCCGAGCCCGTCTTCGCCGTCATCGCCAGCGAATTCACCGCATACGCCCGCCAGTTGGGCGTAGTCGAGATCACCGCCATCCCCATCTCGGCACTCGTCGGAGACAACGTCGTCGAGCCGTCGGTGCACATGGACTGGTACGGCGGACCGACCGTACTGGAGCACCTGGAGACCGTCCCCGCCGACGACCACGACCTGTCCGGCCGCCCCGCACGCTTCCCGGTGCAGTACGTGATCCGGCCACAGACGGCGGAGCACCCCGACTACCGGGGATACGCGGGCCAGATCGCGGCCGGCGCCTTCCGGGTCGGTGAGCGGGTCACGGTCCTGCCCTCCGGCCGCACCTCGCGGATCAGCGGTATCGACCTGCTCGGCAAGCCGGTGGCCGAGGCGCGGGCCCCGCAGTCCGTCACGCTGCTGCTCGACGACGACATCGACATCTCGCGCGGCGACCTCCTGGTCCCGTCCGGGGACGCTCCGGCGATCAGCCAGGACGTCGAGGCGACCGTCTGCCATGTCGCCGACCGGCCGCTGGCCGTGGGTCAGCGGGTGCTGCTCAAGCACACCACCCGTACCGTCAAGGCCGTCGTCAGGCAGATCCCGTCCCGGCTCACCCTGGACGGCCTGTCCCCGCACCCGGAGCCGGGACGGCTGGTCGCCAACGACATCGGCCGGGTCCGCATCCGTACCGCGGAACCGCTCGCCCTCGACGGTTACGCCGACTCCCGGCGCACCGGTTCCTTCCTGCTGATCGACCCGGCCGACGGCACGACACTGAGCGCCGGCATGGCAGGCGCCGCCTTCGCCGCGGCGACCACGCCCCCCGCATGCGTCGGGGTCGTACGGTCCGAAGACCCCGACGCCGGCTGAGACGTCCGGTCAGTGACGGGCGGGCGCGGTGGTCTGGTGCCCGCTCGCTCCGGGCAGGTCCGCGATCGGTGTACGGGGTCCCTCCGCCGCCGCGGCGAGCAGCTCCAGTACCTGGTCGATCCGCCGGTAGCCGGTGGTCCGGTCCCACAGGTCGGTGTTCAGCTCCACCATCGCTGACAGCCCGGAGGGGCGCAGCAGCCCGTGGAAGGCCATGTCGTAGCGGGCGGTGCCGTGGGAGAGGAAGCGGTACTCGCAGTCGAGGCCGGCGAATTGTGCGGGCATCCAGGACTCCAGCTGCAGTTCGCAGGTGACCTGGTAGATCGGGTGCGTACCGGGCACCCGCTGCGGTTGGACGCTCTGCACGATCTCCGCGAAGGGCACCTGCTGGTGCTCGTAGGAGCGCAGCACCGCCGCGCTCACCCGCTGCACGAGTTCGTCGAAGCGGGGGTTGCCCGACAGGTCCAGCCGGACCGGAACCACGTTGAGGAAGCAGCCGATCAACTGGTCTGCCCCACGCTGCGTACGGTTCGCCGTGGGAATGCCGATCACGATGTCGCTCTGGCCGCTCAGCCGTCGCAGCACGACGGCGACCGCCGCGCAGAACACGGTGAACGGGGTCGTACGGCAGGCGCCCGCCAGCTCGCGCACCATCCTGGCCGCGTCGGCGGAGGCGGGCCGCTCCAGGAACTCGCCGCGGAAACTCGCGCGGTCGCCGCGAGGACGGTCGGTGGGAAGCCGCAGCGCGGCCGCCCCCGCCAGCTCGCGGGCCCAGAACCGGCGCAGTCGTTCGCCCTCCGCACCGGCGAGGAAGTTCTCCTCGGCCCGGGCCAGGGTGGCGAGATCGACCTCGTGCGGGGGCAGGGCCGGAGCGTGTCCGGCAGCCCTGGCCCGGTAGGCGGTGCTCAGTTCCCGCATCAGCAGGGTCATGGACACCTCGTCGGTGACCAGGTGGTGGAAGAGGAGCTGGGCCTGGTGGCGCTCGGCGCCCAGCCGGATGATCCGGGCCCGCAGCAGCGGGCCGCGGGTGAGGTCGAATCCGGTGTACGCGATCTCCTGCTCCAGCCGCCGCAGCTCCGCATCGCGGGCGGCATCGTCGTCCTGGCCGGTCAGGTCGATCGTGGGTACGTCGATCGGGGTGTGCGGCTGGATCCGCTGCACCGGCAGGCCGTCGACCTCGACGAACGTGGCGCGCAGGCCCGGCTGGTGCGCCACCACGTCATTGAGCGCGGCGGCGAACGCGTCCGGCTTCAGCGGTCCTGCCAGGTCCAGGATCAGCGGGATGGTGTGGGTGAGCGCGTCCGGGTCGGCCTGCTGGGCCAGCCACAGCTGACGCTGGCCGGACAGCAGGGGCACGTCCACGGCGGTGTCGTTTCCGCTGGTCTCTGTGGCCGGGGTGGGCGCTTGTTCCGCCGGTGCGACGACGGCTTGCGTCTCCGCGCCGTCAGGCAGCTCGGCAATGAGTTCGAGCATGCCGTCGAGTTCGGGATGGGCGTTACGCAGGTGGGCGGTCAGCTCGGCCGGGGTCGGGTTTTCGAACAGGGCCCGTACCCGCACTCCCACCCCGAGCGTCTCCTGTATCTCGGCCACCAGGCTGGTGGCCAGCAGCGAGTGTCCGCCGCAGGCGAAGAAGTCGTCGTCCGGGGCGAGTCCCGGCTGTTCCAGCACCTGTGCCCAGATCTCTGTGACCAGTCCGAGGAGCCGGTCCGTGCCCGCCGTCGTGCGGGTGTCCGGCGAAGGAGTGTCCACCACGGGGGTGGGCAGTCCGGCCACGATCTCCAGCCGGCCCCGCGTGTCGCGCCGGGCGGTGAGGCCGGTGCGGACTTTGGCCAGCAGCAGCTCGGCGGGCTGGTGCACCGACAGTCCGGGCTCCAGTTCCAGATCTTCTGCCTGTGCCCCGCTCAGCCCGGTCAGCACCGGCCAGCGCTCCGGTCCGCGCGAGCGGTCGAGCAGGAGCGTGAGGGGGGTGCCGTCGGGAAGGTCGACCCGAAGCTCCTCCGCCGGTCCGCCGACCGGCTCCTGGCCGGCCGGTACGGGGCCGACCGGAACCGGCGCGTCCAGCTCCAGCTCCGGCAGCCGCAGCGCGGGCCGCGCCAGCCACTGCTTCAGCACCCCGGCGTAATCGTCCACCAGCGCGCGTACCCCGTCCGGGGTGTAGAGGTCGCTGTCGTACTCCAGCCACAACCGGACCTGCTCGTCGGTGACTTCGATCTCGGCGACGGTGTCGAACCGACCGCGGTCGCGTTCCACGTCCAGTACCCGCACCGGCTGTCCGCCCAGGCTCAGCTCACCGACCGCGTCCACACGGGGCAGGAACAGGTGCTGGATCAACGGGGTCCGGTCGGTCGGGCGCGGGGCGGCGGCGGCCTGCACGATCCGGTTGAACGGCAGCCGGACATGCTCGACCGCGGCGGCCACCCCGGCCGAGCAGCGCGACACCGTATCGGCCAGGTCCGGCGCGCCCCCGAGGTCCAGGCGCAGCGGCACGGTGTTGGCGAGCTGCCCGACGAGCGACTCCAGTTGCGGGACGGCCCGGTTGGCGGCGAGCACGCCGAGCATCAGGTCCTCGTCGCCGGTGGAGCGGGCGATCATGGCCGCCCAGCCCGCCAGGCACAGGGCGTACGGCGAGGCGTGCAGGGTCCGGGCGGTACGCCGCACGGCGGGACCGTCGACCCCCGGCAGGACGAACCCGGTGCGTCGGCCGGCGCCGCGACGGCTGCGGCGGCGCGGGAGGTCAGGCCGTACTTCCAGGGCGGTCGGCGCGGCTCTCAGGGTCTCCTGCCACCATGCGGTGTCGGTGTCCCGGGCGGCGGGGAGCAGGGATTCGCGCTCCCATTGGACGAAGTCGCCGTACTGCAGCTCGGGTTCGGGCACCGGTGAGGGGGTGCCGGCCAGCGCGGCGGCGTAGTCGGCGGCCAGTTCCGCCAGCAGCAGCCGGACCGCGGTGGCGTCCGCGAAGATGTGGTGGACGGCCAGTGCCAGGACGTCCTCGCCCGCCGGGCCGCCGCCGTGCAGCAGCAGGAACGCGATCCCGCAGCCGGCCGCGGGGTCGATCCCGGTGCCGGCGAACCGGGACAGCGCCCGGTCCCGGTCCTGCCGCGCGTCCGCGTCATGCTCGCGGGCCGGGAGGGTGACCTCGGTGAACGGCAACTGTTCGGGCACGGGGAGCACCAGTTGTCCCGGCCGCCCGTCGTGCAGGCGTACGGCGCTGCGCAGGATCTCGTGCCGGGACAGCAGCGCGCGGACCGCGGTGCTCAGGGCGTCCGGGTCCAGTCGGCCCGGCACCGCCAGCGCCACGCACTCGGTCAGCGGGGCCTGTTCGGCCGCTGTTCCGTCGGAGGACCAGAAGTGCTCCTGGATAACCGCAAGGGGTATGAAGTCTTCGTAGCCTCTCATGGAGATACGATAACGCGGCACGCAGACATTGCCCAGTAGTGTTGCGGTACGACGGCGAAGACCGGCCCCGGCCTCGTCGTCCACCCGTACGACAGTCGCCGTACGGACGATTCCCTTCCGGCCATGCCACAATCAGTTTCGGCCGGATCGCGTCTGCACAGTCATAGCAAGGGGAGCGGCGACTGTGCTGCCACCTGCCCCAACTTGCTTGCACTGCCTGCACGTTCGAATTCAGCAAGGCCTCGCGGTGCATGCGGCCCCGTCCGGCCGGCCGGCCCGGAAGCGCAGACTGTGCTTAAAGACTGGCTGTACCGTGCAGCCTGGCCGTACTGTGATGCCGTCCGCAGTTGTGGTGTGTGGTCAGGGAGCTCGCCGACCGACGCACACGCACAACTGAATACGAGCGTCTCGCACCGAATTCCTGCTATGAGGAGCCACAGGGCATGACCTCAACCAACTCGTCATCCGGGACCGGAACCACCCCGGCAGAGGCAGAGAGCGCCGGCGGGGGGGTCCCACCCCAGTCGCCGCCGGGTGCGTCCGGCACCGCGCCGCCTCCTCCTGCCGGTGGCAAGAGCGCGAAACAGCGCTCCGTCCTGTTCCGCAACCGTGACTTCGCCCTGGTCTGGGGCGGAGAGTCGATCAGCCTGCTGGGCAGCGAGATCAGCGTGGTCGCGCTGCCCCTGCTGGCCGTCATCGGCTTCGGCGAGGGCGCGGTCGGCGTGGGCATGCTGATCGCCGCGCAATGGATTCCGTTCGTCCTGCTCGCCCCGCTGATGGGGGTGTTCACCGACCGGCTGAACCGGCGGATGATGATGCAGGTGTCCAACGCGGCCCGGTTCGTCGTCCTGGGCTCGCTGCCGCTGGCCTGGGCGATGGACGGGCTGACGATGGTTCACCTGTACGTGGCCGCACTGGTCAAGGGCGTCTTCGACGTCGTCTTCCAGCTCGCCTACCAGGCGTACCTGCCGCAACTGCTGGCGCGCGAGGACCTGGTGGACGGCAACGCCAAGACACAGCTCAGCCGCTCCGTCGCGCTGATCTTCGGGCGCAGCGGCGGCGGCGCTCTGGTCAGCGTGCTCGGCGCCGCGCGGGCGCTCACCGTCGACGCCGTCTCCTACCTGCTGGCGGCCATCGCGCTGAGTTTCGTACGGTTCCGTGAGCCCGAGAAGCAGCAGACCCACGCACGCGGCCTGCGCGCCACGCTGGCCGACCTGCGCGGCGGAATCTCCATGACCTTCGGCAACAAGCTGCTGCGGTACCTGACTCTGATGGCCACCTTCGGCAACACCGCCGTGTCCATGGTCCTCGCCATGATCATTGTGTTCGGGTACGAGGACCTGGGTCTGACCGCCGCACAGGTCGGGCTGACCCTCGGTGTCGGTGGTGCGCCGGTCGTGCTCGGCGCGATCCTGTCCCGGCGGATCAACGAGCGGCTGGGCATCGGCCGCACTCTGCTGGTGACCCACGTGATGCTGGTGGTGGCGTTCGCGCTGCTGCCCCTCGCCCAGCTCGGCGGCACCGGGTTCGCCGTGACCGTACTGATCGTCTCGCAGGGCATCTCGTCGTTCACCACGCCCGTGGGGAACGTCGGGGTCATGACCCTCATCCAGAAGGCCACACCGCCGCAGGCGATGGGCCGGGTCGGCGGGGTCTCCCTGCCGCTCGTCTGGGGCGCCAACGCCGCCGGTCCGCTGCTGGGCAGTGCGGTCGCCGTGACGGTCGGCAATGCCGCCTCCTTCTACCTGGCCTCGGCGCTCGCGCTGTGCGCCGTGCTCTGGGTCCTGGCCGGTTCGGTGACCCGGCTGACCGACGACGTACCGGAGGACATGCGGCTCGTCGTCGACTGACCGCAGGTCCGACCGACCGGGCATCAGGCAGTACGGCCGGACCGACCTGCACGGCTCTCCCCCCTTCAGAGAGGACCACATGATCAGCCAGCAGGACGCCACGGCCGTACGCGAAGCGGGTCCGGCCACCACCCTGGTCTCCCGCATCGAGGAGTTCGCCCGCAGCACCCCCGCGGCGCCCGCCGTCCGGCACGGGGAACTGGAACTGACGTACCGGGACCTGAACCGGCAGGCCGGCCAACTCGCCCGGCAGCTCGGCCGGTTGGGGGTGCGGCGCGGTGACATGGTCGCCATGTACCTGGGGCGCTCGGTCGAGTGGGTGGTCGGCATGCTCGGCTGCCTGAAGGCGGGCGGCGTATGCATGCCGTTGGACCCGGCCGTACCGGTGGAACGGTTCGACCGGGCGATCGCTGCCGGGCGCCCCGCCGCCGTGGTGACCGCGGTCCCCGCCCGGAGCACCGGCAACCCCATGCCTCCGGCCCCCGCGGGACTGCCCGTGATCGCCCTCGACGCCGGTGCGCCGGTGCCGGCCGGGGTGGCCAGCGAGGTGCCCCCGCGTCCGGCACCGCGCCGCGAGGATCTCGCCTACGCGATGTTCACCTCCGGCTCTTCGGGCGAAGCGAAGATCGTGCTGGCCCAGCACTCCTGGCTGGCGCTCAGTGCCGCCCGCAGTGCCACCATCAACGCCACCACCGCCGCCGACCGCGGCTCCTGGCTCGGCGCGGCGGGCGCCGGGATCGCGCTGCACGAGGTCGGCGGCCTGCTCTGGCAGGGCGCGCACATCGTGATCGGTGACCACGACGTGATCGCCTCCCCGCCCGCCCTGCGGGACTGGCTGCTCGCCGAGCGGATCACCCAGAGCTTCGTGATCACCCCGGTCGGCGAGGTCCTGCAGAACCTGCCCTGGCCGCGCGACTGCGCGCTGCGCCTGCTCACCCTGGGCGGTGACCGGCTGAACCGGTGGGGGCCGGCGGATCTGCCGTTCGAGGTCGCCGTCTCGTACGGCAGCCTGGAGGCGTTCCAGATAGCCAACTCCTGCCACCCGTGGCCCCTTCGGTGCACCCCCACCACGGCCACCGACGCCGACCGCGCGAGCGCCCCGCCCGTGGGCCGCCCGATCGACGGGGTCACCGTCCACCTCCTGGAGGACGACGGCATATCACCGGTCGTCGACGGCATCGGCGAGGTGTGGATCGACTCGGACTGCCTCAGCCTCGGGTATCTGGGCGATCCGGCACAGACCGCGGACAGGTTCCGGCCCAACCCGTTCGGCGCCCCCGGCAGCCGCATCTACCGCTCCGGCGACGCGGGCCGGTTCCGTCCCGACGGGATCCTGGAGCACCACGGCCGGATCGACAACATCGTGAAGATACGCGGACACCGGGTGGAGCTCGGTGATGTCGAGTGGGCGCTCGGCCAGCACCCCGACGTCGACCAGGTCGCCGTGGTGGCGACGGTGGACGGCGACCAGCGCCGCCTCGTCGCCTGTTTCGTCGCGGCGCGGGAGGTCGCGCCGCTGGAGCTGCGCAACCACACGGTGGAGCGGCTGCCGGACTGGATGGTCCCGGTCGCCTACGTACAACTGGACGCGTTCCCGCTGAACACCTCCAACAAGATCGACCGCCGTCGGCTGCCCCCGGCGGACTGGACCCGGGGGCGCCCGTCGCGCGCCTGGCGGGCGCCCGCCCCCGGCGCGGAAACCGCACTGGCCCGCCTGTTCGCGGACCTGTTGCGGGTGGACGGGGTCGGCGCGGACGACCACTTCATGGAGCTCGGCGGCGATTCGCTGCTGCTGGCCCAGTTGCAGGGCCGGATCGAGCAGGGCCTCGGCGCCCGGATCGAGCTGCCGGACCTGATGGCCGAGCCGACCGTCAGCGGCCTGGCCCGGCTGATCCCGGCGGCCACCGCCCCCGGCACCGGGGCGGCCGCACTCCCTCCGATCGTCCCCAGGCGGCGCTGAACCCGCCCGCCCGCAGCACCCCGGCACCGCCAGGCACGACACACATCGTCGACCGACGAAATCGGCATGGAGGCAGGCATGACCACCGAGGCCGCGGACGCCACCGACCGGCTGGTAACCGCTTTCGACCACCACGACCCCGGATACACCCCGCAGACCGCGGAGCGGGTGAACAGCGAGATCCGTGAGCAGGGGGTGACCTGGTCGCCGGCGTACGGCGGAATCTGGATCCTCTCCCGGTACGCGGACGTGCGCGCCGCCCTGACGGACTGGCGCACGTACAGCTCGGCCCGCGGCGTGCACTTCCCGCGGGCCGAGGGGATGCCGATGTTCTCGCCGATCGACTACGACCCGCCGCAGCAGCGCGAGATACGTGACCGGATGGCCGGTCCGATGACCGGGGACGCGGTCGGCGCGATGGTGCCGGAACTGCGCCGGATCGTCGCCCGCCTGCTCGCGCCGGTGGTCGAGCGCGGCCACGGGGACCTGATGGCCGAATTCGCGGAGCCGTTCGCGATCGAGGTGCTGGGAGTGGCCTTCGGGCTCTCCGAAACCTGCCGCAGCCGGGTCCGCGAGGCGACGCGGACGATGTGGACGTACATCTCGACCGACCGGGACGCGAGCAAGTTCTGGCCCGCCTTCCACGCCCTGCTGGCCGAGGAGATGGACCGGGTACGGCGCCGGCCGGACGGCAGTTACCTCGCCCGGCTGGCGGCGATGCGGCGGGACGGCCGGCCGCTGCCGGACGAGGAGCTGTACTCGATCATCGTCAGCTTCTGCGTCGCCGGGCACGACAACACGATGAACTCGATCACCCGCCTGGTGCACACCCTGGCCGGGGATCCCGCCCTGCAGCGGCGGCTGCGCCGCGAGCCGCGGCTGCGCCCGGCCGTCGCGGAGGAGGCCCTGCGCCGCTGGTGCCCCACCGACCGGTTCACGCGGGTCACCACCCGTGAGGTCACCGTCGCGGGCACCGTCATTCCGGCCGGTGCCCGGGTGGTTCTGCTGTTCGACGCGGCCAACCGGGATCCGGAGAAGTTCCCGGAGCCCGACGAGTTCAACCCCGACCGCGGCAACTCCCACCAGCATCTCAGTTTCGGGCACGGCATCCACCACTGCATGGGGGTGCATCTGGCCCGGGCCGAGTTCGCCGCGGTCCTTGACGAGCTGGCCCAGCAGCCGCTGTTCGACCTGGACGAGCCCAGTGAACTGCATTTCGAGAACGGTCGGCACATCATGTTCGACCGGGTGTCGGTGCGGTTCCGCACCGGGGAGGAGCGCTGAAGTGTTCACCGAGTCAAGCGCCGAGACGAGCACCGAGACGAGTACCGGCGACCCGCAGCCGACCCTGTTGATCGACCTGGCGACCGGTCTGTGGAAGGCACAGACCCTGACGGCGGCCATCGAGACGGGGGTCTTCGAGGCCCTGGCCGCCGGCGCGTCCAGTGCTCCCGAACTGGCCGGAAGGCTCGGCCTCGGCGAGCGGCCGGCCGAGATCCTGCTGACCGCGTGCACGGCGCTGGGACTGCTGGAACAGCGGGACGGGCGCTACCGCAACACCGCCGTGGCCGACCACTACCTGGTGCCCGGCCTGCCCGACTACTTCGGCGGCTATGTGCAGATGGTGGCCCAGTACACCGCGCCCGGCTGGATGCGCGCGACCGAGGCCGTACGTACCGACGCACCCACCAAGCCGGTGCCCGACCCGGACCGGAACATGTTCGAGGAGGGCAACCGGCCGAAGTCCTTCTGGGACGGGCTCTTCGCCTTCTCCACCCTGACCGCCCGCCAGATGGCTGCGGCGGTCGACTTCTCCGGTGTACGCCGGATCATGGACGTCGGCGGCGGCGCGGGGGCCACTTTGATCGAGCTCTGCCGGCAGCACCCGCACTTGAGCGGCACCGTCGTCGACCTGCCGCACGTGTGCGCACTCGCCCGGGAGCGCATCGACGCGGCCGGGATGAGCGGACGGATCAGCACGGCGGCGGCCGACTTCTTCGCCGATCCGCTGCCGACCGGGCACGACGCCGTACTGCTGTCGATGATCATGCACGACTGGGACGAGAACCAGAACCGCAAGCTCCTTGCCTCCTGCCTGGACACGCTGCCCTCCGGCGGCACCGTACTGATCAGTGAACTGCTGGTGGACGACGACAAGTCGGGCCCGGTGGACGCAGCGCTGATGAGCATGAACATGCTGGTGGGCACCTGGGGGCGGAACTACACGGGGGCCGAGTACGCCGGCTGGCTTCGCGACGCCGGCTGCGACCGGGTGCGCACGGTCCGGTTCGACTCGCCGGGGGCGAACGGCGTGGTGAGGGGAGAGAAGGCGTGATGGAACCTCAGCAGCGACGCTGGTTCCTGCGCGAGCCGTCGCCCGATGCCCGGATGCTTCTGCTGTGCATGCCCTACTCCGGGTGCGGTGCCTCAATGTTCCGGGCCTGGCCCGCCACCATCGGTGACGCGGAGGTGGTCCCGCTGCAACTGCCGTGGCGGGAGAACCGGATGCGCGAGACGCACTTCGGCACCTACGAGGAGCTTGCCGGGGCTCTGCTGGACGACGTCGGGGAAGTGCTGACCGCTCGCCCGTACGCACTGTTCGGACACTGCGGAGGGGCCCTGCCGGCGTTCGAGACGGTGCTCGGGATCGCGGAGCGCGGCCTGCCGGCACCGGTGCGGTATTTCGCGTCGAGTCAGGTGGCACCGCAGGACGGTCCCTGGGGCCGTTTCCTCGGCCTGGACGACCAGGGGCTGCGCGACGAGATCGCCGGGCTGCTGACCGCGATGGGGGCGGCCGCTTCCGCGGACGAGCTCGTCGACCTGTTCGTCGACGTGATGCAGGCCGACCTGGAAGCCAACCGGAAGTACTTCCGCCCGGCCGGCACCGTGCCCTGCCCGATCACCGCGCTGGGCTGGGACAACGACGTCGAGGTGCCGCACCACCTGATGGGCGGCTGGCAGGCCTGGGCGCCCACCGAGAAGGTGGTCCTGCCGGGGACCCACTACAGCTTCCTGGACGCGCCGCCCGAGCTGGTCCGGGTGCTGGCGGACCGGCTCACCGCGGATTCCGGTCCACGGGAGCCGTAATCCGGCGTCAAGACGGAACCGGTACGCAGTATTCGTAGTATTTCGTTGACTCTCATGCTGCCTGCTGGGTAAGGCTGTACATCATCTGTCGTGTTTTGCATGCTGACTTGGAGGACAGTGGCATGAGTCAACAGAGCGAGTTGCTTCGTCGACTGCGCCAGCTCCCGGAGGAGCGCCGGGACGCGCTGTTGGCTCGGCTGGAGGATGTCTCCGCGGGGGCCCGGTCCGCCCCGCTGTCGTACCGGCAGGAACAGCTATGGCTGTTTGACCGGTTCGCCCCCAGCAGCCTGGCCTACGGGCTCGGCTTCGCCTTCCCGATCGAGGGCCGGCTCGACCCGGAGGCGCTGCGCGCGGCGCTGGCCGATCTGCTGCAGCGCTACACCGTGCTGCGCTCGACGTTCCCCGACGAGGACACCCGCGGCACCCAGCAGGTGAAGTCGGTGCCCGAGGTACGGCTGGAGGTCGAGGACGTTCCCGACGGCCGGCTGCGCCCGCGCGCCGACGAGGTGGTGCAGGGCGAGCTGCGCCGCGGACTGGACCTCAACTCCGGCCCGATGGTCCGCTTCCGGCTGCTGCGGGCCACCCCCGAGCAGCACCTGCTGGTGCTGACCAGCCACTACATCGTCCTGGACCCGCGCTCCGCGCGGGTGCTCCAGAGCGACCTTGCCCACGCCTACCGCGCCCGAATAGGCGGCGAGGCGCCGAAGTGGGCGCGGGAGCCGGTGGACTTCGGCGCTTACGCGAGCTGGCAACGGGACTGGTGCGAGCAGGACGGCGCCCGCGAGGCCACCGAGTACTGGCGCGGCGCCCTGGCCGGCTGGGAGGGCACGGAGCTGCCCACCGACTCCCCCCGTCCGCGGCTGATCGACCTGAGCAGCGACGTGGTCCGGCTGCCGCTGCCGCTCGAACTCGCGGCAGCGGCCGACGACTTGGCCAAGGACGATGCCGAGCGGCAGGATGTCCTGCTGGCCGCCTTCCTGGTCCTGATCGCCCGGCACACCGCCCGCGGGGACCTCACCGTCGGTCTGCCGTACGACGTCACGGGCCCGTACGACGCCGGCCGGCTGGTCGGCGACATCGGAAACCTGCTGCCGCTGCGGGTCGAACTGGACGAGGCGGACAGCTTCGCCGCCGTGGTGGCCCGCGTGCGCGACGCCCGCCGGGACGGCAAGGAGCACTCCACCCTGCCGTTCAAGCTGATCCTGGACGCCCTCGGGGTGGAACCGGACGCCGGCCGGCTGCCCCTGGTCCAGATCGGCTTCACCACCACCGGCGAGAGCACCGGACCGGTCGAGGCGGACGGGGTGCGGATCGGCTGCGAGCAGGTCGACGCCGGTGCCGGGACGTTCGAGCTGGCGCTGGAGGTCGGCGACGGCGAGCAGCCCACCGTGGCGGTACGGTTCGCCACCTCGCTGTACCGGCGAGCCACGGCCGCCCGCCTCCTGGACCGCTTCCTGCAGACCCTGGGCGCGCTCTGCGAGCAGCCGGAACGGCCGTGGGGAGACGCCCCGCTGGGCACTGCGCAGGAACGCGCACAGGTGCTTGAGCACTGGAACGCGCCGATCGGCGCGCCGCTCGAAACCCCGCTGCACGAACTGTTCGCAGAGGTCGTCGCGGCCGCCCCGGACAACACCGCGCTGGTCTGGCAGGGCGGCACTTTGACCTACGGCGGTCTCGACGCCTGGTCCCGGCGGATCGCAGCGCGACTGGTGGCCGCCGGAGTCGGCCTCGGTGACCTCGTGCCGGTGGTGATGGAGCGGGGCCCGGCGCTGCTCGCCGCCGTACTCGGTGTGCTGCGCGCCGGTGGCGCCTACGTACCGGTGGACGTCGGTCAGCCCGACGAGCGGCTGGCGATGATCCTGGAGGACACCGGGGCCCGGACCGTGCTGGTCTCCCCCGGCACGGCGGACCGGGTGCCGCAGCCGCTGCGCGTGGTCCTCGGCCCCGGCCCGCAGGACGAACCTGCGACCGATGAGCAGCATGCCCCGGTCGTCGTGCCGCCCGCCTCCGCGGCGTACGTCATCTACACCTCGGGGTCCACCGGCCGGCCCAAGGGCGTGGTGGTCGAGCACCGCAACGCGGCCAACTTCACCCGCACCGTACGGGAGATGTTCGCTCTCACCCCCGAGGACCGGGTCCTGCACTTCGCCTCGCCCGGCTTCGACGTCTCGGTGTTCGAGATCTTCGGCACGCTGCTCAGCGGCGCCGCCCTGTACGTCATGGACGAGGACCAGCGGCGCTCCGTGGACGCCCTCGACGCGGTGCTGCGCGAGCAGCGGATCACCGTCATCGACCTGCCCCCGGCGATCATGGAACTGCTCGACCCGGAGGGCTACCCCGATCTGCGGGTGGCGTTCGTGGGAGGCGAGGCGTTCACCGGTGAGCTGACCACCCGGTGGGCCCGTGGCCGGGGCTTCTGGAACGGCTACGGCCCGACGGAGACCACGGTGACCGTGGTGGCCAAGCGGTGCGAGGGCGAGTGGACCTCCTCGCCGCCGATCGGCCGGGCGATGGCCAACCACCGCGCCTACGTGGTGGACGGTGCCGGTTCGGGTGTGCTCCCGCCCGGCGCGGTCGGTGAACTCGCCATCGCCGGACTGGGGGTGGCACGCGGTTACCTGGGGCGGCCCGACCTGACCGCCGACCGGTTCCGGCCCGACCCGGACGGCCCGCCCGGCTCGCGCCGCTACCTCACCGGTGACCTGGCCGTCTGGGACGAGGCCGGGGACCTGTGCTTCGTCGGCAGAGCCGACCGGCAGGTCAAGGTCCGTGGCGTACGGATCGAGCTGGGCGAGGTGGAGGCCGCGCTGCAGGCCGTGGACGGGGTCGCCCGGGCGGTGGCGGAGGTGGCCGCAGACCCGCGCACCGGCGCCCTGCTGATGGCGTACGTGGTGCCGGAGCGGCCCGGCGAGCTGCAGCTCGACACGGTCCGCTCCGCGGTGGCCGGCCGGCTGCCGTCCGCGATGGTGCCTTCCGTGCTGGTGCCGCTGGAGGCGGTCCCGCTCACCCCGAGCGGCAAGATCGACCGGCGGCGGCTGCCTGCCGTGGAGTTCGCCGCGGTGGACGAACTCTCGGACGTCGACGAGGAGAACAGCACGCCCACGGAGCGCACCATGCGCAAGGAGGTGTTCGCCCCGCTGCTGGGCGCCCGTGTCGGCAACCACGTGAACTTCTTCGCGGCGGGCGGCACCAGTCTGCAGGCCATCCAGTTGTCCTCCCGCGTGAACGCGGTGTTCGGGGTGGCACTGCCGATCGCCGACTTCTTCGCCACCCCCACCGTGGCCGGTCTGTCCGCGCTCGTCGATGCGGCGACCACGGGTCAGGGGGCGCAGCGGGACGCGCTGGCGGAGGCACTGGAACTGGTGGAGGGGCGCAGCGACGACGAGATCGCCGAGCTGGCCGCCGAACTGGACGAGGAGGGGGCGCGATGAGCGCGGGCACCCCCACGAAGGCGCCCGCGGACATCAAACCGGTGAGCTTCGCCGCGGACTCGCTCTGGGTGCGCCGGGTGCCCGGGAAGGACGTCCGGGTGCGGCTGATCTGTCTGCCGTTCGCCGGTGGCGGCGCGTCCGTGTACCAGCGGATGGCGGCGCTGATGCCCTCCTGGGTGGAGACGCTGGCGGTGCAGTTGCCCGGCCGCGAGGACCGGTCCCGTGAGGAGCCGCCGGCCCGCATCGACGCGCTGGTCACCGCCTGCGCGATCGCCCTGCGCCCGTACACGGCCATGCCGTACGTGCTGTACGGGCACTGCGCGGGCGGGCTGCTGGCGTACGAGATCGCGCACGAGATGGGCCGCCGGTTCGGGACCTGGCCGCAGCGGCTGATCGTCGGTGAGCAGCCCGCCCCGCAGGCACCGCCGCCCGCGGAGCCGCTGCACCGGCTGTCGGACGAGGACCTGCTGGCCGCCGTGAACGAGCGCGGCGGACTGCCGGAGGCGGTGGCCCGCAACGCGCAGTTGCTGGAGTTCCTGCTGCCGGTGCTGCGCGCCGATTTCGAGCTCTGGGAGAACTACCGGCACCGGCCGCGTCCCCCGCTGCCGGTGCCGATCACCACGGTTCGCGGCCTGACCGGTTCGGTGGACGAGACCGCTCTGGCCGGCTGGGCCGAGCAGACCGATGTGGGCCGCACCGGCGTGAGCGTCGAGGGCGGTCACTACTTCGTCGTCGGACTGACTCCGGAGGCGGCCCGCGAGATCAGTGGGCAGTTGCCCACCGGAGCGCCGGCCGCCCCTGCCGGATCGCTGACTGCCCCGGATGGAAGGACACTCGCGTGAGTATCACCGCCGGCACCTCCGCCACCGCCGACACCGCTGCCCCCGCCACGGCAGCCACACCGTTCTCCCTGGAAGCCATCGCCGGGATCGCCGCCGGTGCCCCGGGCGTCCGGGAGGCCGCCGCCGTGTACGACCGCCGGCTGCGCGCTCCCGGCGCGAACCGGGCGGCATCCGGGCCCGGCACCGGCGGCGTACCCGCCGGCACCGACGTCCCCGCCGACCGGCCGGCGCTGGTCCACGGCCCCGAGCCGGTCCTGCCGCCGGACGCGGTGGCGACGCTGCCGCAGGCGCTGGCCCGGGCCGCGCGGGTGGCCCCCGGCCGCGGCACCACCTATCTGCTGCCGGACGGCAGCACCGACCGGCAGACGTACGCCGAGCTGTACGAAGAGGCCCGCCGCATGCTGGGCGGACTGCGACGCCACGGCCTGGCTCCGGGTGACACCGTGCTGTTGCAGTGCGCCGACAGCCGGACCTTCGTCACCGCCTGGTGGGCCTGCGTACTGGGCGGATTCCTGCCCACCCCGGTGGCCCCCGCGCCGGAGTACGCCACGGACAACGCCGCGGTGCGCAAGCTCGTCGCGGCCTGGGGGCTGCTCGGCCGCCCGCCGGTGATCGCCGATCCCGGACTGCTCGAAGGGGTACGTTCACTGGCCGGCCGGCTGCCCGGCGGCGAGGCCCTGCGGGTGCTGGCCGCCGACACGCTGCTCGACCCGGAACCGGCCGACTGGACGGTCCCCGACCCGGACGCGCTGATCGTCAACCTGCTGACCTCGGGCAGCACCGGCACGCCCAAGTGCGTGCAGCACCGCCATCGCACCATCGTCGCCAGGAGCTACGCGGCGATCGCCGCGAACGGCTTCACAGAGCACGACGTCTCGCTGAACTGGATGCCGCTGGACCACGTCGGCGGCATGATCATGTTCAACGTCCGGGACGTGTTCCTGACCTGTGAGCACGTCAATGTGCGGACGGAGTCGGTGATCCGCAGACCGCTGCTGTGGCTGGACTGTCTGGACCGGTTCCGGGCCACCAGTACTTGGGCGCCGAATTTCGCGTTCTCGCTGGTGTGTCAGCGCGCGGAGGAGATCGCCGCCGGATCGTGGGACCTGAGCCGCCTGACCAACATCTGCAACGCCGGTGAGGCCGTGGTCGCCCGTACCGCCCGCCGCTTCGTGGAACTGCTCGCCCCGCACGCTCTGCCCGCCGACGCCATGGTGCCCTGCTGGGGAATGTCGGAGACCTCGTCCGGGGTGACGTACACCCGCATGCACCGTGACGACCCGGCGGCCGGCACCATCTCCCTGGAACCCGCCTCGCTGGACGGCGGACTGCGCGAGCTGCCCGTGGGCACGCCGGGCGCGGTGGTGGTGACGGAGGTCGGCGCCCCGGTGCCCGGCGTGGCGCTGCGGATCGTGGACCCGAAGGGCGAGGTGCTCCCCGAGGGCCGGGTCGGCCGGCTGCACGTGTCCGGCCGCACCCTGCTGAACGGTTACGCCCACAACGAGCGGGCCAACCTGGAGAGTTTCACCGGCGACGGCTGGTTCGACACCGGTGACCTGGGGTTCCTGCGCGACGGCAGGCTGTTCCTCACCGGCCGGCAGAAGAACATGGTGATCGTCAACGGGGCCAACTTCCCCGCACACGAGATCGAAGCGGTGGTGGAGCAGGTCCCGGGCGTGCTGCCCGCCTGCTCCGCGGTGGCCGGGGTGCCCGACGAGGACACCGGCACCGACGCCTTGGTGGTCTTCTTCGTGCCCGACACCGACGACGTGCCCGCCCTGGTGGACGCCATCCGTTCCGCCCTTGCCCGCGACCTGGCCCTGCGCCCGGCCGATCTGGTGCCGGTGACGGGCCAGGAGTTCCCCCGGCAGAACGGCGGGAAGGTGCAGCGCGAGCGACTGCTCGAAGGCTGGCGCGACGGGCGGTTCGACGATCGGTGTTACGGCGGTGAGGCGGACGGCGCCGTCCCGGACGGCCCGTCGGGCGACGAGGCCGGTATCCCAGCACTGGCGGTCGCCTGGGAACCGGCCGGGACGCCGCTGCGGCAGCGGCCGGCCGGTCCCCTGGTGGCCATGGTCAGCGGTACCGCCCCCGACTGGCTGGACGGGCTGGCCGATGTTCAGGTCCCGGTCGGCGCGGACCCCGTGGAGCTCGTCCGAGCCCTGGAGCAGGCCTTCGAAGGAGTCGGCGGGCAGCTCACGGACGACCGGGCCGGGGAGGACCGCGGCCTCGTGCCGCAGGTTTTGTTCGTGGCCGCCGGGGACCCCGCGGCGGCGCCCGCCGATGGAGACACCGGTGTGCCGGCGCAGTTCCTCGCCGTGGCTTCGGCTTTGTCGCGGGTACGTCCCGATGCCGAGCTCACCGTATTCACGCGGGGCGCCGCGCAGGCGGCACCCGGTGACCTGGTGGTGCCGGGGCGGGCGGGGCTGACCGCGCTGGTGCGTACCGCGCGCTCGGAGCGGCTGCTCGCCCGTACCGCGATGATCGACGCCCCGGCGGACGCCGACGCGGCCGCACTGGCCGCGCTGGCGGGCCGTCAGCACGACAGTGACGTGGTCGCCGTGCGCGACGGCAAACCGCTGCAACAGCGGCTGCGCACCGTGCCGTTGCCGGAGGTCTTCGACGTACCCACCGATGTGCTGCCCCGTGGCGGGACCTGTCTGCTCACCGGCGGTCTCGGCGGCCTGGGACGGACCGCGGCAGAGCACCTGGTGGTGGCGCACGGGGCTCGGCTGCTGATCGTCGGGCGGACGCCGGAGGCGCAGCTGGACACCGAGGCGCGGGACGCTCTGGAGATTCTGTCCGCGGTCGGTGAGGTCCGTTACCGAGCCGCCGATGTCGCGGATCCCGACGCGCTGGCCCGTGAGGTGGTGGAGGCGGAGTCGTCCTGGGGCCGTGGGCTCGACCTGGTGTTGCACCTGGCGGGGGCCGCGGTCGCGGCGCAGTGGGAGTCCTTGTCGGAGCACGAGCTGCGGTCGGAGTCCGTGCAGTGGCTGGACCGGATGCTGCGCCCGAAGGCCGGTGGCTGTGTGGCCGTGGACAGGCTGCTGGCCACTCGGCCGGACACCGTGGTGGTGCTGTTCTCGTCCGTGAACGGGTTGTTCGGCGGCACCGGATTCGGTGCCTATGCGGCGGCCAACGCGGTGTTGGACGGCTGGGCCCAGCGCTGGGCCGCAACGGGCCGGCGGGCGCAGAGTCTGGCCTGGAGCATGTGGGACGGTCCTGGGATGAACCAGGGCAGTCCGCTGGTCGCGGCGGCCCGGCATCGCGGGTTGACGCTGATCGATCCGGCCCGTGGCACGCTGGCGCTGCTGGGTGCCCTGCGGGCCGGGCCGGTGCATCTGCTGATCGGTGCGGACCCGGCGAACGAGCAGATCAAGATGCTCCTGGCGGCGGACCAACTGCGCGGCGGCACCATCGCCGTGGCAGTGGTGCCGGAACCGGGCGAGGACCCTCAGCGCGTGCGGGCCGCTGTGTCCGCCCAACTGGCCGGTCAGGGGATTTTCGCCCGGGTGGTGGTGACCTCGCGGATCGAGCGGGACGGCAGTGGCTCCCCCGACCCGGCGGCCGTGCTGGCAGCTCTCGGCGCGGGCGGTGCCGGCTATGTGGCACCTGACGGGCAGCTGGAGGTGCTGGTGGCGAAGGCCGCGGCCGAGGTGCTCGGGGTCTCCCAAGTGGGCCGGGACGAATCGTTCTTCAGCCTGGGGTGCGACTCGATCAGGGCGGTGCAGCTCGCAGAGGCGCTGAGCAACCAACTGGGCGACCGGGTCACTGTGGGCTCGCTCTACGAGTCACCGACGGTCCGTTCTCTGGCGGCCGGGATCGCCGGCTGAGCAAGGGTGTACCTCCCGGGGCAGTGGTA
The DNA here is from genome assembly GCF_000429085.1 of Streptomyces flavidovirens DSM 40150. Classification (GTDB taxonomy): domain Bacteria; phylum Actinomycetota; class Actinomycetes; order Streptomycetales; family Streptomycetaceae; genus Streptomyces; species Streptomyces flavidovirens. The sequence goes on along the minus strand of NZ_AUBE01000008.1, from coordinate 39,723 downwards.
CTGCCCCAGGGAGGTACATCCAGCACGAAGATCCCCCGTACTCCATCAGCAGCACCTGAATTCTGCCGATGGGCACTTGTTCCTGCCGTCTGCGCGCCGACGCCTTACTCGGGTTCCTAGCCGCGCCGCCTTCGGGGGCTCGACTTCGGTTCCTCCAGGTGACCCAGACGACGCAGCCTGTCCACCCATGCCTGCGCGGTGTAGCGGGGAACGTCGTAGTGCTGCGCCACCTTCCCCACACTCCTGAGCTTGAGGAAGACTGCCTTCACCTCATCCGCGTCGGGCATCTTGCGGTAGGGGCGTTCTGCCTTCTCTGCGACCGGAGGGGCAGACACTGCCGCACGCTTGTGGCTCTCCGGTTCGTCCTTGGAGCGGGAAGACGGGCCGGCAACCCCGCTCATCGCCTGAGCCAGCATCTCGAAGTCGATGTCGAGTGCGGCTCGTGGGGAAACCCCACCTTCTTCCGAGGCCCGGACGATCAGCTCAACTATGCGCGGTGCCCCACCGGGAACGCTCATCATCACTGCGGTGATCGTTGCCGGTTCCTCTTCGGCGCCCGCACCTGACGCTTCGACTGTGATGGTCCATTTCACGCCACACCTGCAATCATGATCCCTCCGATCGTCACTCGTGCGACACGAGGGTCCTTCATAGAGTCACGCACGAGCGTGTCAACTATAGCCACCTTCTATGGAAAAAAGCTACGACCAGTCGACGAATGACTCACAAAGAGTCCACTGATCCGCTAGTATCCGCTCCCCACACACACGGCAGGGCTGACGTGTTCCCGTCCGGCGAGATGAGTCACTCGGACGTGTCCGTGCCGTGATGGCCCGGTTGTCCGGGTTGGAGACGAGATGATCAAGCTTCTCGACTTGGCCTAAAGCGCTTTCCTTGACGGTGTCGTGGGCGCCCCCTCTCTGTCACCTCAGGGTGAGACGTCCGGCTTCGGCGGGGGTTGGGCGTGAGAGGGCACGACAGGATCGCTGCGTCATCATCACGACATCTTCAGCCGCCGCATCGCCGGCCAGACCGTCGAGTGCGCCGAATCAGCCGACCGGGCAGACGGGTTACACGACACTTGCTCGTACACTACAAGTGTGGTCTGTCAGTGAAGCCTCTGCTAGAGAGTAGGCGACATGCGCCAGGAACGAACAACGGGACCCTACGTACCGGCGGTAATGGCATGACCAACCTTTTCGCCGTCAGTGACCTGCATGTTCAGTACCCGGAAAATCGCAGGATAGCCGAGGAGCTGCAACCGGAGTCGGACGGTGACTGGCTCCTGGTCGCCGGGGACGTCGGTGAAATGACTGCAGACATCATCGATACGATGAAGATTCTGCGCGATCGCTTCGGCACCGTGGTCTGGGCGCCCGGAAACCACGAACTGTGGACTCCGCCGGGTGACCCGGTCCAACTCCGCGGCGAGGCACGCTACTTGTACCTGGTCGACGTGATGCGCGGCATGGGGGTGCTGACCCCCGAGGACCCGTACCCGCTCTGGGAAGGCCCGGCAGGGCCGGTGGCGGTGGCCCCGCTGTTCGTCCTGTACGACTACACGTTCCGGCCTCCGGGTACTCGCACCAAGGAGGAGGCGCTGAATGCCGCCTACCAGGCGGGTGTGGTCTGTTCCGACGAGTACCTGTTGCATTCTAACCCGTACCCCAGCCGTGACGCCTGGTGCAGGGCCCGGCTGGAGTACACGCGCGGGAGACTGGACGCGATCGATCCCGCGCTGCCCACCATCCTTGTCAACCACTTCCCGCTGGTCCGCGAGCCCACCCGAATACTGCGCTATCCGGAGTTCGCGCAGTGGTGCGGGACGGAGGAGACTGCGGACTGGCATGTGCGTTACCGCGCGGTGAGCGTCATATACGGGCATCTCCACATCCCCCGCACCATTGAGTGCGACGGGGTGCCGCATCGTGAGGTCTCACTCGGTTACCCGCGGGAGTGGCGCCGTCGTCCCGCGCCTCCGCAGGGGCTGGCGCGCATTGTTCCCGCTTCCCTGATGGAGAGTTCCGCGTGACTGTCACCTCTGTTACGGGCCGGCTGCTCAAAGGGGTGCTTCCGCCGGAGATCGCCCTGGAGGAACTGTTCGCCGACCCCTATGTCGAGCTGTTCCCGGAAGAAGCCGAGCTGGTGGCCGCCTCCGACGCCAAGCGACAGAGAGAGTTCGCCACCGTGAGACTCTGCGCGCGCAGGGCACTCGTGCGGCTGGGAATCGAACCTGGCCCGATCGTGCCCGCTTCGGACGGCCCGCCCTGGGCCGGCCGGGCCCCGCGCTGGCCCGACGGCGTCGTGGGCAGCATGACGCATTGCGAGGGTTACCGGGCGGCGGCGGTGGCGCGCCGGGGAGCGGTCGCCTCGGTCGGCGTGGACGCCGAGCCGAACGCGCCGCTCCCCGCGAACGTCGCGGACACGGTGATGCTGCCGGAAGAGCAGGACACGGTTTCCCGGCTCTCCGTGCTCCATCCCGAAGTCGCCTGGGACCGTTTGATGTTCAGCGCGAAGGAGAGTGTCTTCAAGGCGTGGTATCCCCTCACCCGAAGATGGCTCGACTTCCCGGAGTGTGTGATCACTCCAGACCCCCACCTCGGTACCTTTACCGGAACCCTGCGCGTGCCCGGGCCCGTGGTGGCCGGCGAGCGCATCGACCGGTTCACCGGACTGTGGCGAACCTCGACCGGACCGGGGAAAGGCCACCTGGCCACAGCGGTTGCCGTTCCGGCGCGCGGAGTTGAGGGTGCGTCTGGAGACGGCCGGGAGTGACCTGGAGCGTTCGGCACGCGAATCAGTCCGAAGCCATGGTCGCCCCGCCCGAGTAGGCGCGGCCCTCAGGTGCTTGTCAGGGCGCCTGCACCAAGGGGGGCTCGCCCAAGGGCGTGGTCAGTACCTCGCGCAGCGCACTTACGGCGGCGATACCGATGCGTTCGGCGAGGACGTCCTCGATGACGGCGAGGGTGGCCTGGGCGCGCCGGTGAACACGGACGCCTTCGGCGGTGGCGCGGATCAGGCGGCTGCGGGCGGAGGCCGGGTCGGGGACCTGCTCCAGCAGCCCCATCCCGATGAGGCCGTGCACGGCCTGGTGGGCGGTCTGCCGGGTGACGCCGATCCGGCGGGCGAGTTCGGAGACCGTGGTGCCCTCGTCGTCGAGGGTGGCGAAGACCGCGGCCTGGGCGACGGTCACCGGCTGCTCACCCGCCGCCCGCATGCTGGCCAGCAACGCGTCGTCGAACCAGCGCTTGGCCTCGCTGAGCAACTGAGGCAGGTTCCGTGCGGGGGTGGTCATGGCTCCTCGGGGGACGGGGGTTCGAGCATAGCGACAGGTCGGCGGTGACCCCGGTCGGGCGAGAGGGGCACGGCGCCGACCACGGGTGGGCGGGCCTGTCGGACGAAGCCGTCGTCCTTCACCGCGTGCCCTGCCCGCACAGCGCAGGTAAGTAGGGTGTCAGAGCGACGGCAGAGGAGTGCCGCACCGGCCGCAGTACCGGGCGTCGCGCTCCGCCGCGAGACGGCCGCAGTCGGGGCAGACGCGGTCCAGCAGGCAGGCCGCCTCACCGCCTTCCTCCTGCGTCCCGGCTCCGGCCGCCCCTGTCACTTCCCGCAGCCACGACCGCTCCGCGCGACTGGTGGCACGGGCGATGAGGAGCATGCCGCGACGGTACGGATCGTCCGTGTCATCGGCGCGCAGCGGGCGGTCTTCGCCGGAGTCGGAGTCGGAGGAGTCGGAGTCGTAGAAGAAGCTCGCCGGCCGCTCCAGGAATTCGAGGCGCCGGCGCAGGACCGCCTGCCGGTCCGCGGCGTCCGGGAGGTGGGAGAGGAACGCCAGGATCGTGAAGTACCGGGTGCTGTCGCTGACTTCCAGATCGTCCGGTTCCCGGAGTCGCCGCAGCAGCTCGGCGCCGCCGGCGGCGGTCAGGGTGAGGGTGTGCCGCTGGGCGGCCGCGGCACCCGGTTCGATCCGCCGGTCCAGCAGCCCCGCCTTGACCAGGCGGTTGATCGCCGGATAGAGGCTGCCGTCACTGACCGGCCGCGTGTGGCCGGTCAGGTGGGCGATCCGGCGGCGCAGTTGGTACCCGTGCAGCGGGCCCTCGGCCAGGAATCCCAGAATCGCGAGCTCCAGCATGCTGCTAGTGTCGCACATCGAATCGAGGTACCTCGTGTCGAGGTAACACGCGAGGTGGGAGACGAGCCAAGGGGGCCGGTATGGCGTACTCCGAGGAATGGGTCACCGCACGGGCGCGTGACGCCTATGTACACGGCCGGGCGTCGTTCGGCGTACGGCCCGAGCGCTCGGCGCTGCTGGTCATCGACATGCAGGACGAATTCGTCCGGCCGGGCTGGAGCCCGTACTGGGTACCGGCGGCCACCCGGATGGCGCCCCGGCTGCGCGGGCTGGTCGAAGCGTGCCGGATCGCCTCGGTGCCGGTCATCTGGACCGTCTTCGACGACACGCATCTCGGCCTGGACCGGCCGCACGCCCTGCGTTACCTGCCGCACGCCGACACCGACTGGCGCAGGCCGGGCCCCGCCGAGGTGTGGGAGGAGATGGGCCGCCGCCCCGACGAGGTGGTGATCCGCAAGCCTTCCTACGGCGCGTTCTACGACACTCCGCTCGACACGATCTGCCGCAACCTCGGCCGCGACACAGTCGTCGTCACGGGGACGCTCACCAATTACTGCTGCGGCACCACAGCCCGGCAGGCGTACGAGCGCGGTTACAAAGTCGTGTTCGGCGCAGACGTCACCGCGACCGACGACGAGTCCCGGCAGGAACCGGAACTCGCCGTACTGCGAAAGGGGTTCGCACGTGTACTGACCGCCGAGGAGATCACGGACCGGCTGATCGGCCGGCCCCGCAGCTCGGGCCCGGCCGACGGCTCGTGACGTCAGGAGTGCTGCTCGCGCTTCCTCGGCTCCCCGCCCGCCTCCGGTGCGTACGCCGAGCAGTCGGGGTTCCGGCAGGGACCCGGGCGCCAGATGGGGACGAAGACCCCTAGGGACTTGTGCCGTTTGATTTCGGACGTGACAGGGTGCTTGCAGACCGGACAGACGTGTCGGGCCCGCGTTTCGGTCTCACGCTCATTGCTGCCCATGTCTCTAATTTATGCCCACCCCGCGAAATAGGACAGACCGGACACTCAGGTCAGCAGCTTGTCCCGCCAGCGCACGAAGAGCCGCTCCGCGTCGCCGCTGTACGACCACGGGATCCGGGTGGCCCGGTTGTCCAGGAGGCGGAAGACGGCAGTGGCCTCCCCTTCCATTCCGGCGTGGACCAGCCCGTGGGCCAGGTAATTGAGGTCGGCGACGTCCTGCGCCTGCGGGACCGTCCGATGCTTGATCCACTTCTCCAGGGCCGTACGCAGGTCCCAGCGCGCCCGGTCCCCGTTCCAGTGGAAGGTGAGGCCGATCGCCGTCCTGCCCTCGGCCTCCGTCTGGAAGCGGTACTGCTCGGCCCGCGCCACCTGCGGCATGATCGCGAGCGGCGAGCCGGCCGGGGCGTACGACGCGGCCTCCCAGGCGAAGTTGTTCGCCTCGCCGTGCGAGCCGTGCCAGCGGGCGGAAAGGTAACGCAGTGCCTGGTGGTGGCCTTCCCGGTGGTACAGGTCGCGGTCCCTGAGCTCCTTCCACCAGTGGCCCATGTTCGGGTCACCGCCTTCGTACAGCCTGCCGAGCGCCACCAGCGAGACGTACGGGTGCGGGTCCTCGGGGGCGAGGTCGGACGCCTGGAGGCACATGCGGGCCGCCCGGTCCAGGCTGTCCTTCCCCGGCATCGTCCCGGTGCGCGCGCCGGCGAACATCCGCATCACCTCGGTCTCCGCGCGCAGCACCGCCGCGTCCGGGTTCGTGGGGTCGGACGCCTGCCAGACGTCCACGGTGCGCCGGTTCGCCGCCGCGTCGGCGAGCAGGCGCAGCCGGTGCGCGCGCCGGTCCCAGTCGTCGCGGGAACGCTCGGCGAGCAGGTCGCGGGCGCCCTCCCAGCGGCCCATGACCATGTCCTGGCAGCCCTCCGCGAGGGCTCGGTCACCGAACGCCTGGTCGTAGAGCGGTGCTCCGGAACGGCGGCGCAGCCAGGCGGCCATGGGCGGGTTCCCTCTCTGGTCGGGCGCGGGTACGGCACGGGTAAAGGGGACCGGTACAGGACGTGTACAGGCACTCGCACACGTACTGGCCGGTACGGACCGGATGCGTCAGAAGTCGGTGAGGATCTCGTCCCGGCGCCCGGCAGCCGCAGGCGCCGGCTCCGCCCCCCGCCCTCCGTAGAACTCGTCCGCCGCCTCCGCCTGCTCCGGGTCCAGCGGCCTCGGCCGGTAGTACGAGCTGCCCTGGAACCAGGACAGGACCATCGGCACCAGCCCCAGAGCCAGCGCCCCGAGACCGATGGCGAGGGCACTGCCGCTCAGCTCCGGGACGGACCTGGCGAAGATCCACAGCATGAAGAGCGCTCCGCCGAGCGGCCACAGCCCGATGAAGACCAGATTGCCCAGGGACTTGAGCAGCACCCTGCGGTAGGCGACGACGGCAGAGAGCCCGGCGAGGGCGTAATAGAACGCGATGTGCAGACCGATTCCGCTCACCGCGTCCCGGACGAACTGCGCGCCGGAGCCCACCGTCGCCGAGACCAGGATGAGCAGCAGCGCGACGAGCGCCACGGCCGCCGTGGCCACCCAGGGCGTCTGCCACTCCCGGTGGGTGCGGGAGAAGACGGCGGGAACGGTACGGTCGCGGCCCATGGCGAAGAGCGTGCGGGTGGCCTGGAGGAGCGTGGTCTCCAGCGTGGCGATCATCGACAGCGTCACGGCCAGCACGAGCAGCCGCCCGCCCCATCCCGGCCAGATGGCCTCGCCGAGTACGGAGAGGAATCCGGCGGGGTTGTCCCGCACCGCGTCGGCGCCGATGAGGACGTTGGTGGCGATGGTGAAGACCACGAAGACGACCAGCGCCACCAGTACGCCGACGATGCCGCCCAGGCCGAAGGTGCGGCGGCTGTTGCGGGTCTCCTCGCTGAGGTTGCTGGTCACGTCCCAGCCCCAGTAGCTGACCCCCGCGATGAGGGCGCCCGCCACGAAGGTGTGCGACGCGTCGAAGTGGCTGAAGCCGAACCAGGAGAGCGAGAAGTCGGCGGCGTTGCGGTCCTTGGTCAGGGCGAGGGCGGCGAAGAGGAGGAGCAGCCCGAGCTGCGTACCGGTGAGGACGGTCCTGGCGTGCGGGCTGATCCGGGCGCCGAGGGCGACGACGGTCGCCATGAGCAGGAACCAGCCGATGCCCACGGCCGTGGCCAGTGCGGTGCGTCCGGCCAGTTCGGGGTCGATGAGTGCGAGGGTGGCCGTGCCCGCGGGCAGGGTGGCGGAGACGAGGAAGACGGTCGTCGCCACGACCAGGGCCCAGCCGCTCAGGAAGCCGAGGAAGGGGTGGAGCGCGCGGGCCACCCAGGTGTAGGTGGCTCCGGCGTTGACTTCGAGGCGCCCGAGGTGCCGGAAGGCGAGCGCGATGCCGATCATCGGGATCGCGCAGTACAGGAGCACAGCCGGGCCGGCGACGCCGACGGCGAGCACGAGCGCGGGGAGCGTCGCGGCGATCGTGTGGGCGGGGCCGCAGCCGGCGACCGCCATGACGACGGAGTCGAAGGTGCCCAGGGCGCCCGCCCGCAGGCCGCCCCCTTCGGAGCCGGGCCTCTTGCTCAACGGTTGCGCCTTTCCGGTGACGTACGTGAAATGCCTGCCTCGGGCAGGAGACAGATCTTGCACATGGTCACCGGTTCGACACAAGGGGTTGAGTGCGGATTCCTACCATTCGAGAAGGTCGTACAGAGGAGAGCCTCTGCCACACTGGACTAGACCTACGGATTTCGTTGCGCAGGCCCCTCCCCCAGCATTTCGGTCACCCAGTTGTGAAACGCCCCGATGTGGTGCTCCGCCGGGACGAGTACGCCGCCCTTGCGGTACGCCCGCGAGGCCATGGCCGGCTGGGTCCGTTCGCAGGCATCGAAGTCCTGGACGTTCACGCGGTGGAACAGCTCCACGGACTTGTCGAGGTCCGCTCCCGACGCGACGACTCCGGGGGCGTACAGCCAGTCGCACTCCACCACCGTGCGGTCCTCGGCCAGCGGGAACATCCGGTGGACGATCACATGGTCGGGCACCAGGTTCACGAAGACCTGGGGCCTGATGGTGACCGCGAAATAGCGGCGGTCCTGCGCGTCGGTGATGCCCGGCAGCCGGCCGAAGCCCGCGCTGCCGTCGACGGTGAAACCCTGCGCCTCCTCACTGAACTCGGCGCCGTGCCCGACGTAGTACTGCGCCGCCAGGCCGTCCGCGAGCTCCGGTAGTACGTCGGTCAGTTCGGGGTGGATCGTCGCGCAGTGGTAGCACTCCATGAAGTTCTCGACGATCAGCTTCCAGTTGGCCGCGACGTCGTAGCTGATGCGCCGCCCCAGGGTCAGGCCCTCGGTCTCGTACCGCTCGATCGTCACGGTGTCGCCGAGCCGCTCCACGACGGCGCCGATGACGGTGTCCTCGAAGGACGGCGGCTCGTCGGCGAGGCAGATCCAGGCGTAGCCGAGCCATTCCCGCAGCGCGACCTTCACGAGGCTGTATTCCGTGCGGTCGATGTCGGGCATCTTCCGGAGGTTGGGGGCCGCGACGAGTGTGCCGTCGAGGGCGTACGTCCAGGCGTGGTACGGGCACTGAAGGTTGCGCCGTACCTCCCCCGCGCTCTCGGTGCACAGCCGCGCGCCGCGATGACGGCAGACGTTGAGGAAGGCTCGCAGTTCGCCGGTGCGGGTGCGGGTGACGAGTACGTTCTCCCGGCCCGCCTGGACCGTACGGAAGGCTCCGGGGCGGTCCAGATCGGCGCTGCGGACGGCGCAGTACCAGAGCGACTCGAAGATGCGCTCCTGCTCGCTGCGGAAGATCTGGGGGTCGGTGTAGAAGTGGCCGGGCAGGGTGGAGATCAGGCTGCCCGTGCCGCCGAGGCCGGCCACGATCGCGTCATGGGTGGGTGGCATCTCGCGAGACCTCGCTCACTTGAGAATGTGGGTCATCTGCGGGTCGAAGAGGGGCTCTTCGGCGACGGTCGCGGCCGTCTTCTCGCCGAAGTAGGTGATGTGGACGGGGGTGCCGGGAGCGAGCGGCGGCAGCCAGGCGTAGGCGACGCAGCGGCCGAGGGTGTAGCCGTAGCCGGCGCTGGTGACGTAGCCCGCCGGGCGCCCGGTGCCGTCGATGGTCACCGGCTCCTTGCCCAGGACCACGGCGGCGGGGTCGTCGAGCGTGAGCGCGGTGAGTCTGCGCGCCGGCTCCCCGCGCGCTTCCAGGGCCAGCAGGGCCGCACGCCCGGTGAAGTCGCCCTTGTTCATACGGACGGCGAAGCCGAGACCCGCTTCGTACGGGGTGTGTTCGGCGGTCATGTCATGGCCCCAGGCCCGGTAGCCCTTCTCCAGACGGAGGCTGTTGAAGGCGGAGCGCCCGGCCGCGACGACGCCGTGCCGCTGACCGGCCTCCCAGAGCGTGTCCCACAGCCTGAGCCCGAGGTCGGCGGTGGTGTAGAGCTCCCAGCCGAGCTCCCCGACGTAACTGAGACGCATGGCCGTGACCGGGACGTGGCCGATGTGGGTCCGCCGCGCCTTGAAGTAGCCGAGGCCCTGGTGGGAGAGGTCGTCGCGGGTCAGTGGCTGGACGAGGTCGCGGGCGAGCGGGCCCCAGACCCCGACGCAGCAGGTGCCGGCCGTGATGTCGCGGATCTGTACGTCGTCGGGGGCGCCGCGCAGCAGCAGGTCGAGGTCGGCGGGCGAGTTCGCGCCGAGCTGGAAGTGGTGTTCGGCGAGGCGGGCGACGGTGAGGTCGGAGAGAATGCCCGCCGCCTCGTCGAGGAGCAGCGTGTAGGTGACCGAACCCGGTTTCTTGGCCAGGTTGTTGGTGGTGGTCCGCTGGAGGAAGTCGAGGGCGCCGGGCCCGGTGACTTCGAGCCGCCGCAGCGGCGTCATGTCGTACAGGGCGACCTTCTCGCGGGTCGCCTTCGCCTCGGCGGCGGCGATCGGTGACCAGTGCGTGGCGGACCAGTCGTCGCGGGCCGGGAGCCCGGTGAGGGTCTCGGCGAGCGGGGCGTTGGCTTCGTACCAGTGCGGGCGTTCCCAGCCGCCGCCCTCCAGGAAGTGGGCGCCGAGCTGGAGCTGGCGGGCGTAGAAGGGGCTGACGCGCAGCGGGCGGGGCTCCTGCGGCGGCTGGAGCGGGTGGATGATGTCGTACACCTCGACGAACTGCCGCGCCGCCCGCTCCTCGGTGTACGCCGGTGAGCGCTGCGCGGTCTCGAAGCGCGTCAGGTCGCATTCGTGCAGGTCGATGGAGGGGCGGCCCTCGGTCATCCACTCCGCGAGCGCCTTGGCGACCCCGGCGGAGTGGGTGACCCAGACGGCTTCGGCGAGCCAGAAGCCGCGCAGTTCGCGGGTCTCGCCGAGGACGGGCATGCCGTCGGGGGTGAAGGAGAAGACGCCGTTGAAGCCGCTCTCGACGCGGGTGGCGGCGAGGGCGGGCAGCAGGGCCCTGGCGTCTTCCCAGCTCGGTGCGAAGTCGTCCTCGGTGAAGGGGTACGAGGAGGGCATGACGGGGGCGTCGTCGTAGCGCGGGACGGTGAACGGGTCGACGGGCAGCGGGCGGTGGGCGTACGAGCCGATGCCGACGCGGTCGGTGTGCTCACGGAAGTACAGGTCGCGGTCCTGGTGGCGCAGGATGGGCCGGGTGGCTTCCCGGTCCGCGCCCGCGAGTTCGTCGAGGGGGGTCGTACGGGCGTACTGGTGGGCGAGTGGCAGAAGGGGGATGTCGACGCCCGCCATGCGTCCGATCACCGGCCCCCAGAAACCGGCGGCCGACACCACATGGTCGGCGGGGAAGGTGCCCTGGTCGGTGACGACGCCGGTGACGCGGCCGCCGCGCTGCTCGATGCCGGTGACGGTCGTACGGTCGAGGATGCGGGCGCCGCGTGCGACGGCCCGCTCCCGCTGCGCGCGGGAGGCCGGCAGAGCGCGGGCGAGGCCGTCGCCCGGAGTGTGGAAGCCGCCGAGCACCAGGTCCGGGTCGAGGAAGGGCCACAGCTTGAGGCACTCGCCGGGGCCGACGACTTCCCCGGCAACGCCCCAGGAGGCGGCGAGTCCGGCCCTGCGGTGGAGGTCGGCGAGGCGGGCGGGGGTGGTGGCGACTTCGAGGCCGCCGACGGGGTCGAAGCAGGCCCGCCCGTCCGGCGCCCGCAGGCCGCTGAACTTCTCCACCGTGTAAGTGGCCAGGTCGGTCAGGCACTTGGACGCGTTGGTACGGAAGACGAGGCCGGGCGCGTGCGAGGTGGAGCCGCCGGGGGCGGGCAGCGGCCCCTGTTCGAGGACGGTTACGTCGGTCCAGCCACGGGCGGTGAGTTCGTCGGCCAGCGAGCAGCCCACGATGCCCGCGCCCACGACGACCACACGCGGGCCGGCGCCCCGGCCTCGTACCGCCGCCATCAGAGCACCACCACCGAGCGGAGCACCTCGCCGCGCCGCATCCTGGCGAAGGCCTCCTCGACGTCGTCCAGGCCGATCGTCTCGCTGACGAACGCGCCGAGGTCGAGCTTGCGGCTGAGGTACTGGTCGATGAGGATCGGGAAGTCCCGGCTGGGCAGACAGTCGCCGTACCAGGACGACTTGAGGGCGCCACCGCGCGAGAACACGTCGATCAGCGGGATGTCGAGCCGCATGTCGGGCTCCGGTACGCCGACCTGGACGAGCACCCCGGCGTGGTCGCGCATGTAGAAGGCCTGGCGGTACGTCTCGGGGCGGCCCACCGCGTCGATCGCGACGTCGACACCGAAGCCGCCGGTGAGTTCACGTACTGCCTCGACCGCGTCCGTACCACGGGAATTGACGGTGTGGGTGGCGCCGAAGCGGGTGGCGCCGTCGAGCTTGGCGTCGTCGATGTCGACGGCGATGACGCGGCGGGCTCCGGCGAGGGCGGCTCCGGCGATGGCGGCGTTGCCGACGCCGCCGCAGCCGATGACGGCGACGGTGTCGCCGCGCCCGACGCCCCCGGTGTTGACGGCCGCTCCGTAACCGGCCATGACGCCGCAGCCGATGAGACCGGCGGCCTCGGGGCGGGCGGCGGGGCTCACCTTCACGGCCTGACCGGCGGCGACGAGGGTCTTCTCCGCGAAGGCGCCGATGCCGAGGGCGGGGGTGAGCGGGGTGCCGTCGAGGAGGGTCATGGGCCGGGTGGCGTTGCGGCTGTCGAAGCAGTACCAGGGGCGGCCTCGGCGGCAGGACCGGCAGTCGCCACAGGGGGCGCGCCAGGCGATGACAACGTAGTCGCCGGGAGTCAGGTCGGTGACGCCTTCCCCGACGGCTTCGACGATGCCGGCGGCCTCGTGGCCCAGCAGGAACGGGAAGTCGTCGTTGATCGCGCCCTGTCGGTAGTGCAGATCGGTGTGGCAGACCCCGCAGGCCTGGACGCCGACCAGGACCTCTCCCGGTCCGGGGTCGGGGACGGTGATCGTCTGTATCTCTACGGGTGCGCCCCTCTTGACGGCGACGACCGCACGGACCTCATGAGGCACGATCCGACCCCTCTCTTGTTGCGCAATGCACGACTGGTTGCGCGATGAGAGACATACTGGGAACGCGATCAGGAGGCCGTCAAGGGGGCGAAGCCGGACTGGACGGCTGCCGCGTCCGTAAGTCCGGCCCAGCGCCGAGTTGACGGTGGATCAGGCGCGGTAGCCCATGCGGTACGACAGCTCCCCCGCCGCGTCGACCGCCAGCTTCGCCAGCTCCACCAGCCGCACCTCGTCCATCCGGTACACCGGCCCCGACACGCTCACCGCGCCGATCACCTGCCCGTCGTGCGCCCGCACCGGCGCCGCGACCGCGCTCAGCCCGACCTCCATCTCCTCGGCCACGACGGCGTACCCGTCGCAGGAGATCTCCGCGAGCTGGGCACGCAGTTCGGCCGCAGAGGTCACGGTGTGCTCAGTGAATCTCGGCAGCCGGCGCGCCAGGAAGGCCTCCCGCATCGCCGTCGGCATCCCCGCGAGCAGCACCTTCCCGCTGGACGTGGCATGCAGCGGCGTACGCCGTCCCAGCCAGTTCTGCGCGGTGACGGACGCCGCGCCGCGCGCCTGCATGACGTTGACCGCCGCGTCGTCGTCGAGGACCGCGATGTTGACCGTCTCCCCCGCCTCGTCGGCGAGTTCGCGCACGACGGGCGCGCTCTCCTGCGAGATGTCCAGCCGCCCCGCGGCGGCCCCCGCGAGTCTGAGCACCCCGGCGCCCAGGTAGTACTTCCCCCGGTCCTTCGACTGCCCCACCAGGCCGCGGTTCTCCAGCACACCGAGCAGCCGGAACGCGGTCGACTTGTGTACGTCCAGCTCGTCGGCGATCTCCGTGACCCCCGCCTCACCCAGCCTCGCCAGGATCTCCAGCACACTCACCGCGCGGTCCACCGACTGAACGGAACTCGCGCCCGCCTTGACCCGCTTCGCCTCGTCCGGCTCCTCCACAGTGACTTCGCCGCCCTTGCTCGCCATGTGTCCGCTCTCACCACCTGACGGCCGATTGACGGCCGACTTCCATGGGAGCCCTTGACGCAGCGGCTCCCGATCCGGATTGTGTTCCGCATCTGTTGCGCATCACGCGCGTCGATGCGCGATATGGAACGTCATGTTACCGAAGAGTGAGCTCAAGGGGGCTCTGGTGATTCCTGTCTGCCACCTCGACGACCTGCCCGAGGGCGAGTCCGTCCGCCTTTCCACCGAGCCGCCGATCGCCGTGTTCCGTACCGCCGGCGCGCTCTACGCGATCGACGACACCTGCTCCCACCAGGACGCCTCGCTCTCGGAGGGCTGGCTGGAGGGCTGCTTCGTCGAATGCCCGCTGCACGCCGCGCTGTTCGACCTGCGCACCGGTCAGCCCACCTGCCTGCCCGCCCGCCGCCCGGTCCGCACCCACCGGGTCTCGGTCGACGACAGCGGTTTCGTCCACGTCGAGGTGGCCGCTGATGCCCGGGCCGCCACCAGGGAAGGAAGCGCCGCGTGAAGACCGTCGCCGTCGTGGGAGCCTCGCTCGCCGGGCTGTACGCGGCGCGGGCCCTGCGCGCCGAGGGGTACGACGGCAGGCTGGTGATCATCGGCGATGAGCTCCACCGGCCGTACGACCGGCCTCCCCTCTCCAAGGAGTTCCTCACGGGCGCGATGGACGAGGACCAACTCGCCCTCAGCGACGCCGGGGAGGAGGCGGAGCTGAACGCCGAGTGGCTGCTCGGCGTACGCGCCCAGGGGCTCGACGCCCGGGGGCGCGCCCTTCGCCTGGACGGCGGCCGTACGGTCACCGCCGACGGCGTGGTCATCGCCACCGGCGCCACCCCGCGCCGGCTGCCCGGCGCCGCCGCACTGAGCGGCGTACACACGCTGCGGACCCTCGACGACGCGCGGGCGCTGCGCGCCGAACTGACGGGTCGCCAGTCGGCACGTGTCGTGGTCGTCGGCGCAGGCTTCATCGGCTCCGAGGTCGCCTCCTCCTGCGTCGCGCTCGGCCATCACGTGACCGTCGTGGAGGCCGCGCCACTGCCGCTCCTGCCCCAGCTCGGCGAGGCCATGGCAACGATCTGCGCCTCGCTGCACGCCGACCGGGGAGTGCGGCTCATCACCGGCACCTCGGTCGCCGCCCTGAGCGGCGCCGGCGCGGTCACCGGCGTACAGCTCACCGACGGGCGGCTGCTGCCCGCCGATGTGGTCGTCGTCGGCATCGGAGCCGCACCCACCACCGGCTGGCTGGACGGCTCGGCGCTCGCCGTCGACGACGGCGTGCTGTGCGACGGCGGCGGCGTCACCACGCTGCCGCAGGTGGTCGCGGTGGGCGATGTGGCGCGGGTCGCGGGCACCCGCTCCGAGCACTGGACCAGCGCCACCGAGCAGCCCACCGTGGCCGTGCGCAACCTGCTCGCGGGGCGCACGGTGGAGGCGGCGCGCCCGCTGCCGTACTTCTGGTCCGACCAGTACGGCGTACGGATCCAGTTCGCCGGCCGGCGGCCGGCGGACTGCACGGTGCGGATCACCGACGGCACGCCCGAAGAGCGCAGCTTCCTCGCGGTCTACGAGCGCCCGGACGGCACCGTCACCGCCGCGCTCGCCCTCAACCGCCCGCGCGCCTTCATGCGGCTGCGCCGGGAGCTCACTTCGGGCGTACCGGCGGGGCACGCGAGCCGCTCGCGCTGACAGGCACGGACTCCACCGGCTGTCCCGACAGCCCGCCGCCCCGCTCTCCGGGTTTCGTCCGGGGGGCGGGGCGGCGGTCGGTGAGCAGGCCAGAACCCGGCGAGAGAGGCTCAGCGCCCGCGACCGGGCAACCGGTCTTCCGCGGGCATGATCGCCGGGTTGGCGAGCCGCACCAGTTCCAGGGCCTGGTCGGGGAACCAAACACCCGCCTTCGGGTCGATCACGCCGCGCTCGGGGTCCTTGGGGCCCTGCGTACCGCGCAGGCACTCGCCGTCCGACTCCCCCGGAGTCTTGATCCACAGGTTGGCGTCGTTGAGCGGGTCCCCGGTGCGGGTGGTGGGCCGGGCCCCGAGGCCGCGTCCCGGCGGATTGCACCAGTCCTGCGCGTCACGGTACTTGCCGGCGGGCGGGGTCCAGGGGCCCTGGCCGTTGCGGCTTGTGTCGGTGACGAAATGCTTCATACGGTCGGGGGCGAAGGGCACATGACGGTCGAGCCAGCGCTGGGCATCGGCGCGGCGCCACTTCTGGGTGGGGCAGGCGGACGCCTTGCCGCCCTTGTCGACGTACACCAGGCAGGACGAGACGAGCCTGCCGTACCAGGCGTTGGCGTGGTCGGTGCTGTAGTTGGAGACGTTCACGGAGAAGCCCGTGGCGCGTGCGACACCCCCCTTGATGAGCCGGGGCACGATGCTGTCCACGGTGTGCCAGGCCGGGTGCCCGGCGTCGACGTACACCTTCGCGCGGGGCAGCGCGCCGAGGGTGGCGACGGCGTCGGCCACCTGGGCGTAGCGCGCGGCGGTCGCGGTCACCCTGGCGGTCTCGGTGTCCTTGCCGTCCTTCGCCTCGCCGCTGGGGCAGTCGGCCGGCACCAGCGCCAGCGCGTCGGGTTCGACGACGACGAGCGCGCGGCTGTCACCGATGCCCTCCGCCACCGCGCCGACCCACGCCCGGTACTCGGTGGTGTCGCGCAGGCCGCCCGCCGAGTACAGGGAGCAGTCGCGACCGGGCACGTTGTAGAGCACCAGCGTGGGCGTCGTCTTGAGCCGGGCGGCGTCGCGGACAATGCCGCGCGTCTCGTTCCTGACCTCGTCGGGGGTGCGGCCGGCGAGCCAGACGGCGTGGGGGGTACGGGCCATGGCCCGCAGCCCGGCCGCCTCGCGCGGCCGCTTCGCGCTCTCCAGCTCGTCGGCCTGGCGGTACGCCGCCGGGTTGGCCTCGGGGGCGTAGAGGCCGGTGGCGACGGTGCCGGCCGGGTCTTCGGTGGCGGTGGCGTGCGGCGCGCCCAGAAGCAGCGCCGATGCCAGGCCGGTGGTCAGGGTGAGGGGGAGGGCGGTGAGGAGGATGGGTCTTGTGTTGCGCACAGGTTCGCTCCTGGGTCGCGGGCGGCGACGGGTTGCGAGAGCACTCCCACAACCGGCGCACGGCCTCGTCGAGTGCAGTGGTCCAAGGCGAATCCGGCGGAACCGGTGCTGGCTCCGCCCCGGACGCCGGCCCGAAGGGCGTCCGGGGAACGGCCGCGCCACTACGCGTGGCGCAGGCCGCCCGGCCGGGGCACCACGGCGCATATGAGCAGGAAGAGGCCCGCGCCCACGGCGTACCAGAGCAGATCGGGCGCGTTGAAGGTCGAGCCGAGCACGAGCCGGGCGACGACACTGCGTGCGGCCAGCTCGGCGGGTACGCCGGTGAGCTGGGCGCATTCGACCGCCCAGCTCACCAGGAGCGCGATGCCGCCGGCCACCCACGGCCTGGTCGCGGGCGCGAGGAGGACGACGAGCGTGCACAGCAGGACGGTGTAGAGCGCGTCCCCCGCGTACTTGGCGACATCGCCGTCCACGGCACCGCGGACGCCGAGCCCCGCGCACAGAGTCAGGCACGCGGCCACGGCCGCCAGGATGCGGGTCCGGCGAAGATCACTCACGTCGGACACTGTACGTCCGTACCACCGTCAGGCGACGGAACCTATCCGGCCCGCCGGTGCCTGAGGACCCTCGTGGTGGATCGGGGTGTGCGCGCCGGTGAGCGAGACGCCGCTGCCGCCGCGCCGGGCCGCCACGATCTCCGCGGCGATGGACAGCGCGGTCTCCTCGGGTGTACGGGCACCGAGGTCGAGGCCGATCGGGCTGCGCAGCCGGGCCAGTTCGAGCTCGGTGACGCCGACCTCGCGCAGCCGCCTGTTGCGGTCCTCGTGGGTGCGGCGGGAACCCATCGCGCCGACGTACGCGACCGGCAGCCGCAGGGCCTGCTCCAGAAGAGGTACGTCGAACTTCGTGTCGTGGGTGAGGACGCAGAGCACCGTACGGCCGTCGGTCTCGGTCGACTCCAGGTAGCGGTGCGGCCACTCGACGACGATCTCGTCGGCCTCGGGGAAGCGCGCGGCGGTGGCGAACACGGGCCGGGCGTCGCACACGGTCACGTGGTAGTTCAGGAATTTGCCGACGCGCACCAGCGCGGAGGCGAAGTCGACGGCACCGAAGACGATCATGCGCGGGGCGGGGACGCTCGACTCGACGAGGAGCGTCAGCGGCGGGCCGCAGCGTGAGCCGTCCCCGCCGATGAGTACGGTGCCGGTCCGTCCGGCGTCGAGCATGGCGCGGGCCTCGCCCGCCGCCGTACGGTCCAGTTCGGGGTGTCCGCCGAGGGATCCCTCGTACGAACCGTCGGGGCGGACGAGCAGGGCGCGGCCCATGACGTCGGCCGGCCCGTCGGTGATCCGCGCGACCGCCGCCGCATCCCCACGTGCGGCGGTGGCCAGCGCTGCCGCGAACACCTCCCCGCCGGGAGAGTCCGCGCGTACCGGGGTGACGAGGATGTCGATCACGCCGCCGCAGGTCAGGCCCACGGCGAACGCGTCCTCGTCGCTGTATCCGAAGCTCTCCAGGACGGTTGCGCCGTCCCGGAGGGCCTGCCGGCACAGTTCGTACACCGCGCCCTCCACACACCCGCCGGAGACAGAGCCGATCGCCGAGCCTTCGGAGTCGACCGCGAGGGCCGCTCCCGGCTGCCGGGGCGAGCTGCCGTGTGTCGCCACGACCGTGGCGACGGCGAAGTCGCGTCCCTGCTCGACCCACCGGTTGAGCTCTTCGGTGATGTCCAGCATGACTGTCTCCTTACGGGGTGTGCAGGGCCGGGGCGGCGGGCTAGCCGACGCCCAGCCAGGACTCGATGGGGTGGATCGCGAAGTACACGACGAAGATCGCGGTCAGGCCCCACATGAAGGCGCTCACCTCGCGGGCCTTGCCCTGCGCCACCTTGATGACGACGTAGGAGATGACACCGGCGGCCACACCCGTGGTGATGGTGTACGTGAACGGCATCAGGACCACGGTGAGGAAGACCGGGATCGCGACGGCGCGGTCGCTCCAGTCGACGTGCCGGGCGTTCTGCATCATCATCGCGCCGATGACCACCAGGGCCGCGGCAGCGACTTCCTGGGGCACGATCGCGGTGAGCGGGGTGAAGAAGAGGCAGGCCGCGAAGAACGCGCCGGTGACCACGGAAGCGAGGCCCGTACGGGCGCCCTCGCCGACGCCGGTCGCCGACTCGACGAAGACGGTCTGGCCGGAGCCGCCGCCGACACCACCGATGACACCGCCGGCGCCGTCGATGAACAGGGCCTTGGACAGGCCGGGCATGCGGCCCTTGTCGTCCGCGAGCTTGGCCTCGCTGCCGACACCGATGATCGTGGCCATGGCGTCGAAGAAGCCCGCCAGCACCAGGGTGAAGACGATCATGGTGACGGTGATGTAGCCGACTTCTCCGAAGCCGCTGAAGGACACTTCGCCGAAGAGCGAGAAGTCCGGGGCGGAGACCGCGCTGCCTTCCAGCGTCGGCGCGCCGGAGAACCAGGCCTTGCCGGGGATGTCGGCGATCGCGTTGAGGATCGCCGCGATGACGGTGCCCACGACGATACCGATCAGGATGGCGCCGGGGATGTTGCGGGCCTGGAGGGCGAAGATCAGCAGCAGCGTGACGGCGAAGATCAGGACGGGCCAGCCCGCCAGTTCACCGGCCGGGCCGAGGGACACGGGACCGCCGCCGAGGGCCGGGTTCTCGTGCACGAAGCCGGCCTTGACGAGACCGATCAGCGCGATGAAGAGCCCGATGCCCATGGTGATGCCGTGCTTGAGGGCGAGCGGGATCGCGTTCATGATCAGCTCGCGGAGGCCGGTGATCACCAGGAGGCAGATCACCGCACCGTAGGCCACACACATGGCCATGGCCTGCGGCCAGGTCATGACCTGGATGACCTGTGAGGCGAGCACACCGGAGACGCTGAGACCGGCCGCGAGGGCGAGCGGGACCTTGCCCCAGAAGCCCATGAGCAGGGTGGTAGCGGCAGCGGCGAGAGCAGTCGCGGTGATGAGGGCGGGCTGGCTGAGGGCGTTGCCGGCCACGTCCTTGCCGCCGAGGATCAGCGGGTTGAGCAGGAGGATGTACGCCATCGCCATGAAGGTGGTGATGCCGCCGCGGACCTCCGTCGCAACGGTGGATCCTCTGTCGGTTATGTGGAAGTACCGGTCGAGCCAGGACCGGCCGGCGGGCTGGCGCGTACCCGCGCCGGCCTCCTCCGCCATGGTCGTCGGCTCTGTGGACTGCTGGGTCATGGTGCCTGTCTCCCAAGGTTCAAAGGGGCACCCGCATGGAGATTGGAAACGCGGGATTTGGGATGCTGCGAGGGCTGCACGACCCGGGGGACGGCCCGAGACGAACTGAACGAAACTGACTGAGCGGAAAAGCGTGGTACTGCGTGTACTGCTGGTACTGCGTGTAGTGCTGGTGCTGCTGGTCCTGCGACAACCGCGAGCGGTGCGGTGTTCGCAGACCCCGGGCGGTGTCAGGCGGGGAAGTGTGACGTTCCTGGAGGCACGGCACCGCCCGGGGAGCTTTGGCGGAACTCGGTGATCAGGTGCCGGTGAGGTGTTCGGGACGTACCGGCGTCCTGTTGAGTTCCAGACCCGTCGCGTCCCGGATCGCCGCGAGGACGGCCGGGGTCGACGAGAGTGTGGGGGCCTCGCCGACGCCACGCAGACCGTACGGCGCGTGATCATCGGCCAGTTCGAGTACGTCGACGGGGATGGTCGGCGTGTCGAGGATGGTGGGGATCAGGTAGTCCGTGAAGGACGGGTTGCGCACCTTCGCGGTCTTCGGGTCGACGATGATCTCCTCCATGACCGCGACGCCCAGGCCCTGGGTGGTACCACCCTGGATCTGGCCGGCGACGGACAGCGGGTTGAGCGCCTTGCCGACGTCCTGCGCGCAGGCCAGCTCGATGACCTTCACCAGACCGAGCTCGGTGTCGACCTCCACCACCGCGCGGTGCGCGGCGAAGGAGTACTGGACGTGGCCGTTGCCCTGGCCGGTCCGCGGGTCGAACGCCTCGGTCGGACGGTGACGCCACTCCAGCTCCAGGTCGACCGCCTCACCTTCGAGTACGTCGGCCAGGTCGGCCAGTACCTCACCGCCGTCGGTGACGACCTTGCCGTCTTCGAGGAGCAGCTCGGCGGTGGTCCAGGCGGGGTGGTACGAGCCGAACTTGGCCCGCCCGGTCTCCAGGACCTTCTCGCGGACGTTCTCGCAGGTGTTCTTGACCGCGCCACCCGTGACGTACGTCTGGCGGGACGCGGACGTGGAGCCCGCCGAGCCGACCTGCGTGTCCGCCGGGCGGATCGTCACCTGCGCGACACCGAGTTCGGTGCGGGCGATCTGCGCGTGGACGGTGACACCGCCCTGGCCGACCTCCGCCATCGCGGTGTGCACGGTCGCGACCGGCTCGCCGTTGATGACCTCCATGCGCACCCGGGCGGTGGAGTAGTCGTCGAAGCCCTCGGAGAAGCCGACGTTCTTGATGCCGACCGCGTAGCCGACGCCCCGTACGACACCTTCGCCGTGCGTGGTGTTCGACAGACCGCCGGGCAGCGCGCGTACGTCGGCCTGCTCGCCGGCCGCGAGCCACTGCTGCTCGGGCGGCAGCGGCATGGCCTTGACGCGGCGCAGCAGCTCGGCGACGGGCGCCGGGGAGTCGCAGGGCTGGCCGGTCGGCAGGAGCGTGCCCTGCTCCATGGCGTTGATCCGGCGGAACTCCACCGGGTCCATGTCGAGCTTCGCCGCGAGCTTGTCCATCTGCGCCTCGTAGGCGAAGCACGCCTGGACGGCGCCGAAGCCGCGCATGGCGCCGCAGGGCGGGTTGTTCGTGTAGAGCGCGAGCGCCTCGATGTCGACGTCCTCGACGACGTACGGGCCGACGCTCAGCGACGAGGCGTTGCCGACGACCGCCGGGGAGGCCGACGCGTAGGCGCCGCCGTCCAGCACGATCCGGCACTTCAGGTGCGTGAGCTTGCCGTCCCTGGTCGCGCCGTGCTCGTACCAGAGCTTCGCCGGGTGGCGGTGGACGTGGCCGAAGAAGGACTCGAACCGGTTGTAGACCATCTTGACCGGCTTGCCCGTACGGAGGGCGAGGAGGCAGGCGTGGATCTGCATCGACAGGTCCTCGCGGCCGCCGAAGGCACCGCCGACGCCGGAGAGCGTCATGCGGACCTTCTCCCCGGGCAGGCCGAGGACGGGGGCGATCTGGCGCAGGTCCGAGTGCAGCCACTGGGTGGCGACGTACAGGTCGACGCCGCCGTCCTCGCCGGGTACGGCCAGGCCGGACTCGGGGCCGAGGAACGCCTGGTCCTGCATGCCGAAGACGTACTCGCCGCGGACGATGACGTCGGCGCGCCGGGCGGCATCGTCGGCGTTGCCGCGGATGATCGGCTGGCGGTGCACGATGTTCGGGTGCGGTACGTGGCCGATGTGGTGGTCGTCGCGGTTCTCGTGGACCAGCAGCGCGTCGGGCGCGGTGGCCGATGCCTCGTCGGTGATGACGGGCAGCTCAACGTAGTCGATCTTGATTTTGGCGGCGGCGCGGCGGGCCGTCTCGGGGTGGTCGGCGGCGACGATGGCCACCGGCTCACCGTGGTGGCGGACCTTGCCGTGGGCGAGAACCGGGGTGTCCTGGATCTCCAGGCCGTAGTTCTTCACCTCGGTGGGCAGGTCGTCGTACGTCAGCACGGCGTAGACGCCGGGCATGGCCAGGGCCTCGGACGTGTCGATCGACCGGATCTCGGCGTGCGCGGTGGTGGAGCGCAGCGTGTGGCCCCAGAGCATGTCCTCGTGCCACATGTCCGAGGAGTACGCGAACTCGCCGGTGACCTTGAGGGTGCCGTCGGGGCGGAGGGTGGACTCGCCGATGCCGCCCTTGGTCTTCGACCCCTGGTTGATGCTGGTGGGGGTTCCGGTGACGCCCATGGCTCAGACCCCGCTTCCCTGGCGGTCCTGGGGGGCGGCCGCCAGGCGCACCGCGTCCAGGATCTTCTCGTAACCGGTGCAGCGGCACAGGTTGCCCGAGAGCGCCTCGCGGATGTCCGCGTCGGACGGCTCGGCGTTGCGCTCAAGGAGCTCGTCGGCCGCGACCAGCAGACCCGGAGTGCAGAAACCGCACTGCACGGCGCCGGCGTCGATGAACGCCTGCTGGATGGGGGCGAGCTCTTGACCCTCACCGGTCTGCGAGTCGGCGACCCTGTCGGAAGGGCGAGCGCTCCACTGCCGGGCGGCCTGGAGCGACGTACCGCCACTGCCGCAGGCGCCGGTCGCGCAGCCTTCTTCGCGCTGCTTGGCGAAGTCGGCGAGGCCTTCGACCGTGACGACCTCGCGGCCCTCTGCCTGGCCGGCGGCGACGAGACACGCACAGACGGGGACACCGTCGAGGCGGACCGTACAGGAGCCGCACTCGCCCTGCTCGCAGGCGTTCTTGGAGCCCGGCAGGCCCATGCGCTCACGCAGGACGTAGAGCAGGCTCTCGCCCTCCCAGACGTCGTCCGCTTCCTGCTTGCGGCCGTTGACCGTGAAATTCACGCGCATGGCTATGCAGCTCCTTCAAGGGTGCGGCCGGTGCCGCGGTACTGCTCCCAGGTCCAGCCCAGCGTGCGGCGGGCCATGATCCCGACGGCGTGACGGCGGTACTTCGCGGTGCCGCGCACGTCGTCGATGGGGTTGCAGGCGCCGGAGGCGAGCTCCGCGAACTGCTTGGCGACCGAGGGGGTGATGATCTTCCCGCTCTCCCAGAATCCGCCTTCTTCGAGCGCGGCGTTCAGGAAGTCCTCGGCGGCGCGGGCCCGCAGCGGCGTCGGGGCGGCCGAACCGATGCCGGTCTTGACCGTCCGGGTCGCGGGGTGCAGTGCGATACCGAACGCGCAGACCGCGATGACCATGGCGTTGCGGGTGCCCACCTTGGAGAACTGCTGCGGCCCGTCGGCCTTCTTGATGTGGACGCTTCTGATCAGCTCGTCCGGCTCCAGCGCGTTGCGCTTCACGCCGGTGTAGAACTCCTCGACCGGGATGAGGCGCGTCCCGCGCACCGACTCGGCCTCGACCTCGGCCCCCGCGGACAGCAGGGCCGGATGCGAGTCACCGGCGGGGGAAGCGGCACCGAGGTTTCCGCCGACCGAGCCACGGTTGCGGATCTGGGGCGATCCCACAGTGTGGGCGGCGAGCGCGAGACCCGGCAGTTCCGCCCGCAGGTGGTCCATGATCTGGGTGTACGGGACGGAGGCGCCGAGCTGTACGGTCTCCTCCCCCACCTCCCACTCGCGGAGTTCGGGGATGCGGTTCAGGTCCAGGAGGTACTCGGGGCGGCGGTGGTCGAAGTTGATCTCGACCATGACATCTGTGCCACCCGCGATGGGCACAGCCGTGGGGTACTCGGCCTTGGCGGCGAGCGCCTCCTCCCAGCTGGCAGGGCGAAGGAAGTCCATAAGGCTCACTTCTTCTCAATCGGGTGGTTCGCGTGTCGCTGGGGTGGAGACGGCCAGCCGCCGGCTGCCGGACCTAGTCGTTCAGAGCTGTTTGGGTCGCTCTGGGACGTTCATCTGCTGTTCACGTGGCTTGGCCCCAGTACACAAGCCGGATCTCCGCCTGGTGCAGTCACCGAAACCATGAAGGAGTTGGCTGGTAACTGCTTGCGTCTTGTAGATTCGAACGAAAGGAGGAAGTCGGCAACCTCACGGTCCCCTTTCGGAACCACAGGCACACCCCTTGGAAACCCCAGGCGCAGCCTCTGGAAATCCCAGGCACTACCCTCCACAAACCACCAGCACGGCCTCCACAACCGCATCACATTCCATCCACATCTAGAGACAGATCGGCGGCGACCACCATGCGGCTGCGCGCACTGCTTGAGACCGACGCGCTGGGCCTGCGGCTGCTCGGCGGCGAGGAAGAGCTCGACCGCACCGTGCGCGGTGTGATGACCACCGACCTGCGGGACCCCAGCCGCTATCTCTCCGGCGGTGAGCTGGTGCTCACCGGCCTGGCGTGGCGGCGTACCGCCGAGGATTCCGAGCCCTTCGTACGGATCCTGGCGAGCGCGGGCGTCGTCGGGCTCGCGGCGGGCGAGGCGGAACTCAGCGCGATCCCGAGCGACCTGGTCGAGGCGTGCGCACGCCACCGGCTGCCGCTCTTCGCCGTCAGCGAGGCCGTCGCCTTCGCGACCATCACCGAGTACGTGGTGCGCCAGGTGTCCGGCGAACGGGCCGGTGACCTGGCGGCCGTCGTCGACCGGCACCGCAGGCTGATGACGTCGGGCCCGGCAGGCGGCGGCCCCGAAGTGGTGCTCGACCTGCTGACGTCCGACCTGGACCTGCGCGCGTGGGTGCTCTCGCCCACCGGCCGCCAGATCGCGGGCGCGGGCGACTCGCTGCCGCCGGCCGTGGGAGCCGTCCTCGCCGGCGAGCACCTGGCCGCGAGCCGCACGGGGCGCCGGGCGCCGCACCGGGCCGCTGTGCAGGGCACGACGTACTCGCTGTTCCCGATCAGGAGCGCGGCGCGCGGAGCCGCCGCTGCCGCCGCGTCCCGCGACGTACGCGAGAGCGTGCTCTCGGACTGGCTGCTGGCGGTGGAGGCGGACGCGGGCGACTGGCCGGCCGCCCGGCTCGACCTGCTCCAGGGCGTGACGCAGCTGATCGCCGTCGAACGCGACCGGCGCGACGCGGCCCGCACCGTACGCCGCCGCCTCGCCCAGGAGGTCCTGGAGCTGGTGCAGACGGGAGCGGCCCCGGCCGAGATCGCGGCCCGTCTGCGGGTCGCCGCACCGGTGCTGCTGCCGGGCCTCGGCTCGGCGCCGCACTGGCAGGTGGTCGTGGCACGGGTCGAGTGGCTGGAAGGCGGCCCGGCGGGCGTTCCGGGCGCGTCGATCCAGGCCGGGCCCGTGGCGCAGACGCTGCTGGAGGAAATACTGGTCGACCCGGCCGTGGCCGGTTCCGACTCCTCGGACCGGATCGCGGTGGCGCACGCGGGCGACGAGGCGATCGCGCTCGTACCGCTGCCGGCGGTCGCGCCCACGGGGACGGGGGACGGGGACGAAGCCCACGCCACCTCGGTCTCCCGCATCGGCCTGCACGCCGACGTACTCCTGGAAGCGGTGCGCGCGCCGCTCTCGGGCGGCCTCGCCGACGACGGGCGGCTGACACTGGGTGTCAGCGCGGCCGTGCATTCGGCGGAGGGGCTGCGCGGGGCGCTGGAAGAGGCCCGGCACGCCCGCCGGGTGGCGGCGGCGCGCCCCGGCCGGGTCTGCGCGGCGGGCCACCACGAGCTGGCGTCGCACGTGCTGCTGCTGCCGTTCGTGCCGGACGACGTACGCCGGGCGTTCACCGCGCGGCTGCTGGACCCGCTGCGGGACTACGACCGGCGGCACCGGGCGGAACTCATTCCCACCCTCGAAGCGTTCCTCGACTGTGACGGTTCCTGGACGCGCTGCGCTGCCCGGCTGCATCTGCACGTGAACACCCTGCGCTACCGGGTGGGCAGAATCGAGCAACTGACGAGTCGTGACTTGTCGCGTCTTGAGGACAAGCTGGACTTCTTCCTCGCGCTGAGGATGAGCTAGGCAAGGCCGGCCGGTCCGGCGTTGTCCGGGGCTTGCCCCCCCCCGGGCGGCGGAGCCGCTAATGTCACAGCCAGGGAGGGGCGGGCAGGGGAAGACCCAAATGGCCGCACCGACCGGTCGATTGTGAATTCGTTCACCTGAGCTCTTGGCCCGGAGTGCCAATCCGTGCTGAGATTCGCCCACTACCGCACGACCGTTACTCACAGCTCAATGACGTGCTGCTCGGGGAGGGCAATGTGGCGCATACCGCCATGTCTGGTTCTGGAACGACCGCAGGGGACGGAAGCCCACTCCAGACCGCGGTATGGCGGCTGCGCTCGCGCGGCTGCTGGACCGATGCCGCGGCCCTGCTCGAACCGCATGAGGGCGCCGCCGCGACCCCTGCGGCCGCGCTCCAGCGGGCGTCGCTGCTCGTAGAGCGCTGCCTGTTCACCGAGCGCGGCTGGGCGGAGGCGGAGGACGCCCTGCGTACGGCGGAGGCGGTTGCCCAGAGCGACGACGAGCGGGGCGCGGCGGCGTGCGAGCGCGGCCAGCTGGCGTACGCCTCGACGGTGCTCGGCGCCCGTGACCGGGCCGACGAGGCGCGCTCAGCGCTCGGGCGGGCGGCGGCGCTGATCGACCCGACGGCGCCGGGCCGCCCGCTCCTCGACTTCCGGCGCGGCCTGATCGCCGAGCACCTCTCCGACTCCCCGCAGTCGGCCCGTGCCGCCTACGTTCGCGCCCACGCGGGCGCGACGGCGCACGGCGAGACACTGCTGCTGTCGTTCACCTGGCGCCATCTGGCCGGACTGTCCCTGCGCGAGGGCGAGTTGGCGGACGCGAGGCACGGCTTCGCGGAGTCGCTGCGGATACGGGAGGAACTTGGTTACCTGGTCGGCACGGCCCCGGCCCTGGCGGCCCTGGCCGACGCGGAACCGGAACCGGAGGCGAGCCGCCTGCGGGCGGAGGCCGGCCGCCTGTTCCGGCTGCTGGACGGCGTACCGACGTGGCTGGCGGCGCAGCTCTCGCCGTCCGCCGCGGTGTGAGCCCGGCCGCGCGGGCCCCGGCGGTCGCCGTCGCCCCAGGTCAGCGGTCCGCGCCCGCGAAGTGTTCGCTGACCAGGGACTGAACAACCGTCAGGTCCTGTGCGGCCAGGGCGTCCAGCAGGGCCAGGTGTTCGGCGGCGTCCGCCAGGAGGTCTGCCCGGCGGCCCAGGGGGTCGCCTGCGAGCAGCGGCCACTGGGACCGGCGGTGGAGGTCGTCGGCGACGGTGACGAGTTGGTGGTTGCCGGAGAGCGAGAGGACCGCGCGATGGAACGCGCGGTCCGATTCCGTGTACGCCGCCCGGTTGCCGGTCGCCGCCGCCGCCGTCGTGGCTTCCGCCAATGGGCGCAGCTCGCACCAGCGGGCGGCCGGGATCGTACGGGCCAGGCGGAGCATGACCGGGACCTCGATCAGGGCCCGCACTTCCGCCAGCCCGGCGAGCTCCGCCGCGCTGCGGACCGTGACGCGAAAGCCTCGGTTCGGCACGACCTCCACCGCGCCCTCCAGCGCGAGCTGCTGCATCGCCTCGCGGACCGGGGTGGCGGAGACGCCGAAGCGGGCACCGAGGCCGGGGCCGGAGTAGACCTCACCGGGGACCAGTTCGCCGCTGACGAGGGCGGCGCGCAGGGCGTCGAGGATCTGGCCGCGGACGGAGTGGCGCTGGACGAGGCGGGGGGCGGGGGGCTCGCTGTGGGTGTGCTCGCCGCGCGCCTGCTCTGGGGGGCGCACGGAGGGCACCTGCGCCGAGGCGGGCACCGGCACTGAGGCAGACATGTGCCCGTACGCGGCCTCGCGCGCTCTGCCCTGCTGCTCCATGGGGTCCCTCCGGTGCTGTGTCCCCTATGCACGATAAGCGGGCGGCATCACCTGCGGGGTCCGGGGGTGCCCTTGAGCGTTCAGGGGCAAACAACGGAACCATCGGGTAAGGTAAGGCTTACCTGCAAACGATCGCGATTCGGTGGTCCCCTGCATGACCGTCCCCGCCCTTTTCCCCGGCGTCGCCGCCTCCCCCGTCGCGGCCTCCTACGCCCGCCTCACCGAGGTCTTCGCCGGACTGCGCATCGCCGAGCTCGCGGACGGCGAGCAGGCTCCGCGCGGCGGCGGCTGGGTCGGGGCAGCCGAACTCGCGGCCGGCGGCGCCGCGCTCGACGCCTTCCTGGCCTGGGACAACGCCCAGGTGCTGCGCGACTACGGCCGGCAGGCCCGGCCCGACGTCGTCGCGAGTTTCGGTCTGCACCGGTACGCCTGGCCCGCCTGCCTGCTCATCACCGCGCCCTGGTTCCTGCACCGCCGGGTGCCGCGCGTGCCCGTCGAAGACGTCGCCTTCCAGCGGACGTCGGGCCGCATGGCCGTACGGGTGCGGGAGTTCGCCTGCCTGCCGGGCGACCCGGCCGCCGCACTGCCCGGCGCCCGCGTCGTACCGGACGAGGAGGCCCTGCGCGCCGAGGTACGGGACGCCGTCGCCGAGCACCTCGGGCCCGTGCTCGACGGCTTCGGGCCCAGGATGCGGCGCGGCAAGCGCGCGCTGTGGGGCATGGCGACGGACGAGATCGTGGAAGGGCTCTGGTACATCGCGCACCTGCTCGGCGAGGAGCGGCGCGCCATGCGCGAGCTGGAGGCGCTGCTGCCGGGTACGACGAAGCCGTACGCCGGGACGGCCGGCTTTCGCGAGCTGACCGGACCCAACGGCGAATCGCTGCCGACCCGTGACCGCGCGAGCTGCTGCCTCTTCTACACACTGCGCCCCGAGGACACCTGCGTGACGTGTCCGCGTACGTGCGACGCCGAGCGCGTACGCAAGCTCAGCGGGGAAGCCGCGGCGACGGCCGCCACCGCTGTCGCCGCGGTCTGACGGCACGCCACCCGATCAGGTGGCATAAATCGAACTCAACCGGCCGGATCAGTAAGGCAGTTCGACCAGATGGCACCTATTCGCGTGCCCTGGCGGTCTCTTGGCGCCCTCTTGCACCGAAAGCCTCTTTAGGCCACTTGGGTTACGCCAATATGGCGCCCCAATAGCCCTACCGCGATGCAAGGGACACCGCATGAGACTGACCGACATATCGCTGGACTGGCTGCTTCCGGGTGGCGTGATGCTCGCAGGGGTCCTGGCGGCGGTTGCGGTGCTCGCGCGCGGCAAGCGCGCCGGTGGCAAAGCCGCAGCAGACGACTCCTGGGAACGCACGGAGGAACGGCGCAGGCGGAAGGAAGCCGTCTACGGGACCGCTTCATACCTGCTGCTCTTCTGCTGTGCAGCGGTCGCCGCCGCCCTCTCGTTCCACGGCCTGGTCGGCTTCGGCCGGCAAAACCTCAGCCTCTCCGGCGGCTGGGAGTACCTCGTCCCGTTCGGCCTCGACGGCGCCGCCATGTTCTGCTCGGTCCTCGCGGTGCGCGAGGCCAGCCACGGCGACGCGGCGCTCGGCTCGCGTCTGCTGGTGTGGACGTTCGCCGGTGCGGCGGCCTGGTTCAACTGGGTGCACGCGCCACGGGGACTTGGCCACGCGGGCGCCCCGCAGTTCTTCGCCGGGATGTCGCTCTCGGCCGCCGTGCTCTTCGACCGGGCGCTGAAGCAGACCCGCAGGGCCGCGCTGCGCGAGCAGGGGCTGGTGCCGCGCCCGCTGCCGCAGATCCGGGTCGTACGGTGGCTGAGGGCACCCAGGGAAACCTTCGGCGCGTGGTCGCTGATGCTCCTGGAAGGCGTGCGCACGCTCGACGAGGCGGTCGAGGAGGTGCGGGAGGACGTACGGGAGAAGGAGCAGAACCGTATGCGCCGGCGCGACCACCAGAAGCTGGAACGCGCCCAGTTGAAGGCCATCAACCGTCAGCACCGCGCCTGGGGGCGCGGTCGCGGCGGCGGCCGGCAGGTCGTCGAGGTTTCTGCCATCGCCCCCGGCTCTGGCTCCGCACCGCCGCAAGCGGTCGCGGAGCCTGCCATACCGGAAACCGGACAACTGCCGCTTCGACAAAGGCCCTCCCTTCAGGCCGTGAAAGGCGCTGAAAAGGTGACGACCGTCGACCTCACCGCCGAGGACGACACGCAGGCTCTGCCACGGCTCGACTCGCTCGAACGCAAACTCAAGGATCTTGAGCAGCAATTCGGCTGAGCGGCACGGTGGTCGCGGCGGCGGGCGGGCGGTTACGCCGGCCCGCCGCCGCTCATGTCGAGTTCGAACCAGACCACTTTCCCCACGCCCTGCGCCCTGACGCCCCACGCGTCCGCGAGCGCCTGCACCAGGAGGAGGCCCCTGCCGTGCGTACCGTCGTCGGCGGCCGGCACGCGTAACCGCGGATGGCGGGCGACGAAGTCTCGTACCTCGACGCGGAGTCGGGAGGCGGTGACGGTGGCAGTGACCTCGGCGTCGTGTTCCGTGTGGACCAGGGCGTTGGTCACCAGCTCGGTGGTCAGGAGCTCGGCGACGTCCGTGCAGCTCTGGTCGCCCCGGTGGCGCAGCAGTTCGCGCAGAGCGCGCCGTACCTCCGGGACCGCTGTGAGATCCGAGCGCCCCAGTCTGCGTCGAAGCTGAATGGGCGCCCCCTCCCTGTCCCCCTCCTCCGCCCCCGCTGTCGCCGCCGAAGGACCTTGCACGGCGGCCCTGCGTCCGCCCGCCTGTTGCCTTGTCATATCCCCCACCCGCACGCTGGACCGACCTTTCTCGAACAGGTTCACGGGATGCATGCCCCGAACGCGCAATGGCACTCATGTCCAATAGTCAATTAACCGGTGTGAGTGGCATATCCGGATCTGGGCGGTGGTCCGGCCGGGGCTCCAGCCCGAGTTCCGCGTCCAGGCCGAGCGCGAACGCGAGGTCGACATTCAGGTCGGTGTGGGTCTCGAACGTCGTGCCGATGCCGGCGGCGGCCGACCGGCTGAGAACATCCGCCCCCAGGCCCGCGTCGATCCGCGCCCTCGCCCCCGCGTCCAGCACCAGCCGCCCGGCCGTCGCGATGTTCGCGTCACCGGCCACCGTGTGCGCGAGGAGCGTCGTCCTGGTGTCTTTCAGTACGCCGAGCCGGGTACCGGACCTGCCCTCTCCCACCGTGGCCGTCACGACGTGCGTCCTGAGGTCGACGGCGAAGTCCTTGACGTAGACGACCGCCCTGTCGCCCTTCGACAGCCGGACGCCACCGTCGAACACGACCTTGCCGCCCCGCAGCTTCCCGTCCCCGTGCGCGATCCTGCTGCCCTCGCGGGCCTTGAGACCGACACCGCCCGCGCCCAGCCGGACCGCGCCGTCGACGGGGGCGGCCGCGATGCCGTTTCCCGCCGGGCCGAGAGCCGGGCCCAGGTCCAGCTTCAGCAGCCCCGCCCTGATCGGGGTGCCGGGCGCCGGGGCGCCGGCCTCGGCCACGGGGGGCGCCTTCGCGGCCTGCGGTCCGGCCGCGGCGCCCCAGACGGAGGTGGCCGCGTCCGGAAGCGCGGCGATCGCGGCGGGCGTGGCGATGACGACGGCGGCCGCGGCCGCGGCGGAGATGCGGCCACGGCCGAAGCGGCGAGGGAGATACATGCGCTTCACAGGCCCTCTCGATGGCTGGGTGATTAGCAGTCACTCGCCGTGAGACCTTCCGCGACACGCCGCTTCCGCCCCGCCCCCGCCCGTCATTCCACTCGTACGGACCTACGGCCTCGGCACATTGCGCAGGTTCGAGCGGGCCATCTGGAGCATCCGCCCCACCCCGCCGTCCAGCACGATCTTGCTCGCGGACAGCGCGAAGCCGCTCACCATCCCGGCGCGGATCTTCGGCGGGATCGACAGGGCGTTCGGGTCGGTGACCACGTCCACCAGCGCCGGGCCCTTGTGCTTGAAGGCGTCCTTGAGGGCTCCGGCCAGGTGTTTCGGTTTCTCCACCCGTACGCCGTACGCCCCGCAGGCTCGCGCGACCGCCGCGAAGTCCGGGTTCTTGTTCGCCGTACCGAACGACGGCAGGCCGTCGACCAGCATCTCCAGCTCCACCATGCCGAGGGAGGAGTTGTTGAAGACGACGACCTTCACCGGCAGGTCGTACTGGACGAGCGTGAGGAAGTCGCCCATCAGCATGCTGAAGCCGCCGTCGCCGGACATGGCGATCACCTGGCGGCCGCGGTCGGTGAACTGGGCGCCGATCGCCTGCGGCATGGCGTTGGCCATCGAGCCGTGGGTGAACGAGCCGATGATGTTGCGGCGCCCGTTGGGGGTGATGTAGCGGGCGGCCCACACATTGTTCATCCCCGTGTCGACAGTGAAGACCGCGTCGTCGTCGGCCAGTTCGTCGAGGACCGAGGCGACGTACTCGGGGTGGATCGGCACCCGCTTGCCGGCCTTGCGGGTGTACGCCTTCACCACGCCCTCCAGCGCGTCGGCGTGCTTCTTCAGCATCCGGTCGAGGAACCTGCGGTCGGACTTGGCCTTCACGCGCGGCGTCAGGCACGTCAAGGTCTCCCGTACGTCGCCCCAGATCGCGAGGTCGAGCTTGGAGCGGCGGCCGAGGCGCTCGGGCCGTACATCGACCTGGACGATCTTCACGTCCTCGTCGTGGGGAAGGAAGTCGTTGTACGGGAAGTCCGTGCCGAGGAGGATCAGCAGATCGCACTCGTGGGTGGCCTCGTATGCCGCGCCGTAACCGAGCAGGCCGCTCATGCCGACGTCGTACGGGTTGTCGTACTGGATCCACTGCTTGCCGCGCAGCGCGTGCCCGACCGGGGATTTGACGCGCTCCGCGAACCGCATGACCTCCGCGTGGGCGCCCGCCGTGCCGCTGCCGCAGAAGAGCGTGACCCGTTTCGCCTCGTCGACCATGCGGGCGAACTTCTCCAGCTCCGCCTCCGCGGGGCGTACGGCGGGACGCGTCGTCACCAGCGCGTGGTCGCCCGCCCGCTCGGGGACCTGCTCGGACGCCACGTCACCGGGCAGCGACACCACACTGACTCCGCCACGGCCGACGGCGTTCTGGATCGCGGTCTGCAGGACGCGCGGCATCTGCTTCGGGCTGGAAATCAGCTCGCTGTAGTGACTGCATTCGCGGAACAACTGGTCGGGGTGGGTCTCCTGGAAGTAGCCGAGGCCGATCTCGCCTGCCGGGATCTGCGAGGCGAGGGCGAGCACCGGGGCCATGGAGCGGTGCGCGTCGTACAGGCCGTTGATCAGGTGCAGATTGCCGGGGCCGCAGGAGCCGGCGCAGGCGGCGAGGGTGCCGGTGAGCTGGGCCTCGGCGCCGGCGGCGAAGGCCGCGACCTCCTCGTGCCTGACCTGGATCCAGTCGATGCCGGAGGTGCGGCGGACGGCGTCGACGACGGGGTTGAGGCTGTCGCCGACGACACCGTAGAGGCGTCGCACCCCGGCTTTCACGAGGATGTCGACGAACTGCTCCGCCACCTTCTGCTTGGCCATGGGATGCGCACGCCCTTCCGGGAGAGGGAGATGGTCGGCCGGTCCTGCGGCTACGGTGCTGTGCCCGTGCCGTGCCGAGTCCATCAACCCATGCGGTACGCCGTTACGCCTCCCAGACCGCCACCGCCGTACGGTCGTCGGCGTACCCCTTCACCCGCAGGCAGGTGTCCGCGAGGTACGCGGCGAGGCCGGGTGGTTCGGCGGGGGCCCAGCGTTCGGCCAGTTCCTTGGCGAGGGACGGCTCGTCGCGCAGGGGCTCGGCGAGGCCGCCGCTGCACAGGAGGAGGGTGTCACCCGGGCGGGCCACCGAGGCCCGGAAGCGGAAGGGCTCGGTGCGCGGGGGCACGCTTTCGGCGTATGGGGGCGGGGGCGTCGGAATGCCGAGGTCCATGGTGAGGCGGTCGCCCTCGGGGGTCTGGGACGGGGGTGAGCCGAAGCCGACGACGGGCGCGCCGGTGACGGCGGCGGGCTCGGGAACGGGCGGCTCTATGTCCTGCCAGGCGCCGTCGCGCAGCCGGAACAGGCCGCCGCCGCCGATGCCGAAGAAGACCCTGGTCCGGCACGCGGGGTCGGCGGGGAGGAGGAGGCAGCGGAGGCTCGCCGTGTACTCCTCGGGTTCCACGCCGAGTTCGGCCGCGCGGGCGCGCAGCTTGCCGTAGCCGCGGTCGGTGAGGCGGTGCAGGCCGGACTTGAGGTCGCCCCTGCGACCCGCCCTTATGTCGTCGGCGAGGCGGGCGTGGCTGCGGCCGACGGCTTCGCCGATCCAGCGGCAGGCGTCGGCGGCGGCCAGATGCGCGTTCCCGGCGGCGCGGGCCCCGCCGGCCACCGCGACCAGGACGAGCGCGCCCACGCCGCTGCCGAAGCGGGCGGTGAGCAGGGCGTCGCGGCGGGGTTCGCCGCGGTAGCGGGCGGAGTCGCCGCGGACGGAGGCGGCGCGCAGGGTGTACGTGCCGTACCGGGCGCCGTCGAGCACGGTGTCGGCGACGAGGGCGCCGAGTTCGCGGGGGTCGGCGGCGGGCAGGGCTGTGGGCTCGGCGTCGTAGGTCGGCGGGCGGTCCCCGACGAAGTCGGCGCGGGGGCGGCGGTCCTGGTCCTCCTCCCGGCGCCCGTCTCTGCCGGCCCCGGCGTTTTCCGGGAGGCGCTCGGCGTACGGGTCCGGCGGCGCCCCGCCGTACGGGGGCGCGGGATGTGCCGGCTGCGGGGGTACGGGCGGGGGTGGCGCTGCGGCGTCCCGGCGGGCGCGGGCCTGCGGCGTGCGGTGGGGCGCGGCGGCAGCCCCTGGCCGCCGGTCTTCAGCGGGCGGCCCCGACTCCCGCCTGGCGGGCGGCACTTGGGGCACTTCCGGCGGCTCCCAGGGGGCACGCTGGCGCGCGATGGCGGGAGGCGGGGGCGGGGGCGGGGGCGCGGGCCGGGGCTTCCCGGTCGGCGGCGCGGGGGGCGGCGGGGGCGGAGGAGCCGGTGCGGATTTCGGTGGAGTCGGCGCCGGCGCTGACTCCGACGTCGACGTCGACGGAACCTGCGGCTCCGTCGCGTGGGGTCCCGCGGGCGGCGGAATGGGCGGGACCGGAGGGTGTTTCTCCGCCGGTTCGGCGGGCCGGTCCGCTGCCCACCAGGGCGGCGGCTCCGGGGCCGGTCCGGTTCGCGGCGCGTCCGGCCGCCTCGGGACCGGGGGTTGCGGCGGTGGGGGCGGAGGGCGGCGTACGTCCGCTGCGGCGGTCGCGTCGGCCGCCTCGCGTCCCGGTGGTGGCGGCGACAACGTGTCCTTCGCCGAGTGGAAACGGGCGTCCAGGGTGTCGTCGTTCCCCTGCGCGGGCCCCGTGTCCGGGACGGGCTCGTCGTCGTACAGCCGACCCCACCACTCGTCCTCGTTGGCG
This sequence comes from Streptomyces flavidovirens DSM 40150, assembly GCF_000429085.1. Classification (GTDB taxonomy): domain Bacteria; phylum Actinomycetota; class Actinomycetes; order Streptomycetales; family Streptomycetaceae; genus Streptomyces; species Streptomyces flavidovirens. Next base: position 4,309 of record NZ_AUBE01000008.1, on the reverse strand, counting down.
GCGCGCCTCTCCCCCTGCTGGCTCATGCCCCTATTGTCCACCGCAAGGGCCGTACGAAAACGGGGCATCAGGAAAAAGAAGTCCGCCGGGCGACCCCACTTCCACGGGACGGACGCCCGGCGAACGGTCTTTCGGCCGGCGCCAAAAGCACTGTCCTAGGAGGCGGTTGGTGCTGAGGTGGCGCCACATTGGCAGAGTGACGGGTGGTGCGGGGATGATGTCTGCGGCGGGTTTACGCCGTGGCCGCTTCCCGCCACGAGCCGGTGGGCAAGATCGGGGCGCGGGGGGGGGCGGAACCGAAGCGTCCGGGGAGGGGTGTGGAGGGGTGCTGGGAGCCATTGGTCTCGACGAGGCCCAGGAGTCGACGTACCGCGCGCTTGTCGCGCTCGGTGCCGCGGAGGTCCCCGACCTCGCACACCGGCTGACGCTTCCGGAGGCCGATACGGAACGCGCGCTGCGCCGCCTGGAGCGGCGGGGGCTCGCCGCCCGGTCGTCGGCCCGTACGGGGCGCTGGGTGGCCGCGCCACCGGGGGTCGCGCTGGGCGCGCTGCTGACCCAGCAGCGGCACGAGCTGGAGCAGGCGGAGGTGACGGCGGCGCTGCTCGCCGAGGAGTACCGGGCGGAGGCCGCCGAGCCCGCCGTGCACGATCTGGTCGAGGTGGTGACGGGGGCGAGCGCGGTGGCGCACCGCTTCGTACAACTGCGGCTCGGCGCGACCGAGGAGGTCTGCGCGCTGGTGACGGGGAATCCCGCCGCGGTCAGCGGCATGGACGGCGAAGCGGATGAGCGGGCGGCGACGCGTGGCGTGACGTACCGGGTGGTGCTGGAGCGGGAGGTCCTCACCCTCCCCTCGGGGATCGCCGAGCTGTCGGCGGCGCTGGGGCGCGACGAGCAGCTCCGGGTGGTGGAGGACGTGCCGACCAGGCTCGTGGTCGTGGACCGGACCGTCGCAATGGTGCCGCTGACGGGACGCGGCGCGGAGCCCGCGGCCCTCGTCGTGCACGCGAGCGGGCTGCTGGAATCTCTGACCGGGCTCTTCGAGGCGGTGTGGCGCGAGGCGCTGCCGCTGCGGCTCGGCGTGGACGGAACCACGGTGTCGGAGGAGGGGCTGCCTGGCCCGGACGCCACGGACCTTCAGGTGTTGTCGCTGCTGCTGGCCGGGATGACGGACGCGAGCGTCGCGAAGCAGCTCGAGCTGGGTCTGCGGACGGTGCAGCGGCGGGTGAAGGGACTGATGGAGCTGGCGGGGGTGACGACCCGGCTGCAGCTCGGCTGGCATGCGTACGAGCGCGGCTGGGTGGCCAGACGCTGACCGGAAACGCGGGGCATTCCGCCGGCCCCCCACCACGGGCGGCCCCTCCGACCTGCGGGGACAGCCCAGGTCCCGCACCCTGGGAAGATGGGCGTGTGGCAGCTCCTCCTGGTCGGCCTCGTCATGCTGGCCGGCCTGCTCGGCGTACTCGCGCCGGGCGTACCGGGCCAGGCGATCGTCTGGGCGGCCGTGCTGTGGTGGGCGCTGGAGGAGAAGACCGCGCTCGCCTGGGGCGTACTGATCGGAGCCACCGCCCTGCTGCTGCTCAACCAGGCGCTCAAGCCCCTCCTGCCGGCCCGCCGCCTCCAGGAGTCGGGCGCGCCGCCGCGAACGTTGATGGTGGGCGGGATCGCGGGGATCGCCGGGTTCTTCCTGCTGCCGGTGGTGGGCGGGATCGTCGGGTTCGTCGGAGGGATCTACGGCGTGGAGCGGGCGCGGCTCGGCAGCCACGGCGGCGGCTGGGCCTCCACCCGTACAGTCATGCGCGCCATCGGATACCGGGTGCTCGTGGAGCTGTTCGCCTGCCTGCTGGTGGCCGGCGCGTGGGCGGGTGCGCTGGTCTGGGGCTGAGCGTCTGGGCTGAGGGGCTGAGGCTGAGGCTCTGGGGCTGAGGGCAGACCCCCGGATCTCCGGGCACGAGCCGGGCCCGCCCGCGACTACAGCCTGGTGCCGACCAGTTGGGGTTGTGGGCCCCCTCCGGAAGTCCGGGCCGTCGGGCCGGTGTGCGGGGCGAGCGCGCGTACCTCAGGACGCAACCCCTGGGACAGATGCCAACCGCCGACCCCGAACACCGCACTCGTGACCGACGACATCGTTCATGAGCCTGAAGCCGTGAGGCGTGGGAGGCGTCCGAGGTGAGGCAGCGGCGTGACCGCATGCAGTGATCCCCGAGCACGCGTACCTCAGGACACAACCCCTGGGGCAGATGCCGACCGCCGACCCCGAACACCGCACTCGTGACCGACCACAGCGTTCGTGAGACTGAAGCCGTGAGGCGTGGGGGGCCTCCGGGGTGACGCCGTGCTGCGGGCCGGGCCGCAGCAGCCGGGGGCGCGGTTCAGCGGGGAGTTGGACCGGCAGGGGGGTGTTCGGGCGTTACGGCGTCCATCGGTGCCGCACGGCGTACGACCGCCAGGGCCGCCACCCGGCGGTCACCGGCTCGTCCCCCTCACCGTCCGGCGCCACATCCGGATCCCCGAGCGCCCGCATCCGGATCAGGCCGGCGGTCCTCGCGGTGATCCCCGGCAGCGCGCGCAGTGCCCGCTCCGCCTCGTCGCGGTCCGCTCCGGGATCCAGGCGTACGTCGCCGTCGGCGAGCGCGGTCGCCAGCGCCCGCAGCGCCGGGTCCTCGGCCCCGGTGAGTGCGCCCGGCTCGGGGAAGACGTGCGTCAGCGCGCCGCACGGCTGGTCGAGAACCTTCCCGTACGCCTCGATGAGGCCGACCGCGGCCTCACGGCCCACCAGCGCCCGTACCGCGAACTCGTCGGGGTCCGCGGCGCCCGGTGAGCGCAGGCCCGGCCGGGCGGCGACCAGCGGTGCCAGCGCCGGGTCGGCCGCGAGCCGCTCGTCGACGGCGTACGGGTCGGCGTCGAGGTCGAAGAGCCTGCGCAGCCGCTGGACGGCGGTGGTCAGGTCGCGCAGGTCGGTGAGGTGGACGCGGGCTTCGAGCCAGCCACTGTGCGGGGCCTCGTCCACGGCGGCGATGCCCGTTCCGTACGGCAGGCGCAGGGTGCGCCGGTAGGTACGGGCGCCGGGCTCACCGGTCATCTCCTCGACGCGCGGCACGGCCTCGCTCGCGAGCAGGTCGAAGACCTGCCTGGCGGCGTACGCCCCGCGATAGGCGAGTCGCAGCGGAATCCCGGCGGCGAGGGCGGGGCCCGCGCCGGTGCCCGCCGTCTTCGTGCCCGACTCCGCGCGCAGGAGGCTGGGGGTGCGGGCGTAGATCTGGCGGATGGTGTCGTTGAACTGCCGCACGCTCGCGAAACCGGACGCGAACGCGATCTCCGTGACGGGCAGTCCGGTGGTCTGGAGCAGTACGCGGGCGGTGTGCGCGCGCTGGGCGCGGGCGAGCGCGACGGGGCCGGCGCCGAGTTCGCCCGTCAACTGCCGCTGCACCTGCCGAGTGCTGTAGCCGAGCCGGGCCGCGAGTCCGGGCACGCCTTCGCGGTCTACGATCCCGTCGCCGATCATCCGCATCGCGCGCCCGACGACATCGGCGCGTGCGTTCCAGTCGGCGGAGCCGGGAACGGCGTCGGGGCGGCAGCGGCGGCAGGCCCGGAAGCCGTTGCCCTGGGCGGCGGCAGCGGTGGGGTAGAAGCGCACGTTCCCGCGCTTGGGGGTGACGGCGGGGCAGCTCGGCCGGCAGTAGATGCCGGTGGTGGTGACGGCGAAGAAGAACTCCCCGTCGAAACGCGCGTCGCGGCTGGTCACCGCCTCGTACATGCTCACTTCGTCCATCACGCCATCCAGTGTGCGGCAGTGGAGGGCGGCGGACTGGCGGGATTCGGACACGGCGTCCGGGGTGGTGGCGGGGTGGCGGGGTGGCGGGGTGGCGCTCAAATGCCGGAGGGGCTGGACGGTGCGGCCGAATCCAGCCCCTCCGGCGTTTGAGGACGGGGAGAGAAGGCCCCGCGCGGCGGGGCCGCGGAGGGCCCTAGGTCGTGTCCGGAAAGTGGGTAAGTCGTTGGTCCGTTAGTGGTGCGTCGACATGAACTGACGGATGAGTCGTGGGCGTTGATCGCTCCGTTGCTGGCGCCGGGACGGATGGGCCGACCGGTCCGGGACCGGCGCCAGGTCGTGAACGGGATCTTGTGGAAGCTGTCCACCGGGGCCGCCTGGCGTGACCTGCCCGAACGGTACGGGCCGTGGAAGACGGTCTATGAACGCTTCCGGCACTGGTCCGCCGACGGCACCTGGGACCGGCTCCTCGCGCATGTCCAGCAGCACTCCGATGCCGTCGGAGCTGTCGACTGGACCATCGTGTGCGTCGACTCCACC
>NZ_AUBE01000007.1 GCF_000429085.1 Streptomyces flavidovirens DSM 40150 | reverse complement strand
CCGCCAGCACCTCGTCGAACATGCCGCCGCCCTCGGCATCGACATGGAAATCACCGCCCGCACCCCCGGGACCAGGGGTTTCACCCCCATCCCGAAGCGGTGGGCGGTCGAGCGGACCTACGGCTGGCTCATGCTCCACCGCCGCCTGGCCCGCGACTACGAACCCCCCCCACACCGCTCCGAAGCCATGATCCACCTCGCCATGACCGACCTCATGGCCCGCCGCCTCACCGGCGAGAACACCATCTCCTGGCGCGACCCGACACCAGCACATCAAAGCCGCATCCCAGGATGAAACAACAGGATGAAACGACCTCTTAGGGGTGTTCCAGTGCTCGTACAGGTCGACCGTGGCGTTTTTGGTAGCGTCGGGCGGGCTCGACCCTGCGGGAAGCAATCGGCCACCGGACTTCACCTGCTCTTCGTGCTGTGCAACGCCATGGCCCACATGGCGAGGGACACCGCCCCCAGGCCTCCGAGGATGAGAGGCAGCGTTTTGCCCGACCCCTCCGCCATGATGCCCTGAGCCAAAGCCAGAACGGTAACCACGGCAACGACAGACATGAAAAGATTCATCTTTGACTTGTTGCTCACCGGCCCATCCTTTCTCTATCTGCCCTGTCGGTATCGGTCGCTGCTGTGGTGACGCATCTAATCAGGCGCACCACAGCAGTGCCCATCTCATTGATGCGCGTCAGCCGTCAGCCATAACTGATGATGTCGGCATTGTTGTATCCGAGGAATCCCCCCACACGCAGCTGCCCACGACCGCTGCACCTGTGCCCCACGAGCCGAAAGTGCTGGCTGTTGCGATGATTCCGGTTTCCGCGGCGGCACCAATTCCGCCAACACATCGCACTGCTGCTCCCCAAATGTCATTGGTGTCGTCCAGGAAGTCCGCCACATCGCCGAAGCTGAGGAGTCCGGTGGGTCGATGCGGTTGACGGGGTCGCCTTCGGCGTCGAGGTAGGGGTTTTCCTTCTGGCCGGAGGGGTTCCGGGGAGTTGAAGCGGCCGATGTTGGCGTCGTAGTAACGGGCGCCGTAGTGGTAGAGGCCGGTGGGGTCCTGGTAGCCGCCGGCGAACCGGTAGGACTGGGCGACCGTTTCGGTGGACCGGGCCAGGATGCGGACTCCGCGGGGGCTGTAGGTGTAGGTGTTGACCTTGGTGCCGGTCTCGTCGGCGAGGCCGATCACGCTGCCGATGCCGTCGGTGAGGTAGTAGTAGGACTTGCCCCCGGTCGTCATGGAGTTCAGGGTGCCCCTGGGCTCCCGGTTGAATCCCATGTCCACACCGGCCGTGGTCTTGGCCGCCAGGCCGAGCGGCCCGTTGTGGAAAAAGCCGCGAGTCCGTGATCGCGCCGGCCTTTTCCTCCTTGGCATAGGCAGTGACGTCACCGTCGTGTCCGACGCCCCGTACGTCGTGGACGACCTACTGCTGACAAGTCAGGGCGTGTCCGCCGGCATCGACAGCGCTCTCTGGCTCGTAGGGCGCCTGCACGGCCGCGAGCACGCCCGCGCGGTGCGGCGTGAGGTCCAGTACGACCCGGCACCGCCCTACCTCGCGGACGAACCGCTCGCCCGCTGACCACTCCGACCGCCCCCCTCGACGACGAACACAGGAGCTCCGCGTGAACCGACGTACCCTGCTGCGCACCGCGACTGCCCTCGGCGCCGTGGGCCTAGCGACCGGCGTCTCCGCCGCCCCGGCCGCCGCCTCCACGGCAGCCGGAACCGCCTCGCCGTCCGGATCCGGCCGCCGCGCCCCCTTGCGCGCCCAGGTCGTGCTCTTCCAAGGCGTCGAGGAGCTCGACCTGGCCGCTCCCTATGAAGTGCTGTCCGCTTCCGGCTACTTCAGCGACCGCGACGTCGAGGTGCGCTACGTCGCCCTCGACGGTCCCCATACCGCCACCGCCGCCTTCGTCACCCGGCTGCGTGCCGACCGCCGCTGGGCTCCCGAGGAGGCGGACCTGCCCATCGTGCCCGGCGGCGGGTATGCCCGCCGAGAGGGCCCAGGGGTCTGAGCCGAGATCCGCCGGGGCGCCCTGCCCCGAGCCCTGGCCGCCGCCCGCCGATCGGGGCTGACCGTCGCCAGCCTGTGCACCGGCCTGCTGCTCCTCTCCGCCGCCGACCTCACCCGTGGGCGGCCCTGCACCACCCACCACAGGGTGCGGTCCGATTTCGTCGAGCAGGGCGGTGTGTTGAAGAAGGCCCGGGTCGTCAACGACGGCGACCTGGTCACCGCCGGCGGCGTAACCTCCGGCCTGGACCTCGCCCTGTGGCTGGTCCGCCGCGAACTGGGCGTCGACGCCGCGCTCGGCCTGGAGTCCATGCTGGAGTACGAGGTCGCGGCACCGTCTGGACCTCATAGCGGTTTCCCATACAGCGCGTGGCCGGTTCGACGCCCGGAAACGATCCGGCCTGCGTTCGCCGCGAGCCGCGGCCGGTGGGTGACGGAAGGTGCGCAGGAGCGCGACTTACCCCCCTAGGCCCCAGTTGCATATCCTGTGCACGTGCACAACTACCGCATCAGGACCGCAACCCCGGATGACCTCGACGAGGCGCGAGCGGTGATGCTCGACGCCGTCTACCGCGACTTCGGCACCGGCTACGTCCCCCGATGGCACGCCGACATCATCCATCCGGAACGCTTCTACCTCGCCCCTCCCCGGCATACGCTCCTGGTGGCCGTCGACGAACGGGACGGAACGGTCGCCGCCACGGCGGCACTGGACGCGCGCGGACCCGAGCACCCCCCGAACCCGCGCTGGATCGCGGAGCGTTTCCCCTCGGGTGAGACCGCCCAGCTTCGGCGGGTGTACGTACGGCCCGAGCACCGGCGGCGTGGCCTGGCCCGGCGGCTGGTGTCCGAGCTGGCGGCATTCGCGAGGGCGGACGGCGGCTACCAGTCGCTCTACCTGCACACCTACCCGTCGTCACCGGGGGCGGAGGCGCTGTGGCGGGCCCTGGGGAAGCTGGTGCTCGACGAGCGAACCGAGGAACCCGGTGGAGGCAAGGAGGCCCTTCACTTCGAGATCCCGATGGTTTAAATGGAAACGATTTCGCTTACTCTATCGGTTGACGCCTCTTGATCGGCACGACCGGAAGACGAGAACGCGAACCATGAGAAGACCCCGTCCTCGGTTCATAGTCGGCCTGCTGCTCACTCCGCTGCTCGCCGGCTGCTTCGCCTCCGGCGACGGCGGCTCTTCGTCCTCCGGCTCGTGCGGTCCCAGGGATGGTGCGCGGCTGCGCGTGGTGATGGCCTTCCTGCCCGCGGAGAAATTCTCCCCGTACGGGGAAGACGCCTGCCACCTGTCCCGGCTCGGTGTCTCCGAGGGTCTGACCCAGCTCAATGCCAACGGCACCGCGGCCCCGGCGCTCGCCCAGTCCTGGAACAGCGAGAATGGCGGCCGCAGTTGGCTGTTCACGCTGCGGGACGCGAAGTTCCAGGACGGCAGCGAGGTCACCCCGGATACTGTCGTCACCGCCCTCACCCGTGCCACGCAGGCCAAGCCGGAGCCGGTTGCCCTGTCGGGGGTGAAGCTGTCCGCCGAGGCGGTGGGCGACAACCAGGTGCGCGTCCGTACCGCGGCCCCCGGCCCCGTGCCGCCACTGCGGCTGTCCAATCCACGCCTGGCGGTGTACTCCCCGAAGGAGTACGCGAAACAGGGCACCGTGAACCCGGCCGGCACCGCTACCGGGCCGTTCGAGCTGAAGAAGATCACCGGACAGACGGCGGCCTCCCTTGACAAGGAAACGGTCCGCGAGAAACCGACCGCGCGCAACGTCGTACTGGACCTGAACACCAAGCCCGGCCCGTTCGCCGAGCCGAGGCTGCGGGCCGCCGCCCGCGAGGCCATCGACCCCTCCCTGCTCGCCAAGGACGTGTACGAGGGCTACGCCGCGCCCGGCCAGGACATCTACAGCCCCGCGCTGAACTGGGCCGCGGGCAAGCGCGTCGAGCCGAAGGGGCGGGCGAAGGCCACAGAGCCGAACGGCACGTCCGTCACGATTGCCACCTACAGCAGCCGACCCGGGCTGCCCGAAGTCGCCCAGGTGCTGCAGCAGCAGCTCGACAAGGCCGGGTTCAAGGTGAAGCTGGAGGTCCGTGACCTGGCACGCTTCGAAAGCGACGCGCCGGCAGTAAAATTCGACGCCACCGTCTATGCCCGCAACGTCCTGGCGGGCACCGGGGCCCCGTCTCCGTCCTCGCCAGCGACTACACCTGCGAGGGCGGCAACAACCAGTCCCAGCTGTGCGACAAGAAGGTCGACCAGGCCGTCGCCAAGCCTGCGTCCGTCGCCGACACCGGCCAGCGCCAGGACGCCGTCATGGCGGCCGAGGCCGCCGTCCCCGCCACGGACGTGGTGGTTCCGCTGGTGCACATGAAGACCGTCATGGGGATCGGCACGTCGGTCGAGGGCACGCTGATGGACCCGTACGAGCGTCTCGTCGTCGGCACGGGAACGCGGCGCTGACACGATGACCGGCCCTGTGAAAGGCGGTACCGCCGCCCTGCGCGCCGTCGTGCGGGGCGGCGGGCTCGCGCTGGTGTGGCGGGGCGCGCTCACCGCCGCCCTGGTGTGCGGAATCGGCCTGTTGCCATGGCTGTCGCGCACGGACCCCGCACTGACCGTGCTCAAAGCACGGTCGGCGGAGAGCGACCCCACCCCGGAGGCACTACGCACCGTACGAGACCAACTGGGTCTGGAAGACGGCCCGTTGCCGTTGCAAGGGCGATGGCTCGGCGGTTTGCTGCACGGGGACGCGGGCCGTTCGTGGGTCTCCGGCGGCGAGGTGCTTCCGTCCGTCGTCCAGGCCCTCGGCGCCTCCCTGTTGCTGATGGCCGGCGCCCTGGCGGTCGCCGTCGGCACGGCCGGCGCCGTGTGCGCCCGCACACTGTGGCTGGGCCCGCGACACCGGTTCGGCGAGCGGGGCCCGGGCGGCACCGGGTCGGCGGTGCCGGCCGCGGTGCCCGAGTTCTTCGTCGCCTCCGTACTCGCCTCGGTCATCGGAGTGCAGCTCGGCTGGCTGCCCGCCCTGGGGTGGTACGGGCCGCAGTGGACGGTGCTGCCTTCGCTGGCACTCGGCCTGCCCGCCGGAGCGGTCCTCGGGCGGATGCTGGACGATCTGCTGCCCGGCGCCTTCGCCGAGCCGTGGACGCTGGCCTCCGCCGCGCGCGGCATCCCGCCCAGGCCCGTGGCCCAGCGGGCGCTGCGGCGCTGCGTGCCCGGAGTGCTGACCAACCTAAGCCTGTTCGTGGTCGGCCTGACCGGCGGCGCCGTCGCCGTGGAACAGATCTACGACATCCCCGGCCTCGGCCGACTCACCCTGCGCGCCGCCCTCGCCCAGGACCTGCCCATCCTCCAGACTGGCACCCTCGCCCTGGTCCTGCTCGCCGCGATCGCCAGCGCTCTGGCCCGGCTCGCGGCCCGGCTGGTGATCGGACCCGCACTGCGTGACGGCGCCCTGCACTCCCTGCACCGGCCCACCCCACCCACTCCGCGCACGCTGCCCCTGCTGTACCGGGCGATGCTCGCCGCCGTCATCGGCCTCGGACTGCCGCGCGACCCGCTCGCCCTGGAGACCGGCTCCCGTCTCCAAGTCCCTTCCTTCACGCACCTGTTCGGCACCGACGCGCTCGGCCGCGACATCCTGGCCCGCATCGTGCACGGCGCGCTGAACACCCTCGGCATCGCCCTGGCGGTGAGCGCCGCCGTCGCGTGGTCACCGCCGGCCGCCCACATCTCCGCGCTGCTGCGGCAGGAGCGCGCCACCACTTATCTAACCGCCACCCGCGCGCTCGGCGCGGGAGAGTGGTACCTGCTCACCCGTGGACTGCTCCCGGCCGTCCTGCCGCCCGTGGCCCGCCACGCCCCGCTCCGGCTGCCCGGCATCGCGCTCGCCCTGGCCGCTCTCGGGTTCCTCGGCCTGGGCTCCCAGCGGCCGTTCCCCGAGTGGGGTCTGCTCCTCGCCGAGAACCAGCCGTACGCCGAACGCGCGCCGTGGGCGGTCCTCGCCCCGGCCACCGTCCTCGCCCTGCTCAGGGCGCTGGCGGTGACCGCAACAGGCGGGGTGCGCGTGCCCCGCCCGCGGTGGCCGCCGGGAGCACGCCCGCCAGCGCTTCAAGAACGTCCCGCCGAGACGGAGCAGGCGGTCCCCGCGCCGCCGCGCACGCCGTGCTCACTCACCCCCCGACTGACGGAACCCGATGACCGCTCTCTTCTCCCACGTCCTGCCCCGGCGGCCCGCCGGGACCCCGAAGTCTCCGCGCGAGCGGACCTGGAAGGTCCTGTCACCGCTCCTGAAGCTGCTGATCCTTACCCCACTCGCCTTCAACATCGGCTTCTACGCCGTTCTGCCGTTCCTCGCCGGGCACCTCGGCACCGCGATCGGCATGGCGGGCTGGATGGTCGGCTTCGTCCTCGGCCTGCGAACCTTCAGCCAACAGGGCCTGTTCGTGATCGGCGGCTGGCTCGTCGACCGCTACGGCGTACGCCCCATCGTTCTGTCCGGCTGCGCGCTGCGCGTCGCCGGCTTTGCCTGGCTCGGGTACGCGGAGCAGACCTGGGCGGTGATCGGCGCGGTCCTGCTGATCGGCTTCGCCGCGGCCCTGTTCTCCCCGGCCGTGGAGTCGGAGGCCGCCCGGCAGGCCGTGGCGTGGGAGGAAGAGGGCCACGGCCCGCGCACCCGGGTACTGGCGCTGTTCTTGGCGGCGGGCCAGGCCGGCGCCTTCGTCGGCCCCCTGCTCGGCGCCCTGCTGCTCGCCGTGGACTTCCGCACCGCCTGCCTCGCCGGAGCCGCCGTCTTCGTCCTCGTCCTCGCCGGCCACGCCCGGCTGATGCCGCAGCACACCCCCGGCCGGGTCCGCACCCGCGGCCGGGGCGGGCTCCGCGTGCTACTCCGCAACCGCCGCTTCCTCGCCCTGTGCTGCGCCTACGGCACCTACCTGCTCGCCTACAACCAGCTCTACCTCGCCCTGCCCGAGGAGGTGCAGCGCGCGACCGGCTCCCAGTCGGCGCTGTCCTGGCTGTTCGCCCTGGCCTCTCTCCTGGCCGTGTTCGCCCAACTCCCCGTCACCCGCTGGGCGGGTGACCGGCTCGACCTGCGCCGCTCCATGGCCATCGGACTGTTGCTCGTCGCCGCCGGATTCGCGGTCGTGGCCGCCGCCCGGCCCGCCGCCTGGACAGGCATCGCCGGGCTGCTGCCCGCCACCGGATACGTCGTCCTGCTCACGCTGGGCCAGATGCTGATCGTCCCGGCCGCACGCGCCTGGGTGCCCGACCTCGCCGAAGACGGCCGCCTCGGCCTCTACACCGGTGCCCTGTCCTCCGTCTCCGGCCTCATCGTCCTCCTCGGCAGCTCGGCCACCGGCTCCCTGCTCGACCTGGGCCTGCCGGCGCCCGTGGCGTGGCTCGTCCTCGCAGCACTGCCCTCCCTGGCCGTGGCCCTGCTCCCTCATCGCCCGGAAGGCGCCGGAGGCGGGGCAGACGTTGTACCGGCGCGCTGACAGCTCCTGCCCGGCGCCTGAAGTTCCGTGCGTCCCTTCTGCCGCAATCGGTGTCACCGTGCGGGCGGACGGCTGCCGGTCGTGGGTGACACTTTGCGGGGGGGGTGACGCGTACTCTGTCGGGCAGCTGGTTCGCCCCTGTCCGCCAGGCAGTCGGCGTCGTAAGGGGGAACCCGGTGGGAATCCGGGACTGCCCCGCAGCGGTGAGCGCGAACGACCGCCGTCATACGCACTGGGTCCGACGGCATGGGCCTGGGAGGCGACGGTCAGTAGGAGTTCTCATATGGTGAAGACGTGCCCGCGAGTCCGAAGACCTGCCAACTGCCCGCGCGTGAACCACTCGCGCGTGGACATCCCGGTGACCTCGTGGGCGGGTCGGCGTACATACCAGGCGGATGACCGCGCCTTGCCACGCGCCCTCGTACCGTCCGGTCCGTCACTCCTTCGCGCTCTCGTCCCGTCGCCGGGATCTCAGGGATTCATCTCGCGAAGGAGATCTCCGTGATAGCGAAGTCCGCAGCCGCGGCAGCACGGGCCACCGTGTGCGGCTACCCACGCCAGGGACAGAACCGGGAACTGAAGAAGGCGATCGAAGGCTACTGGAAGGGTCTCGTCACCGCCGAAGCCCTCCGCGCCACCGCCACCGACCTGCGCCGGACGAACTGACGGCAGCTCGCCGACGCCGGCATCGACGAGGTGCCAACCGGCGACTTCTCGTACTACGACCACTTCCTCGACAACACCGTCATGGTCGGCGCGATCCCCGAGCGCCACCGCGCGGCCGTCGAAGCCGACGCCTCGACGGCTACTTCGCCATGGCGCGCGGCACAGAGGACGTGGCGCCGCTGGAAATGACCAAGTGGTTCGGCACCAACTACCACTACCTGGTGCCTGAGCTGGGGGGGGTCGCCACCGACCGCTAGAAGGGGCGAGCTTTGGCCGGGGTAGATCGCTATCGGCCATTACAGGAAGGGGCTGTAAGCAGGGGGGTGCCGTCCAGGTACCAGCGGCCGTCTTCCTCGGTGACCAGCCAGGGAACGCAGACGGCCCCGTCGGTGCTCTTGCCCTTGAGGACCAGGAACTGCTTCTGGTTCTCTTCGTGGAGCGTCAGGTCCGTGTCGCTGCTTTCTGCCTCCTTGAGACGGCTCAGGACGCTCTTGGCGTAGTCGTCGGCCACGGTCTCCTTGTGGAACAGGTTCTGCAGCCGGTCGGCGTCCTGGCCCTGTACTGCCTGGACGACATCGCTGCGCAGGCCGTTTGCAGAAGCTGAGCCCTCGGGCGGCTCGTTGGCGATGGACACGCACACCACGGTCATCACGCGATGAACCCGGCGATGAGGGCAGCGGGCAGCAAGCGAGACTTCCAGGGCTTCCCCGTCATAGTGAGCATGTCATATCTCCTTATGGACGGAAGTAGCTATCACCGTAGGTGGAGACGCTCCGGTGGCGGCGTCCGGGCCGGTGCCTGCACTTCCCGCACGGTGTTACCACCTCAGTGCCTTGTTCCACAGCTTTGCAGGGCCCGTGGCGCAGACGACACCGGCCTGAGCCCTCTGTCTCCAAGGAAGCCGACTCGCACATGTGACGCAAAACAGCGGGCATGCAATTCTCCGCACGTGGCACGCCCGTGCGGCTCGTGGACCACGCCGCACAAGCGAGCGTCGTCGGGTGTACGAAGCACCCTGATGCCCCACGTGAAGCGGTAGTAAGGACCAGCATGATGCGAGCCGGCAGCAGCTCGGGGATGTCGGCCGGCTGGGCCGGAGGCGGGGGTGTCGTCGAACGTGATGAAGCGCTCGGGGATATCGGTGGTACGCCGACAGGTAGGGCAGCGATCCGGGCGGTGGCGGCTTCCCAGACAGGCTGACATCCGCCGGGGAAGCGGCCTGGGAGCAGAGGTGGGCGGCTCGGCCGCCAGGACGGCCGCGCCACCCGCAGCGGCATGGGATTCGACTACGTCTGTCCACTCCGCCGTGGACGACCACACCCGCCCGGCCTACAGGGAGATCCACGACGACGGGAAGGCCTCCACCTGCGCAGGGTTCCTGACGCGGGCCGCCGCGTTCTTCGCCCGCCACGGCATCAACCGGAAGCAGCGCGTCCTGACGCACAACGCCTGGGCCTACCGCAAAGGCCTGGCCTGGCAGCAGGCCCTGCATGGACTCGGCACGGTCTCACCTCGTAGGTGTCGTCGCCCTGTAGGTTTCCATGACCTGATTCACGATCAGCTCTCATGACCTGCGGCTTCATGCGCCATTCCAGCGCCGTGTCGGTGCGGTAATCGCGTGACGCGTGTCCTTTTCCTCGGCGAGCGGGTCTCCCACTACGCGGGGTCAGGAGGTCCGGGTGTGGTGGTCCAGCAGGCGAGTGAGCAACTGCAGGAACTCGTCGCGTTCGGCCGGACTCAGCGGCGCGAGCAGTTCGTCGTGGAGGTCGTCCAGGACCTTGTCAAGGACGCGTAGGTGGCGGCGGCCTTGGGTGGAGATCGTGATGACGTTGCGGCGCCGGTCATCGGGATCCGGCGCCCGCTCGACGAGGTCACGCTCGGCCAGTTCGTTGAGCACGCCGACCATGTCGCTGCGGTAGATGCCAGAGCGCCTACTCAGCTCTGCCTGGCTGCCCGGCCCGTACTCCTGCAGTGAGGCGAGCACGGCGTAGTGCCACTTGCGGGCGTCGGCCCGGGCCAATCCCTCGGTGATCAGCCGGTCCGACCGCATGGTCAGCTGTGACAACAGTCGGCTCGCCCGTCGACGCAGCCTGTCGGGCGTCTTGCACGCGCCGTCGTCGCGCATGTCCGCGGCTTCGGCTCTGGCCCTGGTCATGGTGCCCATCTTACTCATTGTGTTAGTCCCACTAACGATGTACGGTCACTCACGCCGAAATCGTTAGTGGCATAAACGTTACGTCGGTGAACTCCAAGGAAGGAAGATCCGCTATTCCCACCAAGATGTTGCAGATTCCCACCACGGACGGCCAGGCCGACGCCTTCGCCGCCTTCCCCGACCACGGCGAGCGGCTCCCAGGGGTGCTGATGTACGCGGATGCCTTCGGCATCCGGCCCGCGCTGCGGGAGTTGGCCCGGGAGCTGGCCGGGCACGGGTATTACGTGCTGGTCCCCAACTTCTTCTACCGGCACGGCCCGGCACCGCTGATCGAACTTCCCGAGCACATCGGAGAAGAGGTCCGGCCCGCGGTCCTCGCCCAACTGATGCCCTTGATCGAGGCGCACACGGCCGAACGTGTCCTGAGCGACGCCGACGCCTACCTCAGGTTCCTCACCACCCAGCCCGAGGTCGGCGCCGGACCGGTCGCGGTGACCGGCTATTGCATAGGCGGCCTCCTGGCGATGCGTACCGCTGCGGCCCACCCCGGCCAGGTGGCCGCCATCGCCGGATTCCACGGCCCCGTGGGCGCCGACGGACCCGACAGCCTGCACCGTCTCACCGCCGAAGTCCACCTCGGACACGCCGAAACGGACATGACGCCCGAGGCCCTCAGCGAGCTCAACCAGGCCTTGGATGTCGCAGGTGTCGACTACACCTCCGAGATCTACCCCGGCACCATCCACGGCTTCACCATGTCCGACACCGACGCCTTCAACCCCGCCGCGCTACAGCGCCACTGGGACCGCCTGCTGCCCCTCCTCAGCCGAACCCTCACCAACGGCTGAGGCTCCGGCCCGGAAACCAAACGGAGGTCACGGCTCCGCGGCCCGTAGCTCACACGCCGACCGCAACGCGGACGCGCGGCCGGGACCTGGTGGTCGTTGTCATGCGAAGCGGCTGACCAAGCCGGCGGCGCCCGACCTGATCAACGCCCTGGTGGCCGCCTCGTCCCTCCTGTCCTCGTCTAGGGCGTGTCAACGAGTCCAGGCTCGTCAGCGCCAGGTAGACGCACTTGAGCGCGGCGGCCTCATTGGGAAAGTGCCAGCGGGCGCGGACGGCCTTGCGTATCCGGGCGTTACCTGAAGTTCGACTACAACATCACGGTCTCCCCCGGCGGGCCCCTGCTCGGCCACACCCGGTGCCGGCTCGACTGGCTGTCGGCCACGCTCGACCGGTACCCGGGCCTGGTGATCGAGAACTGCGCGACGGGCGGTATGCGCATGGACGGCGCCTCGCTCGCCGTCACCCAGCTCCAGTCCACCAGCGACCAGCAGGACCCGCTGCGCTATCCCCCGATCGCGGCAGCCGCGCCCACGGCGGTACCGCCCGAGCAGGCGCCGTGTGGGCGTACTCGCAGCCTGGTTTCACCGACGAGGAGATCGCCTTCACCCTGGATGCGCAGGCGACGTACAAGTCACTGCGCCACGATCTTCCGCCAGCCGTGCCCTGCTCGCCGCTAGGCCTGCCGGGGTGGGCGGACGACTGGCTCGGGCTGGGGCTGCGGGCCGGGGGGACGACGTACGTCTCGGTGTGGCGCAGGGGCGGGGACCCCCAGCAGCGCCTTCCGGTGCCGCACCTGCGGGCAAGGACGTACGCGCCGAGATTGCGCACCTTTCGGCACCGGCGGGCACGGTGACCCGGCGGCCCGATTCCGCCGAGCTCAGCGGCGAACTGCCGGTGAGCCCGGCGTGCGTGCTGGTCCGCCTCACGGTTCAGGACAGAGCGCGCCATGACGCGGCGGACGCGGCCGTGGCGGCGGTCGCGACGGCGACCGCTGCCAGACGTCCGTAATCGAGGGTGTCCGGGGTGTCCGTCGGCCGGTGGTAGTGGGGGTTCCGGAAATTCGCCGTACTGGTGAGCATCAGGGCCGGAATCCCTGCGTTCCAGAAGGAGGCGTGGTCGCTGCGGTCGAGGTGGATCAGCGGGGGCGCCGCGAGGCCGGCGAGCGCGCCCAGCGGACCGTGCGGGCGCGGGTCGCGCAGGGTGATGGCGGGCAGCCGGGGCTCCGCGGCCTCCGCTGCCCGCCGCCACACAGCGGCGGCCGCCTCGGTGGAGCGCCGGTGGACCACGAGGGTGAAGTCACCCCGCTGGCCACCGGAGCGGACCCGGGCGGCCACACGGGGGAAGGCCGTTGCGAATCCGGCAGGCATGAGCTGGGTTCCCGGTCCGGTCGCGAAGTAACCGACGGACTCCAGGCAGATCATGCCCGCGACCTGCCCGGTTCGGCGCAGCTGCCGGGCGGCGAACCGGGAACCGATCATCCCCAGCTCCTCCATGTCGAAGAACAGGAGGGTGACGGCGGGCGGCCGCGGCAGCCCGCCGAGGAGCCGCGCGATCTCCAGCAGCGCGGCGACTCCGGAGGCGTTGTCGTCGGCGCCGGGGCTGCCGTCGACGGTGTCCAGATGGGCTCCGACGACCACGGTGGGACGGTCGGGGCCGTCGTCGGCTCCCGGCAGATGGGCCACGAGGTTCGCGCCGGTCAGCCGTGTGTGCAGGCGGAGTTGGAGCGCGATGGGCCGATCGTCCTGGCGGTCGGTGCCGCCCAGTCGCCACCGTACGTCGAACGGCTGCCGCTGGGTCCACCATCCCGCGGCGGCCAGTTCACGCGTCACATGGGCCTCGGCGCGCAGCATGGCTTCAGGGGCGCGGGTGCGGCTGCGCGGGCGGTCGGCGAGGAATTCGACGTCATGCCTCAGGCGTCGCGGGTCGGCCCGCCGGTTCAGTTCACGTACGAGCGCGAGCACCACCATTTCACCGCCTTCCCCCTCGTCGGTGCGGAGCAGCCTCCTGTCATCGATGATGGTGCATGTCCCGGACGTTCGCTCCTCGGGACCGGATCGACCCGGCACCGACTCGCTCGCAGCGGTCGAGGCTGCCGTTCCCACGCCTGTCGGTCATCCGTGGCCGTGGGCCGCTGCCATTGAAGTTTCCTGTGTGAGGTCGCTTCACCACGCCGCCGTCAGACGGCTCTGCTAAAGCACCGTGCTGATCCCCTGCAACCTATTCAGGAGCGGCGGCGACAAGAGGACGAAGCTTCACAACCCCACGGTGAGGATGGTCAGATGGCCTCAGCAACGACAATCCGACCAATCCGCCTGCGACTTCGAGCACTGCCACGAGCCGCAGGCGCTTTCTCGTCGCGGCCGCCGCGCTCAGCGGCGGCATCGGCCTGAATCTCCATCTTCCCTCCGCCGCTGCCGCGGTTTCCCGGCGTACCACCACCGACACAGCGGCGACCACCACCGTCTACATCGCCGGCGACTCCACCGCGCAGACGTACCGCTCGGGTTACCACCCCCAGGCGGGCTGGGGGCAGACGCTCCCCGGCTTCTTCACCCGGAACATCACGATCGCCAACCACGCCATCGGGGGGCGCAGTTCGCGGAGCTTCATCGAGCAGGGGCGGCTGGCCGCCATCCACCGGGCGATCCGGCCGGGCGACTACCTGTTCGTACAGTTCGGGCACAACGACGCCACCGTCAGCAACCCGGACCGCTACACCTCACCGGCGGACTACAAGGAGTACCTGCGCAACGACTACATCAGGGCCACCCGCGCACGCGGCGCGACACCCATCGTCGTCACACCCGTCTCGCGCCGCTCCTACAACGCGTCGACCGGCGAATTCAACGTCTCCTTCCCCGCGTACGTGAATGCCGCGCGCGCCGTCGCAGCCGAGGAGAGAGCCCCGTTGGTCGACCTGTCCGAGCTCAGCCGGGTGTTCCTGACGAGGCTCGGCGTGGAGGCGTCCAAGGGCGTCTTCCTGTGGCTGTCTCCGGGGCTGTACCCCAACTTCCCGGACGGGATCCAGGACAACACCCACTTCCAGCTGAAGGGCGCTACCGAGATGTCCCGCCTGGTCGCGCGGGCGGTGGCCGGGCTGGGTTTGCCGCTCTCCGGCGAGGTGACGTCGGCCCGTCACCGTTCATCCCGGTGACCGGGCAGGGGCGGGGCGGGCCGGGCCGGACCCTGGCTGCTCATTCCGCCGTGAGTGCCTGCTGGGCGACCAGCAGGGACCGCGCTCAGCTGTACGGGCCGGCGAATTCCCTCAACGTCGTCTCGTACCGGCCGCCGAAGTCCACCCGCGTGATGTCCCGGAAGCGGAATGTGGTGTCGTCGGCGTGCCATCGTGCGCCAGTGTCGACTTCGCGCAGTCGTACTGACCTGGGCCGCAGCCGCGTCACCGCGCCGATCCAGCAGGCGTCGGGCACCTGCCGTTCCGTGTGCACCGCGATGAGACCGAACTCGCCGCCCACGGTCTTCAGCAGCGCGGTCGACTCGTCCAGGGGAATCGCGGCGGGTACGCGTACCGGCCACTGCCCCCGCCGGCGCGGGGCTCTGATGGTCAGGCAGGTCTCGTCTCCCTGTCGGCGCACCTTGGTGATGTCGGCGGTACGGAGCGCCGACCAGCCGTCGAGCTGGATGTCCGAGCACCGCGCCATCAAGGTCCACTCGGCACTCGCGCCGATGACGAATCCCTCGATCCCCTCCACGCGGGGAATCGACCGGTGGACGCGCACCAGCCTTCCGGTGGTGACGGCCTTGTCGAGCCGGCGCAGGATGCCGTTGGCGACTGCGGTCTCCCGCTCTGTCTTCTTCACTTCGCGCGCCTTCGCCATCCTCGGATGATGCCTGGGCACGATCGGTCCGGTCACCTTGTTTTCCGCCCGGTCCGGGGCAGCGACGGCCGGCTGCCTGTCCTGGGCCGACACCGCCTCCAGGACCCGGGCCAGTCGGTGGCCGCGGCCGCCGATCCCGGATTCATCGCCGCGTCACGGCGTGCGGGCACCGTTGCCGGGCAGCAGGGAGGAGAGCCTGTCGGCAGCCGTACGGCGAGGAGGCGGCCGATGCGGGTGGCAGGAAGCGGGAACGGAGTGGTGGTCTCATGGCGGTCGGTGTCCCCGCAAGCGGTTCGGCGCGCGGTGGCGAACGCGGTGCGTACGCCAGAGCCCTGGTCCGTACGCCGGTCGCCCTGTGGGAGGACGACCTCACCGACTGGGCGGCCGCGTTGACGTACTACGCGGTCCTTGCGGTCTTCCCGGCCCTGCTGGTGATCGTCTTCGCCATCGCGCTGCTCGGCACGGGCTCGCCCGAGGATGTCATCGCGCAGTTCGGCGCCTTCGTACCGCACACGGCCCGCCCGGTGCTCGAACAGGCTCTGGGCAGCCGGCCGCAGGGGGCTTCGGGTCCCTGGCTGCTCGTCGTGCTCACCGGCGGCGCGGCGCTCTGGTCGTCCTGCAGCTATCTGGCCGTGTTCCGGCGCGCGCTGCACGCGATGTACGGCGTGGCGGACTGCCGTCCTGCGTGGCGGACGCTGCCCGCCATCCTGCTCAGGGCGGTGACCGTCCTGGCGCTGCTGGTGAGCGGGGTGCTGACGCTGACCGCCACCGGACGCGTCGCCCGGGCCATCGGCCGGGGGACGGGGACGGACCATCAGGCGGCGCTCATATGGGCGGGCTTGAAGTGGCCGCTGCTGTTCCTGGTGGTCGTCGCCCTGGTTCTGCTGCTCTTCCGGTCCGGGCCGCACGAGGCCCGTGGGCTGCGGCAGACGGTGGCCGGCGGGGCGCTGGCGGTGGTGCTGTGGCTGGTGGCCTCGGCGGGCTTCGCGTTCTACGCCTCGCACATCGCGACGTACAACCGTCTCTACGGTTCCCTGGCGGGCGTGGTCGCTTTTCTCGTCTGGCTGTGGGTGTCCCACGTCGTACTGCTGGGCGGAGCGCGGTTCAACGCCGAACTCTCCCGGAACGGACGGCCGAAGAGGCCCGATCCCTGCTCTCCCCCGGTGTGACGCGCGGTGATGCGGCGTGATGCGGCGTGATGCGGTGTAATGCGCCCCGTCCTCACGGTTCACCCGGCCGCGACTGGCAACACGTGGGGCATGACGACGGGTAGCGGCGCGGCCGCCGGACGGATCAGACCCCTGCTGCTGTTGGCACCCCTGTGGGCACTGATGGTGGGAGCGGGTCTGCTGATCACCGGCCCGGTCGGCACCCGGTGGCCCCTGTCGGAGGAGGGCGAAGTCAACGCCTGGTTCTCCGGGCATCGCACCGGACCGGCCACGGCGGTCTCCGAGTGGCTGACGCTCATCGCCTCCACCGAAAGCGTCATCGGCGTCACCCTTGTCTGCGTCGTCGCGCTGGTCGTACTGCCGCGTGTGCCGCGGTGGCGGGAGGCGGTGTTCCTCGGGGCGTCGGTCGCGGCGCAGTCGGCGCTCTTCCTGGTCATCACCCTGTGCGTGGAGCGGCCGCGCCCCGTCGTTCCCCCTCTCGATCCGGCCCCGCCGACCTCCAGCTTCCCCTCCGGCCATGTGGGAGCGTCGGTCGCGCTCTACGGCGGTCTGGCCACGCTCGCGGTCACCCGGCTGCGCGGCCCCTGGCGGTACGTCGCTGCGGCGGTGCTGCTGGTCGTTCCGCCGGCCGTGGCCGTCTCCCGCCTGTACCGGGGGATGCACCATCCGAGCGACGTGGCGGGCGGCCTGGTCAACGGCGCGTGCATCCTGATCGTCATCGGGTACGCGCTGCTGGCGCCGCGCGAGCGTCCCGCTCCGCCGCCCGCCGGCCGCGCGGGTGGTCCGCTGCCCCTCCCCCGGTCCGCCGGGGGCGCGGGCGGCGGCGTCCGGGGTGCCGGCCGCGTCGTCGTGGTGCGCCATCCTCTGGCGTGCGCGCAGAATTTGGCACAACAGGTACGCGACGTCCTGGTCCGGCACGGCTGCACCGATGTGCGGTGGACATCGACGACGGCCGAACGCCCCTGCGGCGACCTCGCCGCGTACACGGCGGCCGGGCGGGTCGACCTGGTCGTGGTGTGCGGAGGGGACGGCACCGTACGCGCCTGCGCGGACGAGTTGGCCGGCAGCGGCACTGCCTTGGCGGTCGTTCCGTGCGGTACGGGCAATCTGCTCGCGCGCAACCTCGGGTTGCCCGTGAAGCCCGCCGCGGCCCTGGACCGGGCGCTGAGCGGCGACCGCGTGCGTATCGATGTCGGGCGGGTGAGCGGCGACGGTCTCGCACCGACCCGCTTCACCGTCATGGCCGGTGCCGGATTCGACGCGGTGATGGTGCGGGACGCCTCACCACGGCTCAAGGCGTCCTTGGGCTGGCTCGCCTACGTCGTCTCAGCCGTACGTCATCTCGGCGATCCCCCCATGCGGCTGTCGATCGGTCTCGACACGGGCGACGCTGTGCCCCGCCGTGCGCGCATGGTCGTCATCGGCAACGTCGGCGCCCTCCAGGGAGGCGTGCCGCTCCTGCCGGACGCCCGGCCCGACAGCGGACGGCTTGAAGTGGTCCTGCTCAACCCCAGCGGCGCCGTGGGGTGGCTCGCGGCGGCGGCGCACCTGCTGCGCGGCATGATGCCCGGCCGTTCCCGGCGTCCGGCCGGGACAGGGACGAGGGGGATGAGGGGGATGAGGGGGATGACCGGAACGCCGGGGGCGATCGCGGCCGCCGGGCCTGCGCGACGGCTCATGGCACGCGGCGCCCTGGAGTACTTCAGCGCGGTCCGCGTCGACATCCGCTTTGCCGGGCCCCAGGCACGGGAGGTCGACGGCGACTGCGCCGTCGAGGGGACGCGACTGGTCGCGGAGGTGGAACCGGGCGCCCTGCTGGTCCAGTTGCCCCGGAGCCGGCGCCCCACCGCCGCCAACCCGTACCGGAGGACAGCCCCCGCACCCACCGCGACCCCGGAGCCCACAGCACCGGGCCTCCGCCGCGCCCAGTCACCCGCACCCGCTGACAGCGGGCAGGGCGACCGGCACGCCGGCCCTGCGGCGCCCGTACGTCCGGGGCGAGGCACACCGGTCTCGCCCGCGTCGCCCGGCCAAAAGCCCTGACGTCGTCTGAGAGGAGGCGCACCGCGCCATGGCACAACGATCCGGGCGCCGGCGCCTCGCCGGCCCGCGACGGCTCGTCGGCGCGCTGATCTCCCGTCACTGGGGGCCGGACGTCAAGCTCGGCATGCGGCTGACCGGCACCGCCGTCGGCACCGTGGTGGCGGCCGTGCCCGCGGCCCTGGCGCTGGTGTTCGTCGAGGCCCAGTGGGCGCCGTTGCGACGGTTCGACCACGGCGCGGCGGCATCACTGCACCAACAGGCTCTTGAGCACCCGGGCCTGGTACGCGCCCTCCGGTTTCTCACGGATGTCGTGTGGGGGCCGGTGACCATGCGCCTGCTGGTGGCCGTGCTCGTTGTGTGGCTCCTGAGCCGCCGCGCCTGGCGGCTGGCGGCCTGGGCCGCGGTCACGGCGCTGGCAGGTGCCGCGGCCGGTCTGCTGGCCAAGAACACCGTGGAACGTGCCCGCCCGCACCTTCCGGATCCGGTGGCGCACAGCCCCGGCTTCTCGTTCCCCTCCGGGCACGCGATGACGGCGACGACCTCCTGCGCCACTCTGCTGCTGGTCCTGCTTCCGCTGGTGCCCCGACGCCTACGCCCGGTGGCCTGGGCACTGGCGGTCGTCACCGTTGTGGGCGTCAGTGGTACGCGTGTGGCGCTGGGGGTTCACTGGGTCAGTGACGTGATCGGCGGCTGGTTCCTCGGTCTCGCCGTGGTCGCCTCGACAGCCCTCGCCTTCGAGACCTGGCGTTCGGACATCGGGCGTCCGCTCACGACGCCCGCACAGGGCCTGGAACCGGAGATCGCCGACGCGGACCGTCCCGCTTCACACGGTGGGCCAAGCCGGTCGCTGTGACCACGGCAGGGCGGGTCGTGATGTGACCACTTCATGAAGTCCGCCGGGCGGCGCGAGCAGCCCTCGCCTTCAGGTGTGAAACCCGGGCCAAGATTTTTTCCGGAGCCGGCCGCGCACCGCCGACCACCAATTCGCCCGTCAGGAACGAGTGTTACCGGAGGGCAGGAGCCGATCCGATGCCGTCGGAGCCGGACCGCGGTGCCCGGTGTGCGGATTGACGCCCGCGCCATGCGGGGGCGGACCCGGCGACGAGACGGAAGGCACGTGCGGGCCAAAGTGCGTTCCGGCGTGCGTGTCTCATTCGATTTCCGCTTCCGGCTTCGACGCCTGGAGCGCATTACCGACGAATTGAAGAACACTCGCCTCTCAAGTGCAATTCCCCTCTGCCCAATGGCCCGCAGGGCGACACGAAGCCGCATGCCGAGGGCTTGTCAGCCTGCGAAATGCGGCAGAAAATGTTGTCGCGGTGTTGCTTTTCGATCTACACTGCGCCGGCCCTCACTCCCGAAGGGAATTCCTCCGTGAACGTGAAAGCACGAATGACGATCCAGGGCAGCACGCACCTGAGCTGGGCACGCGTGATCCAGGTCATCGTCATCACCATCCTGGTCGTTCTCGCCCTGGTGAACGAAGGGGTCACGCCTCTGATCTGATCACTCACCGACCAGGTAGTTTCATGCTCTTGAGGGGTTGCCCGTTGCCGCGGGCGGCCCCTCACGTCTTTTTGTGCGCGTGTTGAGCATAGCGCTCCACGCACTCCAGGGAAACCCTCGCCCACGCATTAGCGTGAAACCGATCGGTAAGCAGGCCCGGAGCCTCCGGCGTCGGATAATTCGAAGCAAGCTTTCATATACCTCTTTCCGCCGGCCGCTCGTGGGAGCGCGCACACGATCGGCTTCCGCATAATATCCGCGGGCGCTGACACCGAATTTGAACAAAGAGCGGAACCAGGACGCCGGTGGCCCTTCATTCTGAAGAGCCGGGCGCGCCGCGGAGTTCTCAGAGCACCAGCACCCGTCGGAACGAGACGCGGTCGTCGGCCTCGTGACGCGTGACGGTCTCGCCGTCGATCTCCACCCAGGCGTGGAACCGGTACGGGTCGTCGGCACTGCCCAGACACCAGTCGGCCGTGAGCCCGGCGAGCGCGAGCCCGAGCACCGTGCCGAGCGAGTGCTCCAGGCAGGCGGCTCGCCCCGGATACCCGTCCGCGGCCCGGCGGACAACCGCGAGCATCGACTCGGCCTGGCGCATCGTGGCCGGACGCAGGCGCGACCGCGGCCTCTTCAGTACGTCCACGGCGTGCGCGGGAACGCGGAAGGGAAGCCGCAGCAGCAACAGCGCGAGGCACAGGCCGAGCCACCCGGACGCCCTGAGCCACCGGATGCCGTCACCCCGCGGCGCGCGGGCCGCCTGCCTCAACAACCTCTCCTCCCCCACGTCGGGTGTCGCTTCCGCGGCAGGGGTCCGGTCCTTACCGGCGGCCACGAGGCCGCGTTCGACCAGGTCGCCGGCCAGCTTTTCGGCGTCAAGCCGCACATGGTCGTACCGCACGCCGGGAAAGCGGTCGGCGACCGCCTGTACGCCTGTGTCGAAATCACCGGTACGGCGCCACTCCTCCCAGAGTTCGCGTGCGGTGCCGTTCATCGCGTACCACTGCCCGGACCGGGAGTTGAAGAGCACGGTGCCGCCGTGCGGTGCCTCGCCGGCGTGGACGTACTGGGGGATCCGGAACTCGGTCACGAGCTGCCTCCATACTGCGAGTCGCCTGGCCATGACGTGTTCCTCAGCCACAACTCCACGCCGAGGAAGCGGTTCAGGGCGGGGAAGGGGGCACGCAGCCCCATCAGGGCGCGGTCCAGTGAAGCCGCGACCGCGCGCGGGTCGATGACACCGAGGGAGGCCAGGCGGGACGTACCGATGATGTCCCGCAGCGTTCCGGCGGCGAGCCGGGCGCCCTGGTAGTCCTCGTCGGAGTAGTCGCCCTTCGTCCGCCGGGCCAGCACGGGCGCGGGGACGGCGCCCGCCAGTGCCGAGCCGAGCAGCGGTTTGAAGGCCGGTGGACCGCTGCGGCGGTGGGCGGGCAGCAGCAGGCAGGCCCGGACCACGTCGTTGTCGAGGAAGGGGGCCTGTGGCCAGAACCCGTAGGGGGCCGCCGCGCAGGCCAGTTGGCGCTGCGCCGAGGCCGACGTACGCAACTCGTGGAGGGTCGTGCGCAGGTCCGGCGGACCGTCGTCCGTGCGCCGTCCTCGCGCGCGTCGCTCGCAGACTCCCGTACGGGCCAGTTCGGCGAGCTCGCGGCGTGCGGAGGCGGTGAGCCAAGCCGCCTCGGGGCCCGGAAGGACCCACCAGCTCAGCGTGTCCAGCCAGTGCGGGTCGCGCTCCCCCGGTGATTCCAGCCGTTCGGCCGTCCGCCGCAGGGCGGTTGCCAGTGGAGTGCGCGCCAGTTGAGCGGCCCTGCCCGCGACGCGCAGGGGCGAGGTGTGGCGCGCTCGCGCCAGCGCGTGCCCGTCCCGGAGCAGTCTGCGCAGTCCGCCCGGACGCGCGAGAGACGCCAGGTAGGAGGGCGGCGGGCTGAGGAGTGCGTCGCCGCCCTCGCCGCCGAGGTGGAGGTCCGCACCGTGCTGGGCGATGCGTTCGAGGCGGAGCCGGGTACGGGCCGCGCCCACCGCCGCGGGGTTGGGCTCCCCGTCGCATTCCGCGTCGTACAGGCCCTGGTAGGGCAGCGTGTCGGCTGTCGTCCCCGTCACCACTTCCAGGCGGAGCCGTTCGTCGAGACGCGCGTAGCCGCGCGCGTACTCCAGGTCGTCGCAGGCCGTATCCGCCCGGTGATAGGTGAAGACCGGTAACGGGCCCGCCCGGTGGCGCAGCGACAGAAACGCCACAGAAGTGGAATCGAGTCCGCCACTGAAGTCCGCAGTGAGTGTCCGGGCCCGCGCGGCGCGCAGCCCCACCGACTCGTCGAGTGCCGCCCCGAGCGCTTCGGCCGCCGTCGCCGCTGATGCCTCGTTCTGGGCCTGGAGAGTCTCGTACTCCCACTGGACGGCCGCGCCGTCAGCGGTGATCCGCAGGGCATGCCCACCGCCCAGCCGCTCGACACCGGCCACCACGGACCGGCTCTCGGGCAGCAGGGGTACGCCGGGGCAGAAGATGCGCGCGGCCAGGACCTGCGGGTCCGGGCGGCAGCCGCCGCCGGCCGCCGCTGCTACGTCCGTAGCCCGCGAACCGATCCAGGTGCGGCCGGGGCGACGCCGGTAGTACAACGGGTACTGCCCGGCCAGGTCGGAGAAGGCCGTGAGGTCGCCGGGGCGTACGACGATGCAGAGGTAGCTGCCCGCCCACCGGGTCAGGGAGGCGAGCCGGTCCGTGGCGAGGGCCCGCTCGGCGTCCGCCGTGAACTGCCGCTCCCCGGCGAGACACTGCCCGACGGTGATGACAGTGCCGCCCGCGCACCGGAAACTGCGCAGTTCCCCTTCCCGCCAGTGACCGGTCACGTCCGTGAGGGGACCTGATGAGCCGGTGAGGAGCGGAAAGCAGCCCGTGAAGTCCGGGTGGAGCCGCCTGCCGGTGCTGTGATCGGGTGCGGTCACGTCCCTCACCAGTAGTAATGGGAGTTGGCGTCGGCGGTGCCACTGCTGGAGCTTCCGAGAGTCACCTCCCGTACATGACCGAGATCGACCACGACCGGAGGGGCGTAAGAGTCGTCGCGGTCGAGATCCGCCGCGGCGAGTGGTTGCGGTTGCTGAGCACCAGTATCGGAAACAGAGGGCCGGAGCCGGGCCGCCGACCGTTGGGCGTATTTTCTCAGCAAGGTCATATATCCACCTGATGTTGACGCAAAAGGCGCATGCAATTGCATGAACGAACACGTTCGGCCAGAGTCTGCTATTCGACTTTAGCCGCAAACCGGGTTTCCGAACCCCTGGCGTGCGGCCACCATGGCAGGCGTGAGCGGCCGTTGTCCACGTGCGACGACAGGTGCCCGTCCGGCGGAGGACCGCATCGCGGTGACTCGTGTTCTTTCCCGGCAACGCACCTGGTTGCCAATTCGCAGAGCCGGAAGCCGACTGTGCGGGCGCGGAGTTCAGCTCGTCAATGTGCGCCGCACGAGACGGGCGCCGAGCTTCGATCGCGGCTCACTCCTTGTCGACGTCCGTCCTCCGCAAGGACGTCAGACCGAGCACCAGTGCCCCTTGCGCCTCGGACAGTGGATTCATCGAACTCAGTTTGAGGGCGAATTCGCTGTGGGGACCCACCGCACCCCGCAGCCCGAAGCGCACCAGGGACTCCCGGCAGGGCTCCAGGACCAGATTCTGCGCGGCGGCGAGCTGCCCGCCGAGGACGATCAGGTCCGGGTTCAAGAGGTTGCAGACCAGCGCGAGAGCCTGCCCGAGCACGCGTCCGGCGTCCCGCACCACCCGCTCGCACACCGCGTCACCCGACTGTGCCCGTTCGATCAGGGAGGCGAGGGAGTACGGCACGTCGGCCACGCTCCCGGCCAGCGCCTCGCGGGCCTGACGGACGAGCGCGTCGGCACCGATGATCGTCTCCAGGCAGCCACGCCCGCCGCAGCGGCAGACCATGCCGTCCGGATCGAGCACGAGATGGCCGATCTCACCGGCCATTCCGTGCCCGCGAATGGGGTTGCTGCTGATGACGAGGCCGGCGCCGATGCCGGTGGAGCCCTTGACGTAGACGACGATCTCGCAGTGGCCGTCCGTGCCGTACGTCTGCTCCGCCAGCGCACCGAGGTTGGCGTCGTTGTCGAGCGCACCGTGGACGCGCAGCCACTTCCCCAGGTCGTCCGACGGAGCGTCTCCTTCGCTCCACGGGGGCAGCACGGGCGTACGGAACGTGCCGGTCCGGGGGTCGACCATCCTCGGGACCGCGACACCGAGGGACACGACGTCCTCCAGTTCGCGGCCGGTCTTGGCGACCGCCTCCCGAACGGCCTGCTTCAGGGAGGGCATGATCTCGCCCAGCCCCCGGTTCGCACCGCTGCCCACGTGCTCCCAGTGCGTCTCGGTGACGGGACGGTCGACCCGCCGGGCCACGACGGTCGCCTGGTTGAAGCCGAGGTGGACGCCGACCGCGACATTGCGCGTCGGGGCGAGGCAGACTCTCGTCCCGCGCCCGGGCTCCGAGACGAAGACCCTGGCCGCCTGTAACTCCCGGACGATGTTCGAAACGGTGGACTGAGCGAGTCCGGTGCGCCGGGCCAGATCAGCCTGACTGTCGCTCTTGATCATGACGGAGAGGAGGACGTGCTTCGAGTTGATCGCTTTGGTGCCCCGGGCCGCGCTCAGGCGATCACGTAACTGAAGCATCGGACCCCCCGCAATTCACCGATTCAGTCTTCCGACATTAGCATGGTGATCTTCAAATTGAACGAGGGGTGTTTACAAATGAATAGGAGTCAATAATTCCGTCTCGGCTGTGCTTCTTCCTTGTCCGGGCGTTCGAACTGGGTGCGGTGCAACTCCTCGTAGCGGCCACCCGCCGCCAGCAGCTCGGTGTGCGTCCCGCGTTCGACGACCCGGCCTTCCTCGACGACCAGGATCAGGTCGGCGGCCCGTACGGTCGACAGGCGGTGGGCGATCACCACGGCGGTACGTCCCTCGAGCGCCTCGGCCAGTGCCTCCTGCACGGCTGCCTCCGACGTGGAGTCGAGGTGCGCGGTCGCCTCGTCGAGGATGACGACGCGCTGGCGCGCCAGCAGCAGGCGGGCGATGGTCAGGCGCTGCCGCTCGCCGCCGGAGAGCCGGTAGCCGCGTTCCCCCACGACGGTGTCCAGGCCGTCGGGCAGTGAGGCCACGAGACCCTCCAGGCGGGAGCGGCGCAGGGCGTCCCAGATATCGTCGTCGGTGGCGTCGGGCCTGGCGAGGAGCAGGTTGGCGCGTACGGACTCGTGGAAGAGGTGCCCGTCCTGGGTGACCATGCCGAGGGTCTCGCGGATCGAGTCGGCGGCCAGGTCCCGTACGTCGACGCCGTTGAGCCGTACGGACCCTGAGTCGGCGTCGTACAGTCGCGGCAGGAGCTGCGCGATCGTGGACTTGCCGGCGCCGGAGGAACCGACGAGGGCGACCATGTGGCCGGGTTCGGCGCGGAACGAGACGTCGTGCAGGACCTGGGTGCCGCCACGCGAGTCGAGGGCCGCCACATCCTCCAGGGAGGCGAGGGAGACCTTGTCCGCGGACGGGTAGCCGAAGGAAACCCGGTCGAACTCCACGGACACCGGCCCGTCCGGTACCCGCCGGGCGTCCGGCTTCTCGGCGATCAGCGGGCGCAGGTCGAGGATTTCGAAGACGCGCTCGAAGCTCACGAGGGCGCTCATCACCTCGACCCGTGCGCCGGCGAGTGCGGTGAGCGGGGCGTAGAGCCGGGTGAGGAGCAGGGCGAGAGCGACGACGGCTCCGGGGTCGAGGCTGCCGCGCAGGGCGTAGAAGCCGCCGAGTCCGTAGACCAGGGCCAGCGCCAGTGCGGACACCAGGGTGAGCGCGGTGATGAAGGTGGACTGCGCCATGGCGGTACGGATGCCGATGTCGCGCACTCTGCGTGCGCGGGCGGCGAATTCGGCGGACTCGTCGGCCGGGCGGCCGAAGAGCTTGACGAGGGTCGCGCCGGGGGCGGAGAAGCGTTCGGTCATCTGGGTGCCCATGGCGGCGTTGTGGTGGGCGGCCTCGCGCTGGAGCGTCGCCATGCGCGTGCCCATCCGGCGGGCGGGCACGACGAACACCGGCAGCAGGACGAGGGCGAGCAGGGTGATCTGCCACGAGATGCTGAGCATGACGGCGAGCGTCAGCAGCAGGGTGACGAGGTTGGACACGACGCCGGAGAGCGTGTTGCTGAAGGCGCGCTGGGCACCGATGACGTCGTTGTTGAGGCGGCTGACGAGCGCACCGGTCCGGGTGCGGGTGAAGAAGGCGACCGGCATCCGCTGGACGTGATCGAAGACCGCCGTGCGGAGGTCGAGGATCAGCCCCTCCCCGAGGGTGGCCGACAGTCGGCGGGTCAGCAGCCCCAGCCCCGCTTCGGCGACGGCGATGACCGCGATGAGCAGGGCGAGCCAGGTGACCGTTCCCTCTTCGCGTCCCCGGACGATCGCGTCGACGACACGTCCGGCGAGCACCGGCGTGGCCACCGCGAGGAGGGCGGTCACCACACTGAGCAGCAGGAAGCGGTACAGCTGCCGGTGGTGCGGCCGGGCGAACCGGGCGATGCGGAGCAGGGTGGTCCGGGAGACGGGCCTGCGGTCCTGACTGGCGTTGATGGCGTTGTGCATCGATGTCCAAGCGGTGACTTCCATGTCCATGGGCGTGACGCTAAGACCTCAATCCGACTTGAGGTCAACCTGCCCTGACTGACGGCTCTAGTACTTGGGCCGTGGCGGGTCGTCAGCTCGAATGTGCGCACGCGGTGAGAACAACACCCACCTCATGCGTATCAAGAGGCGGACGCGTCCCCCGGCTGCCCATCGGCAACCGGCTCCGTACCCCTACAGGAGGCGGCGAGTTGAGTCACAGGCGAATAACCAAGCGAAGGGCCGTTCTGGCGGGAGCGGGGGCGGTCGGCATTGCCGCGGCCGCCGTCCTGCTTCCGCAGGCCTACGCCGGGCAGGACGGGGCCAGGTCCGACGCGCCGGCCCCCCGGCAGATGAGCGCGGCCTCCGCGGCGGAGCTGCTCCAGCAGCTCGGCAAGCAGCTCGGTGAGTCCTACGGCGGCGCGTACTACGACGCCGGCAAGCAGCAGCTCGTCGTGAATGTCGTAGGCGACAACAACGAGATCGACGTACGGGTCAAGAAGGCCGGCGCGGTACCGAGGAGCGTCGACAACAGCGCGAGCGAGCTGAGCGCGGCCAAGAGCACACTGTCCCGCAAGGCCACCGTTGCGGGCACGTCGTGGGCCATCGACCCGAGAAACAACCAGGTCCTCGTCACGGCCGACCGCACCGTCACCGGTGAACGGTGGGACAGGCTCGAAGCGGCGGTGAAGGACCTCGGCCCCGGTATGGCCCGGATCCAGAAGTCCGGGGGCGAGTTCAAGACGTTCCTCGAAGGCGGCGACGCCATCTTCGGCGGCGGCGCGCGCTGCTCACTCGGCTTCAACGTGACCACGCAGGACGGCAGTCCGGGCTTCCTGACCGCCGGACACTGCGGTGTGGCGGCCGAGCAGTGGTCGGAGGCAG
This sequence comes from Streptomyces flavidovirens DSM 40150, assembly GCF_000429085.1. Classification (GTDB taxonomy): domain Bacteria; phylum Actinomycetota; class Actinomycetes; order Streptomycetales; family Streptomycetaceae; genus Streptomyces; species Streptomyces flavidovirens. The sequence goes on along the minus strand of NZ_AUBE01000007.1, from coordinate 360,495 downwards.
CCGGCGGCGGGCCGATCGGCACCGTTCAGGAAGCGGTGTTCCCCGGCGCGGGCGACTTCGCGCTCGTGACGTACGACGACCCCGCCACCGAGGCTCCGAGCGAGGTCGACACCGGCGACGGGCGGACGGTGGCGATCGCCCGGGCCGCCGGCGCCGCGGTGGGCCAGGACGTCATCCGGATGGGCAGTACGACGGGGCTCAGCGACGGCCAGGTCACCGGCCTCGACGCCACGGTGAACTACCCGGAGGGCACGGTGACGGGCCTGATCCAGACCAACGTGTGCGCCGAGCCCGGCGACAGCGGCGGCGCGCTCTTCACAGCCGACGGCAGCGCGATCGGGCTCACGTCGGGCGGCAGCGGGGACTGTACGGCGGGAGGCGAGACGTTCTTCCAGCCGGTCACCACGGCGCTCGAGGCGGTCGGCGCCCGGATCGGTGACGGCGCGGGCGGCGCGGGCGGCGGTGCCGGCAGTGCCGGTGCCGAGGACGGCGGCGCGGAGGCGAACGCCGGGGTGGAGGGTGGCGCGAACGGCGCCGACGGACCCGACGAGGTCGGGGGCGACGAGTTCGGGGGCGACGACGCACAGGGCGATGCGGTCGGGGGCGACGACGGCGCCCTGCACAACTGAGGCGATCCGCCCTTCGCCAGGACCTCGACCGCGTACGCCCGTGTGCGGCGAGAGAAGAGTAAGCCGCGGTCGAGCACGGGCAGGCGCGACGGCCGGGGGACGCCGCGGCGGACAGCCCGGCGCCCCCCGGCTGGGGCGTCATTCGACAGGCAGCGTCATCTCGCTGATGTTCATCGTGGAAGCGCGGGCCGTTGCGCGCCCCGGGCATGCGGGGCGCGCAACGGTGCGGTGTATGGGTGGTGGACTCAGAAGGTCAGGTTCCAGGCGTCGATCCTGCCCGTGTCCTGGGACGCGATGTCGCGGACACGGAGCTTCCACGTGCCGTTGGCGGCTTCCGAGGAGGCGTTGACCGTGTACGTCTTGGCCACGTTGTCCGTGCCATCGCTGTTGGCGAAGTCCTCCAGGAGGTACACCGTCCCGTCCGGCGCGACGAGGGAGACGACGAGATCACCGCGGTAGGAGTGCTTGATGTCCACGCCCACCTTGAGGGTGGCCGGCGCGTTGCCGGTCACGCCCGATACGGTGAGGGGGCTGTCGACGGTCGCGTTGTCCGCGATCGTGAGGTCCGCGGTGTTCTCGAAGTACGAGCCCGGCGTGGGGGGCGTGCTGCCGACGGCCTGGAGCGCGTCGGTCTGTCCCTCGCCGAAGAAGCCGTTCTTGGTGGCCGTACCCGTGCACCGGCTGTCCGACGGGCAGGCGGTGTCGGTCGCCTGGACACCCAGCTTGGAGCGAAGGTCGGCCGGGGTGGCGGTCGGGTTGACGCTCGCCAGGAGCGCGGCGACACCCGCGACGTGCGGGGAGGCCATCGACGTACCGTTCATGTTGCCGTACTTGCCGCCCGGCAGGGTGGAGTAGACGCCTGACGTACCGTCACCGCCCGGAGCGGCGATGTCGATGACGCCGTTGCCGAAGTTGGAGTACGACGCCTTCACGTTGCCCTTGCCCATCGCGGCGACGGTCACGACGCCCGGCAGCTCGGTCGGGATGTCGAGGCAGGCGTTGGTGATCGTCCGAGTGACGGGTGTGGAGTCGTTCGGGCTCTCGGTGTCGACCGTCTTGTTCGCCAGGTCGAGGTTGGAGTTGCCCGCCGCGGCGACCTGGAGCGAACCCTTGCGCTCCGCGTACTCCTGGGCGCGCTTGACGCCCTCGATGATGGCCGCCTGATCGGCGTTGTCCGGGCAGTTGAACTGCCAGGGGTCGGTGTAGTAGCTGTTGTTGGTGACCTTGAAGCCGTGGTCACCGGCCCACATGAAGCCGCAGATCGTGTTCTCGGCGAAGAACAGGCTGCTGCCCGGCTCGGCGATGCGGACCGAGGAGACCTTGACCCCCGGCGCCACCCCGACGACGCCCTTGCTGTTCTTGGCGGCCGCGATGGTGCCGGCGACGTGCGTGCCGTGCGTACCGACATCACGCCAGGCTCCGGCGCGGGTGTCCGCCTTGCCGTAGGCGCACGAGACGGAGTCGGCGGCGTTGAAGTTCGGGGCGATGTCCTGGTGCTGGTCGTCCACGCCCGTGTCGAGCACACCGACCTTGACCGACGCCGAGCCGGTCGTCACGGCCCAGGCCTGGTCCGCCTTGATCTGGGTCATGTCCCAGCGGGTCAGGCTCTCCGTGAGCGTGGTGGACGACTGGGACGGGTTCGCCGGCAGCGCGGGGTTGTACGCGTCGGCCGGAACGTCCGAGGTCCGCGTCGCGCCGACCTGCTGCACTCCGGCGACGCCCCGCATGGCCGAGGCGAACCCGGACGAGGCCGAGTGCGCGACGACCACACCGATCGCGTCGTACGAGGCGAAGACCGAGCCGCCGTTGGAGGCGATTGCCGTCCGTACGGCGGTGGTGTCTCCGGGGGTGGTGATCACCAGATGGGCGCGGGTACCGGCGGCCCAGGCGGCGGCGGAGGCCTGCGGCTCGGCGGCGACGGCCGCGGCGGGAGCCGCGAGGGCCAGAGCGGCTCCGAGGGCGACGGCGGCGACCGCGGGGGCCTGGAGCCGGCTGAATATGTGACGTCTCAATGCGTCCTCCGAGTCCCGGCACGCCGATGGGGCCGCCGGGGACGAAACGTGTAGGGGGTTGACGCAAGATGTCAGACAGCCCGGCCGCGGAGTAAGAGGGGAATCCCTTGCAGTGCGCGGGACGCGAGGCGAGGGTACCGGCGGGTGGGCCTCAAGTGGCCACAGCCCGCGGCCAGTCGGTTCCTCGGAGAAGCCGCTTCGCGCCGTGAACGTATCGGCGCGGAAGAGAGAGTTCCCGGTTCATCTCGGCTCGGCGAGGAAGCGACCGACCACCCTTAGCTCGTCGGAGGTGAAACGGCCGCGTCGCGCGGCGTCGGTGCCGCGGTCGAGGGGTGAGAAGTAGTCGCGGGCCACCCCCTCCTGGCCGCCTCGGCGTAGTGCAGGTGCACCACCCGGCGGCCGTCGGCCGCACTGACACGTCGGGCTGAGCTGCTTGTGCGATCTGCCCAGCGTCATGGGCCCGTCGTCGTCGCGACCTCCGTCGAGCACCGCGATCAGCGCCTGCACGTCGGTGAGACACCCGCGGCCAAGGCCATTGTGGAGGGGCGCTGGACGCCACGTTCTGGCCGGGCTGGGCTGGGCGTGGGGTGAGGACGTACGGGCTGTTGCGCAGCGCGCTGACGATGCGGACGGCATCGTGGTCGGCGTGCGGCTTCCGGCCGTATCTGGCCAGCGGCGCGAGAATCCGCTCAGCTCATCCCACCGCTACGATCGCGGTTGGCCCCCTTTTCGACCGGTAACCGAGGGCCGGCTTGGCTCACCGTCGGCCGCGCGTATCGTCCACACAGCGCCGCTTCAACTCGGCCCCGCCTGCCGTAGTGGGGGCGCCCCCCTCAGCCACTCGCCGTCGGGACGGTGCGGGCGACGGCCTGGTAGCCGCGGGGGCCGAACAGGTGGTCCCGAAAATGAGGTGGAGCTCGCTGGCGAGCACACAGGGCCATTCATAGCCGGAGTGGTTACCAGTCTCTGTTCGCGGTGCGCGAGCACCTGCTTGAAGCCCTGCAGAGAACCGGCGCCGACCGTACGACGTACGAGAAGGAGACGGCATGCACGTCATGCCCGACCGCCCGCCTGCCTGCCTGCCCCACTCTGCTGACCGACCCCGATTGCTCCATCCGGGCAGCCTCGCGTACCTCGGCAACGGGCTCTTCTCGCTTCGGCTGACAGAACCGGCCGTCGGTGTCCGCGATTCCAGGGTAGTGATCGGAGATGGCCCTGCCCCAGGCGGAGGAGTCGGGAGTCCCCTTGGGCACGCCGCGGACAGGGACGCGCCACCCCTCCTGACCTCCCACGGAGGGCCGGCGCCTGCTCGACGCCGGCCCTCATGCTGACGTTGAGCTGGGCCGCTTACCCGACGTTCCGGTGGAGGTCCCGCACGTCAGCACCGCTGGCAGTCAGGGTGCCGTCCTGCTGCTCATAGTGGGAGAGAGCGAGCCCCAGCCCGAAAAAAGTGGGCGCCCACTCACCGACGAAGAGGCCCCAACGGTCGGCTCGGGCCAGGCCGGTACCAGGCTCCATCTTGAGCGACCCGGCCCACACAGCGACGGTGAGGCCGATGGAGGCCAGTGCGGCGGTGTAGGCGTGCTCGCTTCGCATGCCCATGTCGTGCAGCTTCTTGATGACCATGGCGTGCTCCGTTCAGTGGCGTGGTTCGACAGACCCCCCCGAACGTTCCGATCTACCGTTACACGAGAAATGCTGGGCCGCCGCTTGGCGCGTAAGCCGGCCAAAAAGCCGACGGCGGCCGCATCCGCTACCCTGTGCGGAGCAGCGAGACTGGTCGTACGTCCGCCGCGGTCAGGCAAACACCAGTTCGTCTCCCCAGAGGGCCGGAACCGCGCCGATCTGTGCTCCCGCGAACCGCGGTTGGTCACCGTGTCTCCTTGGTCGAGGGAATGCCACAACCTACGCGGCGGCACCGACATCGGCGGTATCTCAGCGCTTCACCGGGGGCTGCCGAGAGGCGTACGCGGTAACGGTCAGGCGGCCGTGGCGGGCTGCTCAGCTCGTGCGCTGGCGAGACGGTAGGAGTCGTGTCTGTCTGGTGGATGAGACGGTCGACGATTGCCGCGCAAAGCCAAGGATCCGTACCCGTCTTGCTCCAGCCGCCGAAGGACTCGCTCATCGGATGCGATGGCGCGCCTCGAAGTACCCGTGCCACCGTGTGCAAGTGAGCTTGTTCCGCTTTGACGGACACCCTTGTTGTGGTGGTCAGGCTGCGAGTGCGGTCTCGTATTCGGCGGGACTGCGGTAGCCGAGGCTGCTGTGCAGACGGTGCAAGTTGTACCAGCTCTCGATGAAGTCGAAAATCGCAGTGCGGGCGGCGGCCCGGCTGGGCCAGGCGGCTGTGCTCAGCAGCTCGCGCTTGATCGTGGCGAAGAACGACTCGGCGAGCGCGTTGTCCCAGCACTGCCCGGTGCGACCGACCGACAGCCGAATGCCGAACTCGTCGGCCAAGGACGCGAATTGCTGGCTGGGGTACTGGCAACCGCGATCCGAATGGAAGATCACCGGACGGTTGGGTCGACGCTGCCGACAGGCAGCCGTCAGCGCATCGGCGACCAACTCGGTCCGCAGATGATCGGCCGTCGCCCAGCCGACTACGCGCCGCGAGGCGATGTCGATGACGGTAGCGAGATAGAGCCAGCCCTCCTCGGTCGGAATATAGGTGATGTCACCGCACCAGCGGGCATCGAGCCCGGCCGGGTCGGGATGGAAGTCCCGGACGATGAGGTCGGGCCGCAAGGAGACCCGCGGATCGGAGATCGTGGTCAAGTGCCGCCGTCGGCGATGCCGGCCCTGCAGCCCGGCCGCCCGCATCAGCCGCGCGACACGACGGCGGCCGCACCCGGCGCCTTCCCGCTTGAGCACGGCATGGACGCGAGGGGCTCCGTAGGTGCCGCGCGATCTCGAATGGACCTCGGCGATCTGCTCGGTCAGCTCGGCGTCACGGACCGCGCGAGGATTAGGGGTGCCGGTGCGGCGGGCGTAGAAGGCGGTGCGGGAGACCTTCAGCAGCTCACACGCCCGTTTGACGTTGTGCCCGCCCTGCTTCTCCGCCTCGATGAACGGGTGCACCGTCACCGGGTCTCCTTCGCGAAGAAAGCCGTGGCCCGCTTGAGGATGTCGACGTCTTCCGGCAGACGGCGGTTCTCCCGCCGTAGCGCGGCCAGCTCCTCGCGCTCGCCGCTGGTCAGGCCGTCGCGTTCGCCCGCGTCGACCTCAGCCTGCTTCACCCAGTCCCGCACCGCGGTCTCCGTCAGGTCGAAGTCCTTAGCGATCTGACCGACCGACCGGTCACCGCGCCGACACAGCTCCACGATCTCGGCCTTGAACTCCGGCGTGAACGAACGGCGAGGGCGAGGCTTCTTCATCCCCATGCTCTCCATGATGGACATCCTCCCGGGGCAGAACCCCTGATCTCGAATGTCCGTCAAAGCGGATCAAGCCCACAAGCTCGGCACCGAGATCTCCCGGCCATTACGCGCCCGGCGCCTCCCGGCGGCGCCGAGCACGCACTGGCCGAGCGCCAGCGATCCACAGCGCTCCTCCCGAGCTGGTCTTGATTGCGACCAAACGCGACCCGACCACCACAACGGAGTTTTCGATGTCCAATCCCCCCGGCTGGGAGTTCGACGCCAAGAGCCCCTGCCTGGTGCGGTAGGCGTCAGGGCCAGTGGCCACGGAGTCTGCGATTGCTGTACGTCCTGTCCGCATCCCGCGCTGTCCGCGTGCCGGCAGGACGGCCACGAGGCCCTGGGCCGCCCTCTGCGCGCGGGGGCACATATTTCCTCCGCGACCAGCGAGCGACGTAGATGCGATCCGTCGGCTGTACCGGCGTGTTGACCGGCGAAGACGGGCGGCACTTCAGCTTGCCGCTGACATGCCTACTGCGCCGGTTGAACTCGCCGGCTTCCGCTGCCGCAGCCACTTCGCGTGGGTGGGGGCGCAGATCCATGCGGTGGATTCAACGGAAGCACCCCCGGCATCACGTGGAAGCAACCTCGCCGGTGAAGTTCGGCGCAGACCTTTGACGGCCGTTGCAGGCGGTGCCTGACCGGCGTATGTCAGCATCAGCGGTAACCAGCCACGTTGTCAGGGAGTGCACGCCGCCGCGATGGACACACTGTTCTCGTACAGGTGGTGCCGGGTGATCCGGCCGCCCTCAACGGTCAGGCGCAGCGCGAAGGGGCCGGCAAAGGACTTGCCCGTCGCGCGGACGGTCCCCGAGATGTGACCCATCAGGACGGCGTCCGCGCCGTCGACGAGGAATGTGTCGACGGACGCGCGGGCGTCCTCGGGCACGGTGTGCTCGCTCAACTCCATGAGCTGGGCGGCGCATTCGACGGCGGTGGACCGGGATCGTATCCAGGGGACTACGGGGTTCTCGGCGAGCAGCCAGTCGACGTCGTCGGCGAAGAGCGCGGTGAGCCCCTCGGTGTCGCCGGCGAGGCGGAGGTCGAGGAACTTCTGGACGGTGGCGCGGGTGGCGTCCGCGGTCGTGGTAGGCGTCATGGGCACCAGCCTCCCGGAGCACTGAGGGAGCGTCGATTACGTCAGAGGTAATGGGCTCTCCCGCGATTGGTCGTGAGGCGTGTTGGCCTGGAGGCTCGGCTGGTGGGCGGTTCAACAGGTCATCGGGCGGACGGCGCGATTTCGGTGCTTGTCCGGCGCTGGGTGGTGCGCCTAGCGGCGCGGTCGGAAACCACGCCGACGATCGCTGCGTGGGTTTGGCCGTAGGTGTCACGTCGCCCGGTGTATCGCTGGAGCGGACGCCACTCGCGGTACTCGGCGTGGGGCGTGCTCGACGCAGATCCGGCGGGAGGGCTGGCGGCGTTTGTACTTGCGCGCAGCCGTACTTCTCGGCAGTGATGCGGTGTCGGCGTCAAGACTCCTTGGTTGCGGGGCGGGCCGAGACCTGGCTGGGGAACTCGTTCGCGAGGCCCCGGTAGCCGTCGTCGACGTCGGCCCTGACGTGCGGGTGCATGCGGAACTGCTCGGCGATGCTCTCTGTGCGCACCCCGCAGGTCTGGTCAGGCATCCAAGCCCGGACGCACCGCTCCGGACCACATGGGCCGGCCCTGCCCATCGCTGATAGTGATCGTCTTGACCGAATTCTGCTTGCGCTTGCCCGACACGAACGCACGTCGGCCGGGCCGGTGTGCTTTTGAGCGCATTACCTGGGTCTCCATCCCGTCGATCCGAAGGGTCACCCCCTCGGCCTCGGCATAGGCGAACCCGCCCTCCAATGTGCGCAGCCGCAGCCCGGCCCCCTGCGGCACCGCGAACCCGCGGGCTGCGAGTAGCGGCCTCACCTCTGCCACCGCCCGGCCGATTGTCGACTTGCCCACCTGGTAGATGACGCCCAGTGCCTCATAGGTGAGCCCGGTCCGCAGGTGCACCAGCGTGGCCAGCAGCCGGTCGGTGAACACCAGCTCGTACTTCGGCCCGGCCCCCGCCTCACGTGGGCACGAGCTCTGACGCCGCTCATGACGTTCGGACTCGCAGCGGACCTCCCAGTGCGCAGCGAGCTCCGTAACCAGCTCGCCCAGGAGCCACTCCGGACACCGCAGAACGCGCAATGTGCCACCACCGCACGGACCTGATGTGTCATCACAACCCGGATAACTCGCACGCCCCGGTGTCCCCGACCGCGACGGAGATCATCAATCGCGGACGAGCCCGTAAAACCAGGTGTCCCCCCAACCGGCCCCCGGTAGCGTGCGCCGACATGACATCGGAACTGGAACGGCCCCCGCTGCAAGCGGACGAACGCACCGCGCTCATCGGCTGGCTGGACCTGCAGCGAAAGATCCTGCGCTGGAAATGTGAGGGACTGAGCAACGAGGATGCGCACCGCTCGGTCATCCCGACCTCACCGGCCATGACGATGGCCGGTCTCATCACCCATATGCGCTGGACCGAGCACACGTGGCTGGAGGTGCTGTTCCTCGGCGGCGACGAGAAGCAGAACCCGTCGTTCGACGAGTCGAGCGAGGACGCCGACTGGCACACCGGCGGCCGCCCCCTCGCCGAGCTCCTCGCGGAGTACGAGGCTCAGTGCGCCCGCAGCAACGAGATCGTCGCCGCGGCCTCCCTGGACGACGTCGGCCGGCACCCCGACTTCCGTTCCGGCAGCGCCAACCTCCGCTGGATGTTGATCCACCTCGTCGAGGAGACGGGGCGGCACGCGGGACACGCGGACATCGTCCGGGAGTTGCTCGACGGCGCGAAGGGCTATTACTAGCGCGGCTCCGCGTAGCGGGCCCCTTGTCTCAGGGGCCACGCCAACACGCCTCACTACCCATCGCGGGAGAGCCCGTAAGGGCGGGACTTCCGGGGACGGAACGTCCCTCTGTGCGGTGGTGGGCGTGAATCACCGCACAGCCTCCGGCGTGCTCGCTCTCTCCTCACCGGCTGCTACATCGGCACCAAGGTCACGGAAGGCGGCGGTGCCGACGAGCCCGATGTAAAGGCCAGGTCCGCGTCGGCCGCTGTCGACGCGCTGACCGTCAAGGGGCGGGCACCGAAGACCGGTTACGAGTGCGGCGGGGTTCGGCAGCCCCTGGGCCGAGGGGGACTCCAGCGGCTACCCACGTGCGATGACATCCTCTAGCGGGACCTGAATGACGTGACGCGCAATAACGGCGGTGGCGACGGTGATTGCAAGTTCACCTCGGAGACGCTCGCCCCGGATCCGCACCCGGGAAACGTCACCTCCCCGCGCGGCCGCAGCCAGGTCCACATCGACCGCGTCGTGGCCCTCGGGACGGTCTTGCAGGCCCCGGCCGGGTGCTGGTGAGCCCGGCACGTCGTGGGGTCGACGCCAGCATGCTCCGATCAAGCCGACCCGCCCAGCGGGGTGATGCCCCGCAGTCGATCCCGGCCCTGAAACGTATCCGCGTTCGACGTCCGGCCGGTGGGCATCCCGACGCGTCCTGACCACCTGTGTGGTGAAAGGCGTACAGCTCACACCAAAATCGCCAATACCTGCGGCGACGGCAGATCTGGGACCAGCAGGCCAACCGTGAGCCACACTGCAATTCCTGCCCGATTTCGGGCAGGAAAGTAGATGTTCTGCGACTTCAGCCCTATGGTGATGCTTCATGATCGCTATAGATGCATTGTGGACTTTCACTCTGATGGTGGGACTTCTCACCCTCACTCCTGGGCTGGACACCACGCTCGTCCTGCGCACTGCCGCGCTCGGGCACCGCCGTCGCGCCTGGGGAGTGATCCTCGGCATCCAGAGCGGCACACTGGTCTGGGGCGTACTCACTTCGCTCGGTGTGACCGCACTGCTGACCGCGTCTCACCTCGCGTACGAGACACTCCGCTGGGCCGGGGCCGCGTACCTGGTGTGGATGGGTGGCAGGCTGCTGTGGACCACGCGGCGCCGTTCGGTGGCCGAGTGCTCGAAGGCGGCCGAGTCCGGGGCCGAAGCCAAGACCGACACAGATGCCGGCGACACCCTGCTCGGCGGCTGGCGTCAAGGGATCGCGACCAATCTACTCAACCCGAAGATGGGCGCCTTCTATGTCGCGGTGCTCCCACAGTTCATCCCCGCCGATGCCTCACACCTCGTTGCGGGTGTGCTCCTGGCCGGTATACACATCCTCCTGGCCGTCATCTGGGCCTGCGCACTGGTCACCATCGCCCACGCGCTCCGAGACCGCCTGCAACGGCCCTCGGTACGCCGCTACCTCGACCGCATCACTGGTACGGTCATCGCCGCCTTCGGCCTCAGGCTCGCGCTCGGGGAGTGAGGCATCGGCCGGCGAGTACCGTGGAGTGGCTTGGTAAGTGAGGGTGGGAATCGTGTCGGGGTACAGGTGAACGTGCCCAGTTCCTGAGGCGTTGAGGACTGAGAGACTCCCTGCCTGCGGGTCCGTCCGCTTGTCCTTTCGGACGTGTGCCGTGCGCACGATCTCGTCGTACTTCGCGGACGGGATCAGCGGCGTTGCCTCGGTTGCTGAGCTCTGTGCGCGTCGCGCAGCAGATCGGGCGCCACTCGGCGGTGCACCGCGGACAGCGGCGACCAGACGCGTGCCGCTATCGGCCGGTCGTAGCGGAGGATCGTGGCCAACGACACCTGCTCGTCTTCGACTTGGACGACGAGGTGGCCGGTCAGCATCCAGGAGTGCGCTTCGAGCCCTGATTCCTCTGTCGCAGCGGTCAGCGATCCTCCAGTCGGCCACGTGGTCCGGTGATGCCCGGTGCTTCAGACGCAGGCCAAGAAGTACCCACCAGATGAACTGGCCTTGGAGGCCCGCGACGTCTTCGAGCGCCGCGCGGGCCCACTGCTCCGGTGAGCTGTGTGAGGCGTCATTCGCAGTGAGCGTGAAGACGTCGATGTAGTCGTGATCGGCCGGGCTGAGAGCGCGGATCGCCTGTGGAATGGTGTGCCGTTGGCGGACCGTCAGCACATGGTCGTTGCTGTTCGCGCTCTCTCGGTGGACGGGACGGTTGGTTCCTGGTTCCACCTTCATCTCCTTGAATTGGCTCGGGAACTTGCCTCGTGCGCGTCCGAGTAGCGGCTTCTTCATCGGCTGGCAGGGGACGGTCCAGGTCTTGCTGTAGTGCCCGCACGTCAGGTCGGCGTGCCGGCCCGCCACCCCCGTCCGATCATGCGCATCAGCGCCGGGTACACGATCAGGTACCGGAACGGCACGATCGCGGCCATGTAGATCCCTGCCGAGCAGGCCGTTCGGTTTCACGAGCACAGCCATCTGGCCGTGGTAGCGTCCGGCTTCATCCGGGACCCAGCCGATGTGCATCACGGTGTGCACGGTCTTGTTGGCGCTCTCGGCAGTCCACTCGGTGCCCGTCAGGTAGACCGAAGTGAACGGCAGCGATTGGAGATCCGGTCCGCACGGACCCTCGCGCAGATCTTCCGGCAACCGGGTACGCAGCGTCGGCACCCGGGAGCCGACGCCGGAGCCGGCCTTGTCCCAGCCGAACAGCTTCCCGAGGTGCCAGCGGACCGCGAAGAGGACACGGGCGACACCGGAGAACAGGTTCGGGCCGTCGTCCTTCGCGAACCACTCCACCAGCAGCGGAAGGTCGTCGGGGCCGCCCGGAGTCGGCAGGATCCAGACGTCCTCGACGCGGAAGTCCGGGGCGATCTCGTGGATGCGCCACTGACGGGACGTGTGCGCGGTCTTCGGGATTCTCATCAGTGGTCCTCCTTCCGGCCGGGGGCAGCGGGGTCGAGTCCGAGTACGCCGGCAACGGCGCGTTCGGCGAGCAGCTCGTCATGCGGGGCCTGACCGGCCAGGGCGACGACGGTTCCTTCGAGGGCGCCGACGAAGGCGAGCGCGAGAGTACGGGTCGGAGGGCCGGACGGGATCGTTCCCGCCGCGCGGCCGGCGTCGATGAGCTGGACGCAGTGGGCGACGAGCTCGTCGTAACTCCGCTCCACCTCGCGCCCGACCGGATGGGCTTGCCCGGTGAACTCCAGCCGCAGCGCGATCGCCATGCGGGCGAAGTCACGTCGGCAGAAGACGGCGTGTCCGCGCGCCATGGCCAGCAGCGCCGCGACGGGCTCCGACTCCTGGCTGACGAGGCGGCCCACCTCCTGCTGCCAGGTGTCGAGGATCCACTGGAGGGCGGCCAGGGTCAGGTCCTGCTTGCCCTTGAACTGGTGGTAGAGGGCGCCACGGGGTGTACCCGGCGTCGCCGGCCACCTGCTCCAGCACGAGGTTGCCGTAGCCGTACCGGGACAGGCCCCGGGCGGCGGACTCCAGCAGGGCGCTGCGGGTCTGCGCGCTGCGTTCGGCTTGGCTGGAACGGGGCCGACTGGCCGAGTCCCGCCCGGCTGACCGGTCCTGCTTTCGTACATGCATGTATGTATGTTGCGGATGCCGGGGGCGACCGAACGCCGGATCCGGGCCTCGGCCTTCCCGAGGGACAAGTCGCTGCGGGCCTTTGGCTTCGACGCGAACCCCAGCATCGGCCCCGCCCGCTCGCCCCGCCCGAGTCCAGCCGAACAGGCCAGCCGACCTGGGGCCCGAGGCCAAGACAGGTGTCTGGCGGCCGAGAACGCCAGCTCAGACAGCTTTGGTCAAGAGCCGGATCCCTTATGTATCCCGTTCAGCAAAGTCACCGGATCGTTGGGCGCACCCTGCCTACAGTGGCGCCATGAGCAATCACTCCGAAGCGCCTGTCACGCCCGTCGAGGCCCATGAACCCCCGTACTACGTAGCTGTCTTCACTGCGGTGCGAACCCAGGAGCAGAGCGGCTACAGCGAGACCGCCGCACGCATGGAAGACCTGGTGAAGGACGTGCCTGGATTCCTGGGGATGGACCAAGCGCATACTCCTGGTGGGCTGTCCATCACCGTCGGGTACTTCCGCGACGCCGACGCCCTCACGGAGTGGCGGGGCAGCGCTGAGCACCGTGCGGCGCAAAAGCGCGGGCAAGTCGAGTGGTACGAGAGCTACACGCTGCATGTGGCGAAAGTGGAGCGGAGCCACGGGTTCATGCGAGCGGAGGTCCCGCAGAGCCCGACAGCAAGCTGACCAATCGAAACCACCTCAGCGACCGTCCCGTCACAAGCTCGTGTCGAACGGGTCGGCGCGTGCCCCTCGCGAGCGCAATCCAGCGGGAGACCAGGGGGAATGATGGGCAATCACGGGCACCACGAGCAGGAAGTGCCTCGGACTGGAGCCGCCCGCCCCTCGGAGGAGCGGGCCTGTTCGCCACCTGCGGGGTGTTCCCGTCCGACAACGGCGACGTCGCGGTGGCGCTGCCGACAGGGAATCCCCCTCACACACCCTGCGAGCCGCCGCCCCTGGGTCGCCCGCCACGACCTGACGGGCCGTGAGCTTACGACGTACTACCGCCAGTGGTGTCGACCCCCTGAGGCCGTGGTGCGATGCCCAGGCGGCAGCCGACCGAGCCAGTCGGGAAACGGCTCAGGGTTCGCATCCCGAGTTACTCCCGAACGCACGTCGAAACGACCTCCACAGACACTGATGCAACCTGTCCGCGGCCATCGGTCCGGTCGTTTACGCCGGATGGTGCACGAAGCCTGCGGCTACGGCCGTGTCAGCAGGCGTGGTCGCTTGCCGTCTTCATGATCGACCGGTGACAGCCTGGCAGCGCTGCGGTCTTCGGCGTTGCCGGCAAGGTTCGCAGCGACTGGCCACACAGGGAAGGCGCCGATGGAGAGTCCCTATGACTGCTACCTGCGGCTGCCGGACGTTCTGGCCCTGCAGCGCCCACGAACCGCCGAGAAATACTCTGCACAGTGGGCCGACGAACACTTCTTCATCATCGTGCACCAGTCGGCCGAGGTACTGGCCAGTCAGGCTTTGGTGGATCTGCGAGCACTGCGGCAGGTGGCGCCGGATGATGCGCACCGCACTCTCGCGTATGTTCGCCGCGTGGCCGCCGTCATCGGGTTGCTCGAGCAGCACCTCGCGCTCCTTGAGCATCTGCCACCTGAAAGCTTCGCCGGCTTCCGGCCACTTCTCGACGATGCAAGTGCTGGACAGTCCAGCCAGTTTGCCGAGCTGTTTGCCGCGATCACCGAGTGCACGCGGGCAGCTGCCCCTGCCGGCATCGAGGACACAGGTTCACTTACGAACGTTACGGGTGGGGGCGAGCTGGCTCAGGCATGGTGGCGGCTTCGTTCCGCGGTTTCTCTGTGGCGTACCCGGCACCTGCTACTCGTCGAGTGGATGATCGGTGACCAGCCTGGTACCGGCGGGACGTCCGGACTGGCGTACCTCCGATCGCGCATCGACCTCCCGCCCCATCACACGGCGGAATCCACCGACGATCACGGCCGGGGCTAGCCTCGGGCCTCAGCGTTCGCTCCTCAGTGGGATCGACCCTTGGGGGCGTTGGCCCTATCAATACGCCGGCACCAGATCAGCAGTGACCGGAACATGCGGGGTGCGGGAGTTGGCGACCACGGCGAGGCGTGGCCCGTGGGCGGTGGGGTGCCATTGGCCTCCGGCGAGGGGCATCAGGGCGATGTTCGGTGTGGGGCCGGTGGTGAAGTCCACGGTTCCGACGATGGTTTCGATGCGGGTCTGCTGGAGGGTGTGTGCGATGGCGGCCCGGTCGGTGGGGTCGGATGTGGTTGTCAGCGTGTGGTGGGCGACCTCCACCAGGGCGTGGGCCAGGCCCAGCGGTTGCAGCCACGGCTTGCCGGTGGTCTGTTCGTAGGCGTCAGCGAGTTGTGCGCAGCTAGTGCCGTCGAGGCTGGAGCGGTGAGGGTGTGCGGGTGTCCAGTACACGAGCGTGGCCACCCGCGTGTCGGCCAGTTCGTCGTGGACCTGCCGCGACTGTGCGACTTCCGTGTGGGGGTAGGTCAGCCAGCGCGAGCAGGTGATCAGGCGGGGACGCAGACCCGATTCGCGGGCTTGGCGGTGGAAGAGTGCCAGGTCGGTGGCGGTGGCGGCGCTGGTGACGACGTCGACGCCGTCTTCGCGCATGCGGTTCAGGTGAGGGGTGAAGTCGGTGGCCGGTTCCGCGTAGGCGCCCGGGTCGATCACATGGTGCCCGCGCTGGGAGGCGGCCGCCACGAAGCCGATGTGTTCATCGCGCAGCAGCTTGCCCTGCAGGCCGTCGTTCCACAGGCTTCCGACGGTGGGTTGTGCGGGCAGTTGTTCCCACAGGGGCGAAGGCGTTTGCGATGTCGTCCAGGCCCCAGGCGAAATGGTAGGTCCAGCGGAAGGAGCCCAAGGCGTCCCCGCAGCGCGCATAGCCGTACGCCTGCCAGGGACAGGTCGTCGACACACACGGCACACCCAGTTGTTCACAGGTGTCGGTGACGGCGGGCAGTACCTGGGTGCCGGCCATGGTGAGCACGATGGCCGCCTGCTCGTCCTGTGCCAGTTCCCTCACGGCCTGCCGGGCGCCCTGTGCCTCCGAGCGGCTGTCACGCACAGCTACTCGCACGCGGAAAGGGCGGCCGCCGTTACGGAAGCCCGTCGGGTGGGGTGCCAGTTTCCGCAGTACGAACGACAGGGGCTCCCCCAGGGGGGCGAGCCGTCCCGTCAATGGCGCCACTACACCGATGCACACCGTTGCCGCCGCGTCGTCCATGCCAGCCAACCCACCTTCTCTCATGACCCGGCGATCCCCGATGGCGCTTTCTTTTCCACACCGGTCCGCCGACTACAGGACGTATCGCCTGCGACGGGTTCTGGTAACCCATAGTGAGGCAACCGAGGTACGGTACGGCCCGTCGCGGGCTCGCCGATGTCCGTCACCGCGGATCACGTCCCAGTCCCCGTCCCCGTCCCCGTCCGCACCATCATCCGATCCGGTCCGTGGAACACCAGGTCATCCCCGTAGCGCACCGGCTCGTTGGACAAGGCAAGTCGGGGCAGCCGGTGCAGGAGTTCCGTGAGAGCGGTCTCTGCCTCCACACGGGCCAGTGGAGCGCCCACGCAGTAATGGCTGCCGAAGCCGAAGCCGCTGTGACGTAGTGCGTCTCGGGTGAGGTCCAGGCGGTCGGGGTCCGGGAAACGCTCGGGGTCGCGGTTGGCCGAGCCCAGTACGAGGACGACGCGGCTGCCGCCGGGGATCGTGCGTCCTCCCACCCGTGTGTCCTCTGCGGCCCACCGGGTGATCATCTGCACCGGTGAGTCGTAACGGACCAGCTCCTCCAAGGCGTTCACCATCAGTGCCGGCCGAGCGCGCAGCGTCGCGAACTGGCCGGGGTGGGCGAACAGGGCAAGCAGGCCCTTGCTCAGCAGATGCGTGGTGGTCTCGTGCCCCGCGGTCAGGAGGTGGATGCAGGTGCCGACCAGTGTGTCGTCGTCGGCCGACGTCGCCTCGCTGTGTTCCAGCATGGCCCCGATGAGATCTGTACGGGCCGGCCGTGCCCTGCGCCGTGCCAGCTCCGCGCGGAAGTAGGCGTCGAGCTCGCGGGCCGCCACCTCCGCCACAGCGAAACCGTCGGCCCTGCGGGCGACGCGTGAGCCGGTAGCCTGCTGGAGGTCCAGCGCGCGTGCGCGGAACCACGTACGCTCCTCCTGCCGCACGCCCAGCAGTTCGCTGATGACAAGCAGCGGGAACGGCGCGGCCAGACGGTCGACCAGATCGGCCTCACCCTCCTCGCCGAGCGCGGTGACGAGTGACGCCGCCAGCCGCCGGATGCGCGGACGCAGCCCCTCCACGATGCGCGGGGTGAGACTTCTGGCCACCAGCGTGCGTACTCGGGTGTGTCGCGGTGGATCCATGAAGACCATCCAGTTGGCCGTGGTACGCCTCAGATGCGGGCAGTCGGGAGGGATTCGGACCGGCTGCGGTCCGCGTACGTAGCGTCGGTCGGCAAGGATGCGCACCACGTCGCTGTGCCGGAAGACGTACCAGGAGCCGTTCGCGCCGAGGTGTACCGGGTCGCTCTCACGGTAACGGCGGTAGTAGGAGTACGGGTCCATGAGGGGGACATCCGCCGTACGGAACGGCCCCGGTGTCCGTGTGGTCATGGTGCTGCACCTCGCATCCGCGCATCCGCGCATCACGTACTGTCCGCGCGCTGGAAGAAGTCGGCGTAGAACGCCATGAGGTCGCCGACCTGCCGGGGCACGGAAGCGCACCTGCGTGCCGCCGTCGCGAGATGCGCGAAACGCAGTGCGAGGGAGCGGCGCGCCACATCGGGGCGCGGGCAGGCGGCGGGCACCACGTCCAGCTCGAACGTCGGCCCCGCTGTTCTGCCGCGCCGCCCCGAGTCCATGGTGACGAGCAGCTCCGCGAGCGGGCGCATCATGCCGGTCATCACGTCGATGGAGGCGTTCATGAGCTTCGAGCGCCGCAGGCTGGCGTCCGGGCTCTCGCCGAAATGCTGTGCCATCAGCTGGAGCATCAGGTGGTACGAGCGGTTGAACAGGGCTGCTACGGTCCGGGCCTCGGGGTCGGTGATGGCGGTCCTCGCCCCGTCGCCCGCCTTCAGCGTCGGGTTACGCAGCACCGGGTAAGCGGGGCTCCATGGCACGTGCCGCCCGTACGGGCCGGGCACGCGCTCGGTGGCCAGTAGCTCGCCGATCCGCAGGAACGTCTCGAAGTGCGACATCTCCGAGGAGGCGTCGGCGGCCGGCCCTCCAGCCGTGGCCGGCCCTCCAGCCCTGGCCGACCCTCCAGCCCTGGCCGGTCCGCCTTCGCCCTGCTCGGTGATGAGGTCGACGGCGAACAGGGCGCTCGACAGGTCGTCGACCTCCAGCTGATAGTCCGGATGGTTCCGGTTGACCGACTCCCGCAGGAAAAGATGGTGTTCACCGCCGCCGCGCCCCTTCTCCACCAGAAACAGGTCCGGGACGCGCTGCAGCCCTTCGCGCACCCCCGCGTACAGTTCGCTGACCGATCCCCAGGTGAAGCCCGCTGCCCGCTCCCGGGTGGGACGGGAGCCCCGCCGGATCTCCGGGGTGAGTGCCGCCGGCTGCTCCAGGGCGACGTAACGCTGCACGCTGCCGGCACTCAGCGGCTCCAGCGCGAAGTCCAGCGGGACCGGCAGCTTCTGGTTGAGCGTGGCGAAGTCGATCGCCGGGATGTGGAACGGCTCCCCCATCGCCATGATGATGTTGTTGACCAGCAGGAAGTGGATCATCTCCTCGCGGGCCACGGTCAGCAGGCTGCCACGCATCCCGTCATGCAGCGTCGCCCCGCCCCCGCCGCAGGCCAGTTCGAGCTGCGCCGACGTCCACTGGCCCCGGCGCACGTACGTGAGCCCTGCCCCATGCGTCGGTACGGAGAAGGCCGCGTACAGGTACTGGAGCGCCACCGACAGCTCCAGCGCGGCCGCCTGCTTCAGCGCGGCCCACAGCTCGCCGCGCGTGGTGATCGCAGGCCGCGCCGCCGGCGGGCCCGGTGCGGTCACCGGTGGCCGGACGCGTGCCTGGATGTTGCGCAGATACGCCAGCAGCAGCCGGGCCTTGGGGTCGGACAGATCGCGGGTCGGCGGCATGTAGTACGTCTTCGGCTTGTTCGCCGGATCGCACATCTGCCAGATCAGCTCGGCGTAGGTCTCCACCTTGCAGCGGTCAGCGAGGCTGAAGACCTCCGAGCGCATGAAGGAGGAGATGTGCTCGTAATAGGCGAAGACCTCCCGGTGCACGAGTTCGAAGTCGACCTCGCCGCGTGGCACATCGTCCAGATACCAGTCATCGGGCAGGACCCGCACGGCGAGAGAGGCGGCCCCCGCCCAGTAGCCGAGCGCGTCCTCGTCGTCGTACGCCTTCCAGGCCGAGCCCGGCGCGCGCGGATCGGCGGGAGGCACGTCGGCCGGGTCGGCGCAGAGCAGGACGCGGCAGGTGCCCGCGCGCTCACCGCGCAGGGTGAGGAGCCCGTGCCCGTGCTCGTCGGTCTCCACCACGCATTCGGGGGCCCATGTCTCCCCGCGCATACCGAGGATCACCGCGTCACCGCAGCGCGCCGCGGGCCCGCCCGCCGTGCTGTCGCCGGGCAGGGCACGGGGGTTGAAGTACTGCCGTACGTACACCTTCCCGGCGCTCGCAGGCCGGCCGCGCACGTAGACACGCAGCGGCACCTCCACGGCGTGGTCACGTCCGTGCGTCCGGTCGCGGTGATGCAGAACCAGCAGCGCCTCATCCGTCTGGATGTTGGTCTCCCGCTCGGTCAGCAGCGTCTCCCGGCTGCCCGAGGCGCCGACGCCGGTCAGATACAGCGCGTGCTCCCCGGCCTCCTGCCAGCCGGGTTCGGCGGGCACGGTGACCATCCCGCACGTCGCGTCGGCGGGGTAGGCGTTCGACGGCACCCTGGCGACCAGACGGTCACGACCGACCGTACGCAGCTCCAGCTCGCCGGCGTCCAGCGGTGGCCCGAGCCGGTGCAGCGGGCCGGGCCCCGGTTGCGGTGCCCGGGAGGCGTAAGCCACGGCGGAGACCATGTTGAACACGGCACGTCCGCGCGCCACTTCCACCGTGAGGTGGTGCAGCGGGGCGCCGGGGAGTGGGACGAGCAGCCGTCCGGCCGGGTAGGTGCGCAGCTCGTGGGCGTGCCAGGGGGCGACCGTCCCCCGGACCCGCCACTGGCTGGGCGCGTCGGGAACCCGTGGCGAGGCCATGCCGTCCAGAGCGAGCTGCACCAGGATGCCGTCCGCTCCGGACTGCAACGCGGCGTGCAGGGCGCTCACGGCGGGCGATCGGTCCGCCTCCGGCAGCCAGTCCAGGGAGCCTCGCTCCACCACGAACTGGTGGACCGCGCAGTAGCGCAGCTGCGGGGCCAGAACATGGTCTCCGACATCCCGGATGTGGTGGAAGTCGACCCAGCGTGGCGGATGGAGGCCGCTGACAGCGCCGGTGAACAGATAACCGCCGTCGTGCGAGCGGCCGCGCCGGCCAAGGCCGAACCGCCCGACCATCAGCGCCGCCGTCCAGCGGGAGGCCGGGTCGAGGTCGAGGACCCGCGCGCGGTTGACGGTGGTGCGCAGGTACGGGTTGTAGTGACCCCAGACGTCGACACTGCTGCCGATCACCGGATCGGTGGGGGCGCCGCCGTGACCGGCCTGACCGTCCGACAGCTCGGCGCGGATGATCCGGGTGTCCAGCCGGAAGTGCCCGTTGCCGTTGAAGTTCCAGCCTGTTGCGGTGCTGAACTCCCCTTCTGCCTCGGGCTGTCCGTCGCGGCCGAAGCGCGGTCCGCGCGGGTGCAGGAAGTCGTGGTACTCGGCAGCGGGCCGGTCACTGGGCAAGGGGCCGTCGTCGGTCAGCGCCCGGTTGGCGGCGAGGTCGATCAGCCCGCAGCGCGGACCGGTCGGCAGCCCGGTCGTCGCGGTTCCGGCGAAGTGCAGCCGCGGCAGGTCGAAAACGCTCATCACGGGGCTCCCGCAGTGTCGTGGCGGCCGGATGCGGGCTGCGCCAGGCGGTGCGGCCCGAAGCGGGTGAGATCGTCCGCGGCCTGCAGGGCCGATGCGATCGCACCCTCGATCCACGCGGGGGCCGCTGAGCAGTGCTCGCCCGCGAAGAACAGACGGTTTCTCACCGGCCGGGCCGCACGCTTGCGTTCGCTCTCGCACTCGTCGGGGCTTTTGCCCCAGCGCGTGGCGCACCCGACGCTCCACGGCGAGCCGTTCCCCCAGGCCATGCTCACGGCCCCCAGCACCATGCCGGGCCGCAGCAGTTCGGGGTGGACCGCACTGAGTTCAGCCAGGACGACGTGGTGCCGGCGGCGCCTCGGCAGCCGGCCGAGCCGGGTGGCCTCCGCGCCGATCGTATAGCTGGCCAGCAGCGTGGCCCCGCGCTCCGGGGCACCGTCGACGGGCGGATAGTAGGTCTGATGTATACGCCCGCCGGTGGACGAGGCCCCGCCCTGGATGCCGTACGCCTGCCAGAACGGCTCACGGCAGTGGAAGGCCACCTTGGTGGCCGGGCAGTATTCCACGTCGTCCAGCACCGCCAGCTTGTCGGCGTCCAGGCCGCTCAGGCGTATCCGCGACAGCGAAGGAAAGGGCAGGGCGCAGACGGCGAAGTCGGCGTGTCGCACTGTCGTCCGGTTCTTCGCGCGCACCCAGACTCGAACGTCGTGCTGCCGCACCTGGATGCCCACGATCAAGTGACCGCGGTGCACCGGGCCCGCGAGCCGTTCCGCCAGCCTGTGCGGGAGCCGGTCCATGCCGCCGTGAAGCCGCAGCAGCGCCGGGCTGGTCTCGGCGAGGATGTCGTCCAGGAAGCTGTTGAGCCGTGGGCTGAGCCCCACGCGCAGGCCCGGGTGGGCGGAGAAAAGCGAATGCAGACTGACCCGGTCCCCGGCCGCGCCGCGCAGGTGCGGCATCAGATCGACGCACGCGACGAGGTCGAGGAGCTGGCCGCGCAGATCCTCGCGAAGCGCCGCGCGCAGGTCGGGCGGGGCAATGGCGTCGATGATGGCCGTCAGCCACGCGGCGAAGACCATGACCTCGTGGGTGGGGCACAGTCCGGGCCGGTGGATTTCCAGTTCGCGCCGGAAGTCCTCGCACAGCGGCCGGGCGGCGTCGCGGATCCGCACGAGCCCGGCGGCGGTCCGCAAGTACGCGTTCTCCTCCGACAGCAGCGTCGCGAAGGGGCGGAGATCCCCCTCAAGCCCCAGTAACCGGACGTACTCCAGCGTGAGTTGATGGTCGGCGGGGATGCGCATGGCGCCCAGTTCCGCACTCGGCCCATCCGGTCCGGTGCCGAAACGGTGCGTGTACACACGGCCGCCGATGCGTGTGCTGCCCTCGAGTACCTCTACCCGGTGGCCAC
This sequence comes from Streptomyces flavidovirens DSM 40150, assembly GCF_000429085.1. Lineage (GTDB taxonomy): Bacteria > Actinomycetota > Actinomycetes > Streptomycetales > Streptomycetaceae > Streptomyces > Streptomyces flavidovirens. Next base: position 338,657 of record NZ_AUBE01000007.1, on the reverse strand, counting down.
TGCGCTCCAGCTCGTGCGCCGCGACGAGACCTGCCATTCCGGCTCCGAGCACGAGGACGCGAGCACCGCCGGGCCGTGTTTCATCGAGTCGAAGGGTGTGCCTTGCGTGTGGAATCTCGGCCATCGCATCTCCGCCTCCGGTGATTCACGCACCGTCGTACGAGATCGCGGCCGGCTCTCCAAGTCCCCCTCCTGCCATGGCCCGTTCCGCGATCTCGATCAGCCTTGATGCTGCCCGTCATGGACGGCCTGAAGTCTTAAATCCACCCTTCGGGTGATAACTTCGGCGATAGGGCATCCAATGACACATTGCCCCCCTTACGCTTGAGAGTTCAGACGCCTGACCAGCAAAGCCTGACCAGCAGAAAACGGCCGGCGGATCACAGTCGGCAGATCACAGACACTCGTGAGGCAGGGGGAATTATGGGTGCCAAGGTGACGGTCCTGGGTCTTGGGCCGATGGGCGCCGCGCTGGCAGGCGCGTTCCTGGCGGCCGGCCACCGGACGACCGTCTGGAACCGCACGTCCGGGAAGGGCGGCGCCCTGGCCGGAGAGGGTGCCACAGAGGTGGCGTCGGCCGCCGAGGCCGTCGCCGCGAGCCCGCTGGTCGTGGTCTGTCTGGCGACGTACGAAGCCGTCCACGAGGTCCTTGACCCTCTGGCCGGCGAACTTGCCGACCGTACGGTCGTCAACCTCACCTCGGGGTCGCCGGTGCACGCACGGGAGACGGCCGACTGGGCGCAGCGGCACGGCGCCGAGTACCTCGACGGCGTGATCATGACTACTCCCTCCGGCATCGGCAAACCGGACTACCTGCAGCTCTACAGCGGCTCGCGAGCCGCCTTCGACGGCAGCCGCGGGACACTCCGCGCCCTGGGCGACCCCATGATCCTGGGCACCGACGCCGCGATGGCCTCCGTGTACGACACCGCGCTGCTGGGGCTGATGTGGGGCACGCTGACCGGCTGGCTGCACGGAGTGGCACTCATGGGCGCCGACGGGCCCGGCGGCAACGTAACGGCGACGGCATTCACGGATGTGGCCAACCGGTGGATGAAGACGGTCGGCGCCTTCATGAGTACCTACGCCCCACACGTCGACCGCGGGGACTATCCGGGTGGCGAGTTCACTCTTCACCTGCACCACAGGACGATGAACATCCTTGCCCACGCGAGCGAACTGCGTGGGGTGGTGTCCGGCCTCCCCGAACTCTTCACGGAACTGACCGGACGGGCCATCACGGCCGGACACGGCAACGACAGCTACGCACGCCTGGTCGAGTTCATCCGCAAGGACGGCAACCCCACATGAGGCCGTCACTTCGTGGCGATCACCATTGACTCCGGCCCCGCCAGGTACTGCACCCGGCTCTCGCGGAACCCGGCGTCCGCCAGCCACTCGCGGCAGTCCGCGCCGGTGTACTCGAAGCCGCCGGGCGTCTCCAGGAGCATGGTGAGGCTCATGAGCAGGCCGGGCACGTTTTCCCGGCGCTCATCATCGATGAGCGTCTCGTAGATGACCACGATGCCGCCCTCCGGCAGTGCTTCGTGCGCCTTGCGCAGCAGTGTCTTCGCCCTGGGCAGGGCCCAGTTGCTGAGGATGTGCCCGAAAACCAGCACATCGGCCTGCGGTAGCGGCTCGGCGAAGAAGTCACCGGCGCGGAACGCGAGCCGGTCGCCGAGCCCGGACTCCTCGTGTCGGCGCTGGAAGCTGGGACGGACGGCGGCCAGGTCGAAGCCAGTGCCGCGCAGATGGGGATGGCGCTCGAGCAGGTGTGTCAGCACGGTGCCCTCGGCGCAGCCGATATCGGCGACGGTGCGGTAGGGAGACCAGTCGATCGCCTCGGCCAGGGCATGTGCGGAGCGCATGGAAAGGCCGGTCATGGCCTGCTGGAACGCGTCGAGGCGGTCGGGGTCGTCGTAGAGGGTCGCGTAAATGCCCTCTTCGCCGGTCCTGATCTCGTTCTGCGGGTCTCCGGTGCGCAGGCCCTCGTCGAGCCTCCCCCAGAGCTCGTACATCCTGGCGTCGCTCATCTCCAGGAGACCGCCCAGGTAGGCGGACTTGCCGCGGACGAGGTACTGGGCGGTGGCGGGAGTGTTCGCGTACGCGCCGTTGGTGCGCTCCAGGACGCCCAGAGCGACGAGGGTGTCGAAGAAGTCACGGGCGGAGCGGGGGTGCAGCCTCAGCCGGGCGCGCAGTTCCTCGCCGCGCAACGGGCCTGCGGCGAGTTCGGTGAAGAGGCCGAGGCTTGCGGCAACGAGGAGGACCTTCGACGCCATGAAACCAGTGGCGATCTGCAGCAGACGGTCGATTGCCGGTACGTGTTGCGGGCCGGGAGACGTGTCACTCATGGATTCCTCGCAGGACGCTCGCGTGCCAGTTCCGGACAGTGCTGAACCATTTACCTTTGAGCTGCTCAGGCGCGTTCACCCCGGCCCTTCGGGCGCGGTTAATGGGCACCGCCCATCTCCAGCGCCATCACGCCCCCCGCCACCAGTACCAGGCCCCCGATCTGCACTCCCGTCAGCCCGTCCCCGAAGAGCACCGCGCCGGCCAGTGCCACCAGCGCCACACCCACGGCCGCCCAGATTCCGTAGGCGATCCCGATCGGCATGCCTTGCTTGAGCACCAGTGACAGCAGCACGAACGCCGTCACGTACCCCACCACCACCACGACGGTCGGCACGACTTTGGAGAAGCCCTCCGACAGGCGCAGCGACACCGTCCCCGTCACCTCCGCCAGGATCGCTCCGGCCAGCAGTACCCACTTCATGGTCCGCGCCTCCTTCATCGGACGAGAACCCGAACGTTCCCTCCCGACAGTGTGGGTGCGCCCGTGGCCACAACGCCCGCCCCAGCGCGGCCGATCACCCAAAGAGATGAGTGGGCGGCGGAAGAGCGAGGGCCCGGGCAAGTAGACGTTGGACAACCGATCAGGACACCGGCCCTCTCTCGTCCCGCAGTCGCTCGGCGAACGCCCGCGCGGCGGCCAGATCCTCCATGTTCGGCCGCTGCTTGTTGATACCGCCGACGAGCTTGAAGGGTGCCCAGGTGTCGAACGCCCGGCACGAGAAGCTCCCGGCCACCTCGAAGCCCTTGCCTTCGAGGAGCTGCACCAGCGGGCGGGTAAAAGGCGCCAGCGGGATCTCGGGGAGCCCACTGGTGGCGAACACGAACGCCCGGCCCCGCCCGGTGGGAAGTGCCTTGACGAAGTCGGTCAGGCGGGGGGCGAGCCTGCTGTAGAAAACGCCCGAGCCGAAGCCCACGAGGTCGGCGCCGGCCAGCTCCTCCGGGTCGGCCTCCTCTGGTACGACGACCTTCGCGCCCAGTAGCGGGGCCATGGTGTCGGCGACACGACGCGTATTGCCGTGCGACACGGAGGCGCACACGATGACGGCCTTCATTGTCACGATCCCTTCTCTCGCTTCCGTAATAAGGACGGCGCCGGCGACGCCGGATGTGACACCACGCCAGTGTGACGGCAGCCACACCCGCCCCGCGGAAAGCGCTGAAGGGTAAGCGCCTTCTGGATTACTTCCGTACGCACGTCTATTGACGTGCGCATGCCCCACTTCTAGCGTAGCAAGCGCTTTCTATCTCGTGTGGAGAGCCGCACTGCCATGCCTGCGCGCAGGCGACCACGGAGAAGAACGGAACCCCCCATGAAACCGAGATCCCCACTGTCCTTACTGGCATGCGCCGCCCTGGCGGCCGGCGCGGTCGTGGCTGTGCCCGGTGGCACGGCCGCCGCTGCCCCGGCCCGCTACGAGGCCGAGAGTTCCCCAGCAGTCTGTACCGGCACCGTCGACTCCGACTGGGCGGGATACTCCGGCAGCGGATTCTGCAACGGCAACAACGCGGTCGGCGCGTACGCGCAGTTCACCGTGAACGCTCCCGCCTCGGGCACGGCGACGCTGAAGGTCCGCTTCGCCACCGGAACCACCACCGCGCGGCCCGCGGATGTCACGGTGAACGGCTCGGCGGCCCCGTCGGCGTCGTTCGAGAGCACCGGCGCGTGGGCGACGTGGGCGACGAAGACGCTCACGGTGCCGGTGAGGCCGGGCAGCAACACCATCCGGCTCAGCCCCACGACCTCCGCCGGCCTGCCCAACATCGACTACCTCGATGTCGAGGTGGGCGCCACCACGCCGCCCCCGTCGGGCACCGCGCTGTACGTGGCGCCGAACGGCAGCGACAGCGCGGCCGGTACGCAGTCGGCCCCGACGACATTCACCTCGGCGATCAGCCGTATCACTCCCGGCGGGACGATCTACCTGCGCGGCGGGACGTACCGCTACGCGCAGACGGTCACGATCCCGCAGGGCAACAACGGCACATCGAGTGCCCGCACGAAGCTGTACTCCTACCCGGGTGAGACTCCCGTACTGAACTTCTCCAGCATGACCGAGGCCCCGGCGAACCGCGGGCTTGCCGTGAACGGCTCGCTCTGGCACGTCAGGGGCATCGTCGTCGAGCGCGCCGGTGACAACGGCATCTTCGTCGGCGGCAGCAACAACATCTTCGAGCGCACGGTCACGCGCTTCAACCGCGATACGGGGCTTCAGCTCTCGCGGATGGCCTCCAGCACCCCCCGCGACCAGTGGCCCGCCAACAACCTCGTCCTGAGCGCGGAGTCGCACGACAACGCCGACTCCGACGGCGAGGACGCAGACGGCTTCGCCGCCAAGCTCACCGTCGGCTCCGGCAACGTCTTCCGCTACGCCGTGGCCCACAACAACATCGACGACGGCTGGGACCTCTACACCAAGACGGACACGGGACCCATCGGCCCGGTGACCATCGAGGACTCCCTCGCCTACGACAACGGCACCCTCTCCGACGGCACCGTGAACTCCAACGGTGACCGCAACGGCTACAAGCTCGGCGGCGAGGACATCGCGGTCAACCACGTCATCCGGCGCAGCATCGCCTACGACAACGGCAAGCACGGATTCACGTACAACAGGAACCCCGGCACGATGTCGATGTCGGACAACATCAGCATCGACAACGCCCAGCGCAACTACTCGTTCGACGCCGGGACCTCGGTGTTCCGGAACAACACCTCGTGCCGCAGCGGCAGCGGGACGAATGACAAGGTCGTCGGGAACGCCGACAGCTCGAACCAGTTCTGGTCCGGCTCGAACGGCTCCCGGTGCTCCTCCTACACCGGCGCCCTGAACTGGTCCTTCGCTGCGGACGGCCGCCTCGCCGTAACCTTCGGCGGCAAGCCCGTAACGCCGTAACCAGCCCTGTCGCCCGGCGTGTCACCGCGGCTTTGCCGCCCGGCCCGCCGGGACGCCGGCCCGTCCGGTTCGTCCGTATGGGCCGGATGGGCCGGCCGGCGGTCACAGCGGCGACCAGCCGGCGAGTACGTCGCCCTGCTCGCCCCCGCGTTGTTCAGGACGCGGGGAGCGGGCTGGTCCAGCCGACCGGTACGTGGGCCAGGCGGACGCGCTGTGGGTGGTCGCCGACGGGCACCGAGACGGTTTTCCGGCCCGTGGCGAAGTCGATGGCGGTGACCCGGTCGGCGCCGCTTTCGGAGATCACACACGACTTGCCGTCGCCGCTGACGGTGGCCCAGTAGGGCTTGGACGCGGTGACCAGAGGGCCTTCCCGCAGGGTGGTGCGGTCGACGACGGTGGCGTAGTCGTCCATGGTTCCGGCGACGCAGAGTTTGTCGCCTTTCGGACTCATCGACATGCCGTGGTGGCGGGAGTCGTTGACCCAGGTGGTGCGGTCCTCGCTGGTGTCCGGGTTCTTGGGCAGTTCCTTGAGCCGGGTGATCTTGTCCCTGGCGACGTCGTATTCGAGGAAGCCGTTGAAGAAGGAGACCTGGAAGTAGAGCCTGGATTCGTCGGGGGTGAAGGCGACGGGCCGTACCGCGTCAGAGAGGTCCTTGCGGCCGAAAGCGTCGAGGCGTTTCCTCATGTCGATGATTCTGACCTGTTTGAAGGTGGCCGCGTCGACGATGGTGATCTTTCGGTCTCCCTTGGTCCAGTCCATGGCGGGGTCGTCGGTGTCCGTGGTGACGTCACCGATGGACATGTTCCACAGGTACTTCCCGCCGTCGGTGTAGACGTTCTCGTGCGGCTTGTCGCCGGTCTTGAACGAGCCCGCTTCCTTGCCCGTGTTGATGTCGAGGACATGCACGGTGTTCGTAAGGGAAGCGGAGACGGCCACCCGTTTCCCGTCGGGGGACACGGCCATGTGGTCGGAACGGAAGCCCGAGACGGGGAACCGCCAGTTCATTTTGCCGGTGGTCACGTCGATGGAGACGACATCGGAGAAGCTGGGACGGGAGGCGACCAGAGCGGTCCCGTCGGGGGTGGAGTACATGTCGTCGACGAGCTGGTCGTGCCCCTCCCCCGGACCGTTCCTGATCGCGAGGAAGGCGATCAGCTTGACCGGGTTGAGGTAGATCTCGCGCAGCCGCTCCTGCTTGTCCGGCACCACGTTGATCCGGCCGAGCTTCGCGAACGTACCACTGCTCTTGATCACGTCAGCGGTGCCGTCCCAGTTGTTGCCGGCGAACATCACCTCCTGCAGCTCCGTCCGCCCGCCGCCGGCGTCGCGCGGCGGTGAGGCGACGGCTGAGGCGCCCGTGACTCCGGCGCCGGCGAGCACGCCCACAGCGATCGTCAACGGCAGCCAGCGCCCGCGGCGTCGGCGCCGCGCCGCGGTGGGTGCGTCAGTGGGTGCGTCAACGGCGGGTAATGTCGGGTTCTTTCTGCGTACGGCCATGGATTCCTCCGCTTTGCGGCTCTGCGACGAAGGCGTCCCGGCCGCGCGATGTGAAAACGCTGCGCTTCAGATCTGGCTACTTGAAAGTAACGAGGGGCGCACCGTTCTTCAACCCCGTGGACGGGAGAAGATGTCCGGCACACGAGCGGAGGGGAAATCGTGGAGGAGCGGCTCAGGCAGTCAACCGGTCGTTACGCGGGCAAGTCGGCCGCCGAACGGCACGCCGAGCGGCGCGAGAGGTTTCTTGAGGCCGCGCTGGACCTTTTCGGCGGCGGGCCGGGCTACCGGTCGACGACCGTTGCCGCGCTGTGCGAAGCGGCCGGGCTTTCCACGCGGCAGTTCTACGAAGAGTTCCGCACTCTTGAGGACGTGCTCGCCGCTCTGCACCTGCACGTCAACGACGTGGCGGAGGCCGCGGTCATCAACGCCCTTGCCCGGACGGAGGACTTGCCGTTCGCCGACCGCTACGGGGCTGTCTTTCGTGCGTACGCGGCCAGTGTCACTACGGACCCGCGGCGCATACGGATCGCCTTCACCGAGATCGTGGGCGTCAGCCCGCGCATGGACGAGCAGCGGCTGGCCCGCCGCGCCAAGTGGATCGACCTGCTGTGTGCCGAGGCGGCAGCCGCCGTCGTGCGCGGTGAGGCCGCTGATCGTGATTACCGCATCGCTGCGGTCGCCTTCATCGGCAGCGTGAACGGTCTTCTGCACGACTGGGCCATGGGGTGGGTGGACGCCTCTTCGGACGAGGTGGTCGAGGAACTCGTCCGGTTGTTGCTGGCTTTGCTGCGCCCCGCGTGTTAATCGGCTGGTGTTGAGGCGTTGTCCGCCGGGACCTGGAGGCGGCGCAGGCGAGGAGCGAGGGCGGCGGCGCCGATCCCCGCCACCACGACGACGGACAGGGCCACTTGGAAAGTGGTGACCCCCACCAGGCCTCCCACCAGTAACGGCGCCGCCAGGAAACCCAGGCGTGAGACGAGGGACACCGTGGCGATCCCGGCGCCGGGGCGAACTCCGGGAAGCCGGCCGACCATGCTGAAAGCCACCGGGAACATCGGGCTCGCACCGAGGCCGGCCAGAGCGAATCCGATGATCGTCGCGAGCGGCGAGGCCACGAGGAGACCGACCCCGAAGGCGAGCGCGACGAGCAGTCCTCCGCCCGTCACCACCGCTGACGGGCCGAGGCGTTCGACCAGCCGGTCGCCGACGAGGCGGCCCGCGGTCATGAAGACCGAGAAGGCCACGAAGGCCAGGCCGGCCGTTCCGGGGCCCGCCCCGAGGTCGGAGAGATACACGGCGCTCCAGGACTGCGGTACGTCTTCGATCTGGGCGGCGAACACGACCATCAGGCCCAGTAACAGGAGTGCGGGCGCGGGCCGCCGGATCCCGCCTCGGCGCTTCGTGCCCGTCGCGACAGCGCCCGCCCGCTCCTCGTCATCGATCAGTCGCTGTCGTACGACGAGCGCCACCGCTCCCAGGGCCGCACCGGTCGCGAGGAAGTGGACGGCCGGGGGCACGCGCAGGGCCGCAGCCGCCGTACCCACCAGTCCGCCCGCCACCGCCCCGACGCTCCATGAGGCGTGGAAGCCGTTGAGCAGGGGCCGCCCGGACCGCTGCTCCACCAGGACGCCCTGGGCGTTCATCGAGACGTCCATCGCGGCGTCGGCAGCTCCCAGGACGACCAGCGCGAGGCACAGGGTCCACCACGTGGGGGCCAGGGCGGGCAGTACGAGTCCGGCGCACAGGGCGGCGGTGGCGGCCAGGAGTACGCGTCGGCTCCCGATCCGGTCGACGAGGGTCCCGGCGGTCAGGGTGAAGAGGAGGCCACCCACGCCCAGGCCGGTCAGGGCCACGCCCAGCATCGTGGCGTTGATCGCCAGGCCGTCCTGGACCGAGGGGATGCGGGGTGCCCAGTTGGCGAACAGTGCCCCGTTGGTGAAGAAGAGGGCAAGGACCGCGACGCGGGTACGGGTGAGGTCCGTCGTGGTTTTCGCCGACAGGTTCACAGGAGCTCCCCCGGTGGGTCGGCAGGGGCGCTGCGTTCGCCGCCCATCGCGGCGCGGGCCTGCGCGTGCAGGCTGCGCGACGCTGCCGCGACGATGCTGGCGGAGGTTGAGGTGACCGGCCTGCCCGCGTAATCGGTGAGTGTCCCGCCGGCCTCCTGGACGATGAGCGCGCCTGCCGCGTAGTCCCACATCTCCCCGTCGACCTCGGCGAAGACGTCCGCGGATCCTTCCGCCACCTGGCAGAGCGCGGCCGCGCCGCATCCGGTGATCCGGATGTCCAGGACCGATCCCCACAGCCCGTCGAGGATGCGGCGGGCTGTGTCCTTCCACGGCGGAGGGGAGGTCGAGCAGATGGCCAGGGACTGGGCGAGGTGCGGTGCGGGCCGCACCTGGAGGCGGTGCCCGTCGCGGTGTGCGCCGCCGCCGCGGGTGGCGGTGTACAGGGCGTCCGTGGCCGGGGCGTGGAACACTCCGGTCAGCACCGTTCCACGGTAGGCGTAGGCGATACTGACGCCCCAGTCCGGGCGGCCGCGCAGGAAGTTGTGGGTGCCGTCGAGCGGGTCGACGATCCACGTGTGGTCCGACTCGGGTCCGGTTGACCCGGACTCCTCCGCGACGATCCGGTGTCCGGGCAGGGCTGTTCGGATCGTGTCGACGATGTACCGGTCCGCCTCGGTGTCCGCCGCGCTGCTGCGTTGGCCGGGGCTCTTGGTGACGGGCCGGATATCGCCGTCCGTGAAGAGGTGGAGCAGCCGGGCGCCGGCCGTCCTGGCCAGGTCGACTGCGAGGGCGAGTGATACGTCTGCGCCGATGGGGCCGGGTCCGGTACGGCGTGGGCGCCGTGGGGCGGCGGCGCGGGGCCTGTTCATGGCAGGCCTCCGGTGTCGAGGTCGCGGAAGAATTCGCGCAGTACCTCGTGGTCCTCGTACCCCAGCGTCAGTCCCCACAGAGACGGCCGGGAGTGCAGCTCGACGGCTTGGCCCTCTGTGAGTCTGATCTGTCCGACATCCACGTCCCTGCGGATCCAGAAGGTGTGCTCGAAGCCGTACGTCCGCTGTCGTGAGAACAGGTGCTTCACGTCGCTCGGGGCCACCAACAGCTGCATTTCCTCCTGTAATTCGCGGATGACGCAGTCCCTCGGTTCCTCGCCGGGCTCGAGGTGTCCGCCGGGGATGCACCAGGTGCCGGGGAAGGCGATGAGCGGGTTGTTGTCGCGCAGTTGCAGGAGCACTTCTCCGGCGGGGGTGAGGATGATGATCTGTGCCCCGACGGTGCCGTGTGACCACTGCTGTCCCTCCATCGAATCAGGCCTCCGTCTTCCGCAGGGCGTCGAGGACGTCCTCGACATCGCGGTCGTTCATGGTGGGGAAGAGCGGGAGCGAGAGGATCCGCTGGGACAGTGAGGTGGCCACGGGGAGGTCCCGGTACGCGTGCGGGAGGGAGTCCCGGTAGAACGGCTGGAGGTGCATGCCGCGGAAGTGGACGCCGGTGCCGATGCCTTCGGAGCGAAGGTGGTCCAGCAGCCGGTCCCGTTCGGTTTCGGGGGTGCCTTCCGCCAGAGCGACGATGAACAGGTGCCGTGCGTGCCGGTCGTCCGGCCGTACCGTCTCCAGTGGCGTGAGACGTTCGAGGCCGGACAGACCCGCTGAGTAGAGCGCGCAGAGGTGTTGGCGGCGGTCGATGTAGGCGTCGAGTTTGGGCAGTTGGTGCAGTCCGAGGGCTGCTTGGACGTCCGTCATGTTGTATTTGAAGCCCGGCAGGTGTAATTGCCAGTGCGGTGAGCCCGTGGCGCTGTTCCTCTTCCACGCGTCGCTGGAGATGCCGTGGAGGGTCAGCATCCGTGCGGTGCGGGCGAGTTCGTCGTCGTCCAGTACGAGCATGCCTCCCTCGGCGGTCGTCATGTTCTTCGTCGGGTAGAAGCTGAACGCGGTCGGGTTGCCGCGCGAGCCGATGCGGGTGCCCCGGTGGGTGGCGCCGATCGCATGGGCGGCGTCCTCGACGACGGCCAGGCCGTGCCGGGCCGCGATGCTCTCGATGGCCTCCATGTCGCAGGCCTGCCCCGCCATGTGCACCGGCATGATCACCTTGGTACGTGGCGTTATGGCCCTCTCGATCAGCGTCGCGTCGATGTTCAGAGTTGCGGGTTCGACGTCGACGAACACCGGGCGTGCGCCCAGGTGCCAGATCACGTTGGCTGTGGAGGGCCAGGAGATGGGGGTGGTGATGACCTCGTCTCCCGTGGTGACGCCGATCGCGGCGAGTGCGACGTGGAGGGCGCCGGTGCAGCTGTTGGTGGCGATGGCGTGCCGGCTTCCGACGTACTCGGCCACCATCGACTCGAACCTGGCTGTTTTCGGGCCGGTGGTGAGCCAGCCCGACCGCAGGGTGTCGAGCACCTCCGCTTCCTCCTCGGGGCCGATGTCGGCCTTCGCCAGAGGCAGGAAGTCGCGGCGGACCGGTTCGCCCCCGTGCGCGGCCGGCCTCTTGGCCTGTTCCAGCAGTGTCCGCACGGTGCTGGCGTTCTCGACTTCCTCGGGGGTGAGCCGGCGGGCGACAGCCGAGTCCCGGATCTCGCGTATGCCGTCCGCCGGTTTGCGGTGCGGGGCGATCCCGGTGTCGCGGCCGAGCGCCGAGGGGTCGGCCGCGTAGTCGCGCGCGTCGAGGCCTTTCGCGGTCGTCGCCAGGTCCGCTTCCGGTACGGCGGCCACGACCTCCTCGGCGACGTCGCGGACCGACGCGTTGACGCTGACGAGGTTGTAGACGGCCGATGTCTTCGGCAAGCGCTCCGCGTCCGTCACCAGGCGGACGTAGGCGTCCGCCGCGTCCGCGACATGCAGGAGCGGCAGGCGCTGTTGTCCGTCCCCGTCGACGCCGACCTTCTTGTGCAGCACGGCGGAGGCGGTCATGGCGTTGACCATCAGGTCGTACCGCATGCGGGGCGAGATGCCGAAGAGTGTGCCCATGCGTAACGACACCGTGGTGAAGCCGGGACCGGACTCGGCGGCCACGGCCCGTTCGGCGGCGACCTTCGAGCGTGCGTAGGCGGTGAGGGGGCGGACCTCGGCGTCCTCCCGCAGTGACCGTTCGTCGCTGGCGCCGTAGACGCTGCAGGACGAGGCGAAGAGGAATGCCCTGGCTCCGGCCTCCTTCGCGATCCGGGCGAAGTGGACCGTGGCGTCCACGTTGATGGACTCGGTCCACGACTCGTCGATGTCCCCCGCCGGGTCGTTGCTCAGCGCCGCGAGGCAGATCGCCGTGTCGATTCCCCGCGCCACGTCGGACGACAAGTTCCGTACGTCCTGCACCACCACCCGCAGACGGGGATGGTCTTCACTCTCCTCCAGGGTCTGCCTGCCGAAGTAGAAGGTGTCCACGGCGGTGACGTAGTGCCCTGCCGCGAGCAGTTTCGGTACGAGTACGGAGCCGAGGTAGCCGCCGGCTCCGGTCACCACGACACGCCGGCGAAGGCTGTGCGCGTGTGCTGTCGTCATGCCTGGGGCCGAGCCCCACGATGCGGCCATGGAGTGCTCCTGACGGTTGGGTTGCCGGTGCCGGACGCGCGGGGCCTCGACGGTCCGCTCGCGCGGGGAACTACGGACGGGCCCTGAGGGGAGTGCCCCCGCGGGCGGCCGAGTCGGCGATGAGTTCGCACAGGTGCAGGTCGAGAATCGCGTCCTCGGGAGGGTTCGATACGGTCTCCTGCCCCCTGACGGCGCCCACGAAGGCTCGGGCCTGCTCGTGGAACGCGGTGTTGTTCTCGAAGGTGTGGGATCGCGGGGCGCCCTGCCGGGGGTAGTGCAGCAGATGTCCGGGGTCGTCATCGCCCGGCATCATGTCGAGGCTCCCCGCCGAGCCGAGGATGCGTACACTCCAGGCCGAAAGGGCGGCGGGTTTGACGTAGCCGGCCGTCGCGGTGCAGAGCACGTCACCGGCGAAGGTGAGGGTGGCGACGCAGGTCTCGTGCTCCACAGCGCCGGGGTGGGTGTGGACCTTGCGGTTGCTCACGGCGGCCACCGTCAGCGGCATGCCGAACAGCCAGCGCAGCGGGTTGAGGAAGGCATAGCTCAGGTGGGTGACGATCATTCCTCCGCTGCCGGCCTGGTCGTAGTACCAGGAAGCCGGATCCTGATCGACCAGAGCGGTGCTCTGGATGCAGAGCACCTCGCCGATGGCGCCCTCCCCCACCAGCGCGGCGGCCCTGCGCCACACCTCCTTGTACCGTGCCTCGTACCCGGCCTCCACGACCAGTCGGCGTTCGGCGGCGAGGCGTCGTACCTGCCGCGCGGTGGGGAGGTCCGCGGCGAGGCAACCGCCCACCAGTACGTGCAGGCCGTTTTCCAGGGCCCACCGCACCACGTCGTCCTGGACCCGGTGCGGTGCCTCTACGAGTACGGCGTCAGGAGCGGTCGCCATCAGCTCCTGGTAGCGACCGGAACTGAACCCGGCATCGAATCTCGCGGCGAACATCCTCGCGCGCTCCGGGCGGCGCGAGGCGACGCCGCAGATCTCGACCCCCTCGACGTCGGCGAGGGCCTGCGTACGGACGGCGGCCATCCGTCCGGCGCCCACCACAGCCACCCGCATACTCACTCTCCCCGCCAGGGGCGAAGCCGGCCACCGTGCCTCTGGCCGGCGGTGGGGGTGACGGGCCGTCACGTCGACGGCCCGTCACCGGCCAGTCGTTTGTAGAGATCGCGGGATCTGTCGTAGTTCAGGCTCTGGTCGAAGTCCCGGACGACGGCGGCGCGCGCGGCGGTGGAGATTCGTGCCGCCAGCCTCGGTTCCGCGAGGAGCCTGATGACACACTCCGCCGCCGCGGCGGCGTCTCCGGGGGTGGCCAGCAGCCCCGTCTCCTCATCCCGGACGATCTCGCCCAGACCGCCGGTGTTGGCCGCGACGAGAGGCGCTCCGCACGCCATCGCCTCGATGGCGACCAGCCCGAAGGGTTCGAGGCGCGAGGGCATGAGGACCACCGACGCCCTCCGGTACAGGGCGCGTACCGTGTCCAAGGCCGAGAACGGGTGCCAGGTGACCCGGTCATGGAGGTCCAGGTCCCGCAGCCGCCGGCGCACGGGGGCTTCCAGCTCGCCCACGCCCATGATTTCGAAACGGACCCCGGGCCGGGCCGCCCGTACGGCGGCGAAGATCTCGGGCAGCAGGTCGAAGCCCTTCTGCTCGTAGAAGCGGCCGATGTACGCGACGGTCTCGGGCTCGCGCACCGAGCGGTCGGCCGGCGGGCGGAAGAAGTCGGCATCCGTACCGTGGTGAATCACGTGCGTTTTCCCGGCGGTGAAGGGAAAACGCGTGGTGAGGTCCTTGGCCACCGAGGCGCTCACCGCGACCACCGCGTCGGCGTGCGCCAGGGCGGAGAACTCCATCTCCCGCGAGAACGCGCACGGGACATCGTCGAATTCGCCGATGTCCCACGTCAGGGGCAGGTGGCAGGTATAAACCAACGGCACCCCCTTCTTCCACAGCTCCTGCGAGACGACGATTCCGGGCCAGTCATGGCACACAACGACGTCGTAGCGGCGCCCGCCCGACCGGCGCGCCAGTTCCCCTGAGGCATACGTCCGCAGCTCGTCCCCGTCGAAGGCGGGCAGGTGCACGGATCTCGTCCTCAGCGGTGACGGGCCGAGGTAGAAGAGGTCGACATCGTCCCCCTGGTCCCGCTGATGGGTGATCAGGGCCTCCATATACGTCCCGAGGCCACCTGTGGTCTCGGGCGGGTATTCGTTGGAGAAGTGCGCGACGAGCATGTGTACCTACCCCGCGGTGGTCACGGTGTCCGGTGCGTACGGCCCCCCGGCGGCGGGCCGCCGCACCAGGCAAACACCTGTTCGCCCCACCGTCAACGCCGCCCCGGTGGGAGATGGCCGGAACGCAACGGGTCGGCGTACGAGGCGAACCGGGCGGACTGCTTCGACGAGGAGGCACCGCGCGGTGCGGGTCCTCGTACGGGGTCCTGGCGACTGGCGAGATTCCACCACCAGGATCCGCTGCCGGCGGAGGACCTCCGCCGGAGGGCGCCTGGGACCGGGGCGACGCCAGGCAGGGCGGGCCGGTCTCGGCTTCCGGTCCGGGACCGTCTGACCGTCTGCACCGTTCGGGGGATTGGGCCCGCGTAAGTGCCTTTTGGCGCGGACCGCCAGGTGTCGGCGGGTGACGATCGGGTGATGCGAGCTCTGGTGTGGCGCGATGACCGAAGGCGCCTCGCCAAGGCGAAGGCCGCGCAGACCGCCCTCCCCCTGGGGAGCGGCCATGGTGGACGGTGAACGGCGGGCGGGCCGGGGCATGGTGGACCGGTCCGAGGGGTTCGGTGAGCGGCTGCTGGGTGTGCTGCTGGACCGGGCGCACGAGATGCCACCGCAGTTGATCGCTCCGCTGATCGCGGAAGAGGTGGCCGGGATCGGCGGCCGCGATGTTTCGATCCTTCTGCAGGACTACGCGCAGGAGCTTCTGGTGCCGCTGCCGGGCAGGAGGCTCCTGGTGGGCGAACCCGAGGTGATCGGTGATTCGTCGGCCGGCGCGGCTTTTCTGCGCGCGACAACGGTCCAGGAGCGGAGGGCCGACGGGGTGCGGATGTACCTGCCGTTGCTGGACGGCAGCGACGAGGTAGGGGTCATGGCCCTCACCCTGGACACCGTCGATGACGACGACCTGCGGCTGCTGCGCAGACTCGCCGGTCTGGTCGCCGACATGCTGGTGACCAAGCACGCCTACACCGACCGGTTCTTCCAGGCCCGGCGCCGCGAACCGATGAACGTCGCCGCGGAGATGCAGTGGTCCCTGCTGCCCCCGCTGACGATGTCCGTACCGCAGGTCGCCGTGTCGGGGGCCGTCGAGCCCGCGTACAGCATCGCCGGCGACAGCTTCGACTACGCCCTCAACGACAACATCCGCCACGCGGCCGTCATCGACGCGATGGGCCACGGCCTGAACGCGGCCACCATGGCGACCGTGGCGGTGGGCGCGTACCGGCATGCCAGACGCTCGGACATCGACCTGTCGGACATTTATACGTTCATGGACCGGGCCATCGCCGAGCAGTTCGGGCTCGACCACTTCGTCACGGCGCAGATGATGGACCTGGACATCACGACCGGCGTTCTGCAGTGGGTCAACGCCGGTCATCCGTCACCGCTGCTGATCCGCGACCGGCAGGTCGACCGGACGCTGGACAGCCCGACCACCCTGCCCGTCGGCTTCGGCGGGCAACGCCCTCCGATCAGCGAGTACCAGCTCCAGCGCGGTGACCGGGTGCTGTGCTACACCGACGGCGTCATCGAGGAGCGCGACGCCGACGGAGAACCGTTCGGCGAGGAACGGCTCATCCGTTGCGTCAACAGGGTCGAGCACTCGAACCAGGGAGTACGGTCCAGGGCGCTCTGGCTGTCCCGCGCGCTGAAGCAGGCACGCGGCGGCCACACCAGCGACGACGCGACCCTCTTCCTCATCGAGTGGCACGGGAACACCGCCGACCACCTCGCCGTCCTGGAATGACCGGAAGGAGCAGCCGTGCACCCGTGCCTGTTAGCGATCAGCGTTCCGACAGCTCCGACGGGGCCTCCTGGACAACCCAGCCGTTGCCGTCCGGGTCTTCGAAGGACATGAACGCGTTCCAGGTCTCACCCTTGCCGTCCTCCCAGCCCGTCGCGCCGACATGGCGGACCGGGGAGACGTCCACGCCTCGGTCCAGCAACTCCCGGCGGGCCGCCTCGATGTCCGTGACACAGATCTGAAGGCCCTGCAGAGTGCCGGGCACCATCGTCTTCATGCCGGGAGCCTCGGGCATCCCTTCCAGCATCGCGATCGAACACCGCGAGCCGGGCGGGGTGAGCTGGATGATGCGCATTCCGGGAGCGACCTCGTCGTCGAGATCGACCTTGAAGCCGACCTTGTCGGCGTAGAACTCCTTGGCCCGGTCCAGGTCGGTGACCGGGACCGGGACGACTTCGAGTGTCCAGTTCATGGAGAGTCTCCTTGAAAACATCAGGGGTTCTGGCGGTCCACCGTATTTGCCGGGCCCCGGAAACAGGAGGAGGACGGCACGGTTGCCGCGGAGATCTCCGGTGAGCTGTACGACCATGCCGTCAGATGCACGAAGCTGTAGTGGCCTTGGCCGAGGAGGGTAGACGCTCTGGAGCCACTGTTGAATGAGAACTTCAGGGAGCGTGCCATGACTGTCAAGGCGACCGGCTGGGCCCGCACCTTTCCGGCGGGGCAGGGCGTGCGTACGGGCCGGGAGTGGACGCGTCGTCAGCTGAGTTCCCTCCCCTGGGCCGCTGAGGCGCCCGACACTGTGGACGAGATCGTACTGGCGGTCTCCGAGCTCCTCACCAACGCGCACTTGCACGCGCACAGCGACGCCCAGCTCGTGCTGACCTGGGACAACACCTGCCTTCACGTGAGCGTCCACGACGAGGCCGCCGCCATGCCCGCGCCCAGGGAGGCGGACGCGGGTGCCGTTTCGGGGCGAGGTGTCAACATCGTGCGGTCTCTCGCCGACAGTTGGCACACCCATGCGCAGCAGCACGGAAAAACCGTCACCGCCTGCTTCAAGCCCCACCTTCAGCCATAGCCGGGGCAATGAGTGGCGACTCCGCGGCGGCGGTCCCGGACACCGGCTCCCCGTCGAAGAGCGGTGTCGCGTGTGCAGCCGGTGTGCTGATCGTCGGCTCGGTGTGGAGGTAAGGCAGGTCTGCACCTCAACACACGTGCCCAGTACGGCAATCACTGCCCGACTTCGGGCAGGATTGTTGGTTTTGCCGTACGGGCTCCCTAAGATCACGCCTCATGTCCCCGCGAAAAGCACCCACAGATACCACAGCCCCCGTTGTCGGCATACCGCCGCAACCGCGCACGGCCCCCCAAGTCTCCGGCACGGTGTGGGCAGCCCTCGCGATCGTCTACGTGCTCTGGGGTTCCACGTACCTGGGCATCCGGATCGTCGTGGAGTCGATGCCGCCGTTCCTTTCGGCGGGCGCCAGGTTCATCGTGGCCGGGCTGCTTCTGACCGCGCTGGTGGCCTGGCGCCAGGGCCTGGTGGCCCTGCGTGTCACCCGCCGCCGGCTGGCTTCCGCAGCCACGGTCGGTCTCCTCCTGCTCGTCGGGGGCAACGGCCTGGTCGTCCTCGCGGAGACGTCGGTGCCGTCCGGCCTCGCCGCACTCCTGGTGGCGGCGGTGCCCATGTGGGTGGTGCTGCTCCGCGCGGGTTCGGGCGACCGGCCGCCGCTGTGGACGTTCGCGGGCGTACTGCTGGGCCTGGCCGGCCTGGTCGTGCTGACGGTGCCCGGCCTGAGCGGCGAGGTGAAGCTCGCCGGTGTTCTGACGGTGATGGCCGGGACCGTGCTGTGGTCACTCGGCTCGTTCGCCTCCTCGAAGATCCCGATGCCGGCCAACCCGTTCGCCACCAGCGCGTACGAAATGCTCGCGGGCGGCCTGGGCTGCCTCGTGCTGGCTCTGGTCCGCGGCGAACACGACGGCTTTGACCTGGCCGAGATCACCACCCGTTCATGGATCGCCCTTGCCTATCTCATCGTCTTCGGCTCTCTGGTCGCCTTCACCGCGTACGCCTGGCTGCTGCACACGGCCCCGCTGTCCCTGGTGTCGACCTACGCGTACGTGAACCCGGTGGTGGCGGTGGTACTCGGCGCGCTTATTCTCAACGAGCGCCTGACCTGGCCGATCACCTTGGGAGGCGCGATCGTGGTGGCCGGAGTCTGCGTCATCGTCAGCACGGAACGCAGGGATTGAGCCGCGACCCACGAGCCGTGAGGGCGAGATGCCCTGCCCGCACCCGGTACGGCCCCGGTGGTCACGTCAAGTCGGGGCGACCGATGCCGGTCTCGTGCGGTCGGCCTACCGTCGGTGACCTCACCTCCTCACCACCCGGCGCGGCGACACGGCCTACGTCAAGAACCTGGGAGAGCACATGTTGTTCCGTTCCACGACCGAGGCCGACCGCGACCGCGTCGTCGCCGTGAAGGTCGACGAACCCATCAGCTGGATTCCCGCTGACCGTTACCTCGTCGAACTCGGCCAGGGGATGTACCGGCCGGAGTGGACCTGGATCGCCGAGGACGACGACCGGGTCGTGGCCCGTGCCCTGTGGTGGGGACAGTCGGGCAGCGAGCACCCGGTCGCCCTGGACTGCCTGCACGTCGACGCCTCGGTCGCCGATCGTGCGGCGGTCGGGGCCGAGCTGCTCACCGCGGGTCTGACAGCCTTCGCCGGGCAGGGCGCGCGCAAACTGCCGCTGTACAACCTGACCCTGCCGAACGGCTGGCGCGAGGACCCGGCCGTCGCGGCCGCCCTGGCCTGGCGGCATGATGCCGCGCTGGCAGCCGGGCTCACCGACGAGGTGGAACGGCTGCGCCTGGAGTGGACACCCGACGTCGGCGTCCCGGCCTCGCGCGGCCGGCTCACCTTCACCGAAGCCTCGGACGAGGAGTTCCTGCACGTGTTCCAGCGCATCGCTGTGGGCAGCCTGGACGGCGAGACCCGCAGGAACCTGGCCGCCAAGGGAGCCGAGGCGACCGCCAGGGACGAGCTGGACTTCTACCTCGACTGCCCGGGCAAGCGCGAGTGGTGGCGCCTGGCCCGTACGCCCGAAGGGGAGACCGTCGGGCCGGCGATCCCGTCGGCGACACCGTACAACCCCAACGTCGGCTACCTCGGCGTCGTGCCCGAACTGCGCGGGCGAGGTTACGTCGACGACCTGCTCGCCGAGATCACCCGTGTGCACGCGGAGGCGGGCGCCGAGCTGATCACCGCCACCACGGACACGGGCAACGCGCCGATGGCCGCGGCCTTCGCCCGAGCCGGTTACCGGACCGCCCAGATCCGGATGATCTACTCGGCGCCGGAGTCATGAGACCGGGAGCGCGGCGAGTTCGGTGCGGGAGCTGACGCCGAGTTCGGGGAAGGCGCGGTAGAGGTGGTGCCCGACCGTGCGGGGGCTCAGGAAGAGCTGCGTGGCGATCTCGCGGTTGGTCGCCCCGGTGGCGGCCAGCCCCGTACGACCTCACGCTCCTGCGGGTTCAGCCGGCTGAGCCGTCCGTCCGCGGGGCCACTCACGCCAGTGCTCTCGCCCGCGGCCCGCAGTTCCGCCCGGGCCCGTCCGGCTCAGGGCCGGGCGCCGAGCTTCTCAAAAACCTCCAGCGCATCACGGAGGTGATCACGAGCATCGATCTTGCGCGGAAGGCGGCGCAGCCATTCCCCGTCGAGCAGCCCGGTGCGAGCGCGTTCGAAGTCGCCGCAGCCGCCATGGAGGTGCAGGGCCGTCACGAAGTGCTACCAGGGCCGCGGCTGCCGGCCGGTCGAGGCTTTCGACGAGCAGCCGGGGAAGTCCCTTCACCACGGCGCCGCGGGCTCGCCCCTGCGACTGTCGCCCCGTCTGGTCGCGCTTGACTCAAGCCGCCCATTATCGCTGGCCTCAGTACGTGTTGTGGCGGCGCAGCAGGAAGGGCCGGCCGTCGGGGTCGACGAAAAGGCGGTACAGAGGCGTCGAGAGCGCCTTCGCCGGTTGCGAGAGGTCCGGTGGGCGGTAGGTGCGGAGGCGGCCGGGAGGCCGGGGCCCGGCCCGGCCGCTGTCGTGCCAGGAATCCAGCGCGGCGGCGCTCGCCGCGAAAGCGTCGAAGGCGCTCACCGGATCGCAGAGGACGTCCGGCGCGTCAGCCGCTTCGGGGGCCTCCCTGTCCAGGTGCTCGCGCGAAAGCTCCAGTCGCAGGTTCCTGGCGAAACCGCGCGCACCGTCCCCGAGCCCTGCGGGGTCGCGCGGCTCACGGGGGTCGGTGCTGGCGTCCAGGACGGCGCAGTCGAGTTCCGAGTCGTGGGTCCAGGAGCGGAGGTTGATGTTGTCGGACCCCACCGAGGCCCATACGTCGTCGATCACGCACACCTTGGCGTGCACGTAGACCGGTGTCCCGGCATGGTTCTCCAGCCCGTACACCGCGACGCGCCCCTCACCCCCGCGTCGCAGTTTTTCCAGGGCCGTGATCCGGCCGACCAGGTTCATCGGCAGTGTGATCCGGCCGTCCTGTTCGGGGAAGGAGGGGATGACCGCGACAAGGCGCAGGCGCGGGTTGGCGGCCAGCGCCTCGGCGAAGAACTTCACCACGTGCGGAGACCACAGGTACTGATCCTCCAGGTAGATGAGCGCACGGGCCCGCCGCAGCGCCTTGAGGTAGCCACGCGCGATGCTGCGCTCCCCGTTGGGGGCGAAGTCGTAGCCACGCAGCAGACGGTTCGGGTAGGTGCGCAGGACTTGGACGGTGTGCGTGCCGCAGGGCCGGGGGTCGGGCAGTTGGGGCGGCAGGGGGTCCGCGTGGGTGTCCTCCCGGTGTGCGCGCTCTCGCAGTCGGGTGAGGGGGCTGCGGCTGAGAGGGGCCGGGTCGTCCCAGCGTTCGCGGAAGCAGGCTTCGATGTCGCCGACGGCGGGCCCGCGCAGGGCGAGCTGGATGTCGTGCCACGGTGGGTGCGGTCCGTACGCGGCGGAGATGGGCTGTGGCTGCGGGTCGCCGTGGTGGGCGGCGTCGTCGTTCCGGTTGCGGCACAGGTCGGTGCCGCCGACGTACGCGACGTCGAGCTCGGGGCGGCCGGGATGGCGGAGTACCACCAGCTTCTGGTGGTGCGAACCTCCTGGACGCACCCGCATGTCGAGCAGGCACTCGCCGCCCGCCGCTTCGATCTCCTCGCCGAGGTGGCGGTTCTCGGTCTCGCTGAACTGGAAGCGGTCCAGGTGGGAGCGCCAGACCAGTCCTTTGACGATCACACCGCGCTGCGCGGCCTCGCCCAGGACGGTGCCGATTTCGGTGCCGTGACCCGCGAGCCGCTCGTCGGGATCACCGCGCCAGTCGGTGAACAGAAACAGGTCACCGGCGCGCTGGGCGCGGATCGCGGCGAGGAGTTCTCCGAAGTACGTCGCACCGTGGACCAGGGGCCGCACGTGGTTGTCGTCCGACCAGGCCGCTCGGTCCGGGCGGCGGCTGTCCAGGCGGGTCGCGGGGTTGCCGCGTTCGCCGGATGTCAGCAGCCAGTCGGTGAGTCCCACGGCATGGCCCTCCGCCCGTTCGATCCCGTCCGTACGGCTACCCGGTTCGCGCCCGCTCATCCGGAGCGGACCACGCCGGGCGGTGTCGGCCGCTCACGGGCGCCGTACCTGCGGTGAGGCAGGCGTGTGTCACGCCACCGTGGGGCGGCCACCCCGTGGGCGGCCACGCTGCGTAGCGGCCTGACTCCGGGTGAGCGTCTCCGCGGTGCGGGTGAGGGAGGCGCGGGCTGCGACCAGGTGGATATCCGCCCGACGGCGTCGCCTTCACCTCCCGGTCACCCGCCGGACGTCACTCCCCCGCCGAGGTTGCCGAGGACCCGGAGCGCAGCGCGAGGGCGCACCATAGGGCCGCCACTGTCAGTGCGGCCGCGGCCATCGCACCCAGCACCGGCGCCTCCGGCCGCCAGCCCAGGGAGAGCCGGGTGCCCAGGGCGGTCAGCAGGGCCGCGGTCCGCCCCGGTGCGTAGACCGGCACCCTGGCGGCCACGGCCCGCAGCGTGGCCGCCGCCGCCAGGCCGGTCGCGGTCCAGGCGACGAGATACGGCCAGACCGCACCCGGCGCGGCGGACGGCAGCCCGTACTCCGCCGGGCCGATACGGAACAGGGCACTGACCCAGCCCACGCCCACCGCACAGGCGGTGATGCCCGCCGCCCACGCGGCGTGGCGCCACAGCGGACCGGGCCGCACCGTCTCTTCGGATTCGTCAGGGCTGGAGGAGTCGAGAAGTTCGTTCACTCCCCCAAGGACGCGGAACGACGGCCACACGTTGCCCGAACGTTCCGGGGGCCGGCCGTCGCCGGGACCGCGCCCATGGCGGCCTCCCCCTCCCCCTGCCTGCCCTCCTGCCGAAACCACCCGATGGTCAGGGCACTGCCGGAGGCGTGGCCGGTTCTTCCTCGACGGGTGGCAGGCCCGCATGCACCCTGGCCGCCTGCCGGCGCAATGAAGTGACGGTGGCGGACACGGCGTCCGCCACGTCCTCCACGGTCTGGTCCCCAGCCGGCTGTTCAGCCTGCGGATTCTCGTTGCCACGCTCTTGGTCGCCGTTCACATCTGGGCGCTTGCCCCGTCCGGTCACCAGTATTCGCGGCGGGAAAAATCTTTTGAGTACCCCCCATGCCCATCAGTAGTCATCCGAATTTCCGTCACGGCCCCGCTTCCTGGCGCTGTCCCAGGCGTCGACACAGCGCGAAACCGGCGATTGCGACCAGAAGGTACGTGAGAATGAGCAGGAGCGCGTCCGGTGTCAGCTGGGCTACGGACCAGCCCGCATGGCGCCGGTCGCCTTCCAGAACGATCCGGTTGACGGTCAGGAAGGTCAGGTGCGTGCCGATGGCCGCCCACAGCGGAGCTCGGCCCACCGCCGTCCGCGCCGCGACGTACCGGCGCCGAGGACGAGCGCCGCCGCTGCCGCCGTCACGCCCACGCCAGTGAGGAAGGCGCGCAGGCTCGTGGCGGCGCTGCCACCACCGCCTGGGTGCGAGCGCACCCAGGGTCGGCGAGGCCGGATTTGACGGACAGCACGGGTCGCAGCCCGGTCGGGGTGGTTCGTCGTCGACGACGACCAGTACGGTAACCGGCGGCTCCGGGAGGGGGGTTGGCTTGTTGTGCGGACGCGCCTACTCAACACCCACCGATCCGATAGGTACACCGCCCCCCTTGCCGCTCTCGGAATGGCCGGTTCAGCGGCCAAGGCTACGTCCCGCAGCCACCATCGGCGGACACGAGATGGCCCTTCAGGCCGGCGGTGCCTGCAAGGGGTGCGCGGCGAGGGCTTCGGCGGTGGTGTGCAGGTTGGCGGCCATGGCACGGGCGGTTTTGTGGGCCCAGTCGTGGCCGCGCTCGTCGTCGAGGTAGTCCGGGCCGGCACCGGGGCCGAGGTGCCAGTACGTCCAGGCCTGGCCCGGAATCGTGTATCCGATGTCACCGAGTGCTCCGCCGATTTCACTGATGACGTGGTGGGCGCCGTCCTCGTTTCCGGTCACCACGACGCCGGCGACCCGGTTGTACGCCACCGGCCGGTCCTGGTCGTCCGTCTCCGAGAGCATGGCGTCCATGCGCTCCAGCACCCGCTGCGCGACCGACGAGGGCCGGCCGAGCCAGGTCGGGGAGGCGATGATGAGGATCTCGGAGTTCAGCAGCTGCGCATGTACCTGTGGCCAGTCGTCACCGGTGCCCATGTCCGACTTCACTCCAGGCCGCAGATTAAGGTCCACGGCCCGCACAGACTCCACGCTCACCCCCCGCGACACCAGTTCCGCGGTGACCACCTCGGCCAGCGCCTCGGTGTTCGACGGCTGCGGAGAGGGCTTGAGGGTGCAGTTGATGACTAGAGCTCGCATGCATGGTCAACTGCCCGGCGCCCCCGCTGATACACCGGCGGACGACTCACAATCCACCCGGCCGCCCAGGCCTTCCGCGGCACGGTCACCGTTGCTGCCAGGAACGGTTCTAGAACGGGGAGCATACGGATGGTCCTGCACGTCGTCGGGCAGTCCGCCTGTGACGGGGACCGGCAACCATTCGTGGTAGCCCGCCAGACGCATCCACACGTCGGCGGCCAACCGCACGGTCATGCCGGTGCCGGATGGCTGCCATGCCTCCCTGTCTGCGGATGCTGCGGAACCAGGCTGATGTCGGGGGCGAGTTCGGGGGCGGGGTGGGGCAGGAGCGGTCCGGCCAAGGCCACTGTCTTCGGCATCGGCCCGGACGGGAGCAGCGCGTCGAGCGCGCGGCCGAACGTGTCTGCGACGAGGCCGTCGGGGACGGCCACGGGCGTGCCCGCCGAGGCCGCCAGCAGGTGGGCCAGCGCCGCCCCGGCCGCCGCCGCACACCGTGCGCTCCAGTGCCCGGACTCCTCGAACGGCGGCGTGTCCCGCAGCTCCTGCGCCAGCGTCTTCCAGGAGACCGTCTCGGGAGCGGGGCCGACGGCGGGGAGGCGGCGTACGGCGCCCGGGTCGAGCCGCACCGCTTGCCAGAGGGAGCAGTCGTCGATGCGGGTCGCCACCGCCCGCCCGCATTGCTCGCATGCCAAGTTCGGGCCGTCGCTGCCGTCCAGCCCACAGCAGTAGCCGCCACATCGCTCCGGGATCAGGACGGTGCCGCGGATCTCGCCCGGCGCGACGACGATCGCTCGCCGCCCGAAGGACAGGGCGCGGACCGGCGCGAACACGCCACGGGCTTCCGCCTCGTCCACTCCGACCTCGCTCCACAGCCGCCATGGCGGCCCGGAAGGCTCCGGGTCCACGGCGTACGTCCCCGGTTCCATGAGCACGGGGAGCAGTACCCCGTTTCCCCACTTCTGGCGGGCATGGACGGGAAGCGCTACTTGCGCCACCGGGGCCGTCAGGACGGCGCCGCACCCCGCACACCCGAACACCACCATGCACCCTCCCCCGCGTCTGAACACTCGGATTGTCCCGGCTCGGTGATCGCCGCCCAACAGCTTTAATCCGGTCGTACAGTCCGAGCGGGGCCGTGCCCCCTGGGGCGGGGCATCCGGGTGAGACACCGCCGGTGGGTGGGAGTCCTGCGACGGTGGAGCGTCGTATCCGAGGAAGCTCGGACCGTGAGCGATGAGAATGTGACACCCC
Organism: Streptomyces flavidovirens DSM 40150; assembly: GCF_000429085.1. GTDB lineage: Bacteria > Actinomycetota > Actinomycetes > Streptomycetales > Streptomycetaceae > Streptomyces > Streptomyces flavidovirens. Next base: position 313,259 of record NZ_AUBE01000007.1, on the reverse strand, counting down.
CCTCTGGGCCCGGTCGTCGAAGTGTGCTCGTCGGTATGGGCGCTGCCGCCCTTCCGGCCATGGCTGTTTCCTCCGCGCCTGCGGCTCATGCCGACGGCGGGGCGGGCGGGTCGGGCGGGGCGGTTCATGCGCCGCCCCGTGATGCCGGGCGGCATCGGGCACGTCCGAGGGTGGTGTTCGGCCACGTGCTGCATTTCTTCAAAGACCCGGGTGACCCGCCCGACCCCACGGCATGGGAACTGTTCGAGGATGGAGCGCTCGCCATCGGCGAGGACGGCAGGGTCACCTACGCCGGCCCGGCCGGCGACCTGCCTGAAGAGCTGCGCAGTGGTGCGGAGACGATCGACCACCGTGGGCGGCTGATCGTGCCGGGGTTCGTCGACACGCACATCCACGCGGCGCAGGTCGATGTGATCGCGTCCTACGGCAAGCAACTGCTGGAGTGGCTGGAGACGTACGTCTTCCCGGCGGAGGCCAAGTTCGACCGGGCGGCGCACGCCCGGGCGCTGGCGGGATTCTTCCTCGACCGGCTGCTGGCCGCCGGCACTACGACGGCGACCGTGTTCCCCACCATCCATCCCGCCTCGGTCGACGCGTTCTTCGAGCAGTCCAGGCAGCGAGGGCTGCGCATGCTGTGCGGCAAGGTGCTGATGGACCGGGAGCCGTACGCACCGCCCTACCTTCGCGACCGCAGCGTCGCCGAAGCCGAGCAACAGACCCGTGAGCTGATCGGCCGCTGGCACGGCAAGGACCGCCTCGGCTACAGCATCACCCCCCGTTTCGCCCCGACGTCGACCGAGGCGATGCTGGCCATGACGGGCCGACTGCTGCGAGAACACCCCGACTTGTGGCTGCAGACCCACGCGGCGGAGAACAAGGACGAAGTCGCGCTGGTGAAGAAGCTGTTCGGCGGCCGCTCGTACATCGACGTGTACGAGCGTTACGGCCTGCTGACCAAACGCTCCCTGTTCGCCCACTGCATCCACATCGACTCCACCGACCGTGCCCGTCTCGCCGCGGCCGGCTCGTCGGTGGCCTTCTGTCCCACCTCCAACCTGTTCCTCGGAAGCGGCCTGTTCGACCTCCACGCCGCGCGCCGGAGCAAGGTGAGCGTCGGGCTGGGCACCGACGTCGGAGCCGGTACGAGCTACTCCCTGCTGACCACCCTCAACGAGGCGTACAAGGTCGCCGCCCTGCGCGGGAAGACCCTCTCGGCGTACCGCGGCTTCTACCTGGCCACACTCGGCGGCGCTCAGGCACTCGACCTCGACGACGTCATCGGCAACTTCCGGCCCGGAAAAGAAGCCGACTTCACCGTCCTGGACTTCGCTGCCACTGCAACCCTCGCCCGCCGCACGGAGGTCGCCAAGGACTTCACCGAACGGCTCTTCGCCCTGATGATCCTCGGCGACGAACGCGCTGTCGCCGCCACCTACGCTCAAGGGCATCTCGTCCATGACCGCGACAGCGGCCCCGCGTTGACGTGACTTCCGGTGATGTGGTTGCCATGACGTGACCGTAGCGCGCACCTCTGACAGTCGCGGCTGAGCCGGAGGAGCCGGCCGCTGCGGCTGTGTGTACGGTACGGACAGCTCGGGCGAAGGGTGCGGTTGTGAGCAGCACACACCGGAACGAAGCGAGCCGGAACGAAGTAAGCCGGGAACAGGTGCTGGCCTATCGGGTGGCAGCGCACGGGTTCGACCGCTCCTCCCCCGCACCCGGCGTGCTCGCCATGGGGGTGCAGGACACTCCGACCGGATCGGCCCGGCAGGCGCTGGCCGCGCGGGGCGCGTCCCCTGACGGCCTCGAACTCGTCTGGTCGTTCCGCGGTGCGCCGCACCTTCACCGGCGTGCGGACCTGCCGGCGCTCGCCGCCGCCCTCTGGCCGGTGGACGACGCCGACGCGACGGCGCGGATCAACACCGCGGTGATCAAGGAGGGAGCGCGACTCGGTGTCGAGGCCTTTCGGGTCACCGCCGAAGCGTTCCGGGAGGTGGTGACCGCGCCGATGGCAAAGGGCGAGGTCAGTACCGCGGTCAGTGCGTCCGTACCGGAGTCGCTGACGTACTGGTGTGTGCCGTGCGGTGCGCAGCACATCTCCGGGCTGCTCTTCCAGCAGGCCGGGGTCTTCGGGGGAATCGGTGTCCGTCCGGAAGGGGGCAAGACCGTCCTGGCTCCGCTGCGCGAGAAATTTCCCGTGCCGGTCGCGGCGTCCGGGACCACCGAGCTGGTCCGCGCCTATCTGCGCTTCCTCGGCCCTGCTACGCCCGTCGAGGTGGCAAAGTACCTCGGCACCAAGCCGACCGTGGTCAAGAGTGTGTGGCCGGACGACCTGGCCGAGGTGCGGCTGGAAGGCAAGAAGGCCTGGCTGCCCGCCTCCGAGCTGGACGCACTGCTGTCGGCGAAGAGCCGGGGACTTGTGCGGCTGCTTCCGCCGGGCGATCCGTTCCTGCAGGCACGCGACCGGGGACTGGTCGTGCCCGACAGGAGCAGGGAGAAGGCGATCTGGCGCGCGATCGGCGGTCCGGGCGCGCTGCTGGTCGGCTCGGAGATCGCCGGTACCTGGCGTGCCAAGGCCGCCGGTCGCAAGCTCGACCTGACGGTCACGCCCTTCGCACCGCTGCCCTCCGCGGTGCGCAGGAAAATGGACGCCGAGGCCGCCGCCGTGGCCTCGGCGCGCGGCGCGTCCGAGGCCCGGCTGCACATCGCCCAGTAACATTTCCTCGGCTTGCCGGTGCAGGGGGGCAGGACTCGGCATCCGTGGCCGCACGCACGCTGCGGCGATCAATCACACTCAGGGGTGGGGACTTCATGGCGCAGGACTTGGGACGGGGCATCGTCCCGGCGGTGGCAGTGGCGGTACTGATGCTGGCCGGCTGCTCGTCGGCCCCGGACGGCGGAACGGGCGTACGGGACAAGTCGGCCCAGGGGCCGAGCGAGAGCGCGCAAGGCCGGGCGAAGGTCGAGACCGCCGCCAAGGGTGCGACCGTCGGCGGCGCCGGTACGCCGTGCGCCCTGCCGGTCTCCTTCAGCACCGCGGCCGACTGGACAGCGGAGAAGGTGACCGCCGGCGACGACCCCGCGTTCGGCTCGCTCGCCAAGCAGGGCACCGTCGAGCTCGTCTGCGAAATCGACGCCAAGCCCGCCGGGAACATCGGTTACTTGCGTGTCTGGACCGGCGACGACACGGGCACGCCGCGCGAGGTGCTCGAAGGTTTCATGGCGGACGAGAAGAAGGCCGGGACGGTCCGCTATCGCGAAACCAAGGCCGGTGAACTCCCCGCCACCGAGGTCACGTACACCGTCACCAGCGAGCTCCTGGACGGGCCGAAGAAGGAGCGGGCACTCGCCGTAAGCACCTCGCGCGGCGCGGTGGTGCTGCACCTGGGCGGGATGGATACGCAGGAGCATGAGCAGATGCTCCCGGCTTACGAGCTGGCGAAGACGACCATGGCAGCCAGAGGCTGACGACCATCCAGGCCCGCCGTTGCCGACCGCTATGAGGCCACCGCGCGTTCGCCCGGGCCAAGGGAGGGCTCGGCGGGCCGTCCTCATCGCATCGGCGCCGGTGGCCTGATCGCGTAGGCTCGGCGGATGGCGAAGTATTTCGACGTGCACCCCGAGAATCCTCAGCGGCGCACCATCAGCAACGTGGCTGACAGCATCCGTTCCGGCGCACTCGTCGCGTACCCGACGGATTCCTGTTACGCACTGGGATGCCAGCTCGGCAATCGTGACGGCCTCAGCCGGATCCGTTCGATCCGGAACCTCGACGATCGTCACCATTTCACCCTCGTGTGCCAGGACTTCGCACAGCTCGGTCAGTTCGTGCACGTCGACAATGACGTGTTCCGCGCGATCAAGGCAGCGACGCCCGGCAGCTACACCTTCATCCTCCCCGCGACGAAGGAGGTGCCCCGCCAGTTGCTCCACCCGAAGAAGAAGACCGTCGGCGTACGGATTCCCGATCACGTCGTCGCTCAGGCGCTGCTCGCCGACCTCGGTGAGCCGCTGCTCTCCAGCACTCTGCTCCTGCCCGACGAGGACGAGCCACTGACGCAGGGCTGGGAAATCAAGGAACGGCTCGACCACGCGGTCGACGCCGTGGTCGACTCGGGCGACTGCGGCACCGAGCCGACCACAGTCATCGACTTCTCCAGCGGCGAAGCCGAGGTCGTGCGCCGGGGGGCAGGCGACACCGCGCGGTTCGAGTAGTCGAAGTCGTACGCGGCACCCTCGGACTCGGAGAGGGATGTACGAAGCCCCCCGCAGCGCGATCGCTCCGGGGGGCCTGGTGTGCCCGGCATCAGATCAGGCGACCGTGATGTTCTCCGCCTGCGGGCCCTTCTGGCCCTGCGTGACGTCGAAGGTGACGGTCTGGCCTTCCTGGAGCTCGCGGAAGCCGGAGGAGTTGATGTTGGAGTAGTGCGCGAAGACGTCCGGGCCGCCGCCGTCCTGGGAGATGAAGCCGAAGCCCTTTTCGGAGTTGAACCACTTGACGGTTCCGCTGGCCATGCTGGTGCCTTTCAGTCGATATCGGATCCGCACCGCGCGGACCCGGAGGTGATCGCCCTGGTCCTTTGGCACTGCACAGCAAAGCGCCCACGCCATAGCGCGGGCAGGTACTGCGAACCACGACATCTACTGGCGACGCTACACGGCGAAGCCGCCGGCCACCAGAGAGCAACGCCAATGAGAGTGATGGCTACGCCGGGGCGCGGGCAGGTTGATGCGGCCTGAGGGGGAGGTGGAGGAGCTGGGGGCTGGGGCTCGGCTCGTCCATTCGGGTCGGCGCGAAGCTACGTGTCGATGCCGGTGACCTACGTGTCGATGCCGGTGACCGCTGTCGGCCCCAGCGGCGCCTCGTCCTCAGTGAGGCCCGCCTCCCGCAGGGCCGCGGCGGCCACCTGCTTCGCGTGCAGTTCCGCGCTGTGACTGTCGTCAGCGTCCACCTCCAGGCGGATGCTGAACGTGCCGTTGTCATTGACGGTGAGAATGTCCAGGTCTTCGGACTGGCCCAGTTGTGTGTGCTGCGGGTCGGCCGGGCGCAGGTGCTTCACCAGCGCGGCTCGTGCGCTCTCGGGCACTTCGCGCAGGAACGTGCCCGGAATGGAGATGAGGTAGGTGGTCATGCGGACTCCTCAGCCTGGACGTGTACGGCGTCGCCCACCGGTACTTCCGGACCCACGCCTCGCGGCGACCTGCGGGATGGATCTGTCAACATTCGTTACGACTACCCCAAGACGGGCTTGAATCCCCGCTCCGCCGTGTCAGCGCGCCCCGTGATGGGATGTGCCTCATGAGCGAGCCATCCTTGCGCGACCGTATCGAGCAGTACTACGCCACCGTGCCGCTGGTGTTCGCGGACGCGGAGGAGTTCGGCTCCTTGCGCCTGTTCGTACGAAAGGAGGCGGGCGCCCCGTACTACGGCGGTCCCAGCCATGCCCGCCCCGCCTCGGCAGGCCCCGTGACCGTCACCGCCGCCGACATCGCCAGGGTTCGCGCCCGGCAGCGCGAGCTGGGCGTGCCGGAGGCCTTCGAGTGGCTCGCCGAGGTGACACCGTCGCTGCGCGCCCGTCTTGAGGCAGTCGGCGACCCGGTGGCGGAACGCCCCCTCATGGCCCTTGACGCCCACTGTCCGTTGCCCCGGCCGTCCCTGCCCGCCGGCGTCACGCTCCGGGCCCTGGACGCCGACGACCCCGCCCTGCCCGCCGTACTCGCCATCCCTCACCTGGCCTTCGCCGCCGAGGGCACGGCCGTGGGCACGGCGGGCGGCACTGAGCTGGCGGCGGTGGCCGAGAGGCTCAGTGCGGACGGCACGGTGGCAACGACCCGCCCCTCCCTGCTGGCCGGACACAAGACGCTCGTCGCTGCGTTCGCCCAGGACGGCACTCCGCTCGCCTCGGGCCACTACCACCCGGCGAACGGCACCACCGAGATAGGCGGCATCGGTACCCTTCCCACCGCCCGTCGCCAGGGTCTCGGCGCTGCCGTCATGGTGGCGTTGGCCGCCCACGCCCGTGAGAGCGGGGTGCACACCGTCTTCCTCGCCTACGCGCAGGAGGCCGTCGCCCGTATGTACGCCCGTCTGGGCTTCCGCCGGGCCGGCGTCACCCTGCTGATCGCCAACCAGCCGGCCCGTGGTCAGCGGGTGCGGCATCCGTGACGTGCCTGCGGGTGGTGGAGAGCAGCGTCGCCCGGGGCGAGGCGCGGGCACGCCACCACCGTCTTCGACGGAGGCTTGATCACTGCTCGACCGTGGGCATTTCGGCCTCCACGGCCGGGGCGGGCGACCGGTCGGGCACGGGGTGGGTGACCCGGAGCTTGGACTGGCCGTGCGGCAGCCGCTCCCAGTCGTCCATGAAGCGGGCGACGAGGCCGTGCTTCGCGGCCAGCCGGATCAGGGTCTGGGTACGGTAGTAGAAGTCTTCGCCGAGCACCTGGTGTTCGGCTCCCTCCGTACGGTCGAAGGTGAAGTCGAAGAACCCGCCGGGTGCCAGCACCCGTCCGACGTGCGCGAGACATTCGTCGATGACCTCCACCGGGGAGTGCGAGAAGACGCTGTGGGCGTGCACCACCGTGAACCAGGCGTCGGGCAGGAAGTCCAGCTTCAGGTCCTGGACGGGGGTGAGATACGGGAGTCTGTCCTGCAGCCCGTACCCGACCAGGGTCTTCTTGGCCTCGATGAGGATGTCGGGCGAGATGTCGATCCCGTAGTAGTGGCCAGGCTCCAGGTACTGGATGAACCGCCATCCGGCGCGCAGATTGCCGCAGCCGATCTCCAGCATCCGGTCCTGCGGCTTCAGCCCATGCCCCATCAGATAGTCGTACTGCATCTGCCCGATGGCCAGCCAGCGGTCGCGCGAGGGTCCGCCGCCGACCGCCGCTTCCGGGCTTCGCGCCGTGTCGGACGCCATCACCGCCCGGTAGTACGCGACATGGTTCCCGCGGTGCCGCAGGCGCAGCCAGCTGTCCCGTCCCGCCCGGCGCAGGTAGGGCAGTACGCGCCGCGGATGCCGCAGCGCGTACTGCACCTTGTGGCCGAGTCGTGAACGGTTCGCCGACAGGCGCGAAGCGGGTGACTGATGCATGACGGCCTCCGTGCCATCGATGGGCTTGCCCTTTTTGTCGGATGCTAACCACGGGAACCCGGATACACCGCCCAAATACGCCGCCTCACTCCTTCGGGGGAACCGTTCCGCTGAGTGCGTCCCTCCGCGTGGTAGGCCGCCGCGACCGCCCCCAGCGTGGAGGGGACAGGCAGGCCGGGGAGCCGTCATCCCCGGCCGTATCCCCGAGCGAGGCAGGGCAGGCCGGCCATGCAGGAAACACGCTTCGTCGCCGGCCCGCCGGACCGTGTGCCGCGCGAGGCGCGCGAGCGCCGCTCCCCCGCCGCGGCGGCCGCGCGTCCGCTGCCCCTCCTGGCGGCCGTCGCCACGGCCTTCGCCCTCGCCCACCTCGCCGTGGTCGCCCCCGGTCTCGGTCTCGGCTGGGACGAGACCGTGTACGTCAGTCAGGTGAGCCCGCAGGCGCCGGCGGCCTTCTTCAGCGCACCCCGGGCGCGGGGCATCACGTACCTCGTCGCTCCGGTCACGTCGCTGACCACCTCGGTCCCGGCGCTGCGCGTGTACATGGCTGTGCTGGCCGGCTGCGGCCTGTTCCTCGCGCTGTGGGTGTGGCGCCGGCTGCTGCCCGCTCCCGTGCTCGCGGTCGCCGGGGCCCTGTTCGCGAGCCTGTGGGTCACGATGTTCTACGCCTCGCAGGCGATGCCCAACCTCTGGGTCGCGTACGGCGCCCTCGCGGCGGTGGGGTGCTTCCTGCGGGCCGCGCGGGACCCCGGCGACCACCGGGCGCTGATCGGCATGGGCGCCGGTGTGGCGTTCGCCGCGCTGATGCGTCCGTCCGACGCGGTGTGGCTGGCCCTGCCGCTCGTCGCGGCGGCCCTGGTTGCCCCGCGTACGCGTCGCAGGGGCCTGCTGGTCGCCGTGACGGGCGCGGGCGTCGCTCTCGGCTGCGCCGAGTGGGTGGTGGAGGCGTACCTCCACTACGGCGGTCTCGCCGCCCGGCTGCGGCGGGCCAGCGAGATCCAGGGCCACTTGGGCTGGTACTTCGCCGTCGACGACCACGTGCGGGCCCTGGGCGGCCGTGCGCTGTGCCGGCCCTGCGACGTGCCCTGGCGGCACCCGGCGTCCGGTCTCTGGTTCTTCGCGCTGCCTCTGCTGGTGGCGGGCGGTGTGCGGGCCGCCGTCCGCGCCCGGTACCGCGCGCCGATCGTGCTGGCCACGGTGGTGGGGGTGGCCCTGGCGGCGCCCTATCTGTTCACCGTCGGGTACGCGGCGCCGCGTTTCCTGCTGCCCGCGTACGCCCTGCTGGCCCTGCCCGTGGCGCAGTGCCTGGTCCGGGCGTGCGCGCCGCGGGCGCGGTGGCGGCGTATCACGGCGGGGCTCGTCGCCGTGGCCGTCGTCGTCCACCTGGCGATTCAGTACGTCCTGGTCGACGGGGTCGCGAACCGGGTACGGCGTGACACCGCGGACCTCACCCGGATCGCCGCCGAACTGCGGGCGCTGGGCGTACGTCCGCCGTGTGTGATCAGCGGTGACGAGGCGGTCCGGGTCGCGTTCCGGACCGGTTGCGCCTCCCGCCAGCCCGGCGGCCACGACGGAAGCATCACGCCACAGGCCCTCGCCGCCACGGCGCGCCACCGGCCCGTCGCGGTCCTGGTCTCGTACGGGGGACGCCCCCCTGCGTACGCCCGCCAGTGGCGCATGCACCCGCTTCCCAACCTGGGCCGCCGGACAGGTTTCGGCGCCTACGTGGCGGGGGCCGGGCCGTTGGATGAGGAGCGGCGCTCGGGTGTCGTTACCGACGGATCGCCGCCGGCCGCGGCGGCCGTCGCGCTGAGGAGCCGGCGTGCGGGACACATCCATTGCGCGGTCCGGCCGTTGTACGAGTGACCGGCATTCTCACTTGGCCGCCCCCAAGGGGCGTTTGGAGTACCCGAATTGAAAACTGACATCGAGGCCGTCCTGCGCGTGACAGGAGTCGCCGTCACCGCAGGAGCCGTCCTGACGGCCGGGCCGCTTTCCGCTCCGGCACAGGCGGACACGCTCAAGGCGCCCACGATCGTCGCCAAGGGCGGCTTCCTGATGAACAACGGCACGGGGAAGACCCTCTTCACCAAGGCCGCGGACAGGCGTCTTCCCACGGGCTCCAGCCACCAAGATCATGACGGCGCGGGTGGTGCTGGCGGAGAAGAACCTCAACCTGGACGCCAAGGTCACGATCCAGAAGGCGTACAGCGACTACATCGTCTCGAACACCGCGTCGTCGGCCCGCCTGATCGTCGGCGACAAGGTCACCGTCCGCCAGCTGCTGTACGGGCTCATGCTCCCCTCCGGCTGCGACGCGGCGTACGCACTGGCCGACAAGTTCGGCAGCGGGTCCACGCGAGCCAAGCGCGTGAAGTCGTTCATCGGGAAGATGAACTCGACCGCCAGGAGCCTGGGTTTGAAGAACACGCACTTCGATTCGTTCGACGGCATCGGAATCACCTCGAACTACTCGACACCGCGCGACCTGACGAAGCTCGCCGGCAACGCGATGAGGTACCCCACCTTCCGTACGGTCGTGAAGACGAAGTCGACTAAGCAGAAGGTCACGACGAAGAACAACGGCTACCGCTACATGTCCTGGACCAACACCAACACCCTGCTCGGCAGTTACTCCGGCGCGATCGGCGTCAAGACCGGCTCGGGCCCGGAGGCCAAGTACTGCTTGGTCTTTGCCGCGACCCGGAGCGGCAGGACAGTCATCGGCACGGTCCTCGCCTCCTCCTCGGAGGTCCAGCGGGCGACGGACGCGAAGAAACTGATGGACTACGGCTTCAAGAAGTAACCGGACGTTCAGGGGAGACTCCGGTCGGTGACCGTGGGAGGAGCGCGGGCGGCGGAGGCGAGGTTCCGGAGAGGCTGCGTACCCTTGGAACAGGACGTCCTGCACCGTTCGGGGAGGTTCGTCATGGCCCGTGGTCACCGCTTTCACCTCGATCAGGACGGGCACTCGATCAGCGTCCAGGTCGGACGGCATTCCGACGGCATCGAGGTCCTGGTGGACGGCAAGGTCGTCGCCTACCGGCGGGGCCGCCCCAAAGGCGCAACGGTCCTGACCGCCGAGCTGCCCGAGGATCCGCCCCGGCCGTTCCGCATCATCGTCGAAGACATGGGTGGCGAGCTTTTCTGTGCGATGGAGGCCTCCGGTTCGCGCTTCCTCATGCCGCAGGTGCCCTTGTGGCATCCGGCGCAGGAACCGCCGCCGCGCACCGGCCGCTCCCGCCCCCTGAGGCGCCTGCGGAGGTTGCTGCGACGCCTGTGAACACCGGCCGCCGCTACTCTCCGACGGCCCCGTCGATCCGCTCGCGCAGCAGGTCGGCGTGGCCGTTGTGCCGGGCGTACTCCTCGATCATGTGAGTGACGATGTAGCGGAGGGTGTACACCTCATCGCGCCGGCGAACGATGGCGTCGAGTGACTCGGCGGATTCCACGATCGCGCGGGATCGCGCGCACGCCGCGTGCCAGATCCGGAACGCCTCGTCGGGATCGGCCGAGTCGGTGGCGAACTCGGCGAACGTGCCGTTCACCTTCCCCGGCCAGTAGCCCGCGACGTCCTCGCCGTTCCACACGACCTGGAACCACATCCGCTCGACCTCGGCCACATGCCGGACGAGTCCGAGCAGGGACAGGCCGGACGGCGGTATCGCCTTCTCCCTCAGCCGGCTGGTGGTCAGTCCGGCGCACTTCATGGCCAGGGTCTCGCGCTGGTACTGCAGAAAGCCGGTCAGCGAGGCGCGTTCGCCGGCTGTCCGCGAGGGTTCGGTCCGCTGGTGATCACTCATGCGGGCATCCTGCCAGTGACCGGCGCCGGCCGAGGTGTGGAGCCGGGCCGTCAGGAAGCGGCTGGTCCCAGCAGGCCGAGGAGGCCGCGGGCCGTTGGGCTCGTGGACTCCTCCAGGGGTAGCGCGGTCACACTGCTGTACGTCAGGCGCCCTGCACCGGCCAGCGGGACGGCGCTCAGGCCTTCCGCCTCCGGTTTGCGCGCGAAATGCTGGGGGACGAGCGCGACGCCCAGCGACTCACGGACCAGCTCCAGCAGGCTGTGGACATCACTGACCTCCAGTGCGACCTGTCGGCCGATCCCGGCGGCGGCGAACGCCGCGTCGCCGACTCTGCGTGGCCCCCAGTCGGAGTGGAAGTCGATGAACGGCTCGTCGCGCAGGTCGTGCAAGGAGACCTCGTCCGCCCCGCCCAGCGCGTGTTCCGGGTGGCACAGCAGCAGCATCGGCTCGTCCGTGAGCGGCAGCATCCGTACGGTCCGGGGCGTGTCCCCGCAGTCGATGGCGAACGCCAGGTCGAGCCGGCCGCTGCCGACCTCTTCGACGAGCTGCGCTGAAGCCGCCTGACGCAGCCGGATCTCCACCCGCGGGTGCTGCTGATGGAAGCGCGCGAGCAGTCCCGGAACGTACACGCCCGCGATGCACTGCTCGGTGCCCACGGTGAGCGTGCCGCGCAGAAGCCCCTGGACCGCGGCAACGGCGTCCTTGGCGGCGCGGGCGGCCGCGAGAGTACGCCGCGCCTCGGCCAGCAGCGCGCGCCCCGCCTCGGTCAGGCCGACCGACCGGGTGGTGCGGGCGAACAGCGCCGTGCCCAGCTCCCGCTCCAGCTCGCGCACGGACGCCGACAGCCCGGACTGCGACACCATCAGTCGCTGCGCGGCGCGGGTGAAGTGGCACTCCTCGGCCACCGCGACGAAGTACTCCAGGTGTCTCAGCTCCATGATTCAGAAGCATAGCTTCTCAAATCATTCGGATTCTTCTGTTGGACGGGATGACGGCGGCCCGGCAGTCTGGGTACGCGGCGCCGCTCCGCGCAGCGCCCCGCTCCCCCGCCGACCCGCACTTCCCCAGAGGAGAGCCACGTGTACTCCGCCCACCCCGGCCGGTACGACACCATGCCGTACCGCCGTGTCGGCCGCAGCGGTCTGAAGCTGCCCGCGCTGTCGCTCGGCCTGTGGCACAACTTCGGCAGCGACCGCGGCCTCGACACCCAGCGCGCAATCCTGAGGTGCGCCTTCGACCTGGGGGTCACCCACTTCGACCTCGCCAACAACTACGGCCCGCCGCCCGGGGAGGCCGAGACCGTCTTCGGGCGCGTCTTCGCGGAGGACTTCGCGCCGTACCGGGACGAGATCGTCGTCTCCACGAAGGCCGGGTACCTGATGTGGCCGGGCCCGTACGGGGAGTGGGGTTCGCGGAAGTACCTGCTCGCGTCCCTCGACCAGAGCCTGCGCCGGATGAGGCTGGGCCATGTCGACATCTTCTACTCGCACCGCTACGACCCCGGCACCCCGCTCGAAGAGACCATGGGGGCGCTGCACACCGCAGTCCAGCAGGGCAAGGCGCTGTACGCGGGCATCTCCAACTACCCCGCCGAGGAGACGCGGAGGGCCGCCACGATCCTGCGCGAGCTCGGCACCCCCCTGCTGATCCACCAGCCCCGGTACTCGATGCTGGACCGCGCCGCGGAGGACGGACTGCTGGACACCCTGCGGGAGGTGGGAAGCGGCGCCATCGCCTACTCGCCGCTCGCGCAGGGGCTGCTCACGGACCGCTACCTGGACGGTGTTCCCGAAGGCTCCCGCGCCGCCGGTACGAGCCCGTTCCTGACCGCGGACGCGGTGACGGACGCGCTGGTGTCGCGCCTGCGGTCGCTGAACGAACTCGCGGTCGAACGAGGCCAGTCACTGGCTCAGCTCGCGCTGGCCTGGGCGCTGCGCGACGACACGGTGGCCTCGGCGGTCGTCGGAGCGAGCAGCGTCCGCCAGCTTCGCGGCAGCGTCGAGGCCATGGCCCGGCTGGAGTTCAGCGACGCCGAACTCCGGCGCGTCGAGGCGATCCTCGGCAAGGACTAGCGGATGAGGGCGTGGGTCAGCGTCATCAGGCGTTTCCGGGCGTCGGCGTCGTACGCCTGCTCGTGGGCCCGGGTGTCGGTGAACTGGTCGAAATAGCGGCCGGTGACGCCAGCGAGGTCCGGGTCGATGAGCAGGCGTACGGTCGGCCGTACGCCCTCGTCGATGCTCGTGACCGGCGCGAGGCCGTACTCGCGGACCCCGTTGGTGTCCATGAGGTGGGCCGGATGGAGGGTGTTGACCGTGATGCCCGTACCGTCGAGTTCGGCGGCCAGCTCGAAAGTCGCCATGATCATCGCGAGTTTGCTGCGGCAGTAGGCGCGCAGGCCCTCGTAGCCCCGCTCCAGCATGAGGTTGTCGAAGTCGATGGCCTCCTGGCCGACCGAGGCGACATTCACCACGCGTGCGGGCGCCGAGGCGGTGAGCAGCGGGAGCAGGTCTCGGGTGAGCGCGTAGGGGGCGAGGTGGTTCACGGCGAACCGCAGCTCGTGGCCCTGGCGGCTCAGCTCCCGCCGAAGCGGCTCGGCGCCGCCGCCCGCGACGGCGTTGTTGACCAGCGCGTCGAGCCGGGGCTCGGCGGCGCGGATCCGGGCGGCCATGGCGTGCACCTGGTCCAGGTCCGCCAGATCGGCGAGGTAGGTGCGGACGGTGGTGTCAGGAGCGGCGGCCCGTACGTCGGCCGCGACGGAATCGAGGCGGCTGCGGTCACGTCCGTGCAGCAGGAGGGTGCCGCCCCGTGCGGCCAGGTCGAGTGCGATGCCACGGCCCAGGCCCTGGGTCGCGCCGGTGATCAAGGTTGTGAGTTGCTTCATGCCGGTCATGGTGGTGTACGGCGCGGCGCAGCGGACAGGGTGTGGTGAACCTGGTGTCGCCACCACCACCCAGGTCGTTCGCTCAGGGCTATCCTGGGCACAGGGACCCTTCGCCGTTGGAGCAGTCGATGCGCGACCACAGTCCCGAGCGGGACAAGCGGCGGCGCCCCGTGGCCGGCCCTCCCCCGCCGCAGGCCCGACGCCGTGCGTTGAGACTCAGACGCCTGCTGGCGGCGGTCCATATGCCGCTGTATCTGGCCCTCGCCGTGCTGTTCGGCGTATGGGCCTGGCGGTCGCAAGGGGGCTCCGCCCCCAGTCCCTGGGCGCTGGGGGCCATCTCGCTGCTCTTCGCCGTTCTGGCTTTGCTGGCACTTGTCGATGTCGCGGTCATCAGGGAGCACCACCGTCACCGGAGCACGCGCCGCTGACCGGGCGGAGCGAGCCCCGGTGCGAGGACGAGAGTGACCGCGAGGGAAGCCGCTGCCATCACAGCGATCCCTGCCGACGGCGAGGTGTACTGGGCGACAGCGCCGGCCAGGGTGGCGCCTGCTCCCTGCATGGTGAGCATCCCGGAGGAATGCAATCCGAGGGCGTGCCCGCTCAGTTCGTGCGGAGTCAGGACCAGCAGACGCTCCTGGAACAACAGGCTCGCCGAGTAACCGGTGGTGGCGAGCACGACCGCCGCCATCGCGGGAATCAGTGCCGGGCGCAGGGCGAAGACCAGGTAGGGGGCGGCGAGCAGGAGACTCAGCGGGACGCCGAGGCGTTGCCGCCACTGTGGGGGAACGTATCTGCCGACGAGGATGTCGCCGGCCAGCATGCCCAGTGCGCCGCACGCGAAGAGGAGTCCGGCGTGCTGGGGAGCGTACGGGACGTACAGGGACTCGCATCCGACGATCAGCCCATGGGGCACCCAGAGAGCCAGGTACACGCGGCGTCGTGGCCCGGAGGACCACAACAGGGCGTTGTTCCGCCAGGTCCGGGTGATCGACGGCCGGCCGTCGCCGCGCGCAGGGCGGCGGCTCAGTCCGAAGCGGGCCACGGCCGCGGCCGCCAGGTACAGGGCGGCTCCGGTGAGCAGCGTGCCGCGCGGCGACAGCGCGGTGACAAGTACGCCGCCGACGGCGAACCCGCAGAGCTGCGTCGCGCCGGTGGCCATGTTGAGCGCGGAGCGGCCCAGCAGGTATCCGTCTTTCGCCAGAATCTCGTTGAGCAGCCCGTAGCGCACTCCGCCGCCGAGGGCGGATACGGCCCCCAGGCCAAGGACGATGGCGAAGAGCGCCGCCACGGGCAGGCCGGGGATCGCCTGGACGGCGGTGCCGAGGCCGAAGAACAGGGACAGGCCGGTCAGCGCCGCGCGTGGCGGCAGCCGGTCGGCTGCCGCGAGCAGCGTCGCGGCCCCGGTCACCTGGGCGAGGGAGGGGCCGAACATGGCGAGGGCGGACAGAAGCGGTGAGCCGGTCGCCGTGTAGATCAGCGTGCCCAGGGCCAGTCCGCTCACGGTCTGGGCCGCCACCTGCGCGGCGGACGTCAGGAACAGCGGCGTGAACTCCCGGACCCGGCAGAGGTCGCGATAGGTGCGCATGGCCGGAGTCTGCGAGGGGCCGCGGAAACGGCGTTAATGTTTCGCGGGGAGGCGAATCATGGGCTGGTGGCACGTCAGCGCGGACACGCTCGCGGGAAGCCGCTTCGTCCTCTCGCCCCTGGCCGAGGTCACCGCGAGCCTGAAGGCCCTGGAGCGGGGTACGGTCGCGCATCCGGGCGAGCGCGCCTGGATGGATGCCCACCTGCCCGCGTACCGAAGGCGGACGGCGGACGACCCAGTCGCTGCACTGCTCGTGCGAGCCGGTCTGGGGCGCTCCTGGAACGCCACCTTCCTCACCCCTACGCCGACCGGCACGGGCGAGCAGACCTTCGGGGACGAGCTGGAGCGGATACGCCGTACGCCGGCTGGGACGGCACGTACGGACCTGGAGGTGTCGCTGGGCGGACCGCTTCCCGCGCAGTTGCGGCGCTCCGATCTTCCCGAGAGGGCGGCCGGTCTCCTGGAGTGGGTGTGGACGCGTACGGTGGCGCCGTACTGGCCGCGCCGCCGGCGCGTCATCGAGGCGGACGTCGTCGCGCGTACGGCGCAGTTGTGCCGGGGCGGCTGGGCCTGCGCGCTGGACGACATGCGCGCGGGTATGCGCTGGCTCGGGGAGAGCCGCCTGCAGATCACCGCACACGATCATCCGCCGCGTGAGATGTCCGGAGCGCGGTTGATGTTTGTGCCCGTCACTCCCCGCCAGAGCTGGGTCTCGTGGGAATCGGACCGCTGCGCCGTTGTCTACCCGTGCTCGGGTTCCCTGGCTGACGTGGGCCGCACTCAGGCACCCGAGCCGCTGCGCGCCCTGCTGGGGCAGGCGCGGGCGGCCGTCCTCGTCCTTCTCGACAGTCCGAAGAGCACGACTCAACTGGTGGCCCTGACCGGTCAGGGACTGGGATCGGTGGGGCGGCACCTGAAAGTCCTGCTCGACGCTCGTCTCGTCCAGCGGCGACGTGCCGGACGTTCAGTCCTCTACTACCGCACGGCCGCCGGTGAGGTTCTGGTGAAGGTCCAAGGGGACGTATGACGGCCGCGCGCCGAAGGCGGCGTGCACTGCCATCTGCCATCTGCCATGAATTGCTCAAGAGCACGCCAACAGCGCACCATCACGAATCTAAGGCCTGAACTTCACCGCTACGTTTCCCCAGTGACATCGAATCGCATCGCATCGTCCGTACCGATAAGCACGGGGCGCCGCGCATTACTGCGGGCCACTGTCGCGGCAACTGCCGCTGCTGGAGCGGGAATCGCGCTGGGCGCCTCGTCGGCCACGGCCGCGTCGTCGGCCGCGACGACGAGCACACCGCGCGGTCCCGACGAGGCGCTGCGCGAGTTGGCCGCCGGCAACCGCCGGTGGCGGACATTCCAGCAGCGACATCCTCACGAGACACCATTCGTGCGCCAGTCGCTCGTGTCGGGCCAGAAGCCCTTCGCCGTCGTTCTGGCATGCGTCGATTCCCGCGTGCCGCCGGAACTGGTCTTCGACCAGGGGCTCGGCGACCTCATGACGGTGCGGTCGGCGGGCACGGTCCTGGATGAAGCCGTACTGGGCAGCGTCGCCTACGGCGCCCTGGAACTGGGCATACCCCTGATCATGGTCCTCGGGCACGAGTCGTGCGGCGCGGTCTCCGCCGCTGTCCGCGCAGAGCAGACCGGGGATCAACTCCCCGCGCACATACAGTACTTGGCTGATCAAATACGTCCGGCCATAGACCATGTCCAGCACGGTGACGCCCGTATCGACTCGACGATCACCCGGAACGTGGGCATGGTCCGCAAGCGGCTCGCAGCCGAGCGGGATCTGGCGGACCGGGTCGCCGCGGGAAAGCTCGCCATCGTCGGGGCGCGTTACGAACTCCACTCGCAACGTGTGCATGCCATCACCTGACCCCGTCCCCACGTCCCGGCGTGGGGCGATCCGGGGGCCTGCAAGGGCGTCCTAGTCCAGTGCCAGCTCTCCCACCCTCTGGTCCCCGCTCATCTCCCCGGTGGGCACGAAGCCCAGCCGCAGGTAGAAGCGCTCGGGTCCTTCCTCGCCCGGGTGCCAGCTGGTGGTGAGGCGCGTGCCTCCGCGGCGGCGGATTTCGGCGGCCACGGACTCGACCGCGAAGCGGCCGTAGCCGCGGCCCTGTTCGCCGGCCGCGATGTTGAGGCGCCAGAGGCCCGAGCGGATGTCGGTGCCCTTGCCGTCGCCGGCGAAGTCGATGTCGAAGAAGGCCATGAGGAATCCCACGAGCCGGTCACCGTCGAGGATGAGGCGGGGCCAGGCCGTGCGCGGGTGCACGTACGCCTCGGCGAGGGACTTCACGACCGGCGAGACCAGGTGTTCCTGGTCGGGGCGGACCCTCAGGCCGATCGCGGCGTCGATGTTGTCGGCAGTGATCTTCTCCAGCCGGAGTGCGGTTGTCATACGGAAACCGTAATCCGGTCGGTCCAGTGATTTTTTCGCGCCGCCGCGCTCTACCACAACAGACGAGCCCATGCCCCAAGAACAGCGCTACGACGGCTCGATCCGGAGTCCATGACCTGTTTTCGGACAACGATCCGCGACTCGCGTGCCCCCAGACAACCCATGCTGCCCTCCACCAACTCTCACAGGCCGGAGACAGTTTCGCGATCAGAGCCCTTCGCGCCTCGTCGGCCCGACCGGATCCTTGCGCCGGCTGTCCCTCCACGGTCCCAGCAGGTACTCGGAGAACGAGGAACGATGACCAGATTCCAGCAAGCCCGTCCATGGCGTGCGGTGATCGCTGCCGCTGCGGCGATCACCGTGACCGCCGGTGTCGTCGCCGCCGCACCCGACGCCCAGACGCAGGCCCAGCCCACGCCGAAGCTCAGCCTGATCGCCGCCTCGACGTCGGTGACGCTCGACTCGTGGAAGGAAGAACCCGGCGTCTACCTGGACCTCGGTACGTACGTCACCGCCGAGAACGGGCCTCTCGAACTCAAGGTGACCCGCAAGTCGTACAAGGACCCGGTCGTGGCCACTCAGGTCATCCGTGAGGGGACGAGGACCCGGACCAGAACCCTTCCCCAGGGCTTGGTGAAGGACTTCGCGGGGCTGCCGGACTTCGCCAAGGTCACCATCACCGACGCCAGTGGCAGGAAGGTGATGGACAAGCTTGAGGCCTTCTGTCCGAACAACGCCTCCGGACGGGTACGTCCCGACGCCCCGGCCAAGTCGAAGTACCCCGAGAGCTGCCCCATCAACCCGTTCACGCTCGGTTCGGTGTGGGGCGTCGAGAACGGCTGGGCGTCCAACACGTACGCGGGCTACTACTCCGCCCCGGTCGCCCTGCCCGCCGGGAAATACACCGCCAAGGTGTCGGTGACCAAGCGCTACCGCGACCTGTTCGGCATGGAGAACAAGCCTCGGACGATCAAGGTGACCGTACGCGAGCGCAGTTACGACGACGAGCGGCCGGGCGCGGGATCGGCGGCCGCCATGCGCCACGGGTCACAGGGGTCGCAGGGGTCGCACGGGTCGCACGCGGCCGGGCATTCCGGTCACGGCGCGATGCGCGCGCCCGCGCCGGCCGCCGCGACGAGCGGGGCGGGTCCGTCGTACAACGTGGGCCACGGACCCCACACTCCCGCGCCGCCGGCCCTTCCCTGGTCGCTCAAGAAGGCAGCTCTCCGGGCGGCGCCGGTGGGCGACGCGGCCGGGCAGACGGACGGCTCGCGGAAGGCTCCCGCGGTGAAGCCCGCCGCGAAGCGGCCGGCCGGCACGCCGAGCGTGCCCGACGTGCCGAAGCCCGACCTCCGTTCGCTGCCGGCCTACGGCATCACCATCAGCAAGGGGCAGGGCGACACGTCGCGCAAGGACTACCTGGCCTTCAGCGCCAATGTGTGGAACGCGGGTCCCGCGCAGCTGGTCGTCGACGGGTTCCGTACTCCCGGCAAGGAGCTGATGGACGCCTATCAGTACTTCTACGACACCGACGGGAAGCAGGTCGGCTACACGCCGACCGGCACCATGGAGTGGGACCCGCGTCCGGGTCACGAGCACTGGCACTTCACCGACTTCGCCAGCTACCGGCTGCTCAAGGCCGACAAGAAGGAGTCGGTGCGCAGCGGCAAGGAGGCCTTCTGCCTGGCCAACACCGATGCCGTCGACTACACCGTCAAGAACGCCAACTGGCATCCGGGCAACACCGACCTGTCCACCGCGTGCGGGCAGGAGAACTCGATCTCTGTCCGTGAGGTGCTGGACGTCGGCTCCGGCGACACGTACACCCAGGACCTTCCCGGCCAGTCCTTCGACATCAGCGATCTGCCGAACGGCACCTACTACATCCAGGTGCTGGCCAACCCGGAGAAGCGGCTGAAGGAGACCAGCCTGAACAACAACAGCGCTCTGCGCAAGGTCGTCCTGGGCGGCCGGGCGGGCGCCCGTACGGTGACCGTGCCCGCGCACGACCTGGTCGACGCCAACTGACGTTCCCTTGTCGTGGCCGCCGTCGTACCGGCCCCGAAGGGCGGGTACGACGGCGTGGCCGAAGGTACGTGGAAGCAGGGTCACTACGGTGCCAGGCGCAGCAGGAACAGCGCGGTGTCGTCCGTACGGTCGGCCGTCGGCAGTGCGCGCCGCATGAGCGCGTCGGCGAGAGCGTCGAGGTTGTGGTCGCCGCCGCTGAGCGCGTCGGCGAGGTCCGCGGTCGCGTCCTCGATGTCGGTGCCCGGCCGTTCCACCAGGCCGTCGGTGAACAGCGCGAGGACCGCGCCGGGCGGCAGGTCGATCTCGATCGCCTCGTACGCAGCCGAGGGGTCGATGCCGAGCAGCAGGCCGGGTGGCATGGCGACACTCTCCGCGCGTCCGCCGGGGTGCCGCAGGAGCGGCGGGAGGTGGCCGGCGGTCGCCAGGCATGCCCGGCGGCGGGCGAGGTCGATCCGGACGTACAGGCAACTCGTGAACAGGCCTGGATTGAGGTCCGTCAGCAGGCGGTTGGTACGGGCGAGGACATCGTCGGGGGCCGCTCCGGCGATGGCGTGGGCGCGGACGGCGGTACGGACCTGTCCCATCAGGGCGGCGGCGGTGACGCTGTGCCCCTGGACGTCTCCCATGACGGCGCCGGCCGTGGTGTCGTCCAGGCGTACCAGGTCGTAGAAGTCGCCTCCGATGTCCATGCCGCGGGTCGCCGGCAGATAGCGGGCCGTCGCCTGCAGGCCGGTCAGCGCCGGCAGTTCCTGGGGCAGCAGGCTGGCCTGCAGGCTGCGCGCGAGTCCGCTCTTGGTGTCGTACAGGTGTGCGCGGTCCAGCGCCTGCGCGGCAAGACCGCCGAACGCGGTCAGAAGTGCCCGCTGGTCGTGCCCGAAGACGTGGGGCCGGTCGTAGGCCAGTACGCAGCAGCCGATGGGGCGGCCGGCGGCGACGAGGGGCAGGAACGCCCAGGCGTGGTTGCCGTCGTCGGCCAGGGCGCGGGGAAAAACGTCGTGGAGTTCGCGGCGGGAGGCGAAGAAGGCCGGTTCGGCCGTGGTCACCGCGCGGCCGCTGGGGTGGTCGGGCGACAGGGGTACGCCGTCGAACCGCTCCATCTGCCGGGCCCCGTAGCCGTGATGGCCCCGCAGGCGCAGCTTGCCCGACTGTACGGCGAACAGGGCGACCGCGTGCGCGCCGAAGCTGGGCGCGATCTGGTCGACCACCAGCTTGATCACGTCGGGCACGCTGAGCGCTTCGGTGAGCGCGGCCGCCAGATGCGCCAGTTGGTACAGCACGCCTGCCCCGGTCGGCGCTGCTCCTGTTGCCGGGGCGACGGCGGAGTCCGGCAGTGGCCGGAGCGCGGCTCCGGCGCCGGCTCCCGCTCTCGCCTCGCCGACGCCTCCGATTTCGGCACCCGTACCCGCCCCGCCAGCCGCCCCGGCTTCGCCCAGGCGGGAACGGGCGATACGCACGCTGATCCCCCGGGCGTCGGGGTAGAACTCGAAGGACAGCCACAGGTCATCGGGGCGCCGGGCGGTGAACGACGTGGGGCGGCGGCTCATCACGGCCGACCGGTAGCGGTCTTCGAACACGGGGTCGTCGAGCCACGGCAGGACTTCCCACGGCCGTGTTCCCAGCAGCACGGGGACTGTGCTGCCGACCAGCTCCGCCCCGGTGGGCGTGATGAAGGTGATCCGGCCGTCGAGGTCGAGCGCACAGCAGCCCTCCGGAAGCCGCTCGGTGAAGTCCACCGCCGCCAGGGACTCGGCCTGCGTGACCATACGGCGCCGCGGCACCGGGACGATTCTCGGTTCGGGCGTGGGCAGGATCGGATGGCCGCTCTCCTGCGCCCGGCGCAGAGCCGCGCCGACATATCCGGAGGCCTTCTCGATCGCCCGCTGCCGCTCCCGCTCGATCACCAGCGGGTGGGAACCCGGCCACAGCAACACCAGCCCGCCCCAGGTCCGCTGCGCACTGACCGCCGGCGCGGCCGCGAGGGCGAACGAGTACGGCAGTGCGAGGCCGATCCGCGGGTAACGGCGGGCGAGCTCCCCCTCGGCACCGACCCACACCAGGCGGCCCTCCCGGACCGCCTCCGCCAAGGGCCCCGAGGCGGAGATGCCCACCCTGGCCCAGGGCATCGCGAGGCTGGACGGCACTCCGGCGAGCACCACGGCGGACAGGACCTGCCCGCTCGACGTCAGGACGTAGATCCCGCCGCCGTACGCGTCGGACTCGCGCAGCACCCGGGAAAGCAGTCGGTCCAGTACCTCCGGCTTTCCGGTCTCCTCCTCCGGCGCAACCATGAGCTACCGGCTTCTCGCACAACTCGCCTCAAGGGACATCACCTCTGGACGTTACGCCCATAACGGCTGAGATCGCACCCGCAAGGAGCCGTGCCGGTGCCGGACGAGGTGCGGCCTCAAGGCCCTCACTGCCAGCCACCCGTCCCGCCTCTCAGGCTCCGGCGACCAGCAGCCCTCCCATGGTGACCATGGTGGCGGCGACCAGGCCGTCCAGTACCCGCCAGGCCGCGGGCCGCGCCAACAGGCCGCTGAGCAGCCGGGCCCCGTAGCCGAGGGTCGTGAACCAGGTCAGGCTGGCGAGTACGGCGCCGAGTCCGAAGGCCCAGCGCAGCGTGCCGTGGTCGGCGGCGACGGAGCCGATCAGCAGGACCGTGTCCAGGTAGACATGCGGGTTGAGCCAGGTCATCGCCAGGCAGGTGAGCACGGCCTTCCGGGCGGAACCGGCCGTGGCGCCCTGCGCCGTGAGGGCCGCGCCGGGGGCGGGCCACAGCACACGCCGGGCGGCGAGGACGCCGTAGCAGATCAGGAACCCGCCGCCGGCCAGGCCGACCACGGTCAGGGCGGCGGGCCACGCGGTGACCACGGCTCCCACTCCCGAGACGCCGAGCGCGATGAGGAGCGCGTCGGACAGGGCGCAGATGGCCACCACCGCGAGGACGGCGTGCCGCCGGGCCCCCTGGCGCAGAACAAAGGCGTTCTGCGCGCCAATGGCGACGATGAGGGAGAGTCCGGTGCCGAAGCCGACGAGTGCCGCCGTGATGATTCCGTGGGTCATGCGGACGACGGTATGAACCATTCCGCCATCAGTACAGCTAAAGGTTCTAACGTACCCTTAGCCTTTGTGATGGATGAGCTTCCCCTGGACCTGGTGCGTACGCTGCTCGCGGCAGTGGACGAGGGCACCTTCGACGCGGCCGCGGCCGCCCTGCATGTGACCCCGTCGGCGGTCAGCCAGCGGATCAAGGCGCTGGAGCAGCGCACCGGCCGGGTGCTGCTGATGCGTACGAAGCCGGTGCGCCCGACGGAATCCGGGCAAGTCGTGGTGCGGTTCGCGCGTCAGCTTGCCCGGCTGGAGCTGGACGCGCGGGCGGACCTGGGCATCGCCGACGCGCGGGGCCCGGCGCGGCTGCCCATCGCGGTCAACGCCGACTCCCTCGCGACCTGGTTCCTCCCGGCGCTCAATCGCGTGCCGCAGGATCCGCCGGTGTGTTTCGAGCTGCACCGCGAGGACGAGGCCCACACCACGGCCCTGTTGCGCGAGGGGCAGGTGATGGCGGCGGTCACGTCGTCGCCCGACCCTGTGGCGGGCTGCACGGTACGCCGCCTCGGCCTCGCCCGGTATCTGCCGGTGGCCGGCGGCGCCTTCGCCGCGCGCCACCTGACCGGGCCGCTGGAGCGCGACCTGCGTGACGCCCCGGTGATCGTCTTCGACCGCCGCGACGACCTCCAGGACGCCTTCGTACGCTCCCTCACGAACGACGGGACAGGCGCGGGCCGGGTGCGCCACTACGTGCCGACGTCGGAGGGGTTCTGCGACGCGGTGGCCGCCGGGCTCGGCTGGGGACTGGTACCGGAACCGCAGGCGCAGCCGCTGTTGCGCGCGGGTGTGTTCACTCTGCTCACGCCCGGCCGGCCCGTGGACGTTCCGCTGTTCTGGCAGCAGTGGAAGCTGGACTCGCCCGCTCTGGCAGCCGTGGCGGACGCGGTGGCCGCCACGGCCGCCGAGGCCCTGCGCCCTTCTGCGTGAGCCGGCCGGGCCTGCGGGGCGCGGGCTGCGCGCCGCGGGCTGCGGCGGAGAGGAAAACGCTCCCGATCGCGGGACGGAGCCTTTGGGGTGATCTGTCGCAACCGGCGCGGACACCCCGCGTTGATCAGCCCGCGTGATCAATTCGCCCGTCCGGGGGCCTCCCCGCAACCGTCAGGAGTCAGCCCATGCTGTACGGCAAAGCCTTGCGCGACGAGATCGCCTGCTCGGGGACAACACCTCTCATCGGCGTGTACGACATGTACTCCGCCTCGCTCGCGGCCGCGCATTACGACGGGCTCTTCGTGTCCGGATTCGGCTTCGCCGCCTCGTACTACGGGCTTCCCGACATCGGGTTCATCGCCTGGCCCGACATGGTCGCCTTCGCCGAACGCCTGCGGGGCGCGTTCCCGCGGCACCACCTGCTCGTGGACATCGACGACGGCTACGTGGACCCGGAGCTGGCGTGCCACGTGGTGCGGCGGCTGGAGCGGTCGGGCATCTCGGGAGTGGTCCTGGAGGACCAGAAACGCCCGCGCCGCTGCGGCCATACCGAAGGCAAGCAGGTCCTGCCGCTGGAGGAGTACCTCGCGAAGCTGAACCAGGTACTCGCGAGCCGGACCGACCTGCTGGTCGTCGCGCGGACCGATGCCACCGACGACGAGGAGATCCTGCACCGCGCGAGCGCCCTGGCGGCGACCGACGCGGACGTGGTGCTGGTCGACGGGGTGCGCAGTGTCGAGGCGATCCGCCGGATCCGTGGAGTCATCGGGAACAAGCCGCTGCTGTTCAACCAGATCGCCGGGGGCAAGTCCCCACGGTTGTCGCTCTCGGAGCTCGCCGCGCTGGGGGTCGATGTGGCGATCTACAGCACGCCGTGCCTCTTCGCGGCGCACCGCGCGATGGAAGAGGCCATGACCGAACTCAAGTCCACGGACGGACGCCTGTCCGCCGTCGACGGCGTCGGCGCCCGTGCCGGTGTCGGCGAGGTCACCGCGATGCTGACGGAGAACCTCCGCCGCCACACCACGCACTGACCCACGAAACGCCCGTTACTAGTACGGCTGCCTCGGGCTCAGGTTCAGCCTCCGCCGTACCTGCCACTCGTGGACGAGCCGCCCGGCCAGCGCCCCGCCGTACACCACGAATCCCACTCCGACCAGCCAGGACTGCAGGACGAGCACAGTCCCGAAGGGGCCGAACGTCACCGCGTTCGACGCGATCAGTGGCGAGAAGACGTACTGCGAGAAGATCCGGAGCCCGAGCAGCCCCACAGCCGTCAGGGCAGCCGCGGGGGCCAGTGCGCGCCAGCGGATCCGGCCGCAGAGCAGCAGCCGCTGCGAGGCCCAGAAGAAGAGGAACAAGCCGACGACATCGCCCCCGGCGACAAGCATGGTCACGACGGCGGGCGCCCCTTCGGGAGCGGGAGTCTTGACGAAGAGGAGGAGGGCGGCGACCAGCATGGCCAGCCAGACGACGTGGCGCCACATCGTGTGCCATCGCGCCGTCGGCAGGTCCCAGACGCGTTCGTACCCGGTCTGCACGGCGGATCCGAAGGTCACGCCGAACGCGGCCAGTGCGGCCAGGCCGAATGCCGTGGTCCGCTGCAGTGCCTGCCCCGGCCGGCCGAACAGCTCCTCGATCTCCGCCTGCGACACCTCGGACACCCCGAGGCCTGTCACCAGCCAACGGGCGAAGCCCTGCCCGCTCGGCAGATCGGCCGCGGCGACGACGATCAGGAGGGGCACCAGCGTGAGGAAACTGAGCGCCGCGAAGCCCATGGCGCGGTGCATGAGCTCCACCTCGCGCCCGCGTTGCCAGGTGAGTCCGACGACCGAGTCCCCCAGCCGTCGCTGCAGTCGGTCGAACGGATGTCCGTGCTGCGGGCGACCATCTTGCGGCGCACCGGATTTCAGGGGCATGTCCCGTGGGGTACCCGCAAGCGCTCGCGCCCCCTCGGGCGTGCCTCCGAACGGGTGCCCCGAGGTTCGGCCTCCGCTGCGGGACTTTCATCGAGCAGCACCGCACATGAAAGACCGGTGGCATGAGCAACCCTCGGTCGTGCCACCGGTCTTTCTTTCGTACGGCGAACCCCCAGCAGTGCGGGGCCCGGCGCTCACCAGTAGTGCCGTCGACCACCCACCGCGCGCCCCAACGATCCCAGGATCCAGAGGACGGCCCCGATGGCGACCAGAATGATTCCGATGGTCCACAGGATGGCGATGTCGGCCACGAAACCGATGATGAGCAGAATGATTCCGAGGACGATCATGTGGTCCTCCGATCTTGCGGGAACGATTCTTCTATCCAGCCTGTCCCCACTCCCCCTCGGGCCAAACCAGCAGAATCCGCTCATACCGGCCGGTGCCCGCGGCAGCAGCGCTACGGCTTCCACCAGGCGGCCGTGGCATCGCGCGAAGTCTAGGATTCACGCTTCTCTGAATTCAGGTTCTCGTGTACCGTCCTGGCCGTGCTGACTCTCGCGTACGACATCGAGGTGCTTGCCCGGTTCGGCCGCGCGCTCGCCGATCCGATCCGCTGCCGGATCCTGCTCGCCCTGCGCGAGGCCCCGGCCCATCCCGCCGCTCTCGCCGACGCTCTGGAAATTTCGCGCACCAGGCTGTCGAACCACCTTGCCTGTCTGCGGGACTGCGGTCTGGTCGTGGCCGTGCCCGTCGGCCGCCGGACACGCTACGAGCTGGCGGACGAACGGCTGAGGCATGCGCTGGACGACCTGCGAAGCGCCGTGCTGGCGGTCGAGGCGGACCGTACCTGCCCGGACACGGAAGACAAGGGTTGCTGCTGATGACCGCCGGGATACCCGTGGGCACCGATCCGTCCGCCCCCACCGCCCCCGCCGCCCGTGAAGTACTGACTCGCCGAATACGGCTGCTGGTCGCGGCGACCATCACGTACAACGTCATCGAGGCCGTCGTCGCGATCACCGCGGGCACGATCGCCTCCTCCACCGCGCTGGTCGGCTTCGGCCTGGACTCCGTCATCGAGGTGTCCTCCGCCGCCGCGGTGGCCTGGCAGTTCTCCGCCCGCGACCACGCCGTCCGCGAGGCCCGCGAGAAGACGACCCTGCGGATCATCGCGCTCTCGTTCTTCGCGCTCGCCGCGTACGTCGGTGTTGACGCCGTCCGCGCTCTGGGCGGCACCGGCGGGGCGGACCGCTCGATTGCCGGCATCGTGCTGGCGGCCCTCTCCCTGGCCGTGATGCCGTTCCTCTCCGTCGCCCAGCGCAAGGCCGGGCAGCGGCTGGGTTCGGCCTCGGCGGTCGCCGATTCCAGGCAGACCCTGCTGTGCACCTACCTGTCCGCCGTCCTCCTGGTGGGCCTGGTCCTCAACGCCACGCTCGGGTGGTCGTGGGCCGACCCGATCGCCGCTCTCGTCATCGCCGTCATCGCGGTCAGGGAGGGAGTCGACGCCTGGCGCGGCGAGGGCTGCTGCGCCACCCCCGCGACCACGGCGGTCCTCAACAACGAGGCGCAGGTGTGCGGTTGCCGTCCCGGTGGCGGCTGCTGCGGCTGACCCCCTGGGAGGAGGGCCGCAGGATGCCGGCCGTACAGGCGGCGATGACGCAGAAGGCCACGGGGAGGAAGAACGTGAGGTTGAGCGGGGCCCAGTGGGTGAGCGGTCCGATGACGGCGGGCCCGGCGAGCATGCCGACGTAGCCGAGGCCGGCGACACGGGAAACGTTGACTCCTGAGGCGTCCGGGTCGGCGTGACCGGCGGCGCTGAAGAGCTGCGGGATGCAGCCGGACAGCCCGGCCCCGAACATGGTCCAGCCGATCAGCGCCAGGGGAATCCACGGGGACAGCGCCGCCATGGTCAGGCCGAGCGCGGCAAGGGAGGCGCCGTACCTCACGACGGCCACCGCTCCGAAGCGCGCGGCCACCCGGTCGGCAAGCAGACGTCCGACGGTCATGGCGGTGGCGAAGGCCCCGTAGGCGAGGGCGGCCGTCGCGGCGGGCGCGTCCAGGACGTCCCGCAGATGGAGCACGCTCCAGTCGTTGGCCACGCCTTCGCAGAGCATCAGCATGAGTGCGAGAGCGGCCAGTACCCAGATGCGCCGGGGCGTCCTGCGAGCCGCCTTCGCCCCGGCGGTGGGGGTTTCCGCGGCCGGGGCCTCCGCTGTGCGGGCAGGCTCGGGTCGCAGCAGCGCGGGGGCGGCCACCAGGGCCGCGACGAGGCCGAAGAGCGCCACCGCGGCGAGGGTTACCGCCGGACTCACCCCCCAGCTGAGCGTGCGGGCGCCGACAAGAGCGGCCAGTACACCCCCGACGGAGAAGGTGGCGTGGAACGCGGACATGACGGGCCGCTGGTAACCGCGCTCCACCTGAACGGCGTGGGCGTTCATGCTGACGTCCAGGCAGCCGTTGCCGAAGCCGAGCACCAGCAGCGCCGCCCCCAGCGTCCAACTGCTCGTGGCCAGACCGGGCAGGACCACGGCGGCACCGCACAGTGCCGCGCTCACCGGAACGGCGGTGCGGGCGCCGTAGCGGTCGGTGAGCGGGCCGACGATCTGCATGCCGGCGAAGGCTCCCGCGCCGAGCAGCAGCAGGAGCCAGCCGAGCACGGCATGGCTTGTCCCGGCACGTTGCTCGATGGCGGGGATGTGGACGATCCACATTCCCATGAGGAAGCCGTTCAAGGTGAAGTACGCGAAGGTGGCCAGCCGACCGGACCGCAGAGATCTCTCCATGCGTATGAACATAACGAACAACTAGTCTGTTCGAAAGGTTGCATTGGAAACGTGATCAATGTTCAATGCGAGCATGGGGAGCACAGACCGATGGAGGCAGATCACCGATGCCGTGCGCGAGGCGGGCCGCATGGGTGTCGCGGAGCTGGCCGAACTCACCGGCGCTTCGGAGATGACCATCCGCCGCGACCTGGAGGTTCTGGCCGGCCAGGGCGTTCTTGAGCGCTACCGCGGAGGAGCGAGGAGCCTGCTGCTGTACGGCGACGAACCCCCGTTCGCACTGCGTGCGCGGGAGGGGCTGGAGAGCAAGCAGCGCATCGCCGCCGAGGTCGCCGCGCTGATCGCCGACGGCGAGTCCGTCGTCCTGGACAGCGGCACCACCTGCCTGGAAGTGGCTCACGCCCTGGAGCACCGGCGCCTGACCGTGATGCCGCTGTCCCTCCACGGAGTCAACGCGCTGGCCGGGGCGCCCCAGTTGACGCTGCTGGTGCCCGGCGGGCGACCACGACCGGGTGAGCTGGCGCTGACCGGCCCGCTGACCACGGCGTCGCTGGCCGCCGTACGATTCGACACCGCCGTGATCGGCTGCTGCGGACTGAGCCCCGCGGACGGCCTGACGGCGTACGACCTGGACGATGCCGCCGTCAAGCGCGCCGCGATCGCTTCGGCCCGCCGCGTCATCGCCGTCGCGGAGTCCGCCAAGCTCTCCCGCACCGCCCTCGCCTTCGTGGCCCCCCTTTCCGCCCTCCACGTCGTCGTCACGGACGAGGCCGCCCCGGACGACGCGACGGGAGCGCTGGCCGCGGGAGGCGTGACCGTACGGAAGGTGTGAGACCGGGGGCCTGCCCTGCCGTCCCTGAGCATCGCGGGCCATACAGGCCTAACGTGGAAGAACGGTGGCAAGCTCCTCTCCTTGGAAAGGAACGACCGGCTATGACCGATACCGGAACCCAGAACGTCAGTGGGAAGCACGGCGACCCCGGCAGCCGGGGACGGACCACCATCGCCGACAGCGCGGTCGAGAAGATCGTCGGAATGGCGGCCCGCGATGTGGCCGGCGTCCATGCGATGGGCAGCGGAATCTCGCGGGCCTTCGGAGCGGCGCGAGAGCGCGTGCCGGGCGCGGCCAAGTCCGTTTCGACCGGCGTCAAAGTCGAAGTGGGCGAGAAGCAGACGGCGGTCGACCTGGAAATCGTCGTCGACTACGGCGTCTCGATCACGGATGTCGCCGGCGCGGTGCGAGAGAACGTGATCTCCGCGGTCGAGTGGATGACGGGCCTGGAGGTCGTCGAGGTCAACATCGCGGTCAGCGACGTGAAGCTTCCGGAGGAGGAAGAAGAAGAGGAGGAAGAGCAGCCACGGCTCCGCTAGCCGGCCTGTCGGCTAGCCGTACGTGGCGCTCTGCTCCTGTCCGGCGATTGAGTTCACTTGTCGCTCGGCGCCAGCTCACTTGTCGCTCGGCGCCGCCCGCGACGAGGTCAGTACGCCGATCTTGTCGATGCGGTGCTCCGGGTTGCCCTTCTCATCGCGCCAGAAGTTGCCGGCAGCGTCGTCCTCCGGCGTCGCGCAGGTGGAGAGCGTGATCATTGCCTTGGTGGGCCGCTTGCCCGGCGAGCCCGGGACCGCGGCCCGCTGCTCAGCCAGTGACCGCTCCGAGCGGAACGACGTCATCCTGGAGTCGGTGATTTTGTACTCGTGGACCTTGCCGCCCGCCGTGACGAACACGGAGTCGCCCTCGTCGACGGACGGGAGTTCGCGCAAGGGGCCGCCGGCCGAGAGGCGGTGTGCCGTGACGAGGTAGTTGCCGACTTCGCCGGGCCCGACACCGCCTTCATCGCCGTACGGGCTGGCGGCCACACCACGGTCCTGGATCCGCGTGCCGGCCCAGTCGTCGGTCGTCCCCTCGTACGGGACGACGCGCAGGTTGACGACGCCGATGGACGGAATGGCCAGCAACGCCGTCTGCTTCCGTGTGCTGCTCTCGGGCGCAGCCGACTCGGCATTGGACGAGGAGGGCGCCGGCCCGGCGATCGTCGCCGCTGCCGCCGAGGCGGTGTCCGGCGAGAGCACCGCGACCGTAGCTGCTGCGGGTTTGTCCGCCGCGCCGCCATCGCCATCGGCACCGGTGCAACCCACCAGCGCGACGATGAGAGTGCCTGCGAGGGCGACGGGGACGGGGCGGGGAGTGAACATGGCATTCCGGATCGCGGAGGGGAACGTCGGACAACTCCTGTGGAAAGGGCGCCCAGCTTTCCCACCAGAACAATCAGAGCCGATCAGGTGTTCCCGCCCCGAACGCCGTCGCCACATCACCCTCCCGCAGACAACGGCACTGGCGTTCGATAATGTCCGGCCAGCTACCGTGCGAGGAGATCACCGATGAGCGCGACACTACCGGCGCACGTTCCTTCGCGCTGTGGGCCGACCCGTACCGGCAACGCCGGATCGCCACCGTCGTCACCACAGCCGCTTCCGGCGGCGTCGCCACCTACCAAGTCCTGGGCGAGCAGGGCGAGATCATCGGCACCCTCACACGCGAGAGAGCGTCGTCCGGGCGGCGGCGACGGCGCACGCGGGCCCCGGCGGATCATCTGGCGTACCGGGAAGGAGACGCCGCTGGAGTTCCGGTCCGGTGACGACGAAGTGCGCGTGCACGTGGACTGGGTCGACTGGCGGCTTGCCGCCGCAGTGCTGCTGCTGGTCCGCAGCTTCGGGCACTCCTGCTGGGACACGGTGAATCAGTAGAGGACAGAGGGGAGATACGCCCCGGCGGGCTCGTTGTAGAGGCCGATGGTCATGACGCTCATCAGCTGTTGCACCTTGAGGCCGTTTCCCAGACACCACTGGAGCAGCGCGCTGTTGGACGCGGGGACGAGAATGCCGGGGCCGCCGAAGGCGGGTGCCGCGGCGATGAGAGCCCTGATGTCTTCGGTGCTCTCGCCGACCGCGTGCGCGAAGAAGGACAGGTCCGTGGCGTAGCCCGTGATACGCCCGCCGTGTTCGGTCACGCGGGCTGTGCCCATTTTGAGCGCGTCGGTGAGTTCACCGCCGCGGTCGGTCCCATGAACCTTGCGGCACACCCGGTTGCAGGCCGCCACATCCGCGTCCGTCGCGGGCCGCACCTCGTACCCCGGTACGGTCTTTGCGATCGGCGGCCCCTGCAGGCAGGCCACGGTTTCACGGAACTCGAACCCCAGGCCGGCGTAGAGGGCGAACGACCGGGAGTGGTACCCGCTCTGCAGCAGCCGGACGCCGGGCACACGCCGCTCGGCGGCCCGCTGCATGACGTCCTGCATCAGCCGGCGCCCCACGCCGCCGTTCTGGGCGGCGGGGTCCACGGTGACGGGCCCGACGCCGACGACGGGCGAGCGCTCGTCGAGGTAGTTGCTGCCGACGATCCGGCCGTCGATTTCGGCGACGACACTGTAGAAGCCGGGGTGGTTCAGCAGCATCGCCATCATCCCGCCGGCCTCGTCCGCGCCAGGGGTGTCCGACGGGAACCCGTGCTGTCGGGCGATTCCGGAGAAGGCCTCGAAGCAGATCCTGCCGGACTCCGCGGCGTCTTCGGGCCGTCCGGAGCGCAGTACGAGATCCACGATCCGATGCACCTCCCGTGTCCGTTCCGTATCGCTGGAGCCCTTTCCGGCGGGATGTCCGCTGAAGGCTCTCCTTCCATCAAACGTGCGCGCCGCGCCCGCGGCAAACCGGTCCCGACCGCCCTGCCGGTGTGTCTCGGACGCGGCGTATGCCCCTCCAAGCGTCTAAGTGGGACGCACCTGGACCGCCACCGCTGGGTCCTGGTGCCCGCCGCTGGCGAGCATCCGCACCTCGTCCCGGTCGCTGATCTCGGCCAGGACGATGCCGGTGTCGTCCGCGTACACCGGATGACCACCGGGCCCGGTCCGATCCGTACGGTGCACTTCCACGACATCCGCAGCGTCCGGAACGGCTGCGGATGTGCCTGGATGTACGAAAACCAATTCGTAGCGATCGAACCTGCCCATGTCGTCGCCTCCTCGATGAGAAGCCACCAGCCCCGCCCGTATGTCCATAATCACGCATTAAGAGCCCGAGGGGTCCATTTCGCTGTTGTCGTTCAGATGTGAAGTGTTGTCCTTCAGATGTGAAGTTCGGGCGGGAAGCCGGTCCAGCGCAGTTCCGCGGGCAGGTGCCGCATGTCGTTGTAGCAGAGCACGGAGGACGGCCTGCCCGGCGCGTACCTGATCACCGTCAGAGCGGCGTTGCAGTGGTTGAGGCCCATCCAGCGCCACTCGGGCGCGTCGTGGGCGGCTCGTACCAGCCATCCGATGAGGAAGTTGTGGGTCACGACCAGTTCGTGGCGAGGCTGACGGCCCTGCGCCGGTCCCGTGAACTTCGCGAGCGCTTCCCTGGCGAGCGCCGGACCACGCTCGCACTCATCTGCCGGAAACCGCGCGAGGAAGCCCAGCAGGGAATCGGCCGAATCCGGCGGCAGCTCCTGCTTCCGCGGCAGGTAGGGGAGGTAATCCCCGGCAGCCTCCGACTGACGCAGTGGTACGCCGTCGAGCTGTTCGCCGATGAGCCGTGCCGTCTGCGCCGCCCGGGGCAGGGGACCGTGATGGATCTCGGACAGGGGCGTAGCGCGGAGCCGTTCACCGAGCAGAACGGCTTGGCGGCACCCGTGTTCGGTCAGAGACGTCTCGTCCGGTGACGCCTCCCCGTGCCGGGCGAGATACAGGTACCGAGTGGCCGTGTGCGTCATGTCCGAGGTCCCCCGAGAATGTCCGTGACTGTGGTCTTGCGCATTGAGGATCTCGCGCATCGAGCCGATGGACGCAGGGGCTTTCTTTTCGGTTCCCGCTGCGCCCCGGCCACGCGACAATCGCGTCGACGCCGCCGTGTCCGCCGCCTACGCTCACCCGTATGAGCAGCAACGGCACGGTACGACGGCCGCTGGTCGCCGTCCTCAGCGGAGCGGGGATCTCCACCGACTCCGGCATCCCCGACTACCGTGGGCCGAACGGCCTGTGGCGGCGTGACCCGCAGGCCGAGAAGCTCGTCACGTACGACTTCTACATGGCCGACCCCGAGGTCCGGCGCCGCGCCTGGCGCATGCGCCTCGACAGTCCCGCCCGGCGTGCCCGGCCGAACGACGCCCACCGGGCGATCACCGAGCTGGAACGCTCCGGGGTTCCGGTCCGGGTCCTCACCCAGAACGTCGACGGACTGCACCAGCTCGCGGGGCTGCCTGCCCGCAAGGTGCTGGAACTGCACGGGAGCGCCCGGTCGACGGTGTGCACCGGTTGCCACGCCCGGTCTCCGATGGAGGACGCGCTGGCGCGGGTGGCAGCGGGTGAGGAGGACCCGCCGTGCCTCGTGTGCGGGGGCACCCTCAAGTCGGCCACGGTGATGTTCGGACAGCGGCTCGACCCGGCGGTGATGGGTGAGGCTGTGGCGATCGCCAAGGCGAGCGACGTGTTCGTGGCCGTCGGCACCAGCCTCAAGGTGCAGCCGGCCGCGTCGCTCGCGGGGATCGCCGCGGAGTACGGCGCGCGGCTCGTCGTCGTCAACGCCGAGCCGACGCCGTACGACGAACTGGCCGACGACGTCGTACGCGAGCCGATCGGGACGGCCCTGCCCGCTCTGCTGAAGCGCTTGGCGGCCTGAGCCCGAGGGCGGGACCTCTGCGTACGGCTGGGAACGGCGCCATTTGTGGACGTTTCGTCCTACCAGCGCGACGCCCTCGCGCGCACAGCGCTGAAGTCCATCGCCTGCTCGACCTCCCGAAGCGTCTCCTCGGCGGCCTGGCGTACCTCGGCAGGTACATCGCCCCGCTCCTCTACGAGGCCTGCATAGATCGGTGCCTCGGCACGGTTTGCGGAACTCACGTCGAGAGGTGCCCTTCAAGTCGGTACGTGCGGTTCTCTGGCGGCAGCCAGAACGGAGGACGAGTGTAGGTGGTCCATGGAGCACCGGAGCAGGCCGCCCCCGTTGCCCGTACTCCGCGCCCGCAGCCTACGGCGTGGCCTCCACGTGACTCATGGCAGGTGCCCACGTCGCAGGCTGCTGGCCACCGCCAAGGGTCACCGAGCGC
Organism: Streptomyces flavidovirens DSM 40150; assembly: GCF_000429085.1. Lineage (GTDB taxonomy): Bacteria > Actinomycetota > Actinomycetes > Streptomycetales > Streptomycetaceae > Streptomyces > Streptomyces flavidovirens. The sequence continues at coordinate 278,651 of NZ_AUBE01000007.1, read as the reverse complement.
CGGCGCCGGCCCTCGCCGTCTCCGAGCGGAAGCCGTGACCGACTTCGGGGGCAAGGCCGTGATAGTGACGGAAGTTGTAGATGAGAGGGCTCCACACAGCGGGGTCGATGTGCTGGGTCCCCGGCACCACGATGCGCTCATCGGCATGCACGCGCAGGACTTCGCACTCGACGGTGAAGAACAGCCCCGCGCCGCCGGCCGTCATCGCTGTCACGGCCGCCTCCAACTGCAAGGGGCATTCGGCGACTCGGGCCGGCCGCACCTCCTGCGAGTCCTGCGGCCGGAGCCCGGCGGCGGAGAATTTGTCGCTCTCGTACCGGTACACCTCGCGCTTGCTCATCGGGACCGGGTCGGCACCGGTGAGCGGCGCCAGGCGTTCCACCGACTCCCACAGGTCGGGCGAGGGCAGGTTGATCACCAGTTCCGGCCGTACGGAGAGATTCCGGACCGTCTGGCTTTCGCTGCCCAGGCCGAGGACAACGTGCTGCCCCAGCGCCCAGGCCGACGAAATAGGCGCCAGATTGCAGGTGCCGTCCTCGTTCTCCGAAGTCACAAGAACCACAGGCGTTCCGAAGTAGAGAATGCTCGGCCGGACCACCAGGTGTCCGTCGGCGGCGGTGTGTTGTTCGTGCTGGTCGGTCTTCATGGCCCGGAACGCTAGACGCCTGACACTTTGATGCCGGCCGAACTGACGAAGGGCGAGAATGAGCCGGTGACCAGCCACGACTCGTACGCCGACAGCCCGGATCTCGCCTCCTTGGCAGCCCTTTTCGCGGACCGTACCCGCGCCGCCTTCTGCCTCGCGCTGCTCGACGGCCGGGCCTGGACGGCTACGGAACTGGCCCGCCTCGCCGGCGTCGCTCCGTCCACCGCGACAGGTCATCTGCACCAACTGGTCGCCGGCGGAGTGCTGACGGAGGAACGCAGTGGCCGCCACCGTTACGTTCGCCTCGCGGGCCCGGACACCGCCGAGATGATCGAAGGGCTCGCGGCCCACGCACCGCAGCGCCCGACTCCGGTCCGCTCGCTGACGGACGCCCGTCGTCGCCGCGCCCTGGCCCACGCCCGTACCTGCTACGACCACTTGGCGGGCGCCCTGGGAGTGGCGATCACTGACGCCATGACCGCGCAGGCGCTCCTCGCCTGGGACTACGGCCCCGCGCTCACCGAGTCCGGCGCGTCGTGGCTGCGCGGCCTCGGGGTCGCCGACGACCACTGCGGCACTTCCCGCCGCCCCCACGTCCGTACGTGTCTCGACTGGACCGAACGCCGCGCCCACTTGGCCGGGGCGGTGGGTGCCGCCCTCTTCCGCCATGCGCTGGAGGCCTCCTGGCTCGTACGGCAGGGAAGTACGCGCATCATCACGCTGACGGACGAGGGCCGCGACGCGCTGCGTCGTCACCTTTCGCTGCGGGACGAGGTGCTGCTCGCGGGGGCCGACACGGCGAGCTGAGCTGATCGCCGGCACGTGGGCGTCCAGCCTTCGGACACCACTCCCGATCATTCCAAGATGCGGAATATATTTTCCACTCCACTGCGCGTCCGGGGGAGGAACCACATCATGGGCATCGACAAGGCACTGTCACGCCGAGCGGCCGCCGAACTGGTGGGGACCGCGGCTCTGGTCACCGTGATCGTCGGTTCCGGAATCCGGGCCGCCGGCCTCAGCCAGGACGCCGGAGTCCAGCTCCTGGCCAACGCGGCGGTCTCGGCGGTCGGTCTTGGCCTGCTGATCGTCCTGCTCAGCCCGGTCTCCGGAGCTCACCTCAACCCGGTGGTCACGCTCTTCGCATGGTGGTCCCAACGGCGCGGCCTGGCCCGCTTCAGCGGCCGCGAAGTCGCCCTCTACCTCGCCGCGCAGCTCGCCGGGGCCGTCACGGGTGGCCTGCTGGCCGAGGCGATGTTCGGCCGGGCACCCGGTGTCTGGTCCACCCAGGTGCGATCGGCCGGTCATGTGCTGCTCGGCGAAACGGTCGCCACAGCCGGACTTGTACTGGTGGTGTACGGACTGGACCGCATAGGCCGCGCACAGCTCGCCCCGGTCGCGGTGGCCTCGTACATCGGCGCGGCAATCTGGTTCACGTCCTCCGGATCCTTCGCGAACCCCGCGGCAACGGTCGGAAGGGCGTTCACCGACTCCCTCACCGGCATCGCCCCCGCGTCGCTTCCGGGCTTCCTCACCGCCCAGCTCCTCGGCGGCCTCCTCGGCGTCGGCCTGGCGACGATCCTTTATGGGCCACCCGCGAACTGCCCCTCGTCCGACGGTCTGTTGCTGGGCGACCGGGTGCGGGGCCGGTCGCTCTCCCGTGGTGCGTAAGGCGCCGGGGACGCCTCACCATCGAGTCATGCCGCGCGGGCCGACAGTCCGCGGCGCAGGCACTCGGTGAGACGGGCCGCGATCGTCCCGTCGTGGTCCAGTCGGGGGTTGAAAATCGTGACGTCGAGCCCTCGTGCCCGTTCGTCGCCGAGCGCCGCCCGCAGCACGCTCTCCAGTTCCACCCAAGTCAGCCCGCCGGGCAGGCGGTAGTCGACGGCCGGCATGACCGCGTCGTCCAGTACGTCCACGTCGAGGTGGACCCAGTAGCCGCCGCTCCCACCGCCGGTGAGCAGGTCGAGCGCCCGGCGCGCCGCCGCTTCGGCGCCCGCCGCGCGCACCCTGGGGAGGTCGATCGCGTGCAGCCGTGGCGGCAACGGCTGCATCCCCGCCTCGGCGGACTGTGCGGAGTCACGGAAGGCGAACGCCACGACGTCCTCGTCCCGTACGAGCGGCCCGCGGCCCTCAAGGTCGGTGAGCGGCCGGGGTCCGCGCCCCGTGGCCAGGGCGAGTTCCATCGAGGCGGCCTCGCCGGCCGGTTCCGCCGACGGCTGGTAGAAGTCGGTGTGGCCGTCGAGGAACAGCAGCCCGTAGCGCCCGCGGCGTCGCAGGGCGAGGAGATTGCCGAGCAGAATGCTGCAATCACCGCCGAGGACCACGGGGAAGCAGCCACGGCCGAGGACGCCGCCGACCCTGTCGGCCAGTTGTACGGAGTACCGAGCGATCCCGGCCGGATTGAGGATCCCGGTGTCGCCGTCCCGCCTCGGGTCGTACACCGGCGCTTCGACCCTGCCCGCCCATACCGCCCCGAGGTGCCTCAGCAGGCCGGTGTCGAGCAGGGCGGCCGACGCGTCCTGCACGCCGGACGGCCGCAGCCCGAGTACGGACGGCGCCTCGACGACGGCTGGTTGCCGCACTTGCGCGTCCTTCCGTCCTGAAGCCGTCCTGAAGCCGTTCTGAAGCGTCCCGAAAGCGTCCCGAAGGTCAGAGCTGCTCCGCCGGCTCGATGTTCTGGTTGACGTGGAAGAAGTTGTGCGGATCGTACGTACGCTTGACTCCCGCCAGCTTGTCGTAGTGGTGGCGGTAGGTGGCCCTGACCCGGTCCTGCCTCTCGCCGACGCCTATGAAGTTGACGTAACCGCCGCCCATGGAATGCGGGTGCAACTCCTCCCAGTAGTCGACACACCACTGCCTGAGTGCCTCGGCGTTGGCGGGATCGGGGTCGACGCCGGCGATGACGCCGGACCATACGGCGTCCCGGTAACTCCACGCGGTGTCGTCCGGGCCGACACGGCTCGCGGCCCCGTCGACCGGGTAGAGGTGCATGATCGACAGGTCGGTGGGGAGGTTCTCGGTGTACTTGACGTGTACGTCGATGGCTTCGTCCGTGATCCGGTCGAAGAAGTTCCCGCGCCAGTACCACTGCAGCCCGGTGGGGAGCAGTGCGTCGAACATGCTCTGCAGGGCCGGGTAGGGCATCGGTGCCGTGAAGTGGAAAGCCGGCGCGCCCGGTTCGTTCACGGCTGCGAGGGTCTCGTCGAGGCGGGTCGGGTCGCCCGTCCAGCACCAGACGACTCCGCACATCTTGTGGCCGTGGATCTCTTCCGGGAAGGGCGGGCCGGGTGGAACGGTGAGCGTCGCGAAGAACCCGTTCAGATCCTCGGGCGCCTGCGGCAGGAAGTCGCGGTACCACCGCAGCGCCTCGCGCATGCTGTCGACCGGCCATACGGTGATGCCGACGCCCACGGTGTCCACCGGGTGCAGCCGGAAGCTGAACGACGTGACGATGCCGAAGTTCCCGCCGCCGCCGCGCAGGCCCCAGAAGAGGTCCGGGTTCTCCGTCTCGCTGGCGGTGACGAAGCTGCCGTCGGCCAGCACCACGTCCGCCGCGAGCAGGTTGTCCGCCGTGAGTCCGTACTTGCGGGTGAGATGGCCGTGACCGCCACCGAGGGTGAGGCCGCCGACGCCCGTCGTGGACATGATGCCGGAGGGGGTGGCCAGGCCGAAGCCGTGAGCGGCGTGGTCGAGGTCGCCGAGTTGGCTGCCGCCGCCGACCCGCGCGGCTTTCGCGGTGGGGTCGACGTGGGCCCAGCGCATGGGTGACAGGTCGATGGTGACGCCGTCTTCCACCAGGCCCAGGCCGGGGCCGCTGTGGCCGCCGCCCCGGACGGCGACTTCGAGCCCGTTGTCGCGGATGAAATCGACCGCGGCCATGACGTCCGCCGCGTCCGCGCACCGCACCATGGCGGCGGGGCGCCGGTCGATCATGGCGTTGTAGATTTTGCGGCTCTGGTGGTACTCCGGGTCCTGCGGGCCGATGACCGGGCCGCGCAGCGCGGTCCGCATCGCTTCCAGAGTTTTCCCGTCCATGACCCTCTCCTTGCCGAGACGCGGAACCGCTTCCTCACCTGGCCTCTCCCCTGTCGGGCCCGCCGGTGAGCGGTCGTGCGCCGGCGCCCCGGCACCCCCGTTCAGCCACGTCACAGGCACAACGCACGCCCGGACGGCTGACACCTCCAGCATCCCGCCGTGCGGGGAGCCCCGCAATCCCGCCGCGAGGTGCGCGGGTCCATGGAGTGCGGGCGACCGCTTCCGTCGCCACATCCGCGGGCGCTGCGGCCGGGATGCGGCCCGCCGCCGTGCGCCCGACCATGGAAGCCGGAGCGCCGCAGGGCGCCACACCGCTGAACTGGACGGACGTTGTCAATGGACGACCTGGACTACGGCACCACCGCCGACGCCGCCCCCGACCCGGTCCGCACCGCCTCGGTCGAGGCCGCCCGACGGGCCCTGGCCTCGACCGGAGTGCACCTGATGCCGCCGGACGCCCTGACAGCGTGCACCGGAACCGACCGGCAGGCATGGGACCGCTTCTGCGCCCACTGGGACGACCTGTCGCCCGACACCTACGCGGCGGAGGGCGGCACCTGCCGGCTGCGCCGCTTCGGGCACTTCTCCCTCCCCGCGGCCAGGGGGGAACCGTCCCTCCTGCCGCACGTCCCGTTCGTACAGCCGAAGGACACCAATCCGCTCTATGTCCAGGTGGACCGCCACTTCGACCCGCTGACCGAAGCCTTTGTGGCCGACCCCGTTCTGCTGTCCCTGCTCAGGCTGCTGGGGGATCTCGCGGGCGGCCTGGAGCAGCCGGCGGAGTGGAGCGTGATGGTCCATCCCTTCCGTGTCATCGCCTCGGCCGACGGGCAGGGGAAGCCCACGCCCGAGGGGCTGCACCGGGACGGCGTCACCCTCGTCTCCTCGCTCCTGATCGCCCGGCGGAACGCCGGCGGCGGCGAGAGCTCGGTGTTCGACCCGGACGGGAAGCAGGTGCTGGCGACGACGCTCAGCGAGCCGGGAACCCTGCTCCTCGGTGACGACCGCCGCACCCTGCACCAGGTCTCACCGCTCCGCCCGCTCGACCCCGGCCGGCTCGCGTACCGCGACGTACTGGTGACGACGCTCACGGCCCGCTGAGCGCCGGGCGCGCTCAGCCAGGAGGGTCCCACCTGCCTGCGGCGGTCGCCGTGATGAGGCTGTCCACGACGCCGCCGGGCCCCGCGCCCGTGGCCGCTGCGGCACGCTGGTGGCGCGCGCCGCAGCCGCGTGCCGTCAGGCGCCGCAGGAACGCCGTCACCTCGCCCATGTCCCCGGACTCCTCCAGAGCGGGACGCACGTACGCGACGAGACGCTCGGCCTGCACCGGAGCGGGCAGGACCTGTCCGCTCAGCGCGTCGACACCCGCGCCGGACCAGCCGTCGCGTGCCGCGCGCCAGTACGCGGCGCGCAGGAGTTCGCTGGACGTACGGGGGCCCGGGTCGCCGCGTACGGCCTTCGCCTGCGCCGTCACCACGAGCGCCCGGATCAGCGACGTGAGTGCCACCGTGTTGTCGATGTCCGGCTGGACATCCATGGTGCGGATCTCCAGCGTCGGCAGCCGCGGGTTGAGCCGGACGTCCCAGAACGGCAGGCCGGCCTCCAGCATGGCCTCCGACGCCGCCATCGCCTCGGCGAGCCGCTGGTGCTCTTCGAGCGATGCGGCGTACGGCGGTGGTCCCAGGCACGGGAACGCGCTCCTCATCACGGCACGCCAGCTCGCGTACCCGGTGTCGCGGCCCTGGTGGAAGGGCGAGTTGGCGCTCATGGCCAGGAGGAGCGGCAGCCATGGCCTGAGGTGGTTGGTGACCAGTACGCCCACCTCCCGGTCGGGCAGGTGCACATGGACGTGGAGGGCGGAGAGGGCGAAGTCGTCGAGCATGGCGCGGTATTGGTCCGCCCCCGCGCGGTATCTCGGGTGGTCGCCGATGTCGGCCGGCACTCCGCCTCGCATGACCGGTGTACCGGACGCGCACAGGCGCAGCCCCTCCTCGCGTGCGGCTGTCACGGCCGCGGCGCGCACCCGGTTCAGTTCCGTGCGCAGTTCCTCGGGCGCCGTGCACGGGGGTGTCTTGCCCTCGATCTGGTACTGGGTGAATTCGCCCGAGACCAGTTCGCCCACGAGCGCGGAGGCCCGCGGGAGGACCCTCGCGCTCGCCGGCTCCAGCTGACGCGTCCGGGGGTGGATGAGGAAGTACTCCTCCTCGACACCCACCGTGGGCACGTGAGCGCCGGTCGCCGGGCTGCTGGATCCCTGGTCGTGAGTGTTCACGGCATCAGCATCACGGGGTTCCGCGGTTCTGTCGCCTCGCACGCCACCGCCATACAGGCGAAGCCGCCGGGTCGCTCGCCGTACAGGTTGATGACCCTCGCCCCTGCGGCTCCGCGCGGAGCGAACGCCCGTGCCCGCCCGGCGGGGCGGGCGGCCCGGCAAGTGACCGGCCGGTGGCCTCGCGCGCGCCTGGGGCGCGGGGGCAGCCACCGGCCGGTGCCGTACGCAGGGGCGATTACTGCGGGGGGTAGATGTCCCCGCTGCCCATGCTGCTTGCCTGCTCGCTCTGTTCCCTGAGGCGGCGGGCTTTGTCCTTGAGCCGCTCGCGCTGCTCCGGGTCAGCGGCACGTTCCGCGGCCTGGTCCGCCTCCTGCGCCAACTGGCGCAACTCCTGGGCGCGACCGCCGGACTCACCTGCAACGCTCATGATCACTCCTCGGGTGACAGGACAGAGCGGGCGGAACCAGCGAAACAGCGCCGACCCGTCCGCGCATTTCGAACGGTCACTCACCGCTATCCCCGCAGGCCGGAGCATCGGGCGAGGAGACTTCCGCGTACGGTGGTGTGCGTGCGCCTGCTGCTGACGTCCGACACGCATCTGCCCAAACGCGCCAGGGAACTGCCCGCCGAGCTCCTCGCGCAGGCGCGGGAAGCCGATGCCGTCATCCATGCCGGCGACTGGGTGGACGTGGCCGCGCTGGACCTGCTCGAAGCGCACTCACGGCGCGTTATCGGGGTGTATGGCAACAACGACGGTCCGGATGTGCGGGCGCGGCTGCCCGAGGTGGCCCGGGCGGAGCTCGGTGGGGTGCGCTTCGGCGTCGTACACGAGACGGGAGCCGCTCAGGGGCGGGAGCGCAGGTGCGCGGAGCGGTTCCCGGATCTGGATGTGCTGGTGTTCGGCCACAGTCACATTCCGTGGGACACCACGGCGCCGGGCGGTCTGCGACTGCTGAATCCGGGGTCGCCGACGGACCGGCGGCGACAGCCCTACTGCACGTACATGACCGCCGTCGCGCAGGACGGACGGCTGAGCGAAGTCCGCCTGCACCGCCTGCCGCCCCGCCGCTGACGTCCGGCGGGGCCGTCCGGCCCGTCCGGCGGTCTTCGCAGGCGTGGCGTTCGCAGGCGTGGCGTTCGCGGGTGCGGGCGCTTTCTGTCGTTATGGTCCATCCGGACAGCGAACGCCGCACCGGACGAGGACCCGATGAGACTTCGTGCCACGGCCAGCCGGCGACTGGCCTTTCTGCTGACCCTGGCCGCCGGGCTGACGGTGACACAGGCGCCCACCCCCGCGGCGTACGACCGTGCGAAATACGAGCAGGCCGCGCCGTGCCCGGCCTCCGTGCCCTACCGGTCGGGTGATTCCGGGTACAACACCTTCCGCATCCCGGCCGCCCTCCAGGTACCCGGCGGCGCGCTGCTCGCGTTCGCCGAGGGGCGGCGGAATTCCTCCGCGGACGACGGTGACATCGACCTGGTCCTACGGCGCTCCCTCGACGGCGGATGCACCTGGCAGCCGCTGCAGTTGGTCGCGGACGCCGGGAAGGACACGGTGGGCAACCCGGTGCCGATGGTCGACCCCCGCAGCGGAGACGTCGTCCTGGTGACGTGCCGGACCATCGGCGGCGCCACGAAGCGGCAGGTGACGTCGGGGAAGGTCGCCGCCTCGGTCCGACGTGTGTACGTCCAGCGCAGTGCCGACGGCGGCAGCACGTGGTCGCCGCAGCGGGACATCACCGGATCGGTGAAGCCCTCCGATTGGCGTTGGTACGCCGTCGGTCCCGGCCACGGGGCCGCCCTGCGGCACGCACGCCACCGGGGCCGGCTGCTCGTGCCCGCGAACCACAGTTCGGGCGCGACCGGGCGCAGCGGCGCGCACTCCCTCTACAGCGACGACGGTGGGCACACCTGGCACGTCGGGTACGTGAGCGGGTCGGTCAGTGGCCCTCTCGCGCTCAACGAGAGCACGCTGGCCGAACTTCCGGGCGGTACGGTCTACATCAACGCGCGTGACCATGACCGGACCGCCGAGGGGACCCGCGCGGACGCCTACAGCGCCGACGGCGGTCTGACCCTGTCGGTGCCGTTCCGGCCGCAGCCCGGCCTGACGGGTCCGACGGTGCAGGGCAGCGTGCTTCAGGTCTCCGGCCGGCCGGGGAGGAGTCCGCTGCTGTACTCCGGTCCGTCGGACCCGGACAAGCGGCTTCGGATGCAGGTGCGTGCCAGCGGCGACGGCGGGCGGTCGTGGGTGCCGGTCTGGTCGGTGTCGCAAGCTCCGGCCGGCTACTCGGATTTGGTGCAGACGGGCCCGGCGACGGTCGGCCTGCTGTACGAGACGGGGGCGCGGGCCACCCACGAGATCATCCGCTTCACCCCTCTGCCCCCGGACACGCTGACCCCCGAGTGGTGAAAGGGTCGCGCGGCTCAGGCGTGTGACAGCGCGAAGGAGACCAGGAAGCCGCTGACCGTGATCAGGCCGATCGCGAGGTGGGCGTCCTCGAACGCCTCCGGGATCATCGTGTCGGCGATCATCGCGAGGATGGCGCCGGCCGCCACCGCCGTCACCGCGGCCACCACCGAGGTCGGCAACCCGCCGACGACGGCGTACCCGAGCACCGCGGAAGCCGCGCTCGCGGCGGCGATCGCCCCCCAGATACCGAAAACGTACTTCTTGCCGCGGCCGGCCCGCCGCATGCCGACGGAACTCGAAAGGCCCTCGGGGACGTTACTGATGAACACCGCCACCACCGTCACCGTGCTGACCGCCCCGCCGTCGACGAGGCTGACGCCGATCACCGCCGATTCCGGCACACCGTCCAGCAGGGCCCCGAGCGCCAACGCCAGCCCGGACCCGGCCTGCTGAGCCTCCGACGGCTGGGGCTTCCGGTGTCCGGAACGCTTGCGGTGGCGGGCACCGCGGCGGGCCAGCCACATGTTGCCCGCCGTGTAGGCCACCGCCCCGCCCACGGTGCCGACCGCTGCCGGAGCCAGCCCGGCCTGGTCGTACGCCTCCTCGACGAGTTCGAAGGAGACCGCCGACAGAAGTACCCCGGCGCCGAACGCCATCACCGACGCCACCGCCCACTGCGGGATGCGCACCGCGTATCCCAGCACGGCCCCGAGCAGCAGGGCCGACCCGGCCACCAGCCCCCACATCCCCGCCAGCACCACTTGTTCCATTGCACCCATGTACCCCGGAACCCCACAGGAACAGCCCGCATGTGGCGCCGCGCACACCAACGGGCTCGCCGGGGCCCGTCAGGTGGCGCTGCGTTCGCTCGCGTCCCGCAGGCCTCGTTCGACGGCGCGGTGGTGGGCGTCGTCCGGGCGGCCGCCCCGCGTTCCCGGCCGTCCCGCGCGTAACAGTTCCCGCCATCGCTCGGCGTTCCAGTCCGCCGGGCTCGTGCTCTCGATGAAGTCCTCGACGAGGGCGAGGAAGCGTACGGGCTCGGTGTGGAACGGGAAATGGCCCACCCCGGCGAAGATCTCCAGGCGGCTGCCCGGCATCGCGTCGTGCGCGCGGTGCGCGTGCCGCTCGGGGACGACGCTGTCGCGATCGCCCCAGACGAGCAGGGTGGGCATCCCCTCGGCCAGGTAGCAGCGGTCGAGCATCGTGACGACCTGGCCCCGCCAGTCGACGACCGCCCGCAGCGTCCGGATGAACGCGCTGCGCGACGTTGCGTCGGGCAACGCGTCCACGAGGCTGAGCAGTTCGGTCGCGTCCTGGCCGAGATCCGTGTCGAGCAGCCTCATCAGCCCGGCGAAGGCGCGCGTCTGCCACCGCATGCCGGGGAGCGTGAGGGCCGAGAGCATCAGGTCGGCGCCGGGCAGGGAGACCGCACGCAGTACGGGGTTGACCTCCGCTCCCACTCCCCCGGTGCTGACCAGCACGAGGCGTTCGGTCCGTTCGGGGAACTGGTACGCGAACTGCATGGCCACGCCGCCGCCGAACGAGTGGCCGATCAGCGTGGCCCGTTCGATGCCCAGCGCCCCCAGGAGGTCGCGGATTCCGTTCGCGTAGGCGGCCACCGAATAGTCGGCGCGCGGCTTGTCCGACATGCCGTGGCCGAGCAGGTCGGGGGCGATCACCGTGTAGCGGCGGGCCAGGCCGGGCATGAGGCCGGCCCAGGTGGCGGAGGAGTCGCCGATGCCGTGGATGAGTACGACGGCCGGCCCTTCGCCCGCGATCCGGTACGCACGCCGGTAGCCGTGCACGACGCGGTAGTGCGGCTCGGCGTCCCCGTCCCCCACGGGGCGCAGCCTGCTCTCGCCCGCCGGGCGTCGGCCGGGGTGGTCGGCCACGGGCATACCTCCCGAGTCGGGCGTCCGGCCGGCTCCCGGAAGGGAAGCGGCCGGGCGGCGTATCCGTTCGTTCGTCCGAGCGTAGGCCTGCCGCCGCACCGGGGGTTTCCGGCGCGTTTCGCGCGGGATACGCCACCGGATACCGCACTTGCGCGGCTGCGAACACCGTCGCGACACGGCCTCCCTCGATGGCGCCCGGCCTTCCCGCCGCGCAGACTTGACGGCATGTCGGGCAAGCGAAGCGCGGGTCTCCTCCTGTTCCGGACGTCGCAGGACGGGGCGGAGGTGCTCATCGGTCATATGGGCGGGCCGTTCTGGGCCGGCCGTGACACCGCGTCCTGGTCGATCCCCAAGGGTGAGTACGAGCCGGACGAGACGCCCGAGGCGGCCGCCCGCCGGGAGTTCACGGAGGAGCTCGGTCTGCCGGTGCCCGACGGAGAGCTCATTCCCCTCGGTGAGTCCCGCCAGTCGAGCGGCAAGATCGTCACGGTCTGGGCGCTGGAGGCCGATCTGGACCCCGCCCTGGCCGATTTCGGGACGTTCACCATGGAGTGGCCGAGGGGCTCCGGTATGCAGCAGGAGTTCCCGGAGATCGACGAGGTCGTGTGGTGCACGCCGGAGAGCGCCCACGACCGGCTCGTCAAGGGCCAGCGCGTCTTCCTCGACCGGCTCGCCCGGCACGTGGAAGCCCGGCGGGGGTAATCCCCACCCCCGACTGACCGGCAGGCGGGATGTCCGGGGCCGGGCCGCGGTGGCCATCCTGAGGGGGCGAGACGGGACCACGAGCGGAGCCCGGACCCACCGCCTTACGGGGAGACGTGATCATGCAGTTCAGGAATCCATCGGGTCATGCGGCCAAAGTGGTCGCGGCGGCGGCGCTGCTGGCCGTCACCGGCGGCATGGCCCTTCCCGCCGCCCCTGCCGGCGCCGTGTCCCGGTCACCGGACGGAGTGTGGCGCGTGGACGGATACGGCACGGTGCTCTCGGTCGAACGGGGGCGGCTCCAGGAGTACCAGACCACTTCCGTGAGCTGCCTGAAGGGCGAATCCGCCGAGCGCTCGGGCGGGGGCAGCACGTCGCCCCGCTACCTCACCGGCGAAGGGGACGCCTTCACCGTACGGTCCGGACCGCGCCGCGACCGGGCGTCGCTGCACGTGGACGGCTCGCCCAACCACCGTGGCCTGCGGCGCGTTCCGGCGCTGCCCGCCTCCTGTGCGCGGGAGATGCCCGGCGGCCCGGTGGCGGCCTTCGACGTGCTCTGGCAGACCTTCGAGGAGCACTACCCGTTCTTCGCCGCCAAGGGGATCGACTGGGACGCCGTCCGGGACCGTCACCGGCCCCGGATCCACGCCGGGACCACGGACGCCGAACTGTTCGCCGTCTTCGAGGAGATGCTGGCGCCGCTGCACGACGCGCATGTCGCCCTCCTCGCCGGTGACACCGGCACTTTCGCCCGGAGCCGGCCCGGCACCGTCATCCCCGGCCGGACGCTGGAGGACCGGATCAAGGCGTACATCCAGGAGCGTGACCTGGACGGCCGTCCGCTGCGGGAGTTCGGACAGGGCCGGATCGGATACGCCGATCTGCCGGGCGGCCAGGGGTACCTCCGCCTCTCCGCGTTCGGCGGCTACACGAAGGCCAACACCTTCGCCGCCAACAGCGCGGAGCTGGACCTGGCCCTGGACGCGATCCTCACGCCCGCGCGCACGGCGCGGATGAAGGGCCTGATCATCGATCTGCGGATCAACGGCGGCGGGTCCGACAGCCTGGGGCTGCGACTCGCCGCGCGTCTCACCGACCGCCCCCACTTCGCCTACGCCAAACGAGCCCGTAACGACCCGGCGGATCCGGCCCGCTTCACACGCCCGCAGCCCCTGTACGTGCACCCCGCGGCGGGCAGGCCCCGGTATCCGGGGCCGGTCACGGTGCTGACCGGTGGCACGACGTTCAGTGCGGGCGAGACCTTCACGCAGGCCCTGATCGAGCGTCCCGGACGGACGATACGGATCGGGGAGTCCACCCAGGGTGTTTTCTCCGACACGCTGGAGCGACGGCTTCCGGGAGGCTGGACGGTGCTGCTGCCCAACGAGGAGTTCCTCACCCGGTCCGGGCACACCTTCGACGGCCCCGGCATCCCGCCGCATCTGAGGGAGCCGGTGTTCACGGACGAGGAATTCGCCCACCACCGCGACTCGGCCTTCGACCGGGCGGTGGAGGTGCTGCGCGCCCCTCGCTGAAAGGCGGCGCGCCGGCGCCCGCGCGAAGCGGTCGGCAGTGATTCGTACCACAGGTCCGAAAGCCTGCGAGGGCACCCGTGGCGCGCCTCCGCCGGGCTCGGTTCCCGAAGCCGTACGGGCCCGCGGAACGCGCCCCCGGCGTGGTCAGGGGCGTGTGCCCCGGCGCTCACGCCGGCAGGACCGCCCTCGGACGGGCCGCTGCGCGGCGAGGCCGGGGAGCCCGGGGAGGGCGGGAAAGGCCGGTGGGACCGGGGCGCCGATCGCAGGTGGTTTACCGTTGGCAAGGGAAGAGCGGTCGCCTACGCCGCCGACAGCCGCGTCGCCCGTATCCACGAGGCCGAAGACGGTCCCCCTCAGCCCCACCGCACCGGCCGACAGATTCCAGCCTCCCCTTCCTCTCATCGGCGCCCCCGGCCGATGGCGCGGCGCGAAATCCGCGTATGCGCGGCGCTGCGAGCCTCCACCGCGCGCCTGCGAACCCATCCGGCCGGCCGGCGACGCCGCCGAGCGTCACCCGGCCAGGCCCGGTCCCCCGAACCCCCCGTACGCCCGCCCTGCCTCCACCAGAAGGACTCGTCACCATGCCAGTGCAGACTTCGGTACGACCCCCGCCCCCGTCCTCGCCCCCGCAGCAGCCCGGCAGTGACTTCGCGAGACTTTCCAAGAAGATCACCGCCGCCGGGCTGATGGGGCGCCGCCCCGGCTATTACACGGCCCGTATCGCGGCAGTGGCGGCCCTCTACGCCGGCGGCTGGGTCGCCTTCGTGCTCGTCGGCGACAGCTGGTGGACGCTGGCGGTCGCCGGTTTCCTCGCCCTGGTCTTCGGCCAGGTCGCGCTGGTGACGCACGACGCGGCCCACCGTCAGGTGTTCCGGCTGCGCAAGGCCAGCGAACGCTCGGGCCGCGTTCTGGGCAACCTCGGCATCGGCATGGGGTACGGATGGTGGCAGGACAAGCACACCCGCCACCACGCCAATCCCAACCACGCGGAGCTCGACCCTGACGTCCTGCCCGACGTACTCGTGTGGTCCCAGGACCAGGCGCGCGTGGCCAAAGGCCTTCCCCGGCTGCTCGGCCGCTCGCAGGCGTTCCTGTTCTTCCCGCTGCTCACCCTGGAAGGCTTCAGCCTTCATGTGGCGGGCGTACGGGCGCTGGCCGACCGCACGCTCAAGAACCGCACGCTCGAAGGCACGCTGCTCCTCGGTCACTTCGCGGTCTACCTGACCGCGCTGTTCCTGGTGCTGCCGCCCGGCATGGCGATCGCGTTCCTGTTCGTCCACCAGTGCCTGTTCGGCGTCTACCTGGGGTCCATCTTCGCCCCGAACCACAAGGGCATGCCGATCCTGACCGGCGACGACCGGCCCGACTTCCTGCGCCGCCAGGTGCTCACGTCACGCAATGTGCGCGGCGGCTGGTTCACCGACCTCATGCTCGGCGGGCTGAATTACCAGATCGAGCACCACCTGTTCCCCAGCATGCCGTCCCCGCACCTGCGGCGGGCCCGGGTCATCGTCCGGGACTACTGCCGGGACCTCGGCATCAGCTACCTGGAGACCAGCCTGATCACCTCGTACAAGCAGGCGCTCACCAGCCTCCACCGGGCGGGAGCCCCGATCCGCGAGGCCCGCGCGTCCGCGGCCCTGTCCAAGGCGTAGTACGACCGCGCGGGGCCGCGGGTCAGTGCGCCTCGCCCCACCGCGCGCGGGCCGCGTCGAGTGCGGCGCGGTAGGCGGCGTAGCCGTCCTCGTACACCACGCGTGACTCCTGTCGCGGCTCCACGGTGCGGAACAGTTGCGGCTTCGTCTCCGGTCCTTCGCCGAGGAAGCGCCGCGCGACACGGACCGCGCCGAGTGCGCCCACCTCGTTCTCCACCGGGATACGGACCGGGCGCCCCAGTATGTCGGCGAAGAGCTGCGCCCACGGGCCGGAGCGGGTGCCGCCGCCGCACGCGGCGAGGGTGCCGGTGAGGCCGGCGGCCTCCAGGCAGTGCCGGGCGGCGTAACCGATGGCCTCGCACATGGCGCGTACCGCGTCGGCGCGGGTGTGGGCGAGCGTGAGCCCGTCGAGGCGGCCACGGGCGGCAGGGTCGACGAACGGGGCGCGCTCCCCCGCGTCGGAGAGGAAGGGCAGCGCGGTGACGCCGTTCGCGCCCGGCGGGCTCCGGTCGAGCAGGCCGTCGAGGTCGGCCGTGGTCGTGCCGGTGAGGGCGAGGAACCATTCGAGGGCGGCGGTACCGACCATCGCGGGCATCGCGCGCAGCCAGCGGTCGGGGTCCGGGGTGCACAGCCACATGCCGGCCGGTTCGGAGGAGCCGTCTGTCCTGGCGCGGTCGGTGAGGACCTGACAGGCGAGCGTGGTGCCGACGATCAGCAGTCCGTCGCCCACGTCGCGTACGCCGCTGCCTATGGCGCAGGCCGGCAGGTCGTACGGACCCGCGGTGAGCGGCAGTCCCACGGGCAGCCCCAGCAGTCCGGCGCCGTGGGCGTCGAGGGCCAGGACGGTGCCGGGCGGGGCCGGCGCGGGCAGCAGGTGTGCCTGGTCCTCGATGCCGCAGGCGGCGAGCGCGGCGTGCGCGTACGTACGGCTGACCGGGTCGAGGAAGGGCAGGGTGGCGTCGGAGGCGTCCACACTGACCCGGCCGGTGAGGCGCTGGGCGACGGCGTCGACGCAGTAGCCGGCGGTGACCGCGCGTCGCAGGGTCTGCGGCTCGTGCTCCCGCAGATGGGCGAGGAGCGGGGCGTGGCATCCGGGGAACATGCCGGAGCCGGTGTGCTCGTACACCTCCTGGACCGTGCCGTCCGCCAGCCAGCGCGCGACGAGGTCCGAGGCGCGGCCGTCCATCCAGGAGATGGCGGGGCGTACCGCGTGGCCTTCCGCGTCGCGCAGCCACAGGCCGTCGCCCTGTCCGGTGAGGGCGAGCGCGGTGGGCGGTCCGGCCAGTGCGGCGGTGGTTTCCCGTACGACCTCGGCGACCGTACGGACGACGTCGTCGAGGTCCTGTTCGACGCGTCCGCCGGACAGCCGCATGATGCTGCTGCGGCGCGTGGCCGAGGCCAGCGGGGTCCCCTCGCGGTCGAAGGCGACGGCTTTGGTGACGGAGGTGCCGATGTCGACGCCGATGATGACGCTCATGGGCGCGCGGCCTCCTGAACCTCGGGGTTGGCCGGGTGGGCGAGCTTCTCGCCGCGTACGAAGCGGCCCGCCTCGGCGGCGGTGATGGCGGCGGCGCGGTGCGCGGTCTGCCGCGTGGCGCCGGCCAGGTGGGGGGCGGTGACGACGTTGGGGGCGTCGTGCAGCGGCCAGTCGGCGGGCGGGGGTTCGATGTCGTACACGTCGAGGGCGAGGGCGCCGAGGCGGCCGCTCCTGAGCAGGCCGGGCAGCGGGGCGTAGTCGAGGAGCCCGCCGCGGGCGGAGTTGACCAGGACCGCGCCCCTGGGGAGGAGTTCCAGCTTGGCCGCGTCGATGAGGTGGTGGGTCTCGGGGGTGAGGCGGGCGTGCAGGCTCACGACGCTGCTGCGGCGCAGGAGTTCGTCGAGTTCCACCGGTTCCACGCCCTGCGCGCGGGCGGCCGCCGGGTCGGTGTAGGGGTCGGCGACCAGGACGTGGGAGCCGAAAGCGCGCAGGACGCGGGCGACGATGCGGCCGATGGCGCCGTAACCGACGAGCCCGACGGTGGCGCCGTCGAGTTCGATGCCGCCCTCTTCGTACGCGTAGAAGTCGCCGCGCCACTTTCCGCGCTTGAGCTCGGCGTCGGCGGTGGTGATGCGCCGCATGGCAGTGAGCATCAGGCCGATGGCGAACTCGGCGGCGGCGGGGGCGTTGCGGCCGGGCGCGAAGGAGACGGCGACGCCGTGGCGGGTGGCGGCGGCGAGGTCGACGTTGACCGGGCCGCCGCGGGAGACGGCGACCATGCGCAGGTCCGGGCAGGCGGTGAAGACCTTCTCCGTGAAGGGCGCCATCTGGGTCACGCAGATCGCGGCGCCGTCGAGCGCCTCGATGAGCTCTTCCTCCGTACCGCTCGCCTCGTGGACGTCGCCGACCGGGCCGAAGGGCTCGTGGGGCCAGGGGAGGGTGAGTCCGGTGATCTCCTGGTCGGTGCCCAGCTCCTCGCGCAGTGCGGCACGGAGGAGGTCGGGGCGGACGAAATGATCACCTGCGGCGAGGATGCGCATGGAGCGGTGCCCTTCTTGGGGTCGCGGTGGCGATGCGCGTCAGCGTTGCCGCAGCGCCACTAACACTGGCGCTGATAGATTTAACATCATTGTTTTGAAGAATCAATGCACTGCCGGCGCGCTCTCGGTACGCGCCGCCACCTCACCGGGGAGAGATCACCGATGGCATCACGCCTGTTGCTCGTGCGGCACGGAGAGACCGAATGGCACGCGGAGAACCGGTACGCCGGCATCTCCGACGTCGCGCTGACCGCGAAGGGGCTGCGGCAGGCGCAGGAGCTCGGGACCTGGGCGAAGCACCGCGGCGTCGACGCCGTGGCCTGCTCGCCGGTCAGCCGCGCCCGGCTGACCGCCCGGCCCGCCGCCGAGGTCCTCGGTGTGGAGCCGGAGATCGTCGAGGGGCTGCGCGAAGTGGACTTCGGCTGGGGAGAGGGCCGCACCATCGCGGAGATGGCCGCCGAGGACCCCGAGGCCGTACGGCGCTTCCTGGAGGACGCCGAGCTCGGCGCCTTCGCCGGCTCGGAGCCGCCGTCCGACGCCGCGGCCCGCGCCTCGACCGCGCTGCGGGGCCTGGCGCGCAAGCACCCGGGCGGCACGGTCCTGGTGGTGGCGCACAACACCCTGCTGCGCATGGCGCTGTGCGCGATGCTCTCCATCCCGGTCGGCCGCTACCGCCTGGTGTTCCCCCGGCTGGACAACGCGGCCGTGACCGAGATCGAGGTGTCGGACGCCGGCACCGCCCTGCGCTCGCTCAACGTCCCCACCTGGGCACCTCTGCACGGCGGTACGCGAAACTTGGGCACATGACGACGACCGGCGCGGAAGCCCGCAGGCAGATCATCACCGAGCACGTCCTGAAGCACGGGACGGCGAGCGGCGCCGAGCTCGCGGAGCTCACCCGCGTGAGCCTGATGACGGTGCACCGGGACCTGGACGAACTGGCCAGGCGTGGGGTGCTGCGCCGGTTCCGGGGCGGGGTCTCCGCGCTGCCTTCGACGGTCTTCGAGTCAAATCTCGACTACCGGCTCGGCGTCAACACGGCCGAGAAGGAGGCCATCGCGAAGGCCGCGGCCGATCTGGTCGAGCCGGGCATGTCGGTGATGCTGGACGACTCCACGACCGCGCTCGCGCTGGCCCGGCTGCTGGTGGACCAGGCCCCGCTGACGGTGGTGACCAACGCCCGGCGGGTCATCGACCTGTTTGCCGGCCATGAGGACATACGCCTCATCTCGCTCGGCGGGGAGTACTCGCACACCCATGACTCCTTCCTGGGCGTTCCCTGCCTGGAGGCGATCGAGGCCCTGTCGCTGGACATGGTGCTGGTCTCCACCTCCGCGATGGACGCCCGGATGACGTACCACCAGGAGCAGGACGTGGTGCTGGTCAAGCGGGCGATGCTGGCCTCCGGCACGCGCAAGGTGCTGCTGATGGACCGTACGAAGCTGGCCAGGACCGCGCTGCACCGGCTGGCGCCCGTCGAGGACTTCGACCACCTGGTGGTGGACGACGGGGTGGGCGGCGAGCTGCTGACCGCCCTCCAGGAGCGCACGGATGTCCGAGTCGCGGTCACGCACTGACAACGAGCCTTCTTAAACTCTTGCGTGTTAATTTCACAGAGGTCATGATGCATTCCCGGTCGCGGCTGTGATGTCCGCGGGCCCATGGCACCTCAATGTGGAGGCACGAGCAATGAGCAGCACCGCCGCACCCGCCGCGCGCACGGGAGAGACCGTCTGGGATCGCATCGGGATCCCCCGGCCTCTTCTCTTCGGCTTCATCGGCGTCCTGATCTTCATGATCGGCGACGGTGTCGAGTCCGGTTTCATCGCGCCGTTCATCGAGGGCAACGGCGCGGGCAGCGAGGTCCGCGCGAGCTATGTGATCACGGCGTACGGCGTCACGGTCATGCTCGCCTCCTGGCTGTCGGGCGCCCTGTCCGAACTGTGGGGCCCCCGGCGCGTGATGCAGCTCGGCCTCGCCATCTGGATCGTCTTCGACATCCTCTTCCTGACCCTCGGCGCGGCCCAGGACAACTACACCCTGATGCTGGTCTTCTACGGCCTGCGCGGCTTCGGCTACCCGCTCTTCGCCTTCTCGTTCCTGGTGTGGGTCACCGCCACCGCCCCGGTGGCCCGGCTCGGCGCGGCCGTCGGCTGGTTCTACTTCGCCTTCACCGGCGGTCTGCCCACCCTCGGCTCACTCACCGCGTCCGTCACCAATCCGCTCTTCGGGAAGTTCGGCACCCTCTGGGTCGCGCTCGCCCTGATCGCGCTCGGCGGCGCCTTCTGCCTCCTCGGCGTACGCGAACGGACCGGGTACTCCCGGCTCGCGCCGCCCGGAGTCAAGCCGGTCCAGTCGCTGACCCGCAGCCTGTCCATCGCCTGGACCAACCCCAAGGTCGCCGTCGGCTGCGTGGTGCGCATCATCAACACCGCCCCGCAGTTCGGCCTGTGGGTGATCCTCCCGGCGTTCTTCACCGGCGAGATGGGCTTCAGCGACGGCGACTGGCTGCGGCTGCTGTCGATCATGTTCGCCACCAACATCTTCTTCAACCTGCTCTTCGGGCTGGTCAGCGACCGGATCGGCTGGCGCACCACCATCGGCTGGTTCGGAGCGGTGGGCTGCGCGGTGAGCGTCCTCGCCCTGTACTTCGTACCGAAGCTGATGACCGACAACTACTGGGTCGCCGTCGGCGTCGGCATGGTCTACGGCGCCACGCTCGCCGGTTTCGTCCCGATCTCCGCGCTGATGCCGTCGCTGGCCCCCGAGAACAAGGGCGGCGCGATGGCGCTGCTCAACCTCGGCGCGGGCGGCGCGGCCTTCGTGGGACCGGCGATCGTCTCGCTCTTCCTCGGGCCGCTGGGCCGCGACGGCGTCGTACTGATCTTCGCCGGTCTGTACGTCGTCGCCGCGGTGCTCACGCTCTTCCTGCGGCTGCCGAGGGCGTCGGAGGAGGCCATCGAGCAGGGCAAGTCCCTCCAGGAGGCGGCCGTACCGGTCGCCGCCCGTGCCACCACCTGATCCGTACACACCGCTGTACGCGCGTACCCGAAAGGACCCGCCCCGCCCATGAGCAGCACCGCCGACGCATCCCGCTCCCCCGTCCCCGTCGTGGCCGGTATCGATGTGGCCACCGCCGCGGTGAGAGTGGTGTGCGCCGATGCCCGCGGGCAGGTCCTCGCCGAGGGGCGGGCGCCGCTCCCCCAGCCGGTACGCGGCGCGGGCGGCCACAGCGAGCAGGATGCCCGCACCTGGTGGCCCGCGGCCGCCGCCGCGCTGCGGCAGGCCACCGGCGCGCTGCCCGGCGGCGGCCGGGAGGTGGTGGCGGTCGCCGTCAGTGCCACCTCCGGGACCCTGGTCCTGGCGGGCCCGGACGGCGAGCCGGCCGGGCCCGCCCTGATGTACGACGACCGGCGGGCCGCCGGCCTCAACGCCAAGGCGCAGGGTCTGGGCGCCGGGCGGTGGCGGGCGCTGGGTCTGACGGTCGGCCCGACGGCCGCGCTCGGGAAGCTGGTCTGGTACGCGAACCGGGCCGGCTCCGGCCAACAGGTCCTGCACACACCGGACTTGCTGGGTCACAAACTGACCGGGCACCCGGTTGCCGCCGACTGGAGCCACGCGCTGAAGACCGGCTACGACCCGCGCGCGGGCGAGTGGGCCACCGAGGTCTTCGACGCCTTCGGTGTCCACACCGGCCTCCTGCCCCGCGTCCAGCCGCCCGGCACCGAGGCCGGTACGGTCTCGGCCGGGGCGGCGGCCGAGACCGGTCTGCCCGTCGGCTGCCGGGTCCGGCTCGGCATGACGGACGGGTGCGCGGGCCAGATCGCCACGGGCGCCGTGGAGCCGGGCCAGTTCGTCGGCGTACTGGGGACGACGTACGTGCTCAAGGGCGTCACCCGCGACCTGGTCACCGACCCGGCCGGCGCCCTCTACAGCCATCGCCACCCGGACGGCTGGTGGCTGCCCGGCGGCGCCTCGAACACCGGTGGCGAGGCGCTTGCCGCCGTGGACCCGGCACGGTTGCCCGGCCTCGACGCGGCGGCGGACGCCCGTGGTCCTGCCTCGTGCCTGAACTACCCGCTGCGCCGCGAGGGCGAGCGGTTCCCGTTCGTCTCCGGCGACGCGCGCGGCTTCCTGGCCGGTACGCCGCAGGACGAGGCCGACGGGCACCGGGCCGCGCTGGAGGGCGTCGCCTTCCTGGAGCGCCTGGCCCTGGAGCGCGTCCAGGCGCTGGGCGTCGAGGTGCGGGGTCCCCTGCACGCGGCGGGCGGCGGCAGCCGCAGCGGCCTGTGGACGCGGATCCGCGCCACGGTCCTGGGCAGGCCGCTGCGCGTCGCCGAACGGGCCGAGACCGCGTTCGGAGCGGCCCTGCTCGCCGCCGCGGGTACGCTCCATCCGGACCTGACGGCCGCCGCGGCGGCCATGACGGCGGCGGGGCGCCTGGTCGAGCCGGTGGAGCGGGAGCGGGCGGCGCTGGACGAGTCGTACGGGAAATTCGTCGCGGAACTGCGCGCGCGGGGCTGGCTTGACGCCGGCTGAGGGGCGGCCGAAGGACCGCCCCTCGCCGTTTCGCGTCGCGGCGGCGAGCTCCGCGCCGAAGTCGTCAGGGCTCGCGGATGCGGACAGCGGGAGGTGCGGGGACCCTGTAGGGGTGGGGGCGACAAGCTAGGAGGCTAGCCCATGTCCATGATGGACAAGCTCAAGCAGATGATGAAGGGCCATGAGTCCCAGGCCGGGAAGGGCGTCGACAAGGCGGGCGACGCCGTCGACGACCGGACCCGGGGCAAGTACAGCGGCCACGTGGACACGGCCCAGGAAAAGCTGAGGGGCCAGCTCGGCAAGGACCAGGACCCGGGTCAGGACCGGCCGCCCCAGCCCTGACCCGATCAGCGGTTCGGTGAGGGCGGGACATCGCTGTCCCGCCCTCACCGCGTGCTGTCGCCGGCCGGCAGGTGTACGACGACGAGGGTCAGGCCTGCGACGAGGAAGTTCCTGGTGGCGGCGTCCAGGCCGTTCCAGTCGGCGGACTGCCACATCGCGAACCACTCCCCTCCGACAGCGATGAATCCGGCGCCGAAGAGCAGCAGCACCATCAGGAGACCGTGGGTGGCCAGGCGCCTCGCCCGGCCGAACTCACCGCTTCGCAGCCCCATCGCCCACTGGACCGTCGCCACGATCAGCACGAGCGCGGCCACGGTTTCCCACCCGATGATGGCGATGTACGCGATGTCCTGCACCCTCGCCGAGTCGATGGACCGCCACATGAGGTCCTCGTCCTTGAAGGTGGTGTCCATCGCGAGGACGTGCCGTACGAACTCCTGGTTCGTGCCGAAGTCGGTGATGTTGCCGAAGGCGACGAGCGCCATGTAGAGCGCGACCGTGCCGACGAGCGCAGTGGCCGCGGCGGCAAGGGGCCGCGCGGGGCGCGCGCCCGCGTTCCTGACTGTCATATACACCTCGGCATTGGGTTGTTGAGATGGCCGTGCGTCCGAGTGTCCCGGATGCACGGCTGGGGCGATGTCCCCGGTCTGGCCAATTATGACCTGTCCACGTCATACTCCGAGGGCCGGCCGGGGCGGCCGGCGATCGCCGGCCGACCGAGGGGACCGGGCACATGGGCATGGACCGGCGCGGCTTTCTCACGGGAGCGGCGGTGGTCTCCGCGACCGCTCTGCTCGGATCCCCCAGAGCCGCTGCCGCGGCGCCGCGGACCCTGTCCGTACAGGACTGGATGGCGGGCCTCGACGACTCCACGCCCGTTCAGCGGCTGACCCTCCCCGGCACCCACGACTCGGGCGCGCGGGTCGGCGGCCCTTGGGTGGCGTGCCAGAACACGTCCGTCGCCGAGCAGCTGCTCAGCGGCATCCGCTTCCTGGACGTACGGTGCCGGGCCGTCGGTGACTCCTTCGCCATCCACCACGGCGCGTACTACCAGAACCTGATGTTCGGTGATGTGCTCATCGCCTGCCAGGACTTCCTGCGGGCCCGCCCCTCCGAGACGGTCCTGATGCGCGTCAAGCAGGAGTACTCGCAGGCGGCCGACGCCGAGTTCCGCCGGATCTTCGACCTCTACCTGGACGGAAAGGGCTGGCGACCGCTCTTCCGTATCGACGCGGGCCTGCCGACGCTGGGACAGGCGCGCGGCAAGGTCGTCCTGCTGGCCGACAACGGCGGGCTGCCCGGCGTACGGTACGGCGACTCGGCGCTCTTCGACATCCAGGACGACTACATGGCCGAGCCGGGCGCCAAGTACCCGCAGATCGAAGTCCAGTTCCGCGAAGCCGCCCAGCGGCTCGGCAAGCTGTTCCTCAACTACGTCAGTACGTCGGCGCTGCTGCCGCCCCGCTGGAACTCGGACCGGCTCAACCCCCGCGTGCACAGCTTCCTCGACGGGGCGGAGGCGGCCGGCTGGACGGGACTCGGCGTGGTCCCGATGGACTTCCCCAACACCCGCTCAGGACTGGTGGAGTCCCTGATCCGGCACAACGCCGGCCAGGCCGTCGCACGCCCGGGGACGAAGTAGCCTGCGGTCTCCGTCAGCGGTCACCGCTCCGCCCGGCTGCCCGGAACCCTCACCCCATACGGGTGAGACACGCCACCAGGTCCTGGACTACCCGCGCGTGGCCCACTAGACCAGCGACGATGACCATGCCTCTTCCCCCTGGCGGCACGGCGGCCACGTTCACCGACCCGAGCGCCCCGCCGACACGCGTCCCCAGGACCGCCCGGTTCGGAGCGTCACGATGTACCTGACTCGCAATGCGCTCGGACAGGCAGAAAAGTCTGGACAGCGCGGCCGGTCCGGCGTCCCGGCGGGCGGACGGCGGACCCTGACGGTTGGTGCGCTGGCCGGGGCGGCACTGCTGTACAACGGCTGGCTGCTGGAGCTGTCGTTGCCGACCGGCCTGGACTACCGGCATGCGTACGTGAGCGAGCTCTTCGCAGCCGACCAGCCGTTCAGGGTGCTGTTCGGCGGGATAGAGATCGCGTGCGCCGTACTGCTGATGACGGGTGCTCTGCTGGCGCGCGATCTGCTGCCCGGCGCCGCGGCCCGTGCCGGCTGGTGGGCGCTGTTCGGATTCGGCGCCTCCTCCCTGGCCGACGTCCTGCTGCCCATGGGCTGCGCCCCCTCCCTGGAGCCGGCTTGTGAAGCCGTGCACCCCTGGCACACCGTCACGAGCGGGCTGGTCCATTTCTTCCTCTTCGCCTGCATGGTCCTGTTCTGCCTGGCAGCGGCATCCGAACCGTCCCGCGCACCGGTGATCCGCCGCTGGGGCCCACGTCTGCTCGCCGGTGCGCTCTTGTCCGCCGTGATCACCATCGGCCCGCTCGTCGGCCATCCCGGCTGGCACGGTCTTCCCCAGCGGGCCCACGTGTTCCTGGTGGGACTGTGGTTCGCCCTCCTGGCCCGTGAACTCATCGCATCCGGCGCCCCGGAGAGCCGGCCGGCCGGCCGCACCCCTTGAGTTTCCGGCGAAGCGGAGGAAGCGCCGCGTGGCATCCGTACTCTCCGTACTGTTCGCCGTCCTGGCAGCGGTGGGCAACGCCACCGGCACGGTGCTGCAGCGGATCGCCGCCCAGCGCGTACCGCCGGGTGACGCCTTCAGTGTCCGGCTGATCCCCCACTTGGTGCACAGCGCGGCGTGGCTCGGCGGGATCGCCGTCATCCTCGTCGCCGCGGCGTGCCAGGCGCTGGCGCTGACCCTGGGGTCGATGTCGCTCGTTCAGCCCATTCTGGTCAGCGAACTGCCGTTCACGCTCCTGATCGCCTGCATGGTCTCCCGGCGCCGACTTCCCGCGGCCGGCTGGACGGCGGCGGCGATGATCGCCGCGGGCCTCGGCCTGGCACTGGCCGCGGCATCTCCGTACGAACGCCACTCCTATGTCCCACCGGGCGTGTGGGCACTGACCCTGCTGACGACGGGCGGCGTCATGACGCTGTGCGTGCTGGCCGCCCTGCCGCGGCCACGGGGCATGGCACGCGCGGCCCTGTTCAGTTCGTCCTCCGCGATCGGCTACGCCCTGACGGCCACGTTGATGAAGTTCTCCACCACTACGTTCGAACAGCACGGTTTCGGCGCCTTCTTGGCCTGCTGGCAGACCTACGGCTTCGTGGCGGCGGGCGCGTGCTCACTCTTCCTGCTCGCCAACGCCATGGAATCCGGGCCCCTGGTGGCCTCCCAGCCCGCCCTCACGCTGGGAGAGGCACTGGTCAGCGTGGCACTCGGCATGCTGGTGTACGGCGACCAGGTACGCACCGGGTGGTGGCTGGTTCCGGAGGGCATCGGCGCGGTGATGGTCACCTGGGGCGTGCTGCTGCTGCCCAGGGTCAAGACGGAGGACCAGGACACACCCGCGACCTGACTGTTCCGGCGGCCCCACGGGATACGGCCGGACGTCAGCCGAATTCCGCCCAATAGCCCCTCTTCTGCCCTGCCCGGATGGCGCAATTGGCCGGAATGCCCCTTTGATAGACCAAAGCGTGCGTCTAGGTGGCGCACGACAACCGAACGGTGTGTGCCACCGGAAGTACGGCGAACGGAGCCGCGCCATGACAACCGACCCGACAATGCCCTCTACGCCCAACGGCGACCGCTCGAAGCCGCCCGACGGCTCAGCGGCCGCGTACGAGGCCGCTGCCTACGCGGCCGCCGCGAGCGAGTCCACCGGCAGAGCAGCACCCGCGAGCGAAGCCGCCGCGCGTGCGACCCCCGCGAACGCGACGGCCGCCGGCGCCGCCCCGGCCGCCTGGCCGCAGGGTGCCGCCCCCGACTCCAGCGACGAGCCCATACGGACTCTGCTGTGGACGGCGGCCACGTGCCGGCCGCTGGAGGAAGTCGCCGCACTCGTGAGCCTGCTCAAGCGGACAGGCGAAGTCCCCAGCCCCGGCGACGAAGCACTGCGCGCCGCCGCCGTGGCCCGTCCCCTGGACGAGGTCCGGCAGTTGGTCGCCATGCTCGCCGAGCACCCGCACGAGGTCGACGAGGCCGACACGACGCTGCGCGCCGCGGCCGTGGGCAGGCCGATCGAGGACGTGGCACAACTGGTGAGCATCCTCGGGCACGAGGACGGCGACGCCCAGCGGCCGCCCGCCGGTGAGGCGGCCGTCGCACACAAGAAGCGAGTGGCGCCCGAGCGCGGGACGACGCCGGGCGTGGGCGGCCGCAGCACCGACGGCAAGCCGGCCGCCGCCCCCGAGCGGCCGAGTGGGCGCCCTGCGTGGCCCACCCTCGACCCGCGGGGCGTCATCCCGGCGGTCGGCGACACGCTCGCCACCGGGCACGGCGGCGACACCGCCTCGCCGGCCCTTCGTTCCGTACTGCGATGGCCCGCGGCCGTTCTCCTCTTCGCCTGCGGCGTCATCCACCTGCCGACGGACTTCGCGCATCTGCGCTCCGGTGGATACGCGGACGCGCTGTCCATCGCCGTCACTGTGCTCTGTCTCGTGTTCGGTGTGTGGCTGGCCGTACGCGACACCATGCGCGTCTGGGCGGCAAGTGCCGCGACCGCCATCGGTATCGTCGCCCTGCACGCGTTGGCGAGCGTCGGCACGGTGGACCTGCTGGAGAGCAGTCTGGGCGAGTCCCTCGCGTGGGCGGACGCCGCAGCGGTGTCCTGTGCCGCGATCGGCGCGGTCCTCGCCGGTTCGGCCCTGTTGCGCCGCCAGAAGGAACCCGACGCGACGAACAGCGCCTGACCGACCGGCAGGCAGGCCGGATCACCACAGAGGGCGGCCGTATCCCGGCCGCCCTCCACCACGGTCGCGGTGCGGCAGGCTGTTCCCGTACCACTCGTATGCGGCGATCAAGAAGGCCCCGAAACGGGCATATGACGCCGCATATGAATAGTCATCAGCCTGAGCTGCGCGCCGCCGTCGTGCGGCGCCCGGGACGCCGTCATTTCCTCACCTTCACCGCAGCCGCGGCCGCGCTCGCCTTCGCCACCGATCTGCCGGCCGCCGGCGCGGCGAGCGTCCCCGAGCTGGACCCGAGGAAGATCACAGAGAACCCGTTCACGCTGGGCGTCGCTTCCGGGGACCCGCTGCCGGACAGCGTGCTGCTGTGGACCCGGCTCGCTCCCCGCCCGCTCGAACCCGACAGCGGCCTGCCGGAGAAGCGGGTGGTGGTCACCTGGGAACTGGCCCACGACGAGATGTTCCTCCGGATCGTCAGAATCGGGACGGCCACGGCGCACCCCGAGTTCGACCACACCGTGCATGTCGAAGTCACCGGCCTCGATCCGGACCGTCAGTACTACTACCGGTTCCGCGCGGGGGCATGGGCCGGCCCGACCGGCCGTACCCGCACCGCGCCCGCGGCCGGCACGGCGAAGTCGCGGCTGAAGCTGGCCGCCGTGGCCTGCCAGGCGTACCACCA
Source organism: Streptomyces flavidovirens DSM 40150 (assembly GCF_000429085.1). GTDB lineage: Bacteria > Actinomycetota > Actinomycetes > Streptomycetales > Streptomycetaceae > Streptomyces > Streptomyces flavidovirens. Next base: position 250,605 of record NZ_AUBE01000007.1, on the reverse strand, counting down.
CGGCTACTACACCCCGTACAAGCACCTGGCCGGTGAGGATCTGGACCTTGTCGTGCACCTCGGTGACTATCTCTACGAGTACGCCGTCAACAGCGCCGGCGGCTCCCGGAACTACACCGACCGCCGGCTGCCCGCCCACTTCGACCGCGAGGCGATGACGCTCGCGGACTACCGGCTGCGGTACGCCCTGTACAAGTCCGACCCGGATCTCATCGCCGCGCACGCAGCCCACCCGTTCGTCGTCACGTGGGACGACCACGAGACCGAGAACAACTACGCGGGCGATACGTCCGAGAACAACGTCCCGCCCGAGGAGTTCCTGCTCCGGCGGGCCGGCGCCTACCGCGCGTACTGGGAGAACCAGCCCCTGCGCGCCCCCCAGCAGCCCCGTGGCCCCGACATGCGGCTCTACCGGCGCCTGCGGTTCGGGCAGCTCGCCCAGTTCGACATCCTCGACACCCGCCAGTACCGCTCGAAGCCGGCGTACGGGGGCGACTGGCACAAGCCCGGCCCGGAGTCCGAGGCACCGTCAGGCACCATGACCGGCGAGACGCAGGAGCGCTGGCTGCTCGACGGGTGGAAGAGCTCCGGCGCGACCTGGAACGTCGTACCGCAGCAGGTCAACTTCGCGCAGCGGCGCGACGTACCGACCGCCGACTTCAAGCTGTCGATGGACGCCTGGGACGGCTATCCCGCCGCGCGAAAGCGGTTCCTCGACGGAGCAGAGGCGGCGGGTGTCGAGAACCTGCTGGTGCTGGACGGTGACGCCCACGTCGGTTACGGCTTCGACCTGAAGAAGGACTTCGACGACCCGGCCTCGCGCACGGTCGGCACCGAGATCTCCACCACCTCGGTCTCCAGCGGCAGGGACGGCGAGGACAAGCTCCCCAACTGGGACGACCTCATTCGGGCGAACCCGCACCTGAAGTTCTACAACGGCCGGCGCGGATACACGGTCATCACCCTGGGCACGGACCGGGCCCGCGCCGACTTCAAGACCGTCTCAGGGGTCACCGAGCCCGGCGGGACGCTCACCACAGCCGCTTCGTTCGTCACCGAAGCCGGCAAACCGGGCCTTGCGCCGGCCTGAAACGGCTCTGCCGGCAGTTATCACCCACGCCGCGGGGGTACCCCTAATCAGCGACGACCCGCAGGCCGTAAGGGCTGTGGGCACTCAGGAACGAGGTGTGCGCAATGAGTGAGAAGGAATCGCGAAAGCCGGACCGCGAGCCCCGGCCGCGCACAGAGAAGGGCCCCGGCGCCCACTCCGGCGCGGAGCGCCAGGCCCAGGAACGGGTCGTGCCCGGAACCGCGAGCGCCCGCGAGGGCTACTCGGAAAAGGGCGGAACAGCGGCCGGTGAAAGCCTCGCCGGTGTGGAATCGTCCGGCGAGGAGCGCGGAGCGCAGCGCTCCCGCAAGGGCGATGTGACCGACACGCCCGCCCGCCGCAAGCGCCACAGGTGACCCCGGAAAAGGCGGCCGACGTGATCACTGAGGAGCATGTCCGGGATCTTCTGCGCTCGCGCGCGGACGATCCGACGCTGGTCGTCGTCCAGGGCCGGGCCCAAGTGGTCCCGGCGGCCGAGCTGGACAGCGACGACTACCGCGGCGCCATCGAGGTGGTCTCGGCCGAGGATCTCGGCCGGCGCATCGGCGCCCGGTCACCGTCCGACCAGGACATCACCACTCTGGCGCGGACGCTGGACGCCGCGGTCGCGGAACTGGGCGCCTGACCAACGCCCGGACTCCGGCTTTCACTCCCCCCGGCCGCTGTAATCCCGGACCGCCGTCACCCGTGTGGAGTGCCTGGGACGGCCTTCGGGCCGCCCCCGCGTTCCACTGGAGGCGGTAGCGCACGTACCGGGAAACAGCGCATGGGGTGAAATGACCATGGTCCAGATATCGATCGTCGTGCCGTGCTACAACGAGAGCGAGGTGATCGAGGCTTTTCATGACGCCGTGATCACCGCTCTCGAACCGCTCGGGACGACGTTCGAGATCTGCTACGTCGACGACGGCAGCAGCGACGAGACCATAGCGATACTCAAGGACCTCGCCGCAGCGGACAGGCGGGTGCGTTACACCTCCTTCAGCCGGAACTTCGGCAAGGAATCCGCGATGCTCGCCGGCATGCGCATGTCGCGTGGCGCCGCGGTCGTCCTCATGGACGCCGATCTCCAGCACCCTCCCGAGTTCATCCCCCGCATGCTGGAGCTGCACCAGCACGGGTACGACCAGGTCATCGCCCAGCGCGACCGTACGCACGAGGGAGCGTTGCGGACGGCGCTGTGCCGCGCGTACTACCGCCTCGTACGCCGCTGCATGAACGTCGAGATCGTGAACGGGGCGGGCGATTTCCGGCTCTTGTCGCGACGGGCCATCGACGCCCTCCTGTCGCTTCCGGAGAACAACCGCTTCTCCAAGGGCCTCTTCTCCTGGATCGGCTTCGACACGGTCAGCTTCACGTACGAGAACGTCGAGCGCGCCGCCGGGCAGTCCAAGTGGAGCGGCCGCCATCTGCTGAACTACGGCATCGACGGCCTCATCTCCTTCAACAGCCGCCCGCTGCGCCTCGCCATCCACACGGGTCTGTGGCTCTTCCTGTCCGCGCTCGTGTACGCGCTCTGGATCATCGCGAACGTCGTACTGGACGGGGTCGACACGCCCGGTTACGCGACGCTGATCACCGCTGTCGTCGCGCTCAGCGGAATTCAGCTCGCCACTCTGGGCGTCATCGGCGAGTACGTGGGGCGGATCTACGACGAGTCGAAACGCCGGCCGCACTATGTGGTCCGCGAGACGAACGAGTCCGCAGCCGTGCTCGACTCCGGCCTCTCGCTGGAGCCCGCCGGACAGGCGCGGCCGGAGGCATGAAAGCCCGGGCCCTGCGCCAGTTCGCCGTCTTCGCCGCGATCGGCTTCGTCAACACAGCCGTCTACTACGCGGTGTACGCCTCGCTGAACATCTGGCTGCCGTATCTGGTCGCCCATGGTGTGGGCTGGGCGGTGAGCATCGTCGGATCGTTCCTGCTCAACTCGTACGTCACTCTTCGTACGAAGCCGACCTGGCGTGCCTTCGTCCGCTATCCCCTGTCGGCCGTGGCCAACGTCGTGGGCAGCGGGATCCTGCTGTACGTCGCCGTGAGCCGGCTCGGCATGCCCGAGAACCTCTCCGCGCTCGCCGCCGGTGTCCTCGTCACACCGCTGTCGTTCCTGCTCGCCCGGTGGGCCATCACCTCCGGGGCGGCTGCCACCCGAGCCTCCGGGGAGCAGCCGCAGGGGCCCGAGCCGCAGGTCACGGAAGCCGAGTCGAGTAAGTGACCCTCTCCAGGTGGTAGTAGTCGGCGACGCATCCGGCCGGCCAGACGTTGCGCCCCTTGCCGCCGAACGGCTCCAGCGTCCCGGCGACCGAGAGCGGTGTGTACGGGAGGACCTTCGCACCTTTCGCGGCCTGTGCGCGCAGGTACTGGTCCTGACGGTCCCATTTCTGAGCCCGTACGCGCATGTCGTGGCCCAGGTGGTAGAGCGGGGCGGCCAGTCCGAGTACGGCCGCGGCACACACCGCCGCGGCGACCGCCGTCGCCACGCCGGTCCGCCGCTCGCGCTTGCGCACCGCGCGTCCCAGGAAGGCACCGGCGCCGGCGAGGACCACGACGTACAGCAGAAGGTAGTCGTTCCAGGTGCGCTGGGCGGTCACCACACGTGCGCCGAAGACGGGATAGGTGATGACGGTGCAGAGGTAGCCCGAGAGGAGGAAGGTGAGGGCGCCGAAGAATGTCCACAGGAGCGGCCGGCTGGGCAGCAGGACCGGTGAAGCCCCTTCCCGGCTGCGCACCAGCAGCCCCAGCAGCACTCCGGCCGCGACCGCTCCCACGTACTGCCAGGTCGTGAAGACGGTCTCCAGGATGCGTACGTACCCGCGCAGTGACGCGATCAGCGACTCGGGGGCCAGCATGGAGGTGGTTTCGAGGCCGAACCGGTCGCGTCGCCTGCGCCCTCCGGGGGAGGTCATCAGGACGATCGTGCCGATGCCGATTCCGGCCATGCCGACCAGGGCCCAGCAGCGGGCGACGGTAAGGGCCCGCTCGGTGAAGATCCAGCGGCCGAGCAGGACGACAGCCGAGAGGACCACCAGGCAGACGACCGACGCTTCCTCGGACAGCGTGCCCATGAAGACACCGGAGACGAGCACGACGGCCAGGGCGGCGATCATGCCCCGGCGGCCGCGTGCCACCAGGAGCGGGAGGGCCGCCGCGCAGGCCAGCACGGGAGCCAGGGTGTGCGAGACGGAGGCGGCGGGCCAGTAGAACGTCTTGTACGTATTGGGGGTGGCGAAGAGGAAAACCGCTGTGATCATGGACGCCACGAGCAGCGGGACCCCACGGGGGGCTGTGCGGCCGGCCCTGCGCAGCAGCAGGACGGTCAGGGCCCACAGCACCACCAGCATGATCACGCCACTGACCAGAGCGAACCACTGATGGCCGGCGACCGGGAACTGGGCGTACATCCCGACGAGCAGGCCATTGCCGATCCGGCCGTTGTCGGTGGCGTAGAACTTCTCGACCATGCCCCAGACACCGAGGTCACGGACCTTGGGCAGGAAGCACCACTCGTCCGCGCTGGGGCGGACGTGACGGCCCAGCCACGCCCCCGCCGTGAGCAGCCCGAGCGGCAGCAGGCACAGGCCCGTCGTCCAGACGGCCGTCCACGACCGGAAGAGGCCCAGGCCCTTTCCGCTTCCCCGGCCGGGTCCGCCTCCGCCCGGTACCGGTTCGCGCGGGATGGCGACACCCGGTGCAGCCGTCACAAGGTCTCCTCTTCACCGCCGGATTGCGCAGCGGAACCTGTCCACCGCTCGGAATCGTGACCGGCGACGGTGCGTCCGGAGGGAAGCCCACGCCGCCGCGCGCCCGTTTGCCGCCCAATGGAGCAACCCACGGCGCACGACCCATGGGGTCGGCCTGACGGTGGCGGGTCCCGGTGCTCCTGGCCCGGCTCACGGAATTCGGCCTTCCCCTGACAATCCGGCGTACGCGTGTGCGGCGGGGGGCCGGTCGGCGAAGATGTGGCTGTCACCTGTTACTCACCCGTCAGAACGAGCGAGGAGCGTCCGCGCAGATGCCCACTTCCGGTTCCGGTGCACGGCCGCCGACGATCGCCGATGTCGCGAAGGCCGCTTCGGTGTCGCGGACGACCGTCTCGCACGCCCTGAACGGGCTCGGCAAGGTCGACCCCCGGACCCGTGAACGCATCAAGAAGGTCGCCGCCGAGCTCGGTTACCGGCCGAACCTGCGGGCCCAGCGGCTGCGGCGGGGGCAGGCGAAGGCCATCGCGCTCGCCTCGTCGATGCCCTTCGCGGTGGCCGGCGGGCCGTCCCGGCTCGGCTTCTACATGGAGGTCGCCGCGGCGGCCGCCGAGCGGGCGCTCGTGCACGGCTACGCGCTCGTTCTCGTACCGCCCGTCCAGTCGGCCTCGGCGCTGTACTCCCTCGACATCGATGGAGCCATCGTCGTGGAACCCGACGAGAGCGACATCGCGGTGGCGCAGTTGCGGGAGCGCCACCTGCCGTACGTGGCGCTCGGGCGGCCCGTGTCGCCCGCGGACGACGCCCCGTACGTCGATCTGCACGGCGGCCTCGTCGTCGAGTTGCTCCTGGCGCACCTCCAGGAGCAGGGGGCGCGCAGTCCCGCTCTGATCATCGGGGCCGGTGCCCGCCATTCCGCGGTGGACGCCCGCGCCGCGTTCGAGCGCGCCGCCGCCGAGCACGGCTGGGCACCGCTGGTCGCGACGGCCCCCGAGGAGGGCGGCGAGCAGGCCGGTTACGACCGCTGCGCCGCCCTGCTGGCCGAACACCCGCAGACGGACGCGGTCTGCGCGCTCGTGGACGCTTTCGCGGTGGGCGCCGTACGGGCGATCCGCGACAGCGGCCGCAGCATCCCGGACGACGTCATGGTCGTCACCCGGTACGACGGCCTGCGGGCCCGGACCTGCGAGCCGCCGCTGACCGCCGTCGACCTGCATCTGGACCGGGCCGCCGCCGACGCGGTGGAGCTGCTGCTCGGCCGGCTGAGCGGCGCGCCGGACCTTGCGCACGCGGGGCTCGCCATGGACACGGCGGTCGCGACGGTCCCCGAGCCGCGCGTGATCCCCCGCGCCTCCTCGCTGCGCGTCACGGCGCCAGCATGAGCACCGCCCCGGAGACGAGGGCGAAGGCCAGCACGAACAGCCGCATCCTGCGGGCGTCGAGGCGGTGGTGCACCAGGCGGCTCAGCCAGGCCCCCGCCGCCAGCGCGGGCAACAGCAGCACCACCCACCCCAGTTGGGCCGGGCTGCCCTGCCCGGTGGCGAACAGCAGCGCCAGCGAGGCGACTTCACCCACGAGGAAACACACCGCCACCGTGGAGCGCAGCTCCGCCGGCGGGCGGTGCTGGTAGACCAGCGCGAGGGGAGGCCCGCCGACCCCGGTCGCGGTCTCCGTGAGTCCGGTGACGGCCCCCGCGGCGACGTACGCGCCGCGCCCGGGCGTGAACGCCGGAGCGGCGAGGCTCACCACCGCCGCCAGCACGGTCGCCGCCCCGACGAACAGGCCGAGACTGCGGTCCGGGATGACCCACAGCAGCATGAGCCCGCCGGGCGTGGCGGCCAGCCGCGCAGCGGTGATCCAGCCCGCTCCCCGCAGATCCAGGGAGTCCCGTTCGCGCCAGGCGACGTACAGGTTGAGCGGGATCATCGACGCGAGTACGAAAACCGGGACCAGACTAGGATCGAGGAGTCCGGCCACCGGTGCGACGATCAGCGCGAAGCCCAGTCCGCTGCTTCCCTGGACGAACGCCGCGACGGCCACCGTCACCGCGAGGATCGCCATCGTCTCCGTACTCACTGCGCCGTGCTCCACTCCGCCGGCGCGTGCCGTGCCTCTGTGGACGTGGGGTGGACGCGGGTCACGGGCGCGCGCAGCAACACGTCCCGGCTCAGTTCGGCGGCCCGCCGCACCAGCGCCGGGCCGTCCCAGTCGAGCGGCCAGCCGCGCCACAGACGCAGCCTGCCGCCAACGAAGACGGCGGTGATCTGGTCGCGGTTGCCGCGCCGTACGAGCTCCCACGGCAGGTCCCACGACAGCCGCATCTCCGGGCCGCTCACGTCGACGAGCAGGAAGTCGGCGACGGCTCCCTCGGCTATCCGGCCGGTACGGGCGCCGAGCCCGACGGCGTCGGCGCCTCCCCCGGCGGCGTGTTCCAGCCAGGTCCAGCCGGCGCCGCAGGAGGAGTCCCCGGTCGCCAGGCCGTACGCGAGGCGCTGCGCGAACTCGGCGGCCTCGGCCAGGCGGAACGCGTCACCACGGGTGCCGTCGGTACCCAGCCCGAAGCGGATCCCGCGTTCGGCCATGGTGGTCGCCGGGGCCACCGCGTTGCCCTTCCAGGCGCTGGCGACGGGGTTGTAACTCACCGCGGCTCCCGAGTCGGCGAGCAGGGTCACTTCACGCGGGGTGAGCAAGGTGGCGTGGGCGGCCAGCAACTGCGGGCCGAGGGCGCCCACTTCGTGGAGGTACTCCAGTGGGCGCAGCCCGTGCTGGACGAGGGAGCGTTCCACGGCGGCGAGATGCTCGTTGACGTGGATCTGGACGACGGCTCCCGCCGCCGCGGCCAGCCGGGCGGTGTCGCGCAGGGTGCGTGCGGTAGCGGCTTCCGGGACGGAGACGGCGAGGGACGGATGGATCAGCTCCTCGGTGCAGTAGCGGACGAGGTGCTTCTCGGCACTGACCAGGGTGGTCGAGGTGTCGGCGTCACTGTCGGCGTCGTTGCACACGAGGCCGAGTACGCACCGGATCCCCACGTCCCGGGCGGCCGCGGCCACCAGTTCCACGTCCACCGGGGCCCGGGTGCCCGCTTCGGCGACGGTGGTGAATCCGCCGCGCAGCGATTCGAGGGCGGCGAGCTTCGCCGCGACGTACACGGCCTCCTCGTCGAGCGCGCCTTCGAGGGGCACCCACAGCCGGCGGAAGATTTCCGACGGTTCACCGAAGGCCAGGGCCGCACCGAAGGTCTGGGTGAGGTGGTGGTGGGCGTCGACGAATCCGGGCATCAGGATGTGTCCGCGCAGCCGTACGGGCGTCAGGTGCGGGTAGGTCCGCCCCAGTCGTTCGGCCGGTCCGACCGCGAGGAAGGTGCCGCCGGTGACGACGACCGCGTAGTGGTCCATCGGTCCGTCGGGTGTCAGCACCACGTCGGGCGCCAGGAGCAGCGCGTCGCCGTCGGCGCGCAGCTGGTCGGGGGTCAGGTCGGGCTGGTCGGTCATCGGGCTCTTTCCGGTACGGGTGGGGTCAGTGATGCTGGGCGGGGGCGGGTTCGCCGGCTCCGGGCTCGGCCTCGCCCTGGGCCTGGGGCTGGGGCTGGGCCGGGACGGCGGCGGCGGGCGGCGGCTTGCGCGTGAGCCGCGGCCTGACGTGGTGGAAGAGGATGTTGAGTACGGCGGCGACGAACGCCCCGACGGCGACGCCACTTTCGAGCAGGATCCGGACGCCGGGCGGGAAGCCGCCGTACACGCCGGGGATGAGGATGGGCAGCAGGCCCAGGGCGATGGCGACGGCGCAGATGAAGGTGTTGGTGTGCCGGTCGAGGTCGGCGCGCCCCAGCATCTGCACGCCGAGCACCGTGATCACGGCGAAGACGACCATGGCGGTGCCGCCGACGACGGCTGACGGGACGATGCTGATCGCGCGGGTGATGGGCGCGAGGAAGCCGATGGCGATGAGTACGACGCCGGCTGCCGCTGTGACGTACCGGCTGCGTACGCCCGTGACGCGGACGATGCCGATGTTCTCGCCGCTGGTCACCATCAGCGGCAGGCCGAAGAAGCCACCGAAGAGGGACGTGAGGGCGTCGCCGCGGATGGTCTTGGGGACGTCCGCGCGCTTGTCGATCTCCTTGCCGACGGCTTCCGCGTTGATGACGGTCTGTCCGGTGGCCTCCGCCATGGAGGCGAGGCTGTAGAGCATCAGCGGCAGGGCGGCGAGCAGGTTGAACTGGGGCGAGCCGAAGGGCAGGAGCTGCGGCATGCTCAGGAGTCCGCCCCCCGCCGCCGGGCCGGCGTCCACCGCGCCGAGTGCGAAGGCCAGGACCGTACCCGCGATCAGGCCGAGCATGACGGCGAGTTGCCGCAGCATTCCGGTGAACAGCCAGTAGAAGGCGACGGTGAAGCCGATCGTCGCCAGGCCGAGCAGGAGGTTGGTGGTGTCGGCGAAGCCGGGCTGTCCGGGGCGGCCGGTGACCAGCAGCGCGCCGACCTTCACCAGGTTGACACCGACGATGACGATCATCGTGCCGATGACGAGGGCGGGGAAGAACGCGAGCAGCCTTGAGAAGACGGGCAGCACGACGAAGTAGAAGGCGGCGGTGATGATCACCGCGCCGGTCGCGGTGGGGAGCCCGTGCTGTTCGGCGATGGCCAGGAAGAGGATGAGCGGGGCGCCGCCAGGCAGCATGACGAACGGCAGCTTGGGGCCGAACTTCCATGGCCCGAGCGACTGGATCAGGCTTCCGATCCCGGAGAGCAGGAAGGCCGCCGAGAGCAGGTTGACGGTCAGGCCGGGGTCGAGGCGCAGGGTCGCGCTCATCAGGAAGATCGCCGAGATGGGGGTCGCGGCCATGACGAGGACGTGCTGGATGCCGAAGAGCAGGATCCTGCCGATCGGCCGGGATTCGTCCACGGGGTGGATCGGTTCGGGACGGGTCGACTCGGGGTGGGTCGACTCGGGGTGAAGGGACGCGGGGCGGGGACTGGGCACGTTCGAGCTCCGTTCGGCTCGCTCCGGTTTCGACCGTGATCCGGCCCTGGACGGGGGCCAAATCGATTCGGCCAAATCGATTTGGCCGTCAGTATGTGAGGGCCTGGAGGGCGCGTCAAGGCATCGCGCACGCCCACTTCGGAGCGCGGTCGGCCCCGGAGACCTGCAACCGAGCCGGCCGCCTCCGGCGAATGGGTGGTTGTACGGCCGCACGGCTTCACGTCCGGCAGGCCGGGCATGCGTTCGTCGAACGGTTTCGAGCCGAGGAATGGTGTGGTGATGACCGAATACGAGCGTTCACGCACAATGCCCGCACTGCCGGAGCACGTCTTCGACCAGGCGGCCAATGTCGACCAGTTGGACCAGTGGCTGCCGGAAGCGCTGCATGTACGCCCCGAGGAACTGCCCGCCGTCACCGTCCACGAGGACCGCACCGACGAGGACACCTCGGCACTCCTGCGCGCACAGAAGGACCAGATGCGGCTGGAGTGGGGCACCAGGGACTCGGGAAGCTACACCGGGTGGCTCCAGGTGGCCGGGATGGGCAGCGGGGCCACGGAAGTGACGGTGCATCTCTCCTTCTTCGACGAGGACCACGACCCGGGCGAAGAGGCAGTGAACGCCGCCCTCGACCACAGTCTCCAGCGCCTGGAGGAACAGGTACGGCTGCGCGTCGACGGCGGCGGTGCCGGCTGAGCCCTTCCGCGACACACCTGAATATCTGTCCTGGCGGCGATAGACATACGGGCCCCGTGTGAGTAGGGTTCCTGACGTAGCCGAAGAAGTCAGCGATACGCGGCAGAGACGAACTGGCGCGAGCAGTACACGGCACGGCGACGGAGTGGTGAGGCCAGGAAACTGCAGGAAGGTCTCACGGCTGGTTGCCGGGCCGGGCGGCCCCCAGGGGCGCCGAGCAGAACCGCAGGAACAAGCAGTACCCGTACCAAGAAGAAACGAGAGAGGAGCAGACGCCATCAGGATCGCCCGAGCGAGGGTCCAGTTCGCTCGGGTACCGCAGGCCCCGGATTGGAAGGTGGTCCCCGGTCACGCATTCACGATCCCCGCATTTCCGGCCTCCCAGGCGGATAAGCGGAAACAGAAAGCCGGCGCAGCCCAGAGCCGGTAGATGGTGTTGAAACCCCTCGGGGCCCCGGTGCCGTACGGCATCGGGGCCCCTCGACGCGTCCCAGAAGAGGTGCAAATGACGCCAGAAACCCACCCGCACACCACCACCGACCGGCTCGACGACGACGACTACCCGGCCTACACCATGGGCCGCGCCGCCGAGATGATCGGCGCCACGCCCGGATTCCTGCGGGCCATCGGCGAAGCCCGGCTCATCACGCCCCTGCGGTCCGACGGCGGCCACCGCCGCTACTCCCGTTACCAGTTGCGCATCGCGGCCCGCGCACGCGAGCTCGTGGACGCCGGAACGCCGATCGAAGCCGCCTGCCGCATCGTCATCCTGGAAGACCAGCTCGAAGAAGCTCTGCGTCTCAACGAGGAACTGCGCAAGCCCACTGGGTGAGACCGTCCCGGTAGACCGATTGCCGCCTCAACCACTGGGAGGGGCCTGTCGGATCGCAGGAAAGGTGCCGAGCGCCGAAAATGGCGTATGAACGGCCGCGCGCTTCGACGGCTACCAGGTAAAAAACTCCCAGCAGTGAGGACCAGACCGATGAGCGAGCAGTCCCCTTCCCAGGCAGAGGGCGAGCGCGAAGGCGAGACGCACGAGGACCTGCGGCAGACGACCCCTTCCCAGGCGGAGGGGGAACGGGACGACAACGACGAGAAGAAGTCGGAGGAACTCGGTCCGCAGTAGCCGCCTCGGGCCCGCCTCGCGACGACGGAGTCCGGCGAGTCCGGACCCCGTGAGCACATGTCAGGGGGTGTGCGACCTGATGAGGTCTTCCATCGACGTGTCGTGCGGGAGCTGGCCTCCCGGTGTCAGTTTGTCCACCGCCTGCGGCAAAACCTGAGCGAGCTGGTCGGCAGCCTCGTCCGGTGACAGCCCCGCTCGCTGGGCCACTTCCTGGAGTGTGTCGGGCGGCAGCGCCTCCGCGAGTTGCGCTCCGTCGATCGGCTCGTTGGCGCCGGCTCCGACCCATGAGTGAGCCTGATGACCGAGGCCTCCCTCACCGAGCGCCGCCAGCAGCCCGTCCAGCGGGTTGCCGCTCCCAGCCGTACTGCCGCCCAGGGAGTCCAGCAGCGAGCCGAGGAGGTTCGCCTTTCCGTCGCCTTCTCCCAGCATTCCTCCGAGCAGACGCCCCAGATCCTCTCCCGCCACGGTCAACCCCTTCCTGGTCGATAAGCCGGTAAGTCAGTGACCACCCGTGTACCCACACGGCCTGGCGCTACCCGGAAAGTCACCCGTATACCGGCGTGCGATACGCCGATCGCTGACCGCCGTATCACCGCATCCCGCCTGCCGGGACGGATGATGGAGGCTGCTGAGAAGATGCCGGACTGGAGAGCCGTGGACCTGGAGAGCCGTGGACCTGGAGAGCATCACCGACGAGCTGTACGGGCTGGCTCCGGCCGACTTCACCGCGGCCAGGAATGAGCGCGCAGCGGCGGCCCGTACAGCGGGCGACCGCGAGTTGGCCGGGCGGATTCAGGCGCTGCGGCGCCCGACTCTGTCGGCCTGGGCGAGCAATCTGCTCGTACGTCGGCAGCCCGAGCAGGTCCAGCCGCTGATCAGCCTCGGGGAAGGCATGCGCCGGGCCCACCGTGATCTCGACGGCGAGCAGCTGCGCGAACTCGGCCGGCGGCAGCACGACCTGGTCGGCGCGCTGGCCCGGCAGGCCAAGCAACTGGCTGCCGATGCCGGACACCCGGTCAGCGAGGACGTACAGCGTGAGGTCGAGAGCACGCTGCACGCCGTCCTGGCCGACCCCGACGCCGCGCGGGAGTGGGCTTCGGGCCGCCTCACCAAACCGCTCAGCCCGCCGGTCGGGTTCACCGCTGCCACCACGCCGACCGCCGTGCCGCCCAACTCGTCCCGCCCCGCCCGCTCCAACGGTCCCCGCCTCGCCACCTCTGCTGCCGAGGCCAAAAAGAAGGAGCGGGAGGAGGAGAAGGAGAGGGCGCGCAAGGAACAGCGTGCTGCTCGGATCGCGCGGGCCGAGAAGGACGCCACGACAGCCGAGCAGCAGGCACGGGACGCCGAGGAGGAACTCGCGCGGGCTGAGACCCGGTTGCGGGAGGCGGAGAACGAGGTCACGGCGCTGGCCGAGCAGTTGAAGGAGGCCAAGGAGCGGCAGAAAGCTGACCGGGGAGCGGTCGCGACGGCGCGGGACCGTGCCCGGGAAGCCGGCGCCGCGGCCCGCGAAGCCCGCAGGCGTGCCGAGGACGCGGCCGCGCACGCCGACGGCCGGTGACCGACGGCCGGTAACAGACGGCCGCGGCCGTTCGGCTACGGCAGATCGGTCACGGGGCAGGGCGGCTACCCAGGTCGGTTACGGCAGTTCGACCGTCTCGATGCCGGGGTTCATCTTGTGCAGCTCGCCCGGCCGGTCGGTGATGACCGGCCAGCCCGGGCGCCGCAGCGCCAAGTGACCCACGTGAGCGGTGGCGAGGTCGACCTGGGCCATGGTGGCGAGTTCGGCGACCGCCAGGGCGGCCGGGCGGTCGAGGCCGTGGAACTCGAAAACCGGTGCGGCCAGCGCCAGGTCGACCTGCTCCCGCCGCCGGGGCGAGATGTCGTGGCCGATCAGGCCGGCGGCGAGAGCCGTGGTGGGGACGTAGAGGACCTGGATCTGTTCGACCGACACGACTACCCGCGCCACCATGAAAGGGCGGCCGAGGGCGAGTTGCCGTATCGCGCCGGCATCGAGGATGTACCCGCCGATCACGCGGCCGCGCCCCCTGCGTCGTCTCCCCGCCGGTCGGAGGCCCGCGCCCACTCCACGGCCTCGGCCCACTCTTCGGTACTCGTCCGCTCGACCTCCGCGGCCCAGCCTTCGATGATGCGCTGGGCGCGCTCTTCGCGACCGAGGCGCTCCTCGACCGCCTCGGTCACGTACGCCGACACGGACTCGATGCGCTTCTCCTTGGCGAGCCTCTTCAGCGCGGCGGCGCTCTCCGCCGGGATCGTGATCGTCACGCGTTCCTTGTCCGTCATACGGTCAGCGTACGACCGTATGCGTCGGCGCGGCAGGGGGACCGCTCACCCCGCCCTACGGCCGGTCCCGGCTCAGGCGGCCGCCGGTGCCAGTTCGGCGCGGCCGAAGAGAAGGGCGTACCCCCTCGGCAGGACCGCGGTGATGCGCCGTGTGAGGTCTTCGCCCGCGCAGTCCGCCAGGACGCCGAGCACGGAACTCACTCCCCAGCGCGCGGCGGGGGGCGTGAGTCCCCCGAGTCTCGCGGCGACGGTCTCGACGAACTCCGGTGCGGTCAGGGGCCTGGCGGCCGGCTTCTGGCGGGCGAGGATGACGGCCGCCTCCACAGGCAGCAGGCGCACCAGTTCGCGGCGCTCGTCACCAGTGGTATGCGTGCCCAGCACAGCCAGTACGGTGCGCAGGACGCGCTCCGCCTCGGCGTCGGTGGCGTACTGCCCTGAGGCGCGTACCTGCTGTACGAGTTCGTTCCACCGCATCACTGTGGCTACCTGCCTCTCTGCTGTTTTCTGCCTAGTGCCCACGGACTAGTGCCCACGGAATTGAGTGGTATCCGGAGGCTGCCCGGATGTGTCCGCAGGGTAATCGTCTGGTGACTGTGTGGTGACTGAGTAGTGTCCGAATTCAGCATGCCTCCTCTTCGGGGCGGCGGCACCTTATGCGGGAGCCCGCCCCGCCGCCGCCCCGACTCGGCCGAACGCCCCACAGCTCACGTCGCCTGGGGGCGGCCGAAGAGGAGGTCGTAACCGGGCGGGAGCTGGAGCAGGACGCGGCGCATCAGTTCGTCGTCGGCCGCATCGGCGACGACGCTGAGGACGGCACTGACGTCCCACTTCGCGGTCTCTTCGGTGGCGCCCTCGATCCACGCCGCTGTCGCCCGTACGAACCGCTGCGGTCCGAGCGGCTCAGCGGCCGGCAGCGGGTTGAGCAGCAGGAGCGCACACGTTTCCGGGAGCCGGGCGGCCAGCTCCGACCGCTCGGAGCCCACGACATGCGCGCCCAGGAGGGCGATCACCACGCGAGTCGCCCGCTCGGCTTCCTGCCGTGAGGAGTACTGGCCCCGTTCCTGGACGGCGGCCAGGAACGCGTCCCACTTCATCACCATGCCGCCAGGCCCTTCCTCGTACGTGCTCGCATCTGTTCCGCTCGCGCCCCGCCCGTGGGGGCGAAGGGGGGGCGGGACCCGGAGCGCGACCCGCGGTCCGGGTCCCGCCGGAGTCAGCCGCTGATCTCCTTCTGGGCGCCTCCCCCGGTGATGGAGATCTTGCGTGGCTTGGCCTGCTCCGCGACCGGGATCGTCAGGCGGAGCACTCCTGCCTCGTACGACGCGTCGATGCGCTCGGTGTCCAGCGTCTCCCCCAGGAACATCTGACGGCTGAAGGAACCCGTCGGCCGTTCGGCGATCAGGACTTCCGCGCCTTCGCCGGCGTCGGAGCGGCGCTCGGCCTTTACGGTCAGCACGTTCCGCTCGACGTCCAGGTCGATCGACTCGGGGTCCACACCGGGCAGATCCAGTTCGACGACGAACGTGTCGCCCTGCCGGAAGGCGTCCATCGGCATGGCCGCCGGCCTCGCGGTGGTGCCCATCAGCTGCTGGGTGAGCCGGTCGAGTTCACGGAAGGGGTCGGTACGCATGAGCATCATTGGTCACTCCTTTCCCGGATACGGGATGCACATGGCGACAACACCTATATAGCTCGCAGCAGCAAACTTGACAAGCCCCCGCTCAATCCCGAATGCCGTAAAGCTCGTCCTGAAGTCCGGCGGCGCCGCAGGCAGCGTCGACGGTCCTGACGCCGGGGGCGGACGTCAGGACCGTCGAGGCGCGCACGGCCGCGGTCATCCAGGCTTGATGCGGCCGCGCCACGACCCGGATTCGCCGCCGCGATGCTCGATGAACTCCTTGAATCGCCGCATGTCACCCTTGACGCGCCGGTCGATCATGCCGGTCATGTCGGCGGTCTTCTCCGCCGCGCCGCTCGTTTCGACGTCCATCACGAGCTCCACCCGTGTGTGCGTGTCGTCGAGCCGCTGGAACCGGACCATGCCCTTCTGGTTCGTGTCACCACCGGTGGTACGCCAGGTGATCCGCTCGTCGGGGAGCTGGTCGACGATCTCGGTGTCGAACTCCCGCCGCACTCCCCCGATCTTCGTGGTCCAGTGGTTGTGGCGGTCGTCGATCTGCCTGACCTCCTCCACCCCCTCCATGAAGTTCGGGAACTCCTCGAACTGCGTCCACTGGTTGTAGGCGGTACGGACGGGGACCTCGACCTCTACCGTCTCCTTCACCGTGCTCATCTGCGCCTCCTCCTGGGTGACGCGCGGCAGCGTGCCTGCCGCGCGGATCTTGGCACGTGGCATCGGGTACCCGATCATCGCGCCCCTAGTCGGGGGATTCGTGGGGCAGATCCCGCGACCGGCCGACGCGCAGCCGGCGCCGGAGTTTGGCCACCAGCGGGTACTTCTCCCGCTGCTCACGGGACTGCCGGTCCAGCTCCTCCACCAGCCGCATGGAACGTTTCTCCACGTCCAGTTCGTCCAGGATCCGGTCGACCTCGGCCAGCAGCGCTCCGTGCAACTGCCACTGGCGCGGATGCTCCCGTACGCCGTCGAGGAGCAGGTGCGCCACGATCTCGCGGCTGTCGCGGCTGGCGGCGAGCTCCCTGACCAGCCGCTCCTCCGCCTCCTCCGCGTTGACGCTGACCTGCGTGGTGATCAGCACGGCGAAGCTCTCGACCGCACGGGCCATATGGATGAACAGCTCCCGCAGGGCGGTGGCGATCTCCGTGGAGAAGAGCGGTTCGTCCGTCCGTGCCTTTGCGAGATCGGTAAGGGTCCGGCATGCCGTACGGAGCACCACGGCGCAGATTTCCAGGGTGTCCAGGCCGGTGCGCAGTACGACCCGGAAGAGCAGTCCCTCCTTGACGCGGGGGTTCAGCCGGAGGCTGTCCTCCGCCTGCCGCAGGGACGCGTCCACCTCCACGATGTCGTGGTCGAGGCGACGCGCCTCGTGCAGCGCCTCGGCCGCCTCCGCCACCGAGGTGTGACCGCGCACTTCGTCCCCGAGACTCAGCAGCAGATCCCGCATACGGCGCGCGAGCCCCTCGATGGCCGCACTCGCGGGCTGCACCCAGACCGGCGGCGCGAACAGCACGTTGAACAGCAGTCCGACGACCGCCCCGATCAGTGTCTCCAGCACCCGGTCCCAGGCCGTCGCGGCCACCCGGGTCACGCCGAGCACCAGCATGGCGCTGATCGCTACCTCGGGTACGAACTCACCGGCCCGCACGAAGCGTCCGAGCACCAGCGAGGCGAGGATGATCAGTCCCAGGCTCCACCAGGTCAGGCCCACCAGGGAACTGAAGCCGATGGCGATGACCACCCCCGCCACCACCGCGTTCACCCGGCGCATGCTGGTGGTGAGAGTCGCGTACAGGGTGACCTGTACGACGAGCAGCGCGGTCAGCGGCGCGGTCAGCGGCGCCGGTTCACTGCTCAGCATCAGGGCGACGACGTAGGAGATGACTGCGGCAACGGTGGACCTGACGGTCTGTACGACCACGGGTTCCTTGTGCCGCCGGACGAGGTTCAGCAGAGGGTCGGTAACTTCAGGCACCCTTAGCTTGTTCCCCCTCTTCCCTCACACAGGCACCATCCGCTGTCTATCACCCGTGCGCTCGTCCCCAGCGGGGGGCGGCCGGCCGACGGGTGCTCAGTCGTCGAGCTTGACGCGCAGCTTGGCGTAGTCGCCGTGGAAGACGGCCTCGACCTGTCCCTCCGCGTCCTCGTACTTGCCGGTGCCGCCGGTGATCGCCGCGTCGCCGCCGTACGTGCCGGAACGGCGGTGATCGATGGTGCCGCTCAGGGTGATGCTGCCGTCGTCGGTGCGCAGCACACTCTGGCACTGCGCGACGACACTGTGAGGGGTCACCTCGACAGCGCTGCAGTGGGCAGTGGCGTCACCGATCTTCTTGCCGGGCTTGCCCTTCTTGACGTCGTACAGGTACGCGTACGAGGTCCAGTCGCTGCCCTTGTGCAGCACACGCGGCATGGTGTCCGAGTGCTTGTGCGCCAGCCAGTTGAGCACCTTGGCCTTGGACTCGGCCTTGGGCACGGGGGCGGCCTGGGCGGTGAACGCGAGGGCGCCCGTGACGGTCATCGCCATGGCGGCGGTGGTCACAGCGGCGGAAAGCTGTCGGGCACGGAAGTGGAGCATGGAACCTCCAGTGGATGAGAGTGGGGTCGCCCGGCTCCGTGGAGACGCCGGGCGACAGCGCGAGCCCACTCCAACGCCCGCCGGCGGCTTCGGGTGACTGCCACGAGCGAGGATCACCCGCCTGGTTGCGCGCTGTCACCTCTTCAGCCCTCAGACGGCAATGCCAGCAGACCGGGGCCGCACGTCAGGGCCACCGACGATCTCCGAGGTGGCCGCCGAGGCCGGTGTCGGCAGGGCGACCGCGGCCCGGACGCTCGGCGGGTACGGATACGTCAGCCCCGAGTTGAAGGAACGCGTCCTCACGGCGGCCGAGAAGCTCGGGTAGCGCGCGAACGCGCTGGCGCGCAGCGTGTCGACCGGTGTCAGTCACACCCCCGGAGTCTTCGTCGCGAACATCGCCAACCCGTTCTTCGCCGGTGTGGTGCGCGGCATCTGCGACAGCTCGCGGGCCCGGGGCTTCGACACCATCGTGTTGAGTACGTACGCGAACCTCGACGAGGAGGTCGCTGCGACCAACGTGCTCATCGACAAGCGGGTCGACGGCGTCATCATCGCCTCCGCCGCTGTCGGGGGCGGCGAAGTGGCCCATATCCGGACGGCGTTGGACCGGGGCATCCCCGTCGTGCTTGTCGACCGGGCGATCGGGGCACTCGATCTCGACGCCGTCGTCATCAACAACCGGGACGCGGCGCGCGAGGCGGTGGAGGTGCTCATCGCGACCGGGCACCGCCGCATCGGATTCGTACGGGGGCCGCCCGTGACGAAGGTGCCCCGGACCCGGCGTGAGCTGCTCGCCGCGGCGTCGCGCAATCTGTGGACCGACGGGGAACTGTTGCGCGGATACCTCGACGCGCTCGACGACGCGCACATCCCCTTCGACCCGGAGCTGGTGATGGTCGGGCCGAAGACCGAGGAACGGCGACCGAGGAGGTCGTCCGCATGCTGACCCTCCCGCGGCGCATCACCGCGCTGTTCTGTACGGAGACCGACGCGGTGACGGGAGCCCTGCGCGCCGTCCGGCAGGAGAAGCTGTCCTACCCGCGCGACCTGTCCCTGATCGGCTTCGACGACAGCGCCCGGGCGGCGGTCATGGACCCGCCGCTGACGATGATCGAGCAGCCCGTGCACCAACTCGGCGCGAAGGCGGCCGAGGTGCTCCTCGATGCGCTGGAAGGCGCCGAACTGCGACGCGAGACGCACACGCTGCACACCCGCCTCATCCTGCGCACTTCGGTCGCACCGCCACAGCCTTCCTGAGGACAGCGGCGTCGCGACGCGTCGCGGCGGGCGGGGCGGCGGATGACTGGATACCGTAACAAACCGGACCAATCATCGAGCAGGAGAGAGCGAAACGATGGCCGCACAACCAGAGGGCGTTCCGTGCTGGGCCGACGCGATGTTCACCGATGTGGAGGGTGCCAAGGCTTTCTACGGCGACGTGCTGGGCTGGACCTTCGGCGAGGGCTCTTCGGAGTACGGCAACTACACGCAGGCGTACTCCGACGGCAAGGCGGTGGCCGCCGTCGTCCCGCCGATGCCCGGCCAGGAGACCCCGTCGGCCTGGTGTCTGTACTTCGCGTCGCCGGATGTCGCCGCCACCGCCCGGAAGATCACCGACAACGGCGGTGAGGTGCTGATGGAGCCGATGCAGGTCGGCGACTTCGGTTCCATGCTGATCGCGAAGGACCCCGGCGGCGCCACGTTCGGCGTGTGGCAGGCGGGCCGGCACGAAGGCTTCGAGAAGCGCGGCGAGCCGGGCGCGTACGCCTGGGCCGAGGTCTTCACGCGCGCCCCCGAGAAGTCGGACGCCTTCTTTCCCGCCGTCTTCCCGTACACCGTGCAGCGGATGGAGGACGACGCGGTCGACTTCAAGGTGTTCAACGTCGGGGACGACACCGTCCTGGGGCGGATGACGATGACGGACGAGTTCCCGCCGGAGATCCCGCCGTACATCCAGGTGTACTTCACTGTCGAGGACTGCGACGCGGCGGTGTCGAGGGCGACCGAGCGCGGCGGCGAGCTGCAGTTCGGGCCGATGGACAGCCCGTTCGGGCGGTTCGCGGCACTGACCGACCCGCAGGGCGCGGCGTTCGCCGTCATCGACATGCGGACGACGAAGGGCGAGATGCCGAAGATGACGCCTGCCTGACGCATCGCACCGTGCGGCCCGCCCGCTGCGTACCGCCTCCCGGCCCACCGGTTCAGTGGGATACGACGGCCCGCCGCCCGGCCATGCTCCGCTGGTTCCTTCTGCCGCCGCCCATAGGGTGGGCGCATGAGCGATGAGTGGTGCTCGGCCGGCGCCGGAGTCATGAGGTTGCCCTCCGGCCTGCTGGTGCGCGGCCGGGGCCTGCGTCATCCGCTGCCCGCAGGGGTGACGCCGTCCTTCGCCGTCTACCTGCTGGGCAAGGAACCGCCGCCGGTGGCGTGGGAGGCCCGATGGCTGCGCTGGCCGGATTTCCGGCTTCCGCGGGATCGCCGTCAGGCCCGGAACGTGCTGCGGGAAGCGCTGGAGCGGGCGGCCGGCGAGCGCGTGGAGATTGCCTGTGGTGGCGGTCGCGGGCGTACGGGTACGGCGCTGGCGTGCATGGCCGTCCTGGACGGGGTCCCGGCGGACGAGGCCGTGGCGTACACCCGTCGGCACTACCACCCGCGCGCCGTGGAGACTCCCTGGCAGAAACACTTCGTGCTGCGCTTCGGTGACGACGACGACACGTAACCCCGTGTGTCGCCTCACGGGCGCGAGGTGGGCTCCCGCGCGCTCAGTCGACCTGGATGGCAAGGAGACAGGCGTCGTCGTCGTGGGCCGTGCGCGTGTAATCGGCGATGATCCGGTCGAGCGTCGCACGGGCCGGAAGCCCCGCGTTTCCCGACAGGCTCCGGCTGAGGTTGTTGATGCCCACGGTGATGTCCTCGCCCCGGCGCTCGACCACACCGTCGGTGTAGAGGAGCAGCAGGTCGCCGCTGCGCAGCGGGACCGGCGCGGTCTCGTACGCGTACCCGGGCATCAGGCCGAGGAGCGGGCCGAGATGGTCGGAGGGGAGAAGGGACACTTCCTTGCCGCGCCGCAGCAGTGGGGGCGGATGGCCCGCGCACGCCCAGCGCAGGACACGGTCGTGGTCGATATGCCCGGTGATCATGGTCGCTGTCAGCGCGGAGGGGTCACTGCACACCAGCTCGTTCAGCCACGTCGTCATCTCGCCGGCCGGCGCGCCCGTCTGGGCGAGGCCGGCGAGGGCGTGGCGCTGCTGGGCCATCCGGGCGACGGCGTCCAGCCCGTGGCCGACGGCGTCTCCGATGGCGACCAGTACCCGCCCGTCCGGCAGGCGCCTGCACTTGTACCAGTCGCCGCCCACGGCCGCGTCGGGCTCGGCCGGCAGATAGGCGGCGGCCACCGTCAGCCCCAGCTCGGCGAGCTCCGCGGAGTGCGTGGGCAGGAGCGCCTCGCGCAGGACGGAGGCGATGCGCCGTTCCGCCTCGGCCTGCTGGCGCAGCCCCTCCGTCTCGCGCCGGCTCTCCGCCAGACGGCGGCGGCCGCGCATCTGGGGCGTCAGGTCGCGTGCGACCAGGTGCACGGCCCACGGGCGTCCGTCGGTTCCCGCGACGGGCCTGCCGAGCAGGTCGAGGGTGCGTACCTCACCGAAGACACGGAAGCGGATACGTGTCCAGGAGGGCTCCTCACCGGCGAGGACGGCGGTGATCAGCTCGGCGAGCGCCGGCACCTCGCCGGGCAGGACCGCGTCGCAGAGCTCCGTGAGGGACCACGGCATGCCCGGGTCGGTACGGAAGATGCGGTGCAGCCCCTCCGACCAGTTGACGGCGCCGGAGAGAAGGTCCCAGTGGCCCCATCCCAATGAGGCGATGTGCTGAGCGTCGAGGGTCAGGCTCTCGGCCTGGCTGCGGGCGGGGAGCCAGGTGGTCAGCAGTTGGCCGCCGCAGGAGGCGGCGTAGTACAGGAGCGGGGCGCGATGCAGTCGGCCGTGCCGCTCCTCCGTGTAGTCCACGGTCAGCCCGTTGAGGGCGCGGCCGGACTTGAACACCGACGTCAGCGCCGCCAGCAGTCCGCTCGTCGCGGCTCCGGGGCGGGCCTCCAGGAACCGCTGCCCCACCTGGGTGTCCGGCGGTTCGAGCCATTCCGAAGAGCGGACGTGGTTGCCGGCCCGGATGACGAAGTCCGTGATCTCACCGGTCTCGTCCTGGACAGGGGCCAGGAGCGCCGCCGAGACGGGGATGGCCGCCATGCTGGAGCACAGGCAGGCCCACGGGTCGTGACCGGTCACGCCGTTCGGGCCGTTCGGGCCGCCACCGCCGGTTTCTCGCTGCCCGGCCGGGAGGTCGTCCGCCGGTTCGGCTCTTCCTGAGGTGAAGGTCTCCAGGGACTGACCGCTCATGGGCGAGGCGTCACCGAGGGCGGTCGCGAGCGGCAGGCGCGTTTGCGCCTTGCGGCGTACGTCCGCGCGCAACGCGGCGACCTCACGCTCGATGAGCGACTTCAGGCCCTCCACGTCGTGGGGCAGGTCCGGCAGGCCCGGCAGTGAGAAGCTCACCGGATCGTCGCCGCCCTGCCGTAGAGGACACTCACGGTGATGACCTCCCGGCGTCGCGCGTCAAGATCCGTCCACCTCGATCGTAGGTTCCGCCCCGGCCGCACGCGAGCGCTCACCGCCGGGCTGCCGTAGCCGGATGGTGGTGGCGAAGGTCCCTGCCGGACGGGACTTTAGTCCCGTGTTGGGCGCTTTCAGGGCGGAAACACCCAAATCAGGAAGCCGAGGACCCGCTCCCCGCGCCGGGCGGTCCGCCACCGCCGCCACAGCCGCCGCAGCCGCCACCGCCGCGGGAGCGACATGGAAGGAAGAGAATGCGCTGGATCGCGCTGGCCAAAGCCCAACTGAAGCGAGCGACCGACGGGTTGGTCCCACCCCGGACCGCCTCGCCCGACCCGGCCTCGGACGCGTTGCTCGTACGGGCGCCCACCGGCGGGGAGTGCTGGACCTGCGTCGAGCGACGGCAGATCAGCTGGCGGATCACTGGGTGCCTGGGATATCCGTGCAGCGTCCTGCTGGAGCGCAGGACGGAAGAGGGGGAGTGGTCCGAGGCCGCGGTACTGGCCTCACAGGTGGATCCGCGCGCGCTGCGGGCGTCCGTGGTGGTGCCGGAGCTGCCTGAGGGACCGTACCGCGTACGCATCACCTCCCCCGAGCTGCCGCACGGCGCCTGCAGTCCGCCTCTGACGATCAGCCGCAACGGCACCGTCCGTCTCCCCGCGACCACAGGGTGAAGGAAACAGTCACGAGTGCCGGATGGAACGTGGTCGCCGTGGGGGCCGACCCGGCTGAGCGGACGGCGAATCCGGACGTGACGGGGGAACTGCGCGGCGCGCCGCCGCACGCACACCGCCTGGAGGCGGAGACGCAGGCGCAGATGCGGGCGGAGATCACGCAACTGCGTCAGGCGTTGTCCAGCCGTACGGTCATCGGCCAGGCACAGGGCATGCTGATGGCGTTGGCCGCCTGCTCCGCCGATGAGGCCTGGGACGTACTGGTGGAGGTGTCCCAGCGCACCAACATCAAACTGCGGGAGGTGGCGGCGGCTCTGGTCGCCGCCGCCGGTGGCAACGAGCTCCCCGCGTCCGTCCGGGTACCGCTGCGGCAGTCGGTCAGACGGGTACGCAACGCCGGCTGATCCCGGTCGGCCTCGGGTGGACCGGCTTAGGCGGCCGGTCCACCCGCGTCGCCGGCCGAGCGCGCTCAAGAGCCCGGTAGTCCGTGCCGCGAATAGAGCCGCCGCCGCGCCCCGGTCACCGGATGTCGCGCCGGATAAAACACATCGGGCGCGAGCAACCCTGCGCGGGCGGCAGTCGTCTTGATCCACAGCAGGACGGTCGGCCCCTGGTGGTCGGCACCCTCCCGGCCCACCAAGCGCCCGGGTTCGGAACCAGGTGGCTATACACCGTACGTATACACGCAGTGCATAGCCGCGCACCACCGCTGCCCCGGCCACGCACGAAAGGCACCCATGCACAGCAAGGCATTCGCGCCGGAGTACCAAGGCGCCCTCACCGCGCTGTCGGTGAACTCCTCCCTGACGGACGTACTGGAAAAGGGCACCCAGAACCTGAGAGCGGCCGAAGCCTCCGGTTCGCAGCAGGAGGTGGCACGGTCCGGGCTCGCCGTCGCCGAGGCGCACCGCCGGCTGGGCAACGTCGAGGAAGCCGACCGGGCGTGGAAGGCCAGTTACCGCGCCGCCCGTGCGGCCGGTGACCTCGGGGCCATGGCGTGGGCGTTGTGGAGCGGCGGGACGCTCGCCCGGCAGCGGGGCGCGCTCGCGCTGGCGTTCCGGTTGCTGGGCCTCGCCGCCGACATGGGCGAACGGGGCGGGGACGTCGTGGCCCGCGGCTACTCCCTCGCCGGTCTGGCGGAGACCGGACGCATACAGGGGGACTACGAGGCGGTCGCCGTACTGCACGAGCAACTGCTCGCCGAGGCACGCAAACGTGGCGAGGCCCGCCACACCGTATGGGCGCTGGAGGGCATCGCGCAGATACACCGCAACACCGGCTCGTACGACACGGCGCTGGCGATGTTCGAGGAGGCGGCCCAGATCGCCGGGAAGGCGGAGGACCGGCGGGGCAGGGCATGGGCCCTGCGCGGCATGGCCGACATCCTTTCCCTGCGCGACGACGACCCGGACCGCGCTCTGGCCCTGCTCGCGGAGGCGGAAGTGACCTGCCGCGAGATGAAGTTGTCCAGCGCCCTCGCCTACAACCACAAGATGCGCGCCAACGTGTTCTACCGAGCCCGCCGTTACGAGGAAGCCCGCCAAGTGTACGAGCAGGCTCTCGCGGAGTTCCGTGCCATGAGCGAGCCGCGCGGCGAGGCCCTGGCACGGCTCGGGCTGGTCAAGGCGCGCGCCCGGCTCGGCCGGGACCAGGACGAGACCGCCGCCGAGTTGAGCGAGTTGCGCCGTACGCTCGACCGGATCGGCCTGCGCCACGCCCGGGACATGGTCGACAAGGCCCATGCCGAACTCGGCGTACTCCCCCTTGCCACCGTGGCGGACGAGGAAGACGGCCGACGATGACGCTGCCGGTAACAGACCTGGCCACCGCGCCGCAGATCCTCGCCCGCTGCCGCGACCTCGTACGGCCCGCCCTCACGCAGGCGGTGCGGCGCCTTCATCCGTGGCCTGCCGAGATGGCCGCCTTCTCGCTCGGCTGGAGCGAGGTGGGCGGCAGGCCCGTGCCCGGCCCCCGCGCCGGCTCGCACGGCAAGGGGGTACGCCAGGCTCTCACCGTGCTGTGCGCCGAGGCAGCGGGCGGATCCGCCGAGGACGCGGTCGTCGGTGCGGTCGCCGTGGAACTGATCCACACGTTCTCGCTCCTGCACGACGACATCATGGACGGCGACGAGACCCGCCGGCAGCGCGCGAGCGTGTGGAAGGCGTACGGCACGGGCCCCGCGGTGCTGGCGGGAGACGCGCTGTTCGCCCTGGCCGTGGAGACGCTGGCCGACTGCGGCACCGTATACAGCGGGGCGGCGGTGCGGCACTTGGCGGGGACGCTGAACGACCTGGTGCGCGGTCAGGCCGAAGACCTGCTCTTCGAGGCCCGGCCCTGGACGGGCCCGGAGGCCGTGTCCCCGCAGGAGTACCGGTCCATGGCCCGCCACAAGACCGGCGCGCTCCTCGGCTGCGCCGCGGGCCTGGGCGCCGTACTGGCCGGGGCACCGGCCGCCACGGTCGACGCCCTCGCGCGGGCGGGCCGGCAACTCGGGGTGGCCTTCCAGGCGGTGGACGACCTGCTGGGCATCTGGGGCGATCCGCAGGTCACAGGGAAGCCGGTGCACAGCGATCTGCGCCGGCTGAAGAAGACGTACCCCGTCCTCGCGGCCGTGTCCGCGGACGGCCCGGCCGCCCGGCGCCTGGTCGCGCTCCTCACCTCGGGCAATCCTCTCGACGACACCGCCGCCCGCCGGGCCGCCGAGCTCATCGAGGAAGCCGGCGGGCGCTCCGCCACGCTGGCCGAAGCGCGGGACCATCTGGAGAGGGCCCGCGACAGCCTGGGGAGCGTCCCGTTGGCCCCGGCGGCGGTCGGCGACATCCTCACGCTTCTGCCGTTCCTCGTCGACCGAAGAATGTGACGGATCAAGGGCTCGCGGGCGCGAGCCGGCCGTGACCGTGGGTCAGCCGCGGCCGGGGGCGCTGCTGCTGGAGCTTGCCGAGTCCAGTTCCAGCAGCTTGCGCGCCGTCTCGCGGGCATGGTCCGCCGCGGCACTGTCGTCGCTGACGGCGGCTGTGGTGATCGCGCCCTCCACCAGCAGAAGGAGCGACTGCGCCAGCCAGGCCGAGTGGCCCGCCTCGCTCACCAGGCGCGCCAGGTAGTCCTTCAGGGCCTCGACGTGGTCGCGGGCGGCGATCGCGACCGGTTCGGATGTAGCGCCCAGTTCCCCGAAGGAGTTGACGAAGGCGCAGCCCCGGAATCCCGGTTCCCGGAACCACGACCCCAGCCACTCGAAGACGGCCAGGATCCGGTCCTCGCCCGAAGGCTGATCCTCGACGTGGCCGGCCAGTGACGCGCGCCATCGCACGTCGCGCCGGCGCAGGTAGGCCTCCACCAGGTGGTCCTTGGAGGGGAAGAGCTGATAGAGGCGCTTGAGGGACGCGCCGGAAGCGTCGCGGATCTCCGCCATGCCGACCGCCTGCAGGCCGCGCCCGTAGAAGAGCGTCTCGGCGGCGTCGAGGATGCGGGTCTCCTGTGCCGCGGCTTCCATGCCGACCTCCCCTTGCGTGAGAATCACCGTTCTCTTACGCTACCGCGAAGAGGGGAGAATGCCCATTCTCCCCTGGGGAAGGGGAGAACCGTGACCGACAAGAGGCCGCCGTTGCCGCCGTTCACCGCCGGGACCGCCCGTGAGAAAGTCCAGGCTGCGGAGGACGCGTGGAACAGCCGGGACCCCGAGCGTGTGGCCCTCGCCTATACCGAGGACTCCGAGTGGCGCAACCGCGACACGTTCCTGCGCGGTCGCGCGCAGATCGTGGAGTTCCTGCGCGACAAGTGGCGGCGCGAGCTGGACTACCGCCTGCGCAAGGAGTTGTGGGCCTTTACGGACCACCGGATAGCCGTCCGCTTCGAGTACGAGTGGCACGACGAAGCGGACCGGTGGTTCCGCAGCTACGGCAACGAGAACTGGGAGTTCGACGACAACGGCCTGATGCGACGCCGTTACGCGAGCATCAACGACCTCGCCATCTCGGCGGACGAGCGGCGCATAGCGATCTGACGGCTATAGGGCGCTGACGGCCGGTAGGGCGCTGACGGCCAGTAGGGCTCTGACGGCCCGCGAACGCCCGGTCAACGCACGGTCAGCGCCCGGTCAGCGCCCGGTCAGCCGGGCCAGGTTCCGGTCAGGCGGTGTACGGCGGTGGCGCCGCCGCGGTCGACCGCCGCCTTGACCGCCGCGAAGATGGCGCCCTGTACGGCCGCGGCGATCACGATCTCCCGCCATCCGCGCTCCTCGTCGGTGGCGTCCGGGGCGTCCTCGTCGTGACCGATGACCTTCCACACCTGCTTGAACAGCGCGCCGGCCAGGGCGCCGCTCACGGCGCCCAGCACCAGGCCGACCGGTTTGTAGGCAACCTTGGACGCTTTCATCAGCACCTCCCGCCGCGCCGTGTGGCGACGACGACGACAGCGATCGCCGCCGCCAGACCGGCGAACACGAGCAGATTGCGGTTGGTGTGCGCGTCGCCCCTGCCGCCGGGCCGGCCTTCGCCCATGCCGGACGCCGCGTCCTTGTTGTGCCTCTTTCGTCCCAGACCGTGAGCGGTCTGCGTCAGTTGGTCGCCGGCCGAGGCGACCTTTTCCCGTACCGGCTCAGGCGTCTTGTCGTGCGCGGTGTGGAGGGCGTGTGCCGCCTTGTCCTGCACCATGCCCTTGACCCTGGCCGCCTTCTGCTGTGCCTGCGCTTTTACGTCGGCCTTGGCGGCCAGCGCTTCGACCGTCCGGCCGAGCTCCTCGCGGGTCCTGGCCACCTGGGCCCGCAGTTCGTCGGGGGTGGGCGAGGAACCGTCGCCCTTTGCCTTGTCCGTCATCGCCGTGCCCTCTCCTTGATCTCCGCCACGTCGGCCTTGACGCTGTGGATGGCCTGCTGGGGGGCGGCCGGCGTGGCGCGGCTGACCTGCTTCTTGCCCACGAGGGCGAGCACCGCCGCCACAACGAGCAGCGCGCCTGTGACGACCAGCGCGGAGAGCCACAACGGCCAGACCAGGTCCAGGGCCACGATCGCGGTGGCCGCGGCGGCCTGCAGAGCGAGGATGCCCACCACGCCGGCTCCGCCGAGCAGACCGCCGCCGAGCCCGAACCGTTTACCCTTCTGCTGCATCTCGGCCTGTGCCAGGCGCAGCTCCTGCCGCATCAGCTGGGAAATCTGCTCCGAGGCCTGCTTGACAAGGTCGCCCACCGACTCCTCGGTGTCCCTGTGGGGCGGTTGGCCCACTGACGTGCTCATCGTCGTGACCTGCCTTTCCTTGCTGCGTCTTGCTGCGTCTTGCTGCATCTCGCTGCATCTCGGTCTGCGCCAGGCGCGGCGGTGTGGACGGCCTGCCCGCTGGTGGCTGTCCTCTCAAGTCGTAGCCGTTACCGCGGATGCCCGCCAGCCGACACCCCACGCGTCGCGGACGAACCGATCCGCCCCCGCCCTCGACTCCCTACGTCAGGAGGCGCAACAGCAGGCGCGGTGCGTGATGCACCAGCAGGGCACTGCCCACACCAATGGCGGCGCCGGCCGCGACATCACTGGGGTAATGCGCTCCGGCATGGACACGCTCCACGGCCACCATCGCGGCGGGAACCGCGGCTGCCGCCCCCACCCACGGTGAGGTGAGGGAGACCGCGACGCTGAAGCCCACGGCGGCAGCGGTGTGCCCGGAGGGGAAGGACGAAGTGTCCGGCCGGTCCTCGACATCGTCGTGCGGGATCATGTCCGTGGGGGGTCTGCGCCGCTCGTACAACTGCTTGCACAGCGCGTTCGCGATCAGCTGGGCGCAGAGCATGCCGGCCACTCCCCCGGCTGCGGCCCTGCGTTGCGTGGCACCTCCCACGGCGGCCA
Organism: Streptomyces flavidovirens DSM 40150; assembly: GCF_000429085.1. Lineage (GTDB taxonomy): Bacteria > Actinomycetota > Actinomycetes > Streptomycetales > Streptomycetaceae > Streptomyces > Streptomyces flavidovirens. The sequence goes on along the minus strand of NZ_AUBE01000007.1, from coordinate 221,383 downwards.
TCGTGATGGCGGCGCCCCACCAGAGTTTGGTTCTCTCGGCCGCCGATTCCACGGCCGGCAGCATCTTCCGGGCCCACGGCGAGTCCCAGGAGGCGGCCCGGCGGGTGAGCTGCCGGTCGAGGCGGCGTACGTCATGGAGGAGGCGCGTCACGGCCTCCTTCGGCCGCGCGGTGTCGAACCCGTCGACGCCCCGGCCCAGGTGCTCCAGCACAGTCACTCGCTGCCCATCTGCTTACGGTCCTGGTCACTCCACTTGCGGGTGTCACGCGGCTCGACGTAGGGCTCCTCGTCGCTGGGATGGCCGCCGACGATGGCGCGTTCACGGGTCATCTCCGCGTCGAACTCCAGCCCCAGCAGGATCGCCAGGTTCGTGATCCACAGCCACACCAGGAAAATGATCACTCCGGCGAGGGTTCCGTACGTCTTGTTGTACGAGCCGAAGTTCGCCACGTACAGCGCGAAGCCCGCCGAGGCGATCATCCAGATCACCAGGGCCAGGAAGCTGCCGGGGGTGACCCACTTGAAGCCGCGGCCCCTGGCGTTCGGCGACGCCCAGTACAGAAGCGCGATCATGATGGTGACCAGCACCACCAGAACCGGCCACTTCGCGATCGACCAGACGTTCAGGGCGGTGTCGCCGATCCCCAGCGTCGTACCCAACTGCTTGGCGAGGCCGCCGGAGAACACCACGATCAGCGCGCTGACGCACGCCAGGATCATCAGCACCAGCGTCAGGACCAGCCGCAACGGCGTGATCTTCCAGACCGGCCGGCCCTCGGGGATGTCGTAGACGGCGTTGGATGTGCGGATGAACGCGGCCACGTAGCCGGACGCCGACCACAGGGCACCCAGAAGGCCGACGATCGCCAGGATCGATCCCGTACCGCTGCCACTGGCCTGCAGTTGCTCGACCGCACCGGTGATGATGTCGCGGGCGGAGCCGGGCGTCAGCTTCGCGATGTTGTCCAGGATGGCCTTGGTCGCCGACGCACCCGCGATGCCCAGGATCGACACCAGCACCAGCAGCGCGGGGAACAGCGCCAGTACCCCGTAGTACGTCAGTGCCGCGGCCCGGTCGGTCAGCTCGTCGTCCTTGAACTCCGCCGTCGTGCGCTTGAGCACCGCCCCCCAGGACTTCTTGCCCAGCTGGGTGGGCGAGCCGGGAGCGTCCCGTTCCACCTGGGGGTCCGGTCCCGCACGGCTGCCGGACTCCGCGTCCGCCCCGGCAGCCGCCGGACGTTGCTCGCGCCCGTGCTCGTCGTCTTCGTCTCCGTGTTCCTGCCGCCACTTCGATGCCATGACCTACGAGTAACCGCAAAGTCCGGCTTATGCACGTGCAGCCGGACTTTGAATCATGGCGATGTCGCTGGAACTCTGCGCCATTGGAGTGCATTGCCGCACTTCTGCCGACGGCCAGGGCGCCGACGCTGTCAGCGATACACCCGCGTGTACGCCCCTGAGGCACCGCCCGTCGTACAGGATCCCCCACGAGCGCTCGCCCGGCCGGGCGGTCAACCCGCTGTTCTGACGTGCAGGTGCCCCTCGGCCGGGAAAGCCGGCGGACAGGCGGGCAGCACCCTGACGAACTCGTATCCGGTCTTGGCCGCGACGCGACACGAAGCGGGGTTGTCCACCTGATGGAGCAGTTCCAGCCGCTGGAGACCATCGGCGGCGAAGGTCTCGAAGGCCCAGGTCGTGAGGGCCTCCAGAGCCCGGCGGGCCACTCCGCGGCCGCGGGCATGGAGTGCGTGGATTCGACTCGGGGAGCAAAGGTCATTGATGTCCCCGTGAGGCAGTCGCATACGGTTGTTCGCCGGCCTGCCGTGACGGCGCCGCGTCGTCTACCTGCCGAATGCTCCGGCGCTGTAGAGGTAGAGAGCGACAACACCTGCCACGCAGACCAGGACCACCCAGGAGCTGAAGCTCGTGTGTCGACCCCGGCGTCTCAACCGCCCTGCGCGGCCGGACCGGCCGGGCCGGGTGGAGCCTCTGGAGCGGTCGGTGCCTGAGGACGGGGCGGGAGCTTGTGGGGTCGCGTCGACCGCTGCCTCGGCGAGCAGGCGGCGGCAGGTCGTGGCGAGCTCGCCCGTACCGGCGGCGAGCGGGACGATCGCCTCCGAACGCGCCGGGGCCGTAGTACCGCCGTCGAGGATGCGGCCGGCGCGGACGAGGATCTCGCCCCGGCCACCCGCGGGAGCGAGACTGATCCAGCGCTGCACGTGCTCACCCCGGATGACGACACCACCGGCCCGGTCCCGGTACACGGTGTGCTCCCGCCACAGCACTTCGGCCAACTCGCTGGCCGTGTCTCTCAGTTGCCCACTCATGCGTCCCCCTTCGCCGTAAGGCATTCGATCAAGCAACGCACTCTAGCGGCAGGTACACACCAACTTGCCGCGGGGGGGGGGCCGGTGGAGCGCTCAGCGGTAGTCGAGTTCGATGTAGTCGATGTCGGTCAGCTCCACGTGGAGGCCGGGCGCCCGGCGCCCGCGGTCCTTGAAGTACTCCTCCTGGAGGCCTTCGGCGGCGATGCGCTGCAGTTGCTGTTCGGTCGCGCCCGCGGCCTGGGCGTCGAAGAGGCGGCTCGCGTAGGCGGGCGGCAAGTGCTGCGTGATGAGCCGCAGCCGGCCGTCGTCCGTCGTCCCCGGCGCCGCGGTGAATCCGAACCGCGCGCGGGTCTCGATCACGATGCCCGTGGTACTGGCCGCCTGCTGCTTGGCGCGCTCGCGGACCTTCGGCTGCCAGCTCTTGCCCACCTCGGCGACCAGGCGCGCGGCGAGATCCTTGCGCGGCCGCTTGAACTGCCCCTTGAGGTAGCGCTCGACCGTGCGCTGGGTGGTGCCCAGTCGCTCGGCCACGGCCTTGGTGGAGCCCTTTTCGCTCTTCACCAGGAACCGCATCTGCGCCTGCGCGGACTTCGGCAGGGGCCGGGTGAACGTGTTCGCCTCGGCCTTTTCGAGGCTGTCGCCCAGGATGCCCATCACTGACCCCTATTCTCCGTCGGCCGACGCGTCGCCGCCCTTGATGTGCCGGGCGGGGTTGTGGCCTTGATCGAGCATCTGCACGGCCCACATCATCGGCCGGCTGCCCTCGCACTTGACCATCCCCGGTGAGACACCGAGGCGGAACCCGCCGGGAAGCGGCTTGTCGTCGGGCGTGCGGGGCAGGAAGTCCAGCGGCGAGGGGCCGTCGGACAGATACACGGCGCAGTCGGAGAGGACCGCGATCGGGAACAGTCCGACGCCTGCGAGCTTGAGCATCTTGCGGTGCATGTTGATGCGGGCGGCGGAGATCACGGCGGCGCGGATGTCCGGGCGCCAGGTCGGACGTTCCAGGGCGGGCCAGCGTTCGCCGGGGCGGTATCCGGCGCCCTGCGGGCGCTCGCGGAGCTTGCCGATGCCGCCCTTGACCGTGGCCTTGATGGCGGACAGGACGGCGGCCTGCCCGGCGTCGGCCTTCTTGTGCTGATCCATCGCCTCGAGGAAGTCCGCCTCGCGCATCCCGGAGACGACGCCGAGCTGCTCCATGGTGGCCATGTACGCGTCGCGCAGCCGCGTGTACCAGGCGTCCAGGTACGCGGCGTGCTCCCGGCGGACGTACGCCTCGGCCGGCTGCACCTGGTGCCCGAGCTCCACGGCGTAGGCGACGGTCGGCGTCGCGTACCAGGCCGGGCCGGCCGGCCGTACGCCGTGCGGGGTGAACGGGTTCGGAAGGCGCGGGTCGATCTCGATGTGGGACAGGTCGACGAGCCAGCTGCCGGGCAGCTTCGCGTCGAACGCCGGGCTGTGGACGTACGTCGCGGGGCCAAGGCCGACGTTCAGCCGGTTCGCGGCGGCGGCGAACGCCATGTTCACGTCGATGCCGACCGCGTACGGCTTCGCGCACTCCTCATCGGTGAGCAGCTCGGGGTCGCGAATCCACTCGTACGCCTCTTCGTCGAGGACCTCGGCGGGAGTGCGCCGGTGACCGCGCGGGTACAGGGCGGCGACGACGGGGTGTTCGTCCGGGGCTTCCGGTGGCGCGGGGTCCACCGGGCCGGTGAGGGAACCGGGGTTCGGGCCGGACGACCATGCGCCGGTCATCTCGTCCTTGACCGCTCGGGTGGGCGGGCGCAGCGCGGTCATCAGCTCCAGGCCGGAGACCGCACAGGAACCGCGCGGCGTGATGACCTTCGTGGCGTACGCGCCCAGCACCTGGGCGAGTTCCGCCGCGGGAAAGTCCGCCGCGTCGCCCCAGGCGCGGGCGTCGAGAGCGCCCCAGGGCACGATCGCGAACTGAACGCACTGGCGCCGGCCCGCATGTGCGGGACGGTAGACCCTGGCCCACGGGCCGAAGCCGCGCTTGGTGGTCTTCCAGTTCGCTTTCGCGATCTGCTTGTTGACCTTGTGGTCCTCGGGAAGGCGCAGGCCTCGCCGGTCCTCCAGGACGGCCGGGAGGCCGAGCCGCTCGGCGGCGGCGGCCGTGATGACGACCAGCGGGTCGGCGTCCTTGCCGTTGCGGTTCAGCCGGGGCGCCCCCAGGTGCGCCTCGGTGAGGGCCCAGTCGACCAGGGCGGGAACGGTCGTGGCCGGGCAGTCGAGCACCAGGCCGCCGACGCAGTACGCCGACCCGTCACCGTCCAGCACCGCGAGCGGGCCGTTGGCGAAGCGCGGATCGACCGCTGCCGCGGCGGGAGCGGGCTCTCTCGTCGCGGGAGGCCTCTTCACGGGAGGCCTCTTCGCGGGTGGGCGGCGCGACATCGACGGGCTGCGGACCGGCTGCGCGGTGCGGGGCTCCGGCGGTGCGGGGGTGGTCGGCGGTTTGGGCGGGGCGGGAACGGTCTGTGGTTCCGGCGGGGTGGGGACGGTCTGTGGTTCCCGCGCCGCGTACGGGGTTTGCGGTTCGGGGGCGGCTGCCAGCTGGGTGGCGATGCCTTCCAGCAGCTTGGCGTAGGCGGCTCGGGTGGCGCCCTGTGGTTCGCTGCGGCCCGCTTCCCATCCGGCCACGGTGGTCCGGGTGACGTCCAGTGCGGCGGCGATCTCGCTCTGGGTGAGGCCGTAATCCGTGCGCAGCCGGGCGCGCTCGGCGGGCTCGGGCAGGTGAGTGCGGCGCGGCCCGGCCTTCAGGAGGGCGTCGACGGGGTCGGGCTTGCTCGCCATGCGGCGCTCGCTCCTTCGGTGTCGGTCGTTGTCAGTCGTTGTCAGTCGCGGATGGGCCGTGCGGGGCGGCGTCCAGGAACTCGCGCAAGTGCCGGCCGGTGAGGATGCGGGCGGGATTGCGGCCCGGAGGCAGCGGAAGCCGGTGACCCAGGGCCCACTGGAAGCGGGAGGCGGGGGCGAGGTCGAAGGCGTACTTACCGCCTGCGGTGAGATCCGGCTCAGAGCCGACGATCCGGAAGGCGCCGACGCACACCCCGCCGTCGACGAAAGCCAGCAGGAAGTCGCCGTGCTTCCCGACCGTCTGCGTGGAAAAGCGCCACCACCGGGCCGCGCCTTCCGCGACGGTCTGGCCATTGCGAAGCGACTGCCTCACGTCCACCGCGAGCATCCGTCCCCGTCCCCATCCAATGCTTCGTTCCCCACAACGATTCGATCTTAGCTCAGAGCAATGCCTTTTATCGGCCGATAAAAAGTGGTGTCGATGGTGAGCTGTCGACTCCAGAATCCGGAATCCCCTGGGGGTGTCACGACGGTGCCGGATCGCCGGGGGCCTTCCTGCGGCGCAGCCAGGCGCGCAGCCCGCGGGGCGTTTCGGGGAGAGGGGGCGGCAGAGACCGGCTGGTCTCCGGGCGCGGTGCCGTGCGGTGCTCGCGCGCCTCGTCCAGGAGCAGCGCCAGGCTCACCCGCTGCCAGAGGATCTCGTCCGGATCGTCGGCCAGCAGCAGGCGGTCCATGGCCTCGCGCGTGGGGGGCGATTCGCCGTGGCGCCCCACGAGTGCCGGCCGGAGCTTGTTGAGGTACGCGCGCTCGTAGGGGTCGTCGACGACCTCCGCGAGCTGGACGGGGTCGAGGACGGAGCTGGTGATAGCCGCCTGCTCCCAAGGGTCTTCGGTCTGCCGCGTCAGCAGAGCCAGGCGTCGGCTCCGCCAGTTGCGGGCGCGGCGGTCCTCCCCCGCGTCGAGTACGGCGCGCATCTTCTGCGGGGACCTGCCGGTGAGCAGGCCGGGCTCGCGGGTGGCCAACTCCGCCAGTTCTTCGGCCAGATACAGCCAGACCACGGCCCGGTAGCGGTTCAAGTAAAATTTGACGGGCGTCATGTATCCGGCGCGGGCGAGCTTGCCGAACCGGACGGGGCTGATGTCCATCAGCTGCGCGCCCTCGGTGGTGCCTACCGTCCGCACCCGCTCACTCAGCGTCTCCTGTTGCGGGTCCGCCGCCTGGAGCCGGTCGAGCTCCTCGCGGGCGACCCGGCGGTGGCTGCCATCGGCGTCGACCGTGGTGCGGATGTGGCCCAGCAGAACGGCAAGGTCGAACTCGCTTCGTTTCAGGCCGAGCTCCTGGGCGGCCCTGGCTGCGGACAGCGGCTTGCCGGCCTGTGCCGCGACGGCGGTGAGGTGTGCTTCTTGTACGGCCATGGTCTTCTCCCCGTGAGATCTGAATACTCTCGGTGACGACCGTAGCCTGAATGGCGCGCTGCCCGCCCGGCCTGTGGACAACTTTCGGGCCGGGCGAGTACGCGCAGGTCAGATGTCGGTTCCCGCAGCGGTTCCCGGCTGCCTCGCCGCCACGCCGAGGTGCTCGCCGACACGGTTGACGAGCAGTGCCATCTCGTAGGCGATGTGACCGATGTCGGCCTCGGCGGCGCTCAGCACGCACAGACAACTGCCGTCGCCGGCCGCGGTGACGAAGAGAACCCCTTCGTCGAACTCGACCATCGTCTGGCGGACCTTTCCGAGCCGGAAATGCCGGCCCGATCCCTTGGCGAGGCTGTGCAGTCCCGACGACACGGCCGCCAGGTGCTCGGCGTCCTCCCGCGCCAGCTCCGTACTCGCTCCAGTCACCAGGCCGTCGTTGGACAGCACCAGTGCGTGCCGCACGTGCTCGACCCGGTCGGTCAGGTCGTCCAGAAGCCAGTCGAGTCCTTTGTCCAGCGCCATGTTGCGGCCTCCCCGTTGATTTGTTCCCCGTTGCCCTGATCGATGACAAGCCTTCCCCACTGACGCCGTCGCGGCAACCACGTGTTTCCGCCGGTGCTGGAGGGACCCCCGATGCTCCGCCGGTGAGTTGGGCACGTACGACGCCAACGCAGACAGCCGCGCAGTGCGGTGCGCGGTGCGCGGTGGCGAGGCTTCGCGGACCTTGCCTGAGCTTCCGGGAACCTGGGGGACGATGTGCGTATGGCCGATGACCACACACACGATGACCCCACGCACGTTCAGGCGTTCTTCACGGCCCGCGCCGCGGACTGGGACACCCGTTTCCCGGACGACGGACCGGCCTACGCCGCCGCGGTGGCCGACCTCGGGCTGCGGCCCGGTGACGCCGTACTCGACGCTGGCTGCGGCACAGGGCGCGCCCTGCCGTTCCTCCGTGACGCCGTGGGCCCCGGCGGCTCGGTGCTGGGAGCCGACATCACGCCGGCGATGCTGGAGGCCGCCGTGCTGGCGGGACGCCACCGCGCCGCGCAGCTGCTGATCGCCGATGTCGCCCGGCTGCCGGTACGGACGGGTGCCCTGGACGCCGTCTTCGCAGCCGGCCTGATCTCGCATCTCCCCCGGCCCGCGGAAAATCTGCGCGAGCTGGCCAGGACCGTGCGGCCCGGTGGCCTGCTGGCGTTGTTCCACCCCATCGGCCGTGCGGCCCTCGCGGCTCGCCAGGGCCGGCAGATCACCCCGGACGACCTGCGGGCCGAGCCCCGACTCCGGCCGCTGCTCGCGGGTTCCGCGTGGCGGATGACGTCGTACACCGACGAGAACGACCGGTTCCTGGCGCTCGCCGTTCGCCAGGACTGAGCCAGGAACCGGTCGTGCCGGGCCGGCCGGTCCGGCCGCGCCGCCGGGGAGTCACTCGGCGGCGGCCGAGCGCCCGGTGTGCGGAACCGGGCAGCCTCCCGTCCCCGGCGTCGGGAACGTCCCCAGGTTCGCGACCGTGTAGCCGCCGGGGTAACCCTTGATCTCGCGGTTCTGCCGGGCGTAGTGCGGCTTGCCGCGCGGCGGCAGCAGTCGCACGGCGCGGGCACGCAACCGGAGGGCGCCCCTGACCACCGCGCGGGCAGCGGGCGCCGGAGGGTCGTAGCGGAAGGCGCGCAGGAGCGCGTCGTCGAGGAGAGCGAGGCTGGCGCCGCGCATCAGCGGCGCGAGAGGGCGTGGATACCAGGACGCCATGAGCGCGAGCGTCGCGTCCGAGACCTTGCGCGCCCCCTCGTCCCAGCCGAAGTGCTCCGTCTCGTACGTGTCGAGGCAGCGCTCGAACCCCTCGAAGGAGAGCGGAATGTCCTTGATGCCCATGTGCTTGCCGAGCATGCGGTAGTAGGCGGCGGAGGCCCGCAGTTCGTGGTCGGACAGCCGTCGCCATCCGTACGAGTCGATCCAGCGCTTCGGCATGACGACAAACGTGCACAGCACATAGCGCATGTCTTCGTTGCTGATGTCGTAGCTGCGGTGCATCTGGTTGATACGGCGGATGGCGGTGCGGCCGTCCTCCGTGTCGAAGCCGTGCTCCACGACGGTGTCCAGGAGCAGCGCGGTGTCGTCGTAGCGCTTCTGGGAACGGTCGGTCAGCTCTGCCGTCACGGCGAGGAGGCGGCCGATGCCGGGCACGGCGTACGTGCGGTAAAGGGCCAGCTCCAGAGCACGTGTGTAGTCCCACGGGAACTCGTACGTCGCGGTGAGCCGGTAGATCGTCAGGAAGTCCTTCTCCGGATCGAGCCGCTGGATCTCCTTCAGCCGGTCGTAACGCTTCAACGCACCGTCCCCCTTCTGTCACCGGGGGTCCAACTCTACGTTGGAGGAGCACACTTGAAGTGCCGGCGATCCAACCAGTCAGGGGGAAGGCGGTCCGCGTGTTCGACAACGTACGGAACAGATTCGGGAAGCTCTTCGGACCGCGTCCCGGTGGCGCGGTGCGGGCGCAGGCCGCGGCGCAGCCGGGAACGCGTCAGCACAACATCTTCGAGGCGGCCGCGGCCTACGTGTCCGCCTGCGCGGAGGACGACGAGCCGCGTATCGAGGAGGCGTCCGGCTGGGTCTCTCCGGAGGCGCTCTCCTTCGGGGTCAACGAACTGGCCTGCCGGGCGGTCATCGCGCTCGCGCGGGAGCGCGGCGAGTCACCGCACAGCGTGGCCCGTACGCTCCTCGGGCTCCCGGCTGCCTGACGCGGGTTCTTTCGCCGGTGGACCTCGACGAGGGGGTTACTCACTGGTTAGGGTGCGCCGACGACCGATCCGAAGGAGCGTGCCGTGACCGGACCGGACACCGACACCGACACCGACACCGCCGAGAGTGCTGAGGACGCCGAGGACGCGCTGTTCGTGCTGACCGCGGTGCTGCTGACGCCCGCGCAGTTCCCGAGCGTGCTCGGCGACGACTATCCGCAGGCCTGTGCGGCGCTCGGTCTGGAGCCGTACGCCGACGGGTACGGCCTGGTCCTGGGCCAGGACGGCACGGGTGCGCGGTGGACCGTAGTGATCGACGACGTGTCGCTGGTGGCGGTCGCCATCGCCTCCTGGGACTGCGGTATGGAGTACGACCTGTCGCCGGACGAGCGCACGGTCGTCGCCGGCCTGCCCGGCTGGCCGCTGTCGCTCGCGGTGGCCGCTCCCGGTCTGCCGCACCCGCACGACCCCGTCCCCGGCAACGGACCTGACGGGCAGCGTGAGCCGTCCCCTCTCGCACCGCCCGACACGGACGAATGGGGTCCCGCCCAGCGGCGGCTCGGCGCCGACGAGATCGCGCTCCAGTGGGCGGCCTGGCGCGAGCAGATCGACGACGAGGAGACGTTCGTCGCCCCCGGTGACCATCCGCACGCCGGCCATGCGCACTCCGGTGTGCGGCGTGTGATCGAAGAGCTGCACGGCTACGTGAACGCCCCGCCACCGCCGGGGCGGGTGCGTTCGACGTTCGCGTCCGGCGAGGCACGCACGCTGCGGGCCGACGGTCCCGGCTGGTCCGTGGTCGCCAGGACCGACGACATCGCTTTTGTGCTGCTGGACGACGAGCCGGGTGAGGTTCTGCCGGTCGGCCGGGGCCCCGAATTGCCCGGTCTGCTGGAGGCGCTCGACAAGATCGCTGTACGGCCCGCCTGACAGCCGCCGCCCCCACCGGTCAGCAGGCAGTCCCCCGGATCGACGAGAAGCGCTGCCACCGACGTGTCGGGGTCCGGGACGTGGACGGCCCCCATGTCCGGGTCCTGCGCCGTGTGGGCCGGGCCCATGGCCGGGCGGGGTGAGGGGACAGGACGATGTGGCGCTGCGCCCCGTCTTCCCGCAGTGAACCCGGAGGCTTCCCATGCGCCCGTCCAGAGGCGTCCCGCTCGTCGCCGCACTTCTCATGGCGCTGACCACCATCGGCTCCGCGGGCGCCGAGGCCCGTGCCCCCGAGGCCGGGCCTTGCGCTCGGCAGCACCGGCCCGCCGTGCCGGGGGCGGTACATCAACGCGTGGCCTGTCTGCCCGACTTGACCACCGCGGGGCTGGCGGGCACCGCGTACACCGACATGGCCGACCAGGTGGGGCTGTCCGCGAAGGGTACGAAGAACCCCTCCGGTGTGCCGGGCGCACAGATCGACGGCTACTTCCCCGACGATTCGCGCTTCAACACCACTCACGGGTGGCGGCACGACGCTCAGTTCGTCATCCGGATGCCCGCTCGCTGGAACGGCGGTCTGGTCGTCACGGGTGCGCCCGGTACCCGCAGGCAGTACGCGACCGATGCCCTCATCTCCGACCACGTGCTGGCTCAGGGGTACGCGTACGCGGCGACCGACAAGGGGAACAGCGGCCCCGACTTCTACCGGGACGGCAGAAGGCCCGGTGACGCGGTGGCGGAGTGGAACCGGCGTACCACGGAACTGACACGCGCGGCACGCAGGACCGTCGCGCAGTGGTACGGGCACGCGCCCCGGCGTACCTATATGACGGGCATCTCCAACGGCGGCTATCTGACGCGCTGGCAGTTGGAGAACCATCCCGCGCTCTACGACGGCGGGGTGGACTGGGAGGGCGCCCTGTGGACCGCCGAGGGCGGTGGCCTCCTCGGCTCCCTGCCGGTCACGGTGGCCCGCAGCCTCGGCCGGGCCACGGACGATGATCTCCTGAAGGCCGGTTTCGCGCCGGGTTCGCAGTTCCTGTGGCCGTACCACGAGAAGGCGTACTGGGGCCTGACGCAGAAGATCTACCGCGCGGAGTTCGACCCGTCGTACGACCCGGCCTGTCCGGGGCCCTCGGCCGGTGCGACGCTGCCGGAGATCCTCGCGCCCTGTGCGTCGGACGCGGAGTACGGCTACGCCGCGCGCCCGGAGTCCGTACACCGCGCGGTCGGGCGGGTCGCGCTGACGGGACGGATCGGCAAGCCGCTGATCACGCTGCACGGTGACCTGGACACGCTGCTGCCGATCGCCACGGACTCCGACGTGTACGAGCGGATGGTGACCGAGCGGGGCCGCTCCCGGCTGCACCGCTACTACACCGTCGAGGGCGGCACGCATGTCGACTCGCTCTACGACACGTATCCGGAGCGGTTGCGGCCGGTCCTGCCCTGTTACCGCTCCGCGTTCACGGCGCTCGTGGCGTGGGTGGCGGACGGCAGCGCTCCGCCCGCGGACCGGACGGTCGGCAGGCCCGCGGGCGGTGCGGATGTGGTCAACTCCTGCGCGCTGAGCTGAGCGGGCTCAGACGCGGTCCAGGGGGCGGTGCGGTTCCGCCGGCAGGACGGCCTCGATCCGGTCGCCGGGCCGTACCGTACCGCCCACCTTGACGACGCTCATGACCCCGGCCTTGCGCACGATGTTGCCCTCCGCGTCGCGGCCTACGACCTGCTTCAGGAGACCGTCCTGGAAGGCATCGATCTGCAGGCACGGGTTGCGCAGGCCGGTGACCTCGACGACCGCTTCCGCACCGATGTGCAGCAGGGTGCCTTCGGGGAGTCCGAGCAGGTCGATTCCGCTGGTGGTGATGTTCTCGCCGAGCTGGCCGGGCTCGACCGTGAAGCCCTCCTGGAGCAGCTCGCCGAACAGCTCCTCGTGTATGAGGTGGACCTGGCGCAGATTCGGCTGGGTGGGGTCCTGCGCGACGCGGGAACGGTGCTTGACCGTCGTCCCCGCGTGCACGTCGCCTTCCACGCCGAGCCCTGCCAGCAGCGTGATGCTGTCGCGGTTGGGCTTGGTGAACGAGTACTCGCCGTTGCTGCTGACCGCCGTTACGGTGCCGCCCATGTACGGAACTCCCCTCGACCGCGCTGGTACTTGATCCTTCCAGGACCCTATCCCGGCACGGTTCCGGGCCCGGTCAGCGGCCGATCTCCTTGCGTGTGACCCGGCGCAGCCTGCGGCGCTGCGAGTTGTCCAGCAGCAGGTACGCCGCGACGGGCACACCGATCATGACGAGCAGGGCGGGCCAGAACCCGACCAGCCAGATCAGGGCGATGCCCACCACCACACCACCGGTGGCCACCTTCGCGCTCTTCGACATCTCCGACGCCTCCTTCGCGGCTGTTGCCGCTTTCATGCTCCGGTAACGTGCGCGCCCGCGCCACAGTTCCGCCGGATGACGGCTCCCGCACTGCGAAGACCGCCGGGCGTCCTTAGTCTTTGTTCACGGTCTTTGTTCACGGAAGAGCCCTGCTCACGGAAAAGTCTTTGTTCACGGAAGTGCGTGTTCGCGGAGCGTTCCGAACCCGGAGGAGCCCCCATGCCCGAGCTGTTCATCGGTGGCACATGGACCGCCGCCGCCGACGGGCAGGTCCGCGAGATCCGCTGCCCCGCCGACGGCACCCTGGTGGCGACCGTCGACGAAGCAGGCCCGAAGGACGTCTCGGCGGCGATCGCCGCGGCCCGTGACGCCTTCGACCGCGGCCCCTGGCCGACGGCCCCGGCCGACGAGCGCGGGCAGCTGCTGCTGCGCGTCGCCGACCTGCTGGAACGCGACAAGGACGCGTTCGCGCGAGCCGAATCCCTGGACACCGGGAAGCGGCTCGTCGAGAGCGAGTACGACATGGACGACATCGCCCACTGTTTCCGCTACTTCGGCAACCTGACGGCCTCCGGCGGCTCCGACCGGATCGTCGACACCGGCAACACGGACGTGGACAGCAGAGTCGTGCACGAACCGGTCGGCGTCTGCGCGCTGATCACCCCATGGAACTATCCGCTGCTGCAGACCGCCTGGAAAGTCGCTCCGGCGATCGGGGCGGGCAACACGTTCGTGCTCAAGCCCAGCGAGCTGACCCCCCACACCGCCATCATGCTGATGAAGCTGCTGGCCGAGGCCGGGCTGCCCGACGGAGTCGCCAACCTCGTCCTGGGCGCCGGACCGACCGCGGGTGCGCCCCTGAGCGAGGACCCGCGCGTCGACATGGTGTCGTTCACCGGCGGGCTCGTCACCGGACGCCGCATCATGGCCGCCGCCGCGCCGACGGTGAAGAAGATCGCCCTGGAGCTGGGCGGCAAGAACCCGAACATCGTCTTCGCCGACGCGGACTTCGAGGCCGCCGTCGACTACGCCCTGATGGCCATCTTCCTGCACTCCGGACAGGTCTGTTCGGCCGGGGCGCGGCTGCTGGTCCAGGACGACCTGCACGACGCGTTCGTCGACGAATTGGTGCGGCGCGCGCGGGCGATCCCGCTCGGTGGCCCCTTCGACGAGAACGCCCGCAGCGGACCGCTGATCTCCGCGGCGCACCGCGACAAGGTCGAGGCCTACGTGACGGCAGGGCTTGCCGAGGGCGCGGTACTGCGCTGCGGCGGCGCCCGGCCCGACGACCCGGCCCTTCAGGACGGCTTCTACTACCTGCCGACCGTGCTGGACGACTGCACTGCCGGGATGTCGGTGGTACGGGACGAGTCGTTCGGCCCGGTACTCACCGTCGAACGGTTCCGCGACGAGGCCGAGGCCGTCGCGCTCGCCAACGGCACCTTCTACGGGCTGACCGGCGCGGTCTGGACCGGGGATGTGGCGCGGGGGCAGCGGGTGGCGTCACGGGTGCGGGCCGGGACCGTATGGATCAATGACTTCCACCCGTACGTCCCCCAGGCCGAATGGGGCGGAATGAAGCAGTCCGGCTTCGGCCGCGAGCTCGGCCCCGCCGGTCTGGCCGAGTACCAGGAGGCCAAGCACATCTGGCGCAATCTCGCGCCGAGTCCGCTGAGGTGGTTCGAGTGAGTACGGACACCAGCGGAAGGGGACCGGAGGACTCCGGACCGCAAGCCCCTGCCCGGACCCAGACCCAGCACGACGACGACGCCCTGGGCGAGCTCGGCTACCGCCCGGAACTCAAGCGCACCCTCGGCAACTTCCACACCTTCGCCGCCGGGGTCAGTTACATCTCGATCCTCACCGGCACCTTCCAGCTCTTCTACTTCGGCGTGACCTTCGGCGGTCCCGCCTACTGGTGGTCCTGGCCGATGGTCTTCGCCGGGCAGCTTATGGTGGCCCTGTGCTTCTGCGAGCTCGCCGCCCGCTATCCGGTCGCGGGCTCGGTCTACAACTGGGCCAAGACCATGGGCGGCCCGCACATCGGCTGGCTCGGCGGCTGGATGATGATGACGGCCACCATGGTCACGCTCTCCGCCGTGGCACTCGCGTACCAGATCACGCTGCCGCAGATCGACGACTGGTTCCAGTTCGTCGGTGACGGCAGCGGCAGGACCGACGCGGCCGCCAACGCCGTACTCCTCGGCTCGGTGCTCGTCCTCTTCTCCACCCTGGTCAACGCGTTCGGCGTCAAGCTCATGGCCCGGATCAACTCCGCCGGGGTGTTCATCGAGCTGATCGCCGCCGTCGCCTTGATCATCTTCCTCGCGGCGCACATCACCCGCGGACCCAGCAGCGTCCTGACGCAGACGTACGGACTCGGCAGCGGCCAGAACCTGGGCTATTTCGGCGCCTTTCTGACCGCCTCGCTGGCTTCCGCGTATGTCATGTACGGCTTCGACACGGCGTCGTCACTCGGCGAGGAGTCCCACAACCCGGGCCGCAACGCACCCCACGCCATCCTGCGGGCCCTCGTCGCGTCCTTCCTCATCGGCGGGTTCATCCTGCTCTTCGCCCTGATGGCCGTACCCGACCTGGCGGCGAAGGAGCTGTCCACGGGCGGTCTGCAGTACGTCGTACTGGAGACCCTCGGCTCGACCATCGGCGAGATCTTCCTCTGGGCGGTGGTCGTCGCGATCACGGTCTGCGTGCTGGCCGTGCATGCCGCCGGTATCCGGCTGATGTTCGCCATGGCACGGGACAACAACCTGCCGGCGGGTTCACGGCTCGCCAGGGTCAGTCCCCGGTTCCAGACGCCCGTGGTGCCCGCCGTCCTGATCGGCTTCGTGGCGGTCGTCATCCTGGTGATCAACATCAACCAGCCACAGATCTTCTCGGTGATCACCAGCATCGCGATCATCATGATCTACGTGGCTTACCTCATGGTCACCGTACCCATGCTGCTCAAGCGGCTGCGCGGCGGATGGCGGCCCGCGGAAGGCAACTTCTCGCTCGGCCGGTTCGGCCTGCCGGTCAACGTCCTTGCCGTGCTGTGGGGCACCGCCATGTCGGTCAACCTCGCCTGGCCGCGCGCGGAGGTGTACAACGCGACGGGGCCGCAGCACTGGTACCTGCGGTGGGGAGCGTTCCTCTTCATCGGGATCGTCGCGCTCGGCGGCTTCGCCTACTACTGGTTCGTACAGCGGCACAAGACGGGCGTGCTCGACGAGCACCGCTTCGAGGCCGCGGACACCACCGCGCCACCGTCGGCCGCCCCCTGACCGCCGATCCGCCGATTAGCCGATCCGCCGATCCACTGATCCTGGAGACGCAATGCCCTCAGCAAGCCCCCTGCCCGAGTACGACTATGTCGTCGTCGGAGGCGGTACCGCAGGCGCCGTCGTCGCCGCGCGGCTGACCGAGGACCCGGACGTGACCGTCTGCGTCGTGGAGGCCGGGCCTTCGGACGTCGGCGACGACAACATCCTGCGGCTCGACCGGTGGATGGCCCTGCTGGATTCCGGTTACGACTGGGACTACCCGGTGGAACCTCAGGAGAACGGCAACAGCTTCATGCGGCACGCCCGCGCCAAGGTGCTCGGCGGCTGTTCCTCGCACAACTCCTGCATCGCTTTCTGGGCACCGGCCGAGGACCTCGACGAGTGGGGCGCGCTGGGCTGTACGGGCTGGAGTGCCGCGGAGTGCTTCCCCCTCTACCAGCGCCTGGAGACCAACGACGCGCCCGGTGACCACCACGGCCGCTCGGGCCCTGTGACCATCCGTACCGTTGCGCCGAAGGACCCGTGTGGCGCGGCTCTGCTCGAAGCCTGTGTGGCAGCCGGCATTCCCATCATGCCGTTCAACACCGGTAAGACCGTGGTGCGCGGCGCCCACTGGTTCCAGATCAACTCCCGCCCGGACGGGACCCGTTCGTCCGCCTCGGTCTCGTACCTCCACCCGGTCCTCGGGAAGCGGCCGAACCTGGAGGTACGTACGGGGCTGCAGGCCAGGCGCCTCCTGTTCGACGACGGCGACGGCGACGGCAACGGTGACGGCGACGGTCGCGGTCACACCGGCCGGCGGTGCACGGGCGTGGAGTACCTGCAGCCCGACACCATTCACACCGGGGCGGTCGGGGCCCGCCGTGAGGTGATCGTGGCCTGCGGCGCCATCGACTCACCGAAGCTGCTGATGCTCTCCGGTATCGGGCCCGCCGAGCACCTGCGGGACTGCGGCGTCGACGTACGGGTGGACTCCCCCGGCGTCGGCTCCCATCTCCAGGACCACCCGGAGGGCGTGATCATGTGGGAGGCGAAGCAGCCCATGGTCACCTCCTCCACCCAGTGGTGGGAGATCGGCATCTTCGTGGACACCGAACCGGGCCTGGATCGGCCGGACTTGATGTTCCATTACGGCTCGGTGCCGTTCGACCTGAACACCTACCGGCGCGGCTATCCGACGACGGACAACGCCTTCTGCCTGACGCCGAACGTCACCCGGGCGCGCTCGCAGGGGACGGTCCGGCTGCGCAGCCGCGACTACCGGGACAAGCCGAAGGTCGACCCGCGCTACTTCACCCACGAGCACGACATCCGCGTGATGACGTACGGGCTGCGGCTCGCCCGCGAGATCACCGCCCAGGCGCCGATGGCGGACTGGACGGGTACCGAGCTCGCGCCCGGCCCGGACGCCGCGACCGACGAGGAGCTGTTCGCGTACATCCGCGAGACGCACAACACCGTATACCACCCGGCGGGCACCGTACGGATGGGCGCGGCGGACGACGCCGGCTCGCCGCTCGACCCGCAGTTGCGGGTCAAGGGCGTCAGGGGGCTGCGGGTGGCGGACGCGTCCGTGATGCCGTTCCTGACGACGGCCAACCCGTGCATCACCACGATGATGATCGGCGAGAAGTGCGCCGACATGATCAAGGCGGCCAGGGGGTCCTCCCTCGCGGGCTGATTCCCCCATGGGTCACCCGTAGGCGTCCGTGCTGGTGAAATCGCCGTGCAGCGTGGCCTTTTCGCCGTTCGTCCGCGCTGTCGCGGACGCGCTGAACGTATCGCCTCCCGCGTCCCGGCCGCCCTCCGCGTGGTTGTACTGCCCGGCGAAGACATGCTGTCCGGCGGGGACCGTACGGCCGGCCTTGAGTGACCAGCGGAAGACAAGGGCGCCGTTCTCCTCGCGTACGGAGACGGTGAAGTCGCCGGCCGGCAGAGAGCGCCAACTACCGGTGTCGGCGACTCCGCCTGTCTGGGTGACGCTCAGTTCGACCGTGAGCGCGGTGAGGGGCTGTCGCGTCTTCACCCTTACGTTGCTCTGTGCCCAGTAGCGATTGCTGTGCGGGTCCACCAAGCCGTCGGCCCGCAGGTAGGCGTCCTCGGCCCGGTCGGCGCCGGTCGCCGGCGGGGCCGGGGTCCGGGCCGGGGGCGGTGGGGCGACGGAGTGCGTGGGCCTCTCGTCCCGCGTCGCGGAAGCCACCGCGTAGCCGCCGGCCACCAGCAGCCCCGTCACGGCGGCCGTCGCGCCCGTGATGCGGAGCCAGGACGCCGAGGCCCCGGCGTGGCGGTCCGGCGGGCCGGGCCGGCGCGGTGTCATGGCGCGCTCCACCCTGGCGAGCATGCGCGCGCGGTCGGGCCGGTGCGCCTCGGCCGCTTCGCGCAGTTGCCGGCGGAGCTCGTCCATCAGTACCTCTCTCCCACGAGTTCCGCGGCGGTATCGCTGCCCAGCAGCTTCTCCAGTTGCGCCACGCCCCTCGACGTCTGGCTCTTCACCGTACCGACCGAGATGCCGAGAGCCAGCGCCGTGTCCCGCTCGGAGAGGTCGAAGGCGTGGCGGAGCACCACGCAGGCGCGTTTGCGGAACGGCAGTGTGCGCAGCGCCTGCTGGACGTCGACGACCGCCGGTATGTCCGGGCCGTCCGTGTACTCGACGCGATGCGGCCAGCAGAGCGCGACCCGGCGGCGTTCCCGTACGGCGCTGCGGATCCGGCTGCGCGCGAGGTTGGCGACGACACCCCGTGCGTACGCCGCGGGGTGATCGGCGGCACGTACCCGGTCCCAGCGGTGCCAGAGCGCGACCAGCGCGTCGGCCGCCAGGTCGTCGGCCGCGTCGGCGTCCCCCGTCAGGAGGTGAGCGAGGCGGGCGAGTCCGGCGTGGTGCCGCTCGAAGAAGTCATGGAACTCCACGGCGGCATCCGGCGCACCTGCGTCCACGGGTGTCCTCCCCTGCCCTGCGGTAAGTGTTCGCTGGCGAGTACGTATTTGTTTGGTGCCCTGTTTAATTGTGCGCCGGTTTCTCTGGTCCGGAGACGCGGCGTCACGTAATTTGTTCGTCGCACGACCAAAATGGTGCCGGAGAACGGCAGCTGTCCTGCCTCGCCTGATCCCACAAGGAACCACTGTGAAGTTCACCGACGGCTTCTGGCTCATGCGCGAAGGCGTGCACGCCTCATACGCCACCGAAGTCCGCGATCTGCATGTCAGTCCCGACCACGTCACCGCGTACGCCGCCGTCAGACGCGTCGAGCACCGCGGCGCCACGCTCAACACCCCGCTCATCACGGTCGAGTGCTTCTCGCCGGCCGAGGGTGTCATCGGCGTACGCGCCACCCATCACGCGGGGAAGGCCCACCGCGGGCCCGACTTCGAGCTGCCCGGCGCGGACGCGGGCACCGCCGCCACCACCCGGCGGGACGGCACGGTCACCGAGCTGACGAGCGGGCCGCTGACTCTGCGGCTCGACACGGCGCGGCCATGGGGGCCGGTTTTCCTCGACGGGCAGGGGCGCAGGCTCACCGGCGTCGAGACCAAAGGCACCGCGTTCGCGACGACACCGGACGGCGGGCACCACATGGTCGCCCAACTCGCCCTGGGGGTGGGCGAGAACATCTACGGCCTCGGGGAGCGTTTCACCCCGTACCTGAGGAACGGCCAGAGCCTCGATCTCTGGCAGGCCGACGGCGGAACGAGCAGCGAACAGGCGTACAAGAACGTCCCGTTCTACCTGTCCTCACGCGGTTACGGCGTCTTCGTCAACCATCCCGGCAAGGTCTCCTTCGAGGTCGGCTCGGAGTCGGTCGGGCAGGTGCAGTTCAGCGTCGAGGACCAGTCGCTGGAGTACTACGTCGTCGCGGGGCCCACACCCAAGGACGTTCTCTCCCGCTACACCGCCCTGACCGGCCGGCCCGCGCTGCCGCCCGCCTGGTCGTTCGGGCTGTGGCTGACCACTTCCTTCTGCACGGCGTACGACGAGGAGACGGTCACGTCGTTCGTGGACGGCATGGCGGAGCGGGACATCCCGCTGTCCGTCTTCCACTTCGACTGCTTCTGGATGCGCGAATACCAGTGGTCGGACTTCCAGTGGGACCCCGAGGTCTTCCCGGATCCGGACGGCATGCTGGCCCGGCTCAAGGAGCGGGGACTGCGGATCAGCATGTGGATCAACCCGTACATCGCGCAGAAATCCACACTGTTCGCGGAGGGGGCCGAGGCCGGCTATCTGGTGCGGCGGGCCAACGGCGACATCTGGCAGTGGGACCTGTGGCAACCCGGCATGGCGCTGGTCGACTTCACCAACCCGGCCGCCCGCGAGTGGTACGCGGGCAAGTTGCGGGCGCTGCTCGACCAGGGCGTGGACTGCTTCAAGACGGACTTCGGCGAGCGCGTGCCGACAGATGTGGTGTGGAAAGACGGCTCCGACCCCGAGCGGATGCACAACTACTACACACACCTCTACAACCGGACGGTCTTCGAACTCCTGGAGAAGGAGCGCGGCGGCGGCGAAGCGGTGCTCTTCGCGCGCTCGGCGACCGCGGGCGGGCAGCAGTTCCCGGTGCACTGGGGCGGCGACTGCTTCGCCTCCTTCAACGCGATGGCCGAGTCGCTGCGCGGCGGTCTGTCGCTCAGCCTGTCCGGCTTCGGCTTCTGGAGCCACGACATCGGCGGCTTCGAGGGAACGCCCGACCCGGACGTCTTCAAGCGCTGGCTCGCCTTCGGGCTGCTGTCCTCGCACAGCAGGCTGCATGGGAATGTGTCGTACCGGGTGCCGTGGGCGTTCGGCGAGGAAGCGGTGGATGTAGCGCGGCGGTTCACGCTGCTCAAGCACCGGCTGATGCCGTATCTGTACGGGGCGGCTGTTGAGGCGCATCGGACGGGCGTGCCCGTGATGCGGCCGATGCTGCTGGAGTTTCCGGACGATCCGGCGTGCCGGCCGCTGGACCGGCAGTACATGCTCGGGCCGGATCTGCTGGTCGCGCCGGTCTTCAGCGCGGACGGATCGGTCGAGTACTACGTTCCGTCCGGTACGTGGACGCATCTGCTGACCGGTGAGACGGTCACCGGTCCGGTGTGGCGGCAGGAGACGTACGGCTTCGACAGCCTGCCGCTCTTCGTGCGGCCGGGGGCGGTGCTGCCGCTGGGCGCGGACGACCAGCGGCCGGACGGGGACTGGCTGGAGGGGCTGACCCTGCGGCTGTACGCCCCGCCGGCCTCGCTGGAGTGCGTGGTGACGGTGCCGGACCAGACGGGTGCGGATGCGGCGGCGTTCCGGATCGTGCGCGAGGGTGACCGCGTGCGGGCCACGGCGCAGGGGTCGGCACGGCCGTTCCGGGTGGAGTGGGGCGACTCGGCAGCGGAGGGCTCGGGCGAGGTGACGCTGCGGGTGGGGTGAGGCGGCTGGTGGGGTGAGGCGGGCGCGGGGGTGACGGCGGGCGCCGGCGTCACGGCGGGCGCGGGCGTCACGGCGGGCGCGGGCGTCACGGCGGGCGCGGGCGTCACGGCGGGCGCGGGCGTCACGGCGGGCGCCTGCGGCGCCTTTCCCCCACCGCCCGTTCCCGTGACCGGGACTCCACCCCGGTCCCCGCTCCTCGAACGCCCGAGGAGCTGGACGGTGCCGCGCCATCCAGCCCGTCGGGCGCCAGGCCGCGAAGTTGATCTCGGTCAGGCGGATCGGGCCGCGCAGTTCCGCCCGGATCTCCTGGAGCCCGGACACCTCGATCGCGGCGCGCAGTACCTCGTACGCGTACGGGCCGCCGGGCGCCGCCGCTGAGACCGTCACCGAGACCTCCGCCGCACCAGCGCCGAAGCCGCAGCCCCGGAAGACGAGTTCGCCGGTACAGCTCCCGGCCACCGGGGCCACCGCGTCACCCGACACCTTCGACCGATCCGCGCTTCGCGGGAACGGCGGCTGGTGTGCGGTCACGTCTGCGGTCAGGTCTGCGGTCACGTGCGGTTCTCTTGCGAGGGAGGAGCGGGTTATTCGAAGCGCTTCGATGCTCTTGTTCGTGGAGCTTGTGTGTCAATACGCGTACAAGCAATGCCCAATGTTGCCTTCAACCCTTGTGCGCTCCCGAGCGTTCACTTAACCTCGCAGCAACATCGAAGCGCTTCGACGGTTCTGGCGATACGCCAGTTTCACTTCAGCCACTGCAGCCGACCGGCGGCCTTCCGCCGGGTGTCCTGGCGCGCCATGAAGGGTTGACGCAATGACGCCGAACTCCCCCTCCACCCCGAGCCGCAGAAGCTTCCTCGCCTCCACGGCGGTCGCCGCGGCAGCGGTGGCAGGCGGCTTTCCGCTGCTCGCCGCCTGCGGCGGGCCCGCGCAGGGCGGCAAGGAAGGTGCGACCGGGGGCAAGGCGCTCAAAGCCATCCTCCCGAAGTACGTACCAACGAACCTGTCCGACCCGGACATACCGGGCGTCAACGGCTCCAGCGCCGGCTACACCAAGCTGCCCGACCCCTTGGCGACCTCGGTCAAGGGGACGCCCGGCAAGGGCGGCACCTTCAAGGCCATGACCCCCATCTGGGGAACCGTGCCCAAGAAGGACAACGCCTACTACACCGCCGTGAACAAGGCCCTTGGCGCCACTGTCCGGTTCGACCCGCAGGACGGCAACACCTACCAGGAGAAGATCGGCGCCGTACTCGCGGGGTCCGACATCGCGGACATCGTCACGATCCCCGGCTGGAACATGCAGGGCCAGATCCGCAACGCGGTCGTCAGCAAGTTCGCCGACCTGGGGCCGTATCTCTCCGGCGACAAGGTCGAGAAGTACCCGAACCTCGCCAACATCCCCACCGGGGCCTGGCAGATGTCCGTCTTCGGCGGCAAGCTGCGCGGACTGCCGATGCCCTCGCCGGTCATCGGCAACGCGATCTTCTATCGGAAGGACCTCCTCGACGGGCTCGGTGCGACGCTGCCCACCAGCGCCGATGAACTGCTCGCCTTCGGCAGGGAGTACACCGACGCCAGGAGGAAACGGTGGGCCTTCGACGATCTGTGGGTCTGTATCCAGAAGATGTTCGGCCTCCTGCCCGACGCCCCCCACTACTGGCAGCTCGACGGCGACAAGCTTGTGCACAAGATTGAGACCGCCGAGTACCGGGAAGCCCTCGCCTTCGCCCGCAAGCTGCACGACGCGAGGGTGGTCCACCCCGACGCAGAGGCCAACAAGGACGCCGACGCCAAGATCCGGTTCACCGGCGGCGGCACGCTGATGTACAACGACGGCACCGGTAGCTGGCACGGCCTGGCCTCGGAACAGGCCAAGGCCAACCCCGAGTTCGACATGCGCGCGCTGGACCTCTTCAGCGCCGACGGCGGCAAGCCGGTCCTCTACCAGGACCCGCCGGCCGGGGTTTTCTCCTTCATCAACAAGGACCTGCCGAAGGAGCGGATCGAGGAGCTGCTGGCCCTGGTCGACTACATCGCGGCCCCGTACGGCACCAAGGAGTTCCAGCTCATCAACTTCGGCGTCGAAGGCACCCACTACACCACGAAGGACGGGGTCCCGGTCCGCACCGACCGTGGCATCCAGGAGGCCCAGCCCGCCACGTACCTGTTCTTCGCCTCCCCGCCGCACGTCATCGCGTACCCCGACTTCCCCGAGGTGGTGAAGGAGTACGCGGGCTGGATGGCCCGGCAGGCCCCCCACGTCAGGAAACCGCTCTTCTTCGGCATGCAGATCGTCGAGCCGCAGCGCTACGCCTCCCTCTACACGCCCTTCGACGACCTGCAGAAGGACATCCGGCGCGGCCGGAAGAAGGTCAGCGACATCGAGGAGGCCGTGAACACGTGGAAGAAGAGCGGCGGCGACGAACTGCGCAAGTGGTACGCCGACATCCTGGAGAAGCAGGGCTCCGGCAGGTGAAGGATCTGGAACTCGCCCGTGGCATCACCCGCCGCCAGAGGTTCCTGCGGGACCGGACGCTGCTCCTGATGACCTTGCCGGCCGTCGTGCTGCTGCTTGTCTTCAACTACGTGCCGCTGCTGGGCAACGTGGTCGCGTTCCAGGAGTACGACCCGTACGGCGCGGGCATCACCGGCAGCCCGTTCGTGGGGACGTACAACTTCGAACGGCTCTTCCTGGACAACCGGTTCTGGGAAGTACTGGTGAACACCCTGGTGATCTTCTTCACCCAGCTCGTGCTCTTCTTCCCCCTCCCCATCGCGCTCGCCCTGCTGCTCAACAGCGTGCTCAACGACCGGGTCAGAGCCTGGGTGCAGGGCATCATCTACCTCCCCCACTTCTTCTCCTGGGTACTGGTCGTCACCGTCTTCCAGCAGATGCTGGGTGGCGCCGGACTCATCGCGCAGCAGTTGCGCGAGCGGGGCATCGGGGGTTTCGACCTGATGACCGATCCTGGGTTCTTCAAGTTCCTGCTCACCGCCCAGTCGGTGTGGAAGGACGCCGGGTGGGGAGTGATCGTATTCCTGGCGGCACTCGCCGCCGTCAACAGTGAGCTGTACGAGGCGGCGGCCGTGGACGGGGCCGGGCGCTGGCGCCGCATGTGGCACGTGACGCTGCCCGCGCTGCGGCCGGTGATCGCCCTGCTGCTGGTGCTGCGCGTCGGCAGCGCCCTCAACCTCGACTTCGAGCAGATCCTGCTCCAGCGTGATCAGGTCGGGCCCGGTGCGGCGGAGGTACTGGACACGTACATCTGGTGGACGGGCGTCAGGACCGGTGACTTCGGCTACGCGACCGCCGCCGGAATCTTCAAGGGTGTGTTCAGCGTGCTCATGGTGCTGCTGGCCAACAAGGTCGCCCACATGCTGGGTGAGCAGGGGGTGTACTCGAAACGATGACCGCCGTACTCATGGATCCGCAGGGCGTGCGGGAAACCCCGCTGCAGCGAATAGACCGCACCGGCCGGCGCCCGGTGTGGGAGGAGGAGCCGACGAGGATCGGGCAGGGTCTGAAGGGTGTGTCGCTCGTCGCGATCTGCCTGGTCGTGCTCGGGCCGCTGTGGGTCGTCCTCGTCACCAGCCTGTCGGACAAGAAGACCATCACGGAGGCCGGCGGTCTCGTCGTCTGGCCCGGCACCATCACCTTCGAGGCGTACGAGGCCCTGCTGAGCGGTGGCGCGGTGACCCGCGCGGCGCTGGTCAGCGTCGGGCTCACCGTGGTCGGCACCCTCTTCAGCATGGCCGTGTCCGTACTGTGCGCGTACGGTCTGTCCAGAGGCAATTCCTTCGGTCACCGGCCGCTGCTGATGCTGCTGATGGTCACCATGTTCTTCGGCGCGGGGCTCATCCCGACGTATCTGCTGGTCACCGGAATCGGGCTCCAGGACAGCTACTGGTCGATGATCCTGCCGAGCGCGATCAGCGTCTTCAACATCCTGGTGCTGCGCGCCTTCTTCATGGGCACTGCTCCCGAGCTGATCGAGAGCGCCCGCATCGACGGCGCCGGGGAGTGGCGCATCCTGCTCACGATCGTCATGCCGCTGTCCCGCGCGGTCGTCGCGGTGATCTCCCTCTTCTACGCCGTCGGCTACTGGAGCCAGTGGTTCAACGCCATGCTCTACATCCAGGACAGCGACAAGTACCCGCTCCAGATGATCCTGCGTCAGCTCGTGCTGCAGCACCAGGTACCGCCGGGCGCCATGGGTCAGGCGGTCAGCAGCGGGGCACTCAGCAGTCTGGCCGTACAGATGGCCGTGATGATCCTGGCGCTGATCCCCGTCGCCGTGATGTCGCCGTTCGTCCAGAAGCACTTCCGAAAGGGCATGCTGATCGGCGCCGTCAAGGGCTGACCGCCAGCCCCACAGACTCCCGTCGGATCCGCATCCCCGGTCCTCGCCGACCGCGGCGCCGACGACGAGCGCGCCCTCGCCGCGAGGGCGCGGCATCCCCCCACCCATGGAAGGGACACCATGGCACGACGCACCCTGCGTCCCGGCGGCCGGCGGGCCAACGAGGTCTTCTCGTTCCTGCGTACGTCGGACTCCTCGGCCGGCACGGTGAACATCCTGCCCGTCCTGCGCTGGATCAAGGACGTCAAGGGCTGGTGGGGCAACGAGACCATCGGTGACGTGCAGTTCGGTTACGAGATCACCTCGGTCTCCGGTGGCCTCGACTTCAGGACGAACGCGTTCTCCGTCAAGAGCGGCTGACCGGCGGTACCTGAGCCGGGTCCCCGGTCACGGCCGGGGGCCCGTGCTTTCGCGCACGGTGAGCTCGGGCGCCAGCAGCACGACCTCGTCGGAGCCGCGTCCCTCGATCTTGGCAACGACCTGCTCGACCGCGTACCGTCCCAGCTCCTGGGCGGGGACGGCGACGGCGGTGAGCGGCACCGAGGCGTGCGCGGCCACCTGGTCGGGACAGATGGCCATCACCGATACGTCCTCGGGCACGGCCCGGCGCTGCTGGCGCAGCAGCGCCAGCAGCGGATCGGTGGCCGCCTCGTTCTGTACGACGAAGGCCGTGGTGCCGGGGCGTTCCTCCTGGACCCGGGCGAGGGTCGCGGCGACAGCGGCGTAACTGCCCTCGCAGGGGCGGTGGAGCAGCCGCACACCGAGTTCCCTGCCGCGCTCGCGCAGGCCGGCGAGCGTGCGCTCGGCGAAGCCGGTGTGCCTTTCGTAGACCGCCGGCGCCTCGCCGATGACGGCGATGTCGCGGTGACCGAGCCCGGCCAGATGTTCCACGCACAGGGCGCCCGCCGCGGCGAAGTCGAGGTCCACACAGCTCACCCGTGAGGGGTCGGCGGGCAGTCCGATGAGCACGGCGGGGCGGCCGGTCTCGCGCAGCAGCGGCAGCCGGTCGTCGTGCAGTTCGACGTCCATCAGGATCATCGCGTCGGCCAGTGCGCTGCCCTCGATCCTGCGCACGGTGGCCGGGCCTTCCTCGCCGGTGAGCAGCAGTACGTCGTATCCATGGGCGCGTGCGGTGGTCGCCACCGAGATGGCGATCTCCATCATCACCGGCACGTACATGTCGGTGCGCAGTGGCACCATGAGCGCGAGGATGTTGGACTTGCTGCTGGCGAGCGCGCGGGCGCCCGCGTTGGGGTGGTAGCCGAGCTGGTCGATGCTGCGCTCCACCCGTTCCCTGGTGGAGGCGGAGATGGACCGCTTGCCGCTGAGGACGTAACTCACCGTGCTGGCGGAGACTCCGGCATGCTGAGCGACATCGGCGAGGGTGACCATTCTGCTCTCCAAGGCTGGCAAGGTGAAGCGCTTCGACAGTGTGGGGCTTCGAGCGTAATCCCAGGGCTGTCACATGTCCATAGGCTCGTCGAAGCGCTTCGACGGCACAGTACCGGATTACCGACGCGGCTGGGGGCGGCAACCTTTCCGTAACCCTGCGGCAACTGGAATGCGGCGCTTCCCCCCACCCGCAGGAGCAGTCCATGACACCACCAGCAGGACACCAGCGCAGCCCCCGGCGCAGACCCCCCACCCGCACCCGCGTATCCGTCAGCGCGCTCCTGGCCGCAGTGCTCTCGGCGGCCGGCCTGGTCTCGCTGTCCTCGACGGAGGCGGGCGCCGCCGGGCCCGCCCGCCAGGTCGAGGCACTCGACCGGGGAGTGGTCAGCGTTCACAACGGCAGTGGCAATCTGGTCAGCTGGCGCTGGCTGGGCACCGACCCGGACAACGTCTCGTTCAACGTCTACCGCGCCGGTACGAAGGTCAACTCCACACCGGTGACGGGCTCGACGAACTACTTCCACGCCGGAGCCCCCAACTCCGCCGACTACACGGTGCGCGCGGTCGTGAACGGCGTGGAGCAGGGTGACTCCGTACATGCCGTGCAGTTCCGTGCCGGCTACAAGGACGTACGGATCTCCCCGCCGCCCGGAGGCCGGACGCCGGACGGGGTGGCGTACACCTACGAGGCCAACGACACGAGCGTCGGCGACCTCGACGGGGACGGCGCGCTCGACTTCGTGCTCAAGTGGCAGCCGACCAACGCCAAGGACAACTCGCAGTCCGGCTACACCGGCAACACCATCGTCGACGGCGTCAAGCTGGACGGCACCCGGCTGTGGCGGATCGACCTCGGCCGCAACATCCGATCGGGCGCGCACTACACACAGTTCCAGGTGTACGACTACGACGGCGACGGCAAGGCCGAAGTGGCCATGAAGACCGCCGACGGGACCGTCGACGGCCGCGGCACGACGATCGGCTCCGCGAGCGCGGACCATCGCAACAGCGGCGGCTACATCCTCTCCGGGCCCGAGTACCTGACCATGTTCAACGGCCAGACCGGTGCGGCGATGGGTACGGTCGGCTATGTCCCGGCCCGTGGGACGGTCTCGTCCTGGGGCGACTCGTACGGGAACCGGGTGGACCGTTTCCTCGCGGGGACGGCGTACCTGGACGGCACCCGGCCGTCGCTGATCATGGCGCGCGGCTACTACACGCGGTCCGTGATCGCGGCCTGGGACTGGCGGGGCGGGCGGTTCACGCGGCGCTGGACCTTCGACTCCAGCGCGTCGACCAACGCGGGCAGGGGCTACGACGGGCAGGGCAACCACAGCCTGTCCATCGCGGACGTGGACGCCGACGGCAAGGACGAGGTCGTCTACGGGGCGATGACCGTCGACGACAACGGGAACGGCCTGTGGACGACGAAGCTCGGCCATGGCGACGCCGGGCATGTCGGCGATCTGAACCCGTCCCGCGCCGGGCTGGAGTACTTCAAGGTGTCCGAGGACAGCTCCAAGCCCAGCTCCTGGATGGCCGACGCCCGTACCGGACAGGTCCTGTGGCAGACCGCGTCGGGCGGCGACAACGGCCGTGGTGTCTCCGCCGACGTCTACGCGGGGTCGGCCGGCGCCGAGTCCTGGTCGGCGTCGGACACCACACTGCGGTCCGCCACCGGCGGCTCGCTCGGCCGCGAGCCGTCCAGCATCAACTTCGTCAACTGGTGGGACGGCGACACCACCCGCGAGCTCCTCGACGGCACCCGTATCGACAAGTACGGCACGGGCGGTGAGACGCGGCTGCTGACGGGCTCTTCGGTCTCGTCCAACAACGGCAGCAAGGCCACCCCCGCACTCTCCGGCGACATCATCGGCGACTGGCGCGAGGAGGTGGTCTGGCGTACGGCGGACAACACGGCGCTGCGGATCTACTCCACCCCGCACCGGACCAGCACGCGGATCACCACGCTGCTGCACGACCCGATGTACCGCACCGGCCTGGCCTGGCAGAACACGGCGTACAACCAGCCCCCGCACACCAGCTTCTTCATCGGCGGCGGCATGCCCACAGCGCCGCGGCCGTCCGTCTACACCCCGTGATGCCCCATCAGATTCCGCTCGGAGAGGAAACCCCCCATGAATTCCCAGCACAAGAAGAGGTCCATAGGACGTGTGAGCGCCGTGGCGCTGACCGTCGGCGTCCTGGGCATCACCACCCTGGCGCCCACCGCCTCCGCCGCGACCTGGCCGACACCCAACGGCAGCCAGGCGGTGCCCAAGACCATCCCCGTCTCCGGCGTCAGGGACGGCGGCCTCAAGAAGTACTACGGATCCGGTGAGCTGGCCGGCGACGGCCAGGAGGAGGGCCAGGACCCGATCTTCGAGCTCGCCGACGGGGCGACGCTGAAGAACGTCATCATCGGCGCGCCCGGCGCGGACGGCATCCACTGCAAGGGCAGCTGCACGCTGCAGAACGTCTGGTGGGAGGACGTCGGCGAGGACGCCGCCACCTTCAGGGGCGGGAACTCCGCCGTCTACACGGTGTACGGCGGCGGCGCGAAGAAGGCCGCGGACAAGGTCTTCCAGCACAACGGCGGTGGCAAGCTGGTCGTCTCGAAGTTCGCCGTCCAGGACTTCAAGACCCTCTACCGCTCGTGCGGCAACTGCTCGACCCAGTACAAGCGCACCTCGATCTTCGACAACATCGAGGTGACCTACCCGGGCTCGCGCCTCGTCGGCATCAACACCAACTACGGCGACACCGCGGCGCTGCGCAACATCACGATAGTCGGCGACAGTGGCAGGAAGATCGTGCCGTGCCAGAAGTACATCGGGAACAACACGGGAGCCGAGCCGAAGGAGAACGGGTCGGGCCCGGACGGCACCCACTGCAACTACACGTCCTCGAACATCGTCTACAGGTGACGGACCAGAAGAACTGAGAGGGCGGCGGAATCGGCCGGCAGCCGATTCCGCCGCCCTTCCGCGTTTACGGCATCCGGTCCCCCACCAGAGCCAGGTTCTCGATCGCGGCGAGTCCGTACAGCGCGGTGTCGTTGGTGTAGACCCAGTTCGCCTCGCTGCCCGGCACGAGCGTGACGGGCCCGCTCACCTTCTCCGTTCTCCAGGGCGACGACTCCTTGTAGCCGTCGCTGTTGTAGAACTTCTCCCACGCCCGCTTGGCCAGCTTCGCATCGCCCGTCTGGACGGCCGCGTACGCGTCGAGGCGCGAGTGTCCCTGGAAGAGGATGAGCGAGCCGAAGTGGGTGCCGTAGCGGGCCGCCTGTTCGGCCTTGGTGGCGTTGAAGTAGCGGCAGTAGTCCAGATACGCCGCCTTGAACTCCGGCATGTCGATCAGATCGATCAGCTCGGCGCACAGTTCGTTCAGCCCGAAGACCGCCGACAGATGTGACACGCCGACCTTGGCCGCCTTCGCGACGGCGAACCGGCCCGTGTCCAGGTCGTACAGGCCGCTTCCCTGTACGAAGCCGTTGGGCTGGGCGGGGATGGTCTCCATGGTGGACAGCACGCGGGCTTTGGCCTTGTCGGCCTTGGGGCCGCCGCGCTCCCATTCCGTGAGCCACGCCGATACGAGTCCGCTCCAGTCGGTGCCGAAACCGATGGACAGGGCGTGCCGGTCGGGCGTGTACGGCTCGGTGCGGATCTTGCGGATCGGGTCGAGGGCGAGGAAGGTCTCGTCGGAGTCGACGTTGGCGTGCATGAGGTCGCCGGTGCGTTCGTCGGCGGTGAGGAAGTAGTAGAAGCGCCGGTAGGTGGTGTTGGCGATGCGCTGCTGCTTGGCGCTGTCGGCGTAGTGCTGGATGCCGTGCCGGGTGCCCAGGCCCGCCCAGGTGCCGAGGTGGTAGACGTCGACCTCGCCGGTGTGGCGGGTCATGGCCTCGGCGAAGCGGAAGATGTCGGCGCGGCCGGAGCGCAGGTAGGCGTACCAGAGCCAGAGGTCGGGCGAGAGCTCGGAGTTGTCCCAGGCGTAGCCGCCGACGTCGTAGCGCCACTGGTGGCGGGCCGGGTCGTAGCTGTGCATGATGTCGCCGTAGTCCCAGAAGCCGTACCAGCGCCGCATCTCGACCTGGTCCTGGTAGTAGGTGAAGAGGAAGTCCAGGTGGTCCTCGATCTTCGCCTTGGCGGGCACGGAGCGGTCGGGCTCGGAGAAGAGGCCGCCGAAGACCTTGGCCTTGACGAGCTGCCTGGGCGGGGCGGCGAGCTGGGGCGGGGTGCGGACGGCCGTCACTTCCTCCGCCAGGGTTCCGGCGTCCGGCGTGGACTCGTGGGCCCAGAAGAGGAGTTCGCTGGTACGGGCGATGCCGTACGGGGTGCCGAAGCCGGGCTCGTAGTCCTCGTAGGTGATGTTGAGGCCTTCGAGCTGTTCGGCGTACGTGTCCTGCCCCAGGCCGTCGTGGTAGAAGCGCAGGTCCATGGGCGGGGCCTCCGGCGACCAGAGCCAGAGCGTGACCTCGGCCTCGTCGGTGTGAGCGCCGCGGATGTCGAGTCCGGCGGGGTGCTTCTCCCAGAAGTCGCGCAGCCCGAAGGAGAGTCCGCCGCTCGCCCCGCCGACGTATCCGAAGCCTGATGCCCGGCGTCCGCCGCCGGCCGGGATCCAGCCGTGGCCCTTCTTGGTGCGCTTGCGCAGGGTGAAGCCGTCGGCGGAGAGCTGGCTGAGGGTGTAGTCGCCCCAGGTGGGGATGAGGTGGAGGCGGCTGGTGACGCGCTGGTCCCAGGTGGCCGGGTCGGGCAGCTTCCTGCCCTCGAACTGTGCGGCCTGGACAGCGGCTCCCGGGTCGCGGCGCAGGCCCGTGACGCCCTTGACGGCTTCGCGCAGCAGGCCCGTGCCGTCGCCGCCGATGCGGATGTGCCGGTCGTACGCCTCGTCGCGCATCGGCACGGTGAAGCGGACGCCGAGGCCGCGGATGAAGTCGCCGCTCGCCTTGCCGGGCTCCTGGGCGCCGTCGTACGTGATGGTGTGCACCATGCGGAACGACTCGGCGCCCGCGTAGAAGTACAGCCGGACGGAGAAGGGCAGCCAGGCGCGGTTGCCGCGGCGGTGTTTGCCGTCGATGCGGACGACGGCACGGACCGGCCCGTCCTGTTCCACCTCGGCCTCGGCTATCGCGCTCTCGAAGCGTTCGTACTTCGCGTTTCCCTGGTCGCCGTCCTCCATCTCGCCCTGGCGCAGGAGGACGAGACGGCCGTTCTTCGCGATCTCGGTGGCGCCGCGGGTGACGGACCTGACGAGCGCGGAACCGCTCTTGCCGATCTTCGCGGTGATGACGCCCGTGGAGACGTCGATGGTCCCGCCGCTGCTGGAGACGGTGACTTTACGGGCGGGCGCGGCCGGGGCCCCGGCGCTGAGGGTGAAGGAGGCGGCGGTCGTCTCGGAGCCGATGGCGTGCGCGGTCCACTTCAGCGAGCCGTCGGGCCAGTGGGCCAGCGGCCAGGACTGGACGGGTACGGCCTTGCCGTCGGCGGTGGTCAGGGCGAACGTCTGGTCCTTGTCGTACGCGCCCTTCGGCCAGGGCACACCGAGAGTGGAACCGGGCGCGGCTCCGAGACCCGCTTCCTCCAGCCAGCTCAGGGTCACCGGGTCCGCGTCGGCGGTTTCGGCTCTTCGAGGTGCGGCGGCCCGGGCGTTCGTGGCGCCGAGCGCCGAGCTGAACTGGGCGGCGGCGCCGGCCGCCGCTGCCGCCTTGAGGAGGGACCTGCGGGGGATCGGAGACATCGTTGTGCCCTTCCGGTTGCGTAAGGCGATGTGGGTGAGAGAGAAGAGGGCGGGGCTCAGCGGGAGACGTACCGCTGCTCCACGGCGATTGCCGCCGCCGTGACCGCGCCGAGCACGGGAACCGCCAGCGGCGCCGCGAACCAGGCGGAGGCGGCGACGACCGCGAAGCCGCAGACGATCAGCAGCGATCCGGCGGGGTCGAGGACCGTACGCCGTCCCGCCGCCCCCAGCAGGACGCGCCAGGACGCGCCGGGCTCCCAGCCGGCGGCCGCCCGCAGCCCCGCGACCGCGCAGCCGGTGAACGCGAGGATGCCCACCGCGGCGACAAGGGCGCCGCCGGGGAGGCCGGCCCGTACAGCCGCGAGGTCCAGCCACAGCAGCCAGGCGGCCGCCCATCCGGCCAGGCCGACGGCCCAGCCCCGGCGGGCGGCCGCACGGAAGTCGGCGGCGAACTCCCGCCACCCGGCGGTCTCCTGGCCGGACAGGTGGCGCCGCAGGTGCCGGGAGCCGGCGGCGAGCGCGGCGGGTCCGGTCACCAGCGGAAGCGAGCAGAGCGCGATCCACACGCCGGTGAGCAGACACTCGGCGAAGACCCCGAAACGCTCGTGGAAGCGGGTCGCCATCGCTCAGCCCTTCAGCCCGGACGTGGCCATGCCGTCGATGAGGTAGCGCTGGAAGGCGAGGAAGAACGCCAGGACGGGGAGCAGCGCCACCAGCGACATGGCGATCATGCCGCCGTAGTCGGCGACGGCGTCCTGGTCGACGAACATCTTCAGCCCCAGCGAGACGGTGTAGTTGTCCGGCTCGTTGAGATAGAGCAGCGGGCCCATGAAGTCGTTCCAGGCGTTGATGAAGGTGAAGATCGCGCTGGTGATCAGGGCGGGGCGGCACAGCGGGAGGACGATCGACCAGTAGATCCGCAGGTGTCCGCAGCCGTCCAGCCGTGCCGCTTCGTCCAGTTCCTTCGGCAGGTTTCGCATGAACTGGACCATCAGGAAGACGAAGAAGGCGTCGACGGCGAGGTACTTGCCGAGCAGCAGCGGGACCATCGTGTTGATGAGTTCCAGCTTCTGGAACAGCACATACTGCGGAATCATGAGTACGTGGTACGGCAGCAGCAGCGTGCCGATCATCAGGGCGAAGAGAAGGTTGCGCCCCGCGAATCTGATCCTGGAGAAGGCGTAGGCCGCCAGCGAGCAGGAGATCAGCACTCCGCCGACCGAACCCACGGCGAGCACCGTGGAGTTGATGAAGAAGGTGGAGATGGGGATGCCCGCGATGCCTTCGGTGAGCCGCGTGTAGTTGGCCACGATCGGGTCGGTCGGCAGCAGTTGGAGACTGCCGATGATCTCGTTGCCGGGCTTGAACGAGCCGCCGAGCACCCAGATCACCGGGTAGAGCACGACGGCGAGCACCGCCAGTGCGCCCAGGTGCCAGCCGAGCGATCCGGCACGCCTGCGCGGGCTTTGTGAGGTGGGGGTGGGGCCTGTGTGGAGAGTCAGAGTCACCGGGCGTTCTCCTCGTAGTGCACCCAGCGCTTCTGCGACCAGAACAGCACCGCCGTCACCAGGCCGACCGCTATCAGCAGCATCCAGGCCATGGCGGAGGCGAAGCCCATCCGGCTGTTCTCGAAGCCCTGCTGGTAGAGGTAACAGGTGTAGACGAGCGTGGCGTCGGCGGGACCGCAGGGGTTGCCCTGGCCGCCGAGGATGTACGCCGAGCCGAAGATCTGGAAGGAGTGGATGGTTTCCAGCAGGACGTTGAAGAAGAGCACCGGCGAGATCATCGGCAGTGTGATGTTCCAGAACCGGCGCCAGGGCCCGGCGCCGTCCATCTCGGCCGCTTCGTACAGCTCGCGCGGCACCTGTTTCAGCCCGGCCAGGAAGATCACCATGGGTGCGCCGAACTGCCAGACGGTGAGCGCGACCAGGGCGTACAGGATCATGTCGGGGTCGCCGACCCAGCCTCCGGCGTTCATGCCGAAGAGCTGCTGCGTACGGTCGACCACGGCGTCGTCGGTGAAGATCGCCCGCCACACGACGGCGATGGAGACGCTGGCGCCGATCAGCGACGGGGCGTAGAACGCCGCCCGGTAGAAGGCCTGGCCCCGGCGGCTCTGGGCGAGCAGGAGGGCGACGCCGAGTGCGGCGGCGAGTTTCAGCGGCGTACCGATGACGACGTACTTGAGCGTGACTTCGACCGACTTCTGCCAGCGGGGGTCGGCGAACATGTCACTGAAGTTCTTGAGGCCGACCCACTCGGGTGCGTCGAAGAGGTTGTAGTCGGTGAAGGCGAAGTAGAGCGAGGCGGCCATGGGGCCTGCCGTGAGCAGCAGGAAGCCGGCGATCCAGGGCGACATGAAGAGGTAGCCGGCCAGGTTCTCGCGGCGGCTGCCGCTGCGCCGCCCTTCGGCGGGGCGGTGCGCGCCGTGCCCGCGAACGGGCGGGGGCTCGGCGCGGGCGGTCGGCGGCGGTGGGGCGTGTGCGGGTCCGGTGTGCGTCACTGTCGGCCCCATCAGGCGTTCGCGGTGAAGGCCGTCTTCGCCTCCGTGAAGAACTTGTCGACCGCCTCGCCCGGTGACGCCTTTGACAGACTCATCTCGGTGGCGAGGCGCAGGAAGGCGCTCTCGATGACGTCGGCACCGGCGGGGTGCGGGGTGATGGGCTCAAGGACGCCCGTCTCGGCGATCTTCGTCTCGTACGCCGAGATCTGCTTGCTCACCTTGTCGGTGGGCTCGAAGGCCTCGAACTGCCCGGTGGTGGAGAGGACTCCGCGGTCGTAACCCATGATCCGGCCGACCTCCGGGTCGTGGACCATGAAGTTGATGAAGGTGGCGACCTCCTTCGGGTGCTTGGTACGGGCCGTGCCGCTGAGCATCAGCGAGCCGAGGTACTGGCCGGTCTTCTTGCCGTCGGTCGTCGGGATGGGCGCGATGCCGTACGAGCTCTTCCCCTCGGCGGCGTACCGGACGGTGAAGTTGTCCCAGGTGAACTCGCCGGCCGAGAGGGCGCCGGCGGTCGCGGCCTTGGGCTTGATCTGCTCGGCCTTCTTGGGGTCGGTGTAGATGCCGGAGCGGATGCGCTTCATCGCCTCGGTCCACTCGGCTTCGAGGTCGCTCTCCGCGAAGCCGAGGCCGTTCTCGGTAAAGAACGCCTTGCCCTGCTGGCGCAGTTTGAGGTCGTAGTAGTACATGATCGAGTGCGGTCCCGCGTCGCCGGGGACGCCGGTCTTGCTTTTGATCTTCTCCAGACCGGCGTACCACTCGTCCCAGGTCCAGCCGAACTGCGGTGTGACGCCGGCCTTGTCGTAGACCTTCTCGTCGATGATGTAACCCATCGAGTTCGAGCCGACCGGCAGGCCGAGCAGGTTGCCGTCGATCTCGGCGAACTTCTCCAGCCCTGCGCGGAAGTTGTCGGTGCTGAGGTTGCCCGCCTGGACCTGGGGGTTCAGATCGAGGAGCACATTGCGGGCCTCGTACTTGCGCAGGAAGGTCACCGCGTTCTGGATGACGTCCGGCGGGTTGCCGCCCGCCGCCTGGGTGTTGAACTTCTTCCAGAAGTCGACGTAGGGCTGGAAATCCGTCTTGACCTTGATCTTCGGGTGCTTCTTCTCGAAGAGCGCGATCGTCTGGTTGATCTTCTTGGCGCGGTCGTCGGCGCCCCACCAGGCGTACCTGATGGTGACGGGGCCGCCACCGTTCGAACCGCTTCCGCTCCCGCAGCCTGCCGCTGTCAGTCCGACGGTCGCCAGTGAGGCTCCGGCCGCCTTGAGGAAGGTACGCCTCTCAACATGCCTGGACGTGCGCATGGTTCACCTCTTTGGTCTGACGGTTGAATCGTTTTAAGAAAGCACTTGCCGGGGCAATGTACGAGTGCCCACAGGGTCCGTCAACGGTTTGGACGCGGCAGCGGCCCTCGTCCGGTCAGCGAATCAGGCGCTGAGCGAGCAGTTCGCCGTTCACAAGAGCGGCGTACTCAGTCGCGCCGCGCACGGAGGTGTGGGTATTGTCCCGCTTCTCGTCGTACAGATACAGCGCCTTGGAGGACTGCGGACCGAGCTCTTCCACGCGCCGCTTGGTGAGCGCCGTGAGGTCGATCAGCGGTACGTCGGCGTCCGCCGCCAGGGCGCGGATCTCGCCGGGGAGATCGACGCCGAGGCCGTTGACGAGCAGCGCTGTGCCGTTGTTGAGCGTGCCGTCGAGGTTGAACCAGCGGCGCACGACCGGCGTGACGAGCACGGGCCGGCCACCCTTCGCGCGTACCGCGTCGACCATGCGGGCGAGGTTGGCACGGTAGGTGGCGGCGGGGGTCTGCTTGTCGTTGTGGGCGAGCTGGACCAGGACGAGGTCGCCTCGGCGCACGCGGGCGAGGGCGGCCGGGAAGAGCGCGGGGTTGTCGAGTACGGACTGAGAACTCTCCCCCGAGTCGGCGTAATTGGCGACGGCAAGGCCGCGCCCGAGGAACTGGGGCAGTTGCTGCCCCCAGCCCGCGTACGGCGCGCCCGGCTGGTCGCAGACGGTCGAGTCGCCGACCAGGACGATCTTGCGGGCGCCCGGCGCGGGGGTGACGCGCAGCCCGGCGAGCTTCGGCGACGTACCACCGACGACGAGATCGAGACCGGAGCTGCCGGCCGGTCCCGTGGGCTCGCCCTCGGGTTCGCGTACGTCGACGGTGAAGGTACGGCGTATCCGCTGTCCGGGGGCGGTGGGCGTCTCGGGGAGCAGGGCGCGGCGCGTCTCGGCCGTGACGGAGGTGCTGCCCGCCTCCGCGGCGCCGAGCGTGACGGTGACGTGGTACGTGCCGGGGGCGACGTCGACATGGCAGGCGGCGGGGGTGCACGGCTGCCCGCCGGGGAGGGGTGCGGCGGGGTGGGCGGGCGCGGCGGCGTGGGCGGGTGCGGCGGCGAGCGCCGCGACGGTGGTCAGCGCGAGCACGCCCGCGACGCCCGTTCGGCGCATCAGGAACGCCCCCCGCCGAGGAGCCGGACCGGGCCGTCAGGGACGGGCACGCCGAAGTCCGGGCTGCCGTCGGCCTTCCAGCGCAGACGCTGGATGCGGGTGTGGCGGTTGGGGTCGTGCAGCGGGTCGCCGGTGATCTCCTTGTACTGGCGGGCGTGGTAGACGATGACGTCTGTGCGCCCGTCCTCGGCGACGGTGAAGGAGTTGTGGCCGGGGCCGTACTGGGCGGTCGTGTCGTTGCTGGTGAAGACCGGCACCGGGGACTTCTTCCAGGTGCCGGGGGCGAGCAGGTCGGCGTTCTCGTCGGCGGTGAGCAGGCCGAGGCAGTAGTTGGCGTCGGTCGCGCTCGCGGAGTACGTCATGAAGAGGCGGCCGTTGCGCCGGATGACCGAAGGCCCCTCGTTGACTTTGAACCCGATGCGCTCCCAGGCGTACTCCGGTGTGGTGAGGCGGACTTGGGGCCCGGTGAGGGTCCAGGGGTTCGCCATCCGGGACAGGAAGACGCCGGTGTTGTTGTCCATTCCGGGTTCGTGCTGCGCCCAGGCGAGATAGCGGTGGGACTGGTGGGTGAAGGTCGTGGCGTCGAGGGAGAAGGTGTCCCAGGCGGTGGTGAGCCGGCCCTTCTCGGTCCAGGTGCCGCGGAAGGGGTCGGGGCTTTTGTTCTCCAGCACCCAGATGCGTATTTTCCAGACGTCGTCGGCGGGCGCGGAGGCGAAGTAGATGTACCAGGCGCCGTCGATGTGGTGGATCTCGGGCGCCCAGATGTGTGCGGCCATGTCACCGGAGGTGTGCCTGCGCCAGATGACGGCCTCTTGGGCCGTCGCCAGGCCGGCGAGGGTACGGGAACGGCGCAGGATGATCCGGTCGTACTCGGGTGCGGTGGCGGTGAAGTAGTACTGCCGGTCGGTGTGGCGGTGGATGTGGGGGTCGGCACGCTGCCGGACGAGGGGGTTGGTGGGGGCGGCGGTTCCTCCGGCGGCGTGGGCGGAGGTGGTTGTGGCGGCGGCGACCGCGCCGAGGGCGAGAGCGCCTCTCAGCATGGTCCTGCGGGTGGGTGTCTGACGGTCACTCACTGTGGCCTCCTTGCGGCGGGGTTCGATACTTCGAACGTCGTACGAGACTCTGTGCAGCCGAGACGGTAATGGCGGTCCGGCGTGGGCACCAGACCCTGGGGTGGGTGGGGCTGGAGAATTTGGCGTCCGAGATTCCGAACGCCGCTCTTCATTTCGAACGAGTTTCGTCCAGGGTCTTGCCGGGGCGTTGGGGGTGGGGTTAGCGTCCGGCACAGTCCGGGGGCGGTGGGGGTGGCGGCGGCGTTCCCTGCGGGGCTTTTCCCCTACCCGCCCCTTCCCGAACTGGGGCTCCGCCCCAGACCCGGTCCTCAAACGCCGGACGGGCTGGGGGTGTTCGGTTACGGGTGCCAGATCCAGCACCCGGCACCGAGGCCTTCAGGAGGGGGACGGCAACCGACACTAGCCAACCGTCACCCACCCCGAGAGGACTCCCCCTTGCAACGCCCCCGCATCCGCACCCTGTTGCCACTGCTGGCCCTGATCTTCGGCCTCGCCGCCGCACCCGCCGGGCCCGCACACGCCGCCGGGCCGGCCGCCGGCGACGACAGCGCGGCCACCGTCGCCGCCGCCCGCGACCTCACCGTCCACAATCTCGGCGACGTACGCGGAAACCTCACCCTCCCCACCACCGGCACCCACCGCACCACCGTCCGCTGGGCCTCCGCCGATCCCGCAGTCGTCGACACGACCGGTCTCGTGCACCGGCCGAAGCACGGCAAGGGAACCCGCTACGTGCGGCTCACGGCGACCGTGACCCGTGGTGAGGCCCATACCCAACGCGCGTTCACGGCGACCGTTCCGGAGCTGCCGAAGCAGCGGAAGTACACCGGTTACGCCTTCAGCTACTTCACCGGCGAGGGAACCGCCGACGGCGAGCAGGTCCGCATGGCCCTCAGCCGCGGCAACGACCCGCTCCACTGGCAGGACCTGAACGGCGGCAAGCCGGTGCTCACCTCCACCCTCGGCACCAAGGGGCTGCGCGACCCCTTCATCATCCGCTCCCCCGAGGGCGACAAGTTCTACCAACTGGCCACCGACCTGCGGATGTACGGCGGCAGCGGCGGTAGCTGGGACCAGGTGCAGCGCACCGGAAGCAAGTCCGTCATGGTGTGGGAGTCCACCGACCTCGTCCACTGGACCAACCAGCGCCTGGTGAAGGTCGCACCCGACACGGCGGGCAACACCTGGGCCCCGGAGGCCTACTACGACGACAAGCTCGGCGCGTACGTCGTCTTCTGGGCGTCCAAGGTCTACGCCGCCGACGACCCCGCGCACACCGGCACCACGTACAACAAGATGCTGTACGCCACCACGCGCGACTTCCACACCTTCAGCGAGCCCCGGGTCTGGAACGACCCCGGCTACTCGGTCATCGACTCGACCGTGATCCGGCACGACGGCAGCTACCACCGCTTCACGAAGGACGAGCGGGACAACTCCTCGTCGACACCGTGCTCCAAGTTCATCACCGCCGAGAAGTCGGACGACCTGCGCTCCACGGAGTACGGCTTCGTCGCCGACTGCATCGGCAAGGGTTCCATCGCACGCGGTGAGGGCCCGACCGTATTCAAGTCCAACACTGAGGAGAAGTGGTACCTGTTCATCGACGAGTTCGGCGGCCGGGGTTACATCCCCTTCGAGACCACCGACCTCGACTCGGGCCGGTGGGCGATGTCGGAGAACTTCGCGCTCCCGGCGAGCCCCAGGCACGGCACGGTGCTGCCGGTGAC
The DNA here is from genome assembly GCF_000429085.1 of Streptomyces flavidovirens DSM 40150. Classification (GTDB taxonomy): domain Bacteria; phylum Actinomycetota; class Actinomycetes; order Streptomycetales; family Streptomycetaceae; genus Streptomyces; species Streptomyces flavidovirens. The sequence goes on along the minus strand of NZ_AUBE01000007.1, from coordinate 180,859 downwards.
CGGGGCCGAGTACGACCGGCTGCTGGGCGCCTACACGCCCTGACGCCAACTCGGCTCTCCGGGCTGGAAGTTCTTCTGCTCGAAGCATTGACGAAACATGGGAGCGGACCTAGCTTTCATCGCGTCGTACTTCGTACGTCATATATGAGACGCGATACGCGAGATATGTGAGCCCCATGGTTTTCGCTCCGAGTCCGATCCCCTCCCGCACGCAGTACGTGCTGGAGGGGATCAAACACGCCATCCTCACCGGCGGTCTCAGCCCCGGCCAGGCCCTGGTCGAGACCGAACTGGCCGCCCAGTTCGGCGTGTCCAAGACTCCGGTGCGCGAGGCGCTCAAGACTCTGGCCGGGACCGGGCTCGTCGTGATGAACCAGTACAAGGGCGTCACGGTGCGGACGGTCGACGCCACCATGGCCCGTGAGGTGTACGACGTACGGCTGCTGCTCGAACCCGAGGCGCTGCGCCGCACCATCACTGCGCGGGCGTCCCTGGAGGCCGCCCGCGAGGCCCTCGCGCGGGCCGAGGAGGCGACCGACCAGGCCGAACGCTCCCTGGCGAACCGGGAGTTCCACCGCGCGCTGTACCTGCCGTGCGGCAATCCGCTGCTCGCCAGAATGCTGGACGAGGTGCGGGACCAGGCGGCCCTGGTCTCCACCGTGGCCTGGGCCGCCGTGCCGTCCTGGCAGCGCGAGGCCGGTGAGCACCTGGAGATTCTGCGGCTCGCGCTCGACGGCGACGCGCAGGGCGCCGCCCGCGCCCTGCACGCCCACATCGCCGACTTCGTACAGCGCGCCTTCCCGGAAGGGGAACCCGCATGACCAGCACCGACTTCTCCGGCCTGCGGAGCGCGCTCGCCGATGTCGTGGCCATTCCGGTGACGCCGTTCGCCGCCGACGGCTCCCTCGACATCGCCGCCCACCGCTGCCTGCTCCGCCGGCTGCTGGACGGCGGCGTACGGACACTGACGCCGAACGGAAACACCGGTGAGTTCTACGCCCTCACCCCTGATGAGCGGAACGCGGTCACCGAGCTGACCATCGACGAGGCGGCAGGCCGCGCCACCGTCGTCGTCGGCGTCGGGCACGACGTGCCGACCGCCGTCGCCGCCGCCGAGCACGCCCGTGACGCCGGCGCCCACATGCTGATGGTGCATCAGCCGGTGCACCCGTACGTCTCGCAGGACGGCTGGGCCGACTACCACCGCGCCATCGCCGAGGCCGTCCCCGGTCTCGGGATCGTCCCGTACGTCCGCAACCCGCTGCTGAGCGGGGAGAGCCTGGCGGCGCTGGCAGAGGCCTGCCCCAACGTCATCGGTGTGAAGTACGCCGTGCCGGACGCGGCGCGCTTCGCCGCCTTCGCACGGGACGCGGGTCTGGACCGGTTCGTCTGGGTCGCCGGGCTCGCCGAGCTGTACGCCCCCGCGTACTTCGCGGTCGGGGCGACCGGCTTCACCTCGGGTCTGGTCAACGTCGCACCGTCCGTGTCACTGGGGATGCTCGACGCGCTGCGCGCCGGGGACTATCCCGCCGCGATGAAGACCTGGGAGCAGATCCGCACCTTCGAGGAGCTGCGGGCGGCGCGCCAGTCCGCCGACAACGTCACGGTCGTGAAGGAGGCCCTGGCCTCCCTCGGCCTGTGCCGGCGGGACGTACGCGCACCGAGCCGGGTACTGCCCGAGGACCGGCGCGGCCCGATCGCGGAGCTGATAGCCGGGTGGTCCGCGTGAGTGACCCCAGGAGTGACGGCGCGAGGGGTCCGGAAAGCCTGCGCAGCCATCAGTGGTACGGGACCGGGGGCCTGCGGTCGTTCAGTCACCGCGCCAGGACCCGCCAGCTCGGCTACCTCCCCGAGGAGCACCTGGGCAAGCCGGTCATCGCGGTCCTCAACACGTGGTCGGACATCAACCCCTGCCACGTTCACCTCAGGGACCGGGCGCAGGCGGTGAAGCGCGGGGTGTGGCAGGCCGGGGGTTTCCCGCTGGAATTCCCGGTCTCCACCCTCTCGGAGACCTTTCAGAAGCCGACGCCCATGCTCTACCGGAACATGCTGGCCATGGAGACGGAGGAGCTGCTGCGCTCCTACCCCGTCGACGGCGCGGTGCTGCTCGGCGGCTGCGACAAGTCGACGCCCGCGCTGCTGATGGGCGCCGCGTCGGTCGATCTGCCCGCCGTGTTCGTGCCGGCCGGGCCGATGCTGCCGGGACACTGGCGCAATGAGGTGCTCGGCTCGGGCACGGACATGTGGAAGTACTGGGACGACCGGCGGGCGGGGCTGATCGGCGACGCCGAACTCGCCGAGCTGGAGAACGGACTCGCCCGCTCCCCCGGCACCTGCATGACCATGGGGACGGCTTCGACCCTGACCGCCGCGGCCGAGGCGCTCGGTGTCACGATGCCGGGCGCGTCTTCCGTCCCGGCCGTGGATTCCGGGCACGACCGGATGGCCGCGGCCTCGGGCCGGCGGATCGTCGCGCTCGTACACCGCGATCTGAGGCTTTCGCGGATCCTGACGCGGGCCGCGTACGAGGACGCGGTCGCCACCGTGCTGGCGCTGGGCGGTTCGACGAACGCCGTGATTCATCTGATCGCGATGGCCGGGCGCTCCCAGGTGCGGCTCACGCTCGACGACTTCGACCGGATCGCCCGTACGGTGCCGGTCCTGGCCAATCTGCGGCCGGGCGGCCAGTACCTGATGGAGGACTTCCACTTCGCGGGCGGGCTTCCGGCGTTCCTGGCGCAGTTGTCCGGCGTACTGCATCTGGACCGGGCCACCGTGGCGCACGACTCGCTGCGCGAGCAGCTCGCCGGTGCCCGGGTGCACAACCGGGAAGTGATCAGGCCGCGTTCCAACCCGCTCGCGGACGAGGGCGGGGTCGCGGTCCTGCGGGGCAACCTGTGCCCGGACGGTGCGGTGATCAAGCACATCGCCGCCGAGCCGCATCTGCTGCGGCACACCGGGCCCGCCGTCGTCTTCGACGACTACCGGACCATGCAGCGCACCATCAACGACCCCTCGCTCGGCATCACCGCCGACACGGTGCTCGTCCTGCGCAACGCGGGCCCCAAGGGCGGCCCCGGTATGCCCGAGTACGGGATGCTGCCGATCCCCGACCACCTGCTCAAGGAGGGGGTCCGCGACATGGTGCGGATCTCCGACGCCCGGATGAGCGGCACGAGTTACGGCACGTGTGTGCTGCATGTCGCGCCGGAGTCGTACGTCGGCGGGCCGCTCGCCCTCGTACGTACCGGAGACGCCATCACCCTCGACGTGCCGGCCCGGTCGCTGCGCCTGGAGGTGAGCGACGAGGAGCTGGCACGCCGCCGGGCCGCGTGGACTCCACCGCCCGCGAAGTACGAGCGGGGCTACGGCGCGCTGTACAGCGAGCAGATCACGCAGGCCGACACCGGGTGCGACTTCGCGTTCCTGTCGCGGCCGGGCGAAGTGCCCGACCCCTACGCGGGCTGACCCTCCGTACCCCTCTCCATTTGGCCGACATCTCGAACACCATCCGGAAAGCGCTTCACCCCCGCACCGAGAACGGAGAAGCAGTCATGGCCTCAGCCGTGGCCAGAGTGCCCAGGGCGCCGGGTCGCCGCGCGGGAGCACCACCCCGCCGTCTCCCCTATCTGCTCATCGCCCCCGCCGGCCTGCTGATGCTGGGTTTCATCGCCTATCCGGTCATCAGCGTCTTCTACTACAGCCTGCAGGACTACAACGTCACCAAGCCGTGGCGCAACGGCTTCGCGGGCTTCGACAACTTCATCCGGATCTTCACCGACGATCCGCAGTTCTGGACGACGCTCGGCTTCAGCGCCCGCTGGGTCGTCGTGCAGGTGAGCCTGCAGCTTGCTCTCGGCCTCGTCCTCGCGCTGCTGGTCAACCAGACGTTCGTCGGCCGGGGCATCGCCCGAGCGATGGTCTTCTCCCCCTGGGCCGTTTCCGGGGTGCTGACCACCACTATCTGGATGCTGCTCTACAACCCGTCCACCGGCGTCAGCCGCTACCTGGCGGACGCGGGGATCGGTTCGTACGGCACCTCGGTGCTCTCCGACACCGGCACCGTCTTCTGGGCGGCGGTCGTTGCCGAACTCTGGCGCGGTGTCCCGTTCTTCGCGATCCTCATCCTCGCCGATCTCCAGTCCATCCCGAAGGAGCTGTACGAGGCGGCCTCGGTCGACGGGGCGGGCCGGGCACGGCAGTTCTTCCACATCACCCTGCCGCACCTGAGGGACGCGATCGTCCTGGCCACGCTGCTGCGCGGGGTCTGGGAGTTCAACAACGTCGACCTGCTCTACACCCTGACCGGCGGCGGGCCGGCCGGCGTGACTACCACACTGCCGCTCTACGTCGCCAACACCGGCATCGAGGGCCACGACTTCGGTTACGCGTCGGCGCTGACCACGGTCGCCTTCGTGATCCTCCTCTTCTGCTCGATCCTCTACCTGCGTCTGAGCAAGTTCGGAGGCGACTCCAAGTGACCGCAGCACTCGCGGAAAAGGGCTCCTCCCCCGCGTCACCGTCCGCCGTCGCCCACGCCCCCGCGCCGCCGGGCCGGCGCGTGCGCGGGCGCGCGTCCCGGCGCGAGCGGGCCTTCGACGACGTACCGCGCTGGCAGATCTATCTGCCGCTCGCCCTCTACCTGCTCTTCACGCTCGTCCCGTTCTACTGGATGCTGCTCTTCGCGCTGCGGCCCGCCGGATCCACGGCGCTGCTTCCCTGGCCACTGACCTTCGAGCACTTCGAGAAGGTCTGGAACGAGCGCAGCTTCGGGATGTTCTTCCAGAACAGCATGATCGTCGGAGTCGCCACGCTGGTGATGACGACCGGGATCGCGCTGGCGGGCGGCTACGCCCTCGCTCGGTTCGAGTTCCGGATCAAGAACGGCTTCATGCTGGCGCTGCTGTGCTCGCAGTTCATTCCGGGCGCGCTGATGCTCGTACCGCTCTTCGAGATCTTCAAGAACCTCCAGATGATCAATTCGCTGGGCAGCGTGATCATCGCGGAGACGGTCTTCCAGCTGCCGCTGTCCATCATCCTCATCAGCGGTTTCATCAAGAATGTGCCGGTCTCCCTGGAGGAGGCCGCCTGGGTGGACGGCTGTTCGCGCTTCCGTGCGTTCTGCGCCGTGGTGCTGCCGCTGTTGCGGCCGGGTCTGATCGCTGTCGGCTCCTTCGCCTTCGTGCACAGCTGGAACCACTTCCTGTTCGCCCTGATGTTCCTCAGCGAGCAGGACAAGCAGACGATCCCGGTCGGCCTCAACACCCTGATCGGCGCGGACAGCGTGGACCTGGGAGCGCTGGCCGCGGGCGGTGTCATCGCCGCCGTACCGGTCGTGATCGTGTTCGCCTTCATCCAGAAGTGGCTGATCACCGGCTTCAGCGCGGGGGCGGTGAAGGGATGAGCCTGCCCGTCGTACTGGCTGGGGCGCGCGGTCACGGCCGCTCCCATCTGGTCAACGTCCGCCGTCTCGAACAGCTGGGTCTCGCCCGGCTCGCGGGGATATGCGAGCTCAAGCCGCTGACCGCCGACGAGCTGGAAGGTTTCGGCGAACCCGAGCAGTCCGCGGACTTCGGGGCGCTGCTGGATTCCACCGGCGCCCGGATCGCGATCGTCTGTACGCCCATCCACACCCACACCGACCTGGCGCTCGCGGCGGCGGAGCGCGGTGTGCACCTGCTGCTGGAGAAGCCGCCCGCGCCGTCGTACGCCGAGTTCGAGAGGATGACGCAAGGCGTACGGTCGGCCGGCACCGTCTGCCAGGTCGGCTTCCAGTCCCTGGGCTCGCACGCCGTCCCCGCGATCCGCGAACTGATCGCCGAAGGGGCGATCGGCCGGCTGCTGGGCGTCGGCGCCGCCGGGGCCTGGGTGCGGGACACCGCGTACTTCACCCGCGCCCCGTGGTCGGGCCGCCGCCGTATCGGCGCCGTGGACGTGGTGGACGGGGCGCTGACCAATCCGCTGGCGCACGCGGTCGCCACGGCCCTTGCCGTGAGCGGGAGTTCACAAGCGGACGATGTCGCCGGCATCGAGTCGGAGCTGCTGCGCGCCCATGACATCGAGTCCGACGACACTTCCTGTGTACGGATCACGACGACGACCGGGCTTCCGGTCACCGCCGCCGCGACGCTGTGCGCCGAGCGGTCCGGTGAACCGTATGTCGTCGCCCACGGCCAGCTCGGCCGGATCACCTTCTGGTACCGGCAGGACCGGGTGCTGGTGCAGCGCGCCGGGCACGGCCCCCAGGAGGTCCTGTACGGCAGGACGGATCTGCTGGAGAACCTGGTCCGCCATCTCGCCGGGGATGTCCCGCTTCTGGTGCCTCCGGAGCTCACCGGCGCTTTCATGCGGGTCGTCGAAGCGATTCGGCTCGCTCCCGACCCGGCCCCGCTGCCGGCGTCCGCCTGGCGCACCGCGCCCGGCGAGTCGTCGGCTCCGCGCCGGATCGTGACCGGTGTGGACGAGGTGGTCGCCGCGAGCGCCGAGACCCTGACCCTCTTCTCCGAACTGGACGTCCCCTGGATGCCCGTCACCGAGGTGAGCACACCGTGAACTCCACGCTGGTCCTGCGCTGTTCGGGACGTGCCGTCGGCCGCTACGTCTTCACTCCCGTGCTGGCCGCCCGGCTCTCGGAGCGCCCGTACCTGCATCCCGTCTCGACGCTCGGCGGAGTGCCGGTCACCGAGGAGATGCCCGACGACCACGTCCATCATCTGGGGGCGGGGATCGCCGTGCCCGATGTGGCGGGCGCCAACTTCTGGGGCGGGCGGACCTACGTACGCGGCCAGGGGTCCGTGGAGCTCGACAACCACGGTGTCCAGGTGCACCAGGGGTGGAAGCTGCGCGACCCGGACGGTTTCGTGGAGGAGCTGAGCTGGCGGGCCGGCCCGGACGGTACGGACGAGCTGCTGCGCGAGCACCGCACGGTCGCGGCCACCGAGCTGGACGACGTGGCGTGGGCGCTGGACTTCACGTTCTCGCTCACCAACACCTCGGGCGGCGACCTGTCCATCGGCAGCCCGGCCACCAACGGCCGGGCGGGCGCCGGGTACGGCGGCTTCTTCTGGCGGGCGCCCAAGCAGGCAGCGGCGCCGCTGGCGTTCACCGCTGCCGGGGAGGGCGAGGCCGCCGTGCACGGGCGGACCGCCGACTGGCTGGCTCTGGCAGGCGACGGCTGGACGCTGGTCTTCGCCGGGGCGACCGCGCGGACCCGGCGCGACCCGTGGTTCGTACGGACCGGTGAGTATCCGGGAGTGGGTTCGGCGCTCGCCTGGGCACAGCGGCTGCCGGTCCCCGCCGGGGAGACGGTCGTACGCCGCCTGGTCACGGTCGTGGCCGACGGCGCCTTGGACCACGCGGCCGCGGCGGCGTACGTCCGTAAGGCGGTGGGCGCGTGAGCCGGGCGTGGACCGCCGACCAGGGGGACGGCACGTACCGCAATCCGGTGCTCGCCGGTGACTGGTCCGACCCGGATGTGGTGCGGGTCGGCGAGGACTACTACCTCACCGCGTCCAGCTTCGGCCGGGTGCCGGGTCTGCCGCTGCTGCACTCACGTGATCTCGTGAACTGGTCGCTGATCGGGCACGCCCTGGAACGGTTGGACCCCGCCGGCGAGTCCGGCGGGCCACGCCACGACTGCGGGGTGTGGGCGCCGTCCCTGCGGTACAGCGGCGGCCGGTTCTGGATTTTCTACGGGGACCCTGACCGGGGCATCCACCAGATCAGTGCGCGCGACATCCGCGGGCCGTGGACCGAGCCGCATCTGCTGAAGGCGGGAAAGGGACTGATCGACCCGTGCCCGCTGTGGGACGAGGAGAGCGGCGAGGCGTACCTCGTGCACGCGTGGGCGAAGTCCCGCTCGGGGGTGAAGAACCGGCTGACCGGCCACCGGATGAGCCCGGACGGGCGCACTCTGCTCGACGAGGGGAAGGTGATCGTCGACGGGGATCTGATCCCCGGCTGGTTCACCCTCGAAGGCCCGAAGCTGTACCGCCACGACGGCTGGTTCTGGATCTTCGCACCGGCCGGAGGCGTCGAGACCGGCTGGCAGGGGGCGCTGCGGTCGCGCGAGTTCTTCGGGCCGTACGAGGAGAGAGTCGTCCTGCGGCAGGGGCGCACCGGCGTCAACGGTCCGCACCAGGGCGGCTGGGTGCGCACGCAGACCGGGCAGGACTGGTTCCTGCACTTCCAGGCGCGCGGGGCGTACGGGCGCGTGGTACACCTCCAGCCGATGCGCTGGACCCGCGAAACCGGCGGGGGGTGGCCGGTGATCGGCGACGCGGGTGAACCCGTGTCCGTACACCGGAAGCCGGATCTGCCGCCGCAGCCCGTCACGGCTCCGGTCTGCGACGACAGCTTCCCCGGCGGGCGCTACGGGCGGCAGTGGCAGTGGGCGGCCGAACCCCGTGCCGGATGGACCGTGCCGCACTCCGGCGACGGGCTGCTGACGACGTGTGTACGGACGGCCGACGCGCACGACCTGCGCAGGGTGGCGAACGTGCTGGTGCAGCGGTTCCCGGCACCGGAGTTCACCGCGACGGTCGACCTGACGCTCGGCAGCCGGGCAGTGGGGGCGAAGGCCGGGTTCGCGGTGCTGGGCGACGCCTTCTCCTGGATCGGCCTGGAGCGGGACGCCGACGGCGGCCTGCGGCTCGTGCACCGGTACGCCGAGACGGTGGCCGACAGCGAACGGGACGCGGAGTACAGCCGGCCCGTGCCCGACGGAGGGCGGGCACGGCTGCGGATCGAGGTCTCGGCCAGGGCGCGCTGCCGGTTCTCGGCCGACACGGGCGACGGGCCACGCCCCTCGGGGGAGGTCTTCGCCGCCGTGCCGTGGCGCTGGGTCGGGGCGCAGCTCGCGCTGTTCGCCACGGCGCCGCCCGGAGCCGGGCCCGCCGGCACAGCCCTCTTCAGCGACTTCCGTATCAACGCCTGACCGGCACCGGCGCCCGGCACGACACGCAACACCCGACGAGGAGCGAGACGCGATGACGCACACCGAGAGAGAAGAGCAGCCCATGAGAACTTCCACCAGGCGCAAGGGGCGGGCCGCCGCCGCGGTCGCCATGGCGACCGTGCTGGCGCTGACCGCCGCGGCCTGCGGCGACGACGGCAGCGGCAGCACGGGTGACGAGGGGTCGGGCAAGGGCGAGATCACCTTCTGGGACAACAACGGCGGACCCCGCACCGCCGTCTGGAAGGAGATCATCAAGGACTTCGAGGCGGCGAACAAGGACATCAAGGTCAAGTACGTCCCGATCCCGATCACCGATGTGCAGTCGAAGTACGACACGGCGATCGCCGGCGGCGGGCTGCCGGACGTGGGGGGCGTGGGCACCGCGTATCTCTCCGGCATCGTCGCGCAGGACGCGCTGGAGCCGGTCGGGGACCGGATCAAGGACTCGTCGCTGAACGGCAAGCTGGTCGAGTCGATGGTGGAGGGCGTCAGGACCGCCGGCGGGCGCGGCGACGAGATGTACTCCGTACCGACGTCCGCGAACAACGGCACGCTCTGGTACCGGACCGATCTGTTCAAGGCCGCGGGGCTGGGCGCGCCGACCACCTGGGACGCGTTCTACACGGCGGCCGGGAAGCTGACCGACGCGGACAAGAACGCCTTCGGGTACACGATTCGCGGCGGGGCCGGTTCGGTCGCGCAGGCGCTGGACGCGATGTACGGGCAGTCGGGCATCACCACGTTCTGGAACGGCGACAGGACCACGGTCGACGATCCGAAGAACGTCGCGGCGCTGGAGAAGTACGTCGGGCTGTACAAGAAGACGACGCCCGAGGCCGACGTCAACAACGACTTCGCCAAGATGGTCGCCCAGTGGGACTCCGGCACGATCGGGATGCTGAGCCACAATCTCGGCTCCTACCAGGACCACGTGAAGGCGCTGGGTGAGGAGAAGTTCGCCGGCATCCCGAATCCGACCGGGCCCGGCGGCGTGCGCGTCCAGGTGTCCAACCCGGTGGACGGTCTCGGCCTGTTCAAGGCGAGCAGGAACAAGGCCGCGGCGTGGAAGTTCATCGAGTTCGCGGCGTCGCACGAGTCGAACAGCAAGTGGAACGAGGCGGCCGGCGCGATCCCGGCGAACACCGACGCGGCGAAGGACGCCTGGATCAGCGAGTCGGAACCGACGAAGCTCGCCGCCCGGTCCCTCACCGACGGCAGCACGAAGATCGTGCAGCTTCCGTACTACCTGCCCGACTGGAACGGGATCACCAAGGCCGGCAACGAGCCCGAGTTCCAGAAGGTCCTGCTCGGGAAGTCGACGCCGGAGGCCTTCCTGGACAAGCTCGCCGGTGAGCTGAACGAGGCGCAGGCCGAGCGGAAGCAGCAGAACAAGTGATCAGCCGTCGGCGCGTCCTGGCGGCGACCGCCGCCGCGCTGCCGCTCGCCGCGGCCGGCACCCCGCCGGCCGCGGCGGGCGCTCAGGAATCCCGAAGGAGCCGAGGACCTCACCGTATGCGTACCGTCTTTGTTGCCGGAGACTCCACCGCCGCCGACAAGTTGGTCTCGGCCGCACCCGAGACGGGGTGGGGCATGGCGCTCCCCTTCTTCCTGCACGAGCACCTCGGGGTCGCGAATCACGCGGTGAACGGCCGCAGTTCGAAGAGCTTCATCGACGAGGGGCGGCTTACGCCGATTCTGGAGGCGATCCGGCCGGGCGACTTCCTGCTCATCCAGTTCGGTCACAACGACCAGAAGCGTGAAGACCCCACCCGGTACACCGAACCGTGGACGAGTTATCAGGAGCATCTGCTCCAGTACGTCGCCGGGGCGCGGGCCCGCAGTGCGCTTCCGGTGCTGCTGACGTCCGTGGAGCGCCGGCGGTTCGACGCGGCCGGTACGGCTGTGGCCACGCACGGCGCGTACCCGCAGGCTGTGCGGGCGTTCGCGGCGGAGCAGGACGTACCGCTGCTCGACATCGCCGCGCTCTCGCTCGCCCTGTGGCAGAAGCTGGGGCCCGAGCCGAGCAAGAAGTACTTCCACTGGCTGGCGCCGGGCGAGTCCCCCAACTACCCCGACGGCGTGGCGGACAACACCCACTTCCATCCGCCCGGCGCCATCGAGGTGGCCCGGATGACGGCGCGGGCACTGGAGAGCGAGCAGGTACTCGGCGCGCACGAGTTGCGTCGCCTGAGTGCGGACATTCCCGAGACCTGGCTGACCTGGCACGAGGAGCCGTAAATGCGCAGACCCACCTCCCCCGCACGCCTCATGGCTTTGGCCGTCGCGGCGCTGACGCCCGGCCTGCTCGCCGCCGCCCCGGCGGCGCCCGCTCATCCCTCACCGGCGCGCGGGGCTCACGTCCTTCCGGCGAACGACGGGTGGGCGTCGGCCGACGGCGGCACCACGGGCGGTGCCGGGGCCGACGCGGCACACACGTACACCGTCACCACCTGGGACGAGTTCAAGCAGGCCCTCAAGGACGGCGGCGACGCGCCCAAGGTCATCAAGGTGCGCGGCACGCTCGACGGCATGGGCGGCCGGAGCTGCGAGGACTTCGCCACCGATGGTTACACCCTGGACGCGTATCTGGCGGCGTACGACCCGAAAATCTGGGGCACCGCCCCGCCCTCCGGCCCGCAGGAGGAGGCCCGCGCCGCCTCGGCCGCCGCGCAGGCGCAGCAGATCAAGGCGTACGTCCCGGCCAATACGACGATCCTCGGCCTCGGGCGCGGCGCGCGCCTGCTCGGCGGGTCGCTTCAGATCAAGGACGCCGACAACGTCGTGGTCCGGGGCCTCACCTTCGAGGACGCCTTCGACTGCTTCCCGCAGTGGGACCCCACGGACGGGGACAGTGGCGCCTGGAACTCGGAGTACGACAACCTCGTCGTGTACGGCTCGACCCATGTCTGGATCGACCACAACACGTTCACCGACGGGCGCCGGCCGGACAGCGAACAGCCCTTCTACTACGGCCAGTTGTTTCAGCAGCACGACGGCGAGCTGGATGTCGTGAGGGGCGCGGACCTGGTCACTGTCTCCTGGAACGCCTTCACCGACCACGACAAGACCCTGATGATCGGCAACAGCGACAGAGCGGGTGCGACCGACCGGGGCAGATTGCGCGTCACCCTCCACCACAACCTGTTCCGCGACGTCGTCGAGCGGGCGCCGCGCGTGCGGTTCGGCCAGGTCGACGCGTACAACAACCACTTCGTGGTGGCGGCGCGGGGGTACGCGTACAGCTTCGGCATCGGGCTGGAGTCCCAACTGGTGGCGCAGAACAACACCTTCGCCCTGGCGCGCGGCGTGAGTGCGGCGAAGATCCTGAAGAAGTGGAAGGACGCGCCGGTCACCGTGCGGGGCAACCACGTCAACGGCCAACCGGTGGATCTGCTGGCCGCGCACAATGCGGCGAACCCCGGCAACCCGCTGCGTGCGGGCGCGGGCTGGACTCCGGTGCTGCGCACCCGGGTCGACGCCCCGCGAGCCGTCCCGGCGCTGGTCACCAAAAACGCGGGCGCGCCCCGCCGGCGCTGACCTCCCCGCCCACAGCCCCCTCAGCCCCCTCCGCGCCAAGGAGCCCCGCATGCCCGGCCCCCACCCCACCCGCCGCACCGCACTCCTGACCGCCGCCGGCCTCGGCACAGGCGCCGCGGTCGCGCTCACCGGCGCCCGGCCCGCTTTTGCCGCCCCCCGGCCGTTCGGCCCCTACGGGTCCCCGACCCGGCGCCTCGGACCCCGCACCCTCTACGTCGACCCGCACGGCCGCGGTGACCACACCACCGTGTCCGCCGCCGTCACCGCGGCCGCAGGCGCAGGCTGGACGCTGGTACTCGCCCCGGCGACGTACCGCGAGACAGTGACCGTTCCCGCCGACCGCACCTCACTCACCCTGCTTGGTGCGGCGGCCGACCCCCGGAACACGGTCATCGTGTACGACAACGCGGCGGGCACGCTCAAGCCCGACGGCACGCCGTACGGGACCGGGGGGTCGGCCACCACCCTGGTGCAGGCCGACGGCTTCACCGCCCGCCGGGTCACCTTCGCCAACGACTGGCTGCGCGCCGAGCACCCCGACATCACCTCGGGCACCCAGGCGGTCGCGATCCGCGTCCTGGGCGACCGCAGCGCGTTCCACCACTGCCGCTTCCTCGGCCACCAGGACACCCTGTACGCCGATACCCGCTCGCTGGGCGTCACGGCCCGCCAGTACTACGCTCATTGCCACATCGAGGGCGACGTGGACTTCGTCTTCGGCCGGGCCACCGCCGTCTTCGAGGACTGCCGCTTCCACACCCTCGACCGGGACGTCGGTTTCACCCCGTACGGCTTCGTCTTCGCCCCCTCGACAGCGAGGGCCACGGCGCTCGGCTACCTCGCCACCCGCTGCCGCGTCACCAGCGCCGCACCCGACCGGGCGTACAAGCTCGCCCGCCCGTGGGTGCCGAGCTCCGACACCACCGCCCGGCCTTCCCTGGTCGTACGTGAGACCTGGCTGGGCCCCGGCATCGACGCCGCGGTTCCGTACGCCAACATGCGCGACGCCCACCCGTGGCAGGACCAGCGCTTCGCCGAGTACCGCAACAACGGGCCGGGCGCCCGCGTCACCGCCCCCGCCGAGCGGCCGCAACTGACGGCGGCAGGGGCCCGCGCGCACACGCGCGAGACCTACCTGGGCGACTGGACTCCCCCGCGCACCGGCTGACACCGGCGAGTGCGCCGGCTGTACGCCGGGGGGGGGGGACGGCGGAGTGACGGCGGAGTGACGGCGCCCCCGCACCACCGGTCCACGGCCGGTGGTGCGGGGGCGCCTTGCCGCGCCGGTGGCGCTACAGCGCCGGGTGGGCGTTCTTCATGAGCTCCTGGAACTGGGCGGAGAACCAGTGCCCGGAGAGCGGGGCGTTCGGCAGCGCCCCCGACATGTTGTTGTTGTTCCGGGGATTACCGGTGTACGTCGGGTCGCACATCCGGTCGAAGCCCTTGCCCTCGTTGTTCGGGATGGCCTTGCTGGAGCCGTCGGACTCGCCCGGCGGCTTCATCCAGACGTACGCGTCGATGCCTGCGGCCGGGGCTGACCGGGGCCGCTCACCGAGGCCCGCGCCCGACTGGTTGCACCAGTTGCCGAGGTGGATACGCCGGTCGTAGCGGCCGCCGTCGACATAGGTGTCGACGCTGGTCCGCGCTCCCGGCGCGGTGGGCCTGGCCGTGCCGCCCCAGCCGTTGCGGGAGGTGTCGATGAGCATGCCGAGGCCGGAGTCGAAACCGAGCGAGACCAGCTTGGCCCGCATGGCCTGGGCGTACGACAGCTCGTCGGTGTACCGGTTCCAGTCCACCCACTTGGACTGCCGTACGGACACCCCGTTCACGCTGTCGTCGATGGTGAAGTGGTCCTCCTTCAGCGCGCTGTAGTTGGCCGTGTTGACGATGAAGCCGTGCACCTTGGCGAGGCTGGAGCCCTCGGCGGTCGCCGCCTGCTTGAAGAGTTCGGCCGAGGCACTGAAGTTGTCGTCCCAGCCGAGCCAGCCGTGGTGGCCGGCGTCCACGTAGTTGTAGACCCCTGGGAGCGCTCCCAACTTGTTCAGCGCGTACCCGACGCCCTTGATGTAGTTGCCGTTGGCTTTCATGGTGTCGCAGTTGGGGGTGGCGGTGGGGCGCGGTGTGGTGTTGGTGACGAGGTTCGGCAGCGAGTCGATCTCGACCGTGTTCACGATCCGCAGCCCGGCGTACTTCGGGTCGGCGAGTATCGCCGCGATCGGGTCGATGTACTGCGTCTTGTACTTGTCGATCTCGGCCGGGCCCAGTTCGCCGTTGGAGGCGAGCGCGGCGCAGTCGCGGCCCGGCAGGTTGTAGATGACCAGCTGGACGACGAGTTGGCCGGTGCCCTTCTGCCTCAGGGCCTCGTCGAGGTGGGCGCGCAGCCCCATGGAGCCGTTCGTGCCCGCGATGGCGGCGGTCCGGTCGAGCCAGACACCGGTGGGCTGGCCGGCGATTCTGCTGCCGCCGGGCTCGGCCGCGGCCTTGGCGGACCACTCGGGGTTCACATACACCTTGGCACCGGCGTACGGGTTGTCGACGCGGCCGCCGGGCGGGTCGGTCGGGCCCGGCGGGTCGGTCGGGTCCCCCGGACCGCCGTTACAGGTGACGCCGTTCAGCTTGAACACCGTCGGCACGGCGTTGCTTCCGCTGTACGAGGCGTTGAAGCCGAACCCGGTGGAGGCTCCGGTGGCCAGAGTGCCGTTGTGCGAAACGTTCTTGGCGGTGACCGCCGACCCGGCCTGGGTGATGTCGGCGTTCCATCCCTGGGTGACCTTCTGGTCGCCGGCGTAGGACCACTCCAGCTTCCAACTGCTCACCGCGTCACCGGTGTTGGTGACGGTGACGGCGGCGCCGAAGCCGGTGTTCCACTGGTTGGTGACCTTGTAGTCGACGGTGCAGCCGGGAACGGCGGCACCGGCCGGGGTGGTCAGGGCGGCGGCGGTCCCGCCGGCTGCCGCGATCACGGCGCAGGCCGTGATCAGGGCGCCGCGCCGTCGGGAGGGCGCGTTGATGCGGCTCATGATGGTGTGTGCCTCTCAGTCGAGGGCGCGCGAGCGTCGCGCGGCCCGAATACCGAATGCGGGGGCAGGCGAAGCGGTGCGTTGGATGTGCCGACGTGCCGGGCCTCGGCCGGATCGGAGATCACGGCGTGGCGTCACGGCCAACGCCGTCGGTGGTCCCCGCCACCGGCGGCAGTCGTGGGGGTGGTACCTGAGCGACTCCTTGTCTGTCGAGATCAACTGACGGAATCGCTCCCACTGGTGAGCTGGAAGCTAGCACCGAGTCGCCGCGGGGAACAGAAAAGGTTGCCAGGTTTCTCAAAATTGGTTGTCGAATTAATTCGACGACCCGATACGCACGGGAGGTCTTGACACCTCCTGCCGGCGAAGCCATTTTGGGAGCGCTCCCACTGGTTCCCGCACTTTCGCCGATCTCCCCCTCATTCACCAGGAGATGACGCACATGCGCGCCCCCACCTCGCCGGCTCAGCCGATCGGAAGGGAGACGGGCGTAACGCCCCGAGCCGCGTCGACGGGGCTGTGAATACGGCCGGCCACCAAGTCCTCGACTCGCGCGGCAGCGGAACGGAGGCCTTCACCGCGACGCTGTGGCACGACGGCCGCCCGCCGATAGGGCTCGGCTTCGGCGTCACGCGGTTTCCCATGCTCCGGGCGGGCCGTGCCGCTCGTAGGTTCCGCATTCCGTTCCTTCCCGCCGCGCGGGGAAGGCGCGCAAGCCGGCGCGCCGCAGCCCGCTTCGGCAGGAGGCACATCGGGAACGGCCTTCGCGGTCTGAACGCCACCCGTTGCGGCATCCGGCCGGGAACGGGGGGCGGCTGCCGGGGAGTCGAGCACCCACCTCTGCTCCACTGAGCTGTCGCGGATCTTGACCACCACATCGGCGCCGTTCTCCGCGGACGTGGGAACGACGGCCAGGCCTTCGGCCCAGCGAGGCAACAGCTGACCCTGCACCGTCAGGTCGTAGCGCAGGTCGTCGACGTTCGCGGCGGAGGAAGGGCCCACGCACCTGCGGAGGGTGGTCGCACCGTCGTCCGCACGGGAGTCGAGACACAGTTCCAGATCCGCGAGACTGCGCAGCAGGCCGTCACTTCCGTACGACCACTGCTGGTTCTTCGCGGCGGAGCACTCCGCCATGGTCGTCCCGGCGCCGGGCTTCGCCGCGCCCCGGACGTCCAGGCACAGGTCCGTCGCGGCATTGCGGAGTCTGGCCTGGCCTGAGACTCCGGGAAGTCCGGCGGACTCGGCCGGCGGCGGCCCGGCCGACGGAAGCACGGGACGCGGGCTCGGTGAGTCCAGGTGACCGCCGGCCGCCCCCACAGACGCCGCGGACCCCGGATGGCGGCCGTCGTCCGACCAGAGGCTGGTGACGAGAACGGCCGAGAGAACGGTGGCTGATACGAGGCCAAGGCCGCTGAGCAACGGCTTCGAGTGCTTCCGCGACGGTGCGAACCGGTGGACCGGCGGGATGGCCCCGGCGAGCAGACGGTGGCGTCCGCCTTCCGCGCGCCGGTCGACCCGACCGGTGGAGGTCCCGGAGGGCGACTTGTCGCCACCGCGCCCCGGCCGCGACTCGAGATAGCGCCGGGCGCCCCAGCCGAGCACGGCATCGGTGAGCAGTACGCCCACATCACCCGCGCAAAGGGCGAGTTGTTCGGCGGCGTCCCGGCAGTAGCGGCACGCCAGCAGATGCTGCTGGACGTCGGGCAGCAAGGCGCCCCCGCGTCGAATCGGGATGTCCAAAAGGCGGTTGTAGAAGCGGCATTCCGTGGTCGGCGCGAGTTCCCTGTGGGCCCGGACGCAGCCCTCCCGCAATTGTTCGCGCGCCTGTTCCAGTACGGCCGTCGCGGTGTCCGCGTCCAGGGCCAGCAGACCGGCGGGTACGGCTATGGGCTCCCCCTCGACCTGGGTGTGCCACAGCAGACACCGGGCGGGCCCCGCGAGGGTCCGGAAAGAGCGCTCGGCCAGCTCACGTTTTGTGGACGCCATGGACTTCGCGGCCCGCATACCGCGCCCCCCGGCCGATTTCGTCAGTTCCGGCAGGGCACCGGATATGCCGTCGTCGGCGGACCACGCCCTCACGGTGCCCCGTACGGTCACCAGGAGCCGGGGACGCAGGGCCTCGGCCGACTGTCCTCGCCCCAGGGTCTCGAACACCTGGTGGAAGGCCGCGGCGGTGGCCATCGAAGCGACGCTCCCCGAGGACGCGAGGCAGATGGCCGCGTAGTCGTACGCCGCCTGCCAGTGCCGCGCCAGCAGCAGCGCCACGGGGCGGCCGGTCGCTCCCTCCGCCCGCCCCCGAAGCCGGGCGCCGAGGATTTCGTCGGATTCCCCGGACACGACACCGGGACGAGGAGAGTAAGAGGGGCGAGGGGGGTGGGGGGAGTACACGGAACCGATTCCTTCCAAGGCGCCGGACGGAAAGGTGCGTACCTTTCTGGTCTGCGGGAGAGAAAAGCGGTCCGCGCCCGGAAGAATGGCATGGACCAGTGTGCCTGTGTGAGGGGGTTCACCCTCGCACAAGTGACTGACGGGAAACAAGCAAAACGAGTGACATCCATTCAGCAAGGAAAGGCTGCCGCCGGGTTGCCCCGAACCTGTGTGAGCGAGAGGTATGACGCCGGCCCGCACCAGCAGGACCTGTGTGAGCACGCCAAATAATGGGCCGGTGAAATTTCACCGATGGCCGGCTTTCATTCCGCCCGCCGCACAGGTCCCGCGAGCATCTGGTCCCCAGATCTGTCCCTCCGAGGCTCCGCGGGCTTAAATGTGATCCCTGAGCCGCTCATCCAGCGGCCACCGCGTCCGCGGTGCGCGGGCTCGCCCGGCGTATGCGGGAGGTGTAGAAAGAGGTCATGGCCGGACGCAACGGCCGCCCGCGCTCGGTTTTGCGGATGCGAACTGTCGCAGGTCAGGTCTTCCTCCTGCAGGTGGCGATCGTCGTCCTGCTCGTCGCCAGCGCCATGGCGGTGCTGGTGCTGCAGTCAAGGACCGACAGTGAACGCGAGGCCCGCAACCGGTCGGTCGCCGTGGCCGAGACCTTCGCCCATGCGCCGGGTATCGAGGAGGCCTTGAAGAGTCCCGACCCGACCGCCGTGCTGCAACCGCCGGCCGAGGAGGCCCGTAAGCGCTCCGGAGTCGATTTCATCGTCGTACTGAACCCGGACGGGACCCGTTACACCCATCCCCTGCCTGACCGGATCGGGAAGAAGTTCGTCGGCAATCTGGCGCCCCCGCTGGCCGGTCAGGTCGTCACCGAGAAGATCACCGGGACGATCGGTCCCCTGGTGCAGGCCCAGGTGCCCGTCACCGACCGTGACGGCAAGGTCATCGGTGTGGTCTCCGCCGGGATCACCATCGAGAAGGTGAGCGGCGTCGTCGAAGAGCAGATTCCGCTGCTGTTCGGGGCCGCCGCAGCGGTGCTGCTCCTCGCCACGGGCGGGACGGCACTGGTGAGCAGAAGGCTGCGCCGCCAGACGCGCGGTCTCGGCCCGGCCGAGATGACCCGGATGTACGAACATCACGACGCCGTCCTGCACGCCGTACGGGAGGGGGTGCTCATCGTCGGCGGTGACGGCCGGCTGATGCTCGCCAACGACGAGGCGCGCCGGCTGCTGGGTCTGCCGAACGAGGTGGAGGGGCTGCATGTCTCGGACCTGGGTCTCGACCCGCAGACCGCCCAGTTGCTCGCGTCCGGCCGGGTCGTGACGGACGAGGTCCATCCGGTCGGAGACCGTCTGCTCGCTGTCAACCAGCGCACCACGGACCAGCACGGCGGGCCGCCCGGCAGCGTGACGACGCTGCGGGACACCACCGAGCTCCAGGCGCTCAGCGGAAAGGCGGATGTGGCTCGCGAGCGTCTGAAGCTGCTCTACGACGCCGGTACGGAGATCGGCACCACCCTCGACGTGGTGCGCACGTGCGAGGAGCTGACGGAGTTCGCCACTGCCCGCTTCGCCGACTACGCCACCGTGGACCTGGTGGAGGCCGTGCTGCGCAGCGAGGAGCCGACCGCCACGGCCGCGGGCACGGGTGTGGACCTGCGCCGGGTGGCGTTCAGCGGCCTCAGCGAGGACACGTCGCTCTACCCGCTCGGCAAGACGATCCGCTTTGTGCCGTCCACGCCGGTCGGGTTCAGCCTCGGCAAGGGCGAGGCGGTCCTCCAGTCACATTTGGCCGGCTTCTCCGGCTGGCAGGAGCAGGATCCGGAGCGGGCCCGGCAGCTCGTGGAGCACGGAATCCACTCGATGATCGCGGTTCCGCTGCGCGCTCGCGGCGTCATTCTCGGTCTGGCCATCTTCTGGCGCTCCGAGAAGCCGGAGCCCTTCGAGGAGGAGGACCTGTCCGTCGCCGAGGAGCTGGTGGCGCGCGCCGCCGTGAGCGTCGACAACGCCCGTCGCTACACGCGTGAGCACACCATGGCGGTGACACTGCAGCGCAGTCTGCTGCCCCGCAGTCTGCCCGAGCAGAACGCCGTCGAGGTCGCCTACCGGTATCTGCCCGCGCAGGCCGGGCTCGGCGGGCTCGGGGGCGTGGGCGGGGACTGGTTCGACATCATCCCGCTGCCCGGTGCCCGCGTGGCGCTCGTCGTGGGCGACGTCGTGGGTCACGGGCTCCATGCCGCCGCCACCATGGGGCGGCTGCGGACCGCGGTCCACAACTTCTCGACCCTGGACCTGCCGCCCGACGAGCTCCTGTGGCACCTCGACCAACTGGTCGTCCGCATCGACCAGGACGAGATCGGTGACGACGCGGACGCGGGCGTCACCGGGGCCACCTGTCTGTACGCGATCTACGATCCGGTGACCGGGCACTGCGCCATGGCGCGGGCCGGCCACCTCCAGCCGGCGATCGTCCATCCGGACGGCACGACGGTCTTCGCCGATGTGCCCGGCGGCCCGCCGCTCGGGCTCGGCGGACTGCCCTTCGAGACGCTGGACGTGCGGCTGCCGGAGAACAGCCGGCTGGTCCTGTACACGGACGGGCTCGTCGAGGACCGGGACCGGGACATCGACGAGGGGCTCGCGCTCCTGCGCCGTACGCTCGGCGACCATGCCGGCCGGACACCCGAGGAGACCTGCGAGGAGGTGCTCGCCGCGCTGCTGCCCGAGCACCAGCGCGACGACATCGCGCTGCTCGTCAGCCGTACGCGGGTACTGGGCGCCGGCCGGGTGGCCGACTGGGACGTGCCGCCCGATCCGTCGGCCGTGGGCGAGGTACGGGCCGCGGTGACCCGCAAGCTGGCCGAGTGGGACATGGCGGAGGAGTCGTTCACCACCGAGCTGATTCTCAGCGAGCTGGTCACCAACGCCATTCGCTACGCCTCGGGTCCGATCCGCGTACGGCTGATCCGTGACCGCAGCCTGATCTGCGAGGTCTCGGACCACAGCAGCACCTCTCCGCATCTGCGGCAGGCGGCGAGCACGGACGAGGGCGGGCGGGGGCTGTTCCTGGTCGCGCAGTTCGCCGACCGCTGGGGCACCCGGTACACCGGGCACGGCAAGGTCATCTGGACGGAGCAGCCACTGCCGGACGGCCAGGCGCCGCCGGACTTCCCGTGAGGCCGGGGCGCGAACACGGTGACGTGACAGTGACAGTGACGGTGGTCAGGGTCTGAGGTCTCCGACCACGTCCGCGGTGGCGGCGATCCCGTTCTGGATGGTCGGCGCCATGCTCGTACCGGCCAGGAAGAAGCCGAGCAGGGCGCAGACGAGCGCGTGCGAGACCTTCAGGCCTCCGTTGCGCAGGAAGATCACCGCGAGAAGCAGCAGGAGCAGTACCAACGAGATCGAAATGGCCATGGTCAACCTCCTCCGCCGCGCCTGAATTGCGGCATTCGGCCGCCAGTCTGGCGTAGCGGAGGGCCCGTCCGGGCGGAAGACACGTCCGCCGTACGGGTGTTGACTGGTTGTGATGACCGGCTACGCGTCGTGCGTACGGAGGAAACGCTCCAGGCCGGCGAGGTCGTCGGTGTTGATGTGGTCCACGTCCGCGGCGAGGAGCTCGGTCCAGACGGCGTCCCGCGCCGGGCCCGGCAGGTCGGGTGTGGCCCAGAAGCGGACGCGCTGCCCGCGCGTGTGGGCAGCGGAGACGAGGGCGTGCAGTTTCGACCGTTCGGCCGCGGGGAACGGGCCGGCGCCCTGCCAGGTGAAGCTGTGCGTCCAGTTGCTGCTGATCAGCGGGATGAAGGAGGCGGGGGCCGGGTCCACGGCGCCGAGGTCGTCGAGCCGCCCGTCGTAGAAGGCGTGGCGCACCCGCTGTGCCTCCATGGGGGCGCGGGCGGCGCGGTCGCCGGAGATGACGGGCGTCACCGCGCCGGGACGGACGTGGCCGTGCGCGTACGTGCTCAGCATCCGGCGGTGGCCGCGCAGTTGGCGGTGCAGTTCGAGGTAGGCGGCGGCGCCGTCGTTCTTGATGTCGATGAGCAGTTGCACGGGACGGCGGTATCCGCGGTACACGGAGCCGTGGTTGGCCCTGACTCTGGCGGCGAGCGGGGCCAGGTAGAGCGATTCGAGGGTGCGGGAGGGGTCGAGGTCGACCGGGTCGTGGGCGACGAGGAGCTGTCCCTCCACGAGGAAGACGTCCGCCTCGACACTCGTGAAGCCGTGGGAGAGCGCGTCGTGAAGGGGGCGCGCGTGCTCGTAGTCGTTGTGCGCGTGGGCCCGGCGCAGCGGCCTCCGGCCGGGCTGCTGACCGGGTTTCCTCCCGGCGGCCTCGGCGTGCGCCGGGACGGCGAAGGTTCCCGCGACGGCGGCGGCGAGGGTCGTGACGACTCTGCGGCGGGTGGGCGCGGCGACGGCCATGGTGCCTCCGGAGGTGTACGGGGCGTTCGGGACTCCGGCGAGTATCCGCTCCGTACGGCCCCAATGGGCAGGGCCCTGACAAGAGTTCGACCACCCGTCGCCCGCGGTTCAGACCGACTGGAGGTTCGTCAGGTCATGGGCGGCCGGCCCGGACGCGGGGGCTCGGCTGGAGAAGCCGAAGGTGGTCTGCTGTCCAGGCAGCAGCGGACGAAGTCCCGGACGACGGGGTCGGTGTCGTCAGTGGCTGACCAGGCGACTGCGACATGAGTGGGGGTGACGCCGCTGACGGGCCGGTAGGTGACGCCGGGGCGCGCGTAGAAGCGCGCGGAGGATTCGGGGGTGAGGGCGATGCCGTAGCCGTTGGCGATCGCGCTGAGCCACTCGTCCGGCTGGTCGGTGACGGCGCCGACGCGGACCGGTTGGCCGTCGCGTTCGTCGGCGGCGAGCCAGTAGTCCCGCCACGGTCCGGTTTCGGGTGGGGCTGCCACGAACGGCTCGTCCCACAGGTCCCGGAAAGAGATCAGGTCGCGTGCGGCGAAGGGGTGTGCCGTCGGGAGCGCGACACAGCGAGGTTCGGTGAACAGCTTTTCCACTCGCAAAGCGTCCTGACCGGGGAAGGGCAGCCGCACCAGGGCGGCGTCGACGTCTCCGGTTGCCAGCCCGGCGCTCGGGTCCGACCATGCGGCCTGCCGCATCTCGGCCCTCCAGCCCGGCCGGCGCCGGGTGAACGCCGCGATGATGCCCTGCGTGGCCTCGTTGGCGGCGCTGGCCAGGAAGCCCACCCGCAGCACGCGGGCGGCCCGGACGGCCGAGCCCCTCGTGTCCCGCAGCGCCCGGTCCCAGCCGGCCAGCAGGGCGGGCACCCGCTCCGCCAGCACCTGACCCGGTTCGGTGAGGGCCATGCCGGCCTTGGACCGCGTGAACAGCCGTACGCCGAGCCGGTCCTCCAACTGCCTGATCTGCTTGGTCAGGGCGGGCTGGGACACGAACAGCCGTTCCGCAGCCCGCGTCAGGCTCCCCTCCTCCGCGACGGCGACGAAGTAGCGCAGCAGCCGGGTGTCGACATCCATGCCGTCAGGTTATAGATGCCGGTATTGGACGCCACGCCGGGACTTGATGAGGCTTGACGCCATGTTCATCACTTACGCAGTCGTCACCGGCGTCGCGATCGCGGTCAACGCCGCGGAAGCCGTCACGAACTTCCTGAGGTCCAGGGCCGTCCTCGCCAACTCCGCCGAAGTGGGTGTCCCCCCGTCCTGGCTGCCGGTGCTCGGCGCCCTGAAAGGTGCCGGAGCTGTCGGGCTTCTGCTGGGGCTCCTTGGCGTCCCGTTCATCGGCACAGCCGCCGCGGCCGGGCTTGTGCTGTTCTTCATCGGCGCCGTCGTGGCCCATGTCCGCGCCCGCGTCTTCCACAACATCGCCTTCCCCGCGAGCTTCTTGGCGCTGGCCGCCGCCTCGCTGCTCCTCGCCGTCGCGCGATGAAGCCGGAAGCTCAGGCCGTCGTGACGTCCTCCCAGCGGACTGTACGGTCGCACCAGCGCTCCAGCAGGACGCGGTCGTGGCCGACGGTCAGCAGGCCCGCGCCGCGTTCGCGCCGGTACTCCTCGACCACGGCGACCAGGGCTGCCGTCGTCGACGCGTCGAGCATCGCCGTCATCTCGTCACACACCAGCCAGCGCGGGCGCAGCACCAGGGCGCGGGCCAGGCAGGCGCGTTGCAGCTGGCCGTCGCTCACCTCGTGCGGGCGGCGGCCGAGGAGGTCCTCGCCGAGTCCCACGGTCCTGGACAACTCGCTCACGGTGGCGGCCGCTTCGCCGCGCCGTCCGGTGGCGCGCAGTGGTTCGGCGATCAGGTCGCGCAGGCTCAGGCGGGGGTCGGCGGACAGCCGGGGCTGCTGGAAGACCACGCCGATCGCGGTGCGCTGCTCGCGCGGGGCGCGGTGGCGCCAGCCCGTGACGGGGCGGCCGTCGAGGGTGACGGTGCCCGCGTCGGGGCGGTGCAGCAGGGCGGCGACCCTGGCGAGCGTCGACTTGCCGCAGCCGCTGGGTCCGAGGAGGCCGACCGCTTCGCCGGGTGCGACGGTGAGGTGCGCGTCGCGTACGACCGGAGACCCGCGCTCGTAACCAGCGGTGATCGCGTCGAGTTCAAGCACGGGCACGCTCCTCGGCCGGCGGGTGGTGGCAGGCGACGCCGTCCGCGAAGTGCGGCTGTGCGGCGCAGGCGTCGGTGGCGTGCGTACAGCGCGCGGCGAAGGCGCATCCCGGCGGCAGGTCACCGAGCTCGGGCGGCATGCCGGGGATCGGGGTGAAAGCGCGCTCGGGAAGGGCGTTCAGCAGACCTCGGGCGTACGGGTGCTGGGGTCCCGGCGTTCCGAAGAAGCGGGCGGCATCCGCGAGTTCGACGATCCGTCCGGCATACATCACCGCGACGCGGTCGGCGATGCGCTCGGCGGCCGCGAGGTCATGGGTGATCATCAGCAGGGCGTGGCCCTCGTCGACGTGCCGGCGCAGCTCGTCGACGGTGCGGTCGACGAGGTCTCGGTCGAGGCCGGTGGTCGGCTCGTCCGCGAGCAGCAGAGGGGCGTCCCCGACGAGGGCGAGGGCGGTCGCGGCGCGCTGTGCGAGTCCGCCGGACAGCTCGTGCGGGTAACGGTCGAGGTGGTCCACGGGGAACGCAGCCCGCTCGGCCGCCGCGCGGGCCGCCCGGCGCACGTCGTGCTTTTGCGTACCGGTCAGCTCGCGCAGCGTCTCTTCGAGCTGCGCTCCGACGGTCCGTACGGGGGTGAGGTGCGCGGCGGGACTCTGCGGAACGAGTCCGATGCGGCGCCCCCGCACCGTACGCGCCAGGGTGCGTTCGCCGGCGGTGAGCAGATCGACGTCCCCGAAAAGCGCGGAACCCGCGGTCCGGGCGTTGCCTGGGAGCAGTCCGAGCAGCGCGGAGGCGAGCACGGACTTGCCGCACCCGCTCTCCCCGACGAGTGCGAGGCACTCCCCCTGTGCCAGGTCGAAGCCGGCGTCGGCGACGGCGGCGATGTGCCGCCCGCCCCGCATCCGGAACCGCACGGAGAGACCCCGTACGGACAACAGGGGCGTACCGGGTGTGCCGTCGCGCGGGGAACCGGACGTCTTGCGAACGTTCGACGGAACGGATCCGGGCGCGACACGGGACGCGTTCTCGTGCGGTGCCGGAGGGATCGTCACGGCCGCTTCCGTGGCGGGCGCGGTGGTCGCGGCACGGGCCCGCGCACCGGCGTCGGCCGTGTCCGGGGCCACGGCCGGGGCCGGGGCAGGGCCCTGGGGAGCAGCCGGCCTGGCGTTCTGAGGCGTCGTCACAGCATCAGCTCCGATCGGCGGCGCGGGTTGATCCGTTCCCGCCAGGAGCCCGCAAGGCCCGCGATGGCGAGGGTCGGGATGATCAGGAGGAGGCCGGGGAAGAGCGTCGGCCACCAGTCGCCGGCCAGCAGCGAACTGCGCGCCGACTGGACCAGGTTGCCCAGGCTCGCCTGGTGCGTCGGCAGGCCGAGGCCCAGGAACGAGAGCGCCGACTCGTGCCACATCGCGTGCGGAACCATCAGCACGGCGGCGAGCCCCGCCTGCGGCAGTACCCCCGGCAGCAGGTGCCGTACGGCGACCCGCCACCGCGACGCGCCGCCCGAGACCGCCGCGTCGATGTACGGGCGCGAGCGCAGCGACAGCACCTCGGAACGCACGATGCGGGCCGTGGACAGCCAGTGGGTCAGCGCCACCGACACGATCACCGGCCACACGCCCGGCCTGAACATCGCGACGATGAAGATGCCGAGCAGCAGGTGCGGGATCGAGGAGAAGGTGTCGACGATGCGCATCACCACGCGGTCCGTCCAGCCGCCGAACGCCGCTGCCGCCGCCCCCACCGCCGTACCGATGAACGTCGCGACGAGCGCCGCGACGAGCCCGACCAGCAGTGAGACGCGCAGCCCGTACACGCAGCGCAGCAGCAGGTCGCGGCCGACGTCGTCCGTCCCGAAGGGGTGGGCCGGGGACGGTGGCCGCAGCTTCATCGACAGGTCGACGGCCTGCTGGTCGAGATGGGCCAGCGGCGGTACGACGAGGACCGCCAGAACCACCGCGGTCACGATCACCGCCGAGGTGCGCACGCGCAGCGTGCGCGTGGAACGGCGGGTGCGCCCGTGCGAGCGCCACACAGCCGGTTCGGCCGCGAGTTCACGAGTGAGTTCAGCCATCGAAGCCCACCCTCGGGTCCGCGAGTCCGTACAGCAGGTCGGACAGGAGGTTTCCGGCGAGGACGGCCGCCGTGGCGAGGACCGTCAGCGCCGCCAGCAGCGGGAAGTCCACCGATGTCGCCGCCTGTACGGTCGCCGCCGCGATGCCCGGCCAGCTGAAGACGGTCTCGACGAGAAGGGCGCCGGTGATGAGTTCGGGCACGCGCGAGCCGACGAGCGTGAGCGTCGGCAGCATCCCGGAGCGCAGGGCGTGTCCGAGCAGTACGGTGCGTTCGTTCAGCCCGCGCGCGCGGGCGCCCCGTACGGGGTCCTCCTCCAGTGCGTCGGCGACGCCCTGGCGCACGTAGAGGAAGAACCAGGGAAGCTGCGAAACGCCGAGAACGGCCGCGGGCAGCACCAGGTGGGTGGCGACCTGTCCGAACGTCACCACATCGCTGTCCGTGTCGGTCAGGCCGCCTGCCGGCAGGACGCCCAGCCGCAGCGCGAAGAACCACATGGCGAGAAGGCCGAGCCAGAAGGCGGGCGCCGCTTCCAGGGTGTACGCCGCCGAGCTGACCGCCCGGTCCAGCCAGCCGCCCTGCCGGCGCGCGGCCAGTACGCCCAGTGACGTACCGAGCAGGATCGCGACGAGGAACGCGGTGACGGCGAGCAGCACCGACCAGCCGAGGCGTTCGGTGATGACGTCGGCGACGGGCTGGCGCATGACGCTGGAGTCGCCGAGGTCTCCGGTGACGGCCGAGGTCAGCCAGTGCCACCAGCGTTCGACGAGCGGCTGGTCGACGCCGAGGTTGGCGCGGAGCTGGTCGAGGTTCTCCTGCGAGGCGGTGAGGCCCGCGGTGCCCGCGTACGCCTTGACGGGGTCGAAGGGTGAGGCGGCGGCGACGGCGAACACGCCGAAGGTCACCACCAGCAGGACGGGGGCGGCGAACAGGGTCCGCCGCCCCGCCATCCTCGCCATCGGCCCCCAGGGGAGCTTCCGGTCCGGGTATGTCACTTCTTGGGCGTCCAGTCCTCGACGTTCCACCACGGGCCGGAGGCCAGGCCGTGGTCGTGCGGCTCGGTCTGCGTCGTCAGCCCCGACCACTTGTCGTCGACGACGTAGAGGTGGTCGATGTGGGTGAGGAAGGTGTAGCCGGGGTTCTTCACGAGCTCGCGCTGGACGGTGTCGTAGGCGGCCCTGCGGTCGGCCGTCTCGCCGCTTTCGCGGCCCTTCTTGAGCGCCTTGTCGACGGCGGGGTTGTCGTACCAGGCCATGTTGTTGAAGGCGTCGCCCGCGAGGGAGGACTGCAGCAGCGTGTACTGGTCGAAGTCGGGGTCACCGGGCGCGCCGCCGCCCGCGAGCACGGCGTCGTGCTTCATGCGCGGCATGATGACCTCCCAGGTGCCGGCCTGGGTCTTGATGTCGATGCCGGCCTTCTTCGCGTCGGACGCGTAGGCGAGGGCGTGGTCCTGGCGGAGCTTGTCGCCGGAGAGGTACCAGAGGGGGAACTGGGCGCGTACGCCGTCCTTGACGCGGATGCCGTCGGTGCCCGGCTGCCAGCCCGCCTCGTCGAGGATCTTCTTCGCCCTGGCGAGGTCGTGCGTGCGCTCGGTGCCCTTGGCGAACCAGGGGCTGTCCGTCGGCACGGGGCCGTAGGCCGGCTTGCCCGCGCCTTCGAGGATCTTGTCGACCATGGCGCGGCGGTCGACGGCGACGTCGAGTGCCCGCCGTACGTCCGTGTCGCCCGCGACCTTGTTGTGCGTCGGCAGGGTCACGGTGCGGTAGTCGAAGGACCGGGCGGCGTACGTCGTCCTGCCGTCGTCGTCCTTGAAGGTCTTGGCGAGGTTGGGCGGCAGGATGGCGCCGTCGAGGTCGCCGGTGCGCAGCCGGGTGGCGCGCACGTCGTCGTCCTTGATGATCGCCATGGTGAACTTCTTCACCTTCGGCGCGCCGCCCCAGTAACCGGGGTTGGCCTTGAGGCTGAGCTTCTCGCCCTTGGACCAGCCGGTGAGGATGTACGGTCCGGTGCCGACCGGCTTCGTCGTGAAGGAGCCGCTGTTGACGTCCTGCTTGCTGGCGACGTGCTCGGGAGCGACGGGCAGGACGGTGCGCTCGGCGAACGGCGCGTACGGGTACTTGAGCGTGAAGACGACCTTGTGGTCGCCGTCGGCCCTGACGTCCTTGACCGCGTCGAGTTCCGTCTTGGACGCGTTGTTGGTCTTCTTGTCGAGGATGGTCTGGTAGGTGAAGACCACGTCCTTCGACGTGAAGGGCTTGCCGTCGCTGAACTTCACACCCTGGCGCAGGGTGTACGTGTATGTGCGGCCGCCGTCGGTGACTTCGGGCAGCTCGGTGGCGAGCGCCGGCCGGAGCTTCATCTCTTCGTCGAAGGTCAGGAGTCCGTCGAAGATCTTGGAGTTGCCGTCCTTGCCGTAGCCGAGGAGCGGGCTGAGCGTCTCCGGCTCGTACGCGATGCCGACGACGGCGGAATCCCCGGCGTGCCCGGCGGCGCCGCCCGCGCCCGGCTTCGAGCAGGCCGCCGCGGTGATGGCCAGGGTTCCGGCCAGCGTCGCGGCGGCCGCCCCACGTATCGATCGGGACAGCATGGCTCTCCACACCCCTAATAAAGATCAACGGTTATTGCGAACAGCTCGCAATTAAACCGTATGTAAAGGGGTGCTTGCGCCACCGCCCCTTACCGGGGCGCGGGCAGATCCACGAGTTCCGCCACCGCCTGCGTGTGCCTGCCGGGCGCGCCCAGCGCGATCGAGTCGGCCTTGGCCCGCTTGAGGTACAGGTGCGCGGGGTGCTCCCAGGTCATCCCGATGCCGCCGTGCAGCTGTACGCACTCCTCGGCCGCGTGCACCGCGACGCGGGAGCAGTACGTCTGCGCGACGGCCACCGCGAGGGGCGCGTCCTCACTGCCGGTGGCCAGGGCGTCGGCGGCGTTGCGGGCGGCCGCCCGCGCGGAGACGACTTCGAGCCACAGTTGCGCCATGCGGTGCTTGAGCGCCTGGAAGGAACCGACCGGGCGGTTGAACTGCTTGCGGTCGCGCGTGTAACGGACCACCTCCTCAAGACACCACTCGGCGAGCCCGAGCTGCTCCGAGGCGAGCAGCCCGGCCCCGGCGAGCAGTCCGCGCCGTACGGGGGCCGCCGCCGAGCCGGCGAGCCGGCGGCCGGGGGCCCCGTCGAGGGTGACGGTGGCGAGCGGCCTGGTGAGGTCGAGCGGCGTCAGCGATTCGACGGTGACGCCGGGAGCCCGCGTCTCGACCGCGTACAGCCCGTCCTCGGCCGGTACGAGCAGGACGCCGGCGGCGGCGGCGTCCGCGACGGCGGTGATACGTCCGCCGAGGGAGCCGTCGTCGGCCCGTACCGCACGTGGCACGTCGGCCCCCGGAGCGGCGGAGAGGGGAACGGCGAGCGCCACGACCGTACGGCCGCCCGCGAGCGCGCCGAGCAGTTCCGCGACCGCCGCCTCCTCGGTGTCGCACCCCAGCAGCGTCTCGGCGGCGACGACCGCTCCGGTGAGGTACGGGGCCGGGGCGACGCTGCGGCCCAGCTCCTCCAGCACCACCGCGGCCTCGCGGTGCGTGGCGCCCTGGCCGCCGAGCTTCTCGGGGACGAGGAGCCCCGCCAGCCCCATTTCGGTGGCCAGCGAGGCCCACAGCCGCGGGTCGTACGGGGTGTCCGACTCCGCGCGGGTGAGGACGGCCGCGGCGTCGCAGCGGTCGGCGAGGAGGGAGCGTACGGCCGCGCGCAGGTCGTCCTCGGCCTCGGAGTAGAGCAGATCAGTCATCGAGCCAGGTCCTTCCAGGCGATGTCCTTGTCGCTGCGCGGCTCGGACGGCAGGCCGAGTACGCGTTCCGCGACGATGTTGAGCAGCACCTCGCTCGTACCGCCCTCGATGCTGTTGCCCTTGGAGCGCAGGTAGCGGTAGCCGGCGTCGCGGCCGGTGAAGTCGACGAGTTCGGGACGGCGCATGGTCCAGTCGTCGTACAACAGCCCTTCCTCGCCGCGCAGTTCCACCTCCAGGCCGCTGATCTCCTGGTTGAGGCGGGCGAAGGCCAGTTTCATGCCCGAGCCCTCGGGTCCCGGCTGGCCGGCCACGAGCTGCTGGCGCAGCCGCTCACCGGCGAGGCGGGCGACCTCGGCCTCCACCCACAGGTCGAGCAGGCGCTGGTGCAGGTCGTGGGTGCGCAGTCCGGGGCGTTCGCGCCAGGTCCTGGCCACGGGGCCGATCATGCCGCCCTCGCGCGGGATGCGGGAGCCGCCGATCGACACGCGCTCGTTCATGAGCGTGGTCTGCGCGACCTTCCAGCCCTCGCCGACCGCGCCGAGGCGCCGGCTGTCGGGGATGCGTACGCCGGTGAGGAAGACCTCGTTGAACTCGGCCTCGCCGGTGATCTGGCGCAGCGGCCTGACCTCGACGCCCGGATCGGTCATGTCGCACACGAAGTACGTGATGCCCTGGTGCTTGGGCAGAGTGGGGTCCGTACGGGCGATGAGGATGGCCCAGCGCGCCACATGGGCGCTGGAGGTCCACACCTTCTGCCCGTCGACCACCCAGGTGTCACCGTCGCGCACCGCGCGCGTGCCGAGCGCCGCGAGGTCGGAGCCCGCGCCCGGCTCGCTGAACAGCTGGCACCACACCTCCTCGCCGACCCACAGTGGCCGCAGCAGGCGCTGCTTCTGCTCGTCCGTACCGAAGCGCAGGATGGTCGGCGCGGCCATGCCGAGGCCGATGCCGATGCGCCGCGGGTCGTTGTCGGGCGCGCCGGCCGCCGCCAGCTCCGCGTCCACGACAGCCTGGAGGGAGCGGGGCGCACCGAGGCCGCCGAGACCCACGGGGTAGTGCACCCAGGCGAGTCCGGCGTCGAAGCGCGCCTTGAGGAAGTCCGTACGGTCCGTGGTGGCCGGCGGGTGGGCCGCCAGCAGCTCCTTTGTCAGGCTTCGTACCGCGGCCGCGTCCGTCATCGGGCCACTCCCTCGGGTACGACGACCACGCGTCCGGTGGTCGTGCCGTCCGCCACGCGCTGGACGGCTTGCGCCGCGTCCTTCATGGCCACGCGCTCGCTGATCAGAGGCTTGATGGCACCCTCGGCGGCCAGCCTGGTCAGCTCCTCGTGACAGGCGAGGACCGCGGCCGGGTCCATGGTGTTGTAGAGGCCCCAGTGCAGACCGACGATCGAGTAGTTCTTCACCAGGGCGTGGTTGAGTCCCGGCGAGGGGATCGCGCCACTGGCGAAGCCGACGACGACGATGCGGCCCTCGAAAGCGACGCACTTGACCGACTTGGCGTACGCGTCACCTCCCACCGGGTCGTAGACGACGTCGGCGCCCCGCCCGCCGGTGGCGTCCTTGACCTTGGCGACGATGTCCTCGGTGCGCCGGTCGATGACCAGGTCGCAGCCCAGCTCGCGGGCGATACGTGCCTTCTCGGGTCCGCCGGCGACGCCGATGACGGTGGCGCCCGCCGCCTTGCCGAGCTGTACGGCCGCGCTGCCGACGCCGCCCGCCGCCGCGTGCACCAGCAGCGTCTCCCCCGCCTGGATGCGCGCCCGGCGGTGCAGCCCGAACCAGCCCGTCTGGTAACCGATGTGCAGGGCGGCCGCTTCGGCGTCGTCCAGCGAGTCCGGCGCGGGAAGCACCGTGGCCGCGTCGACGACGACGTACTCGGCGAAACCGCCGTGCGGCAGCGCCGGGTTGGCGATCACGCGGCGGCCGTCCTCGGTCTCGCCGCAGACCTCGACGCCCGGAGTGAAGGGCAGCGGCGGCCGCACCTGGTACTGGCCGCGGCAGAGCAGGGCGTCGGGGAAGTTGATGTTCGCGGCGCGCACCTTCAGCAGAAGCTGCCCTTCCGCCGGCGTGGGCCGCTCGACCTCGTCGAGCCGCATCACCTCGCCCGGCTCGCCGTTCTCGTGCACTCGCCATGCCTGCATCCGAGATCCTCCACAACACCGTAGGCAGTACCGCGCTCGGCGCATACTAAGCGGTCGCTTGCCCCGATGGGAACAGTCTCGGCCCGATCACCCGGACTTCGGCCGGGCCCGTACGTGCATGCGCTCGCCCTGTGGCCCGAAGAGGCTGAGGAACTCCGCCGGCCCGTCGCCCACCGGACCGAACCAGTGCGGCACGCGCGTGTCGAACTCCACCGCCTCGCCGGGGCCGACCTCCAGATCGTGCGGGCCCAGCACCACGCGCATCCTGCCCGACAGGACGTACAGCCACTCATAGCCCTCGTGCGTGCGCGGCTCGGGCTCCTCCCGTGTGGGCCGGCAGATCACCTTGAAGGCCTGGAGCCCGCCGGGCTGGCGGGTCAGCGGAAAATACGTCCGCCCGCCCCGCTCGATCGGCTTCGCCCGCACCCGCGGGTCGCCGACCGGGGGCGCGCCCACCAGTTCGTCGAGCGGCACCTGGTGGGCGCGGGCGATGGGCAGCAGCAGCTCCAGGCTCGGCTTGCGGCCGCCGGACTCCAGCCGCGACAGGGTGCTCACCGAGATCCCGGTCGCTTCCGAGAGGGCGGCGAGCGTGGCTCCGCGCTCCTTGCGGACCTTGCGCAGGCGCGGGCCCACGCCGTTCAGTACACCGTCGAGATCCTGGTCCTCAGCCATGAGGACATTGCAGAATCAGCAAGGCCGCTTGTCAAACCACTGGGCGCCTCAGGCCGGGATCGCGCCACCCGCCGCCGGCCCGACGAGCTCTTCCAGTACGTCCTCCATGGTGACGAAGCCGATGACGGTGCCCTTGTCGCCGGTGACGGCGGCCAGGTGCGTGCCCGCGGCGCGCATGGCGGTCATGGTGTCGTCGAGCGGTGTGTCGATCTCGACCCGGATCACCGGGTGCAGCGCGGCACGCGGGAACGGCCGGGTGCGCTCGACGACGCCGAGGGCGTCCTTGATGTGCAGATAGCCCAGCACCTCGTCGCCCGGACCGGTGACCGGCAGCCGGGAGAATCCCCAGGTCGCCGCGGCCCGCTCCAGTTGCTGCGGGGTGGTGGTGTGGTCGACGGTGACGATCCTGCTGAGCGGCACCATCACCTCACCCACCGGGCGGTTGCCCAGTTCCAGGGCGTCGCGCAGGCGCTCGCCGTCGGCCGGGGCGAGCAGACCGGCCTCGCTGGAGTCCTTGACGAGGCGGGCGAGTTCGTCATCGGTGAAGACGGACATCACCTCGTTCTTCGGCTCGACCCCGAGCATCCGCAGCAGCACGTTGGCGAACGCGTTGATGCCGAAAATGACCGGCCGCAGGGCGTGGGTCAGGGCCACCAGCGCCGGAGCCAGCGCCAGCGCGGTCGGCACCGGAGCGGCGAGCGCGATGTTCTTGGGAACCATCTCGCCGACGAGCATGTGCAGATACGTCGCCAGCGTCAGCGCGATCACGAAGGCGATCGGGTGGATCAGCGCTTCCGGTACGCCGACGGCCTGGAACGGCGGTTCCAGCAGGTGGGCGATGGCCGGTTCGGCGACCGCGCCCAGCACGAGCGAGGAGATCGTGATGCCGAGCTGGGCGGTCGCCATCACGGCGGACAGGTGCTCAAGGCCCCACAGGGTGCTCCTGGCACGGCGGCTGCCGTTTACGGCGTGCGGCTCGATCTGGCTGCGCCGTACGGAGATCAGTGCGAACTCGGCGCCGACGAAGAACGCGTTGGTGAGGAGGGTGAGTGCGCCGATGGCGAGCTGGATGGCGGTCATCGGACTTCCTCCGCGATCTTCACTGCGGAACGGGACGCAGGCGTGGACGGTGATGCGGATGCCGATGCCGACGCCGACGCGGGAGCGGTGATCCGCACCCGGTCCGCACGGTGGT
Organism: Streptomyces flavidovirens DSM 40150; assembly: GCF_000429085.1. GTDB lineage: Bacteria > Actinomycetota > Actinomycetes > Streptomycetales > Streptomycetaceae > Streptomyces > Streptomyces flavidovirens. The sequence continues at coordinate 146,535 of NZ_AUBE01000007.1, read as the reverse complement.
GCTCGACATCCAGGACGGCGATCTTCCAGTCGTCGACGTCGAGCCGGTCGGCGGGCTCCGGAATGCGCTCCAGGCGCGTCGCGATGAGCCCGGCGAGTGTCTCGTACGGGCCGTCGGGGGCGCTGAAGCCGATCTCCTGGAGCTGGTCCAGACGGACACTGCCGTCCGCTTCCCACACCGCGTGGCCGTCCGCCGACGGGTCCCTGGGCTCAAGCCCGGGGCGCTCGTGCGGATCGTGTTCGTCGCGTACCTCGCCGACGACTTCTTCGACGACGTCCTCGACCGTGGCGACGCCTGCCGTGCCGCCGTACTCGTCGATGACCACAGCCATGGTGCGGCTCCGGCGAAGCTGCTGGAGCATCCGGTCGACAGGCAGGGAAGTGGGTACGAGCAGCGGCTCGGTGGCCAGGTCGGTGACCGGAGTCCGGGCCCGCTTCGTCTCGTCCAGGGCGAGTACGTCGCGGATGTGGACGGTGCCGATCACCTCGTCCAGCGTGTCGCGGTAGACGGGGAACCGGGACAGGCCGGTGGCCAGGGTGAGGTTGGCGGCGTCGGCGGCGGTGGCGCGGGCCTCCAGGGCCTGGACGTCCACGCGCGGCGTCATGACGTTCTCCGCGGTCAGCTCGCCCAGGTGCAGCGTACGGACGAACAGTTCGGCGGAGTCCGGCTCGATCGCGCCCTCGCGGGCGGAGTGCTGCGCCAGTGCGACCAGTTCCTGCGGCGTACGGGCGGACGCCAGTTCCTCGGCCGGTTCCAGGCCGAAGCGGCGGACCAGGTGGTTCGCCGTGTTGTTGAGGTGGCGGATCAGCGGCCCGAAGGCGGCGGTGAACGCGCGCTGCGGGCCGGCCACGACCTTGGCGACCGCCAGGGGGCTGGAAATCGCCCAGTTCTTCGGGACGAGCTCGCCGACCACCATCAGGACCACGGTGGACGCGGCCACTCCGAGGACCGTCGCGACCGTGGACACGGCCCCGGCGGGCAGCCCGGCGGCCTGGAGGGGGCCGCGCAGCAGCACGGCCAGGGACGGCTCGGCGAGCATGCCGATGACCAGTGAGGTCACGGTGATGCCGAGCTGGGCGCCCGAGAGCTGGAAGGTGAGGCGCTTGGCGGCCTTCAGGGCGCTCACGGCGCCCCGTTCACCGGCCTGCGCGGCTCGTTCCAGCTCGCCACGCTCGATGGTGGTCAGCGAGAACTCGGCCGCGACGAACAACGCGCACGCGAGAGTGAGTGCGAGAGCGAGGAGCAGAAGGAGAACTTCGGTCACCGTGCCACCTCCGCCCCACGGTTCGACGGGGCGGGAATGGCACGGCTCGTACTGGGAGGCTCACCCATTGCGGGACTGCAGCTCCTTCTTGGATCAGGTGTCTGGGCGGGGCGGGTAACCCTGCCCCCCAATAGTAAAGGGGGCGCAAAAGCGGTGTCGGGTGACGGCGGTCACACCCACGGCCCGCCTGGGCACGGCGCGGCCCCCGGAATTCGCCGTCGCCCGGGGGCCGCACCCGCACCCGCACCCGTACCGCGTCCGCTACCGCTACCGGACGATCACCTCCGCGATCTGCGGCGTACTCCCGCCCTCGTCGCTCCAGAGCAGGCGTACGGCCGAGACCGGTTCACCGTCCACCGTGAACTCGCCGTAGCCGCCATCGAGCTCGCCGGCCGTATCCCAGTCGCCGTCCGGGGTCCGCACCTGCACGGCGGCCTGCGCGGAGCCGCCCTCCGGCTGCAGGACGGTCACGGACGACACCTCCCGCGTGCCTCCGAGGTCGACCTGGAGCGCCTCGCGCGACTCGGGTGCGCGGGCGGCCCGGTAGACGCTCGTCACGTCTCCGTCGGCCGCCGCGCGCAGGCTGCTGCCCGCCGCCGGCGGCGGTCCGCCGGTCACCGAGGCGTCCTTCGTCTCGACGGTGAACTCCCTCACGACGAGCCAGTTCGTCTGCCCGGCGGTGGCCCGCGCCCGCACGTACCGGGCCTCGGTTCCCGGCGGGGCGGTCGCTGTCACGACCGCCTTTCCGGAGAACGCCGTGAGCTGTTCCCAGGAGGAGCCGTCCGACGAGTACTCCAGTACTCCCTGACGCATGTAGTCGTTCACGCTCCCCGGCTTGCCCATGGCGAGCGAGATGTCGCCGATCTCACGTTCCTTGCGCAGGTCGACCGTCGCATGGTCGCCGGTGCGGACGGCGCGGCTGCTCCAGAAGAACGTGCTGTCGTCGCCGTCGAGCATCCGCTCTATCGCGTGGCCCTGGTACGCGGGCAGGTTGGTGAGGCCCTTGACGGCGCCGGTGACGCCGAGCAGCCGGTCGTGCTCGGCGGCCGCGTCCTCGGTGAACTTGTCGAGCACCCCCTCGCCCACGACGACCGGGATCTTGCGCCCGTCGAGGTCGGTGTACGTGAAGGACTTCGCCGCGGTGACGAGCGCGGGCAGCCGCTGCCGCTCTTCCCACGCCTCGGCGCCGTCTCCGTCACGGGCCAGTTCGACCAGCCGCAGAGCCGCGCGCGCCGCGACTCCCCACGCCTCGGCGGCGTCGAGCCACGGCTCGCTGTCGTGGATGAACTCCTGCTCGGCGATACGGTCGCGCAGTACGTCCGGGGACCTCTGCAGGCCGTACAGCGCGCTGTCCAGCTCGGCCGCGTCCCCGTCCTCCCAGAACCGCGCGATCTCGGCGGCCAGAGCGGGTGCCTGCTGCGCGTTGATGCGGGAGCTGTAGTTGACGTCGGAGAAGATCCGCAGGGCCCTCTCGGTCCTCGCGTCGCCCGCCGCGTACTCGGAGATCGCCGTCCGCCACGATCTGCCCGGATCGTAGGCCGCGTCGTTCCACGTGTAGTCGGCGACCGTCATGAGCGGGATCTTCGAGGCGTACGCCTGGTTCATCGGGTTGGCGGTGATGCCGGAGCCGAGTTCGGCGGGCATCCCCTTCTCCCGGCCGTTGTACGGACCGAGCAGCAGCCGGTTGGTGACGTAGTCGTTCACCGGATAGTTGTCCCAGAGCAGGATCGGGTGCGCGAAGACGTCACGCGCCGCCTTCGCCTGCGCCACCGTGATCACCGGAGCGATGACACCGACACCGGTCCACTCGACCACCACGTCCTCGTCGAGCTGCTCGGCGAGCGCCTTCTTGTACGGGGACGGGGTGACGTTGTAGTACTCCGTCGGCACCATCTGGAGCGGCGCGGCGCCCGGATGGGTGGCGATGAAGTCCCGGTTGACCCGGTTGAGGAGGTACGCCTGGGCGGCGCCCGCGGCGGCCGCCCCTGTACCCCACTTGTCCTGGTCGGCCTGGCAGTTCCACTTCGTGTAGCTGATGTCGTCGAGCGGTACGGCGTAGGTGCGCACGCCGAGGTCCCAGACCGTCCGGAACTTGTCGGTCAGTGCCTTGATGTCGGCCTCGGAGCTGTAGCAGACGCTCAGTCCGGGCGACAGCGCGTAGGTGAACTCCACGTGCCGGGCGCGGGCCCGGTCGACGAGCTCCTTCATCTTCGCGAGCTGGGCGGCGGGGTACGGCTCCCGCCACCTCTCACGCAGGTACGGGTCGTCCTTGGGCGAGTAGACGAAGATGTTCATTTTGTGCTCGCCGTAGAAGTCGAGCTGGTCGAGGCGGGCCGCGTGGGTCCACGGGATGCCGTAGAAGCCCTCGATGACACCGCGGATCGCGGTGGTGGGCCAGTCCCGGATCTCGGCCCCCGCGATCCTCGCGCCGGGGCCCTTGCGCTCGGGCAGGAGCTGGCGCAGCGACTGGGCGGCGTAGTACGTACCGGCCCTGTCCTTGCCGGAGAGCGCGATACGGCGCTCACCGATGCCCAGGACATATCCCTCGGGAGCGAGTTGGCCGGGGCCCTCGATGCCGAGGGCGGTGAGCGCTTCGGCGGTCTGCGGGGTCTCCCCCGGCCCGCCGACGTAGACGGTCAGCCGGCGCGCGACGGGGCGTTCGCCGCGTACGACCTGGTGGGCGCCGGCGTCGAGGAGTGCCTGCTGGGTCACCTTGAGGGCGGCGGCGTCGGCCTTGGCGCCGGCGACGAGCGTCACTGTCGGGGTGACGGTGACGCGGTCGTCGCGCGGGCGCAGATCCTGCGGTGTCGGGGTGATGGCGGGGTCGGTTCTTCGGCTGCTGGTGTCCTGGGGACCGGCGGCCGCCCCGACGGCCGGAACACCGAGTACCAGGGCGAGAGCGGAAGCGCAGGCGAGCATGGCGAGCGGGCGCGGGCGGAGCGTCACACGTCCTCCAGGGGTCCCGGCGAAAACTGTGGGCAGTCGCGCATCTCAACGCCACAGAATCCTCCAGGGGCCTGACAGGCTGTCAATGGCGCGCACGTCTTAATCAAGACGTTTCCGCAAGTTGGCCACCCCCAGTCATCTTTCGGCCGGATAGCCGTAACCCTGGGGCAGTCGCGTCCGCCATTCGGCGGCGGGGGACATACAAAGTGGATGTCTGGGCAGTCGGAGGGAACGGAGCGATCAGAAGAGAGGCGGGAAAATGACGACAACGCCGGTGCGGACTTCGGAAGTTCCGCGGACACAGGTCGCGACGAGCGCGGCGCGGACCGGGGCGGCCCCCGGCGCGAGCGAGCTGCCGTGGATCGAGGACGCGGGGAAGGTGGCCCCGAAGGACGCCCGCAGTCTGTCGAAGGCGTTCCTCGACCAGCTTCAGGTCCTCGAAGAGGGCACACCCGAGCACCAGTATGCCCGTAACACCCTTATTGAGATGAACCTCTCGCTGGTGCGATTCGCCGCCGGACGCTTCCGCAACCGCGGTGGCGGCGACATGGAGGACATCGTCCAGGTCGGCACCATCGGCCTGATCAAGGCCATCGACCGGTTCGATCTGTCCCGTGAGGTGGAGTTCGCGACCTTCGCCGTTCCGTACATCGTCGGGGAGATCAAGCGGTTCTTCCGCGACACGACGTGGGCCGTTCACGTCCCCCGGCGGCTGCAGGAACTGCGGGTGGAACTCGCCCGGGCCAGGGAGGATCTCGCCGTCGTACTGGACCGGGACCCGACGGTCAAGGAACTCGCCGGGCACCTGAAGCTCAGTGAGGACGAGATCGTGGAAGGTCTCGTGGCTTCCAACGGCTATACCGCCGGCTCCCTGGACATGCCCACCGATCCCGGCGACGACGGCCGCGCCAACCCCTCGCGTACCTTCGCCGATGTGCTGGGCGAGGCCGACCCCGCCATGGAGACGGTGGAGGACCTGCACGCCCTGGCGCCGCTGCTGGGCAAGCTCGACGACCGGGAGCGGAACATCATCGAGATGCGCTTCGGCCAGGAGATGACACAGTCACAGATCGGAGCGGAGCTGGGCATCTCGCAGATGCACGTCTCCCGCCTCCTGACGCGCACCCTCACCAAGCTCCGCGCCGGCATGCTCAGCGAATCCTGAGCTCTGCCGGCTTCGGGCTCCCGGCTTCAGGCTCCCGGCTTCAGCGGCTGAAGACCTCGAAGGTGACGGCGGGCTTTCCGCCGAAGCGCTCCGCCGCTCGCTGCGCGTTCTGGGTGAGGAACGTGCGGCAGTACGTCTCGGGGTCGTCGTCCGTCAAAGCCTCGATGTACGCGCGGTGTTCGAGCAGCGACTGTACGGACCGCTCCAGGCCGGGTGCCGCGTCCACGGCATGGGTGGGCGTCGTGGAGCCCGCGACGGCGACCCAGCGCACGCCGTCCCACGGCGCGAGCCCCTGCGCGGTGAGCTCGGGGAAGATCCACCGGTTCCCGGCGTCACCCGCCGCGTCCAGGGTGGCCCGGCCCACCGCCCGGTGGTCGGGCGTGTTCCAGACGACGCCGCCCCACGTGTCGCGGTGGTTGAGGGTGATGACGAGTTCGGGACGGTGCTTGCGGATGGCGGCGGCGATGTCCCGGCGCAGAGCGGTCCCGTACTCGATCACGCCGTCCTGGTAGTCCAGGAACTCGACCGTCGTCACACCGACGACCGCCGCACTGGCCCGCTGCTCCCGCTCGCGCAGCGGGCCGCACTTGTCCGGTTCCAGACTGTCGATGCCGGCCTCGCCGCGGGTGGCGAGGAGGTACGCCACTTCGCGGCCGCCGTCGGTCCACCCCGCGATGGCTCCGGCGCACCCGTACTCGAGATCGTCCGGGTGCGCCACCACGGCGAGGGCACGCTGCCAGTCGGAGGGCATCGGCTGAAGCTGCTGAGAGGGCTGAGGCTGCTGAGGCTGCTGTGTCGGCTCGGTCGTCATGCGCGCAGAATAAGCGGCGAAGCGTCCGTTCCGGTTCCGTGGGCGTCCTGGCGGCGGTTACTCGTACAGTCGCGGCCCGTGTGCACCCCGCGCCCGCCACTCCTACCGTGGCGTACATGATCCGGTTCGAGCAGGTCGGCAAGGTGTACCCGGACGGCACGGCCGCAGTCCACGACCTGTCCTTCGAGGTGGCCGAGGGCGAGCTGGTCACCCTGGTCGGTCCTTCCGGCTGCGGGAAGACGACCACCATGATGATGGTGAACCGCCTGATCGAGCCGACCTCGGGCCGGATCCTCGTGGCCGGCGAGGACATCGCGGCCGTCGACCCGGTCAGGCTGCGCCGCCGTATCGGATACGTCATCCAGCAGGTCGGCCTCTTCCCGCACCGCACCGTCCTCGACAACACGGCCACGGTCCCCTTCCTGACCGGCTGGAAGAAACCGAGGGCCCGGGCGCGGGCGGCGGAGCTGCTCGACCTGGTGGGGCTCGATCCGTCCGTGTACGGGTCGCGCTACCCGGACCAGCTGTCCGGCGGGCAGCGCCAGCGGGTCGGCGTCGCCCGGGCGCTCGCGGCCGATCCGCCGGTGCTCCTGATGGACGAACCGTTCGGCGCGGTCGACCCGGTGGTGCGCGAGCGGCTCCAGGACGAATTCCTCGGCCTCCAGGCAACGGTCCGCAAGACGGTTCTGCTGGTCACCCACGACATCGAGGAAGCGGTGCGGATGGGCGACCGTATCGCGGTGTACGGACAGGGGCGCATCGAGCAGTTCGACACGCCGGCCACGGTGCTCGGCGCGCCGGCCACCCCCCGCGTGGCCCAGTTCGTGGGGGCGGACCGGGGCCTGAAGCGGCTGTCCGTGACCGAGATCGAGGCCGACGACCTGGAACAGCCGCCGTTCGCCCGCCTGGACGAGCCCGCGCGGAACGCGGCGGCCCGGCTGCGCGCGGACGGCGCCCGGTGGGCGGTGGTGCTCACCGACGAGAACGACCTGCACGGCTGGGTGTCCACCGAGGAGCTGAGCAGCGCGGGCCGTGGCGGCGCCGCGGTGGGCGACCTGGCCCACCGGATGGAGGCATGGGTGCCGGTCGGGGCGCCGCTCAAGCATGCCTTCAGCGAGATGCTGCAGTACGACGCGGGATGGGTGGCGGTGCTGGACGGGGCGAGGTTCGTCGGCGTACTCACTCCGGCGAAGCTGCACGAGGCACTGCGCCGCTCGGTCGACGCCGACGCGCAGGGTGTGCCGCGCGACCAGGTGGCCTTCGACTCGGTCTCGGACGCGTGACCGGACGTCAGTCGTCCGCCGGGATCAGCTTCTTCGACTCCAGGTAGCTCCTGGCGACGTCCTCGGGCAGCCTGCGCCAGCTGTCCACCTGCTCATTGAGGGACGCCAGGTCCTCGGTCGTCAGTACGGTGTTGAGCTTGTTCAGCGCCCGCTTCACACCGGCGGACCCGGCGCGCGACCGGTTGACCACGGGCACGATGTGGTCGGCGTTCTGCAGACGCTTGTCGTCCTCCAGCAGGACCAGCCCGAAGTCGTCGAGGGTCGCGTCCGTCGTCGTGGTGAGGACCATCTGGTCCTGGCCGCTCTGGACGGCCTGTTTCGCCGGGGTGGTGCCGACTCCCTTGGGGTCGACGGCGGTGATGTCGATGCCGTACGTCTTTCTGAGGCCGGGCGCGCAGTAGGGACGCTCGACGCACTCGTCGCCCGCCGCGAGGCGCACCGGCTGTCCGGATCTGCCGAGGTCGGAGAGGGTCTTCAGCCGGTGCTTCGCGGCGTACGACGCCGCGACGGCGAAGGCGTTCTGGTCGACGGCGCGGCCCGCGTCGAGGACGCTGAGGCCGCGCGGGGCCGCCAGGGCGCGCAGGGCGGTCATCGTGGCGCCGAGGTCGGGTGAGCCGACGGGCGGGGCGTCGGCGCCGTTGGTCTTGGAGTTGAGCCAGTCGGCGAAGGTGGCGGCGTACTCGGGGACGACGTCGATCTGGCCGCCTTCGAGGGCGGGCTCGTAGAGCTCTCGGTTCGTGACGGACAGGATCGTCGTCTCGTACCCGGCCCGGTCGAGGAGGAGCGCGTACATCCGGGCGAGCAGGTCGCTCTCGGTGAAGCCCGCCGATCCGACGGTCAGCTGCCGGCTGTCGCCCGGCGGCGCGGTGACCTTGCCGCGCTCCTCCAGGGCGGGCCCCGTGGCGCAGGCGGTGAGGGAGACGGTGAGCAGGAACGCGGCGGCGGCGACGCGGACGGCCGTCATGACGCGCCCCTCCTCGCCCACTGGGGCGCGAGCCGCTGCGCGGTCTCGAACACCCCTTCCACCAGCAGCGCGAAGAGGGCGACCAGCACGGCTCCCGCGACCACCTGCGGGGTGCTGGCGAGGTTGAACCCGGCGGTGATGATCCGCCCGAGGCCGCCACCGCCCGCGAGCGCCGCGATCGTCGCGGTGGCGACGAGCTGCACGGCTGCGACGCGCACCCCGGTGAGGATCAGCGGAAGGGCCAGCGGGACCTCCACGCGCCACAGCAGCTGGCCGCCCGTCATGCCCATACCGCGCGCCGCCCGTACGGTGTCGCGGTCGACGCCGCGCATGCCGACGTAGGCGTTGGTGAGCAGCGGCGGTACGGCGAACAGCACCAGCGCGATGATCGTCGGCCACTGGCCGTGCCTGCCGACGGGGGTGAGCAGCAGCAGGACGAGGACGGCGAAGGTGGGCACGGCCCGGCCGGCGTTGGAGATGTTGACGGCGAGCGCGCCGCCCCTGCCGAGATGGCCGAGCACGAGGGCGACGGGCAGCGCGATCAGGCAGCTCAGCAGCAGGCAGAGGACGGTGAGGAAGAGGTGCTCGCCGAGCCGGTTCCCGATGCCGCCCTCGCCGGACCAGTTCGCGGCACTGGTGAGCCAGTCCCAGGCGGCGGAGAGGGTGTTCACGCGCGCGCCTCCCGCAGCCAGGGGGTGAGCACCCGCTGCACGCCGAGCAGCAGTACGTCGGCGGCGACGGCGATGACGACGCACAGGACGGAGGCGGCGAGGACCTGGGCCTTGAAGTAGGTGTTCATGCCGGAGTAGATGAGGTTGCCCAGGCCGCCGTACCCGACGATCGCGCCGATGGTGACGAGGGAGACCGCGGAGACGGTGGCGATGCGCAGGCCGGCCATGGCGGCGGGCAGCGCGAGGGGCAGCTCGACGGCGAGCAGCAGCCTGACGGGTCCGTAACCCATGCCCCGTGCGGCCTGCCTGGTCTCTTCGGGCACCGCGCGCAGTCCGGCGAGGATGTTGCGTACGAGCAGGGTGAGCGAATAGAGGACGAGCCCCGCGATCACAAGCCAGGCGGACAGGCCGTACACCGGCAGCAGCAGCGAGAACATCGCGAGCGACGGGATCGTGTAGAGGACGGTCGTCACCCCGAGCACGGGACCCGCTGCCCCACGCCATCGACGGGCGGCGACGGCGAGGGGGACGGCGAGCACGAGGCCGAGGAGGACGGAGACGCCGGTCAGCTGGAGGTGCTGGAGTACGGCGTCCAGGAGGATCTCGCGGCGGGTCGAGAGGTACTCGCCGCAGAGCCACTCATTACGCGCGAGGCAGTCGTCCGGAGGCGCGGTCACCCCTCCATTGCAGCGCGCGGCGGGGCGGTGCCGCGCGTCATGGTGGACTGTTCGGGGACGTTACGCCGCTCTGGGGCAAGGCCTTGCGGCAGGGCGGGAGGCTGGTGTAGGGGGCCGAGGGCGGCGCCCTCCCTGGACGCGGTACGCGGAGGCGAGCATCCGGCCCTGGTTTCGCGGTCCTCGGTGGCGACGACGCGTCCGCGTGCATGGGCGGTGGCACCGACACCGGCTGGTAGCCCCGCCCCCGTACCTCCACGTGATGACGGACGCCCGCAAGGTCGCCCCGCGATCGACGCACGCGGGCGTCACCTCCGCACGACTGGCGCGCCCTGCGCCGGGTCTGTCCACCGTCACGGCGCGCGCGCCGGGGTCGGCCGGGCTCCCGGATTTTGGCGCGTACGCCGTCTGGACCTCCGCGCCGCGCGGGTCCAGTGTGGTGCCTCGTCACCGGGCGGGAAGGGGAGAGGCGTGAGGTGCGGACGATTCGCGGTTTTCGCCGCACTGGCGCTGGCCTGGGTGACCGCTTGCTCGGACCCCTCGGACGCCACCACCGCCGCCGCTCCCCCGCCCGGCGCACGGACGGCAGCCCCCGTTCCGGCCCCTGCCCCGGAGTCACCGCCGAAGTCGCAGCCACCGCGCGGGAAGTCACGCGTGCTCTACCTCGGGGACTCGCTGGCCATGGAGAGCCGGCGCGTCCTCGCCGACCGCGTCGCCGCCGGGGAGCGGGCGACCGTACACAGCGCGCCGTACTCGGGTACGACGTTGTGCGACTACCTGGAGGGAACGGCGCGCGACTCCCTCGTACCGTCCCGGCACAAGGCGGCCGCCCTGGTCAGGTCGCAGCGGCCGCGGGTCGTCGTGCTGCAGTTCTGGGGCAACGCGTGGGCGTACACGCCCTGCATGGACTCGATCCCCCAGGGTGGCGGCTCGCGCTACTACGCGCGGTACGCGGCCGACGCGAAAGCTCTCACGGAGCAGATCGCGGCGGCGGCACGCGGTGCCGGCATCCAACGGCCCAGGATCGTCTGGGTGTTGCAGGCCCCGGACGCCTTCTCGCCGGACCGGGTCCGCCGGGTCAACGGCATCTACCGGGACCAGGCGGACGCCGGCGAGGACACGGTGGCGGACGCCGGCCGGGAGGTGAGCCCGGCGGGCAGCCGCTACACCTGGGTGCAGCGGCTGCCCTGCAACGACGACGAGCGGGCCCGTCCTGGCGACTGCCGCGGCGGACTCACCTCGCTGCACCGGGACGACGACCACCTGCACTTCTGCCTCGCGCCGACCACGAAGACACCACGCCCGTGCCCGGTGCGTTCACCGGGCATCGTGCGCTACTGCGAGGCGATCGCCGAGACGGTCGACGCCGTTCTGCGCCGACCGCCACCCGCGACCGGCAGGGACCGGGCCGGACCGCCGGCCGCGCGGTAGTCAGCCGTCGCGGCCTCCGGCTCCCGGTCCCGGCTCCCGGCTCCCCGGCTGGCGGGCCGCCGAATCCGCTGTTACGGCGCCATCTCGTACGCCCCGGACAGCGCCGCCACGCGCTCCCAGACGCGGGCCGAGCGGGCGTCGTCGACGACCGGGCGCCGGACCGCGTCCAGCGCCCAGCGCTGCTGCTGCCCGGTGGCGGAATCCTTGCCGTACAGCTCGACGGCGTGCGCCGAGAAGTCCCGTACGAGGACGGAGAACAGCTCGTCCAGCACGTCCTCCTCCAGTCCGGTCAGGCGCGCCTGCTCCAGGATCAGCTGGCCGTGGACGACCAGCGCGAAGAGCTGGCCCACCGCGAGCAGGAGGTCCAGGTCGCGGCTCTGCTCCTCGTCGGGGGCGGCGGTCCTGACGAACTCGCACAGGGCGTCCGCCTGCTCGCGGAAGCGGCCGACGTTGGGCACATGGGCGTACGCGTCGTACGCCGTGCGCCAGTCGTGGAAACGTACGGAGCCCAGGCCGCGGGCCGGTCCCTGCCGGAAGAGGAAGTCGTCGTCCGCCGCGTCGAGGCGGGTCGGTACGGGCGCGTACCCGGCCGGGTCGAGCAGGTGGTTGCGCATGAACTTGAGGATGAGGGCGAGGTTGACGTGAACCGTGCCCTCCAGCTTCGGCAGCCCCCGGATCTCGACGGCGGCCTGCGCGAAGTAGGTGTCCTTCTCGAAGCCCTTGGCGGCGATGACGTCCCACATCAGGTCGATGACCTTCTCGCCCTCCGTGGTCACCTTCATCTTCGTCATCGGGTTGAAGAGCAGGTAGCGGCGGTCGTCGGGGCCGGCCGAGCGGAAGTAGTCGACCGCGCGGTCGCTGAAGAGCTTCATCCCGACGAGGCGGACGTACGCGTCGGTCAGCTCCCGGCGCACGTGCGGGAAAGCGGTGACGGGGCGGCCGTAGAGGACGCGGTTGTGCGCGTGGGTGACGGCCTCGTACATCGCGTGCTCGCAGATGCCGATGGAGGCGGTGCAGAGGTTGAACTTGCCGACGTTGACGGTGTTGAGGGCGGCGTCGAAGGCGGCGCGTCCGGTGTGCAGTACGTCGTCGGGGCCGACCGGGTAGCCGTCGAGGCGGAACTCGCTCACGTACTTCGAGGAGTCGACGACGTTCTTCACGAGGTGGTACGCCGGGTGGCGGCTGTCGGCGGCGAAGAAGACGTACCCGTCCGGGCCCTCGACGTCGGTGCGGCGGCCGAAGACGGAGACCAGCCCGGCGGCGTTGCCGTTGCCGATGTAGTACTTCGAGCCGCTGGCCCGGAAGCCGCCGGCTCCGTCGGGATCGAGCAGCATGTCGGTGGAGTAGATGTCGGCGCCGTGGGACTTCTCGGACAGGCCGAAGGCGAACACCTCGCCCTGGGCGAGGAGTTCGGCCGCGCGGGCGCGGGCGGCCGCGTTGTCGCTCTGCCAGACCGGGCCGAGGCCGAGGACGGTGACCTGCCACGCGTACCAGTAGTCGAGCCCGTAGAAGCCGAAGATCTCGTTGAGGGCGGCGATCCTGGCGGTGTCCCAGCGCTTGTCCTGCTGCCCGTCGGCGGCGGAGGCCGGAGTGAGGAAGGTCGCGAACAGCCCTTCCTTCGCGGAGAACGCGAGGAAGTCCGCGAGCCAGGCACGGGAGCGGTAGTCCTCTATCAGCTTGCGCTTGCCACGGTCCTCGAACCAGTCGACGGTGGCGCGCAGCAGCCTGCGGGTCTCCGCGTCGAAGTGCGCCGGGTCGTAGGTGTGCGGGTTGAACAGCAGCGGGTCGGCCATGGAAGTCCGCCTTTCCGGGGTGAGGGTTGAGGTTGAGGGATGAGGGTCGTGTGCGGTGAGGGGTGCGCGTCGGTGTGCCGGTTCAGTGCGCGCCGCCGAGCCGGTGGAGCGTGGCGAGTACGTCGTCGAGCCAGGCGAGCATCATCCGCTCGTACGCGATGCCGCCGCGCAGCACGACATGCTGGAGCTCCCGGCCGGCGTCGGGCACCGCGCCGGCCTCCGGTCCGGTGAAGTCACGCCGCTCCCCCGCGAGATAGTGCGCGAGCCGGTCCGTGTGCGCCTGGTGGTGCCGCTCGACCTCGCTGATCAGCGCGGCCGGGTCGTCGAAGGCAGCGCCGCGGATCTTCACGGCGAGGTCGTGCCGGACACTCTCGGGTTCGATCGGCTCGTGCAGCCACTGCGCCAGCGCGGCCCGGCCGGGGGCGGCGACGGAGTACTCCTTCTTGTCCGGCCGGGCCTGCTGCGGCACCTCGCGTACGTCGATCCAGCCGTCGCTCTCCATCCGCTTGAGGACGCGGTAGATCTGCTGGTGGGTGGCGTTCCAGAAGTAACCGATGGACCGCTCGAACCGCCGGGCCAGCTCATAGCCGGAGCCCGGCTTCTCCAGCAGGGAGACGAGAATCGCGTGTTCGAGCGCCATGCCCCGATCCTTCTATGCAACTCGTTGCATAGACAAGCGGCACGGCCAGGGTGAGACACGGTTCACGTCAGCGGTTCACCTCAGCGGGGGGCGGGCCAGGAGCACCGCCACGTCGTCCTGCGCGGGGCGGACCAGCACCTGTTCGAGCATGCTTTCGCAGAGATCTTCCAGCGGCTGTTCACGGTGCCCCAGGGCCCGCGCGAGTTTGTCCATGCCCTCGTCGAGGTCACTGTCACGGGCCTCGATGAGGCCGTCGGTGTACAGGACCAGCAGACTGCCCGGCGGCAGCGGCACCCGTTGCGTACGGAAGTCCCGTCCTCCCGTCCCCAGGGGCACCCCCGGCGAACCGTCGAGGAAGGTGATGTCTCCGCCGGGGGTGGCCACGGCCGGCGGTGGGTGACCGGCCCTGGCGATCACGCACTGGGCGGTCGCCGGGTCATGGACGGCGTAGACACAGGTCGCCATTTCGTCCTCCCCCAGGTCGGTCACGACGGCGTCGAGGGAGCGGAGCATCTCGGCAGGGGGAACGTCGTGGCGGGCGAGCGTACGTACCGCTGTGCGCAACTGTCCCATGACGGCGGCCGCATGGATCCCGTGGCCCATCACGTCGCCGATGACCAGTGCGGTTCTGCCCTCCGGCAGCGTGATGACGTCGAACCAGTCGCCGCCGACGTCGTGGTCGCTGGCGGGGAGGTAACGCCCGGTGAGTTCGAGGCCGGTGACGTCGGGCAGCACGCTGTGCGTCAGGCTGCGCCGCAAGGTGAGGGCCGCTTGCCGCTGGCTGGTGTACAGACGCGCGTTGTCGATGTTCAGCGCGGCGCGCGCGACCAGCTCGTCGATGAGTACGCAGTCCTGCTCGTCGAACGGCTCACGGGTGCGCAGTCGCGTCACCACGACCGCGCCGAGCACCTTGCCGCGGGCGACCAGGGGGATCAGCCGCGCGGAGCCGAGGGTCGTGAGGTACGCACGCAGCCGGTCGGCGCGGGGGTCCGTGATCAGCGCCGGGACGTCGGACTGGTACAGGTTGATGGGGTGTCCGTCGGCGATGACCCGCTCGTACAGCGAGCCGAGCGGAATCTGCGAGGTCGTGCCCGGCACCAGCTTCGCCGTGGGGGCGGACGGATCGGGGAACGCGGCCGCCATCCGGCGGACCACGCCGCGGGTGGACGCGGCGGCCTCGTCCGGTTCCAGGAGCTCTTCCAGCAGTTGTACGTCGGCCGAGTCGGCGAGCTGCGGCACGAGCAGCCGCACCACCTCCTCGGAGGTCTGCCGCAGGTCCAGGGTGGTGCCGATCCGGGTGCCGGCCTCGGCGAGCAGGGCGAAGCGGTGCCGGGCCCGTTCGGCCTCGATCTGCGCCTGCTGGCCTTCGGTGATGTCGATCAGGGAGGCGATGAGTCCCAGTCTGCGGCCGGCGTTGTCGAGCAGCGGGGCGTAGGAGCACGACCAGGTCCGCTCGCGGCCGGGGTCGGCCGGGGTCCGGCCGGTACGGCGGGCATCGACGACGGGCGTACCGCGGTCGAGGACGTGCCGCATCATCGACTCCAGCGCCGCGGCGTTGACTCCCGGCACCACCTCGGTCAGCCGCTTGCCCAGGTGCTCGGCCGCGGGGACACCGTTCATCCGGGCCAGGGCGTCGTTGACCCGCAGGAACCGCAGGTCGGGGCCGAGGGTGGCCAGGCCGATGGGTGACTGGGTGAAGAGGCTCTCCAGGGCCGCCAGCGAGTCCCGCATGCGCAGGACCTCTGAGGTCTCGACGGCGATCAGGAGGGTGCCGGGCCGGCCCCGCGGGTCGGTGGCGGGGACGATCCACATCTCCATCGGCACCTGGTGACCGTCGCGATGCCGTACGGGCAGGGTTCCGACCACGGTCTCGCCCGCCTGGACCCGCCGCGTCAGCTCGTCCGCCAGTTCCCGGTTGGCGTCGGGGACCAGTACGGGCGAGGCGGGGCGGCCGAGGACGTCCTCGGGCTGATGACCGAGCAGGTCGCGGGCGGCGAGCGACCACTCCACGATGCGCCCGTCCGCGTCCTCGCGCCACAGCGCGATCGGAAGCAGTTCGCGGAGCACGCCCGCGTACCCGACCACGCCCGGAGGCTGCCCCGGCACCTCGCCCGACGGCTGGTATGTGTCCAAAGCATCGACCTAACCCCGGAAGGGCGCGTTTCCTACTGAAACACCTTATCCGAGGCATCGATGCGGGGCCTTCTCCCGCTCCGGGGCGGCCGGGGCCGCCCGGCCCCACCGATGCTCCGCGGGACGCCGCTACGCTCTTCCTGACTCCGGCCCAAGTCACCGCCCGGCGCGCGGCAGGTCTGCGGGGCCTGGTGAAGGCAAGTCCCGACGACAAGGAGTACGACGCGTGTCCCCTCTCTTTCCGGCCCTGGCCGCGGGCTCGAACCGTCAGGCACTGCGCTTCGGCGACCGCTCGCTGACCCATGCCGAACTGGCCACCGCCGCCGGCGCGCTGGCCGGCCGGCTCCGAGGGGCGGGCCGCGTCGCGGTCTGGGCCACGCCCACCCTGGAGACCGCTGTCGGCGTGGTCGCCGCGCTGCTCGCCGCCGTGCCGGCCGTGCCCCTGAACCCGAAGACCGGCGAGCGCGAGCTGGAGCACATCGTCTCCGACAGCGCGCCGGCACTGGTACTGGCCGCGCCGGGTGACGCACTTCCGCCGGTGCCGGCCGCGCTGGAGCGCGTCGACGTCGACGTACGGGCGACGGGGTCCGTGGCACTCCCGCCGGAGCCGCCCGCCGAGTCCCCCGCCCTGATCGTCTACACCTCCGGCACCACCGGGCCGCCGAAGGGCGCTGTCCTGCCTCGCCGGGCGATCACCTCCACCCTGGACGCGCTGGCCGACGCCTGGCAGTGGACCGCGGACGACGTACTCGTCCACGCACTGCCTCTCTTCCATGTACACGGACTGATCCTTGGCATCCTGGGTCCGCTGCGACGCGGCGGCGCCGTCCACCACCTCGGCCGCTTCGACACGGACGCCGTGGCCCGCGAACTGGCCGCCGACGGCACGATGCTCTTCGGCGTCCCGACCATGTACCACCGCATCGCCGAGGCGCTCCCGGACGACCCGGCGCTCGCCAAGGCCCTGTCCGGTGCCCGTCTGCTGGTCTCCGGGTCCGCCGCGCTGCCCGTGCACGACCATGAGCGCATCGCCGCCGCGACCGGACGACGCGTCATCGAGCGGTACGGCATGACGGAAACCCTGATGAACACGAGTGTCCGCGCCGACGGCGAGCCCAGGCCGGGCACGGTCGGCGTGCCGCTCGACGGCGTGGAGCTGCGGCTGGTCGACGAGTCCGGCGAGGAGATCACGGCGTACGACTGCGAGAGCGTCGGCGAGATCCAGGTGCGTGGGACGAACCTGTTCACCGCGTACCTGAACCGGCCGGACGCGACCGCCGCGGCGTTCGACGGCGACTGGTTTCGTACCGGCGACGTGGCGACGCGCGACCCTGACGGTTATGTACGCATCGTCGGCCGCAAGGCCACCGACCTCATCAAGAGCGGCGGTTACAAGATCGGCGCGGGCGAGATCGAGAACGCGCTTCTCGATCATCCCGGAGTGCGGGAGGCGGCGGTCACCGGGGAGCCGGACGCCGACCTGGGCGAGCGGATCGTCGCCTGGATCGTGCCGGCGGACACGGAACACCCGCCCACCGCGGACGAGTTGGCCCGGCACGTGGCAGGCCAGCTGGCACCGCACAAGCGGCCCCGCGAGGTGCGGCTGCTCGGCGCGCTGCCGCGCAACGACATGGGCAAGATCGTGAAGCGGGCGCTGCATGGCTGACATCTGGACGGCCCGAGAAGCGATCGCCGCGGTGGTGGACGGCGGACGCTTCACCGAACTGCCCGACGCGGCCCACAGAACGGACGCGTCCGGGGAATCCGACGGCCCGATCGGCTGGCCGGGTTACGGGCAGTCGCTCGCCCGCGCCGAGGAGCACACCGGTGAGCGCGAGTCCGTCGTCTGCGCGACGGGTTCGATCGGCGGCACGGACGCGGTCGTCGTCTCCTTCGAGTTCGGGTTCCTCGGGGGCTCCCTCGGGGAGCGCACCGGGGACCGCCTGGAGGCGGCGTACACCGTGGCCCGCGAGCGGCGTCGCCCGCTCGTCTCGCTCATCGCCACCGGCGGCAGCCGCATGCAGGAGGGCATGCGCGCGCTGGCTCAACTACAGCGGGTGGCCCGCCAGTCCGCCCTGCTGCGCAGCTCGGGGGTGCCGCAGTTGGCCGTCCTGCGCGACCCCACGACGGGCGGCGGGTGGGCGACGCTCGGTGCGGGCGCGGACGTGATCCTGGCCCTGCCCGGTGCACAGGTCGGCTTCGCCGGGTCGAGGGTACGGCCGCCGGGAGCCGATCCGCAGGCGTACACCGCCGAGGGGCAGTTGGCGGCGGGGCAGATCGACGCGGTCGTACGTCGCGAGGACGTACGGGACTCACTCGCCCAGTGGCTGCGCCACCTCACCGCGACGCCCTGGGACGGGCCGCCCGAGCCCCCCGGCTCGCTCACCCCGTACGGGAGCCACTCGCGCACCCCGACCGGCTGGGAGACGGTACTGCGGGCCCGCTCCCCCGAGCGCCCGCGCGCCGACGCGTACCTCACGGCATACTTCGACCGCGTCCAGGAGATCAGCGGTGACCGCTGCGGGGGCACGGACCCGGGCATGCGCTGCGGTTTCGGGCTGCGCCACGGCCGCTCCATCGCGTACGCCGCCCAGTGCGGCACCGCCACGCTCCCCGCCGGCTACCGCACGGCCGCCCGCCTCGTCCGCCTCGCCGGCCGGCTCGGCGTCCCCGTGCTCACCCTCATCGACACACCGGGCGCGGCCAACGACGCCGAAGCGGAACGAGCGGGGGCGGGCGCCGCCATCGCTGACCTCTTCGGCGCGATGGCCACCGTGCGCGTACCGGCCACCACGCTCCTCATCGGCGAGGGCGGCTCCGGCGGCGCGCTCGCCCTTGCCGCACCCGGCAATCTCTGGGCCACGCACGACAGCTACTTCTCCGTGATCGCCCCGGAGGCGGCGGCAGCCATCCTCAAGCGCGCCCCGGACCGGATCCCGGAAACCGCCGGCCAACTGCGCCTGGGCCCCTGGGACCTGGTGGATCTGGGCATCGCACGCGGGGTGATGAGCTGACCGTCCAGGCAGCGGCCCGGCCGGTACGTTCTCCCCCGCGTCACCGAGCGGTGTCGTGGGGTGCGGCCTTGTCGGCCGGCTGCCCCGCCGCGGCCAGGGCGATGTTGCGGGCCATGCCGCCGAAGACGACGGCGTGGAACGGCGAGACACCCCACCAGTACGCGTGGCCGAGCAGACCACGGGGGGGGAACAGGGCCCGCTGCCGGTAGCGGGTGCGGCCGGCCTCGTCCTGGTCGGCGTACATCTCCAACCAGGCAAGGCCCGGCAACCGCATCTCCGCCCGCAACCGGAGCAGCCGGCCGCGTTCGATCTCCTCGACCCTCCAGAAGTCGAGCGAGTCCCCTACTCGCAGCCGGTGGGCGTCGCGCCGGCCACGCCTGAGCCCGACACCGCCGACCAGCCGGTCGGCCCAGCCGCGCACCGCCCACGCGAGGGGGAAGGAGTACCAGCCGTTCTCGCCGCCCACACTCTCGATCACCCGCCACAGGGCCTGCGGCGTGGCGTCGACGGTCCGTTCCCGCCGGTCGGTGTAGAGGCTGCCGCCGGACCAGTCGGGGTCCGTGGGCAGGGGGTCGCTGGGGGCGCCGGGTACCGATGCCGACGA
This sequence comes from Streptomyces flavidovirens DSM 40150, assembly GCF_000429085.1. Taxonomy (GTDB): domain Bacteria; phylum Actinomycetota; class Actinomycetes; order Streptomycetales; family Streptomycetaceae; genus Streptomyces; species Streptomyces flavidovirens. The sequence goes on along the minus strand of NZ_AUBE01000007.1, from coordinate 127,142 downwards.
CCAGCGGGTGGTGACACGGGCGTCCTGGACCCGCTGGAGCGCCAGGGTGAGCGCCGTGTCGACGCCGATCGGGCAGCCGGGCGGGTCGGGGACGTAGGAGGCGATGTCGTGCTCGTCGCAGACGACCTCGTGGCGCAGGGACTCGGCGAGCGGCCGGGCAATCGTGTGGGGCACCGGTGTGACCAGGCCGACCCAGTAGCTGGACAGCCTCGGCGTCAGGACCGGCACGGGGAGGATGAGACGCCTGGGCAGTCCCGCCACCGCCGCGTACCTGCGCATCATGTCCAGGTATGTGACGACGTCCGTGCCGCCGATGTCGAACGCGCGGTTCACGTCGCCGGGCATGTCCGCGCTGCCGACCAGGTAACGCAGGACGTCCCGCACGGCGATCGGCTGGATACGTGTACGCACCCAGCTGGGTGTGACCATGACCGGAAGACGCTCTGTGAGGTAGCGGAGCATCTCGAAGGAAGCGGAGCCGGAGCCGATGATGACCGCTGCGCGCAGTACGGTCGTCGCCACCCCCGACCGCAACAGGACCTCGCCCACTTCGCGGCGCGAGCGCAGATGCGGCGACAGCTCGTGTTCCGGTACGCCGTGCGGCGTCAGCCCGCCCAGGTAGACGATGCGCCGCACGCCTTCCGCGCGGGCCTGCTCGCCGAAGATCTCGGCGGCCCGGCGGTCCGTCCGCTCGAAACCGGCGCCGGTACCGAGGGCGTGGACCAGGTAGTACGCGACATCAATGCCTCGCATCGCCTCGCGTACTGAATCCTCGTCGGTGACATCGCCGCGCACTACTTCGACCCGGCCGGCCCAGGGGTGGTCGCGCAGTCTGCCCGGCGAACGGGCCAGGCAGCGCACCTGGTACCCGGCGTCGAGCAGTTCGGGGACGAGCCGGCCACCGATGTAGCCGGTGGCGCCGGTGACCAGGCAGCGAAGCGGCGGTGTTCCGTCCACGTGCGTCATGGGGCGCCTCCGTCTCGACCGGCGTTCGGTCGCCGCCGTTCCCGGTCCCCCACTGCACATCTTCAACCCACGGTGGAGTGCGCGGGCGCGGCAGACACCGCCCTGTGGGCCGATCAGGTGATGGGCGGCCGGAGCGAGGCTGCCTGAGCGGTGAGCGGAACAGCCTCAGCCAATCGGTGCGTACAGCATCCCCAGCTTGTCGATCTCGCTTCCCGAGCGGCCCGTGAAGCCGACGATGTGCCAGCCGGCGGGGGCTGTGTGGGTCATGGTGTCCGTGGTGGCCGAACCGGCTTTCAGGGTGCGGGACTTGTCCGTCGTGAAGGCGGCCGAGAAGACGCGGGTACAGCCGTCCTTCTGCCCGCGCGTCAGCGTCACCGAGGTGAGGTGTTCGTCCGGGGCGAGGGTCAGGGACGCGGCGGCGCCGCCCGTGCCGCCGTGAGTCAGCGACGTACCGTCGTCGTGTGTGAGCGCGACCGCGTCGAGGCGTGAGGCCCCGCGGAGCGTCAGCGTGCGGGGTGAGACGGGCGACGGGAGGTCGTCCGCGTCGTTGAACGCCGTGCCGTGCGGGCCACCGAAGAAGTCGCCGGCCCGGAGCGCCGGGTGCGGCGTCCAGGAGAAGTCGACGGCGTGCGGGAAGTGGTCGGAGAGGTTGCCGCCCCTGGAGTCGAGGAAGGACGCCCACTCGTTGGTGTAGCGGACGGCTGAGAGGCTGACCAGGTCGCTGCCGCGGTAGAGGACCTTGTCCACCACCTCGCACTCGTTCGTCGGGGCCGTCTTGGGGCAGACGATCGCTTCGCTTCCCTGCGCCGGGGCGTTGCCGCCGCGGGCGAGCTGGACCCAGGCGTCGGTCAGGCCGTTCTCGGTGGCCAGTGTGCGGATGTTGTCCCCGGAGCGCGTGTAGCGGGTGTTGGTGTCGCCCATGACGATCACCGCGTTGCCGGCCGAGTTCGCCTGGATGAAGTCGGAGAGCTGGTCGATGTTGGCGCGGCGGGCGGCCAGCGCCGCGTCTGTCACGTCGGCGTTCGTGTGGACGTTGTAGAGGTCCACGAACACGCCCTCGGCCAGCCGGACCCGGGCCAGGGTGAAGCCTTTCGGCGTCAGGCAGTCGGTGCCCGTACAGTCGCTCCAGTCGACCCGCTCGAAGTCCTCGAAGGGGTAGTCGGAGAGGGTGTTGAGGCCGTCACCGATGCCGGCGCCGCCACTGGTCGCGGTGCGGTACGGGTGCTTGTCGCCCGCGTACAGCGCCGCGTGGTGGTTGAAGTCCTCCTGGACGTTGACGATGTCGTACGCCGCGAGACGCGGGGAGATCAGCGGGGTGTTGGTCTCCGGATTGCCGGAGCTCAGGCCCTGCGGAAGGCCCGCGACGTTGTACGTGAGGACGTTGAAGGTGCCTGACGTGTCGGCGGCAGCGGCGGGCGCCGAGCCCGTGGTGGCAAGCCCGGCGAGGGTGAGGGCGCCTGCCACAAGGGTGCCGATGAGTCTTCTCATGGGGCGGGAGTCTCCAGACGCGACGCGGAGGAAGATCGACGGCGCACACGATGGTGCAGCAACCCCCTTTCCCAGAGGGAACCTTGGGAAACTGCGCCCCTTGCCCATGGGCGACCGGGTCAGTCCGTCTCCGGGTCCTCGACCTGGTACGTCTTGGTCCAGGCAGCCCCGCACCGGCAGCCGAACTGCTCGATCAGCTCGCCCTCGTCGGAGACCGACATTCCTTGATTGATGCGGACGTGTACATGCTGCTTGCTCATGGGAACCACTCTTCGTCGCGGACGCATGTCCGGCGGGATCGCCCCTCATGGTGGGCATATGTCAGGCAATGCACCAATGACTCAGGTCACACTCCGCCCCTTCACCGTCCGACAGAGGCGCGACGGCGCGACGGCGCGACGGCGCGACGATCACTAACGGCCCGATGACGGGGCGGTTGCGGATCGACCACTGGGCGCTTCCCGTGGCCGGCGCCGGACGTTGGAGCGGGCATGGAGATTTTCAGTAGCGAATCGATGCCGGCGCCCCGGACCTCGCCGCTCGGCGCGCACTGGCTGAACTCGCCACCGCACGCGAGCGACGGCTGCCCGCGGTGTCTGCGGATGGGCAGGGCCGGCGGACAAAAGACCCACGTCACCGCTGCGACCGGGTCGCCCGCCCGCCGCACCGCCCCACAGACGTCGCCGAAGTCCGCGGCCAGTCGGCTGGCGGTGCTGGCGGTGCCGGCGCGGATGGTGATAGTCGCCGTCGCCGTTTGCACCGTTCTTTCAGCGATGCTCGCCGTCGCGCTGACGTGATGCCGCGCGGTGGCGACCGCCGAGCTCATTTCACGGCGTAGTCGGCGAGCGAGCCTTCCAACAAGCCGAAGACGCGATGGGCCGCGACGGTCACCGTTTCGGCGATCCGTTCATTGCTCTGGCCGTCGAGGGTCAGGTCCAGGATGCGCTGGAACAGGATGCGGTGGACGCCGCCGAGCTGGGCCGCCACCGCGCGGGGTGTGATGTCGCCGGGGGCGGCACCGGTCTCGGTGGCGAGGACCCCGGCCAGCGCGTCCTCGCGCAGGTCGTGCAGGTCACGCAGGCGGGCGAGCAGCGTGGGACTGTCCGCGATCATCCGGGCGAACACCTTTCCGGAGAACCCCATGACCGGGTCGTGCCGCTCCACCCCGTCGAGGAACTCACGCCGCAGCGCCGTGAGCGCCGACTCCCCCTCGGCCCGGCCCGCGACAGCGCGGGAAAGGCTCGCGACGAACTCGTCCCCGTGATCGAAGGCCAGGTCTTCCTTGCGAGCGAAGTAGTTGGTGACCGTCTTCTTGGCGACCCTGGCGGCTGCGGCGATCTCGGCAATCGTCGTCGACTCGAAGCCGTTCTCGATGAACAGCCTGGTCGCGTGGTCGGAGATGAGCTGCCGGGTCTCTTGCTTCTTGGACTCGCGGAGCCCCATCGGTTCGATACTCACGAGAGAATCTTACACCCGTAGTAACTTTACCCTTGACGAACTTACAGCACTCGGGCTAAAATTACGTCCGGCGCAACTTTTCCCCACCCGCCGTCACCCCTGCCGCACCCAGAGAGGCCGCACATTGACCGTGCCCACTTTCGATGTCGGCACCGAGTTCGACCGCCAGGTCCAGACGCTGGTCGAGCTGGGATACCCGCGCCTCGCCGGCATGTCCGACACCGCTTTCCGCAGCATCGCCGCCCCGCTGCGCGGGACTGTTCTCGCCCGGGCGGCCACGATGCAGCCGCCGACCGAGGGCCGGGTCCCCTTCCTGCTGGTGGTCAGCAGGGCGCTCGTACCCCTGGAGGAGTCCGTTCCGCTGACCACGCTCGTCGGCAAGAGCAGCCCAGGAGTCATCGAGCGCTTCTACGCCCCGGGCGAGCTGGAAAGGTTCGTCTCGCTCAAGGAGCTGGAGGTCCCCGAAGCGGACGTGTACGTCGCCTTCGACATCGACAGGGGCGAGGAATTCTGCGGCGTCGTCCCGCTGGAGGCCCTGGAGGCGGTCGCGGGGCGCGAACGCACCCCGCTCACCATCGAGGAGGGAGTGGCGTTCATCACCCAGCACCCGCAGGCGCTGGCCAAGAACACATGCTTCTCCCTCGGCGGGTCCCGCCTCGGGGACCGTCGGGTCCCGGCCCTGTGGATCAGCAAAGGCGCCCCGAAGCTGGGGTGGTGCTGGGAGGGCAACCCGCACACCTGGCTGGGCCTGGCCTCGGCCGGCGACCGCGGTCACTGAGGACCGAGTGGGCTACGGCCGGCGGCGAGGCTTGCCGCGCTTGCCGCCTTTCGGGCCGCCGCCCTTGGAGCCGCCGGTCTTAGCGCCCCCGGCTCCGCTCCGGGGACTCTTGCCGCCCGCCTTGCCCGCTGCCGGCTTTCGCCGTGCGCCGCCGGCATCGGGGCTCTTGCGCTTCGGCTCTTCCGGCTTCAGTGAGCGCCCCCGTGAGCTGTTCACGGTTCGCCCGCGGACGATCCCGATGAACTGCTCCACCAGATCGGTGGTTTCGTCCTGCGGCCACGACAACGCGACGCTCGCCTGCGGGGCGTCCGGGACCGGCCGGTATGTGAGGTCCTTGCGGTGGTGCAGGCGGGCGAGTGACTGGGGGACGACGAGCAGTCCCACTCCTGCCGCCACCAGTTCCATGGCGTCCGCCGTCGTGGCAGGGCGCTCCTTCGCGGGCTGTCCCGGCAGACGCTCCCAGACGAGGGTGTCGTCGAGGGGATGCAGCACGATGTCGTCAGCGAGATCCTCTGTGGACACCTCGTCGGCCGCCGCCACGAGATGGTCCTTGGGGACCACCACCACCGTCGTCTCGGTGTAGAGAGGGATCGCGTGGAGGTCCGTCCGGTCGACCGGCAACCGCACGAAACCCGCGTCGGCGTCACCGCGCCGCAATACGTCGAATGCCTCGGCGGCGGACACCCCGATGAGGGTCAGTGGGATCTCGGGCAGCCTCTCGTTCCAGACCCGCACCCACTTCGTGGGCATCACTCCCGGTACATAGGCGAGCCGGAACGAAGGGGAAACATCCGAGCTTGTCACTCCGCCAGGTTACCGTCATGGTCAGAGGCAGTACGCACGCTCGATACTCTTGACACCATGACGTCGCACCAGAACACCCAGACCATGAAGCCCGCGACCGCGGCGAAGAAACTGGGTGTGTACCTCGAGGCCACCCCCGCCGAGTTCCGGGAGGGTGTCGTCTCGCGCACCGAGTTGAACGCCCTGCAGACCGATCCGCCCGAGTGGCTGCTGGAACTGCGACGCAACGGCCCGCATCCCCGGCCGGTGGTCGCGGCGAAGCTGGGCGTCTCCATCGCCGGTCTCGCCCGTGGCGGAGTAACGGAACCCCTCACCACAGAGCAGATCGACGCACTGAAGGCAGAGAGTCCCGAGTGGCTGCAGCAGGAACGCGCCACCCTGGCCGAGGTCCGCAAGGAAGCGGTACGCATCAAGGAGAAGAACGCTGAGCGAGCCGCCCAGCCCCGCCAGCCGCGCCGCTGACCTCCCCGCCCACGACTGACCGTGGGCGGTGACCCGTCGGTCCGCGAGGGCGGTGCCCCGTCGGTCCGCGAGGGCGGGAAGCGGGCAGCGACGCGGTCAAGGCCGGCTCGGCGCCCCGTACCGGCGGCGGCATGCGCGTGCGGCGGCGAGCAGTGCCTGGACTTGGCCGCCGGCCTCTGCGGCGTCACGCAGCGGAGCGGGGAAGGGCAGCCGCACGTCGTGGTGCGCGCCGGCGTGTTCGAGCCGCAGTGTGATCCCGTACCGGTCCATGGACACGGGGGCGACGCGCAGTACGCCCTGCATGAGCCGCGGGTCCACGAGTCGGGTGAGCAGGGCCACGACGTCGCTGTGGTCGTCGACGAGGTGGGTGAGCATGTCGGCCTCGTAGGCGGCCAGAGGGTCGGGGCGGGCCAGAGTGAGTTCGTCAAGCCCGACGGTGACCGTCCCCGCCGTGGTTTCCAGCTCGGCGTGCGCGAAGTCCAGGCGCAGGTCTAGGCCGCAATCCCCGGACGTCCCGCCGACCGGAACGAACCAGCCGGTCAGCGTCACGCGGGCGCGCACCCGGTCGCGCACCGCGGTGGGTGCGACGTCGGTGAACTTCAGCACGGCGGCCACGATGCCGCGCGGCGCGAGGGCCACCTCGGTGGCCAGTGCGCAGTCGTCCGGCACCCGCAGCAGCAGTCGCCCCCGGTCGTCGAGGGTGTGCAGCCCGGCCGGCTCACAGGAGTGCCGGTCCGTGACCACCATCAGCGATCCGGCCGCGGCGACCACGGTGCGGACCTGTTCCGCGCTGGTCGGCCGGGCCACGCACGCGTCCACAACACCCATCCCGGAGCCTCCATCCTGAGTAAGCTTAGGCTTGCCTAACTTAGCTCAGGGTGGACCTCTATGACCAGCGGACGGTTCTCCCGCTCCGTAACACGAGAAGTGCACCGCGGAGCTTCACGTCCGCGGCTCAGGTGAGCGTTCGATTCCGCGCCGTCAGTCGTGCGGTGGTCTCCATCAGCGAGACGGTGAACGGGTGCTGAGGCGCGGTGAGGATCTGCCGCGCCGGGCCCTCTTCGACGAGGTCGCCGGCGTCCAGTACGGCGATCCGGGTGGCCAGCGCGGCCGTGTCCAGGTCGTGGGTGATCAGGACCAGGGACAGGTCGTGCCGGTCGCGCAGGAGGCCGGCGAGCGTGTCGAGGATGCCGCGCCGGGTGACCGTGTCGAGGCCGGAGGTGATCTCGTCGCAGATCAGCACGCGCGGCCGGGCCAGCAGGACCCGCGCGAGCGCGGCCCGTTGGAGCTCGCCTCCGGACAACTGCGCCGGGCGGCGCCGTACGAGCTCTTCGGTCAGGCCGAGGCCGGTGACGGTGGCCAGGGCTTCGGTCAGGGCGTCCGCCTCGGGCACTGAACGCAGCCGTACCGCCGTGCGGGCCACCTGGTGCAGGACAGGGCGATGCTCGTCGAACGCCGCCCTGGCGTCCTGGAAGACGTACTGCACAGCGGCCAGTTGCCGGCGCGTACGCTCACGCAGGCTGCGCGGGAGCGGGGCGCCGTCGAGGAGTATCTCGCCGTCGTGGTCCCGGTGCAGGCCCGCCAGGCACCGGGCCAGCGTCGTCTTTCCGCTGCCTGAGCGGCCGACGACGGCCAGGCACCCCCCCGCGCGCAAGGTGAGTCCGGGGGCCCGGAGCACCGTCGTCCTGCCGTGCCGGGCCGTGAGGGGAAGCGTCTCGAGTACGACGCTTCCCTCACCGGTCGGTTCCACGGGGCCGGTGGTGCTTTCCGCCGCCAGGAGTTCGGCCGTCCAGGGATGCCGCGGTGCGAGCCACAGGCGCTCCGCCCGCCCGGACTCCACCACGCGTCCGTCGCGCATGACCAGGACCTCGTCGGCGAGTGCGCGTACGACGTCCAGGTCGTGGCTGAGCAGGACGACTGCGATGCCCTGCCGGGCCACGGCGGCGAGCTGGTCGACGATGCGCCGCTTCGTCAGAGCGTCCTGACCGGTGGTCGGCTCGTCCGCGACCACCACCCTGGCGCCCAGCAGCAGCGCCTGCGCCAGGACGACGCGCTGCTGCTGGCCGCCCGACAGCTGGTGAGGGTAGCGCCTCAGCATCGCCTCGGCGTCCGGGAGCTGGGCCAGGGAGAGGGCGTGCAGGATGCGCTGCCGGGCGGCGGCCCGGCGCTCGCCGCGGGGCAGGCGCCGTACCTGAGTACGGGCGATGTCCCTCAGCAGCGCGCCGATCCGGCGCGCAGGGTTCAGGACGGCACCAGGGTGCTGGGGCACGTAACCCACCAGGCCGTCGGGCACGCGTACGTCGCCGGTCACGCGGGCGCCCGCCGGGTACTCACCGAGGAGCGCGAGGCCCGTCGTCGTCTTGCCGCTGCCGGAGGCGCCCACCAGGGCGGTGATCCTGCCGGGGAGGACCCGGAGGTTCACTCCGTCGACGATCAGCCGGCCGCCGGCCTCCACGCGCAAGTCCTTGATCTCCGCGACCGCGTTCACGTGCGCTTCCTCTTCTCCAGTACGGCGTCGACGAGCAGGTTGCCGCCCATGGTGAGGGCGACGATCAGCAGAGCGGGCACGACCACGGCCCAGGGCTGGACGAACAGCCCGGTGCGGTTGCGGTCCACCATCACCGCCCAGTCGGCGGCGTCCGGTTCGACGCCGACGCCGAGGAACGCCGCGGTCGCCACGAGGTACAGGACCCCGGTCAGCCGTACGCCCGCGTCCGCGGCCAGCGTGCGCGCGACCGACCTGCCGACGTACCCGACCGCCGTGCGCCACCACGTCTCGCCCTGCATGCGCAGCGCCTCGACCGCCGGACGCGAGGCCGCTTCGGCCGCGGCGGCGTGGACGATCCGGGCGGCGTCCGGGATGTTGACAAGCGCCACCAGCAGCGCGAGGCCCACCGCCCCCGGTGTGAAGACGGAGGCGACGAGCAGGATCATCAGCAGCGACGGCACGGCGAGCAGCACGTCCAGGGGCCGCATCAGCAGTTCTTCCAGCCAGGTGCGGTGGGTGAGCGCGCCGGCCAGCCCCACGGGCAGCGCGACCAGGTAGGCGAGTACGGTCGCGGCGAGCGCGATGAGCACCACCGACCGGCCGCCGAGCAGCACCTGCCACCACACGTCCCGGCCGACGAAGTCGGTGCCCAGCCAGTGCCCGCCGCCCAGGGTGAACGACGGGGCGCGCGGCCCTGGATCGCCCGCGAACAGCGGCCCCAGCAGGGCCAGGGCGAGCGGTACGCCGACGATCAGCGCGCCCAGCGCGAAGCGGTGCCTCACGCGGCCACCTCCGCCCGTGGCGCGAAGCGGCGGGCGACCAGGTCGGCGCCGAGGTTGAGGACGACGGTGGTGACGCCGAAGACGACGGCGAGGCCCTGGACGACGGGGACGTCGCGTTCGGCGACGGCGTTCATCAGGACGGTGCCGAGTCCGGGAATCACGTACAGCGCCTCCACGACGATGACCCCGCACAGCAGCCAGTCGATGGTGCGGGCGAGTTGCTGGGCGGCGGGCGCGATGGCGTTGGGCAGGGCGTGTCCGTACCGGACGCGGGCGCCCGGTACGCCGTAGCGACGGGCCTGCGCGGCGTACGGCGAGGCCAGCGCGTCGATCATGCCGGCGCGTACGAGGCGGGCCAGGGAGCACACCGGCCGGGACAGCAGGACCAGGACGGGGAGCACCAGGGCCGCGGGGTGGGCGAGCAGGTCGGTGCCGTATCCGACGGCCGTCGGCGGCAGCCAGCCCAGGCGCAGGGCGAAGACCGTGATGAGCAGCACCCCGAAGGCGAACTCGGGTACGGCGTACACGCCCAGCGTTACGGAGCTGACCAACCGGTCCACGAGTTTCCCCTCGTGGCGGGCGGCCAGCACACCGAGGCCGACGCCGACCGGCACGAGCAGCGCCACCGTGAGAGCGGCGAGCAGCAGCGTCGGGCCGAAGCCGTCCGTGATGTACGTGCTGACGGGCCGCCCCGAGGCAAGCGACGTACCGAAGTCGCCGTGCGGCAGACCGGCGGCCCAGTCGGCCAGGCGTTCGTGCGCGGGCCGGTCCAGCTCCATCGCCTCACGGATGGCCGCGATGCGCTCGGGGTCGGGCTGGTCCCCGGCGAGGGCGACGGCGGCGTCGCCCGGCAGCGCCTCGGTGAGGGCGAAGACGAGCAGCACGACGGCCACCGTCTGCACCACGCCGAACAGCAGCCGCCGGGCGACCCAGGAGCGCAGTCCGCTCACGCCAGCCAGACCTTGTCGAAGCGGGCCCAGTCGAGGGAGTTGGCGGGCGCCTTTGCCTCGACGCCCCGGACGTTACGGGCGGTGGCGAGGATCCAGTCGGCGAAGCCCCAGACCAGGAAGCCGCCTTCGGCGTACAGGCGGCGCTGCATGCGCTCGTAGACGGCGGCGCGCTGCTGCTTGTCCTTGGTGGACTGCGCCTGCTGGTACAGGTCGTCGAAGTCCTTGTGCTGCCACTTGGTGGCGTTGGTGGTGGAGCCGGTCAGCAGGCGCTGGGAGATGTGTGCCTCGATGGGCATGGCACCGGAGCGGTAGGAGCAGAGGGTGCCGGAGTCGAGGATGTCCTTCCAGTAGCTGTCCTTGCTGCCGGTCTTGATCCGGACCGTGACGCCCGCCTTGGCGGCCTGGTCGCGGAAGATGGCGGCGGCCTCGGTGAATCCGGCGGCGACGGGCGAGGTGTCGAGGGTGACCTTGAGGTCCGCGGCACCGGCCTGCTTCAGGAGTGCCTTGGCGCGGTCGATGTCCTGTTCGCGCTGGGGCAGGCTGTCGGCGTAGTACTCGTATCCCTTGCCGAACAGGTCGTTGCCGATCTCGCCGGCACCGGACAGGGCGCCGTCGACCAGCTCCTTGCGGTCGGCGATCAGGAAGAACGCCTCACGTACCCGCTTGTCGTCGAAGGGCTTGCGGTCGGTCTTCATCGCGAACGACTGCATGGCGCTGTTGCGCAGCCGGACGATCTGGACCTGGCCCTGGTCCTCGTGGGCGCGGGCGGTGGTGGGGTTGAGTTCGTGGGCGTACTCGACCTGGCCGCCGAGGAGGGCGTTGATACGGGCGGACTCCTCGTTGGCGACGACGAATTCCAGTTCGTCGAGGTACGGGGCGCCGTCCCAGTAGTCCTCGTTGCGCTTGCAGACGGCCGACTTGCCGGGGGCGAAGGAGACGAAACGGAACGGGCCGCTGCCGACCGGCTTCTCGTCGAAGTCCTGGGCGCCCTCGGGGACGATGTATGCGCCGAACGCCGCGAGCAGGTTGGGGAATTCGGCGGTGGGGCGCTTGAGGACGAATTCGACGGTCCGCTGGTCCACGGCGCGGCTCGCCCTGAGGTCGATGGGCTCCAGGGACGCCTTGGCGCGGTACGCCTTCTTGGGGTCGGTGATGCGGCGGTAGCTGTAGAGGACGTCCTGGGCGGTGACCGGCTTGCCGTTGTGGAAGGTGGCCTCCCGGAGGGTGACCTTCCAGCGGTCCAGTCCCGCGTTCGGCTCCCACTTGGAGGCGAGGCGCGGCTGGGCGGACAGGTCGGGGCCGTAGTCGGCGAGCTTGTCGAACAGGGCCTTGGCGCGGGCGACATCGGCGAAGAGGTTGCTCAGGTGCGGGTCGAGGGTCTCGCTCGCGCCGCCGCCGGCGAAGGCGGCGCGCAGTCGTCCGCCGCGCTTGGGCTTGCCGTCGGCCTTGCCCGAGGTGCCGGCGGTACTGGAGCCGGCGCATCCGGTGAGCGCGAGCGCGCCGAGGCCGGCCGCGCCGCCGGCGACGGCGAGGAAGCCGCGGCGCCGCAGACCTGGGAAGCGGGGGTCGTTCACGGGCGCGTCGTTCACGGGCGCGTCGTTCATGGGGACGTCGTTCATGGCGGTGTCCTTGCTGGTGTGAGCGGAATGAAGGCGTGGGGGGCGGGCGCGTGGGGTCAGCGGTGGTGCGTCAGGCGGGCCACGAGGTGCAGCCGGTCCGCGTCGGCGGTCTCGGCCGGGAGGTCGCCCTCCCGCCACGGCGGCTCGGTGCGGGGCCCCGGCCCGTCGTACAGGGCGAGCACCTCGAAACCGTGGGCGGCCAGGACGTGGCGCAGTTCCTGGGGGAAGAGCAGCCGCCAGGCGGATCGCTGCTCGACCGGCGGGCAGCCGTCGTCGGCGGTCCAGGTCCGCGTGCGGCGCAGGAGCTGCGCGGTCCGGTCGACGTACAGGGTGGTGGTGGAGCGGTAGACGGTGCCCTGCCAGGTGAAGCGGTTGGTGGTCGGGGCGTCGAGCAGTTCCGTACGGCCGAGGAAGAAGGCTCCGTTGCGCATTTCCGCGACGAGCAGGCCGCCGGGCGTCAGGCAGCGGCGGCAGGAGGCCAGGAACCCGTCGAGTTCCTCGTTGGTGTGGCAGTACAGCAGCGCGCTGTCCAGGCACACCACGGCGTCGAACGGCTGCTGCCCGAGGTCGAATTGGCGCAGGTCGGCCCGGACGTACTCGGGTCCCGGGTGGTGGGCGCGGGCGTACTCCAGCATCGTGTCGGACAGGTCGGCGCCGGTGACCGTCCGGCCGGCGCGGTGCAGGTGCGCGGCGTCGCGGCCGGTGCCGCAGCCGATGTCCAGGACGCGCTCGCCCGCCCCGTACCGCCGCAGGCAGTCCTCGGCCCAGCGCCCGGCGATCCGTTCGCGGTCGGGGAAGCGGGCCTCGTAGAGCTCGGGGTTGTCGGTGAGCAGGTTCGCGGCAGTGCTCGCGGCAGTGGTGGTCATGCGTCGCTCGCTTCTCGTGCTGTCACGGGTACGGTCACGGGGCGGCCGGGAAGAATCCGGCGGCGGTGCAGCCAGGCCACGCCGCCCGCGGAGGCGAGCCCGGACACCGCGCAGCACATCCAGGGCAGCCAGGGCGCGTCCGCTTGCTCACCGGCGTCCATGGCCCAGCCGACGACCGTGTTGCCGACGGCGGCGGCGATGCCGGAGACCACGTAGAACAGGCCGAAGTACGTGCCGGTGAGCTCCGGCCGCCCGAAGTCGGGGATCAGTTCCATCACGAACGGCTGGGCGGTCATCACGCCCACGTAGAGCAGCAGGGCGCCGGCCAGGACGGGCAGGGCGCGCAGCGCCGCGTCCGCGAGGCCGTCGGGAGCCGTCCCGTAGCCCGACACCACCATCGGCGGTATGAAGGACAGTCCCATCAGCGCGAGTCCGGCGCTGATCCATCGTGCTCTGCTGCCCCGCTCCTTCAGTGCGCGGGTGATGCGTAGCTGAAGCCAGAGGTGGGTGAGGGTGCCGACGAGGAAGATGAGCCCGGCCGCGCCGTCCCAGCCGGTGGCCCGCCGGGCGCCGTCCGGCAGCAGCAGGTAAAGCTGGTTCTCCATGGTGAACAGGCCGACCATGGCCAGGGCGAACGCCATGAATCCCCGGTTGCCGACCACCTCCCGCCAGTCGGCGACGACGCTGTTCCCGCTCGGTACGGCCTTCCGGGCCGGGAGCACCATCGCTTGAGCGACCGTGAGTACGGCGAATATCCCGGCCGCGATGAGCGCGGAGGCACGGAAGCCGACGAGGAGCAGGGCGCTGCCGAGCAGCGGCCCGATGAGGGCGCCGGTGGAGGCGAAGACGTTGAACAGGGCGAACGCCTCCGCCTTGCGCTCCCCCGCCTCCAGGGCGAGATACGCCCGCACGGCCGGGTTGAACAGCGCCCCGGCCAGTCCGCTGAGCACGGAAGCGGCGAGGAGTACGGGCAGTCCGTCGCCGAGCGCGAACAGCCCGAAGCCGACGGTGCGCAGGGCGCATCCGGCGATGATGACGCCGCGCGCTCCCAGCCTGTCCGATGCCGATCCGCCGATGAGGAACAGCCCCTGCTGGCTGAGGTTGCGTACGCCGAGCACGATGCCGACGACGGCCGCCGACATTCCCAGGTCCTCGCTCAGGTGCAGCGCGAGGTACGGGATGAGCAGGTAGAAGCCGGTGTTGACGCCGAGCTGGTTGACCAGGAGGAGCCGGATCGCGACCGGGAAGCCGCGTATCTCGTGCCACGTCTTCACGCCCGCGCCTCCTCGCCGCCGTACGGACGCACTCCGAGACCGGGGTTCCGGCTCGCCCGTACGGTGCCGTCGGTCCCGCCGATACCGGTCCACGGGTCCTTGGCGAGCAGCAGATGCCCGTCGAGGTCGACCCAGCGGGCACGGTCGGCGAGGTGGACGGCGGGGGCGATGCCGAGCGTGCTGGCGGTCAGGCAGCCGAGCATCAGCCCGGTGCCCGTGCCGGAGATCAGTTCGGCGATCCGCAGAGCGGCGCTCACCCCGCCGCACTTGGCGAGTTTGACGTTGATGCCCTGGACGCGTCCGGCGAGGCGGCGGGCGTCCTCGTAGTCGACGGCGTCCTCGTCGGCGATGACGGGAAGCGGTGAGCGTTCCGCGAGCTTCGCCAGTGCCTCGGGGTCACCGGGCGGCAGGGGCTGCTCGACGGCCTCGACGCCCAACTCCGCGAAGCGGTCAAGCAGTTGCTCCGCCGTGTCGGTGCTCCACGCTCCGTTGGGGTCCAGCAGCAGCCGTGCGTGCGGAGCGGCGGCGCGTACGGCTCGTACGCGTTCCAGGTCGTCGGCCGGGTCCGGGGCGCCGGCCTTGAGCTTGAGGACGGAGAATCCGTCCCGTACGAGCCGGGCGGCCTGGGCTTCGGCCCGCCCCGGTGTGGTGATGCCGATGGTGCGGGCGGTCGCGGCGGCGGGCGGGGCACCGCGCGCGCCGAGGAGCTGGTGGACCGGGACGCCCGCGCGCTTGCCCACGAGGTCCAGCAGCGCGGACTCCACGGCCGCCGTCACGGCGGGCGGAGCGGCGCCCTCCCGGTCTCCGCCCCGGAAGGCTTCCAGCGCGGTCTCCGGGTCGGTGAAGCCGGCCAGCCACTGGGACTCCACCTGCAGCAGCCGCCCCAGCGTCACGGCGTCGAGGCCGTAGTACACGCTGGTGACCGCTTCTCCGTGGCCGCGCTGCCCCTCGTGCTCGACGGACAGCCACACGGCCTGGCGGGACGCCATGGTGGAACGGGAGATGCGCAGCGGCTCGGTGAGTTCGAGATGTACGGTACGCCGGCCTGCCTTCACGGGTTCTCTTTCCCAGGGGTGTCGAGTGGATCGGTGACCGCGCCGCACCGGGCCCATCCGGTGGCCTCCACCGCCCGCGGGTGCGGAATCTCGACGGGGCGGGTGACGGCGGTGGCCGGGTCGATGCCGTGGGTGGCGGCGAAGTCGTCGTCGTACACGCTGCCGAGATAGCGGTGCGGTCCGTCGGGGAAGACGGTGGCGACGACGGCCCCCGGGTGGACGCGGGCGGCCCAGGCCGCGACGAGCGCCGCCGCCCCGGAGCTCCAGCCGCCGCTGACGAAGTTGCCGACGGCCATCCGCCGGCAGGCGTCGGCGGCCTCGGCGGGGCCGACCCAGTGCACCTCGTCGAAGGCGTCGTAGGCGACGTTGCGCGGGTGGATGCTGCTGCCCAGGCCGCGCATGAGCCGTGATCTGGCGGGCTGTCCGAAGATCGTCGAGCCGGTGGCGTCCACGCCGATGAGGCGCAGCTCCGGCCAGTGCCGCCGCAGCGGTCCGATGATGCCCGCGCTGTGGCCGCCGGTTCCGACGCTGCACACCAGTACGTCGAGGTGGTCGAGCTGCGTGGCCAGTTCGGCCGCCAGGGACGCGTAACCGGCGGTGTTGTCGGGGTTGTTGTACTGGTCGGGCCAGTACGCGTCCGGGAGCAGCGCCAGCAGTTCCCGCAGCCTGGCGAGTCTCGCGGCCTGCCAGCCGCCCTCGGCCGCCGGGCGGTCGACCAGCTCCAGGCGGATGCCGTACGTGCGCAGCAGTTGCCGCATCGAGGGCTCCAGCTCGATGTCGCCGACCAGCACGATCGGGTGGCCCAGGGCCTGCCCGGCGAAGGCGAGGCCGATGCCGAGCGTCCCGGACGTGGATTCCACCACCGGTGCGCCGGGCCGCAGTTCGCCGCGTTCCTTGGCGCCGAGCAGCATGGAGACGGCGGCCCGTGCCTTCATGCCGCCGACGCCGAGTCCTTCGAGCTTGGCCCAGAAGCCGGGCTGCGGGCACGGCAGGTCGACGGTGACGCGGGCGAGCGGGGTGCGGCCGAGCAGGCCGAGCATTTCCCGGTTGCCGGAGGTGCTTGCGGAGCTGAGGACGGCCGTGGTCACAGGGCGGCTCCGTAGCGGTGGATGGTCCCCGGCCCGCCGTCCAGCCAGAAGAAGGGGTACGGCTCCGCGCACACCGCGCTCACCCCGGCGCCGATCAGGCGGGGCAGCACGGCGCTGCCGGTCTGCGCGAACATCACCAGCGGTGTGCCGTGGCGCTGTGCGTGTTGCCGCAGGGGCTCGAAGCTGCCGTTGCCGAGGGTCATGCCGGAGGCGAGGACCGCGTCGCAGCGCTCCAGCTCCGCCAGGGCGTCGGTGCGTACCGGCTCGCCCCACTCGGTCGTGCCGCCCTTGAGGTCGCAGGGTACGTACGCCAGGCCGCGCGCCCGCAGCGCCTCCAGCAGCGAGTTGACCACACCGACCACGAGCACGGTGGCGCCGGGCGCGGCGTCGATCAGCTCGACGACGGCCTTGGCCCTCGCCCGCGACTTCTCCAGCGACGTACCGGCGGGCAGCGGGCAGGACCGCGCTCCGTTGACGGGGGTGTGGGGCAGGGCGTGCATCAGGTACGCGTCGAGGGCGGCGACCCGTACCGGCAGCAGTTCGTGTTCCAGGAGGCGGGCGATGTCCGCGCCGACACAGTCGTCCACGGCGCCGTCGGGCAGCCCGCCCGGCTCGACCGCGCAGGAGCCCACGGCTTCGGCCAGGCGCAGGCTCAGCACTTCGTTGCGGTAGCCGCCGCTGCGCCCCTCGTGCCGTACGGCCTGACGGGTGGTGAACGCCACCGCGATCCGCTCGGTGCGCGGGTCGGGGCCGATGGCGCCGCCGAGGACGAGTGCGACGAGTTCGTCGTACGAGGGGGCCGTGACGCCTATGTCCGTGAGGGTGGTCATCGGGTCACCACCCGGGGACGAAGCCCGGCGAGGAGGGCTTCGACGCGGTCGCGGGCCCCCAGGCCCCGCGCGTCACCGGCCATGACGTGGCCGAGGTACTCGTTGTTGCTGCCCGCGGCCTTGACCGCCTTACCGGGGTCGGCGAGCTGGAGTTCCAGCAGGCCGTCCGCCGCGCGCACCGTGTCGGCGCCGTCGATGGCCTCCAGCGCGCCGTCCGTGTCCGGCACCAGGAAGCCGATGGCCGCACTGCTCAGGCCGGTGGGCCGGCGGCGCAGGTCCGGTTCCCGGCCGATCGCGACGTCCACGCAGGCGGCGGCGAGGTCGATGCCGGTCACATGACGTACGAGCTCGGTGATGCGGTTGCCGGCGGGGCGCGGGTTGACCTCGACCACGCGCGGCCCTTCGGCCGTCAGCTTGATCTCGGTGTGGGCCACGACCCCGTCGAGACCAAGGGCCTTGAGGGCCAGGCGTGCGGTGTCCACGGCGGCTTCGGTGTCCGCCGGGGGCAGCGCGGCGGGGAACATGTGGCCGGTCTCGATGAAGGCCGGGGCCCCGCCGACGCTCTTGTCGGTGACGCCGACGACATGCGCCGTACCGCCGTACGACACGGTCTCGACGCTGACCTCCGGTCCTTCGAGGAGTTCCTCCAGCAGCACAACGGGATCGCGGCGCTGTCCGCGGGCGTTGACGGGGAAGCCGGCGAGCGCCCGGTAAGCGTGCGCCAGCGCGGGCTCGTCGTCGACGCGGCGTACGAACATGCCGGCGCACAGGTCCACGGGCTTGAGCACCAGCGGGTAGCCGATCTCGCGGGCCGCGTCGGCGGCCTCGGCCCAGTCCGCGCACACCGCGAAGCGCGGTCCCGGCAGACCGGCCTCGGCCAGGACCCGGCGGGTCACATCCTTGCGGCACGCGTTCTCGACGGCCTCGGGTGCGGGGCCGGGCAGCCCCAGACGGCCGGCGATCCGCGCGGCCGTCCGCAGGTAGTAGTCGCAGGACGTGATCACTCCGTCGAAGCGGAGCAGTTCATGGGCCCGCTCGGCGAAGGACAGCAGCGCCTCGGTGTCGTTGGTCTCGGCCGTCAGCACATGGCGGGCCGCGAGCAGCGGATGCGAGGCGCCCTCCGGCGCGGAACGCAGGTAGTGGTGCAGGTCTCTGGTCAGGAACGTGAACTCGTGACCGGACTCGCGAATGGACCGCGGCAGCAGTCTGCTCATCGATCCGACCCAGCTCTCGACCATCAGCAGATGAGCCACAAATCCCCCTTCTGACAGCACGGTTGAAGCCCTGTCGCGCGGCGGCGCCCCGAAAGGGGCAACCCCGCTTGACCGAGGAGGACCTTATCGGCAATCGTTTTCATTGTCAGCTGATGTGACGTCGCTTCTCCGAATGTGAGACTCGTGCCTCCCGCCGTACGCCCCCGAAGTGCGCTGTGCGCCCCTGCCACCACCGTCGCCTGAGCCGCCCTGGCCGGCGGAACGATGCCGGCGGCAAGTTCATCGCGCCGGGCCGGACTGCCCACTCCCTGACCCCCTGAGCAACAGGAGAATCACGATGAGCCACCCCACGCACCTGTCCCACACCGTGCGCCCCGCCACCACGGCCGACGTGGACGGCGCACGGCGACTCATGCTCGACACCTTCTACCGGGACTTCGGATACGGCTACGTACCCGCATGGCACCGTGACGTCGTCGACATCGAGAACACCTACCTGAACGACCCCCGCCACCTGTTGCTGGTCGCCGTGCACGACGGTGAAGTGGTGGCGACGACCGGCGTACGGTCGGCGGGGCCGGCGCATCCGCCGCACCCCCGCTGGCTCGCCGAACGCTACCCCTCCAAGACCACCGCGCAGCTCGTCCGGGTCTACGTACGGCCGGAACACCGGCGGCACGGCCTGGCACGGACACTGGTGCGCCGGGCATGCGACTTCGCCGCCGCGACGCCCGGCTACGACAGCATCTACCTGCACACCAACGTCGACGTGGAGGGCGCCGAGGCCTTCTGGCGCAGCATGGCCAAGGAGATCTTCGACGCCCGCACGACGGGCGAACACGGCCCCGGCGTCGGCACCGTGCACTTCGAGATCCCGATGCCGTAGCGCGGCCGCGCCGGCCCGCCCCTGGCCCACCGCCCGGCAGGCTGCCTCAGCCGGGCTCGGGCTCGGGCTCCGCCTGCTTGCGCGCGTGGGTGGCCGCCTTGGTGTGGATGTACAGGTCCTGCCGGCCCGGAGGGGCTTCGCGGCGCGGCGGCAGGGGCAGTTCGTACCGCACATGCCGCCGGTGGTCCGCGAGCTGACGCTCGACGTTGTAGACCCTGCCGAACTTCCAGAGCATGCGGGCGAAGTTGGTCTGACCGTGCATGAGGTTGCGGCCGAGCACCCCGAGCGCCCCGAAGGCGGTCCGCAGGCCGAGGTGCTTGCGGTTGATGACCGCCTGGGTGCGTACCAGCTCCCGGTAGAAGACGTCGAGCGGAAGCTTGGTGGGAACGACGGCGTGCTGGATGTCGAAAAGCCGGTAATCACGCGTCGTGAGCTGGCGGGCTTCCGTGTGCCAGATTTCCGTGCCCGGATACGGCGTCATGACGGTGAGGTGCACGATTTCCGGCACGGCGAGCGCGAATTCGCGCACCACGCGGAACCGTTCCTCGTCCCACGCCGGGTCCACGATCAGGTTGATGGCCACCATGATGCCCATACGGCGTGCCAGTTCCAGGGCCCGGAAGTTGTCGTCGGGGGTGACTCGCTTGCGGTAGAGGTCCAGCCCCTCGGCGTCGATCGCCTCCATACCGAGGAACATGTACCGCAGCCCGAGCCGGGCCCACCGTTCGAAGACCTCCTGGTTGCGCAGCAGGACATCGCTGCGGGTCTCCAGGTAGTAGCGCTTACGGATCTTGCGGCGCTCCAGCTCGGCGGCGATGCCGTGGCCGTGTTCGGGCCGGATGAACGCCACGTCGTCGACGATGAAGACGTTCGGTTCCCGGATCGACGCCATCTCCGCCCCGGCGGCCTGCGCGGACGCCTTGCGGTAACTGCGACCGTAGAACGTCCACGCGGAGCAGAACGAGCAGTCCCAGGGGCATCCGCGGGTGAACTCGATCGAGGCGCACGGGTCGAGCTCGCCGATGAAGTAACGGTTGCGCTTTCGCATGAGTTCGCGGGCCGGCCGCGGCTCGTCCAGGGTGTCCAGCAGCTTGGGGGCAGGTCCCCGGCCTTCGGCGCAGACCACGCCGGGGACGCTCTTCAGCCCGCCGTCGCGTGCCGCCTCCAGCAAGGGCGCGACGGCCGGTTCGCCTTCGCCTCGTACGATCGCGTCGACCGCGCCGTCGGCCTGTTCCAGGACGTGTTCGGCGATGAACGAGATGCTGTGCCCGCCGAAGAAAACGAAGCACTCGGGCAGCATCGCCTTGGCCTGGTGGGCGATTTCGATCGCCTCGGGAATGTTCGCGAGGTAATTCAGCGACAGGCCCAGGGCCTCCGGGGCGAATTCGGCCATCTCGCGGTCGAGCAGGGAGCGGGAGAGCACCTGCAGGTCCACCACTCGCACTTCGTGGCCCGCGTCGCGGGCCGCCGCGGCCACACGTTCCAGACCCAGCGGCTCCAGCCGCAAAAAGATCTCCGAATACATCAGCGCACTCGGGTGAACGAGCATCACGCGCATCTCAGTCTCCAGCCGACGGCAGCAAAATGGCCCCTCCGGTACATTTCACCCCTTTACGGCCGCCTTCCCTCCGGCGGCGCGCCGCATCCCGCACACGCGCCGCAAACACCTTCATCCGGCCCCGTAGGCAGGCGCCTTCCTTACGGCAAGCGCGCGAGCCCACGCCGCCGTTGCCCCGCGCCCATGGTGGCCACTAGGGTCGTTCGGGTGACTGCCGGGTCGGCCATGGGCCATGAGCGAGTGAGGGTCCCGGCCTCGGCGTGAGCGCGAGGCGGGCAAGAGCCCCGCCGTCGCCCCGTGTCTTTGCTGCCGGCGCCCGCGTGCGGCGCCCCCTCCCAGCGGATCCAGAAGTCACGGAGACACACCACTGATGTCGTACGAACAGCAGCACCCGCACGCCTCCGAGCGGCCGGTGACCGCCGTACAGCTGAACCACACCGTCGTCCACGCCAGCGACCGGCACCTGTCGGCGGAGTTCATCGCCACCATCCTGGGGCTGACGGTCGGTGCTCCGTTCGGGCCGTTCCTTCCCGTCGACCTCGGCAACGGCGTGACGCTCGACTACTACGAGATGAGGGACGAGCCGATCCAGTCGCAGCACTACGCGTTCCTCGTGCCCGACGCGCGGTTCGACGCCATGACCGCTCGTCTTGAGGCGGTCGCAGTCACCTATTACGCCGATCCCAGCCACACCGAACCCGGCAGGATCAACCGTCTCTTCGGCGGTCGTGGCGCGTACTTCGCGGATCCGGACGGCCACAACATGGAGATCATGACCCGGCCCTACGTCCGCCCCTAGCAGGCCGTCCGGCGGCGATCCGCCGAGCCCTCCTCGCCGGACGGCCGGGTCGTCGCCAGGACGGAAGTGTTGACGTGTTCTCGCCATGGCCCTACTTTTCCGACCTACAGGTCAAACCACGTTCGACATCTCGAACGAAATGAGGAGTCCATGGCGCCGCCCCTCGACCGACGAAACTTTCTTCGCGGCGCGACACTCGCCGCGACGGCGCCCCTGGTGCCGTCCCTGCCCGCGTGGCAGGCGACCGGGACGCCCCGGAAGTTCGCCGCCGGTGGTGAAACGGGGCTCGGGCTGCCGGCGCCGGCAACCTGGACGGTCCAGCCGTTCCCGCTCAAGGACGTGACCCTCGGCGGCGACGGTGTCTTCGCCGCCAAGCGCCGGCTGGCCCTCCCCCGCTAAGCCGGTCCTGGTGCGACACGTGGAGTCCACGGTGAACGCCTGGGTGGCCGAGGGGCTGCTCGGCGCGGCCGACGGCCGGAAGGTGGTGAGTACGGCGAAGAGGGCTTCCTACCGGGGCGGTCCCCCGGCGGCGTCGTCCTGACCGGCACCGGCCTGGCTTGAAGCCGCTCTCCGATGGGATCATTCTTGTACATAGGGTGACACCCGCGGGCGAGAGCGAGCGGCGATGACCAGTGACGCCACGGTGGTGGTCGATCGGCGGGGCGTCGTCACGGGCTGGAGTGAGGGGGCGCGGAGGCTGACGGGGTACGCCGCCGCGGAGGTGTTCGGGCGGCCGGCTCGGGCGCTGCTCGGGAGCGGACCGCCCGGCGATGCCTGGCGGGCGCTGGAGGAGGGCGGCGGAACGGTGGCTGTTCGCCACCGGGACGGGCGGCTGGTGGAGCTCGCGGTCCGTGCCTGCCCGCTGCTGGGAGAGCACGGGGAGCGACTGGGCTTCGTGGTGACCGTGGCGCCGGACGATCAGGACCGGCTGATCGGAGAGGCGGCATTCCAGCAGGCATCGGTGTCCATGTCCGTCTTCGACACCGAGCAGCGCTATCTGCGGGCCAACGGCACGGCGTGCCGGGTCATGGGCGCGGCGGAGGCGGAGCTGCGGGACCGGTTCTTCCTCGACATGTCGGAGAACGCCGAGCACAGCCGGGGGTTCCTGCGCCATCTGCGCGAGGTGGTGGAGACGGGAGCGCCCGTCCACTACGAGAGCTACACCCGCGCCCCCTCCGGGATGCGCGAGCACGCGTGGAACACCGAGATGTGGCCGGTGCGGGACACCTCCGGGCGGCTGCTGGGCACCGCTCTGGCCGCCTTCGACAGCAGCGAGCAGCACTGGGCGCGGCAGCGGCTGGCCATACTGAACGAGGCCGCCACCGCCATCGGCACGACGCTGGACGTGGTCCACACCGGCCGGGAGCTGGCAGAGCTCGTGGTGCCCCGGCTGGCGGACTTCGTCAGTGTGGATCTGCTGGACTCCGTACTCCAGGGAGAGGAGCCCGTCGTCGGCCCGGTGGGCGCCGATGTGGTGATGCGCCGGGTCGCGCACCATTCCCGCAGTCCGGGGGTGCCGGAGGCGGCGATCGACCTGGGCGCGGCGGACCTCTATCCGCCCTTCTCGCCGCCCGCCCGCGCGCTGGCCACCGGTCGTGCCGTGCTCACCGGAGTGGGCGAACCAGGGCTCGACACGTGGATCGCACGGCACGACGACCGGGCCGCCAAGCTGCGGGAGGCGGACACCGCCGACTTCTCGATGATGGCCGTACCGCTGGTGGCGCGCGGTACGACGCTGGGGGTGGCGGTCTTCGTACGGCAGCTCACCCCACAGCATCCCGATCCCTTCGACCAGGACGATGTGTCCCTGGCGCAGGAGCTGGCGAGCCGGGCGGCCGTGTGCGTCGACAACGCGCGCCGGTACACGCGGGAGCGCACCACCGCGCTGGCGCTGCAGCGCAGTCTGCTGCCGCAGGCGATGACGGCGCAGGCAGCGGTCGAGTTCGCCTCCCGGTATCTTCCGGCGCGCTCGCAGGCGGGCGTGGGCGGGGACTGGTTCGATGTCATCCCGCTGTCCGGGACCCGCGTGGCGCTGGTCGTCGGCGACGTGGTCGGGCACGGCATCCATGCCTCCGTGACTATGGGACGGCTGCGTACGGCGGTGTGGACACTGGCCGATGTCGATCTGCCGCCGGACGAACTGCTGACGCACCTGGACGACCTGGTCGGGCACCTGGCGACCGACGAGGGCTCGGTGGGCGGGGAGATCGGGGCAACCTGCCTGTACGCGGTGTACGACCCGGTGTCCCGCCGCTGCACGATCGCCTCGGCCGGGCACCCGCCGCCCGTAGCCCTGTTCCCCGATGGCACGGTGGAGGTCGTCGAGGTGGCGGCGGGTCCGCTGCTCGGCGTCGGTGGGCTCCCGTTCGAGGCCACCGAGCTCGCTGTGCCCGAAGGCACCGTACTGGCTCTGTACACGGACGGCCTGGTCGAGGCCCGCGATCTCGACGTGGACGCGGGCACCGCCGCACTGGGCACCGCTCTGACGGCCCCGGCCGCCACCCTTGAGGACGTCTGCGACAACGTGCTCAAGACCCTGCTTCCCGACGGCGCCGACGACGCCCCCGACGACGTGGCGCTGCTGCTGGCCCGTACCCGCGCCCTGGACGCCGGTCAGGTGGCCGTGTGGGACGTCCCCTCCGACCCCGCGGTGGTCGGCCGCGTGAGGCAGTACGCCACCGAGCAGTTGACGGACTGGGGACTCGACGAGGCGTCGTTCGTCACGGAACTCGTCGTCAGCGAACTGGTCACCAACGCCATCCGCTACGGCGGCGCCCCCATTCAGCTGCGGCTGATCCGCGACCGCTCCCTCATCTGCGAGGTGTCCGACGCGAGCAGCACCTCGCCCCACATGCGCCGCGCCCGCGTCTACGACGAGGGCGGCCGTGGACTCCTGCTGGTCGCCCAGCTCACCGACCGCTGGGGGTCACGGCCCAGCGGCAGCGGCAAGACCATCTGGGCCGAGCAGAAGCTCCCGGTGGAGGGAGCCTCGTTCGACGGTCTTTTCGCCTGACCCGCGTCGCCGTCACCGGCCTACCAGGCTCGTATGGGCGGCGCCGCCAAGTTTTTGTTATCCGGGGGTCTCCCCGCGCGTCTCCTGAGTGTTTCCGTCCCTCCGCGAACAACAGGAGCCCCCCATGGGTCACGACAACAAGCACCGCGCGCTGAGCCGCCGCAGCATCCTCCAGATCGGTGGCGGGCTCGCGGTCGCGGGCGTGGCCGGTGGTGCGGCGGCCGCGTTTTCCGGCGACGCCGCTGACGCCGCCGGGGCCGATCCCACGCCCGCGCGCACGTTCACGCATCCGGGCATGCTCCACGCGTCCGGTGAGCTCAATCGCGCGAAGGTGAGGGTGGCGGCGGGCGCCCAGCCGTGGTGGTCGGGCTGGAACCGGCTCACCGCCAACCGGCACGCCCAGTCCACCTGGAAGGCCAACCCGCAGGCGACGGTCGTCCGGGGCGGGACCGGGCAGAACTACACGATTCTCTTCAACGACATCCATGCCGCCTACCAGAACGCCCTGCGCTGGAAGGTGGCGGGCACCGGGGCACACGGCGACGCGGCACGCGACATCCTCAACGCCTGGTCGGCGACGCTCACCACGGTCACCGGCAACGCCGACCGGTTCCTGGCCGCCGGCATCTACGGCTACCAGTTCGCCAACGCCGCCGAGCTGATGCGCGGCTACCCCGGCTTCGACCTCGCCCGGTTCCAGCGCATGCTGCGAGAGGTCTTCTACCCCCTCAACAACCAGTTCCTCACGCAGCACAACGGGGCCTGCGTCACCAACTACTGGGCCAACTGGGACCTGTGCAGCATGGCGTCCGTGATGGCGATCGGCATTCTCTGCGACGACACGGCGAAGTACGACCAGGCCGTGGACTACTTCAAGAACGACGCGGGCAACGGCTCGGTCAAGAAGGCCGTGCCCTTCCTCCACCCGGACGGGCTCGCCCAGTGGCAGGAGTCCGGCCGCGACCAGGGCCACACCATGATGGGCATGGGGCAGATGGGCGCGATCTGCGAGATGGCGTGGAGTCAGGGCGACGACCTGTACGGCTACGACGACAACCGCTTCATGAAGGCCGCCCAGTACGTCGCCAAGTACAACCTCGGCCAGGACGTGCCGTTCACCACGTACACCTGGGGCACCGGCACGAACTGCGCGTACCGCGAACAGACCGTGATCTCCGCGCATGGCCGGGGCCAGGTCCGCCCCGTGTGGGACCTCCTCCACTACCACTACGCCCGGCGCCGCCGGCTCTCCGTCCCGTACATCACGGCCATCGCGGAGAAGGTGCGCCCCGAGGGCGGCGGCGGGGACTACGGCCCCAGCAGCGGCGGTTACGATCAACTGGGCTTCGGCACGCTGATGTACGCCAAGTAAGGCAGTCAGCGCCGTGGCGGCGGGGCGGTGCTGACGCGCACCACCAGTCGCGTGGGGACGAGCGTGGTGCCGTGTTCCGTCGCCTCGTGACGCATCTGCCGCAGGACACCCTCGACACAGCGACGGCCCACTTCGGCGAAGTCCTGGTGAACGGTGGTCAGGGGAGGCAGGAAGGAGCCGGACTCCGGGATGTCGTCGAACCCGATGACGCTGACGTCCTTGGGCACCTTCCGGCCCCGCTCGTGCAGGGCTCGCAGGAGCCCCAGCGCCATCTGGTCGTTGGCCGCGAAGACCGCTGTGCAGTCCTTGCGGGAAGCGAGTTCCAGTCCGGCCCGGTAGCCGGACTCCGCCGACCAGTCGCCCCGTACCAGGGGCGGCGGCGTGAGGCCCGCCCCGGTGAGTTCGGCGCGCCAGGCGTCGGTGCGGCGCTGCGCCGCGTAGGACTCCTCGGGGCCCGCGAGGTGCCAGACCGAGCGGTGGCCGAGGTCCAGCAGGTGGCGTACGGCGGTACGGGTTCCGCCTGCCTGGTCGGTGTCGACCACGGTGTACCGGTCGCCGGCGTCCGAGTCGGCCACGACGACCTGGACGTTGGGCGGCAGGGAGAGGGTCACCGCGTCGAGCAGGTGCACGTCCTGGATGACGATGACGGCGTCCACGGCCAGTTCCCCCAGCCGTGAAAACGCACCGCGCACCTCGTCCTGCGTGGGGACGGCGACGGGCAGCAGCGTGACCGCGTACCCCTCGTGCGCCGCGGAGGTGGCGATGGCCTCCAGGGTGCGCACGCTGCCTGTGGTGGAGAGGCCGAAGGTGATGACGCCGATGGTGCGGAACTCGCCGCGCTTGAGTGCGCGGGCGGCGCTGTTGGGCCGGTAGCCCAGCTCCTTCATGGCCGCCAGGACCTGCTGCCGGGTCTCTTCCGTCACGCCCGCGTAGCCGTTGGAGACACGGGAGACGGTCTGCGAGGAGACGCCGGCGAGCTGGGCGACGTCCGCCATGGACGCGCTCTGCGTGCGGCCCGGGGCCCGCTTTCCGGTACGTGCTCGCACCTGGGGCCCGGCCGCCGAGGTGCTGTCCGCTGTGTCCACCCGTCTCCCTCGCTGCCTGAATCGCGGTTCCCAGTGACCCTTGACCACCGTCTTCGGGGCAGTGTAGACATGCCGCCATCAGGTGTTTACGTAAACATAACAAACCCGGTAGCCGTTCGCGGACGGGGATGTTTGCGTAAACATCGCGGCTCATGACGCCGGTTCCAGGATGGATGAGCGAGGAACGACATGACGACGCCACAACCGCCGGCGACCGCGGAGCGGAGCCCGGCCAGGCCTTCGGCGAAACGGGACCGCCGCTCCTGGACGGGCTGGGGGTTCATCGGCCCCTTCGCGGCAGTCTTCGCCCTTGTCTTCCTGGCCCCCATCGGCTACTCGGTCTATCTCAGCCTCTTCCGTGACCAGCTGATCGGCGGCACCACCTTCGTCGGCCTGGACAACTACCAACAGGCGCTCCAGGACGACCAGTTCTGGGCCTCGCTGGGCCGGGTCTCCGCGTTCCTGGCGGTGCAGGTCCCGGTCATGCTGCTCATCGCGCTGTTCGTGGCCCTCGCCCTGGACAGCGGGCGGCTGTACGGGAAGGACTTCTTCCGTATCTCGATCTTCCTGCCGTACGCCGTGCCCGCCGTGGTCGCCACACTGATGTGGGGCTTCATGTACGGCAGCCAGTTCGGCCTGGTGGGCGACATCAACGACGCCCTCGGTGTCTCCCTGCCCGACCCGCTCTCCACCGAACTGGTCCTGGCGTCCATCGGCAACATCGTGACGTGGGAGTTCGTCGGCTACAACATGCTGATCTTCTACTCCGCGCTGCGGGTGATCCCGCACTCGCTGTACGAGGCCGCGGAGATCGACGGCGCCGGACAGTTCCGCATCGTCACGGCCATCAAGCTCCCCGCGATCCGCGGCGCCCTGGTCATCGCGACGATCTTCTCCATCATCGGCAGCTTCCAGCTTTTCAACGAGCCGGTCATCCTGCGGGACCTGGCGCGCAACGCCATCACGACCGACTACACCCCGAACTTCTACACGTACTCGCTGTCCTTCGACGGCCAGCAGCACAACTACTCCGCGACGGTCGCCATCGTCATGGGTCTGATCACGATGGTGATCGCCTATGTCGTCCAGCTGCGCGGCATGCGCAAGGGAGCGTGAACGATGAGCAGCCCCGCCACCACCGCTTCACCCGCCTCCCTGCCCGCTCGCCCGCCGGCCGGCACATCCGGCTCCGCGCCTCGTCTGCGCACACCCCGCACAAAGCGGCACTCTCCCGGACGCCCCCGGCGCAGTGTGCTGCTGACCGTACTCACCGGCCTGGTCGTGCTCTACGCCCTGGTGCCGCTGCTGTGGCTGGTCATCAGCACCACCAAGACACAGGAGGGACTGGCCGGTTCGTTCGGGCTCTGGTTCGACGGCGACTTCGCCCTCTGGGACAACATCAGCACGACGTTCACGTACAACGACGGCGTCTTCACCCGCTGGCTCCTGAACACCCTGATGTACGTCGGTCTCGGCGCGGGAGGTGCCACCTTCCTGGCGGTGCTGGGCGGTTACGCGCTGGCGAAGTTCGCCTTCCCCGGCAAGCGCGCCGTGTTCGCCGTCGTCATCGGCGCCGTCGCCGTACCGGGCACCGCCCTGGCCGTGCCCACCTTCCTGATGTTCAGCAAGATGGGGCTGACCGACACCCCGTGGGCGGTCATCATCCCCTCACTGATCTCGCCCTTCGGGCTGTACCTGATGTGGGTCTTTGCCACCGAGGCCATCCCCACCGAACTGATGGAGGCCGCCCGCATCGACGGCGCGGGCGAGGTGCGCACCTTCTTCCAGGTCGGCCTGCCCCTGCTGGCGCCCGGCATGGTGACCGTCCTGCTGTTCACGATGGTCGCCACCTGGAACAACTACTTCCTGCCGCTGATCATGCTCAAGGACCCGGACTGGTATCCGCTGACCCTGGGCCTGAACAGCTGGAACGCCCAGGCCGCGACGGCCGGCGGCGAACCCGTCTTCAACCTGGTGATCACCGGCTCGCTGATCACCATCCTGCCGCTGATCGCGGCGTTCCTGCTGCTCCAGAAGTACTGGCAGTCCGGCCTCGCCGCCGGAAGCGTCAAGGAATAGTCCGATTCGGCCACGTGTGGGCCACGAAGAAGTGGAAGCGCCACCATGCCCATGAACACCCGCCGCCTGCTGCGCGGCATCGGCATCGTCTGCGCCCTCGGCCTGGGGGCGACCGCCTGCGGCTCCGACGAGGGCGGCTCGAGCCAGAAGCAGGTCTCCGCCGAGAACATACAGGCGGCCCTGAAGAAGGGCGGCACGCTCACGGTCTGGGCCTGGGAGCCCACGCTGAAGCAGGTCGTCGCCGACTTCGAGAAGAAGTACCCGGCCGTCGACGTCAAGGTCGCCAACGTGGGCACCAACAGCGACGCGTACACCGCCCTGTCGAACGCCATCTCGGCGAAGAAGGGCGTCCCCGACGTCGCGCAGATCGAGTACTACGCGCTGGGCCAGTACGCACTGACGAAGGGCCTCGACGACCTGGCCCCCTACGGCGCCGACAAGCTGGCCGGCACGTACTCGCCCGGCCCCTGGAACTCTGTCACGTCCGGCAAGGCCGTCTACGCCCTGCCGATGGACGCCGGACCCATGGCCATGTTCTACAACAAGAAGGTCTTCGACAAGCACAAGGTCAAGGTGCCGGCCACCTGGGACGAGTACGTCGAGGCCGCCCGCGCCCTGCAGAAGGCCGACCCCAAGGTCTACATCGCCAACGACACGGGCGACGCGGGCATGGCCACCAGCATGCTGTGGCAGGCCGGTTCACGTCCCTACACGGTCGACGGCACCAAGGTGAAGATCGACTTCTCCGATGCCGGTGCCAGGAAGTACACCGAGACCTGGCAGAAGCTCCTCGACGAGAAGCTGCTCGCGCCCGTCACCGGCTGGACCGACGCCTGGTACAAGGGTCTGGGCGACGGTTCCCTCGCGACCCTGACCACCGGCGCCTGGATGCCCGCCAACTTCACCACCGGCGTGAAGAACGCCTCCGGTGACTGGCGCGCGGCGCCGCTGCCGCAGTGGACCGCGGGCGACAAGGCGAGCGCGGAGAACGGCGGCAGCGCCCTGGCGCTGCCCGCGCTGGGCAAGAACAAGGAACTCGCGTACGCCTTCACCGAGTTCGCGAACGCCGGCGAGGGTGTGCAGGCCCGTATCAAGGGCGGCGCCTTCCCGGCGACCACCGCGGACCTCCAGTCGGACGCGTTCCAGAACGCCGAGTTCCCCTACTTCGGCGGGCAGAAGGCCAACAAGATCTTCGCCGAGTCGGCCGCGAACGTCGCGGACGACTGGTCGTACCTGCCCTACCAGGTGTACGCGAACTCGATCTTCAACAACACCGCCGGCAAGGCCTACATCTCCAAGACCACCCTCGCCCAGGGCCTGAAGTCCTGGCAGGACGCCTCCGTCAAGTACGGCACCGAGCAGGGCTTCACCGTTGAGAAGTAAAGGGACCGACATGATCTCCACCCTTGTCTCCAAGCTCCACGGGCCGGACGGGGACTCCACCCCACGCCTCGCGTACGGCGCGGACTACAACCCCGAGCAGTGGCCGCGCGAGGTGTGGGGGGAAGACGTCCGGCTGATGCGCGAGGCCGGTGTCAACATCGTCTCCGTGGGGATCTTCTCCTGGGCCCGCATCCAGCCGTCCGAGGACGTGTGGGACTTCGCATGGCTCGACGAGGTCATGGATCTCCTGCACGCGGGCGGTATCGGGGTCGACCTGGCCACCGCCACCGCGTCCCCGCCGCCCTGGCTCACCACGGCTCACCCAGAGATCCTCCCGGTGACCGCCTCCGGCGAGACGGTGTGGCCGGGGGCGCGGCAGCACTGGCGCCCCACCTCACCGGTCTTCCGCACGCACGCGCTGCGCCTGGTGCGGCGGATGGCGGAGCGGTACGCCGGCCATCCGGCCCTGGTGGCCTGGCACGTATCCAACGAGCTGGGCTGCCACAACATCTACGACTACTCCGACGACGCCGCCACCGCCTTCCGGGACTGGCTGCGCGCCCGCTACACCACCGTGGACGCCCTCAACCAGGCCTGGGGAACGGCGTTCTGGTCGCAGCGCTACAGCGGCTGGGACCAGGTCCTGCCGCCCCGGCTGGTCACTTCCCACCCGAACCCCACGCAGCAACTGGACTTCAAGCGTTTCTCCTCGGACGCGCTGAAGGAGTATCTGCGCGCGGAACGCGACGTCCTGCGTGAGATCACACCGGACGTACCCGTCACCACGAACTTCATGGTGATGGGCGGCATCAAGGGCATGAACTACGCCGACTGGGCGGGCGAGATCGACTTCGTGTCCAACGACCACTACGTCCATCCCGGCCCTCAGGGCCGCGACGAGCTCTCCTTCTCCGCCAACCTCACGAGTTCGATCGCCGGCGGACGCCCGTGGTTCCTCATGGAACACTCGACCAGCGCCGTCAACTGGCAGCCCGTCAACCTGCCCAAGGGCGAGGGGGAACTCGTCCGCGACTCCCTGCTGCACGTGGCGCACGGCGCCGACGCCGTGTGCTTCTTCCAGTGGCGTCAGTCGGCCGCCGGCGCGGAGAAATACCACTCGGCGATGGTGCCGCACGCCGGATCCGACACTGAGGTCTTCCGCGCGGTGACCGGTCTCGGGCGCACGCTTCAGGCGCTGGCGCCGGTCGCGGGGACCGAGCGGGAGCCGGCGCGGGTGGGCATCGTCTTCGACTGGGAGTCGTGGTGGACGAGCGAGCAGGACTCGCACCCCACCAGCCGCCTCGACTACCACCAGGAGGCCCTCGACTGGTACTCGGCTCTCCTCGCCCTCGGCATCCGGGCCGATGTCATCACCACCACGGCCGACCTCGACCGATACCAGCTGCTGATCACACCCGTGCTGCACGTGATCCCCGCGGCCCTGGCAAAGGAACTCACGCGGTACGCCGAGAACGGCGGCCACCTGGTCACCACGTACTTCTCCGGTGTCGTCGACGAGAACGACCACATCTGGCTCGGCGGTTATCCGGGCGCTCTGCGCGACCTGCTCGGCATCCGCATCGAGGAGTTCGGCCCGCTGCTCGCCGAGGACACCGCCGAACTGGACGACGCGAGCACGGGCACCCTGTGGACCGACCGGATCACCGTCACGGACCCGGAGGTGGAGGTACTCGCCCACTACCGCACGGGTACGTACGCCGGCCGCCCCGCCGTCACCCGCCGCGCCGTGGGCCGCGGCTCGGCCTCGTACATCTCCACCCGGCTGGGTACGGACGGCCTCGCCGGCCTGCTGCCGCGACTGCTGGACACCGCCGGGGTCGAGAGCGAACTGCCCGCTCCGGCACGGGGACTCGTCGAGCAGGCCGTACGCCGCGGCGCCGGCAGCCGCTTCCTGTTCCTGGTCAACCGGACCGACGAGCCGGTGCCGCTGCCCGGACTCACCGGGGAGCTCCTGGTGGGCCGGGCGGACACCGACGGCGTACTGGTCCTGGCGTCCAGGGAGGTCGCCGTACTGCGACAGCCCACCCCCTGACACCCCCCGAACCACGAGTTGGGAGCACACGATGGCACGCCGCACCCGCACGCGACGACTCCTAGGGGTCATCGGCATCACCGCCCTGGCCACCGGGACCGCCCTGGTCACCGTCCCGCCGCCGGACGCACAGGCCCGGACCGCGGCGGCGGCCTCCGCGGCGGCCCCCTCCGTCACCGTCCGGCCCGACCCCTCCTACCAGCACGAGAGATTCCAGGGCTGGGGCACGAGCCTGGTCTGGTTCGCCAACGCCACCGGTGACTATCCCGAGGAGATACGTCAGAAGCTCGCCGGCCTCCTCTTCGGCGACGACGGGCTCGCCCTGAACATCGCCCGCTACAACATCGGCGGGGGCAACGCCCCGGACGTCAAAAACTACCTCCGTGCCGGAGGAGCGGTCGAGGGCTGGTGGAAGGCACCGGAGGGCACCACGCGCGAGGACACCGACTGGTGGAGCGCCGGGGACGGGGCCGACTGGAATCCGCGGGCCGACGCCACTCAGCGCTGGTGGGTGGACCGGATCAAGAACGACATCGACCACTGGGAGACGTTCAGCAACTCACCGCCCTGGTTCATGACGACCAGCGGTTACGTCTCCGGAGGCTTCAACGCCACCACCGACCAGCTCAAGCCCGAATCCGTCGACGATTTCGCCGCCTACCTGGCGGGGGCGACCGAGCGGCTGGAGAAGGCACACGGTATCAAGGTCGACACCATCGACCCGTTCAACGAACCCAACACCGACTACTGGAGCACCCGCCTGGGACCCGACGGCCAGCCGGTCGGCGGCCGCCAGGAAGGAGCCCACATCGGCCCCGAGCTCCAGCAGAAGGTTCTTCGCGCACTCGCCCCGGCACTGCGGCAGTCGGGGACCGGCGCGAAGATCTCCGCGATGGACGAGACCAACCCCAATATCTTCGCGCAGAACTGGAACACGTACCCGCGGGAAGTGCGCGACCTCGTCGACCAGATGAACGTTCACACCTATGGCACGGCGGGCCGCACCTCCGTGCGTGACCTGGCCAAGGCGGACGACAAGCCGCTGTGGATGAGCGAGGTCGAGGGCGACTGGGGCGACGGGCAGAGCTTCAAGGACATGAGGCCGGGCCTCGGTCTGGCCCACCGCATGGTCGACGACCTGCGGGAACTTGAGCCGAAGGCCTGGGTGTTCTGGCAGCCCGTCGAAGACTACGACAACATGAAGCCCGGCGGGGAGTCGGCCAAAGGCGGCAACTGGGGGAGCATCCAGCTTCCGTTCAGCTGTACGCCGAAGGACACGCTCGCCACCTGTCCCATCCGTACCAACACGAAGTTCGACACGGCACGCAACTTCACCCACTTCATCAAGCCCGGTGACCGGCTGGTGAGCGTCGACGACACCTCCAGCGCCGCCGCCGTTTCCAGGAAGGGCGACGCGGCGACGGTCGTCCACGTCAACAGCACCACCGGCGCCCGTACGGTCACTGTCGACCTGTCCAAGTTCGGCCACGTCGCCCGCCACGCCACCGTCACCCCCGTCGTGACCAGCGCCGCAGGCAAACTCGAACGGCACGAGGCCGTCGCGGTCAGCGACGGGAAGGCCACCTTCACCGTACCCGCCGAGTCGGTGACCTCCTTCGTCGTGAAGGGTGTCTCCGGTGTCGCGAAGGACGCGGCCCTGCTGCGGAAGGACCACACGTACCGCCTGACCGGCGTCCAGAGCGGCAAGGCACTCACGACCGCCGGCAACGGCACCCGCCTCGTCATCAGGACCGCGAGCACGGACACGGCCGACCCCGCCCAGCAGTGGCAGCTGCGGCAGATCAGCGGTGACACCGGCAACCGGAAGCGGTACGTGTTCACCAACCCGGCGGAAGGAAAGCGCCTGGCCGTGCGCGACGGCGCCCCGGTGCTGGAGGCCGACAGCGGCCCCCGCGACAAGGCCACCCAGTGGATCATGTCGACGACCGGCGACGGCACCTGGACCCTCGTCAACGCCGCCACCGGACGACTGCTCGAAGTGGGCGGCCAGGCCACGCACGACGGGGCGGCCGTGACGCTGTGGACGCCGAACTCCGGTCCCAACCAGCGCTGGAAGGTGTCCGACGTAACGGCCCACACCGGTCACACCGGTACCCAGCCGAAGTAGCCGCCCAGGCGAGACTGCGACCATCGATCACGCACCTGCGCGCGCGTACTCCGTGGTGGGAAACCTCCGGTTTCTCGTTTTCCCCCGGATGGCCTACGCCGATTCGCCCCTTCAGACGCGACGGCTTCTCATGGACTCAGCGAACGGGCCGGTCCCCGCTCGTCGTGAGCGCAGAAAGGCACGCCGATGTACGAGATGCGCGCCGAGTCGACAGTCGGCAGAGGCGAACTTGTCTGGCATGTCATCCGCAAGGATGTGGCCGCCAGCGCGCTGTGCGGGCGCTATCTGAGGCACCCCTCCCCCGCAGCACTGCTCGCCCAGATCGAGGCAGCCGCGGAACGCTACTGCCCCACCTGTATGACCGCCTTCGGCTCGGCGGTCCGGGGCCACGGGCGCTGAGGCGGCTACCGGCGGTGGGGCTGCCGCTGTAGCCGTCCTCAGTGCCTGTGGAGGCGACGTCAGCCGACCTGCGGCGTTCCGCCGGTGAGGTGGACGGGCAGGCTGCGGTGGCCGTTGGAGATGAACGACTCCATGGGCAGCAGACTGTCCGCCGGGGCGGCCGGCGCCAGTTCGGGGAAGCGCTCGAAGAGTGCGGGCAGGGCGATCTGGGCTTCCAGCCGGGCCAGCGGTGCTCCGAGACAGAAGTGGACACCGTGCCCGAACGCGAGGTGTTCCTTGTTCAGCCGGGTTACGTCGAACCGGGCCGCGTCCTCGCCGTGGAACGCGGGGTTGCGCCCGGCGGCGGCGTACGCGGCGAGGATCGCCTCACCCTTCTTGATGGTCACTCCCCCGGCCTCGATGTCCTCCACCGCGTAGCGCAGGGGCAGGTTCGCCACCGGCGAGTCGGCGCGCAGCGTCTCCTCGATCACGTCGTTCCAGGTGGCCCTGCCCGTGCGGACCAGTTCAAGCTGGTCGGGGTGGGTGAGCAGGGCGTGCACCGCGTTGTCCAGCAGGTTGACGGTGGTCTCGTGCCCGGCGCTGATCACCAGGAGCAGGGTGTCGACCAGTTCGGCCTCCGACAGCCGGGAGCCGTCCTCCTCACGGGCGGCGATCAGGACGCTGGTCATGTCGTCGCCCGGCGTCTGCCGCTTGAGGGCGACGAGGCCGGACAGGACGGTGTGGACCTCCTGGAAGGTGGCCGCGGCCTCCTCCGCGGTGGTGGCGGTGTTGAAGATGCTGTCCACGAGACGGCGCAGATCCTTGCGCGTGCCCTCGTCGCTGACACCGAACAGCTCGCAGATCACCTGGATGGGGATCGGATAGCAGTACTCCTCGCGCAGATCCACCACCTCCCCCCGAGGGGCGGCTGCGAGACCGTCGAGCAGGTCCGCGACCATACGCTCGATACGCGGGCGCAGTGCCTCGGTGGCGCGCGCGGAGAAGGCCGTGGAGACCAGCTTCCGCAGCCGCCGGTGGTCGCCTCCGTAGGCGGTGAACATGTTCGTCACGGCGACCCAGGTGAACAGCGGCCACTGCGGGGTTATCTCCCCGTTGATCCACGCGGACCAGTGCCGGCGGGGGTCCTTCGACACGCGAGGGTCGGTGAGCAGCTCCTTGAGCAGCGCGTGGTCACTTACTGCCCACGCCACCACCTGGCCAGGGAGTTCCACCAGCGCCGCCGGTCCCCGTTCCCTGATGCGGGCTCCCTCGGCGTGGATGTCCGCGCCGGAGGTGTCGATGACGAGGGGACGGGGTTCGTGTTCCATGTACGGGCTCCAGAGGTCTCGTCCGTGGTGACGACCGGCACGCTGATCGGTGGGAAGCGCACAGGCAGGGCGGCCAGCGCCCGGTGGAAGGGCCCCTGCCGCCACTCCAAGCGGCCTACCCCGACGGCGAGTTCGGCATCCGGAAGCCGGTCGAGGAGTTTTTCCACGGCGACCGCGGCGATCAGCCGGGCGGGGCTCTTCGCCGGGCAGGTGTGCGCGCCGGCGCTCCACGCCAGGTGTGCCCGGTTACCACCGCGCCGGTCACCGGCCAGGGAGGGGTCGGTGTTCGCCGCTGCCAGGCTGATCAGGATGGGCTCGCCCTCCCGCAGCGCGGTTCCGTCGAGCTCCAGGTCGTGGAGCGGGTAGTGGATGGCGTAGTTCGCCATCGGCGGGTCCGTCCACAGCACCTCGTCGAGCGCGTCCTCGACGGGCAGGCTGCCGCCGGCCAGGTCGCCGCCGAACCGGTCGTCGGACAGCAGCAGCCGCAGACCGTTGCAGATGAGGTTCTGCTGGGGTTCGGTGCCCGCGCCCATGAGGACCACGAGCTGATGCATCATCTCCTCGTCGGTGAGCTGCGCGGGATGGGCCATCAGCCAGGACGTCACATCCGCTCCGGGCCGCTCCCGCTTGAGAGCGACGAGTTCGGCGACGCCCTCGGTGAGAACCGCGTTCGCCTTCTCGGAGTCGGCGTTGGCGTCGAAGATCCCGGACATGCCCTCGACGAGCTTGTCCCCGGTCTCCGGCGGGCAGCCGAAGAGCTGGTTGAAGACGAGCAGCGGCAGGATCGCCCCGTACTCGCCGAGAAGGTCGGCCTGCCCCTTGGGGCCGAACCGGTCGATGAGGGTGTCGGCGCTCTGCTCTACGTAGCCGCGCAGGGCGTTCGGGTCGACGCGACTCAGGCTGTCGGTGATCGCGCCGCGCAGCCGCGCGTGCTCCTCGCCGTCGGTGAACAACGCGTTCGGCCGGTACATCATCATCGGTACGACAGGGCTGTCCGCGGGCACCGTCCCGTCGGCGAGGGCCCGCCACCGGCGCGGGTCCTTGGAGAACCGGTCCGGGCTGCGGAGCACCTCCAGGGCGGTCTCGTAGCCGGTGACGAGCGAGGCGCGGACGCCGGGGGCGATCTCCACCGGTGCGATGGAGCCGTGTGTGCGCAGCCGTGCGTACGTCGCGGCCGGGTCCGCGGCGAATTCCGGTCCGTACAGCGACTCAGCCGTACGAGCACCGGCCGTGCCGGCGTGCGCCGGGCAGCCGGGCGGTGCGGCGCCCGGCGCGGGCTGGGGAGTGGTCATCGGTGCTCCTGAGAGGTGCGGGTCTGGAGGTACTCGACAAGGGAGATCAGCGCCTCGGTGGAGGATGCGGCGTCCCGTGCGTCGCAGGTGATGAGGGGGGTTTCGGGGAGGAGATCGAGAGCTTCGCGTATCTCCGCCACAGGGAAGAGCGGTGCGTCGTCGAACTGGTTGACGGCGACCGCGTACGGCATGCCGTGCTCCTCCAGCAGGCCCATGATGTCGAAGGACTCGTCGAGTCGCCGGGTGTCCGCGAGCACCAGTGCGCCCAGGGCCCCGTTCAACATGTCTTTCCAGAGCGTGGTGAAGCGTTTCTGCCCAGGGGCGCCGAACAGGTACAGCACCAGTCGCTCGCTGAGTGTGAGGCGGCCGAAGTCCATGGCGACGGTGGTCGTGGTCTTGTCCGGACTCCCGGCCAGGTCGTCGATCAGCTCACTGGCCTGCGTCATGGTTTCCTCGGTACGCAGCGGCCGGATCTCGGACAGCGTGCCGACGAAGGTGGTCTTGCCGACCGCGAAGTGACCCACGATCAGGATCTTGACGGCGGCCCTGACCGTGTCGGAGACATAAACCTGGCCGACCTGGTCAGAGCCTGGAGCGGAGACCATCGAGCACCTCCTGCAAAAGCTGGTCGTCGGGGAGTTGGGCCCTGGGGATGGGGGGCCGAGTGGAGATGTGGCCGCTGTCGATCAGATCGCTGAGCAGGACCTTGGTGACGCTGATCGCCAGCGCCAGGTGTCCCGCCACTTCGGCGACCGACAGGGCTCCTCCCCGGCACAGCTCCATGACGCGGCGCTTCTCCGGGCTCAGGCCGCTGAGCGGGCGGCCGGACGCGGCCGTCACGAGCGTCACCAGGTCGAGCGTGTTGCGCGTCGGGTGCGCACGGCCGTCCGTCACCACGTAGGGGCGCACGAGTCCGCGTTCACGCCGGTGGGGTGGGCTCATGCGGTACGGCTGGTGCCTGGCCGGGCCGGTACGGAGTCCTGGCGGGGCGGACTGGTCAGTTCCTTGCCCAGCCGGTCGACGAGCTTGTGCATTCCATAGGTGACCGCCTCCATGTCGACGTTCTGGGTGGCGGAGACCGCCAGGTACGCGCCCGCCCCCGCCGCGACCAGGAAGACGTACCCGTCGGCGAACTCGACGAGTGTCTGCTGCCACGGCGAGGATTCCTTGGCGCAGAACTCCGCCGTGCTGCGGCTGATCGACTGGAGGCCGGACAGCGCCGCGGCCTGCCGTTCCGCCTCGTCGCGCGCGATGCCCTTGGAGTGCGCCCGGAGCATGCCGTCGGCGGACAGCAGGATCGCATGGCGGGCTTCCGGGACCTTGAGGACCTCGTCGAGCATCCAGCCCAGCTCGTTGGCCATGTGGTCGTTCATCCCTGCGGATTCCCTTCGTCGTCTTGCGAGGCGGCGCGCCCGTACCGGGTGCCGCGGGCGAACGCGCCCATGCGGGTGGCGGTCTCGGCGGCCGGGCGGGCCGGGGTGTGGCCGGCGCCGGGCGGTGGCGCGGCGGCTGCTGCCTGGTCGCCCGCCGCGTGGTCCTGGGCGGCGGCGCGGCGGCGGCGCTTGGGCAGGCCACCTGTGGTGGACGCCTGAGCGGTCACGGGAGCGGGCTCCTTCTCGGGACCCGGCCGGGCTTCCGGAGCGCCGGATGTGTGGTCCGCCCGGGGAGCGGCGGCCGGAACAGACACCGGCGCGGGGGCCGGCGCGGGGGCGGGAGCGGGGAGCGGCTCGGGGGACGGCTCGGTCTCCGGGGGAATCGCCGTCTTGGGGGCGCGTACGCGGTTGAGGAGTTCATGGGGGAGGAACAGCACAGCGCGCACTCCCCCGTACGGCGACCGGGTGTCGACCGAGACGGTGAAGCCGTACCGGGCGGCGAGCACACCGATGACGGCGAAGCCGAACTGCGGCGGGTCGCCGAGCCGGTTGATGTCGATGTCCTCACGGCCCGACAGGCGCCGGCCCGCCTCCTCGGCCTCGCGCGAGTCCATACCGACTCCGGCGTCGTCGATGACGACGCAGACGCCGTGGTGCGCGGGCTGGATGCTGACCTCGACCGTGGTGTTGGGCTGCGAGTGGCGCGCCGCGTTGTCCAGGAGTTCGGCGACCGCGAGGACCACCGGCTCCACCGCGCGGCTCACCACGTCCATGTCGACCCGCGAGTGGACCTCGACACGCCGGTAGTCCCGGATGCGCGAGGTGGCGCCGCGTACGACGTCGATCAGCGGTGAGGCGACCCGCTGCCGCCCCGGCCACGACCCGCACAGAACGGCGATGGCCTGCGCCCTGCGGCCGAACTGCGCATTGGCGTGGTCGATCTCCAGCAGGTCCTGGAGCACCTCGGGACTGTCGTGCCGGTCCTGCATGTCGGAGATGGACAGCTGCTGTTCGTTGGCCAGGGCCTGGAGTGCGCGCATGGCCGCCTTGAGCGTCGCTCTCGCCGACTGGTCGGCTCGGGCCCGTGCCGTGTCGACAGCTTGGGTGAACAGGTCCTGGACCTGCTGCAGGCTCCGTCCGTACGCCGTCGCGGCCAGCCGCGGGTCGAGCAGGCCGGGCACGGGCACGGGCTGCTGATGCGCCTGAGCCAAGAAGGAGAGACGAGCCTCGACCAGGTGGGCGGCCTCCGCGTCACGGGCGCGCAGGGTGTCTTCCAGCGCCGTCAGGCGTCGGCGCAGGGCGGCGGTGAGCCGGCGTTGGCGTACCAACAGGACCAAGCCTGCGAGCAGACCCGCGGCAAGGCACCAGATCACCGCCTCCAGTATGTGTTGGGTCATCAATTCCTCATGAGGGGGGAGGTGGAGCGTAGGACTGGGTCAGCGCGATACGAGGGGGGAAGGGCCTGAACTCCCGCGCCCACCACGGGCACTGGAGCCGCTGATCATCCTAGGAATGGCAGGCGGCTTCAAGTCGCGTTACGTATCGGGCCATACTCACCCTGTCCCGCCTGCCCGCTCCATGGCGTCCGAACGCTCGGGCTGTGACGGCGGTGCTTACCAGATGGACTCGACCCATTCGGGGTGGTCAATGAACGGGTTCCGGTTGTGCTGGTAGGTGCTGTAAATGACTTCGTTGCGGCGCTGTTCGAACGTGTCCGGCGGGTCCTGGTCGCCGGCGTTGCCGCCGTTGCGGGTCTTGGCGATGGACTTGCCCGTGTACAGCTCGATGACGTTGGCCGCGTTGGCCGGGTCCTGGTCGGTGTTCTTCAGCGCCGTCCACACCTGGGCGTACGAAACACAGCCTGCCAAGTCGCCTCCAGGCGTACGCCGACGCGTGCGCCGGCGGCCGCCTGGACTTCGAGCGGCTCGCCGGCTGGCAGCGGACCGTACTCGGCATACCGCAAGCAGCGTTCCGTACCGGCACGGCCTTCGCCAGTCCTGCTGACCGTTGGCGAAACGATGGACGCCCTGCGCAAGGCTGAAGAGATCCAGTACCGACCGCCTGGCGCCTGACGGCAGCACACTTGAGCTTGACAGCCGACTAGTGGGGAAACGCGGCGAGGGAGTCGGCAAGCGGCCCCGTCGCAGACGGCGTCTTGCCGGTCGGGGGCGGGATCTTGCCGCAGAACTCCGCCTCCATCACGTTGACGTAGAGCGACCCGTCCCGCAGCCAGTCACCGTTGATGCTGAACGTCAGCTGGTGCTTCCCGTCCTCCGTGCCGACCATCGCGGACAGGGAGCCGTTCGTACGGCCACTCTTGCCCACTACCTTCACGCCGCAGGACAGCTTCGCGAACTCGACCCCGAGCCCGTACCCGATCCCGTCGTCCGCCGGCACCTCGTCGAGCATCTCCTTCGTCTGCGCGGGGGCCAACAACTCGCCCCGCATCAGGACCCGGTGGAAGCGGTTGAGGTCGCCGCTGGTGGAGATGATGTCGCCGGCCGCGCCCAGCCAGGTCATGTTCTGCTCGGTGGCGTCATGGATCTTGGCGTCGGGAGCATCCTGGTGGAGGCGGGAGTAACCGATGGCGTGCGGGTTCGGCATCTGTGGCGCCGTGCCGGGGAACGACGTCCCGCGCAGTTTCAACGGCTGGATGATGCGGCGAATGGCCTCGCGCTCGTACGAATGGCCCGTCGCCCTCTCGATGACCATCCCGGCGATCACAAAGTTGGTGTTCGAGTACGACGGCGCTTTCTCCGGATCGGGCTTCGGCGGGTACTTGAGCGCGATCGCCACGAGTTCCTCGGGCGTATGGGTGTCGTACCGGTGCTCGGGAAAGCCGAGACCGGCGGCGTTGTGCAGGAATGCGGGATCGTCGGTGTAGTTGGCGATGCCGCTGGTGTGATTGAGGAGTTGGCGCAGAGTTATCCTGCTGCCGTCGTACCCGTTGCCCTGCACCAAGCCGGGCAGCCATGTCCCGACTGTGTCGTCCAGGCTCAGTCTCCCTTCCGCCTCCAGTTGGAGCAGTACGGTCGCGATGAACATCTTGGTGATGCTGGCCCCGCGGAAGTGGTCGCCTGCCGAACGCTTGCGGCCCGTGGCCGTGTCCGCGTAACCCGCCGCGCCGAACCACGTCCCCTTCCTGTCCTGGACCTTGGCCGCCACACCGGGCAGTCCGCCCTTCTCGACCAGGTCACGCAGCGCGGTCCGGGTCACCTCGTGTCCGCGCTCTGATGACGCCGCGTGCGCGGACGGGGTGAGCGTGGCTGCTCCCAGGGGTACGGCCAGTGCCAGAGCGAGTGAGGCGGTACGTGCCGTCTGCTTCATAGGTGGAGCCTCCGGGTGACTCACGGAGGGGCCGGTCAAGCCCCTGTGGTGTGAGTGACGCGAACGGAGGCTCCAGGGTTGGTTGTTGAGGGAAGGGAGCGGGGCAGGCCTTGCAAGGAGCACTGCCGCGCCATGAGGAAGGGCGGCAGTTGGCGCAGCAGTCGAAGGGCACGCCTACCGATGCCGGCGCGGGCCCTTCACATGTCGTCGGCGTAGGTCTCGGTCGGCGCGAGGCGCGGCGACGTAGCCGTGTGGCAGGTACGACTCGTACGACTTGCTTCTTGGCGTCGGCCACCGTCTCGGGCAGGTTCGGCCTCGACTCACTCGGGCATGCGCCGGTCGGCCAGTGGGCCTCGGTCAGGTGCCGACGTACGCCGCCAGGTGCTCGCCGGTGAGGGTGGAGCGGGCGGCGACGAGGTCGGCGGGTGTGCCCTCGAAGACGATCCGGCCGCCGTCGTGGCCGGCGCCGGGGCCGAGGTCGATGATCCAGTCGGCGTGCGCCATGACCGCTTGGTGGTGCTCGATCACGATGACCGACTTGCCGGAGTCGACGAGCCCGTCGAGCAGGCCGAGGAGCTGCTCGACGTCGGCGAGGTGGAGGCCGGTGGTCGGCTCGTCGAGGACGTAGACGCCGCCCTTCTCGGCCATGTGGGTGGCCAGCTTGAGCCGCTGCCGCTCGCCGCCGGACAGCGTCGTGAGCGGCTGGCCGAGGGTGAGGTAGCCGAGCCCGACGTCGGCGAGCCGGCCGAGGATGCGGTGCGCGGCCGGCGTGCGCGCCTCGCCGGCGCCGAAGAACTCCGCGGCCTCGCTCACCGGCATCGCGAGCACCTCGCTGATGTCGCGGCCGCCGAGGTGGTGGTCGAGCACCGATGCCTCGAACCGCTTGCCCTCGCACTCCTCGCAGGTGGTGGCGACGCCGGCCATCATCGCCAGGTCGGTGTAGATGACACCGGCGCCGTTGCAGTTGAGGCAGGCGCCCTCGGAGTTGGCGCTGAACAGCGCCGGCTTCACACCGTTGGCCTTCGCGAACGCCTTGCGGATCGGGTCGAGCAGTCCGGTGTACGTCGCCGGGTTGCTCCGTCGCGAACCGCGGATCGGGGTCTGGTCGACTGACACCACACCCTCGTCGGCGGCCCCCGGCTGGTGTGGCAGCGACCCGTGCACGAGCGAACTCTTTCCGGAGCCGGCGACGCCGGTGACGACGGTGAGCACTCCGAGCGGGATGTCCACGTCGACGTCCCGGAGGTTGTTCGCCGTCGCGCCACGGATCTCCAGCGTGCCGGTGGGCTTGCGGACCGTGTCCTTGAGGGTGGCCCGGTCGTCGAGATGGCGGCCGGTGATGGTGTCGCAGGCCCGCAGCCCCTCGACGGTGCCCTCGAAGCAGACGGTGCCTCCTGCCGTGCCGGCGCCGGGGCCGAGGTCCACGACGTGGTCGGCGATCGCGATCGTCTCCGGCTTGTGCTCCACGACGAGCACCGTGTTGCCCTTGTCGCGCAGCCGCAGCAGCAGGTTGTTCATCCGCTGGATGTCGTGCGGGTGGAGGCCGACGGTGGGTTCGTCGAAGACGTACGTGACGTCGGTGAGCGAGGAGCCGAGGTGGCGGATCATCTTGACGCGCTGCGCCTCGCCGCCCGACAGCGTGCCCGAGGACCGGTTGAGCGAGAGGTAGCCGAGACCGATCTCCACGAACGAGTCGAGGGTCTGCTGCAGCGCGGTGAGCAGCGGCGCCACCGACGGGTCGTCGAGGTCACGGACCCACTCGGCCAGGTCCCT
This sequence comes from Streptomyces flavidovirens DSM 40150, assembly GCF_000429085.1. Taxonomy (GTDB): domain Bacteria; phylum Actinomycetota; class Actinomycetes; order Streptomycetales; family Streptomycetaceae; genus Streptomyces; species Streptomyces flavidovirens. The sequence goes on along the minus strand of NZ_AUBE01000007.1, from coordinate 83,193 downwards.
GATCTCCATCGCGCAGGCATCGGCGATGCTGACCTTGTTGATTTTCGAAGACCGGGCGGCCTCGCTGAGCCGGGTGCCGTCGCACTCGGGGCAGGTGGTGAAGGTGACCGCCCGCTCCACGAACGCCCGGATGTGCGGCTGCATCGCCTCCTTGTCCTTGGACAGGAACGACTTCTGGATCTTGGGGATCAGTCCTTCGTAGGTGAGGTTTACGCCGTTGACCTTTACCTTCGTCGGCTCCCTGTAGAGGAAGTCCCGCATCTCCTTCTTGGTGTACTCGCGGATCGGCTTGTCCGGGTCGAGGAAGCCCGACTCGGCGTAGAGCCCCACGGTCCACACGTTGTCCGACTTCCAGCCGGGGATGGTGAACGCACCCTCGGCGATCGACTTGGAATCGTCGTAGAGCTGGGTCAGGTCGATGTCGGAGACCGTGCCACGGCCCTCGCAGCGCGTGCACATGCCGCCGGTGCGACTGAAGGTCACCTTCTCGGTCTTGGTCTTGTCGGCCCCGCGGTCGACCCGGAGCCCGCCGCTCGCCTGCACCGAGGCGACGTTGAAGGAGTACGCGCCGGGCGGGCCGATGTGCGGCTTCCCGAGGCGGCTGAAGAGGATGCGCAGCATCGCGTTGGCGTCGGTGGCGGTGCCGACTGTGGAACGGGGGTCGGCGCCCATCCGCTGCTGGTCGACGATGATCGCGGTGGTCAGCCCGTCGAGTACGTCGACCTCGGGCCTCGCCAGCGTCGGCATGAAGCCCTGCACGAACGCGCTGTAGGTCTCGTTGATCAGCCGCTGCGACTCCGCGGCGATCGTGTCGAACACGAGCGAGCTCTTGCCCGAGCCCGAGACACCGGTGAACACCGTCAGCCGGCGCTTCGGGATCTCGATGCTGACGTCCCGGAGGTTGTTCTCGCGCGCGCCGTGCACGCGGATCAGGTCGTGGCTGTCGGCAGCGTGCGGCGCAGGCGACTGGGTGTCCGTCCTCGGGGCCATGCTTATCGTGTCTCCATCTGTTGGGGGGGCGCCTTCGCGGTCTCCGTCCGTGCCGCCCGGCTCGATCCGACAGCTTCGAGCAGCACGTCCGGTCTACTTCGTCGGCGCGGTCGAGGCAACGGTTGGCCGTCCACTTGATCGGCGGTGTCGGCCGGGATGGCGCTCGGCGGAAAATCAGGGTCACGCTAGCTGTGGCTCGGTGATCGCGCTTCTTCATTCCTGATCGGTTTCTGGTCACCTGATCATGCCGAAGAGCGCCACACCCGCAGGTGTGGCGCTCTCGTGAAGGGGTTACTTCGTGGGCAGCTCGTCAGCGAGCGGACGGTCGATGGCCATGATCCAGCGGTTGTCACCAGTGCGGCGCATCACGTCGGTGCAGGTGCCGGAGATCTTCTGGCGGCCGCCCTGTTCGTCGGTGACCTCGAGGTGGAACTCGACTATCACCAGGGAGACGTCTCCGGCGACGTAATTGTGCACAACCTTGGAGTCCAGAGTCGGCCCCGTCTTCAGCAGGTCGATGATTCCCTGCGTACGCTCGGCGCCGGTCAGCGGACTGCCCGAGAGGTTGGAGATGGCGTCGTCGCGGTACAGCTGGTCGAAGATGGAGCCGTCACCCGAGTTGAAGAGCGGGCACTCGACCGCGGTGCCCGCCAGGGCCGCGCGGGTGTCGGAAACGTCCTCGGCGGATAGAAGCCGTCGCTGTTCGCGGTCAGCATCTCGAAGGCGTCGAGCAGCGGAACCATCGCGTTGTCGCGGTCGGACGTCACCCGCTCCAGCCAGGCGTCGCACCGCAGTTCGACCCGGGGGTAGCCGAACGACCGCAGGGGTTCTGCCGCCTCGGCGAAGGTCGGCTCGTCCGGGTTGTAGAGGTGGAACGTCCGGCCGGCGGCCTCCTCCTTCCGGGAGATATGGAGGGTCGCGGCGCTGACGTAGTCGACCGGCATCAGGTGGACCGGTCCGGCCATGCCCTCGGGGACCGCACCGGCCTGCAGGATCCCCTTGACCCGCGGTCCGGGGGGCACCACCGCCGGCCGCGCGAGGTCCCTGCCGCGTCGTGGGCTACTGCGGGGGAACGGGCTGGATGTGCTGGGTGAGGCCACCGTCGACGGCCAGCTCCACGCCCGTGGGCGTGCCGTGGCGCTTCATCGGGGTCAGCTCGTCGCCGAGCTTCGCGATGTCACCCATGTCGGCCACATCGGAGCGTACGACGTGCGCCTTTGCCCCCAGTTCGCGCCGGGCCGTCTCGATGTTCTTCTCGTTACGTCCGGTCAGCAGCACCTCGGCGCCCTCGTCGAGCAGCCCCTGCACCATGGCGAGGCCCATGCCGTGCGTCCCGCCGATGACAACGGCCTTCTTGCCTGCGTACTTTCCCATCACAGCTCCTTGAGACATAGCGCAAATACGGGTCGGAAAGGAGAGGCTGAGCAATGCGGGGACTGCACAGGCTTTTCAATCCGGAACAGACCGTAACCGGGCGTACCTCATCGCGTGATAACCGCTGAGTAATGGGCCGCTAACCGCCGCGGCCGTCAGCGGCGCCCGGGGCAGCGTCGAACGGGCCGCACCGGTACGTAATAAGGTGCATCCGTCGGGAGTGCGCTGGGACCGTGGGGGCCCGACTCTTTGGTACGTGCTTGGGGGGACGATGTCGGCTGCGGCAGTTGAGTATGACGTCATACGGGTCGTGGTGATGTCTCGTGGGTAGGCGGGGCAAGCCGGCCGGGCGCGGACGCCGGGGGGCGTCCTCCGGTTCCCGGAGGGAGGTGCGGCCCGCGCGCGGGCCGCACCTCCCCTCGATTCTCGACCGGTCGCCGCGCACCCGGATGCTCACGTCCCGGCGGCTGCCGTCCTGGGTGCCGGTCCAGCGGCTGCGCCCGCTGCTGCGGCGTATACGGCCGCACTACCCGCGACCGGGCAGGCAGGGTTATGCCCGCTGGATTCCGAGCTGGCGACAGCTGTTGTGCGCGATGCTGATCGGCACAGGTCTACTGTCCGCCGGCGTGGTGATCGCGTACTGGCGTACCGACATACCCGAGAACCTGAACTCCTTCGCCACCCAGCAGGACAACATCTACTACTGGGCCGACGGTTCGAAAATGTCACGGACGGGCTGGGTCAGCCGGCAGGAGATGCCGCTCGACAAGGTCCCCGACGATGTCCGGTGGGCCGTGCTCGCAGCGGAGAACGCGAGCTTCTACGAGGACCCCGGCATCGACCCCGCAGGCATCGTGCGCGCGCTCACCCGCATGGTCGGCGGCGGCGAGACGCAGGGCGGCTCCACCATCACCCAGCAGTACGTCAAGAACGCCTATCTGAACCAGGAGCAGACGTTCTCCCGCAAGTTCACCGAAATGATGCTCGCGCTCAAAGTGGACAGCAAATTCAATAAGGACGAGATCCTGGAGGGGTACCTCAACACCAGTTGGTTCGGCCGTGGCACCTACGGCATCCAGCGCGCGTCACAGGCTTACTACGGCAAGGAAGTCTCCGAGCTGAACGCGAGCGAGGGCGCGTTCCTGGCGTCCCTGCTGAAGGGCGCCGGGCTGTACGACCCGGCGCTCGGCGGCGGAAACCGGGCGAGGGCTGTGGAACGCTGGAAGTGGACGCTGGACCGGATGGTCGTGATCGGCAAACTCTCACCGGCGGAGCGGGCGAAGTTCACCACTTTCCCCGAACCCACCAGGATGACCGGCGGACGGACCGACCTGAGTGGCCAGCAGGGCTATCTCGTCGAACTCGCCAAGTCGTACATCACCCGCAACGCAAAGGTCTCGGACGCCGAATTCGACCTCGGTGGCTACCAGATCTACACCACCTTCGACAAGAAGAAGACAGAGGCCCTCGACAAGGCCGTGCGCAGGGCCCGCGAGAAGCTCGACCCGAAGGGGCGGAAGGCCGACACCTTCGTCAGGACCGGCGCGGCGACCGTCGGCACCGACGGGAAGATCCTGGCCCTGTACGGCGGGCCCGGCTTCCTCAAGCAGGGGTTCAACGAATCCAACGCCGTCACCGTCCCGGCAGGGTCCGCCTTCGCGCCCTTCGTCTACGCTGCCGCGCTCAGCGACGGAGTCCTGCGTGACCGCGACGGGCCGCGCCAACCCGTCACGCCCTCCAGCCTGTACGACGGCCGGCACAACGCCTCCGTGATGACCCCCGAGGGTCCGTACTGGGACCGCAACGGCAAGATCGTGAAGGGCAAGAACGACGGCGGCAAGTCGTGGGGCAGCAGGATCAGCCTGCGCAAGGCGATGGCGAACTCCGTGAACTCGCCCTTCCTCCAGCTCGGCATGGACGTCGGCCTGGACCGGGTGCGCCACCACGCCCAGAACGCCGGGCTGCTGCCCTCCAGCCTCGGCCCGCAGGTGCCCGCCTTCTCGCTCGGCAACTCCACGCCCAGTGCCATCCGCATGGCCACGGCGTACCAAACCTTCGCCGCGGAGGGCCAGCACACCGAGCCGTACTCGGTGGTCCGGGTCACCCGCAACGCCGACGAGATCCCGCTGCCCGACGTCCGCCCGCGGCGCGCCTTCACCCCCGAGGTGTCGCGGCAGGTGACCGACGCCCTGAAAGGTGTCGTCGAGGAGGGTACGGGCAAGAAGGCCCGGGTACCGGGTCTGCGGCCGGCGGGCAAGACCGGAACGACGCAGGACAACAAGGCCGCCTGGTTCATCGGGTACACCGGGCAGGAGGCCACGGCCGTCGTGCTGTACCGGATGGACCTGCGCAAACTGGACCTACTGCCGCTGGACGGTGTGGCCGGCTCCTCCGGCGAGGAGCCCGGCAGCCCTCTTCCCGTCGACATCTGGCGGGATTACATGAAGGCGGCGGCGCCGGCGCCGTGAGCCCGTACCGCCACGGCCGGCCCCTCGTACCGGGGGGTCGGCCGGCCCTACTTGACCAGCGTTTTCCACGCGGGCGCCTGCCCCGGATCCAGTGAGCGCAACTGCTCCAGCACCTGCGGGTCCTGGACGTCCATCCAGTCGGCCAGTTCCTTGAAGGACACGCACTCGACGTCCTTGCGCGGGCAGACCTCCCGCATCAGGTCCTCCACGGCGTCCATGTATATGCCGCCGTTCCACTGCTCGAAGTGGTTGCCGATGAACAGTGGTGCCCGGCTGCCGTTGTAGACGCGGTTGAAGCCGTTCATGTAGGCGCCCTTGGTCGTCTGCTTCCAGGCGTCGTACTGGGCGGGATCGCCGTCGGTCTCGCCCTTGGACTGGTTGTAGAGGAAGTTGAAGTCCATGGAGAGCACCTGGATGTCCTTGCCGGGGTACGGCAGCAACTGCAGCGGGAAGTCCCAGACGCCGTCCTTCTTGCTCGGCCAGGTCTGGAAACCGCCGGGCGAACTGGCGTCATAGCGCCAGCCGAATTGCTTGCTCGCCGGTATCAGCGTCTTCTGGCCCTCCAGGCAGGGGGCGCGGCCGCCGACGAATTCCCGGTCGGGGTCGAAGGGCAGCGGCGGCATGTCGCTGAAGCCGGTGTTGGTCTTCCACTTCTTGACGAAGTCGTACGTCTGGTCGATCTCGCTCCTCCACTCCTCGACGCTCCAGTCGTCGCCGCCGCCGGAGCCGCAGAAGTGACCGTTGAAGTGCGAGCCGATCTCGTGCCCGTCCTTCCAGGCACCGCCGAGCTGCGTCAGCGTGGTCCTGACGTGCTCGTCGGTGGGGTAGGAGATCGCGGCGGAACCCCGGTCGTGCTGCGGCGGGAGATACAGGTCACTCTTCGACTTGGGCAGCAGGTAGATGCCGGTCAGGAAGAACGTCATGTGGGCGTCGCTCTCCTGCGCCACCTGACGGAAGTGGGAAAAGAGGTGGTCGTCGCCCTCAAGCGCGCCGTCCCAGGAGAAGACCACGAACTGCGGGGGCTTCTGCCCCGGTTTGAGCTTCTGCGGCTTGAGCTGGTCCCGCTGTGGTCCGGTGTACGACGTCGAACCGTCCCCCAGCACCTTGACCTTGCCGTCCCAGGGCTCCTCACGCTTGCGTGAGCCCGCCCGCGCGCCCGGCTTGTCGCTCTTCGCGCTGGCTGCCGGGTCCTCGTCGGGGACGCCCTTCGCCGCGGCCGGGCTGTCCGGGCCGCCGATCAGCGTCCTGCCGAGCAAGTACATGACCGACACGACCAGCAATGCGGCCACGGTCATCAGGGGAGTGCGGATGCGCTTGCGGCTGTGAGCGCGTCGTCGGCCACGGCTGCGGGCACTTCGGGTCATCGGTGCGGCTTCTCTCGGAGTGAGGGAAAGGCATACTTTCATCCAGCATGACAATCTGAAATATAGAACGTGCGATCGGTCCCCTTAGTGCCGCGCCCGCATGACGGCTTTGCACGCACCGTGCGCTCCGTGTACCGCGCGCCCGCGTCCAGCACCTTCAGTAGGCGACGGGCCATCCGGTGCTCGAGATGTCGGGCGCCCACGCTTCCGTGGCATACCCCAGACCGCGCGCCTTGAGGCTTGAACGAGCCCCTCTTCGAGCCCGAGGGGCGGGCCGGTGTGCACACACCGGCCCGCCCCCCTCACCCGCCGGTCCGCCCGGGACCCTCAACCCGGGGGCGGACCTCATCTCGGCCGCGTGGAGCGGCCGAGGGCCTCAACCGAGCCGGATCACGTTCCAGGACATCGGCTCCAGGGTGGCGCTCAGGGTGCCGCCGGCAAGGCGTGTGCCGGTCACCGTGTGCGGGGAGACCCGCTCGGGCTCGTCAAGGGTGTTGCGGGCGTCGGGGTCGTCGTCGGCCAGCGCGCTGTGCTCGATGAGCACCTTCAGCCCCAGCCCCTCCAGTGCGATGTCCAGCGGCAGCGGCTCGCTCTGACTGCGGTTCACGGCGAACACGGTCACTGTGCCGTCCTCCGCGCGTACCGCCGTCGCGTGCAGCAGCGGCACCTCGCCGTACCTCTTCGTCTCGTACGTCGGTGAGTCCACGCGTGCGTCGAGTACCTGCCCGCGTCCGTGCCGGGACGCCTGTGCGAAGGGGAAGAACGTGGTCTGCTTCCAGGCCGGGCCGCCCGGCTCCGTCATGATCGGCGCGATGACGTTGACGAGCTGAGCGAGGCAGGCGACGGTCACCCGGTCCGCGTGGCGCAGCAGCGCGATGAGCATGGAGCCGAAGACCACGGCGTCGGTGACGGAGTAGTTGTCCTCCAGGAGACGGGGCGCCTCGGGCCAGTCGAGGGGGTTCTCCTCGGCTTCGCGCTGGGTCTTGGAGAGGTACCAGACGTTCCACTCGTCGAAGGAAAGGTTAATCCGCTTCTTCGACTTGAGGCGCGCCCCCACGTGGTCGCAGGTCGCCACGACGTTCTCGATGAAGGACTCCATGTCGACGGCCGAGGCGAGGAACGAGTCGCGGTCGCCGTCGAGTTCCTCGTAATAGGCGTGCAGCGAGACGTAGTCGACGAGGTCGTACGTCTCGGCGAGTACCGTCGCCTCCCACGCGGCGAAGGTGTCCATTGACTGCCCCGACGAGCCGCAGGCGACGAGTTCGACGGAGGGGTCGATCTGGCGCATCGCGCGTGCGGTCTCCGCTGCCACGCGCCCGTACTCCTCGGCCGTCTTGTGGCCGGTCTGCCAGGGCCCGTCCATCTCGTTGCCCAGGCACCAGAGCCTGATCCCGAAGGGGTCCTTGTCGCCGTGCGCGGCACGCAGGTCCGCGAGGGCCGTGCCCGAGGGGTGGTTGGCGTACTCCTGGAGCTCCAGCGCCTCGGCCACTCCCCTGGTGCCCAGATTGACGGCCATCATCGGCTCGGCCTGCGGCCCGATCTTCTTCAGGAACGCGATGTACTCGCTGAGCCCGAAGCGGTTGCTCTCGGTGGAACGCCAGGCCAGGTCGAGGCGGCGGGGGCGCTCCTCGGCCGGCCCCACGGAGTCCTCCCACTTGTAGCCCGAGACGAAGTTGCCGCCGGGGTAGCGGATGGCGGTGACGCCGAGTTCACGGACCAGGCCGAGTACGTCGGTGCGCAAACCCGCGTCGTCAGCCGTGGGGTGGCCCGGCTCGTAGATGCCGGTGTACACGCAGCGGCCGAGGTGCTCCACGAAGGAGCCGAACAACCGGGGGTCGACCTCGCCGACGGCGAAGTCGGGGTGCAGGGTGAAGCGGGCTGAACTGGTCATGACTCCCTCAATGTGGTTCTGCGGAGCGGACGCTGAATGAACCGCGCACACCCCCCGCCGCCGTTCGATATTCCAGACACTGATCAGAGCTTCGAACGGCAACTTAGGAAGTACGGGATCACCCGTCAACGGTTTGCGCAGGACCGGCGAGATTGACCCGCCCGCAGTTCGATCCGCCGCACAAGAAACTGATTTTCCAGGCGAGTTGGGCTCAGCCGTTGACGCGCATGGCGTGCGACCTTACGGTCCGTTCGAAGTTGCGAGCAGCATTCGAAATCCCGAACACACGTCTCGCCGGGCCGTGCACTCCGACACGCCCTGAAGAAGAAACGAGCCGCCATGCCACCACCTCTCCCGAGCCGCCGCACCGTGCTCGGCGGACTAGGAACCCTCGCCGTAGCCGGCAGCTTCGGGCTCGCCGCCGCGAACCGCAGCGCCTCCGCGATCGCCTCGGACGCCGACGTACGCGTCCGCTACTGGAATCTCTTCAGCGGCGGCGACGGCGTGAACATGATCGCGATGCTGAACGCCTTCCGCCGGGCCGATCCCCGTGTCGACGTGAAGGACTCGACCCTGCAGTGGGGCAATCCGTACTACACGAAACTGGCCATGGCGGCCTCCGGCAACCGGGCCCCCGACCTGGCCGTCATGCACCTGGGCCGGATACCGGGCTTCGCACCCGGCCGTCTGCTCGACCCCTGGGACGTGGGGCTTCTCGGCAAGTGCGGGGTGCGGGAGGCGGACTTCAACCCGGTGCTGTGGAAGCGGGCGGTGGTCGACGGCAAGCTGTACGGCCTTCCACTCGACATCCACGCCCAGCTCTGCTTCTACCGCCGCGACGTGTGCGGGAAGGCCGGCCTGCTCGGCGACGGCGGAAACCTGGCGGCCGTCTCCTCGCCCGAGGAGTGGTTCAAGGCCCTGAAGACAGCCAAGAAGGCGGTCAAGGGGAACCTCCAGGTGCTCGGCATGAAGGCGAGCGAACCGAACTTCTCGTGGTGGTTCTTCCTGTCCTTCTACACCCAGCTCGGCGGCACCTGTCTGAGCGCCGACGGCCAGGACGTCACCTTCGACACCGACAAGGCGACCCGGGTACTGGAGTTCCTGCGGCAGCACGTGACCGACGGCTACACCGCCCCGGTCGGCATCGCAGACGGCGAGATGTTCCTCAACGGCTCGGCATTCACCTGGGAGGGCAACTGGTCGGTGCCGGTCTTCAACGACGCGAAACTCGACTACGGCGCCACCGAACTGCCGCCTGTCTTCGGCCGACCCGCCACCCACGCCGAGTCGCACTGCTTCGTCCTGCCCCACCAGGCCGCACGTGGCGGCGCCGCCAACGAGGGCGCCCACCGGCTGGCCGCGTACATCGTCAGGAACGCCCTGGCATGGTCGCAGGGCGGCCACATCCCGGCGTACGCACCGACGCTGGAGGACAAGGACTATCTGGCCCTGAAGCCGCAGGCCGAGTACGTCTCCGCGATGGATCACATGGCCGTGGAGCCGAGCGCCTGGTTCGCCGGGTCGACCGGCCTGCTCGCCCAGCGCATCGGCCCCGCCGTCGCCTCCTCCAACGTCGGCTCCGCCCGGCCCGACGCCACGGCCCGGCGCATGAAGGACGTACTGGAGAAGCTGCTGACCATGAAGAACCCGATGGCGGGCGAGGCCATCGTCGAGGAAGGTGCTGCGACATGAGCGCCGTCGACACCACGCTCACCCCGGCCGTCGTACGTCCCGTGCCGGCGGTGTACGCCGATTCGGCACGGGTCCGCCTGGCGCGCGGGTTCCAGCACGGCGGCTGGTTCGTCGCCCCGTTCCTGGCGCTGTTCGCGCTGTTCGTGCTGCTGCCGATCGGGCGCGGCCTGTGGCTGAGCTTCACCGACGCCAACATCTCCGGTGTGGGCGAGCGATTCGTCGGCCTGGACAACTACCGGGAGGCGCTCGACGACCCGCTGATGTGGGACTCCCTCGGTCACAGCGCGTACTTCACCTTCCTCGTGGTGCCCTGCATCGTCCTTCTGGCGTTTGTGCTCGCGGTGCTCGCCCATCACATCGAGCGCGCAAAGTGGCTGTGGCGGCTGTGCTTCTTCGCCCCGTTCCTGCTGCCGTCCACGGTCGCCGCGAATCTGTGGCAGTGGCTGTTCAATCCGGGCACCGGCATGATCAACCATGTCTTCGGCCTGGAGACGCCCTGGCTGACGCAGAAGTCCACCGCCATGATCGCCATCGTAATCACCACCCTGTGGTGGACGGTCGGCTTCAGCTTCCTGCTGTTCCTGGCGGCGCTGCAGAACATCCCGCGGCATCTGTACGAGGCGGCGGCCCTGGACGGTGCGAACGCCTGGCACCGCATGGTGCACATCACGCTGCCGATGCTGCGCAACATCACCGGCCTGGTGGTCACACTGCAGATCCTGGCCTCGCTACAGGTCTTCGACCAGGCCGTGGTGATGCAGGACTTCGGACCCGGGCCCGAGGAGAGCACCCGGACCTTTGTCCAGTTCACGCTGGAGGAGGGGTTCACCGCGTACCGCGTGGGCTACGCCTCCGCGATCTCCATCATCTTCTTCCTGATCATCGCGGTCGTCGCCCTCGGCCGTATGTGGCTGCTGCGCAAGCGCGAGGAGGGCGCACGATGACCGCCGTTTCCCAGATATCTCCGCGCGTACGACGCCGGGGTCCGCGCAAGAAGTGGACACCGGGGCAGATCGTGCTCACCGCCATCGGCGTGCTCGTCTCCGGGGTGTTCACCGCTCCCTTCGTGTGGGCGGTGTTCACCTCCCTGAAGTCGGAGACGGAAGCAGTCGCCGTGCCCACGCACTGGGTGCCGCAGGAGTGGACGATCCAGGCCTGGCAGGCCATCTTCGAGACCGGCAACATCACCAACTGGTTCGTCAACTCCGTGGTCGTCTCCGTCTGTGTCACCTTCGTCGTGGTCCTGGTCGGCGCGCTCGCCGGCTACGGATTCGCCCGTACCGGCTTCCGTGGCAAGAACGCGCTGCTCGGCCTGGTCATGGCCGGTCTGATGGTGTCACCCGCGGTGCTCGGGGTGCCGCTGTTCACCACCGTGCAGTCGATGGGGGTGGTCGACACGTACTGGGGCATGATCCTGCCGCAGTGCGCGCCGGCCGCGATGGTGTACATCCTCTACAAGTTCTTCCAGGGCATCCCGAAGGAGCTGGAGGAGGCGGCGTTCATCGACGGCGCCGGGCGTTGGCGCGTGTTCTTCACCATCGTGCTTCCGCTGTCGCGTCCGCCCCTCGCGGCGGTCGGGATCTTCACGTTCATCGCGTCCTGGAACAACTTCCTGTGGCCGTACATGGTGACCAACAACCCGGACCTGATGACGATGCCGAACGGCATCGCGACCGTCATGAACTCCTACGGCATCCAGTGGGCGCAGCTGATGGCGGGCGGCCTGGTGGCCGGGCTTCCGCTGATCATCGTGTTCGTCTTCTTCCAGCGGCAGATCGTCAGCGGTGTGGCGCACACCGGCCTGGCCGGACAGTAGCGGCCGGACAGTAGAGGGAGTCCTCCTGTGCAGCGTAAAAGGCTCACTGTGGCGGCGCTGGCCGCCGCGTTCCTGCTCCTCGCGCCGTCCACCGCGACGGCCGCCGACTACCCCGGACCTCAGCCCGTCACCGGGGACACCGTCATCCACGACCCGACGATGATCCGCCTGAGGGACGGGAGTTACGTCGCCTATTCGACGCACGGCCGCCTGGAGGCCCGTGTCTCGAAGGACCGCAAGCACTGGGAGCGGGCGGCGGCCGACGCGTTCGCCGAGCCGCCGGCGTGGTGGTACGAGTACAACGGCACGGCCGACCCGTGGGCGCCCGAGATCACTTACCGGGCGGGCAGGTACTGGCTGTACTACGCCGTCTCGTCCTGGGGTTCCAACCACTCGGCGATCGGCCTTGCCACATCCGCCTCCGGGCGTCCCGGCACCTGGACGGACCACGGCAAGGTGTTCGCGAGCGAGCGGGGTGACGCGTGGAACGCCATCGACCCGTACGTGGTCGAGGACGGCGGCAGGCTGTGGATGGCGTTCGGCTCGTACTGGACCGGCATCCGCATGATCAAGCTGGACCGGCGCACGGGCCTCGCTGACCCCTCCGACACCACCGTGCGCCATCTGGCGACCCGTCCCGACCTGCCGTACGCGGTCGAGGCGCCGACGCTCGTGAAGCACGGAGCGTACTGGTACCTCTTCAACTCCTACGACGCGTGCTGCTCGGGCCTGACCGCCACGTACAAGATCAAGGTGGGGAGGTCCGCGAACATCGAGGGCCCCTATGCCGACAGCAGCGGCAAGCCGATGCTGGAGGGCGGCGGCGACCTGGTGCTCGCCACGCACGGCCGGTACATCGGGCCCGGTGGCCAGTCGGTGATGCGCGACCGCGGGCGCGACGTGCTCGTCCACCACTACTACGACGGGCAGGACGAGGGGACGCCCAAGCTGGGACTCAACACCCTGTCATGGGAGGGCGGCTGGCCCGTCGTGTCCTGAGCGCCGACAGGATCCTCCGCGACGGTCATCTGTATGTGCTGCCGTGCCGGCTGCGGCCCGGTCAGACGCTGCAGCTCCGCCATCCCCTTGGACGTCTGGCTCTTCACCGTACCCACCGAGATTCCCAGGGTCTGGGCGACGTCCTTCTCGGAGTGGTCGAAGGCATGACGCAGCACGACGCAGGCCCGCTGCGGAACGGCAGTGCGCGCAGCGCCTCCCGCACATCGACCACGGCCGCTACGTCCGGGCCATCGGTCTGCTCGCTGTGGCCGGCCCAGAAGAGCGTCACCCGGCGGCGCTCCCGCACAGCGCCGCGGATGCGGCTGCGCGCCATGTTGGCGAGTACGCCGCGTGCGTACGCCGCCGGGTGGTCGGCGGCGCGTACCCGGTCCCAGCGGTGCCACAGCGCCAGCAGCGCATCGGCGGCCAGGTTGTCCGCGCCGTCGGCGTCGCCGGTCAGCAGGTGGGCGAGACGGGCCAGGGCGGCGTGGTGCTGTCCGAAGAAGGCGCGGAACTCCGCGGCGGCGTCGGCGGCGACCCCGGTGGGCGGGTCCGTCTGGTGCGTGGGCGCTTTCACCGGACCACCCGCGAGCGCCGGTCCACCCCTGCGGGGTCCGGTGGCGTGGCGCCCGTGAGGTACTGCGGGACGGGCGCCGTGTCGGTACCGCTGTCGCGCACCATTCCGTAGCGCACGATCCCCTCGTCCGGCGCGGGCGGCCGGCGCAGGTCGTCGTCGATCCCGGCCCGCGTGGCGGGCTCGACGATCAGGTTGTAGTCGGCGCCGCGCTCGTTCTGGTGCAGCGTGACCTTCCCGTCGACGTAGAAGTACTCGTTCTGCCACATCTGTTGAGCACCGGCCGGGAGCACCGTGAAGCCCGTGCTCCGCGCGCCCATCCAGGTGTGCGGACGGTCCGGCACACCGGGCATCTGGTCGTCCATGCGGCGGCCGCCGCCGGAGGCGACGTGGAAGAGCTTGCCGTCGAGGCCGGTCCAGGTCGGCATGGCCAGGGATCCAGGGCGTTCGGCGGGCAGGATCTGCCAGCGCACCCGGAAGTAGCCGCGGCCGGACAGGGTCACGTTGTCGCCGCGGTGTTCCATGACGGCCTTGGGCCCGGCCGAGGTGTTCAGTCCGGACTCGGGGCGGTACGGCAGGGCGGCGGGCGGCGTGCGGGGGGCCGGTGCGCGGTCGGCGGTGTCGACGACGGTGCCGTAGCGCCCGGCCGGTGTCCGCGACGAAGTGGCGTTGGCCGGGGGCGAGTCCGTTGCGGTGGGGGCACGGGAGGACGTCGGGGCCAGGGCCGCGCGCGGCGGCCGGGAGGCCCCGTCGTCGTGGTCGTACACGATGAATGCCCCACCGGCCACCAGGGTGACTCCCGCGGCCGCGACCACGGCGGGCTTGGCCAGCAACTGCACGAGCTGAGCCGGCCATCCCACCGGGTCCGCGGCCAGAGGCGCGGGTGCGGCGGCCAGTTGGGCGGCGGTGCCGCCGGAGCCCAGTACGTGCGGGGCGTGCAGGGCGAGCCCGGCGGGCAGCGGGACCAGGCCGAGCCCCACCAGCAACCGCTGCGCCGGAACCGTGTCGGCCGCCGGCCGTCCGCAGCGTGGACAGTCCCGCAGATGCCGGGCGATACGTTTGCGCCACACCGAATCGGGGGTGCCGTCCCAGTCTGCGGTGACCTCCGACAGGTCGGGGCACGGCGGCGCGGCACCCAGCGCCCGCACCAGGCAACGCGCTGTCTCCAGGCGCTCCTTGAGCCGCTGGACACGTACCGCGGTGTGCTGCCTGGTCCAGCCGACCGCCTCGGCGAGTTCCTGCCGGTTCAGCTCGCCTGTGAGTTCGAGCCACCACAGCGACAACAGCTGCCGGTCGTCCGTGTCCAGCCAGCGGGTGGCCTCCGCCACCTCCTGGCGCTGCCCTTGAAGGCCCAGCCGCAGGATGGTGAGGTCCACGAAGTCGGCGCCTGCGCCGGCCGGTTCGCGTTCATCGGCCAGGACCGAGAGGAGGGGCGCGGTCTGCCGGGCACGGGCCCGGTCGCGTATGCAGCGCATGGCGATGGCCACCAGCCAGGAGCGGAAGCGGGCGGGGTCCCGGAGCTCGCCGAGGGAGCGGACGAGGCGGAGCATCGTCTCCTGGACGATGTCGTCGACGTCCGGGTGGCCGTTGAGGGCGCGGCCGACGATGTTGTAGACGATCGGCATTTCGGCGGCGACGAGGTCCTCCATCGCCTGCCGGTCCCCTGCCCGCGCCGCCTCGACCCGCCGCCGTACCGCCCGCTCGTCCACACCGTCTCCGTAGCTCTGGGCCGGCCCCCGCGCCGTCCTCCCAACACTCCGTCAAATCGTCCGGTATTTCGTACGCCGTATGTCATTCCGAACGACGAACGCGAAACGTTAGAGGCGCACACTTCAGCGGTCAACTATCCGGAGAGAACCGGCCCGGTACGCCCCTGTTCGCGCGTCAGCACCCGCCGAACTCCGGGACATGTTCCTGCGGACGTCCCACTCCGACGGCCGAGGTCCCGCACCCCCTGGCGTCGTCATACGCCAGATGCTTCGGAGCCGGTGGGACGACGTCGTCGCGAAGGGCGACACTCCGCGCATAGTGCGGCGCCGCTTCGACCTGCTCACCGAGGTCCTCGGCCTGGACCGCGCACGTGCGACCCGCTGGACGTCGGGGCGGTTGCTGCAGAACGTGTACGGGGAGGACGGCAGGTACCCGCCGACGGTCCGGAACGTGCGGCGTCTCGCCGACGCGCAGGCTTCCCGCAACCAGTCCGCCGCCCGCGCCTCGCGCCGCCCGCCGTCAGCGGGGAGCCGGTCATGATCATCCACGCCCAGCGGTGGAACGACCGGCGCCAGGTCGCCATTGTCGAGCTGAGCCGCCACACCCCGCACCCGCCCGCAGCCGGTCAGAGCCTCCACGCCGCCCCACTGGAGGAATCCCGGGGCCCAGGGTGCGGTGATCCTCGGCAGCGGAGGTGGACGGCCACAAGTGGGTGTATCCAGGAGTCATGGGTTCTGGACGGCTGCCCCGCGGTCGCGCCTGGTCATGGGAGCCGGGGCATGCGCTGCTGGCAGTACCCCTCGCCCTCATCGTGCTCGTCACGGTGCTCGACATCCTCGCCCCGCCCGAGGTCCACCTCGGCCCCTTCCTCGCCGCGGCCCCCGCCATCACGGCGTCGTTCGCCGGTCCGCGCACCACCGGCTTCGTCGGCGCGGTCGCCATCCTTGCCCAGGCGGTCGTCGCGATCGTACGCACCAGTCTCACCGACCTGAACCACACCTCCCAGCTCATCGCCCTGATCCTGATCTCCGTCTTCGTCACCTTCTTCGCCCACCTGCGCGAACGGCACGAGAAGCAAATGACGCAACTGCGCTCCGTCGCCCGGGCCGCCCAAGAGGTCGTGCTGCGGCCACTGCCGCCCCGGATCGGCCCCCTGCGGGTGGGCTGCGTCTACCTCGCCGCCGAGGCCGAGGCTCAGATCGGCGGTGATCTCTTCGCCGCCGCCCGTACGGCACGGAGCACCCGGCTCATCATCGGCGACGTACGCGGCAAGGGCCTGGAGGCCGTCGGGGACGCCGCCCTCGTCCTGGGTGCCTTCCGGGCCACCGCACACCAGGAGACCGACCTCCCGACGCTCGTGACCTATTTGGAAGGAACGGTCACTTCGGACCTGGACGACCCCGCGGCAGCCGGCGCCGGCAGGGCAGACCACAGCGAGGGATTCATCACCGCGGCCGTGCTCGACGTCCCCGACGACGTACCGGCCCTCCACCTGATCAACTGCGGCCACCCACCGCCGCTCCTGCTGCGCGACGGACAGGTCATCCCCCTCGACGTGTCCCACCCCGCCCCGCCGCTCGGGCTCACCCAATTCGCGGACTCCTTCCTCGCCGCGGAGACCTTCACCTTCGAGCCGGGCGACACCGTTCTCCTGTACACGGACGGCGTCATCGAGGCCCGCGACGCATCGGGCGCCTTCTATCCCCTGTCCGACCGGATCACCGCCTGGCCCGGTGTCGGACCGGGCGACCTGCTGCGCCACCTGCGCGAAGACCTGCTGGCCCACACGCCCAAGGGTTACCTGGGCGACGACGCGGCGATGGTGGCGATCACACGCATGCCGCGTGGCTGAGTTCGGTTCCCGCCTCGGGACCGAGTGCGCCGGCGCCGTGCCGGACCGGGTGGCGGCCACGCCTGCCCCACGAATCAACAGGCTGCATTGACAATCATTTTCATTTAGGTAAAGCTTTCGGCGCCGCGGCCCCGTTGCGCCTTCTGCTTCCGGGAGTTCCGTGCGCGTCGTCCACGCCAAGTGATCTGGGAGCAGCATGTCGATATTCCGGAACCGCCGAGAGTTCCTCGCCCTGGCCGGTGCCGCCGGTACGGCCGGAGCCCTGGCCCTCACCGGTTGTGGAACCGGGGCCGGGAGCAGCCCCGCGGCCGACGGGAAGGCGGCGCCCAGGCGTGGCGGCCAGTTCCGTGCCCTGTTCACGGGCGGCGGCGAGCAGGAGACCATCGACCCGCACGCCGAGGCCCTCGCCATCGACATGGCGCGCACCAAGGCCCTGTTCGACCGGCTCGTGGACCTGGACGCCGGCATGGCGCCGGTGCCCCGGCTCGCCCAGAAGTGGGAGGCCAACGCCGACGCCACCCTGTGGCGCTTCACCCTCCGGGAGGCGCTCTTCCACGACGGGAAGAAGCTCACTCCCGAGGACGTGCTGTTCAGCTTCGGCCGCATCCTGGACCCCAAGGCGACCAACCACTTCGCTCAGAGCCTGCTGTCGGTCATCGACCTGAAGAAGAGCCGGGGCGTCGGCAAGAACACCGTGGAGGTCGCCCTCAAGAGGCCCAGCGCCGAACTGCCCGCGCTGCTTGGCACGCTGGGCACCGCCATCGTCAGTGCCCGCTACAGCGACCCGGCCAAGCCCGTCGGCACCGGGGCGTTCCGGCTGAAGTCCTTCCAGGCCGGCCGGTCGTTCGTCGCCGAGCGGTTCGACGACCACTGGGACGGCGGGGCGTACGTCGACGAGCTGCGCATCCTGTCCGCCGACGCCGACGCGCGCGGCAACGCCCTGCGGGGAGGTGAGGCGGAGTACGGCTACGAGATGACGCCGACCTTCGCCCGTACCGCCGCCGCCGACAAGTCGGTGCGGATCGTCGCCGCCAAGGGCAGCACGGCCCACGCCATCGTCATGAAGTGCGACCAGGAACCCTTCGACAACCCCGATGTCACCCTGGCGTTCAAGCTGCTCGCCGACCGCGAGAAGCTGGTCGAGGTCGTCCTGGCCGGCCAGGGCGTCGTCGGCAACGACATGTTCGGCAAGGGCTACCAGTACTACCCCGAGGACATCCCGCAGCGTAAGCGTGATGTCGCCGAGGCACGTTCCTTGCTGCGCAAGGCAGGGGTGCTCAACAAGACGTTGTCCATCTACACCTCCTCGGTGGCCACCGGGTTCGTGGAGGCGGCGACCCTCTTCGCCGAGCAGGCGGCTGACGCGGGCCTGCGGATCAAGGTCACCACCGGTTCCTCGGAGACGTACTTCAAGGACCAGCTCACCAAGGGCGTGATGGGCAGCCACCGTTCGGGCGCCATGACGATCCCGACGTACCTCAACGACCGGCTGCTCACCAAGTCGGCCTTCAACGCGTCCGGCTGGCGCCGCAAGGACTTCGACGCGGCCTTCGCCAAGGCGCAGTCCACGACCGACGAGGGCGAGCGCACCCGGCTGTACGGGGACCTCCAGCGCACCGTCCACGACGAGGGCGGCCTGCTGATGTGGGGCCACCCGGACTGGCTGAACGCGGTCTCCTCCCGCGTACGCGGCGTCGAGGAAGCCCCGCCCAACACCCTCGACTCCGCCCGCTTCGACAAGGTGTGGCTGGTCTGACGATGCGTGGGTACGCCCTGCAACGCCTCGCCCTCGGAGCCGTACAACTCGCCCTGCTCACGGTGTTGGTGTTCCTGCTGACGTCGCTGCTGCCCGGCGACGCGGCCGACGTCCGCAACAACGAGGACGCCACACCCGAGCAGGTGGCGGCGCTGCGCGAGCAGCTCCGGCTGGACCGCCCGGCCCTGGAACGCTTCACGGACTGGGCGCAGGGCGTACTCACCGGTGATCTCGGCACGTCGCTGGTCAGCGGCGGCCCGGTGCTGGACATCCTGGCCGAGTCGGCCGGCATCACGCTGGTGCTCGCCGCGGTGACCCTCGTGGTGGTCGTCCCCCTCGCGGTGCTGCTCGGCATCGTGTCCGGCCTGCGCGAAGGCGGCCGCCTGGACCGGTCGGTCACCTCCGTGACGCTCGCGCTGAACGCCGTACCCGACTTCGTCCTGGCCCTGCTGCTCGTGGCCGGTCTGTCCCTGCAGCTCGGCTGGCTGCCCGCGACCTGGGTCGGGGTGGGCGCGGCCGACCTGCTCGGGCAGCCCGCGCTGCTGGTCCTGCCGGTCGGAGTGGTGGCGGCCCGCATGATCTGCCTGCTGTCCCGGCAGGTACGGGCCGGCATGGTGACGGTCCTCAAGGCCGAGTACGTCACCCAGGCGCGACGCCTGGGTGTGCCGCGCCGGACCCTGCTGCTGCGGCACGTCCTGCCCAACGCGGCGGTGCCCGGCATCCAGGAACTGGCCCGCGTGGGCGACAACCTGGTCGGCGGCGTGCTGATCGTCGAGGCGGTCTTCGCGATCCCCGGCGTGGCGACCGCGCTCGTCAGGGCGGTCGAGGCGCGGGACGTACCGACGGTGCAGGGCCTGGCCCTGGTGGTCGCCGCGGCGGCCCTGCTGTTCAGCCTGGCGGCCGATCTCGTCTGCCATCGACTCGTACCACGGACGGAGGTGCTCCGGTGAAGCGTGTGAACCTGCCGGCGGCGCCGGTCGGCGTGGCGCTGCTCGCGCTGCCGCTGGGCGTCGCCCTGCTGGGCCCGTGGTTCGCCGGGCCCGCCCGTCCGGGCGTGTTCGCCCCGTACGCGGGCAGCGGCGGCCCACACCTGCTCGGCACCGACGGGCTGGGCCGTGACGTACTGGATCTGCTGCTCCACGGCGGGCGCAGCGCGCTCGGCATGGCGCTCGGCGCGGTCGCGGTCGCCTACCTGGTGGGCGGGGCCGTGGGCCTGCTCGCGGCCTCCGCCCGGCGCCGCTGGGCCGACGAGCTGCTGATCCGCCCCCTCGACGTGCTGCTCCCGCTGCCCACCCTGTTGGTGATCAGCGTGGTGGCGGTGGGCTGGCGCGGCTCCCCCGTCGCCATCGCCCTCGCCGTCGCGGCCGTCAACGTCCCGCCCGTGGCGCGCCTGGTGCGGGCCGCCGCCCTGGACGCGGCGAGCGGCCCCGTCACCGAAGCGCTGCGCGTGCAGGGCGAGTCCCGGTCCCGTATCCAACTCGACCACGTGGCACGCTCGGTGCTCTCCCCCGTCGCCGCCGACATCGGCACCCGCATCACCCTGGCGGTGTTCCTCGTCGGCTCGGCGAACTTCCTCGGCCTCGGCCTGGACCCGACGGCGCCCGACTGGGCGGTGAGCATCTCCCGCAGCCGCGAGGCGCTGCTGCTCCAGCCGTGGGCCGTACTGGCGCCCGCCGCGATGCTCGTCATGTTCACCGTGGGGCTCAACCTGCTCGCCGACAGCCTGCTGGCCCGCACCCGCCGTACGCAGGAGGCCGTGCGATGACCTCGAAGACACCTTCGCAGACACCCCTCGTCACGGTGCGCGGGCTCACCGCGCGGGCCGGTGACACCATGCTCCTCGACGCGGTCGGCTTCGACCTGTACGAGGGCCGCGTCACCGCACTCGTCGGCCCCTCCGGCAGCGGCAAGACCACGGCCGCCCTGGCGCTCCTCGGCGAGTGCGGCGCCGGGGTGCGCCTCAGCGGGCGGGTGGAGGCCGGGTCCGTCAGGGTCGTGGACGGGGACGGGATCACGAAGGAGGCGGCCGGCGGACTGCGCGGACGCCTGGTCGCGTACATGCCCCAGCATCCGGGCAGCGCCCTCAACCCGGCCCGCCGCACCGGCGCTGTCCTCGCCGAACTCGCCCGGCTGCACCACCCGGCCGACCCGGCTCGGGCCCTTGCCGCCGAAGCGCTCCGGGCCGCGCAACTGCCCGCCGGGCGGGACACCGAGCGGCGCTTCCCGCACCAGTTCTCCGGCGGCCAGCGCCAGCGCGTCGCGCTCGCCCAGACCCTGGTGTGCCGGCCACGGGTCCTCGTGCTCGACGAGCCCAGCACCGGGCTCGACACGGTGACCAGGATGCGGCTGGCCGGGGAACTGGCCGCGCTCGCCCGCACCGGCCTGGCGATCCTGCTGCTCAGCCACGACCACGACCTGGTGCGCGCCCTCGCCGACCACGTGGTCGTGCTGCGCCACGGACGGGTGACCGCGCAGGGCGCTCCGGCCGACGCCCTGCCGGCCCGCCGCCGGGTGACCGCCGTACGGCACACGCCCACCGCCCCGGACGGCCGGCCCCCGGTGCTCGACGTACAGGACCTCTCCGCCCACCTCCACAGCCGAGGGCGCGGCCCGGTGCTGCACGGGGTCGGCCTCCAACTGCCCGCCGGGGCCTGCGTCGGCGTGGCCGGCCTGTCCGGCAGCGGCAAGACCACCCTTGCGCGCTGCGTCGCCGGACTCCACGAACGCCACGTCGGCCAAGTCCTTCTCGACGGCACCCCCCTGCCGGTGCTGCGCCGGCGCAGCCCGGAGCAGAAGCGCCGGGTGCAGTACGTCTGGCAGGAGGTACGCAGCTCCTTCGACGAGCGGCGCCCGGTGGCCGAGCAGGTCGCCCGTACCGCCGTACGGCTGCGGGGCCTGGATGCCGGGGAGGCGCGGCGCGAGGCCCTGGACCTGCTGGGCCGGCTCGGACTGGACGCGGGCACCGTCGAGCGGCGCCCCGGCGGGCTGTCCGGCGGCGAACTGCAACGCGCGGCGCTCGCCCGCGCCGTACTCGCCGCCCCGGACGTGCTGGTCTGCGACGAGATCACGACCGCCCTGGACACCGGCGCCACCGCAGCGGTCCTCGCCGAACTCGCCAGGCTCCGCGACCAGCACGGCACGGCACTGCTCTGGGTCAGCCACGACCTGGAGCTGCTCGCCGCCGTCGCCCACCACATCGTCGTCATCGACGGCGGTCACGTCGTCGAGACCGGCACACCCGAGCAGATCCTCGACGCTCCCCGGGCCACCCTCACCCGGCAGCTCGTACGCGCCATGGATCTCGGTACGGCTCTGACAGCCACCGATCTCGCCACCGCCCCGTCCGTGTCCGGCGCCTGACCCGACGCGTCCGCGACTCCCACGACTTCCACCCATCACATCCCCGACCACGGAGGACATATGAGTGACCCGACCGCAGCCGGCGCCGCGGCGACCCGGGCCGACGCCCGGGCCCTGCTCGCATCGCTGCCCGACACGCTGCCACGGGACGAGATCCTCGCCATCAACAGCTCCAAGTCCGACATCCACACCCAGCGCACGTACGCGTACAACGGCTGGACGTTCCACCTGCCGCCCGGTGTCTTCAAGCCCGGCGACACCAGCCGCATCGTCCACGACCGGCTGCTTGACGGCACCATCCCGCTGGAGGGGCGGTCGTACGCGGCCATCGGCGCCGGGCTCGGTGTCGAGGCCGTGATCGCGGGCGTCAAGGGCGCCCGCGAGATCTACGCCGCCGACATCCACCCGGACAGCGTCGCCACGGCCGCCGCCCACTACGACCTCATCGTCGGCGACCGCCCGGGCACGGTCTTCCGCCCGCTGGTCTCCAACCTTTTCGAGGAGTTCCCCGCCTCGGCCCGGCTGGACGTCATCACCTTCAACCCGCCCGCCGTGAGCACGAAGACCAGCGACGACCCGACGGTCGTCCGCAACGTCTGCGTGGGCATCGACATCGTGGCGCGCTTCTTCGACCAGATCGTCGACCGCGATCTGCTCGCGCCCGACGGCGAGGTGCATCTGATCGTGTCCAACACCTCGGAGCTGAAGAGCATCGTCAAGTACGCCATCGAGGCCGGGTTCGCACCGCAGATCACGCACCGCCAGACCTGGGAGGGCGACAACTGTCAGGCGTACCTCTTCAAGCTGCGCCGCGACCACGCCGCCTGACGACCCGGAGGAAAAAAGACATGCACGAGCACATAGCGGAAGCGGTCAAGGAACCCGACGTGGTGAGCGTTCCGCCCGGCGCGGTCTGTCTGCGCTTCGAGACGATGAAGCTCTACTCGGCCCTTGGTGCCGTACGCCACCTGCTGGACACCGGCCAGGTGAAACCCGGTGACACGCTCATCGACAGCTCCAGCGGCATCTACGCCCACGCACTGGCCCTCGCCTGCCACCGCTACGGACTGAAGTGCCACATCGTCGGCTCGACGACGGTGGACCGCACGCTCCGCGTCCAGTTGGAGATCCTCGGCGCGACGCTGGAACAGGTGCGCCCCTCCAAGAACCTGCGCCTGGACCAGAACCTGCGTGTGGAGCGGATCGGCGAACTGCTGCGGGAGAACCCCGGCTACCACTGGATGCGCCAGTACCACGATTCCATTCACTACCTCGGTTACCGGGACGTCGCGGACCTGATCGGCAAGGAGGTCCCGGAAGGGCCGCTGGCCCTGGTGGGCGGAGTCGGCACCGGGGCGTCGACCGGCGCCATCGCCACGTATCTGCGGGAGGCGGGCCGTGATGTGACGCTCGTCGGCGTCCAGCCGTTCGGCAGCGTCACCTTCGGCGCCGAGCACGTCCTGGACCCGGACATGATCATCGCGGGGATCGGCAGCTCCATCCCGTTCCAGAACGTCCGCCACGAGCTGTACGACCGCATCCACTGGGTCAACTTCGACTACGCCATGTCCGGCGCCGTCCAACTCCTGCGCGCCAGCGGCATCTTCGCCGGACTGTCGGCCGGCGCGGCGTACCTGGCCACGCTCTGGGAGCGGGAGCGCGACGACTCCAGGACGTACGTCTTCCTCGCCGCCGACACCGGTCACCGTTACGTCGACAGCGCCTACGCCAACCACCCGCAGGCCATCGGCCTCGGCGCCATGCGGCCCCACGAGGTCACGGAGCAGCACGAGTTGCGGCACCCCTGGTCGACGATGGACTGGCCGCCCAGCGACAGCGCACTGCTGCGCGGCGAACCGCTGCTGGTCCCCGGCGCGGTCTGAGCCTCTGCGTCCCTGTCCCTCTGTTCCCCTGTCCCCGTCCTCACCCGAAAGGTGCCGTGCCGTGTCCTTCGACGACGAGCGCACCCGCGGTTACGTACTGCTTCCGCGGCTGTTCACCCCAGCCGAGACGGCGGTTCTGAGCGAGGCCGCGGAGTCCGCTCTCGCGCGGGTGACCGGGCACGCCCTGGAGGGCAGGACCGAGGTCACCGTGTGGCCGGACGGGCACCGGCTGGAAACGGTGGACGGCACGACCGTCCACTGGGAGCCGGACGCCCGCCCGCCCGCGGTGCGCAGCCTCGCGCCGGTCACGCACCTGGAGCCCGCGCTGGACGCCCTGTGGGCCGACGAACGGCTCACCGGGCCCATGCGCCGGCTGCTGGACGCCGACCGGCTGGGGCCGTTCACGTCGAAGCTCAACTTCAAGCGGGCGGGCGTCGGTTCCGCGTACCAATGGCACCAGGACTACCCGTACTGGTACTGCTGCGCGGGCCCGGACGCCCAGGACATCGCCACCGCGATGATCTGCCTCGACGATGTGACGGCCGGCAACGGTGCCTTGACGCTCGTTCCGGGAAGCCACCTGGCGGGGCCCGCGCCGCGTGACCGGGCCGAGCCGACCGGGCTGCTGGTCGACGCCGCGCGGACCGATGTCAGCGGCGCGGTGACCATCGAGGCCCCGGCCGGCTCCGTCCTGATGTTCCCCGGCCTGATCGTGCACCGCTCAGGGCCCAACACGACCGACCGGGACCGCCGCTCCCTGCTGCTGTGCTTCCAGCCCGCCGGGCGTCCGACGCTTGCGCGACTGCCGTACCGGTCCGGGCTCCTGGCCGACCTGCCCTGATCCACCCCCTGTCCACCCCGTATCCACCCATGGCCCAGAAGCCATGCTCACCAGCCATGACTCAGAAGAAAGCACCCCTCATGTCTCCTCTCCAGCCGCACTCCGTGCCCGATCTCCAGCAGGCCGTCCTCGACGGTGCCTACGGACCGCCGCCCCAGGAGCTGACCGTCACCAGCGCGTTCTGGCTCCACCACACCACCCGGCTGGCCGGCAGCCAGGTCACCTACCGCAACAGCTACCTCCTGCTGCGGTCCGGCGACGCCTTCGGCGCCTGCTCGTTCGAAGCCGGCGAGCTCGCCCCCGACTTCTGCGCGGAGGCCTCCGGCCACACCCTCGACCACCTCATCCGGCACGAGGCGGCGCCCGTACGCATCGCCGCCCTCGACGCCTACCTGGGCCGCGTCCAGCCGCACCGCAACTCCCCCGCCGCCGAGTCCGTCACGCTGCCGACCGGCACGCCCGAGACCCGCGCCCAGGCCCGTGACGCGGCCGTCGCCGGACTGCTCGACATCCCCGCCGGCGCCAAGGTCGCGCTGATAGGCGTCGTCAACCCGCTCGTCGCGGCGATACGCGAGCAGGGCGGCGTACCCCTGCCCTGCGACTTCAACCTGCGCGCCACCCAGTGGGGCGACCCCGTCACCGACGACATGGCCCAGGTGCTCGCCGAGGCCGACGCGGTGGTCGCCACGGGCATGACGCTCAGCAACGGCAGCTTCGACGTCATCGTCGACCACTGCCGCAAGCACGAGCTGCCGCTCGTCGTGTACGCGCAGACGGGCAGCGCCGTCGCCCGCGCCTTCCTGGGCTCCGGTGTCACCGCGCTCTCCGCCGAGCCGTTCCCCTTCTCGCAGTTCAGCGCCGACGAGACCGCGCTGTACCGGTACCGGACGGCAGGCGCATGAGCAGCGAGACGAAGAACCCGGCGGTGAACGCGGCAGCGAGCACCGAAGCAGTCCCCAGTGATCTGCGGATGACCCGCACCTTGTGGCCGTTCATGCTCGCCTCCGCAGTGGGGCTGGTGCCCTTCACCATCTTCAGCACCTTCCTCGTCCCCATCGCCGACGCGTCGGACAGCGGCGTCGCGGCCATGGGCCAGCTACGCGGCCTCGGCGGCCTGGCCGCCCTGGCCGTGGGTACGGCTCTGGCTCCGCTGATCGACCGGGTGCGCAAGGACTGGGCGGCCGCGGGCGGTCTCGCCGTGCTGGCCCTGTCCGCTGCGCTCGGCGCCACCGGCGAGTTCCTGCTGCTGGCGGCGTTCTGCCTGCTCGTCGGTGCGGGTACGGCCGTACTCAACCCGGCGCTCACGGCAGCGGCCGCCGACCGCTTCGACAACGACGCCGCCGCCGGCCGGGCGGCGACCCTCATCACCGCCACGCAGTCACTCACGGCTCTCCTGGCCGCCCCTCTGGTGGCGCTGCCGGCCGTACTGTGGGGCTGGCAGGGCGACTTGTGGGCGATCGCCGCTGTCGCGGCAGTACTCGCCGTGCTCTTCGTCCTCCGAGGCCGCCGTGCCGAGCTCCCGGAAGACAAAGCCGAAGGGGGTACGGAGAAGACGGCGCGCCCCGGCTATCTCGCCTCGTTCAAGCTGCTGGGCGCCCTCCCCGGAGTTGTGCCACTGCTCTTCGTCGCCATGCTGCGGACAGCGGCCTTCATGGGGTATCTCGCCTACCTGGCGGCCTTCTACGACGAGCGCTTCGGCCTCGCCCCCGGACCCTTCGCCATCGTCTGGACGCTGAGCGGCACTTCGTTCTTCCTCGGCAATCTTGTCGCCGGGCGACTGCTGAGCGCCGAGCGGCCGAAGGTGTCCAGTGAGCGGCTGATGACGCTGGGCCTGCTGGTGGCTTTGTCGGCCCTGGTGGGCGTGTTCTTCGCCCACTCGCTGTTCCTCGCCCTGCCGCTGACCGCGCTCATCGGCGCCGGTCACGCGACGGTGGCCGCGTGCGTCACCACGCTGCTGGTACGACGCTGCGGCCCGCTGCGCGGCACGGCGCTGAGCCTCAACGCCGCCGGGATGAGTTTCGGCGTGTTCGTGGGCGCGGGCCTCGGCGGCGTCGGTCTCGCGCTCGGCGGGTACCCGGGCACGGCCGCGGCGCTGGGCGGGCTGACCCTCGTGGCCCTGGTCTTCGCCCGAGTGGCCGCGCGCTCCACCCCCGCAACGGAGGAGTGAGGGCTCGGTTGTGACGGGAGTGGCGAAAGG
The DNA here is from genome assembly GCF_000429085.1 of Streptomyces flavidovirens DSM 40150. Taxonomy (GTDB): domain Bacteria; phylum Actinomycetota; class Actinomycetes; order Streptomycetales; family Streptomycetaceae; genus Streptomyces; species Streptomyces flavidovirens. The sequence continues at coordinate 56,426 of NZ_AUBE01000007.1, read as the reverse complement.
GGGCGAGCGTATGACACGTCAGCGTGCCGCTGTCGTCCAGGCGCTCGCCGAACGCGCCGACTTCGTGTCAGCCCAGCAGCTCCACGCGTCGATGGCCGAGGCGGGCGTCCGGGTCGGGCTCACCACCGTGTACCGCGCCTTGCAGGGTCTGGAGCGGGCCGGCGCCGCCGACGTCGTACGCGACGAGGTGGGGGAACGGCTCTACCGGCACCGGCCGGCCGTCGGGCACCGTCACTACCTGATCTGCCGCTGCTGTCGCCGTGGCCAGCCGCTGGACACCGACATGGTCGAGCACTGGATCGCCGGCGTGACCCGGACGACCGGGTTCGCCGAAGTCGAGCACACCCTGGAGCTCACGGGTGTGTGCGCCCGCTGCCGCTCCACCGTCGGCTAGGCGCGCACGGTCGGTCCCCAAGATCCCGCTCGGTTCTTGGGGACCGACGCGTTCACCGGCCGGCCACCACCCTCACAGGGAGGTACGGAAAGGGCCGGTCACCTCGTAGGTGATGCCGCCGCTGCTGGAGCCGGACGTGCCGCGCTGGGAGGAGAAGTACAGGCGGTTGCCGGCGGGGTTGAAGGCCGGGCCGCAGATCTCGGAGGAGGACTGGCCGGTGATGCGCAGGAACGGGGCGACGACGTCGCCCGGCGTGATGATGCAGATCTCCATGTTGCCGCCGTCCTCGGCCACGTACAGGTCGCCGACAGCGGCGGCCGTGACGTTGTCCACGCCGGTCAGCGGGGCGCCGGAGACGTTGTCGTCGTACACGACGGAGAGGGTGTTGGCGGAGGCGTTGTAGGCCCAGACGCGGTTGTCGCCCTTGGTGGTGAAGTAGCAGATGTCGGCACGGTAGTGGCACCCCTCGCCGCCGTTGAATATCTTGGCGCCGGCGACCTGGTCGCGGGTGGGGGTGGGCGAGCCGTCGGGGTCGGGGACGTTGGCCCAGGACAGGACGCCGGAGACCTCCTTGAGCACCTGGAGGGTGCCGCTGGAGAGGTCGCCCCAGGTGGTGGGCACGAACCGGTAGAAGCACCCGTCGCTCTTGTCCTCGGTCAGGTAGATGACTTCGCGTACGGGGTCGGCGGCGGCGGCCTCGTGGTTGAAGCGGCCCATCGCGGCGCGGCGGACGGCCGGGTTCACACCCCAGGGGTCGGTTTCGTAGACGTAACCCGTGTCGACCTCCTCGCACGAGAGCCAGGTGTTCCACGGGGTGGCGCCGCCCGCGCAGTTGCGGTTGGTGCCGGACAGGATGCTGTACGCGCCGGTGACGGTGCCGCCGCTGTTGAACTTCACCGCGCTCGCACCGCCGCCGGCACTGCCGACCTCGGCGTTGGAGACGTAGATCCATCCCGTGCCGTCGGCGAAGCAGGCTCCGCCGTCGGGGGCCTTGTGCCAGGTGTAGCCGGTCCCGGACACGGTCTTGGTGGAGCGGGCGACGACCCGGCTGGTGAAGCCGGACGGGAGCATGATCCCGTTGGCATCGGCCGCCTGGAGGGCACCGTACGGGCTGGTGCCGGGGAGGGCGGGGTAGGCGGCGGCCTGCCGCCAGAGGGAACCGGAGAAGGCTGCCGTGCCGACGCCGAGGGCGGCGGCACGAAGAAGACTACGGCGTTCCATAACTACTCCTTCGTCGAGGACGAACGGTGGTGGTTGAGCGCCGCCGACTGGTCAACCGGCAGATTAGGGGGCCCGCGCGGAGCGGATAAGGCACCGGCACATGAACTGTTTCCGTCAAAGCGGTTAGCGAAGATCAGACGCATCACCGTAGGTCAGCGCACCCGCCCCCGCGGTTTCAGCACCACCGGCGGGAGTTCGGGAGCGGGCAGCCGGCTGCCGGCGTAGCCGTGGACCTCGCCGAAGCGGGTGCCTTCCATCCAGTCCTTCCTGGCCTGCTCGATTTCCTCGTGCGAGCGGCCCACGAAGTTCCACCACATACTGCATCCTCAGCGCGTTAGTGCAGGTCAGGTACGTCGTGGACCGCTGGCGGTCAGCAAACCGTCAGCATCGGTCCCCGAGGAGTCGCCGACACATGGTGAGTAGGTCTTTGGCCCGCGGTATGGGCACGTTCTTCAAGGACTGCGAGCATCCGCGGTCCAGGTGGTCGAAGTGCCCGCACCTGTACAAGGTCCGGTACCGGGACGCGGCCGGGAAGCAGGCGGAGGAGTCGGGGTTCGCCACCCAGGACGAGGCAATCCAGCGGTTGGCGGATGTCTACAACGCGAAGAAGGCGACTCCGCGTGGTCGGGCTAAGGCCGAGCGGGTGGCGAAGTACGGGGCGATGCCGTTCGGGGAGTACGCGGCCGAGTGGAGGGCCGGCCAGCGTGACCTAGCTCCAGCGTCCGTGCGGCACCTGGACTCGCTGCTGGAGCATCACCTGCTCCCTGCTCTGGAAAGCCGCCGGATGAGCACCTTCGACCACAAGGTCGTGGACGGCTTCATCCGCACGATGGAGCGCAACGGCGCTGGTCTGGCCACGCAGTCGAACGCCTTCGACAAGCTGAAGGCGATCCTCCTGGACGCCCACCGGCTGGGCATCTACGACGACAACCCCCTGGAGGGCGTCAAGCCACCCCAGTACGACCCGAAACGCGCGGTCATCCCCTCCGTCGCCCAGCTACGGCAGATACGCACGGCCGGCGACGACACGTTCCTGCTATTCGCCGACCTGATGAGCGGCTGCGGCATGCGCAGCGGAGAAGCCGCCGCCGTCAACCTCAACAACATCGTCGCCGGCGACGTCTACCGCATCACCGAACAAGTCAACCAGACCACCGGCCAGTACGGGAGGTTGAAGCACCGCAAGGTCGGCGACTACCGAGACGTCCCACTGCCGCCACGAGTGAAAGAGACCATCGAGTGGTACGCAGACAAGCACGGCACCACGGACGGCTACCTCCTACGACACCCAAGGGACTCCACCAGAGCCTTCCCTTACTACTACTTGGGCAATCAATGGCAGAAGATCACCAAGAAGGCCGGCCAAGCCGACACCCCTGAAGGAATGGTGCTCTACAGTTTTCGCCACTTCTTCGCGTCGAACTGCCTCACCCACGGAATCCCGATCACCGACGTCGCCGAGTGGATGGGCCACAGAAGCCTCGACATCACCTTCAGGATCTACCGGCACCTCATGCCAGGCTCCATCGGAAAGGCCGCCAAGATCCTCGACCTCGGTCTCGTCACTTGATCACCAGTTACCCAGGCACGACGACCGAGCCGGCCACGCGCGCTGGTGGCAAATTGGTTGACCCTGCGCTCTTTCGACATTCCTGACGAGTGCTTACCGTCGATTGCATGGCCAATGGGGTGTTCCATACGAAGTACGGCATTGAGATGAACTTGACCTACGAGGATCTCGGTCACCCCAACCGGCCGGGGTTGCTGGAAGAGATCATTCGGCCCGTCGGGCAGCGTGACCGCACTTTGCTGCAGTGCCTCACCGACCAGCGGGGCGGCCAGTGCCAGTGTGCCTTGGCGGACAAGACCCCGTGGATGTTCATACGTCGGCAGCGGCGTGGCGGCCAGGTTGTCCTGGTCGCAGCGCACCTGCCGCTGACGCATGTGGCCACTCCGGAGGAGAGCGACAAGCACAAAGCGATGAAGGAGCGTATCGCCCGATCCGCCTCCCGGCACGGCCTGGACGTGCAGGTTGAGGCGCGATCCGCTGACGGACGGGTGATCTCCGATGTTCTGGTGTCCGGGCCGGCCGGGCGGGTGGGATGGGAGGCGCAGTACTCACCCATCAGCGCGAGCGCTGTGAGGCGACGCTCGGCGAAGGCGCGCGACAACAACATCGCCCCGCTATGGGTGACCGGCGACGGGGCCTCGGCGTTGATCGACCGAGCACCCTGGGCCCGCGTCGACGACGTGCCCTGGCAACGAATCGTCTCTCCTCTCGCGATGATGATCCGTGGTGGGGTGCGCCACCTCGCAGACCGGCGCGCGCTCCTCGCCGTGGCGGTCAGCGAGATGGGCCAGGGCATCGCCGCGGCCGTCTGGCTACTGGCCACGCCCACCACAACCCCGAGCAGGAATACCGGAAGCAGCGCACGGGCCTCTACCGGCCCAAGGTGCCCAAGCGGATCCCGCGACGCATCCCCAATGGGAAGTACACCGAGGTCTTCGCGGGTCTCCGCTCGCACCGCGACCGTGCTCTGCTGGCTTCTGGGTCGCCACCGGCGCCCGCGCCGAGGCACTCCTCACTTCCAAGCAGAATGACGCGATCGTGGGCCAGCAGACCATCGGCGTGATCCGTAAGGGCAGCCGCGAGTACCAGGAACTTCCCGCCACCCCCGACGCGTTCGTCTGGCTACGGCTCTACCGGAAGAAGCCTGGAAGAAGGGGGGCCCGCAGCCGCAAGCAGTCGCTGTGGTGGACTCTGCGCCGCCCCTGGCGGCCGCTGGAGTACGACGCGGCCCGCATGATGTTCAACCGCGGGAACGAACTCCTGGGCGCCAACTGGACCCTTCACGACCTGCGGCACACCGCGAGCTTCTTGATGCTCGACGACCCGGCGATGCCCCCGGCCTACGTCCAGCACATCCTCGGCCACAAACACCTGTCGACCTTGGACATCTACAACCGCCCCACCCAGGGACGACGTCATCGCGGAGGTCTTGCCCACCACGCTCGGCAGCAGCAACAGCGCGACAACCCGCCACCGGCCCTGCCCTCGCCGACCTACAGCCCCGACTCCCTCACCGTCCTGTTCGGAGGCCCGCTCCGATGACGGACCTCCTGCCCGCACCGGCTGCCCAGACGGCAACCAACCTGCGGGGAGAAGAGGTCGCGGCCCTGCTCCGAGCCTTCCCGCCGCGCCCCCGAGCAACGTCCTGGCCAGCAACCCAGCTATCCGGAGAGCCGTTCTCGACCAACTTCAGCAACCGCGTGGAGGGCACCGTCAACGAGTTCGCCCATGGACACGGCATGCGCCGCCGCTACCGGGGACAGGTGAAAGCCCACCTGCAGCACGTGTTCACAGCTATCGCCGTGAACATCGAGCGCGGTCTGCCACCGACCGGTGAGCCAGCCCCGTCCCGGCACCTACCGCCTTCCAAGACTGCCTGGACCAACACGCGATCCGCCCGGTTGCGGATGGGCCATCGGCGGTGTCTGGGAAGGGGTCCGGCTGCGTGTTGGTGGGCACGCGGCCATACCTCCGCGGTAACAGCGTTTCCGTTTCGATGCGGTCACACTGAGCGATGTGCTACCAACAGGAGGTAACACAATTTGGGTGCCTGGGTCGCTCAGGCGCCGGAGTGTAAGAGGAAGGGCCATGGGTGTGATCGTCGGGGTACACGGTGTCGGGCAGCAGCAGCTGGGGCGTCAGCAGCTATTGCAGGCGTGGCGGCCGGCGCTCGGGGACGGTTTGGAGCGGGCCTGTGGTCAGCCGGTGCCCGAGGTGCCGTTGGACTTGGCCTTCTACGGAGATGCCTTCCTTTCCGCGCCCGGCACGTCCATACCTGGCAAGAGCACGGCGATGGGCGCGGCTTGGTGGGAGAGGCTGGATGAGGAGGATTACGTAGAGCTGGAGAGGGCGGCGCGTGAGGTACTGCCCGAACGCTCCATCGAGGAGGAGCAGACGGCATCCGACAAGGCGCGCACGCGGGTGCCGGGATTCCTGCGTGCGGTAGACCGGCACTTCCCCGCCGGAGGCATCCTGGCATTCGGCGACCTGATCCAGGTGCGCCGTTATCTGGTAAACCCGGTCGTCAAGTCGCGGGTCGACGCGGCCGTCGACGCCGCTGTCACGCGGCAGTGCCAGGTTCTGATCGGCCACTCCCTGGGCTCCGTGGTCGCGTTCGAGTACCTGCGTCGCCACCCCGATGCGCGGCTCGAACTGCTGGTGACTTTGGGTTCGCCGCTGGGACTGCGCCTAGTGCGCGAGCGTATGCCCCACCCGGCTTATGGAACCGGCTTTGGTGTTCCTCCGGCGGTACGGGCGTGGGTGAATGTCTACGACACCCGGGACCCGGTGGCGTGCGCGGGACCGCTGGCACGCTGGTGGGCTGGCGTCCGCGACTGCCCACCGGTGGACAACGGCCGCGACGCGCACGCTGTGACCGCCTATCTGGGAAAGCAGGCCACCGGACATGCTGTCTTGGGAGCACTGCCGGACCTGGCTGCGAAGCCGCGGTGAGCGCTCCGGAAGTCGACGCAGAGATCCTGCGCAGGCACTTCGTGGCAATTGCCACCGGCCACTACGACGCACCGCAGTGGGACCAGTTACCGGTGGACGACGAGGTGCAGGCGCTGCGAGACTGGCTTTGCAGCGACCAACTCGGCGACCGCCGTTTTAGCCACGCCCACCCTGAACTGGCTGACAACCCTGACCGACACCAAATCCGCGAAACCCTGGAGCAGTTGCCCTGGCGTTCCGCGGATGCGGCGGTGGTTTTCATCACGGGACATGGCGAGTTGGCCGAAGGCGCGCACTGGATCGTGTTGCGTCAGACCGAACCGGGACTCTGGCACCGCACAGCGCTGCGGACGGCGGATGTGGTGGGCTGGCTGAAGGATACTGGCGTTGAGCACCTGCTGCTGATCGTGGATCTGTGCCACGCAGGGAACGTCACCGCACAGACCGCCGTCTTCGATCACGACATCCCACCGAGTTGGCTGGTACTGCCCAGCGCTGCCAAGGACCAACGGGCCGTTCCACGAGCGCTCACGGACGCCGTCACCGCGGTGCTGGCCGAGCTCGCCACTCCTGAAGGCGAACGATACGGCCGCCACAACCGTCTGCTGGACGTCGCGTTATTTCTCGAAGCGGTCCAGGACAAGCTCGGCGACCACCAACGCCTGATCCCGCTGCCCGGCAGCCAGTCGTGCGGGCCGCACGTGTGCCTGCCCAACCCGCACTACCGTCCACAGCCGCGAGTGAAGGTCGCCGAGGCACGAAGCGATCTGGCCCTACCGCAAGCAGATGTGGACGCCCATTGGGAGCCACGCTCCCGCGGCGTAGCCCAGGTTGACGACCCAGGCTGGCTGTTCACCGGCCGCGCCCGCCTTATGACCGACCTGACGGCGGCAGCCCAGAGCGGAAGCGGCACGGTGCTGGTCACCGGCAGGGCCGGGACCGGAAAGTCGGCCGCGCTCGCCCGCCTGGTGACCCTCGCCGATCCCGCCTTCCGTACCGCCCACCAAGCGCACATCGACGCCATTCCCGACGGCCTGAAGCCCTCACTGGGGGCGGTTGACGTCGCAGTGCTGGCCACGGGCAAGACCGCTGTGGAAATCGCCCACCAGATCAGCGGTGGCCTCGGCGTCCAGCCTCCTTCCAGCACCGACCCACACCTGCAGCAATGGGCCACTGCCTGGCAGAACTGGCTGGCTCGTCGCAGGGCACCGGTCACTGTGGTCATCGACGCGGTCGATGAGGGAGACGACCCCCACCACCTGCTCCGCCACCTCTTGACCCACCTGTCGGCCGGCTCTGGCCAAGAGCGGCTGCGACTCATCCTTGGGGTGCGCTCACCCAGTGGTCCCGACCACCCCGCTGCCCCGCGGCAAGCGCTGCCGCTGGCCGACCTCATCGAACAACAGCTCCGGGCCCGGCGTCTGCGCGTGGATGAAGCACCCTGGTTCGATCCTAATGACCTCGGCGCCTACGCCGTCCACATCCTCACCCAGTCCCCCGCCTCCCCTTACGCCCGGGCCAGCAGCCAAGCCGAGCCCGTCGCCCGCAAGCTCGCTGCCCACGCGCAGCGTTCCTTCCTACTCGTTCGCCTCGCCGCCGCCTCCCTGGCCCGCAAGCCCCATCTGGTGACGCCCGACGACCCGGACTGGCTTCGCATGGTCGACGACGGTATCCGCGGCGTCTTCCGCTCCGACCTCCACCTGGTTTTTCGCGACCCGCTTGAACGCCTGCGCACCCTTCACCTACTGCGAGCCCTCGCCTTCGCTCGCGGCCACGGACTGCCCTGGAACCGCATCTGGCCCGCCGTCGCCGACGCCGTCGCCGACGACCCCAACCTCACCATCGGCGACAGCGACATCGCCCGGCTACTCGGCTCCCCCCTCAGCGGCTACCTCACCACCGACATCGACGACGAGACCACTGTCTACCGCCTCTTCCACGATGCTCTGCGCACCACCCTGCGCGATCACTGGCACACCCTCGACGACATCAGCCCCGAGCCCCGGCCCGCCGCCACAGCGCTGGAGAACCACGCCGCCGAGTCCCGAATCGCCCACTCGCTCGCCCACCTTGCCGGTCGGGCCCTGGACACCATCCCACCTCGTTCCGTCGCGGCCTATATCCGCCGCCACCTCGCCGACCACGCAAGTGACGGTCACACCCTCAACGACCGCGTCCTCGCCCCACGCCTGCTGCCTCATCTCGACATCGCCCGCCTCCGCACCCGGCTCAACACCCCTGCCGCCGCGCTGAGCCCGCACACGGCGGCGCTCCTGCGACGTGTCACCCACTTGTGGACTTTCGACCGCCCGCAGGACAACGCCACCACCCTCAACCTTTGGGCTGCCACGCTGGGAGCCCCTCTCCGACCCGGCGACACCGACAGCTCATGGGCCACTTCCTGGGTCCACTGGCCACTGGGCCACTCGGAAATCCTCGGCTGCCACGGCGGCATACGAGCAGTGGCAGGTGTTGTGTTGCCCGACGGCCAGGTCCTGGTTCTCGCCGGCGGCGACAACGGCGCCGTACGCGTGTGGGACCTGGTCAGCGGTCAGCCCGCTCTGCCACCTCTCACCGGCCATGGCGGAGGGGTGTCCGAGATGGCGGGCCTGGAGCTGCCCGATGGCCGGGCGCTTGCCCTCGTCGGCTGCCGTGACGGAACGGTGCACGTGTGGAACCTGATCGAGGGGCAACCTGCTTCACACCCACTGTCCGCCCCCGGCCTCTTCATAGTGCATGCAGTGGCAGGTGTCGTCTTGCCCGACGGCCGGGCGCTGGTCCTCGCCGCCGGCGACAGCGAGGACCACGCCGTACACGTGTGGGACCTCGACAGCGGTCAGCCCCTGCTACCCCCGCTCACCGGCGCGCTGCACTCGGTACGGGCGGTGGCGGGTCTGGTATTGCCCGACGGCCGGCCCCTGGCCTTCGCCGGCGACACAAGGGGAACCGTAATGGTCTGGAATCTGGACAGCGGTCGGCCCGCCCTACCCCCGCTGAAAGACCCTGACGGATGGGTGTCCGAGCTGGCAGGTCTGACCTTGCCCGACGGCCGCGCGCTCGCCTTGGCCAGCTCCCTTGGAAAGGTGCTGGTGTGGGACCTGCAGAGCGGCTGCCCCGCTCTGCCGCCCCTCGACGACGTCGGTATGGCGACGGGCTTGGTGCTGCCCGACGGCCGGACGCTGGCCATCACTGCATGCCAGGATGATGCGACGATCCATGTGTGGGACCTGGACAACGGTCAGCCCGCCCTGCCGCCTCTGACCGGTCACGAGGTGCGGGCAGATACGGTCGTTCCCGCGGTACGGGCGGTGACCGGGCTGGCGTTGCCCGATGGCCGGGGTCTGGCTATTACCGGCGGCCACGACACTACGGTCCGAGTATGGGACCTGAGTAACAGCCAGCTCGCTCAGTGGTCCCCAGCCGGCGGTTACAGCAAATGGACGTATGCGGTAGCCGGGATGGTACTGCCCGACGGCCGGGCCCTTGCCCTCGTCGGCGGTGATGATGACATGGCCCGAGTACTGGACGTCGAAAGCGGCCAGTCGACCCTGCCGCCCATGGCCGCTCAGGGTGTCGGCGGGGTGCGGGCGGTGGCGAGTCTGGTGCTGCCCGACGGGCGATCTCTGGGTCTCGTCGGCAGTGGCCGGACTGTACGGGCATGGGATCTGGACGGCGGTCGGCCCGTCCTGCCCCCTCTCTACCCAGCCGGATGGCTGCACGAGGTGGAGGGAGTGGTCCTGCCTGATGAACGGGCTTTTGTCCTCACCCTCAGTGACCACATTGTACAAGTCTGGAATCCGCACACAGGCAAGCCTGCCCTGCCGCCTCTCCTGGGTATGGGAGGGCTGGCTGCGGTAGTACTGCCCGACGGCCGAGCTCTTGCCATCACCGGTGCCTACAGGACGGTGCAGGTGTGGGACCTGGACAGCGGCAAACCTGCCCTACCGGCCCTGCCCTCGCACTCCTTGCCTCAGTCGGTGGCGGGGGTGGTGCTGCCCGACGGCAGGGCCTTGGCCCTGGTATGCGACGACGACGGAACGACAGTGCAGGTGTGGGACCTAAGCAGCGGCCAACATGCCCTGCCGCCTCTGATCGGCAACAAGATGCGGACGGTGGTGGGGGCCGTGCTTCCCAGCGGCCGGGCCCTGGCCCTTGCCGGCAGCCTGGACAATACGGTCCGGGTATGGGACCTGAAGGACGGCCGACTGATCTCAGTCATCCACACCCCCGGACATGTCGCCGCCCTGAGCACCGTCCTTCTCCAGGACGGCCGCCTCGCACTGCTCATCGGAGGCGCAGGAGGTTCCTGTGCCATGACCACAGACCTGTAACTGAATCAGTGGCGCCGTATCGGCCCGCCGCCTTGCCGCCCGACAGTGCGAGGAGGAGACCGGGCTCGCAGTGTCCGGACCCCCGAGGTTGTTGGCGGCGGTGTTCGGTCTGCCCGGGGCCGCGTGGCCGTACGCCACGGCAGGCTACGTTTTCGACGGGGGTCGGCTCACCGCTCGACAGATCGAGAGGATCCGGCTTGCCCCGGACAAGCACGAGTTCGCGCGCTGCCGCAGCGGCACGACGGCGTACTTAGGCTCCTGGGATTGGGAGGGCTAGGTGAGCATCATCCTGATGTCCGATCCGCGCGTGGCGGCCGTCCCCGTCGCAGACTGCGGGGAGCGCCTCGTGGACGTTCGTAGCAGCGGAGCGCTGGTGGTCGACGATCGCAGAGCCGACGCGACCGGCGCCTTCGCCCATCTCCGCCAAGGAGTCCTCGACCGGCTGCTGCACGCTCAGTCGGTCCTGCCCGACGGGCTGCGTCTGCTCTTCGTCGAGGGCTACCGGACACCCGCCCTGCAACGCACATACTCCGAGCAGTACGCGGACAAGCTGCGCGGACAACCCGGCGTGGAGCCGGGAACAGGTCCGCCAGGCTGCCAGCCGGTACGTCTCACCACCGGAGATCGCGCCGCACAGTGCAGGCGCCGCCGTCGATCTCACCGTCGTGGACGCCGACGGCGTCGAGTTGAACATGGGCACGCGGGTGAACGCGAGCCCGGAGGAGAGTGCCGGCGCCTGCTACACGGACGCCGACTCGATCAGCCGCCAGGCCCGTACGAACCGAAGCATGCTGACTGCCGCCCTGTCCGCGGCCGGACTGATCAATTACAGCACCGAGTGGTGGCACTGGAGCCACGGGGACCGGTACTGGGCGCTCATGACGAACCAGCCGGCCGCCCTGTACGGCCCCATATCCCCGCCCAGCGATGAGTCAATCCAGGAGCCCTCATGAGCACCGTACGCATCGTCACCTTCAACACGCTGTTCGGCCGGTGGGATGGGCAGATGGAGTTCCTGCGCTCGTTGCGCCCGGACATCCTGGCCGTGCAGATTTCCGGCCGGTCCCTGTGGTGTTCGGGACGTTCGCGGAGGCGGTGACCGCGGACATCCCGCTCTCGTTTGCCGATCGGCGTCGTGGTGTTCGCCATGTTGCTGTTGGTCGGCGCGGAGGGTACGTGGCACGCAAGTTGCTGCTCGGTCAGATGCGGGTGCAGGAGATCAGTCACCGCGACGACCGGGTGTCGTACACGATTGTTCAGCCGGGCGGGAGTGTCCTCGATCCCGCGGACCCTTCCTGGTGAGGTACGCGGGGGCGGGCACTGACCGTACGTACGCCTACTTGCTGGTGGATCATCTGCGGTGGCTGGAGAGCGAGGGGGTGTCGTTCGAGAGCGTGGGGTTCCAGGATCTGCAGCGGTATATGGGGGCGGTCGGTGCCGAGGTGCCGATTCCGTTCGGTTCGCCGTGGCGCGTGGGTAAGAAGCCTTACGGCGACAGCGCCCTGGCCGGTGCAGCCTCGTGTATGAAGGGCTTCTATCTGCATCAAGCAGGCTTGGGCTTCGATCGGGAGCTGGCCAAGGAGCTGAATCTGCGGCGGCTGCCGACGAAGGCTGATCGCTCCCGCTCCCTGCTCGGCCATGCGGCCCGCAGCATGGCGTCGAATCCGCTCGCCCGCCGGAGGTGTCGCCGGCACCCGAAGATGCTGCCCGACGGCGCTCGCGGCGAGCTCCAGAGCGTCGTGTCTTCGCTTCGCGACGGCATGGCCGTCGACTGGCTGAGCGACGGCGGCTTCCGCGCCGGGGAGCTGTGCGGTCTGCACTTGAGCGATCTGCATCTGCGGGAGAACGCCGAGTGCGGGCAATGCCGGGGTCCCCATGCCATGTCTGTCACCGGGAGCGACTGTCCAACCGGGCGCGGGCGAAGACCAAATGGCCGTGGCGGCTCGAGGGCGGGGTTATGCGCGGCGGGCTGATCAAGCGCGTCAGTCCGGCGATGATCCACTCGTGCTTCGCGTACATGATGTCCGAGTACCCGCGCGATGCCGCCCACGGGATGCTGATGGTCCAGCAGCACGGCCAGGGGTGCGGTCTGCCGTGGGCGGCCGAGGGCCTGCGCAAGATGATCTCGCGGGCAGGTGTCCGTGCCGGGCTGGGCCAGACTCGGCCCCACCAGTTCCGGCACTCCTGCGCGACCGTAGTGCTGGACGCGGCGAACGGGAATCTCGTGGTCGCCAAGGACGCCGGCGGGTGGGCGTCGGTGGAGACCGTGGACGAGATCTACGCCCACGTCGACATCCACGATCCGGCCTTCCACGCCGCGCTTGCGCGCGGTCGGGTGTGGCATGAGTACGCCGCTCCTCCTCCCCGTCGTGCCGGGGCCGGACCGTCGCCAGGGGCGGGACCGGTTGGAGGTCCTCCAGGCGTTGCTCGCCGGCCCCACCGTCGACGCCTTCTACACCCAGGACCTGGTGCGGTTTCCCGAGGACCATCCCGTCTACGGGTGGAAGTGCCGTGTGGCCGCACCTGGACCTCGACGCGGCCCCGCTGCCCCCGTCCCGAAGCGGCATCGGCACCGCGCTGCTGTACCGCAGAGAGGTGCTGGGCCGGTGGGTCCGCCACAACGCCGACTTCGGCCTCGAAGTCCTGCACGGAATCGCCGTGACCAGCTTCGACATTCCCGGCCTGCCAGCGCCCTTGAGCTTCATGCCCGTCCACTTCACGCCCATGTCCGCCGAACAGGCACTCATCGAGGCCGACTACGCCCCCTCCCGCTGCTACAAGTACGGGCCGTTCGCCGTCCTGGGCGGGGACGTCAACTACGCGCCGGCCTCGTCCAAGTACCCGCTGCCAGACTTCTCCGAGATGAGACCGTACAACCTGGACTCGCGCACGCTCCTGCCCGACGGCGGCTTCGACCCGTCTGCTGCCCCCGAACCCGACCGCCGCGTCGCGCGCAAACTCGCCCAGAACGGATACGTCGGCGTCGCTTGGCGCCTGTTCGAGAAGTCGCAGGGGAAGGACACGGCACTGCTCGCACCGACCGGAACGGACGACCGGATCGATCAGGCATGGGTGTCCGCCCCGCTGGCAGACGCCGTCTCCGACTACCGTCTGCTCGACGACCCGGAGGGTGCCAGCGACCATCACGGTCTCGTCTTCCGCATCGACATCAACGCCATCGACCCAACCAGCCCCTGGGCATACCGCTGAGGGCTGCCGCACGGACGTGAATACCGCAGGACCCGGCGGGTGGGCCGGGGTCCTCTCACGTGGAGCGGGGGCCGGTCAGTGACTGCCGGCGAGTTCCCCGGTGAGCTTGCCGTGGAGGTCGGCACTCGGCTCGTTCAGGCCGGTGATCTCCACGGTCTTGCCGCGCTGGGCGTACTTGGTCTCGATCGCGTCCAGGGCGGCGACGGAGGAGGCGTCCCAGACGTGCGCCGCGCTGAGGTCGATGACGACCTTCTTCGGGTCGCCTGCGTAGTCGAACTGGCCGACAAGGTCGTTGGAGGAGGCGAAGAACAGCTCGCCGGTGACCCGGTAGACCACCGTGCTGCCGTCGGGGTCGACCACGGCGGTGACCTCGGCGAGGTGGGCGACCCGCTTGGCGAAGATGACCATGGCGGTGATCGAGCCGACGACGACGCCGATGGCGAGGTTGTGGGTGGCGACCACGGCCACGACAGTGATGACCATGACGGCGATCTCGCCGGCGGGCATGCGCTTGAGGGTCTTGGGGGCGATGGAGTGCCAGTCGAAGGTCGCGAACGACACCATGATCATGACGGCGACCAGGGCGGCCATGGGGATGTCGGAGACCACGGGGCCGAAGACGATGCACAGCACCATCAGGAACGCACCGGCCAGGAAGGTGGACAGGCGGGTGCGGGCGCCGGAGACCTTCACGTTGATCATCGTCTGGCCGATCATGGCGCAGCCACCCATGCCGCCGAAGAAACCGGTGACGATGTTCGCAATGCCCTGGCCGATGGACTCGCGGGTCTTGTTCGAGTGCGTGTCGGTGATGTCGTCCACCAGCTTGGCCGTCATCAGCGACTCCATCAGGCCGACGAGCGCCATGGCGAAGGCGTACGGGGCGATCGTCGTCAGGGTGTCGAGGGTGAACGGCACGTCGGGCAGGCCCGGCACGGGCAGGGAGGGCGGCAGTTCGCCCTTGTCGCCGACGGTCGGAACCGCGATGGCCGCGCCGACGGTGATGACAGTGAGGATCACGATGGAGACCAGCGGCGCGGGGATCACGGTCGTGATCTTCGGGAAGAACACCATCAGTGCCAGCCCGCCGATGATCAGCGGATATACCGTCCAGGGCACGTCGGCCATCTCGGGGGCCTGGGCCATGAAGATCAGGATGGCCAGGGCGTTGACGAAACCGACCATCACTGAGCGGGGGATGAACCGCATCAGCTTCGCGACCCCCAGCGCGCCCAGGACGACCTGGAAGACGCCGGCCAGGATGACGGCGGCGATCAGGTACCCGAGGCCGTGTTCACGGTTGAGCGGGGCGATGACGAGGGCGATGGCGCCGGTGGCGGCGGAGATCATCGCCCGCCGGCCGCCGACGATCGAGATGACCACGGCCATGGTGAAGGAGGCGAAGAGGCCGATCGCGGGGTCGACACCGGCGATGATCGAGAACGAGATGGCCTCGGGGATCAGCGCGAGGGCGACGACCAGGCCGGCGAGGACCTCGGTGCGCCAGACCTTCGGGTCGGCGATCCAGTCGGGCTTCAGGCCGCGCAGGCGCGCGGCCGGGGACACAGCAGTGGCAGCGGAAGACAAGGGAAACGGAACCTGTCGTGCTCGGGCACGCCCCGTTCGGCAGGCCGGGGTGTGCGGGAGGAGGCGGAGGGGCCGGGCCGGCGCTCCGCGGGCGGCGCCGCGAGATGCGGCGCCAGAAGTCGAAAGAGGACGGAGTGGGGCCCGCGTGGCAGCGCGGCCTTCTCTCACGTCCGGAGGCGAAGAGTCACGGTGGGCAGGCGGCGGCGCCGGGCGTCATGGGCTCGCGCACGCTTCTCTCCTGCAAGAATCGGAACTTCGCCGGGGGCACCATCGGCCCCGACACGGCAACAGCGGGGCGGCGGACCGCCGCCCTCACCAAAAGCAACTCTACCCTAACGTTAGAGTAGAGGTCGGCGGCGCCCACCCGGACCCAAGTGCCGACGATGAGAAGGGCTAAGGATCACGGGCGTGGACGGCAAGCACATGCAGATCGGCGAGGTCGCCGCACGGACCGAGCTGTCCCTGCGCACCATCCGCCACTACGAGGAGACCGGCCTCGTCGTCCCCTCCGCCCGCTCCCAGGGCGGCTTCCGCCTCTACACCGAGCAGGATGTCGACCGCCTCATGGTCATCCGCCGGATGAAGCCGCTCGGCTTCACCCTGGACCAGATGCGCGACCTGCTGGACGCCACCGACCGCCTGGATGGTGGGGAGCCGACTCCGGACGAGCGAGAGGCCCTGCTGCAGCGTGTCCGCGGGTACGAGCAGGATGCAGCGGAGCAGGTGGCCAAGCTGCGGGTCCAGCTCGCACGGGCCGAGGAGTTCGCGCGGACGCTGCGCGAACGGGTGGAGCGGAACGAAGACGTCACGAGGTGAGCGAGGTGGCACCTCACCCCTTCTCGGTGCTCCGCGAGGGTCTGGTGGCTGCCAGGGCCTGGCGCAGGTCGTCGACGGCCGGGGCGCCGTCGGTGGTGCCGTCGGCGTGGCGGTAGAGCCGGCAGGACAGGCTCGGTGATGCCACACCGTCGTGGGCGAACGGGTCGGTGCCGTCCAGCAGGAGGGTGGGCGAGCCTGTCATGCCGTGCCGGACGGCCTCGTCCGCGTCATGCACCTCGACCCATTCCACCGGCACGGTCCGGCCTTGGAGAGCCTTGGTGATCCGGTCACGGATGAGCGGGGCGTTCGGACAGTCGGGCACGGTCAGCACTGTGACGCGCGGCGTCTTGGAGGAGTTCATGGCGGCCCCCTTTCCTGGCCTGGGTTGTCTTGCTGTGTGGACGGTAGACCTTCCACTGCACTGGAAGGTCAAGGGCTAGCCTCGAGATATGCGCATCGGTGACCTCGCCGCCGTCAGCGGGGTGACGGCGAAGACGCTCCGCTTCTACGAGCAGGCCGGGGTGCTGCCCGCCCCGCCCCGCACTGCGGGCGGTTATCGCGACTACCCGGAGCAGGCGGTGAAGCGGCTGGCGTTCATCCGTGACGCCCAGGGCGCGGGTCTGAGTCTGGCCGAGATCCGTTCCGTGCTCGTTCTGCGTGACGCCGGCGCCTCGCCCTGCGCCCACGTGACGGCTCTCGTCGACCGGCATCTCCGGGACATCGAGCGGCGTCTGGCCGAGCTCCGTGCCACGAAGGCGATGCTGCGGGGGCTGGCGGAGCGGGCCGCCGTGACGGATCCGGCCGACTGCACGGATGCCGAGGTATGCCGGATCCTCACTGGGCCGACGAGTCGGCTCCATGGTGGGCGTCCTCACTGAACCGGCCGGGCGGGCCTGCCTAGCGTGAAGCCACCTGGGGCTTTCCGCCCCGTTCACGGTGAGGAGCAGGGTCATGCTGCGTGCGGTGTGGAACGGCAAGGTGATCGCGGAGGCCCCGCGTACGGTGATCGTGGAGGGCAGGGCAACCACTATTTCCCTCCCGAGTCGCTCGACTGGCAGTACGTCAGGGCGAGCAAGACCAGGTCGCTGTGTTTCTGGAAGGGAATCGCGCACTACTACAGCCTTGAGGTCGACGGGCGGACGAATCCGAACGCCGCCTGGTACTACCCCAAGCCCAGCCCGCTGGCCCGGAAGATCAAGGACCATGTGGCGTTCTGGCAGGGCGTGTGCGTGGAGGGAACGCCGGAGCTCGACCTTCCCTCAGACGGCGGGAAGTGACGACGGGCGGGCAGTCAGCTGCGGGTGAGGTGCCGGACGGCGACGACGGCCTGTAGGGCGGCGGCTGGCCGCAGCCAGGCGGGGCGTGGCCGCTCGGGCATCGCGCCGCGCCGCACGGCGACGCCGGTGAGGGCGACGACGGGGAACGCCCAGGCGGCGATGGCCGCCGTTCGTACGGTGTGACTGGGTTCGTGGCGCGAGGTGAGCCACGTCCAGTAGGCGGCGTCGGCGAAGGTGTCGGCGTAGTCGCCGAACGGGGTGACGGTGCCCTGGCGGCGAGCCAGGCGTCCGTCGGCGAGATCGAGCCCGATCGCCAGTACGCCGGAGGCGCGGCCGGCTCCGCCGGGCAGGGCGGGGAGGTTGGCGCGCAGCAGTGTCAGGACGTCCGCGGTGGCCAGGCGGGTGCGGTGCTCCAGGAGTCCCAGGTGCAGGACGGACAGTCCCCAGCTGGTGGTCACCCAGCGCCGTCCGGGCCGCCTGCCGGCGGCCAGCGCGTACAGGCCCGCGTGCAGGGCGGTGAGCTCGGCCAGGGCCCGCGGGCGGCGCACGGCCTGGTGCACCGACCGGCGGGCAGCCTGGTCGAGGAAGCGTACGAGGGCTGCCGGGGCGAGGCGTCCTTCGCGCAGTTCGCTCAGAAGCGCGTTCGTGGCAGCGCTGCTGTCGGTCATCTCGGCTACGGGCTGCACGCTCCTCCTTCCTCCGGATCGTGATGGCGCTCAGGCTAGGGGCTAGGGGCCGACCTGCGGGGAGGACGGTGAGCGCGCTCACGGATCGCCGGGGCTGCCGGCCTTAGCGTCGGAGGGGTAAAGCGACGGACACGTGGAGAGGTCTCGCGATGGTGTGGATCGGTGCTCTGGCGACGGCGGCGGTGGCGGGTGCGGGGGCCGCGGCCGGGTATCTGGGGCTGGTGACCGGGGCACTGCCCCTGGACGTGGGCGTCGGCCGGCGCACCCGGCCGCTGGGACCGCAAACCGTGGATGTCGCCGCGCCGCGCGAGGTGGTGTTCGATGTCGTCGCCCAGCCCTATCTGGGGCGGGCCACGCGGGCGATGCGGGAGAAGGTCCAGGTCCTTGAGCGGGGCACCGACATGGTGCTCGCCGCCCATCGCACGCCGGTCGCGGGCGGACGGCTGACCGCGAAGACGACGGAGACGGTGCGGTTCACCCGCCCGGAGCGGATCGACTTCCGCCTTGTGCGCGGGCCGGTTCCCACCGTCACCGAGTCGTTCGTCCTCACCGAGCACGGGTCGGGTACGCGGCTGGTGTACGAGGGCGGACTCGCCACGGACCTGTGGCGGGCCGGCCAGTGGTGGGGCGACCTGGTCGCCCCACGGTGGGAGGCCACCGTCGCCACGTCCCTGGCCGCGATCCGCCAGGAGGCCGAGCGACGGGCGCAGGCCGCCTGATCCGGGCATTGGCATTCGGCGGGGCGTAAGGCTGACTTGGGGCGGAGAAGTGACCGGGGTCACTGTCTCGGCTACGTATCCGGCCGCCGGGCCGTCACGTCGTACGAGGGTGTACAGCCAGTCACCGTGCAAGGAATCGTGAAGCGATGTCTCAGCCCCATCCCTCGCCGTCGGCCGGCGGTCTGCCCCAGCCCATGCTGGAGGCCGCACAGGCCGCGCACCGTGAATTCCTGACCGTGCTGGAACCGCTGCGGGGTGAGCTGTTCCGGTACTGCCGGCGCCTGACCGGCAGCATGTGGGACGCCGAGGACCTGGCGCAGGAGACGCTCGCCCGGCCGTTCACCCGGGCTGCGCAGACCCACCAGCCGGTCGAGCGCCCAGTGGCGTGGCTGGTGAGGATCGCGACGAACGCCTACCTCGACCAGGTCCGCCGTCCGGCTCCGCTTCTCGTGGAACCGGCCGAGCGCGCCGCCCCGCCTGCCGTCGATCCCGTCGAGGTGCGGGACGCGCTCGCGGAGGTGACGACGCTGCTGGCGCCGCAGGAGCGTGCCGCCATCGTTCTCAAGGACGTCTTCGACCTGCCGTTGAAGGAGATCGCCGCAATGCTGGGCACCACCGAGGGGGCGGTCAAGGCCGCACTGCACCGTGGCCGCGGGCGCCTGGCCGCGCCTGAGCGGGCCACCGCGCTCGCCCATCGCACGGCTCCCGACCGGGACACGCTCGATGCGCTCGCTGCAGCGTTCACCGCCTATGACCTGGACGGGCTGACCAAGCTCTTCGTCGAGGACGCGGTCAGCGACGTCATCGGCGTGGCCCACGAGGTCGGGCGGGACCAGATCGCCGCCGGTTCACTGCACCACACGCTGGTCCTGGAGGCGTCGGTCCGTTGGCGTGCCGAGGTCAGGAAGGTGGACGGCGACCCGCTGGTGCTGATGTGGGCCACTCCGGCCGACGGCAGCGGGCCCGAGGCGGTCGAGGACGTCCTGCGTGCGGAGACAGCCGACGGCGGCATCACGCGCCTGCGGTGGTACTACTTCTGCCCCGACGTCCTTGCCGAGGTGGGCGACCGGCTGGGCGTCCCTTACCGGACCCGCGGCTATCACGTGTAGGCCACCCGGGCCCGGCTCTGCCAGGCACCCTGGGTGCTGCTACGACCACGAGGACCCGAGCGGATGCCCCTTTCCACGGGTCCTGGTCAGCCGTCGTGGCGCAGGTCGGCGAGGGCGTCTTCGACTCCGCGGTGGAAGGTGGGGTAGGCGTAGATCATGTGGCGGAGCCGGTCGACGGGGATCTTCGCTGTGGACGGCGACGGCCAGTCCGTAGAGGACTTCGCCGCCCGTGGGTCCGGCCGAGGTGGCGCCGACGAGGACGCCGCGCTCACTGTCCTCGACGAGTTTGATCAGGCCGTGGTTGCTGGCCTTGTGGATCCAGCCCCGAGCCGAGGACGGCACTCGT
Source organism: Streptomyces flavidovirens DSM 40150 (assembly GCF_000429085.1). GTDB lineage: Bacteria > Actinomycetota > Actinomycetes > Streptomycetales > Streptomycetaceae > Streptomyces > Streptomyces flavidovirens. The sequence continues at coordinate 36,208 of NZ_AUBE01000007.1, read as the reverse complement.
GCGGTGCCGGTCCGCGCCCTCAGTCCCTGCTCGCGGGCTGCGTGTTCGCTCAGGCCGACGGAGCCGACCTCGGGGTCGGTGAAGGTGACCCGGGGCAGGGCCCGGCAGTCGGCGGCCGGGCCCGGCAGGCCCAGGATGTCGCGTACGGCGATCTCGGCCTGGTACATCGCCAGTGCGTGAACAGGCGACGTCCGGTGAGGTCGCCGGCGCCCCACACGCCGTGGGCGGCCCGCATCTGCCCGTCCACGTCCAGCGCGCGGGCCGTGGGGTCGAGACCGATGGTGTCGAGGCCGAGCCCGCTCAGGTCGGGTCGGCGTCCGGTGGCCACCAGCAGGCGCTGCCCGGTGACCTCTTCCCCACCGTCGAGCGTCAGCCGGAACATGTCGTCCGCGTGGCGGACGCCGGTGGCACGCGCTCCGGCTCGTACGGTGACCCCTTCCCCCTGCAACACCTCGGCCAGCAGCTCGCCGGCTTCGGGCTCTTCCGCAGGCAGCAGCCGCTCGATCGCCTCCACGACGGTCACAGCGGTGCCGAAGCGGGAGAACCCCTGCGCCAGTTCGACGCCGATGGCGCCGCCGAGCACCAGCAGCGAGGCGGGCGGCTCCTTGACGGATACGGCCTGCCGGTTCGTCCAGTACGGCACATCCGCCAGACCCGGCACCGGCGGGATCTGCGGGCGGCTGCCGGTGGCCAGCACCACTCCCCGCCGTACGGCGAACGACTGGCCGTCGACCTCCACGCGGCCGGAGCCGGCCAGGCGGGCACGGCCGCGCACGAAGTGGCCGCCCTTGCGGGTGAACCGGTCGACGGCGACCTGGTCGTCCCAGTTGTCCGTGGCCTCGTCCCTGATCCGGGCGGCGACCGGCGCGAAGTCCGCGTGGACCTGGGTCTCGCCGTCCATGCCCGGCACCCGCCGGGCCTCGGCCAGGAGGTTCCCGGCACGGATCATCACCTTGCTGGGGATGCACGCCCAGTACGGGCATTCGCCGCCGACCAGCTCCGCCTCCACCCCGACCACGTCCAGCCCTTCCTCGGCCAGCCGCTCGGCGACATGCTCACCGCCCACCCCCATCCCGATCACCACAACGTCGACTTCCTGTTCCCGCGCCATGAGGGCCTCCTCGATCAGACGTGCCCAGGGATCTCGGATATGCGTACCGCGGGGCGAAGGGGGTGCTGGTGCCGCCACGTCCCGGCGTCGCCCTGGGTGGTGGTATCGCCACCCGAGTCGGCCGCTTGCCACGATCGTGAGCCCCGAGAGCGAGATCGGGACGTCGGCCCGGCCACCTTTCGCACCCTTCGAGCGTGCCGCGAGGAAGGAGGCGGTTCGGTGAGCGCGCTTACAGTTCTCACCCTGCCCGACGGCCTACGTTCAGATCATGGTGCTCAGGATCGTTCTCGGGGCCGTGTACTCGGCGATGGCCATCGCCCAGCTCGCCTCCCTGCCGCACATGTCCGGGATTCTGTCCGCGTACGGGCTGGTGACCGGCGCCGCCGCGACCGCTCTGGCCCTGGCGCTGATCGCGGGCGAACTGGTGAGCGGGATCTGGTTCCTGGCCCGACCGCGGTCGAAGGCCCTGGCCCCGGTTTGCGTCTACACCGGCGTGTCGGTGGCGTGGACGGTGCTGGCCGTGCAGGCGTACGCACGGGGCCTGACCGTGGACAACTGCGGCTGCTTCGGGATCTACCTCACGCAGCGGCTGAGCTGGTTCGTCCTGCTCCAGGACGCCCTGCCCCTCTTCTACGCCGCCCCGCTGTTCCGCTCCGCCCGCACCACGCCCGCCCCCTCCAAAGCCGACCGAGTGGAGGTGAAGGACCGTGCCGACAGCCCGTGAACATGCTCGTCTCGGTGGCATGGCGGCGGCCGTGGGCGCCGGGCTGCTGATGGTGGTGTGCTGCGCCGGCCCCCTGTTGGTGGCCGGCGCAGCACTCGGCGTTGTCGGCGGAGCCCTCGCCAAAGCGTGGCTGATCACCGTCGGCGCGGTCGTCCTCCTGGCCGGCGCCGCCTATGCCCGATGCCGGACCCGTCGCCGCCGGGGTGCCGGACCGGAGGACTGCTGCACGACGGTTCCTGCCCGACCTTCGCCCCACGAAGACGAAGTCCCCGGCCCTGACGATTCCCAGGGGGGCAAAGGAAAACGACTCACCAAGGAGCTCCGCGTGACTCAGGAAGCCGCACCCCAGGCCAAGGCCGAACGCGACGAGGTGTTCGTGGAGTTCACCAAGTCGATCTGCCCGCTGTGCAAGACACCCGTCGACGCACAGGTCAACATCCGCAACGACAAGGTGTACCTGCGTAAACGCTGCCGTGAGCACGGCGAGTTCGAGGCGCTGGTCTACGGGGACGCCGAGGAGTACCTGTCCTCGGCCCGGTTCAACAAGCCCGGCACCATCCCGCTCACCTTCCAGACCGAGGTGAAGGACGGCTGCCCGAGCGACTGCGGGCTGTGCCCAGAGCACAAGCAGCACGCCTGCCTAGGCATCATCGAGGTCAACACCGGCTGCAACCTGGACTGCCCAATCTGCTTCGCCGACTCCGGCCACCAGCCGGACGGCTACTCCATCACCCACGAGCAATGCGAGCGGATGCTCGACACCTTCGTCGCCTCGGAGGGCGAGGCGGAGGTGGTGATGTTCTCCGGCGGCGAGCCCACCATCCACAAGCACATCCTGGACTTCATCGACCTCGCCCAGGCCCGCCCGATCAAGAACGTCAACCTCAACACCAACGGCATCCGCCTCGCCACCGACAAGAACTTCGTCGCCGAACTCGGCAAGCGCAACCAAGCTCCGGGCAAGTCGGTCAACATCTACCTCCAGTTCGACGGCTTCGACGAGCGGACCCACCTGGAGATCCGGGGCCGGGACCTGCGCACGTTCAAGCAGCAGGCCCTGGACCACTGCGCCGAGCACGGCCTGACCGTCACCCTAGTGGCCGCCGTCGAGCGCGGTCTGAACGAACACGAGGTCGGGGCGATCATCGAGTACGGCATCGACCACCCCGCCGTCCGCTCGGTGGCGTTCCAGCCGGTCACCCACTCCGGCCGGCACGTCGAGTTCGACCCGCTGAACCGGCTCACCAACCCCGACGTCATCCGGCTCATCAACGAACAGCGGCCCAACTGGTTCCAGAAGGGCGACTTCTTCCCCGTCCCCTGCTGTTTCCCCACCTGCCGCTCCATCACCTACCTCCTCATCGACGGCGAACCGGGCAACCGCACCGTCGTCCCCGTCCCGCGGCTGCTCAACGTCGAGGACTACCTCGACTACGTCACCAACCGCGTCATGCCCGACGCCGGCATCCGCGAGGCCCTGGAGAAACTCTGGTCCGCCTCCGCGTTCATGGGGACGGAGACGACCAAGGAGAAGCTGCGGGCCACGGCCGAGGCCCTGGACTGCGCGGACACCTGCGGCATCGACCTCCCTGAGGCCGTGAAGGACCTCAACGACAAGGCATTCATGATCGTCGTGCAGGACTTCCAGGACCCCTACACCCTCAACGTCAAGCAGCTGATGAAGTGCTGCGTCGAGGAGATCACCCCGGACGGGCGCCTCATCCCCTTCTGCGCCTACAACTCCGTCGGCTACCGCGAACAGGTCCGCGCCGAGATGTCCGGCGTCCCCGTCGCCCCGGTCACCCCCAACGCCCTTCCGCTCGCCAGCCGACTGACGGAGACCCCGTACGGATCGAAGACCGCCAGCAGCTCGGACACTGAAGGGAGGCGCTCGTCATGACCGGTACGCCCAGCGGCGAGGAGCTGAAGGCGTGCTGCGCCGCCGCGTACTCCTCCGACGTCGTCGCCCTCCTCCTCGGCGACTCCTACCACCCCGGCGGCACCGCGCTGACCCGCCGACTCGCCGACGGCCTCGGTCTCACCACGGGAGCGCGGGTCCTCGACGTCGCGTCCGGGCGCGGCACCACCGCCCTCCTCCTCGCCGACGGCTACGGCGCCGAGGTCGACGGGGTGGACTACGCGCCCGCGAACACCGCCCTCGCCCAGGGCGCCGCGCAGGCAGTCGGCCTCGCCGACCGGGCACGGTTCACCACCGGGGACGCTGAGCACCTCCCATACCCGGACGGCGTCTTCGACGCCGTGGTGTGCGAGTGCGCCCTGTGTACGTTTCCCGACAAGGCGCGGGCCGCGGCCGAGTTCGCCCGCGTCCTGGGGCCCGCCGGCCGCCTCGGCATCACCGACGTCACCATCGATCCCACCCGGCTGCCGCCCGGGCTCACCGGCCTCGGCGCCCGCATCGCCTGCATCGCCGACGCCCGGCCGCTCCAGGACTACACCGAGATCCTGGCCGGCGCGGGCCTGCACACCCTCCACACCGAGCGCCACGACCATGCGATGCTGCGGATGATCGACCAGATCGAGGCGAGGCTGAACCTGCTGCGCATGACCGCCGCGGCCCGCCTCACCGCCGCGGGCGTCGACCTCGACGCCGCCCCCGCCGTCCTGGCAGCCGCCCGCACGGCGGTCGCGGACGGCGTCCTCGGCTACGCGCTGCTGATTGCCGAGCGCCCGCCGCAGTAGGGGGCCTGGAGCGTAGGCGTCTGCCGCGACAGGGCTACCTGTGCGGCAGGCTCGCCGCGAAGGCGTGTCCCTGGTCGATCCAGTCGGCCAGGGCCTGGTCCTCGGACACGGCGGAGGAGGCCACGACGACCCAGCCGCGCATCGGGCGTCCGGTGAAGGGCCGTGTCCCCGGCTTTGCCAGGGCGGCTTCGGTGGCGTCCGGGCCGACCCGGACCATCAGCTCGTCCCCGATCACGCCCACGGCCATGTTGCCCTCGTGCAGGAACGTAAGGCCGCTGAACATCCGCTTCTCTGTGATGCCCGGGTCCGCACCCAGCCGCGCCCTGACGCGTTCCACCAGTCCTTCGTCGAACGCCATGGCCGCCCTCACCCTCCATGTGTCGGCTCACCTGCCGCTGAAGGTCCCGAAGATCCTTGACCAGCGACGAGCGCACCTTGCGCCCCATCATCGGTCCCGCCAGCCGGTAGAGGCCGGAGGCGCCGCCGCGTACGCGGATCCGGGCGAGCGTGCCGCCGTCCGGGGGGGCGAAGGTGTAGGTCACGTGCATCGGCATCGGGCCGGCGACCGAGACCACGTCCAGCAACCTCGGCGGCTCGTACGCGGCGATCCGCAGGACGTAGTCGATCCGCTGCCCAGGAAGTACGCCGTCCGCGTCACCTCCGCCCCGAGAAACCGCCCGCATCCGCCTGCCGCGTCAGCTCCGCCGTCCGGATGCCCTGGTCCTCCCCCATAACCCTGACATAACCCTGAACGGGCATGGGAGGTGCCCCCAGGCGTCGTGGCGCCAGTCCATCGCGTACGCCGCCACCTGCTCGCACGGCAGCGGGAGCACCCGCTCCACCGTCACGTCGATACCCATACGCGTCACGTTCCCTGGAGACAGTTCCATGGGCCCATCACGGGCGTTGACCGGCAACCGGACGCCGAGCGGGACTACCGGCGCGTACGTAAGGGTGCTCACATACCTGCCTGCACCACCCGGTCTAGCGTCGTCAGCGACAGCGGAAAGAACGACCCCATGGATGGGACGATCACCATGACCACGGCAGCACACGTCTCCCCCAAGATCGCCTTGATCCCCGTGCACGCCGTCTGGGGCGCTGCGGCCGGCCTCGTCGGCGGCGTCGGCATGGGCATCTGGATGTCCGTCTCCAGGCCCGTCATGGACACCGCGATGATCACGATGGTGGCCGGGCTCCTCGGCTCGACCAACGCCTTCGTCGGCTGGCTGATCCACCTCTCCATCGCGCTGTTCGCCGGCACCACCTTCGGCATCGTGCTCGGCCCCCTCGCGCAGCGCCTCGCACCGGCCGTCGTCCTCGGCCTGGTCTACGGCGCGGTGTGGTGGACCGTCGGCGCACTGTGGATCATGCCTGCCAACATGGGCATGCCCGTCTTCGAGTGGAACGACGTCACCTCCTCCAGCCTCGGCGCCCACCTCGTCTTCGGTCTGCTCGCCGGTGTGACGTTCGGGTTCATCGCCCAGGCCATGGGCAAGCGCACCGGCCCGGCCCGATGAGCAGCCAGGCTCCCGCGCCGCCCCCTCACCCGGCCGCCCCACCACCGGGCGCGGCGCCGCGGCGCAAAGGCCAGGTCGACGGTTCGGTGCCCTACTGTCTGGCCAGCAATGCCGAGGCACTGGGCAGCCCGGCATGGGGCGCCGCACCCCCACCGTGGGCCCCTGGACGACGCGAGGAGACGCACACCATGACCGACGCCGCAGCAGGCCACGAGGGTGCGGAACGGACCTGGTGCCTGGCCGAGGTCGACATCTTCTGCGACCTGTCCGAACGGGAGATGGAAGCCATCGCCGCCGCAGCGCCGATGAAGTCCTACCACGCGGGCGAGATCTTCTACTCGCCCACCCAGCCCTCCGAAGTGCTGTTCATCCTCAAGAAGGGCCGGATCCGCGTCTTCCGGGTCTCCGCCGACGGCCGCGCGCTGACCACCGCGATCATCAGCCCCGGCACCATCTTCGGCGAGATGGTCCTGCTCGGACAGCACATGTACGACAACTACGCCGAAGCCCTCGACGACACCGTCGTCTGTGTGATGAGCCGCGCCGACGTCAACCGGCTCCTGCTCGCCGACGCCCGCATCGCCACCCGGATCACCGCCATCCTCGGCCGCCGCCTGGCCGACCTCGAACAACGCCTGTCCGACAGCGTGTTCAAAACCGTCGCCCAACGCATCGCCACCACGCTGACCACCCTCACCAGCGCCCAACCCCCGGCCAGCCCCCTGCGCCCCGTCGGACGCCACCCGCAGATCGCTCTCACCCACGAACAACTCGCCGCCCTCGCCGGCACCTCCCGCGAAACCTGCACCAAGGTCCTGCGCGAGTACGCCGGCCACGGCCTCCTCCGCCTCGCCCGCGGACGCATCACCGTCCTGGACTCCGAACGACTCAGAGACGCCGCTGGCTGAACCCGCCCGAGCTGCCGCAGTGCCGCTCGCCACTCGAAAGAATGGAATGACGCACGCCGGCTAACCACGTCACGGACATGTCCGCTGCGTTGATCGGCAGCCAGCGTCACCGCGAACACTCCCGCGGCTGGAAAACTCCAGGAGTGCCATAGCTGGGAACAGCTCGCTCGCCGCCGTTTGCACCGCGCGGTCAACGCGCTGGGCTTGGCGCGGGGGCTCCTCGCCGAGGCCAACCCCGACCACGGCGGGCCACCGGTTTCATTCGGCGATCCTGCTCAGCGACCGGATCCGGGTGGACGCGGAGGGCGCAGACAGCACCCGTTACCACCACGTTATGGGCTGGGCCCACCTGATCCTGCCGGGCGTCGAGCGGCTGCTGGAGGCGCGCACCTGCGCCTGGACTCCTTCGGCCCGCGCAACAGGGCCCGCAGGTGGCCCCATTGGCAGTTCTCGCCGCGCCCGACCGACTGTCGCACTGCTGGGAAACGTCAACGCGATCGGCCTCGGCTTTCCCGGAGCCGGACTCGTCCCGGCTGCCGGCGCACCTGCTGAACGGACACCTGCGCTCACCCGGCGAGGAGACGGTGTCCGATATTGGGAGGCCGTCGAACTGCTGGCTCGTGCGGGCTTCGTCGACACAAGTTTCGCCGGGAAGGAGGCCGTGCCAACGGCGGCGTTCGCCGACGGCGACGTGCCCCGCCGCCAGGACCTCTGATCTCGCTCCCGCAGTGACGGACTACCAGGTCTACCAAGAGCCGGTCGACACGGGCCTGTCCGACCACGGCGCCGTCAGCATCAACCTCGATGCGTCGACGACACGTCGTAGGACAACCGTCCCCCGGCCCACCACAGATCACGTATGTCTGCCATGCCCACCAATTACGGACCACCGTGTTCCCCGTCCGCCGAACGATCGCTCTCTGCCCCTCCGGGTGGCACGGTGGCGAGACGCAACGGAAACTTGCGATCAGGCTACGAATGCGAAGCCGCCTCGTCGAGGGTGACCTTCTCGTGTAGCAGGGCGGGGATTACTTCCGTGATCGGCATCTCGACGCAGTGGCATGAGCCAGGGCGAGGATCGCTTCCGCGGACTTGATTCCCTCGGTGGTCTGTCGTGTGGCGGCCGTCGCCTGCTCGACGCTCAGACCGTGACCGAGGTGGGTGCCGAAGGTGAGGTTGCGGGAGAGCGGGGAGGAGCAGGTAGCCACCAGGTCGCTCAGGCCGGCCAGGGTGGCGGGGTGGGCGCCGAGGGCAGTGGCCAGCCGTCTGGTCTCCGCCAGCCGGCGGGGTGATGAGCATCGCCGTCGCGTTGGCGCCCAGGCCCATGCCCGAGGCGATGCCGACCGCCAGGGCAATGACGTTCTTCACCGCGCCGCCCAGCTCGCAGCCGATCACGTCGGTGCTGGTGTAGGGCCGGAAGTAGGGAGTGTGGCACGCCGACTGGAAGCGGCGGGCGGCGTCCTCTTCGGGGCAGGCGACGGTGGCGGCGGTCGGCTGGCCGTCCATGATCTCGCGCACCAGGTTCGGTCCGGACGGCACCGCGACCCGGTCCGCGCTCACGCCGGTTACCTCGGTAATGACCTGGCTCGCCCGAGCCCGTTGCCCAGTTCGATGCTCTTCATCATCGACACGATCACGGTGTCGGGCCCGATGTGCACCGCCCACACGGCGAGGCTGGCCCGCAGGGACTGCGCGGGGATACAGAGCACGAGGAAGTCCGCTCCCGCCAGTGCAGCGGCCGGGTCGGTCTTCGCCGTCAGGGAGGCGGCCAGCTCGATGTCTGCGCCAGCAGGTCAGAGGCGGCGATTTCATCAAGATCACCATGCGGTTCCAGGATGCCGGGTCGATCACCTTCAACATCCAGTCACAGATCCCGGTCTACGACCAGAGCCCGTCCCCAAACCGCTGAGCCGCCCGCACTGCGTCATGCCGCCGCGCCTAAGCGCGCGGGGCGGGAAGTGGTCAGCGCGTATTTGGGTCAGTCTTCGCTTGCGTGAGACAACCGGTGACGCGACGCAACGGAAAATAGGAGTCCCGCTACGGCAGAACCTGCCACCCCGGCGACTAGGTCCGCGATCGTATCGCTGTAGCTGACCCGCATAGACTCCGGTGCCAACTGTTCCACTACCCACTCGTAGATTTCCCACAAGGCAGCGGCGGCAAGCCCGAGCATGGCGATTAAAAACACGAGGGCCCAGAGGGGCAGGTACCGGGATGCCGTCCGCATTTCCTTTCCGCTCATTCGCAGGAACCCGAACAGAACCACGATGGAACCGCAGCCTGCCATAGCAAAGTGGACTGCTGTATCCAGCTGATTCACCTGCGCATACCAGTGGCCGACGTCGGACCACATGCCCAGGAGCACCACGGAGATGAATGCAGCTTCGTACGGCTTTGGTGTACCCGTCCAAGCCACGGCTGTAAGCAGCACCAGGCCAAGGAGAAACCGCAGCCCGGAAGACCACTGACCCTGCACCAGGAAGAACACAGCGCTGACGGGAAAGCCAAGACGGACTAGTGTGCAGGCTCTGGTAAAGGCGACCTCTAGCGCCACCGGAGCGTTCCTAGCCATGCGTCTTCACCGACGCACGTGAGCGCTCAAGAGGGGACTGGTACCGCGCTTCAAGCGTCCGGATTTCAACGACAACCGTATCTCCCTATGTTGATGAGCCAGTGCAGCGCTCTGTACAGAACGCGTGGCCGAGTGCCTAGCCGTCAGTTCCTGGAACTGCGCTAGCCTGTCGTGATGGCACAGGATGAAGATGCTTCGTTGATCGTAGTGATGGGTGTGTCAGGATCCGGCAAGACGACCGTAGGGCAGTCCCTGGCCCAGTCTCTGGGCGTGCCCTTCGCAGAAGCTGACGACTTTCACTCCCCGGGCAACGTAGCCAAGATGCGGGCTGGCATCCCTCTGGATGACGAAGACCGGGCGCCCTGGCTCGACGCCATCGCGAAGTGGCTGCTCGAGCATGGCCGCCAAGGCGGGGTGATCACCTGCTCGGCACTGAAACGGTGCTATCGCGAACGGCTTGTGTCGGCATCGCCGTCTGTGTTCTTCATCCATCTGCACGGCTCGGCGAAGCTTATCGCCGAACGCATGGCTGCGCGTCGCGGGCATTTCATGCCGGTATCCCTCCTTCAATCACAGTTGGACGCACTGGAGCCGTTGGCCGCCGGTGAACAAGGGGCGCTTATTCCCATCAGCGGTACGGTCGATGAGACCACACAGCTAGCACTTGCGGCTGTACAACAGGGGTGACGCTCCATCCCGCACACAGTCTGCAGCCGGGGCGAACCGAGCCAGGCCGATGGGTTGTCTGCGCGGCGTGGAATTGACACCCAGGGGTCGCTGGTTGGTACTTGTGCGAGACGCCTCGCGTTGTCGGGACCTGTCAGGACTCTCGCCAACCGAGTTTGACGAGCACGTTTCTGGGCTCCTCGGCTACCTGGGCGTCGGCGACCACGTCGTAGCGTGCAGCAGGGATCTGGCTGCGCGCGAAGTGAAGTCCCGTTGACCGTTGGTGAAGGCGGGCCAGCGAATTCGAAGACGGACCCGAAGGCTGCACCGTACGTCCGCTGAGCAGGAGCACGACCACGTGTGGGGACCGGCGGCGAACACCATGAGTAGCAGACCAACCAGTACTCCGAACCACCCCCAGTGCCGGCGCCTGCCAGGGCGGCTCTGCCGCGGGTCAGGGGACCCAGGACCGTCTCCACCATGCGCAGGGTCCCATCCGATGATCGCCGTCCGTTCTAGGGGAAACTCGTTGTCGGAAGGGAAGCCGACGGCGCGCTGCGCGCCTTCATAGGTTAGGTACGGGGCGGTCGACTGCCGTGGATGGGTGCTCGGAGGTCATGGAGTTCCTCTCGTCGGGAGTGCGTCGCGATGTGCCGGCCCGCGCGATAGCGCTCACACGTAGCGGCGCTACATCTTGTTGAATTTTCGGCTCAGGCTCGCCGCTCCCGTGCAATCCACAGAGAGATCACGGACAGCACAATCACCACTACGCCGGTGGCTACGTCGTTAATCCGAGCCGCGTCCGCCTTTGAGGAGTCGCCGTAGCTCACCACGAACGGTGCGGCAATAATCCACGCCCCTGCCGCCGTGACGACGAGGTCAGACACCGGCCCGCGTCGGCGCACCAGGCGGGCTACGGCCACAAGGAAGACGACGACACCGACAGCCATCTCGTTCAGGTGCGCATCGACCGCCGGCTCGTTGAACGGGTACCCGATGACCCAAGCCGCAACAAACAGCCAGACGCCCGCAAGCAGCATCAACACGCTGATGAGGGAGTTTCTCACCCCTCCGGCGAGTTCCGGCCCAGACGGCCGGGGGGCCGCGCGCTTAACGGTGGGACGATTACGCTTCATGGGTGCCTCCTGGCTGAGCTCGCCCCAGGGACGGCGGCGACCGATGCCACCATGGGTCGGGCGAGGGGGACGACGCCTGGTTCATGCTGCTGTTGGCAGCCGAACACAACCTCCGCGCGTTCACGGGTTGCCACGGTCACAGTGGGCAAACGTCACCGCAGGATTCACGAAGGCGGCCCAGCAGCATGCTTGCAGCCGTAGCGCTGAAGTACCGGATCAGCACCATGCGTTACGTGGGATAAACGAATACTGAGCTGCTGCGGTCTAGTCCTGCGCCGGAGCTGGGACGACTCCCACGGGGCACTGGGCCGTGTGCGGAAGAGGCTCGATCGGAGCGGGAGGCACGGGGCCGAAGACTGGCGGCACCACGCCGGCCGGCACCGGAGGTGCGAGACGCACGTCGTCGGCGTACACCAGGTGCAGTTGGGCTCTGCGGCGGTCGGCCTCAGCGTAGGCGAGTTCCATTGCCCCTTCGTACACGTCGTTGACCGCAAGATCACGTCATGGATCATGCGGCCTCGCGTGTCCGTCACCGAGAGCCAAGGCGAGCGGCTGCTCGAAGTCCGCCTCGCCTGCCCGGACATCACCCGGGCTTGCGACCTGGCACGATCCTTCGCCGATCTGGTCCGCAACCAGCGCGGACACCTCCTGCACCACTGGATCCGCCAGGGGAAACAGGACGCACCCAAGCCCATTAGCGGCTTCGCCGAATTCCTCCGCCGTGACCTCGACGCTGTCACCGCCGGTCTCACCCTCACCTGGAGCCATCTTCGAAGGCCACGTCAACAGGGTGAAAACGCTCAAGAGAGCAATGTACGGCCGCGCGTCCTTCACACTCCTCCGCACCCGAATCCTCACCCAGTCATGAGATTCACGGAACTGATGCTGTTGGTGATCTCCAGGTGGAACCACGGTGCGTGCGAATAGCCGCTGGTCGCGTGACGCGCGGTTGAGCCGGGCCGTTGGCCGGGGGCAGTCGAGAGCACGTCCAATGGCTGCAAAGGCAGCCCCAGGGGGTGCAACACCGCCGTGCCAACGGGCCGCGACAAGATCACTGGTCCTCGGGATGTGGCCGAGGACGGGCTGCCGGCCTCGGGCTGTGCTCGCGGCCAGGGGCGAGGGACTGGCAGGCGGTGTTTACGGCCCGTCCGGGACGCCGAGCGGCACGGTGAACCGCGGCTGCCAGCCTTCCTCCGTCAGCACCACCAGCTGGACCGCCGCCGCACGGGTGTGCAGCGGCAGCAGGCTGCCGATCGCAGCGCGGACATGGGCGGCAGCTGTCGGGTTGTCCGCACCCATAGCGACCGTGACATGGGCGGCGGGCCGCGCCCCGAAGCGGCCCCTGTACGGGCGCAATTTGGGCCACTGGGCGCGGAACGCATCGACGATCGGTTGGAGTCCCGGAACGGTGACGGAGACGAAGCCGGACGCCGTCACCACCTCCTCCAAGAGGAGATCAGCTGCCGGAAAACTCGCAGCCAGGGAACGCACGCCCTTCTTGTCCTGATCTGTCAGCGCCGTTTCCGGCACGAACGGGTAGAGGAGCGAGACGTGCGCCGGCACCCCACGACGCACCAGAGCTGGGTCGATACGCCACGCCGCCTCGAGGAGCGGGGCGGCATCGGGCAAGACAATGACGACGGCAGTGGTCCCTGGCTCTGGCACGCCGTCATCATCGCAGGCCAGTCCGCTGCTGCGCCCGTTGCACTGGGAGGTGGACGAGGACAACGAGTTGGGCGTGGTCGAGGCGGTCGCGGCTGCGTGTTGGCTGGTGGTCCACGCCCCGTACGGTGCTCGCTTCCGTCCGGGACGTTCTCGATGCGGGCTCGTCCGGCGATGCCGCCCTCGTGTGTGGCTCCGGGTTTGGATTCTGACTCACTTTCCGGATGCTGTTGGTGATCTTCAGTCGCCGGCGCGGTTGCGTTCCAAGGGGCCCGGTTCGCCTGCCGCAGCCCGGCAATCCAGGGTGCCGGCCCGGCGCTACACAAGAGGCGCTTACGGGCTAACCGACCCGCGGCGCCCAATAGGCACTGAGCGCGGCGCGGGAGCATCGGCAAGATCACCGAAAGCATCCGGAGCTCCGGACAGAGCCGTTTTCAGAGATCCCCATCAGAAAGGTGCAGCAGCTCATGAACTGCTTCGAGTGCCGCGAAACGAAGGTCGCCGTAGTCGTCTGCACCCACTGCGGGGCCGCGCTATGCCATGACCATGTGCGAGTCCACAGGAAGAAATGGTCGACTTGGCCAGCATGGGTAAGCCACCAGTGAGGCACTTGCTCGGGGAATCACTTGCGAGGTGTGCCGCCGGGCTCACCTCAGCGTCTTGGGATGAGCGGTTCACAATGGACGCGCAGCCAGTTAGGGATGTGGAGCGAACGACCAGCCCGCTCGGCGATTGGGGCCCGTGGCTAGCCCGCGACGAAGCCCCTGAGCACGCCCATGAGAGGCATCATCGGTCGCAGCCGAAGCGCCGCTCAGATATGCGCGAGCTGCGTACTCCCTGCGCGGGCCACAGCCTTCAAGGAGCAGGTGCTGACACGGAACACGAGAGGGACGACGGGCGCATCCTCTGCCAGATCGAACGAAGCCTTGTCCACGACGGCCCCGGCCTCGCCTTCTGCATGGCGGTGCTTAACCAGCAGTTCCTCAAGGCCGGGAGGACCACGACCAGCAGGATGAGTTTCGGCGCAGCGGGACGGGGGGAAGGTAGTTGACATTTGCCTGGCCCTCCTCGCCTTGGTGGCCTTGCTTGTGACGGCGGCGTACGCCGCCATCTGACGAAGGAGCCCCTGCCTCGCCTATGCCGTTCGGCCTTTTCACGGGCGTCGTGCAGGTCGAGCGATTGTGATGGCCCCGTCCGCATTCCATTCCCCGTGCCGAGCGGCGCGCTATGGGAAACGGGCTGGGCGCTTAACTGGCGTGTGGTAGATCGTCGTAGCGCAGCAGGAGCATGGCTGCGTCGTCATGGAGGGGGCCTTGCGTGTACCGGATAAGGTCGGCTCGCACAGCGTCAAGGGCTGCATCAGCTTCGTCGGCCCTGAGCAGTGAGACGCGCTCATGAAGGGGGTAGAAGCGGCCGTCGTTGTTCCGAGCCTCTGTCACTCCGTCGGTATAGAAGAACAGCTGGCTGCCGGGTGGCAGGGGAACGCCGAAGGGTTCTGCAGCATCGGGTGCTTGGTCGCTGAGCCCCAGAGGGGGAGCGTAGGAGGGCGGCTCGGCGAATTCCACGGACCCGTCAGGGCGGGTGATCAGGGGCGGTGGGTGTCCGAAGTTCAGGAAAGTCGCGTTGTGCTCTGTGCGGACTTCGGCCAGTACAGCAGTCACGAATTTCTCACCGTTCCCCTGGCGCTGTACGGCCCGTTCCAATCGGATGCCGATTGCCGTCAGATCAGGCGCGTCGTGAGCCGCTTCCCTGAAGGCGCCTAGGACGGCAGCTGCGGTCTCTACCGCTTCCAGACCCTTGCCTTGCACATCCCCGACGATGATCCGTACACCGGCCGATGACCTGACGACTTCGTACAGATCGCCGCCGATATGTGCTTCGGCGGTCGCGGATGTGTACGAAACGGCGATCGAAAGGTTCCCGGCGTGGCGTGGGACTGGTCTGAGCAGAACCCGCTGGGCGACCTCGGCGATGGACCGGACGTTGGCGAGCTCTGCTTCACGGCGCTGGCGCATTGCGGCGGCTGCCAGACCGGCCGCCGTCACTCCGGCAACAGAAGCCATGGCGGTGATGCCACGTCGACTGTCGAACAGCCCGTCGTACAACCCGAGTGCGGCACACAGCCCGAGGGCCATTGCTCCGATGATCGCGGTGCGGCGCCATCCCCCGACGAGGCTGGCGAACGCCGGCCCGAGTGAGACCAGCGGCAGGAAGCCCACGTCCGGGCCGGCCGTGATGTCCACCGCTGCTACGGCTGCCATGACGCAGAACGGCAAGGCAGAGAGCACCGTGGGCTTTGGAGTGCTTGCGCCAGTCAGTGCATCTCCCCCGAAGTAATGGCGGCGGGCAGGCGTGGCGTGGCAGCCGACGCCGAAGACAGAGCTACAAACCCGCGTTGCGCAGCCTGGCGAGCAGCCCAGCCCACGTACCTCTCAGCGGCTTCAGTCCGTCAGGATCAAGGATATGCGCATCTTGCGCTGGCCAGCGGACAACGTTACAGATTCGAAGCGCCCAGGTTCGCACAGAGCGCCTGCCGCGCCAACTGCGGCCACCACCAACGGTCCCCGTAACCAGGGTGATACGGCGGCCCTGTTTCCGTGTACTCATGCCGATGGCGAACTGGGCAGCGGGCTTTCCTTGTGGCTAGGGATGCCGACGAGGTCGTCGACATCAAAGGCACGGGCGACGGGTACATCGGTGCTGCTGTGAGCAGCGATCGAAAAGGCGATGCACACGGCGATCACGGTGAACGCCTGCTCGGCCTGGGGGATGCCCGATTCCAAGACAAGCAAGCCATAGACGACAGAGGCGAATCCCTTCGGCCCGAACCAGGCCGCTGCCAGTCGTTCGCGTCGGTTGAAGCGGGTGCCGATCAAGGAGATGAGCAAGGAAGTCGGCCGGACCAGCAGAATCGACAGGACACAAACGACATAGCCTCCCAGCGGGAGGTCGCCGAAGAGGTGAGGGGTGAGGAGGGCACCGAAGACAAGAAGCGCAGCGAATTTCGCCAATTCGGACAGCGCGTCGCCCAACGGGCCGAAGGCCCTGGCGCTCTCCGGTGATACGGAGGCGAGAACCGCGCCGGCCGAGAACGCCGCCAAGTAAGGGTTGGCGTGAGTGAGGTGACAGACGGCGTAGAGCAGGATTCCTGTTGCCAGTGGCAGCAGTGGTTGCAGCCTGGGTTCCGCTCCTAGAAGGCGGAACCGAACCAGCCAGTTCACGATGAGTGGCAGGGCGATTCCGAAGGCCAGACCCACGCCGAGCTCCAGCACGATTTTCGATGGTGAAGCTTCGGCTGCATGTGAAGTCGGGCCGGCGGCAGCGATCAGCAGAAGTACTACAGGCAACGCCAGACCGTCATTGATGCCGCTTTCGACGTTCAGGAGCTGCCGCAATCGTGCGGGGACCTCCTTACGTCCCACGATGGCCGAGGCGAAGACCGGGTCAGTCGGTGCCAGTACCGCCCCGACGAGGAAGGACGTAGTCCAGTCCAGCCCGAGCAGGAAATGCGTCAGCAGTGCCATTCCGACGAACGCCAGAGGCATGCCGAAGGCCAGTGCACGGGCGGGATTGCGCCAGGCGTTGCGCAAGGCCGGGAACGAGACGTGCATGCCGTCGGTGAAGAGCACGGTGAACAGGGCGAGGTCTGCTGTGACAGCGACAATAGCGCTGTCCGCTGTGATGTGGATCAGACCGAGGAACCCGTCGCTGACCAAGGCGCCGGCGACGAGGAAAAGCAGGGACGTGGATAGGACGGAGCGAGCCGCGAGACCGGAGACCAGTACCGCGACCAGCAATGCGGCGCCGAAGACGGCGACAAGCACCATGACAAGGCCCCATTCAATAGCGACAGGTCTTCCACGCCTGATCGGGGATCAGGTTTCATTTGTGTGCCGCCGATCTGCGGCAGTGAGCTCCACCCTGACCATCGACTTTCAGGTCAGCGCCGCGGAAGACTCGGGAGACGGGCGGCCATTGATGAGTGCTGCGCAGTTCGACGCACCGGCTTCGTCGCTTCTGAGCCGGATCGGGAACGAAGGATCACGCTGAAGCTGCCATCCGTTCCCAGCACCACAGCTTCTACCTGCTCTAGTGCCCCGGTCACTTGGGATGGCCTGACGCACTTTGTCCCGAGTGACACGTGCGCGTCGCATCGCCTCATAACGCATGCCAGCCGTCGTGCAGGAGCAACGTCGACCAGATCGAAGACGTTCATCCTCGACAGCGCCCGCTTACCCGACGCGCGTACCGCGGCAATCAGAACCGGGTACGCAAGCCCCGCCATGACCAGTACGCAAACCAGTTCACCCCAGGAGTCCAAGAACATGGATCAACTGGTACCCCGCGCGAGCATTCCTCCCACAAGGAGGGTCCCGGTTGGGCTCTTACAGGTCGATGACGACTTTGACGTCATCCGGCTGCCTCTGGAACGCCTCGATGGCATGCTCCAGGGGCACCCGCCTGGTGATCAGGCGCTCCAGCCAGGTCAGTTCAGCCTTCGCCAGGGCGTCGGCGGCTTGCTGGTAATGCTGAAGGTTCGCGTTGACAGATCCCACCACGGCGTCGTTCTCCAGAACGATGTCCCGATTGACGGAGCCGGCGTCCACGGTGATGCGGCGGCCGACGGGCGACACGCCGGTCAGGCACACCACCCCGTACGGGGCGGTCCCGGTCAGCGCTGCGAAGACGAGGCCGCTGGCTCCAGTGGCTTCGATGATGATATCCGGGCACACTTTGTTGATCACCTCCGCGACGTCCTCGGTGTGGTAGCTGGCGCCCAGATCCCGTACCAGCGGAGGCTTCGGCCCGTCGCTCACGCGGTCCAGGACATGTACTTCCAGGCCGCGCTGCGTACCGAGCAGAGCGGCCAGCAGGCCGATCGGTCCGGCGCCAGTAACCAGAACTCGCCGCGGCTCGAACCACGAGCGCCCCCCGACACGCTCCACCTGTTCCCATGCCTTCGCCACGACGGAAGTGGGTTCCATCAGCACGCCGACATGCTCGAGATACGGCTGCAGCTTCACCGCGTAGGCGGGCTCCACGCACCACAGCTGGGCGCCGTAGCCGTCGATCTCTTTGATGCCACGCTCGGTGTAGCGGCCGTTGCGGCACATATCGAACTCACCATGGGCGCATGCGCCGCACGGGACGGGATCCGGTCGGCGTACCACCCCGGCCACCAGATCACCGGCCGAGAACCCGCTGCCGGGAACGGCCTGCTCCACCCGGCCCAGTGACTCGTGCCCGAGGATCATCCAGTCGCGGCCGGGCGGCGACCACCCGTAGTCACCGCGCGCGATCTCGCGGTCCGTCCCGCAAACACCCATCGTCAGGCCCCGTACCAGTAGTTCCCCGTCCGCCGGGGATGGCTGCGGCAGTTGCCGTTCTTCCAGTGAGTTCTTCTGGCCGGGCCGTACGGTCAACGCACGCATCGGTTATCCGCCTCTCTCATCGCTCGTTCGTCATGCCTGTCCGTTCGCTACCTCAGCTGCGGCCTATCGAGCGGGTTCCGGCCAATACGTGTCGCAACCAGTTTGCGGATGCAGATCACGGCCGCCGCGCGGGCGATGCTGCCCACAATGGTTCGTCCGCAAGCCTGATCAGCCTGCAGCGGTGAGCAACCCGAGCAGCACGCCCAGCGAGACGCATACCTGTTTGGTGGACAAGTACGCCACGCATGCGCCAGCAGCCCCACGGTCGGCTGTCTGCAGCCAGGCGGTCATGATGTGGCGGCCTTGTTGTTCTCGTCGAGTTCGGCAAGGTGGTTGGCACTTCCGGCCGCAGGCCGTAGAGGGCGACAGTCTCAAGATCCACCATCGACCCTTCCACCTGTGGAGCCCTCTTGTCGAGTTTCGCACCGATCTTATGGTTATGTGGCTTTGTGGTTCTGGTGCCTCCCGTGCGATCCCATGCTGGCCCGGGCAGTACCGCGTCTGCCCGGGCACGTCTTCGAGGGGCGATCACTGGCAACTGATGACGCATCTTGAATCTCCCCACTTGCTGCTAAAGGGTGGAGCAAACCTGCTCTGTTGATCTCCCATCCATCGTGTGATCTTGCCCGGTGGGTCGTCGTATCTGGCGGTTGGTCCGGAAAGCCTGCGTGCGCAAGTTCGGCCTGTTCGGGGGCCTGGATGCTCATGCACTACGTCGGCAAGGATGGACGATCTCGGCGATCGCCCGGCATCTGGGCGGGACCGCAAGACGATCCGTGCCTATCTGAACGGTGAGCGGACCGCCGGCCAGCGGCTTCAGGCGCCCGACGCGTTCGTGCCGTTCCTTCCGTACTGCCGGCAGCGCCTTGCTGACGATGCGCACCTGTGGGCATCCACGCTGTTCGACGAGGTGGTGGGGCTCGGCTATGAGGGTGCGTACTCGACGTTCACTCGCGCCCTTCGCCGCTATCCCGTCCGGCCGCACTGCGAGCCTTGCCATGCCTCGACCGGCCGCAATGTCGCGATGATCGCGCATCCGCCGGGCGAGGAGATCCAGTTCGACTGGCTGGAGCTGCCCGATCCTCCCGAAGGTTGGGGGTGGGTGAGCACGCGCATCTGCTGGTCGGGGCTCTCGCGCATTCGGGCCGGTGGAGGGCGGTGCCGGCGGAGTCGGAGGACTTCCCCCATCTGGTCCAGGCCCTGGACGATGTCGTGCGCAAGCTGGGCGGGACAGCTCGGCGGTGGCGCTTCGACCGGATGGCGACCGTCTGCTATCCCTCCAGCGGTCAGGTCACCGCGGCGTTCGCCGCCGTCGCCAAGTACTACGGGGTCGGGGTTGACATCCGCCCGCCTCGCCGCGGCAACCGCAAGGGAGTGGTGGAGAAGGCCAACCACTCGGCGGCTCAACGTTGGTGGCGCACGGTTCCCGACGGCCTCACGGTCGTCCAGGCCCAGTCCGGGGTCGACAAGCTCTCGCTCCGGATGGATGACCGGCGCCGGCGGATCGACGGAGCGGTCACCACCGTCGGTGAACTCGCCGCGGCCGAGCCGTTGCTCGACAGTCCGGTGCGGCCCTTTCCGGCCGAGTTACAGGCCGAGCGGCCCGTCAGCCCGCAGAGCTGCCCGGCGTCACGGTCAAGGTCCTGCACCGGCTCGGCGAGGACGACCTTCGGATCGTCATCGCCGGCCGGGCCGTCCACCACACTGCGAGACCAGCTCGCCAAACGCATCCACCCGGCGCGGACACCCGTGGACTGATATGCGGGTCACCTTCCACTGGAGAAGCCGCGACCCCCTCTACTTCACTTGCGTCAACCGGAGCTCGTCGCCGAGTTCTACGGCGACACGGCCGTCGACTGCGGCCGATGGCGCCACCCCGTACGCCTCCACCGCCTGCGCACCGACATAACGCCCCAGGATCTCCCCACCATTCAGGTCGCTCGCTCACCGCCAGCCGATTCACCGACAGGCGCGACCGCACACCCCACAAAGCGAGGAGTCATGGCAGCGAAGCCCAAGCGCACCGTGTACCACATCACCCCCGCAGACTCTCCTAACCCAGCTGAAAAGTGGCAGGTAGAGCACAGGCAAGGCCGCCGCTAGGTCCGCGAGCCTCACCGCACACAGAAGGAAGCGGTCGACGAGGCCCGCCATCAGGCCGAAGAACACAAGCCGGCGCAGGTGGTCGTCCACGGACGTGACGGTCGCATCCGCACCGAATACACCTACGGCGACGATCCCCGCAACATCCCTGGAACGATGGCTACGGTGCAGTCGGCGTAGAGCACTCGACTGCGCCGTAGCCTCGCACGGCATCAGTCGGTAGCGCGTGCCACGCCGCAGTAAGTGGCCCATCTGCAGACGGCCCCACCTTGGCGCGCTTCATGCACGTGCCCGCACGGCCGTCGGCCAGGAGCTCGCTCACTTGTTAGGTTCGACGGCGCTGATGTCCCCCAATGCGGGCCTCGCGTCTCGTTCGATGGCCAAGTCGCTCAGGGAAATGACACCCAACATTACCGGGCCGAGATACCGGGTCGCATGCGCTTCGAAACCTATATGCGGTAACGTCCCTCTCGCAGTGCGGAAGGCGGGCACTTCCCTTCCTAAACACCGAGCAGCGCCCTAAAATCGCATCCGCGGTACGGGAAGCACTTGAGTGGGCATAGCGCTGAACCTGCGGACCGAATGGCACAGTCATTTATGAGCGCGCGACGTGTGGCGTTTGGGTAAACGACAGCTCTGAGTCCTGGACGAGGACTGGAAGCTTCGTCAACCTACCCAAGGAGATCGGGAGCTGATGGACAATGAGATCAGGTCTCCAGTCGCATATGCCCAGAGTCGGCCAGGCCGGGACGGCCAAGAGCCCCAACGAAGTGCGGCCATAAAGCGACGGGTGCTGTCAACAGTCAGGAGAGGTTCGTTGTGGCGGCAGAGGGCAGTGAGCAGGATGAGTGGCACTCCAGGCCCGGCCACGAGGAAGGTGCGGAAATGCGTGCCAATCGGCGGTGGGGTGAGCTATTGCAGGAGCTGCGCGTTGCGCAGACCGCCGTACAAATCCTCTTCGGGTTCCTCCTCGCGCTCGTTTTCCAGCCAGCTTTCCGGGACTTGAGCGAGACAGACCAGTCCATTTATGTGATCACCACACTTCTCGGTGCAGCTACCACTGGGGCGTTGGTCGGCCCGGTGTCGTTCCACCGCCTGGTGACCGGTCGGCGGATGAAGCCGCAAATACTGGTTTGGGCTTCGCGCATGACGCTTGTCGGACTTGTACTCTTGCTGTGCACGGTTACCTCGGCCCTGCTGCTTGTTCTGCGGGTCGCGCTGGACAACACCTTGGCCCTTTTTCTGGTGGCAGGCATTGTGGCGTGGTTCATCCTGTCCTGGTTCGTCTTGCCGGTGTGGGCGCGTATCACTCAGTCAGCCTCGCGCTGATTTGTGAGAATGTACTGCTTCAACCGCTTGAACACTGTGCGGCCCTGGTTCCGGTTACGCCAGAGTCCAGGAAGCCGTTCTCTTGGCTGACCGCAATGCGCGTCATTGCAGGCCCGCAAGGAACTGCGTAAGAAGCGGCTTTGGCAGGGTGGCAGATCTTACAAATGTCAC
Organism: Streptomyces flavidovirens DSM 40150; assembly: GCF_000429085.1. GTDB lineage: Bacteria > Actinomycetota > Actinomycetes > Streptomycetales > Streptomycetaceae > Streptomyces > Streptomyces flavidovirens. Next base: position 14,174 of record NZ_AUBE01000007.1, on the reverse strand, counting down.
TCGCATCGGTGGCTGAGCGGGCCATCCGGCCCAGACCGGGCGGTCAACTACGTCCGGCTGGACATGTAAGCGTGCGTAGTCCTTGACGCATCCCTACGACGCAGCGAGAGACGCCTGTGGCCTTGAAGAATAGTGCTCCCCACTGTTGGAGTAGGGCAGCAGCCGCGTCTCTCTGGCTGGATGCCTCATGGCTGCCGTCGGCTGCGACTCCACTCAAGACGAATACAACCCGCCGGGCACGAATGCCCGCATCGGTTCGATGCTCATCCTCTACGCCCATATCGCTCCCCCAACGGGCCCTGCAAAATGGGGAGATGACGCTCCGCTGTGCGTATGGCTATTCAACCAGGGCCAGCGCCCCGACAGGCTGCTGGGGGCAAAGACCACAAGGGCACGGTCCGTCGACATCGTCACCGCCGAAGGCAGCACCCGCGGCCCTGTGGACGTGCCCCGTCGGCAAGCTGGTCGCGCGGAGCAAAGAGCGGCCACACCTGCCGCTGCGAGGGCTACGCGAGCAACTGCGGGGCGGCGACTATGTGTGGGTGACTCTGCGCTTCCAACAGGCCGGGGAGGTAGCCCTCCAGGTGCACGCGGAGCTGTCGACCTATGTGGAAGAGGACATCACCAAGGCGCCGGGACTCGCCTCCCCCTCGCCAAGTTCCTGACGGGCGAGAGTTGTACATCCCGTTCAAAACTCTGCGCAGGCGCGCCACGCACCGCCCACTCATCCGCTTCCCCGCCCCGCCGTCGCCGTCGCCACAACCACTTCACACGCATACCGACGCCGGCCACGGACCGTTGAGACGCAGCAAGGAAGGGCGCCTGCGAGCCATTTGCGCCGGTCCCGCCGAACCCCGCTGCGGCGGCGACTCCTGGCGGTGCGGATGCGGGTCGCCGTCGGCCGCGACCGCTTGCCGTCGGTACGCCGGTTGGGGCACCGCTCCGCACGCCAGAATCGGTCCAGTGCTGTTGGTGGTCGGGACTGTGCGGTCAATGGCTCCGGTCGTTCGTCCAGCGTCCGGCCATGGCCTGCTCGACCTGCTGGGCCAATTCGGTGAGCCCGGCGCGCTCGGCGGCGTGGAAGTCTTGGGCGGTGGCAGTGGAGCGCAGCCGGGCGAGTGCGGCGACGATGGGGGGGTGCTGGTCAGGTGTGGTGTTCCAGGCGAGTTCGCGCAGCAGCATCAAGATGCGGGTCAGGACAGCGGGCTCGGCGGCGCCGTAACGCAGGGGCTGGGTCATGGCCAGATCGAGGAGATCGTCCAGGTCCGGTCCCTGTAGCACGACCCTGACCTGGTGTTGGCCGTCGCGCAGCAGCCGGGGGTGGAGGTCGCGGTGCGCCAGCTCGCACAGCAGCGCGGAGGAGTGGGACAAGGCGTGGACAGCGGTTGTGGGGTCGTTGATCCCAGGGGACAGCGCTTTGGCGATGATGTCGGTGAGCTGGCGGAGTCCGAAGGCGACGTCCTGGGCGTCGGTGCGTTCGGCGCCGGTCGAAACTGCTTCGGCGGCCTTTCGGGCCAGACGCGTCCCGGTCTCGGGAGAGAAGGACTCCCCCGTGCGGGGCCAGGCAGCTCCCATGGGCGTGTCGGCGATCAAAGAGCTGCCGGGATGGCGGTCGATGAGGAGAACGGCATCGGCCTCGACGGCTGCCTTCAGGAGAGCCTCCTCGTCCACGGCGATCAGGAAGCCGGACCTATCGGCGGGCAAGGGCAGTGCGTCGATGGGCGGTTGCAGTGAGGCGCTCGAGTCCCTTGCAGCGAGGTCTCTTGGGGAGAGAAGCCGGTGGATGGTGCGGTTGGCGGCGGAGTGGACGCTGCGCATCATCGTTTCCACCCGGATCTCGCGCGCGAGGTGCGACAAGAACAACACAAGTCCGAGCACGCTGGCCAGGGTGAGGAGGAAGGCCGCGGTGACCGACACCTGGGGGACGAACATGACTTGTCCGTCGTCACCGGTCCGCACGGTGCGCAGCACGGTCAGGGCGTAGGTGAACGTCGCGAGGAACAATGCCAGGGTCGTCTGGACGTACCGGTCTGCGGTGAAAGTACGCAGCAGACGCGGAGAGAACTGACTGCTTGCCAGTTGCAGCGTCACCACCGTAAGCGAGAAAGTCAGCGCCGTGACGCTGATCAGCGAGCCGGCGATCGCCTCCAGTACGGTACTCGCGGCGTCCGCGCTGCCTCCGAACAGGTAGTCCGTCAACCAGGGCGGGATGTCGTGGTGGATCCGTGCGTCCAGTCGGGGCAGTCCCACACCTGCGGTGACAGCGAGTACGACGCCCAGCGTCGGCAGCGGCCACAGCTGCGCGCGGACCATGTCACGCATGGGCGCAAGGGGTGTGGTCTGCGGCCCCGACCCGGACGCAGAGCACCACTGCAGAAGAGGGCCGCACGGCCCAGGGTACGTGCCCGCGAGGTTCTATGACGCGTCCCCCTTCGGGAATATGACAACGGTAGTGCCATCATGCGCTCGGCTGCGGACTCTGGGACTGACGACACACCGCCTTCCTTTCACTCCGTCGCCCCGAAACGCCTCGGATGGGCGTGCGCGTTCCGGGCAACCGCAGCCGATAGCGGCGCCTGTCGGGCATCCACAGCACTGGCGTCACCCTGTGTCTTCCTGTTTCTTTCGCGAGGGCGATGAGAAGTGGGGACGGTCCATGAGTTTCCCCTTCAGTGAGGTCAGCCACCGAAGGCGGAGACCGGCACGTGGCGAGCGGGTGCTGGAGAACGCGTGAACGGCAACGGGATCTCGGCCCCTCCGATCGGGTACTCCATGCACGTCCCCATGGTGCCCGGTTTCCCCAACGGCAGAGCCGCCGATCAACCCGCGCTGACCGGTGCGTAGCTCTCGCGCCCTGTTGTCGGACCAGCTGCGGGTGCGTCCGTCTGGATGGAGTTGGACGCTGAGCTGAGCAAAGCGATTAGTGCGGGTGGGATCCATAACTGCGCTGGTAAGGATCCTGTGGCCTATGGGAGTCCGATTCCGGTAACCGGAACGGAAGGAACCGATCTGCGAGGTGCACCGTACACAACTCGCACCGAGGGCTGTCCGCGTGGCTTGTGGCGACGCTGCTTGCCACAACGCCGGCGCTGACTGGATGCGGCGACTCGGGAGGCAAAGAGACCGGGCTGGACATCGGTGGGGTGCACGAGGCGTTCGAGCGCGGGGACTCTGACTCCGTAGTGGGGCAGGTAGGGACGTTCAGCGGCTACGTCAAAGAAGCCATCTCTCCCTGGGCCTTCACCATCGGAGGAGATGAGTTCAGCGGTGTCGAACCGCTCCTCATCATCGAGAAGGATCTGCCGGCCGTGAACGAGGACGAACTCGTTCACGTCACCGGGACTGTGCAGAAATTCGACCTGCCCAAGGTTCAGAAGGAACTCGGCGTGGACTTCGCGGAGACGCTGTACAAGAAGTTCCAGGGAGAGCCCTGTGTCAGGGCGCGGGAGATGACCAGGGACGTTGAGCAGTAGAAGGCTTGCCGCACGTCCCCAACCGGCGCACGCACAAGGAAGGCGATGGCCGCACCGCTCGAGGTTCTCGCTTTATCCCCACGCGCGTGAGGGAGGTCGTATGCCCGGTCGCGCGAGGCGCTGGGGCTTGAAGTGATGGCCGATCACGCCGACGATCCCCCATCCTCGCTGTCACCGGAGTCTCAACCCCTGACCTGGCGGCGTCTGAGGCGGACCGAGGTGGGTCAAACCGAACAGTCCGCGTATCAGGTGCGCTCGCCAGCTGGTTGATTGGAGCCATGCGAGCGTGGGAGCCGCCCTCGCGATCACGTCGTGGTAGACGTGACGACGGCGTAGCTACCGCTTCCCAGGAGCGTTTCTCCGGGCATGTCGCCTTCGGTGGCGACCAGCCGCTGGATGTGTCCGGTTTGCTGGTCGAAGTCGATGTCCTCGACGGTTCCGTGCAATTCACCAGTCTCGGTCAGTACGGGCTTGCCTATGGGGTCGTGGCTTGGATGGGCGGGATCTTGGCTGTCGATGTGCTTGTCGGGCCGGAGCTTTTCCATGGAGCGGATGATTACTGCGTCTTGACCGAAGGAGCGGACGTTGTCCCAGGTCAGTATGTGTCCACCGTGCCCGCGAGTGTTGAGATGGAGGGCGGTGATGCGGGCAGGCCGGCCGCTCACGAAGCATCCGGTCACCGTTCCGATGGTCTCGGCGGTGGTGACGTTGACGACGGGACGCCCAACAGCCTGGCTGAGCAGCATCACTTCTCCTGTTCCAGTCTGTTGTGCAGCCCTTGCGCCGCGGCGGTCAGGCCGGCGAGGTCACCGGCCGTGTACTGAGCGGTGGCATCCGGCACGACGACCATCTCTCCGGAAACGGACACCGGCTTGAGCACAGGCACGAGGATCTGCTGACGTGCCGTGTCTGCCGTTTCGATCTGATAACCGACGACACGTGGTCTCTTACCCGTCTGGACGATGACGTCGTTGATCTTGCCGAGGTCACTCCCGCTAGCCGTCAGCATCCGCGCCCCCAGCACGTTTCCTCCGCCAGGGCCATCCTGCGCCTCGGTAGCGGTTCCGGCGTCGTCCTCCATCGCTGTCTCGTCCGGGATTATGACCGCGTCCGGTCCCAGGGCGTGCACGTTCTTCCACGACAGAGCGCGCTTCATGGGCCCGGCGAGCAGTCCACGGCCGCTGAGCGTGAAGGCTCGGATGTCGCCCCGTGCGGCGTCGAACACTACGTCCTTGATCTGGGCGACTGCCTCCCCGCCCAGGGTGACCACCGGCTTCTTGATGATCTCCCGCGCCCGCAGGTAGTCGCTCATCTGGGGCCTCCCCGCCTGCGCCGCGGTGGGGCGCCGCCAGCGATGACGCCGCCCCTGCGACGTTGTGCCTGCACCATGACTACGGCGACAAACGCCAAGATCAAAATCACGGCGCCGATGATCAGCCATATCCACCAGTCCATAAGCCGCCCCTTACTGAACGACTGCGGAGGCTACCTCTCCTTCAGCTTGCGGCCGGATGCGTGGCCTGTCGACCCCGCACGGGCGTGGACCTCGGCATGACAGCAGCGGATTCTCCGGTTTGCCCTGGCGCATCCTCGGCCGTGTCATGGAAGGAAACTCCTATGTGGTGAGGAGACCGCGGTGACACCGTACGGCAAGGGCCGGACTGTAGTGGTAGGGGTGGCCGAGGCCGAGCATCAGGACGAGATCGTCCGTTTCGCGGCCGAGGAAGCCGCACGCCGCGGCTGGAGGCTGCGCATCTTGCACGCGGTGGAGTGGCCCATGCCACCGGGCGTGCACCGTGGAGGCCAGTCGGCTTCCTTCGTGGAACGGGCGGAACGGGTGGTCGCGCCGCTACAGGAAGCGGTATCGAGGGAGTTTCCGGAAGTCGATGTCTCGCCTGATCTCGTATCCGGTTCTCCGGCTCCGGCGCTGCTGGACCGATCCTCACAGGCATCACTGATCGTGGTGGGTCATCGCGGGGCCGGCGGGTTCGCCCGGCTACCGCTGGGCTCTGTGAGCTGGCAGGTCGCCACCCATGCCGAATGCCCGGTCGTGGTGGTCAGGCCCCACGGCACCGGGCGACTCAGGGAAAACCGCGTCGTCGTCGGCGTCGACCTGCCGGACATAAGATCCGACGTCATGCACTTCGCCATCGAAGCCGCAAGCACACGCCGGGCGGTCCTTGAGGCCGTCTACGCTGCCTTCCAGTCGCCCACACTCAAGACCGAACCCGCGGGGCCGGCCCTGCCGGATCCACGCGCCATGCCCGGCAACGCCCGAAAGATTTTCGACCAGGCCCTGCAGCCCTACCGGCTCGAGAACCCGGACATGGAGATCCGGACGCGGATCGAAGGGGGCCGCCCGGCAGCCGTGCTGACCAACGCCGCCAGGAAAGCGGCACTTCTGGTGGTCGGCTCCCACGGGCGTACCGGACTGAAACGGCTCATGCTCGGCTCGGTCAGCGCACAGGTACTGCACTCAGCCGCCTGCCCGGTCGCCGTTCTGCCCACCAATGACGCCTAGGGGCGGCAAACACGCGCGATAGGTCGCGGGATTTCCGGCATCAAGAGCAAGGTCGGCGCACTAGGGACTGCGTTCAGCCCTGGCGCACACCGGACAGACCACCCGCCGAGCCGACAACGCATGGGTGCTCTTGCCCAGCCCAGCGTCCTTGTGCAGTTCCTGCTTCTCGATATGTGCGTGCTGCTGGCACACGGCCACGCCGCACTGGCAGCAGACCGCCTCGGCCACCTGGTCTGCTCCCGATCGATGGCATTCAAAGCAGCGCATCCTTCAGCTCTCCGATCCGCGCGTCACTCCCGAAGCGGCGACATGATGCTGTCTCCAGCTTCACTCGACCAGCCGGTATCCGCACCAGGGCAGAGGGACCGCGATGCAGCTCTCGGATGCCCGCATGGGCGGATCACGCTGACACCCGAGGGGGGGGCGGCCGAGAGGTCATCTCGGTGAGGCAAGGCGGATCCTGTCGGCACAGAACGATCGCAGGACGCTGCTGGGCCTCGGGTACTGCCAGCCCGGACTACGCTGCGGCTGCCCGGAGCCACCCAAGGGCATTTCAGTCGATGAGTACCAATCGCTGTTCTGGGCACGCGGCATAGGAAAGTCAGCCAGTGTCCAGACGCGACACGCGAGCGCGCCTGAGCCCACCGAGGAGGGCCCCGTGGACAATGCCCGCATACCCACACTCACCAAGCTGAGCGATTCCGATCAGACCGTCGCCGCACAAGAAGAAGACATCCGCGGCCGGACAGTGACCGCCGCCGACGGCGAGGACCTCGGGAAGATCGATGATCTGCTGATCGACGATGACGAGGGCAAGGTCCGCTTCCTGCTCGTCGAGCACGGCGGATTTCTGGGGATCGGCCAGAAGAAGACGTTCATCCCCGTCGATGCCGTCACGCGGATCACCGAGGAGCACGTTTTCATCGACCGGTCCCAGAAGCAGGTGACCGACGCCCCGGCGTACGACCCGGACCTGGTTGAAGAAGAGGAGTATTTTGACAGGGTGTATTCGCACTACGGCTACACACCGTTCTGGGGCATGGGTTACATCTACCCGCCCTATCCCTTCCCCCGCGGGACAGCACACTGATCCATCCGCGCCACGCGGCGCTCAGCCCCTGCTAAGCAGGTCATTTGGTGCGGGGGCAAGTGGGGGCGGCGGCGCCTCTGCGGGGGCTCTCCCTGGGCCCTTCTCACGGTTCTCGCGTTAATGACCTTGAACTCGTGATGTCGTGTGGTTGTTCAGGCGGGTGTGACGGTCGGGCCGTCTCAGCAAGCAGCCGTCTACGCCGCGTCGGATGCGCTGGACAGGCGGTCTGGAGTGGTGAAGGCGACGTTGGAAAGCCAGCCGCGTCGCAGGAGGGACCAGCCTATTGCCCCCGGTCCCCGTCGCGCACGAGGACGGCGACGCCACCACCTGGCTGGTCAGGGACACATCACGGCCTGTTTCCGGGCGAGTTTCGTGCTCATCGGCAGTGTCACCAGCTTGGGCCGTCCGAGGCATTGGGCGTCCGGGTGGCACACGTCCGTGGCCGGAAAGGGTAAGTCGGGGGCATGGTGGACACTCTGCTGACTGTTGCCGGTGCGCTCGCCCTCGTGGTGGCGGCGCTCTCCGCGCTCATCCAACGGATACCGCTGAGCGGGCCGCTGCTGGCGCTGCTGACCGGGATCGTCTTCGGTCCGGCCGTGCTGGGTGTCATTGATCTGCCCACCGTGATGGAGGGACACGAAGAGCTGCACGAGGTCTCCCGCATCCTGCTGGCGGTCTCGGTGATGGCCGTAGCCCTGCGCTACCCGATACGCGCCGTTCGGTCACGGATCAGGCCGGTGGCTGTTCTTCTCTGCGTAGCCATGCTGGGGATGGTGCTGCTGACCACGGCGGTGTCGGCCGTCGCCCTGGGCATCGGCTTCGGCGCGGCGGCGCTGCTGGGAGCCGCCCTGACCCCCACCGACCCCGTCCTCGCCTCCAGCGTGGTCACCGGCGGACCCGCCGAGAAGGGCATCACCGCCCGGACCAGGCAGCTACTTTCCCTCGAATCAGGTGCCAACGACGGACTGGGCCTGCCCCTGGTGCTCGCCGCCGTGGCCGTCGCCGGGCCCCTCACCGGCGCTGAGGCACTGCTGGAATCGCTGTGGCAGGTGCTGGGCGCGGTTGCCTTCGGGTTGGCGGCGGGATGGCTGGGCGGGAAGGCGCTGCGCGCCGCCGAGGAACGCCGCACCGTCGAGTCCGGCCCCCTGTTCATCTACACGCTTCTGCTGGCGCTGTTCGTGCTCGGCGCGTCGGGGCTGCTGCGTCTCGACGGCATCCTGGCCGTCTTCGTCTGCGGTTTGGCCTTCAACGCGACCAGTTCGGCGAGCGAACGCGCCGACGAGAACAAGATCGATGAAGCGGTCAACCGCCTCATGGTCCTGCCGCTGTTCACCGTTCTGGGAGCGATGATCCCATGGCGCGAGTGGGGCGAGCTGGGATGGTGGCGGGCACTGCTGATGCTCCTGGGCGTGCTGCTGTTGCGCCGGCTGCCGATCCTGCTCACGCTCAAGCGGCCCCTCTCCCTGACCTGGCGGGACGCCGTCTTCCTGGGCTGGTTCGGTCCCATCGGCGTCTCGGCACTCTTCTACCTGACCATGGAGGCCCACCGCCTCGGGGTGAACCCCCTGGTATTGGCCGCCGGAACACTGGTCGTCGCCGCCAGCACCGTCGTGCACGGCATCACCACGGCCCCTGGCCTAGCCCTGTATCGCAAGGCCACCGACCGGGCACCCGACACTGCGCGATGAGCCACGACGAGCCCTCGTCCGCCTTCCCGGCCGTGGTTGCCGACCACACCGAAATCCGACGTGCCCGCAAACGCCCACTCGGCGGCGTTCACCAGCGGGCGGTTGCCTTCCGTCCGGCCGGCTTCGCGACCGGCCGCTCGTCACGGCGCGACGTGAGGTGGCGTGGTGCACGGTGGTGGGTTCGACCGCGCTGCGACCAGGTCTGTGCCTGCGGCAACCATGGAGAACATGGCTCGTCCTCACGAAGATGAGCCAGGCCCCACAGGCCACGGCGAGTCTTCCGCGCAGGGCCACACTTCCCTGGATCCACCGGCCACCGCGTCGTCGTCCCGCTCCAGGACGCGTCGGGCGGGTACCTGGCAGGACCAGCCGTTGCCGACCAGCAGCTTCCACACACCCTGGATGGTGTAAGTGAGGCGGAAGCGTCGACCGATCACCGTCTCGACCCGTGCCAGCGTCCATCGCTGGTCCTCCCAGCCGTGTGCGGCCGGTCCCCCGGCCAGTTCCACCTCCAACTGCGCGAACTGTTTCTGGCTCAGCTTCGGCAGTGACGCCTGTCCTTGTGACCGCAGAGCTCGCCGACCGCTCTCATTCCGCGTTCGCCGCCACCGCTGTACGTCACCTTGTGCGGGCAACCGGCCCAGGGGGTAGCAGTGGGGACATGCTCTTCGACTCCTGGGATGATCTCGTCCGCGTTTTGATCATGGCGGGCCTCGCCTATCTGGTTCTGATCGCTGCGGTCCGCGCGTCCGGCAAGCGAGCCTTGTCAAAGATGAACGCCTTCGACCTGGTCGTTACCGTGGCGTTGGGCTCGACCCTGGCTACGATTCTGCTCAACCGCCAAGTCGCGCTCCTCGAAGGCACCACCGCCCTGGGCATGCTGGTGGGGTTGCAGTTCTTCACCGCTTGGGCGTCGGTCCGCTCCGGTAGGGTGCGGCGCCTGGTGAAGGCTGAGCCGACCGTGCTGCTGTATCAAGGCCGCATGCTGCATGAAGCGATGAGGCGCCAGCGGGTGGCACCCGATGAGGTGAGGCAGGCCGTCCGTGCTCAAGGGGTCGGCGCTATGGAAGACGTGCAAGCCGTCGTACTGGAAACGGACGGCAGCTTCAGCGTGATTTCCCGCTCCCAGTACGGCTCCGGTACCGCCTTGGGCAATGTCGAGCATGCCCATCGTGATCCTGCATAGGCCTGGCATTACGCTCAGGTCCCTGGCCTGTGGTCAGGCGTAGGGCGGACGCATGAAAGGCGTAGTGAGCGAGTGGGCGGCTGACGTGGGTCGAACTTCCGAGCACGACTCTGTGCGTGAGCGCCTGGCCCAAGAGCTGCTGGACCGGCTCACGCCAGTGATAAGCGCCCTGGGACTGCTGTTCCTTCTCGTCGTCATCGGTGAGCGCATGGCCAGGCCGGGAACGGCGATGCATATCGCGATGACGGTGACTGGCTGGCTGCTGTGGGCTGTCTTTGTCACCGAGTTCGTCGCCCGCCTGAGCCTGGCGGAGCACCGGGGAAGGTTCCTGCGCCGTAACTGGTGGCAGGTGATCTTCCTGGTCCTGCCCTTCCTGCGGGTGCTTCGCCTGATGCGCTCTCTCCGCCTCCTGCGTACCGGCCGGGTGCTCTCCTCGACCGTGCGGTCCTCACGGTCGGCGGGCCGACTGCTCAGCGACCGGGTGGCGTGGCTGGGCATGATCACCATGATCGTAGTGGTCGCCGCAGGGGAACTACTGTACGAGTTCGACCGGCCGACCGATTCGTTTGCGAGCACCCTTCACGCCACGGCGCTGATGGCGATCAGCGGCGAGCCGACGGGAGCCACAACCGCCTACGGCAAGCTCATCGAACTCTTGCTGGCCCTGTACGCCGTCACGGTGTTCGCCTCCTTGGCCGGCGCCTTTGGCGCCTACTTCGTGGGTAGCCACATCCGGATGCCACCCGCCACTCCACCGGCTGAAGAGAAGCGGCAATGACAACGGACAGGCGTGATCTGCTGCGCATGTCGTCGAGCACCAAGGGAACCCGTGCACCGAGCGAGGAAGGACTTGATATGCCTGAGATCGAGCCAAATCCCCCGAGCCCTGTCAGCCTGGCCTGGAACAGGGTGGCCAGCTACGACAGCTACGAAGAGGCGCAAGCCGCGGTCGACCGGCTGTCGGACAAAAATTTCCCGGTAGAACGTCTCGACATCATTGGCACCGATCTGCGGCTGATGGAGCATGTGACGGGACGGCTCACCAAGGGACGGGCCGCCGCCGCGGGGGCCGCCGGAGGCGCCTGGTTCGGTCTGCTCATCGGCTTGCTCGTGGGCTTGTTCACACAAGGCCCGGTATGGCTGGGGCTGCTCCTGGGCGGACTGCTCTTCGGCGCCTTGTGGGGTGCCGTATTGGGCTGGGCCGGTCACGCCGCGACTGGTGGCCGTCGTGACTTCTCGTCCACACGCGCACTGGCTGCCTCCCGCTACGACCTCATCGCACGGGACGGCCATGCCGAACAGGCCCGAACCATCCTGCAGAGCGAGGGCTTGTCGGGCATTGCGTGATACGCATCCTGGCCTTATGGCTACGTGGGCCCGCACCGAACGGCCAGCGACAGACCGACGAGCAGTGGCGCGTCCGCCCAGGCGACACCAGCGGCCCTCCGGACAATCGTGTCGTTGTCGGAGCGGACCCGGCCGGTGGTTCGCTGGAGGCGCTGGATTCGCGTATCACGAAGCTGACCTTGTGGGCGCGCACTTGGAGGTCGTTCACGGCGCCTACCACCCCGGACTGGTCCTCACCGGCCCGGTGATGGTGCCTCCCGACTTCGACGCGTCGTAACACGGGCCACGGGACTTCCTCGAAAAGGAGATCGCCCTGCGGCGCGACAGGTATCCGTCGGTGGAGGTAGACCTGCGCCTAGAGCACACCAGGCCGACAACGCTCCTTGCGGAGGTTGCAGGCAACGCAGCCCCTGCTGGTTGTGGGATCCCGGGGCCCGCTCCGGTGTGAAGAGGCTGCTTTTTGGGTCGGTGAGCCCGCGAGGTACTGCACACGGCCAAGTGCCCCATGGTCGTCGTCCCTGGGCAGGAGGGCGATGATTCCTCTTCCGACTCGTCAACCACCCAGGCTGGAGACGCAAGGCTGTACGAGCAACAGTGAGCTGAGGCGCCTGGAAGAACGTGACGGTTGCACTCCCGGAACGGGGCGTGGGTTACGTGGGAATGGTCGATCCGCGGTGCACCTGGGCGCACCATTACCCCTCGTCCACCCGGACCAGCTGACAGCGCCGTGGACCCGTGCCTTTCTCACCCCGCTGGCTTAGGCGACGGGAGTGGCTCTCCTAACCAGTTGAGCGACGGGAAAGCTGGGTCAGTATGCGGTTCCTCGCGCGCAGAAGGCCGAAATCGCCACTCCGGGAAACGCACTCGGCGCGGCGGACGGAAATCATTCGGCGCGCTGAACGATGAGGGACGGGGTAAACAGCCAGTCAAGAGGTAACGGTTACGCTGCGCGGCCCCGGCCGACTGCGCCCTTTGGAAAGGACCACCATCATGTCGACTCATCACGCCACCCCCGAAACCGGCCGCACCAGGGTGCAGCAGGCCGCGCTCGCCGTCGGCGCCGTGTTTCTCCTGGTCGGTATCCTCGGTTTCATCCCCGGCGTCACCACCGACTACGACACCATGAAGTTCGCCGAGCACCATTCTGAGGCCAAGCTCCTAGGCGTCTTCCAGGTCTCGATCCTGCACAACATCGTCCACCTGCTGTTCGGCATCGCCGGCATCGCTATGGCGCGCACCGCCTCGACGGCCCACACCTTCCTCATCGGCGGCGGTGCGATCTACCTGGTCCTGTGGATTTACGGACTGATCATCGACCACGACAGCGCCGCGAACTTCATTCCGGTCAACATGGCCGACAACTGGCTGCACTTCGGCCTCGGCATCGGCATGATCGCTCTTGGCGTTCTCCTCACTCGCCGCACCACACCCCCCACTCGCTGAACTGGGGCCCTCTCAGCTAATTGCCAGGCGACTGCGACGGGTGATGTCAAACAAGACGACCGGGGTGCCGGCTGACCGAGACGGAGGCAGGGCCATGCAAGTCCCTCCTGTCTGCACAGTGCCTGCGTAGAACACTGCCCCGTCGCGCGGAGCGCCGACTGTGACCCTGCATCGGATTGCTGGGGAGGAGTGGCCGTGAGGGGCTTCGTCCCCTGCAGGGGTATGCACTCCGATCTCAGGACCGAGCCACACGAGGAATAGGAATATGAGCAAACCCAGGAAGACCCTCTGCGTTTCTCCGAGGTACGCGCGCTCCTTTGGCACCTTTGACCATGCTTTTCCGCTGATCGGTGTCAAGGGCTTCATGCCACCGCAGGGCATCCTGGTGGTAGCTGCATGGCTACCGTCGCACTGGCAAGTGCGGGTCATCGACGAGAACGTGCGGGCCGTTTCTGATGAGGACCTGCGCTGGGCTGATGCGGTGTTTGTCTCGGGCATGCACGTCCAGCGGCACCGAATCAACACCCTTACGCGGCGCGCGCAAGCGCAGGGGAAGCTCGTAGTCCTGGGCGGGCCGTCGGTGTCGGCGAGTCCGCAGTGGTATCCGGAGCCCGACATCTTGCACGTCGGCGAGTTGGGCGACGGTACGGAGCAGCTCATCATGCGCCTGGACCAGGACGCTCGTCGTCCAGTTGCTCAAGAGGTGTACCGGACCACTAACCGCTTGTCGATGGACCGTTTCCCCGTGCCCGCCTATGACGCGATCGATGTTCGTGACTACTTCCTTGCAGCATTCAGTACTCCTCTGGCTGCCCTTACAACTGCGACTTCTGTGACATTCCCGAGCTCTATGGCCGCACCCCGCGGGCCAAGACACCTCAGCAGGTCACCGCCGAGCTCGACGCGCTACTGACCCAGGGCAGACCCGAGTCGGTGTACTTCGTTGACGACAACTTCATCGCCAACCCGCATGCGGCCAAACAACTGCTGGAGGAGCTGGTTCGGTGGCAAAAGGACCGCGGCTTTCCCGTGGACTTCGCTTGCGAGGCGACCATCAACATCGTCAAGCGTCCCGAACTGCTAGGTCGTGTCCGGAAAGTGGGTAAGTCGTTGGTCCGTTAGTGGTGCGTCGACATGAACTGACGGATGAGTCGTGGGCGTTGATCGCTCCGTTGCTGGCGCCGGGACGGATGGGCCGACCGGTCCGGGACCGGCGCCAGGTCGTGAACGGGATCTTGTGGAAGCTGTCCACCGGGGCCGCCTGGCGTGACCTGCCCGAACGGTACGGGCCGTGGAAGACGGTCTATGAACGCTTCCGGCACTGGTCCGCCGACGGCACCTGGGACCGGCTCCTCGCGCATGTCCAGCAGCACTCCGATGCCGTCGGAGCTGTCGACTGGACCATCGTGTGCGTCGACTCCACCAC
>NZ_AUBE01000006.1 GCF_000429085.1 Streptomyces flavidovirens DSM 40150 | reverse complement strand
GTGGGCTCCCCCCGGGGGCCGCCCCCCAGAAGCATTGCGGCGGAGGTTCGGCGGTCAAGGGTGGAGCGGAGCGGAATCGCCGTAGGCGACGCGACGTAGGAGCGCCCTTGAGGGGCGGGCCTCCGACGCCAACCTTGGCAAAGGCGGCCCCCGTCGGCAGATGCGATCAACGCTCCGGGGGCAGCCCGACGCCGCTACGCGGGCGGTCGCAGCTCCGGGGCGCTCGCAGCGCCGATTATGGCCCCGGTGCCACCCAACGAACGGACGCCCCGACTCTGGTACGCGGCCGACCCAATGGGCTCGTACCGCCACGCCCCAGCTAGCCAGCTCAGTGCACCTGTGCGGCGGCTGCGTACGTCGCGAAGCGCGACCAGGTGGCGGGGGTCAGGGTGAGTGTGGGGCCGTCGGGGGTCTTTGAGTCCCGGACGTGGACTGCGGTGGGGCAGGCGGCGATTTCGACGCAGTTGCCGCCCTCGTCGCCGCTGTAGCTGGACTTGCGCCACCTGTAGGCGACTTCGAGGCAATTACCGCCTTCGCTGCCGCTGTAGGTCGACTTGAACCAGTGCAGTGCGGTGCTCATTGCTCTCCCAGCAGACGGTCCAGCAGGCCCTGGGAGTCTTCGGGGGTGAGGGCCTGTGTCCGCAGCATCGCATACTTGCGCGCCACGATGGACACCTCGCTCGGGTCGGAAACCCACTGGCTGCCGCGCTGGGTCTCGTAGTAGGCGAGGTGCTGGTGGTCGGGGGTCTCCAGCAGTACGAAGGGGCCGTTTAGTCCGGCGTGGGTTGTGCGGTTCAAGGGTAGGAACTGAAGGGAGATACCAGGGAGTTCGGAGCACACGCGTAGGTGTCGCAGTTGCTCGGCGTGGACCTGGCGGCCCCCGACGGGGAGACGGAGCACCGGCTCCCAGACGACGTAGCTGACCGTTGGCGGGACCTTGTGGTGCAGGATTTCCTGGCGCTCGATGCGGCCGGCGGTCCGCGCCTCGATCTCGCTCTCGTCGTAAACCGGGACGCGGCTTCGGAAGACGGCACGCGCGTAGGCCTCGGTCTGGAGCAGGCCGGGGAGTACCTGGTTTTCGTACGAGGAAAGGGCAAGCGCCTCGCGCTCATGGTCGAGGAACTCTTCGGCCCACAACGGAAACAGGTCAATCTCCGGCAAGTTCTCCACCCCCGCCGCCTGCGTCCCCTTCCCGTCGAGCAGCTCGTCGAGCACCTCCGCCAGGTCTGCCTTCAGCGAGCGTCTGCCCTGCTCGATCGAGGCGATCGTCTCTTCGTCGGCG
This sequence comes from Streptomyces flavidovirens DSM 40150, assembly GCF_000429085.1. GTDB lineage: Bacteria > Actinomycetota > Actinomycetes > Streptomycetales > Streptomycetaceae > Streptomyces > Streptomyces flavidovirens. The sequence goes on along the minus strand of NZ_AUBE01000006.1, from coordinate 400,452 downwards.
GCGACGCGCTCGCCGAGTGAGCGCTGGGTGTAGCCCGCCGCCCGGCGGAGCGCCGCCAGCTGGGCTCCCAGCATCTTCATTGCCGACGCGTTCCTCTTTGGACGCTTCCTGGGGCTCATGCCGTCCAACTCCCCACCCTTGCCCGTACTTGACCCCGTGCGAACCCGTACAAGAAATCTGTACGGGTTGGCTCAGTGCTCCACGCTAGTCACACACCGTGACCCTCGTCTCATGAACGACGTGAAACAACTCCCCCTCCTCCACGAGCGGTTCTACCCGCGCGAGCGCAGGTCCGTCGCCAGGGCCAGAGAGTTCACGCGCGACGTGGCCGTCGCCTGGGGCGTCGGGGGCCGCGTGGAGGACGTATTGCTCTGCGTGAGTGAGCTGGCCACCAACGCGCTGCTTCACGGGGTGCCGCCGGGGCGCGGCTATCAACTGCGGCTGCTGCTGTACGGGCAGACTCTGCGCGTCGAGGTCCACGACAGTGGCGACGGCCTTCCCCACCTCCGCGAGCCTGCCCGTGACGGTGAGTCGGGGCGGGGGCTGTTGCTGGTCGCGGCGCTTGCCGACAAGTGGGGGGTCGGGGAGCGCGATCCCGGAAAGATCGTGTGGTGTGAGTTCGGCGTGGCGGGCGTTACTTCTTGAGCAACTCCACCAGGCGCGAGAGGCCGTCCGCGCCGTGGCCCTCCTCCACCGCGCGGTCGAGCAGCTTCTGCATGGGGGCGAAGAGGTCGGAGCTGATCCCCTGGTCGCGGAAGGTGTCCATGAAGTTCGGGAACGCCGCCTGGTTGATGGCGATGCTGGAGACGTCCGTCAGGTGCTGCCCGGAGTCGACCGCCTCGGCCACGCCGGGTACGACCCCGCTCAGCATCGCCGTGAGCCAGTTGTGCAGCGGGGCGGCGAACTCGGTGGCCGGGATGTTCTCCGTACGGATCAGGGCGAAGGCCTGCGCCACGCCCATGAGCATTCCGTACATGCCGGTCAGCAGCGCCAGGTCGTGGAGCGCGGCGCGGCCCGGGTCGGTGCCGGTCCACTTGGTGCCGCCGAGGGCCGCGAGAGTGGGCTGGTGGCTCTCGTACGCCTGCTCGTCGCCGCTGTAGAGGACGTACGCCGCCGGGGTCGCGATCATCTGCGGCACCGCCATGATCCCGCCGTCGATGTACGCGGCGCCCTGCTTCTCTGCCCACGCGGCGAGGGTTCGGGCCTGGGCCGGGGTGCCGTTGGTGAGGTTGACGAGGGTCTTGCCGGTGAAATCGACGGTGGCGAGGGTTTCTCCGACGTTGTCGTTCGTCGTGAAGCAGACGATCACCAGCGGGCTCGCGGCCACGGCGTCGGCCGGCGTGTCGGCGGGGCGTGCCCCCTGCGCGACCAGGGGGCCGGTCTTGGACGCGGAGCGGTTCCAGACGGTGAGCGGGTGGCCGGCCTTCAGGAGGGCGGTGGCCAGGGCCGTGCCCATCAGGCCGAGGCCGAGTACCGAGACGGGGGGAAGGGGCTGGGGAGTCTGGGCACGCTGGGACGTCTGGGGAGCTGGCTGGGACGTCTGGGCTGGCTGGGGCATCAAGGTCAGGGCTCCTTGGCTGGCTGGCTGGGGCTGGCTGGAGGAAGTTTCTGGTGCCCTTTGATCCTTGCCAGGCGGTGAGTTGTCGACAAGTACCGACTATTAAGTCAGGTACTCACCGTTTGGTAAGCGAAGAGTGGTGATCAGCGGCCCGGCGGCGCACCCTGGAAGGGAACCGCTGGAGGTGATCGGCCATGCAGACACTCGTCGGATGGCACATCGAGATGGAGTTCACCGAGCACGAGGGCAGGACCAGGGCTGCCGCGATGGTGCGGCTCGGTGACGGCACGGAGCTTCGGGCTCACGGGTTCGCCAAAAGGCACCCGACCGACGCCGAACAGTTGCGGGTCGGCGAAGAGATCGCGGGCGCGCGTGCGCTCATGGACCTTGCTTCGCAACTCCTCGGCAAGGCGCACGACGAGATAGACGAGGCCTCGGGCCGGACGTCGTACCCGTTGACCTGAGACGTCGCGTCACGTCCGTCCGTACGTCCGTACGCCGGTGCCCCCACCAGTCCTGGTGGGGGCACCGGCGTACGGTCAACGCCCGATCACAGACGCTCAGGCGTCCGGATGCCGAGCAGGGCCATGCCCTGGTGGAGCGTGCGCGCCGTCAGGTCGACGAGGAAGAGGCGGTTCTCGACGACCTCCGGCGGGTTGTCCGCGCTGATCACCTGGCACTGGTCGTAGAACGTCGTGAGGTGCGACGCAAGCTGGTACAGGTACGCGGCCAGCTTGTGCGGCTCGTACGACGCGGCGACCTCGGACAGGACTTCCGCGAACCGGTCCAGGTGCAGGCCCAGCGCGCGCTCGGCCGGGGCCAGTTCGAGCTCGGGGCGGGCAGTCGGCTTCGACTCGCCCGCCCTGCGGATGATCGACCGGATACGGGCGTACGCGTACTGGAGGTACACGGACGTGTCGCCGTTCAGCGACACCATCTGGTCCAGGTCGAACTTGTAGTCGCGGGACGCGGAGGTCGACAGGTCGGCGTACTTCACGGCGCCGATGCCGACGTACCGGCCGTTCTCGACGATCTCCTCCTCCGTCAGGCCCACCTTGTCGGCCTTCGAGCGCACGACGGCCGTCGCACGGTCGACCGCCTCGTCCAGCAGGTCCACCAGCCGGACCGTCTCGCCCTCACGCGTCTTGAACGGCTTGCCGTCCTTGCCGAGGACCGTGCCGAAGGCGAGCTGGACCGCGTGGACGTCCTCGTTCAGCCAGCCGGCCCGGCGGGCGGTCTCGAAGACCATCTTGAAGTGGAGGGACTGGCGGGCGTCCACGACGTACACCAGCGTGCTCGCGCCCAGGTTCTTCACGCGGTCACGGATCGCGGAGAGGTCGGTGGCGGCGTAACCGTAGCCACCGTTCGACTTCTTCACGATCAGCGGGGACGGGTTGCCGTCCGGGCCCTTCACGTCGTCGAAGAAGACACACAGCGCGCCGTCGGAACGGACCGCCACGCCCGAGTCCTCCAGGATCTGGCACGTCTCTTCAAGCATGGCGTTGTAGCCGGACTCACCGACGACGTCCGGGTCGTTGATCTCCATGTCGAGCTTGTCGAAGACCGAGTAGAAGTAGATCTTCGACTCGTCGACGAAGCGCTGCCAGAGCGCGAGCGTCTCCGGGTCGCCCGCCTGGAGGGCTACGACCCGGTCCCGCGAACGCGCCTTGAAGTCCTCGTCGGAGTCGAAGAGCACGCGCGAGGCCTTGTAGAGGCGGTTGAGGGACGACATCGCCGCCTCGCCCTCCTCCGGGCCGCCGTGCTTGTGGTCCAGCTCGTGCGGGTGCTCGGTGAGGTACTGGATGAGCATGCCGAACTGGGTGCCCCAGTCGCCGATGTGGTGGCGGCGTACGACCTTCTCGCCCGTGAATTCGAGGATCTCGACCATCGCGGCGCCGATCACGGCGGAGCGCAGGTGGCCGACGTGCATCTCCTTGGCCACGTTCGGCTGCGCGTAGTCGACGACCGTGGTGCCCGGCTGCTCGGCCAGCGGTACGCCGAGACGGTCGTCGGCGGCGCGGGCCGCGAGGGTCTCGATGATCGCCCGGTCGGCGACCGTGATGTTCAGGAAGCCGGGGCCGGAGACCTCGATCTCCTTGATCACGTCACCGGCGGAACCGGTGGGGAGCCCGGCGACGACCTGCGTGGCCAGCTCGCGGGGGTTGGCCTTGGCCTTCTTCGCGAGGGCCAGGATGCCGTTCGCCTGGAAGTCGGCCCGGTCGCTTCGTCGCAGCAGCGGGTCGGCGGCTCCGGCCTCCGGCAGGGCTGCCGAGAGGGCGTCCGCGACGCGCTGGTTGACGGTCGAAGCGAGGGAATGGACCGAGGCCATGAGCTGCCGTTCCTGTTGAGAGGAAAGTTGAATGTGCAGACGAGTATTTCATGGGGGGTGCGGGGCCGTCGTCTCGTATAAAGGCTGGAGCACAGGCGAGCACAGGCAGCCAACCGCTGGAGCACAGGCGTGCACAGGCAGCCAAAGGCTGGAGCGAAGGCTGCGGCCCCGGACGCCCGTGGTTCGTCTGGGAGAATGGCTGGCGTCAGCCATCGAGAGCTACTGAGGGAAAGAGGACGTGCCGATCGTGGCTCAGAGCAGCACAGAGACCGACTGGGTCTCCCGGTTCGCGGACGAGGTCATCGCCGAGTCGGAGCGACGTGCCCCTGGGGCGAAACACGATGGTGCTGCTGCTGCCGCACCGGCGATCGTCGTCGCCTCCGGGCTCTCCCCCTCCGGGCCGATCCACCTGGGCAACCTGCGCGAGGTCATGACCCCGCACCTGGTCGCGGACGAGATCCGGCGGCGTGGGTACGAGGTCCGGCACCTGATCTCCTGGGACGACTACGACCGGTACCGCAAGGTGCCGGCAGGCGTCCCCGGTGTCGACGAGTCGTGGGCCGAGCACATCGGCAAGCCGCTGACGTCGGTGCCCGCGCCGGCCGGGTCGGCGTACCCGAACTGGGCCGAGCACTTCAAGGCCGCCATGACGCAGGCGCTCGACGAACTCGGTGTCGAGTACGACGGCATCAGCCAGACCGAGCAGTACACCGCCGGGAACTACCGCGAGCAGATCCTGCACGCCATGAAGCACCGGGGCGACATCGACGCCGTACTCGACCGGTACCGGACGAAGAAGGACCCGGCGGCGGGCGGCAAGAAGAAGCAGGGGCAGAAGCCGGTCGACGAGGCCGAGCTGGAAGCCGCCGAGGGGTCCGGGGCGGCCTCCGAGGACGACGGCAGTGGCGGCGGCGCGGGGTACTTCCCGTACAAGCCGTACTGCACCGCTTGCGGCAAGGACCTCACCACGGTGACGGCGTACGACGACGAGAGCACCGCGCTGTCGTACACGTGCGCCTGCGGGCACTCCGAGACCGTGCTGCTGAGCGAGTTCAACGGCGGCAAGCTGGTCTGGAAGGTCGACTGGCCGATGCGCTGGGCGTACGAAGGCGTGATCTTCGAGCCGAGCGGTGTCGACCACTCGTCGCCGGGATCGTCGTTCGTGGTGGGCGGACAGATCGTGCGTGAGGTCTTCGGCGGCGTGCAGCCGATCGGGCCGATGTACGCCTTTGTCGGCATCAGCGGGATGGCGAAGATGTCCAGCAGCAAGGGTGGCGTGCCTACGCCGGCCGACGCGCTGAAGATCATGGAGGCGCCGCTGCTCCGGTGGCTGTACGCGCGCCGGCGGCCCAACCAGTCCTTCAAGATCGCCTTCGACCAGGAGATCCAGCGGCTCTACGACGAGTGGGACTCGCTGGAGAAGAAGGTCGCGGACGGGACCGTGCTGCCGGCCGACGCGGCGGCGCACTCGCGTGCGATCAGGACGGCCGCCGGTGAGCTGCCGCGTACGCCGCGCCCGCTGCCGTACCGGACGCTCGCCTCGGTGGCGGACATCACCGCCGGGCACGAGGACCAGGCGCTGCGCATCCTCAGCGAGCTGGATCCGGCGAATCCGGTTACGTCGCTGGACGAGGTGCGCCCGCGCTTCGACCGCGCCGAGAACTGGATCACCACGCAGGTGCCGGCCGAGCAGCGCACGGTGGTGCGGAGCGAGCCGGACGTGGCGATTCTGGGTTCGCTGGACGACGCCGGGCGGGAGTCGCTGCGGCTGCTGCTCGACGGGCTCGACTCGCACTGGTCGCTGGACGGGCTCACGACGCTCGTCTACGGCGTACCGAAGGTGATGGCGGGACTGGAGCCGGACGCCAAGCCGACTCAGGAGCTGAAGGTCGCGCAGCGGTCGTTCTTCGCGCTGCTTTACCGGCTGCTGGTCGGGCGGGACACCGGGCCGCGACTGCCTACGCTGCTGCTCGCGGTGGGGGCGGAGCGGGTGCGGAAGCTGCTGGGGGCGTAGAGCCGCTGCTTGTGGTGAGGGCCGCCGCTCCTGGGTTTCCGGGGGTGGCGGCCCTTTGCGTGGCGGGCCTTTCGCGTGGCGGGCCTTTCGCGTGGCGAGGGCGGGGGGCGGGGGCATGCCCGGCGGTGCGCAGGAAGCCGGCCTAGGCGATGTGTTCGGCGTCCAGCTCCTGCTGGTAGCGGATCTCGAAGCGCTTGGCGTAGTCGGAGAGTTCGCCGGGAGTCGGGGGCTCGGCCCCCAGGTCCTGGAGGTACGAGCCGAACTGGCGGGCGGTGGGGACGGTGTTGTTCTCGCTGACGTACTTGCGGAACGCGCCGTAGTACCACTCCTCGGGCTCGTACGGCTCCTCGTACTGCTCCACGTACTCGGCAGCGTCCTGATCCCCGGCCGGGCCCTGATACTCGGCAGGGCCCTGATACTGCGCCGGGTCCTGCTCGTGGCGTGGGCCCGGAATGCCGCCCAGCGGGCGCGTGCGGCCGGGGCCCGACGGGACCATCACGGGGGTGGGCTCGGACCCCTCGGCGTACGCCTGGTTGTACCCGTTGCCGTACGCCGCCTCCTGGGCCTCCTGGGCGGCGGGCTGCGAGACCTGCGGCACCTGCGCCACCTGCGGTGCCGCGAACCAAGGGCTCGTGTGTGAGCCGGGGCCCTCCGGGACCGGAGGGGCCTCCTCGGGGTCCTCGACGCCTTCGGCGTACTGGTCGTCCGCCTCGGGAGCCTCCTGCGGCCACTCCTCGTCGGGGTACGGCTGCTCGGGCTCCCGCTCCCGCTCGCGCACGTGCTCCCGCTCGTGCTCCCGCGCTGGCAGCGCCCGGATCTCCTGCGGCTGAGACTGCGCCTGAGCTTGCGCCTGCGCCGAGGCCTCCTGGGTCGGCGCCGGGGGCAGCAGCGCCGGCTCGATGCCGGCCGCCGCCAGGCCCGCGGGGCCGGTGTCCGCGAGCGGAACGCCGTACTTCGCCAGACGCAGCGGCATCAGCGACTCGACCGGTGCCTTGCGGCGCCAGCCACGCCCGAAGCGGGCCTGGAGGCGAGCCTGATAGATCAGGCGGTCCTGCTCCAGCTTGATGACCTGCTCGTACGAACGCAGTTCCCACAGCTTCATGCGACGCCACAGCTTGAACGTCGGCAGCGGCGACAGCAGCCAGCGGGTCAGGCGTACGCCGTCCATGTGCTTGTCGGCCGTGATGTCGGCGATCCGGCCGACCGCGTGCCGCGCCGCCTCGACCGAGACGACGAACAGGACCGGGATGACGGCGTGCATGCCGACGCCCAGCGGGTCCGGCCACGACGCCGCGCCGTTGAAGGCGATCGTCGCGGCCGTCAGCAGCCAGGCCGTCTGGCGGAGCAGGGGGAAGGGGATCCGCATCCAGGTCAGGAGGAGGTCCAGGGCCAGCAGGACGCAGATGCCCGCGTCGATGCCGATCGGGAAGACCAGCGAGAAGTCCCCGAAGCCCTTCTCCTCCGCGAGCTCGCGCACGGCGGCGTACGAACCGGCGAATCCGATCGCGGCGATGACCACCGCTCCGGCGACGACGACACCGATCAATATGCGGTGCGTGCGTGTCAACTGCATCGCGGCCACCCGCGATCCCCTCCCGTTACGACGGACTTGGCGGGGGTCAGCCTGGCACATGTGTGCGGGCCGCGTTGCGCGGGTATCGGCGGAGCCCGGCCTTCAAGGGGAAGGCCGGGCTCCGGTACGTGCCTGATATTGGTTGATACGTACTACTTCTCGCCCAGGGCTACTTGTTGGCCGCCGTGACCGACGCCACCGCCTCCTTGGCCGCCTTCTGAGCGTCCTTCAGCAGGTCGGCGCCCTTGGGGGACTTGGCGCCCTGGTATCCGGCACCGTTGTAGATCACGGTGGCGACGACGTTCTCCGTACGTGTCACGACCGTTGCGTACTTGAAGTCCGCATCCGTCTTGCGCAGGTCGTACGAGACCGTCGTCGCCTGGTCGCCGATGCCGGCGGAGGGCTCGTCCGCGACCTTCTTCGCACCGTCGGTCGCCTTCGCGGCGTCGACCTGCTTCGCGTAGTACTCCTCGGCGAGCTTGTCGCCGGCACCGCGGGACTGGTCCGAGTCGTACCGCATGAAGGAGATGGACAGCCAGCGGTACTGCGACCCGTCGACACCCTTGCTGTCGAGACCGTTCCAGGAGCAGCCGCCGCGCGTGGACACGTCGTTCGACTTGTCGGCCGTACCGGACTTGTCCTTCGCCTCGGGCACCAGCGAATCGACCGTCTTCACCTTGATCGACTTGCACGGCTCGGGCAGCTTCGAGAACGCCGCCGGCTTCACGGTCGGCTGCGCCGACACCGAGGGCGAGGCGGTGGCGGGCGGGGGCGCGTCCTTGTCGCCTCCGGAGTCCGAGGAGCAGCCGGCGGCGACGAGCATCACCGGGACGGCTGCGCAGGCGAGTATGCGAGAGAGTCGCGGGGCTGATCGGTGCATGGTTCCTTCACTCATGGAGACTGATCGACTGATCGACTAATCACTGAACTGCTCGGCGAGTCGGCGGGCCACGGCCTGCGTCTTCTCCTGCAGTTCCTTGCTGTCGGGGACATCGGTGGTCAGGGCGGGCTGCTCGCTGTACTGAACGGTCACGATGACGTTCGAGGTACGGAACACCACGCTCACGGTACGGCGCTGCGTCGTCGAGCCGGAGCGGACGAGGGCGTCGTCCAGGAAGGCGGTGTCGCCGAGGTCGGCCAGGATGCGGGGTTCGAGGCCCAGGGGGGCCTGGGTGCCGGTGCTGCCGCCGGCGCCGGCGCCGCTCGCGCTGTCGGCGACGTCGGCGGGGTCCGGAGTCCGGGTGGCGGAGTCGTCACCGGCCACGCCGTCGGCCTGGTCACCGGACCTGTCAGCGGCCTGGTCGCCGGCCTGGTCGCCGGCCTTGTCGCCGGACTTGGAGGCGGACGCGGTGGGAGAGTCGCTGCCGCCGGGGGAGGCGCTTCCCTCGCCCTCCCCCTGACCCTCGCCGTCTGCCGTGTCCTCGCCCTGGCCGTCGCCCTGCTCCGGGCTCTGCGTGGGCGTCGGGAGGTCCGCCGCGGTCTCCTGCTTCGCGTAGACCTCCTTCGCGCGGTCGTCGTCGCTGACGTCGGAGTCGTACGAGACCACCCGCTCGAAGTCGACCAGGAGGTGGTGCGTGGCGGCGGGCGAGTCCACCTTCCAGCGGCAGCCGACGCGCCGGTCCGTGTCGTACGTGACGGCCGCTGTGCCGTCGTACGCCTTCTCCTGCTGCTCCTCGGAGAGCGTGGTGGCGCCGGGGAGGAGGTCGCGCAGGAGGCTGCGGTCGACGGAGCCGCAGGGCTCACGGAGCGTGCGGTACTTGCCGGGGGCGGCGACGGACGTGTTCGCCTCGCCGGCCTTGTCGTCGGCGGTGGAGCCGTCGGTACCGGAGCCGCCGGTGCAGCCGGCGGTGAGCGCCGCGAGGAGCGCGACGCCCGGTACGTACACCTTTCGCTGCACGGTCCCAGGCTCCCTTCGATCAGAAATACGGTTGCCGCGCGATAGCGGCTGGTGGACACAATGTGTATCGCACGCACTGGCCAACATGCCGGTCCGCTGTCTCTTTCGCGGTACTTGGCGCCAGATTTGCGTTATGGGAAATTCGGGGGAATAGAGGAGTTATGTCGTATGTAGAGGTACCGGGCGCGAAGGTACCGATCCGGATGTGGGCCGACCCGGCGACGGTCGAGGGTGGCGCGATGCAGCAGCTCCAGAATGTTGCCACGCTGCCCTGGATCAAGGGCCTCGCCGTGATGCCGGACGTCCACTACGGCAAGGGCGCCACCGTCGGTTCGGTGATCGCGATGCACGGTGCGGTGTGCCCGGCGGCGGTCGGGGTGGACATCGGCTGTGGCATGTCGGCGGTGAAAACATCACTCACGGCGAACGACCTTCCGGGTGATCTTTCGCGGCTCCGGTCGAAGATCGAGCAGGCGATTCCGGTGGGCCGGGGGATGCACGACAGTCCGGTCGACCCCGGTCGGCTGCACGGCTTCCCGATGGCTGGGTGGGACGACTTCTGGGGACGGTTCGACGGGGTGGCCGATGCGGTCAAGTTCCGTCAGGAGCGCGCCACGAAGCAGATGGGAACGCTCGGCTCCGGGAACCATTTCGTTGAATTTTGCATTGATTCGAACGGTTCTGTGTGGTTGATGCTGCACTCCGGCTCGCGGAACATCGGCAAGGAGCTGGCCGAGTACCACATCGGCCAGGCCCAGAAGCTGCCGCACAACCAGGGGCTGGTCGACCGTGACCTGGCGGTCTTCATCTCGGACACCCCGCAGATGGCGGCGTACCGGAACGATCTTTTCTGGGCGCAGGAGTATGCGAAGTACAACCGCGCGATCATGATGGGGATCTTCCAGGACGTGGTCCGCAGGGAGTTCAAGAAGGCCAAGGTGGTCTTCGAGCCGGTCATTTCCTGTCACCACAATTACGTGAGTGAAGAGCGCTACGACGGCATGGACCTGCTGGTCACCCGCAAGGGCGCGATCCGGGCCGGGTCCGGCGACTTCGGGATCATTCCGGGCTCGATGGGCACGGGGTCGTACATCGTGAAGGGGCTGGGGAACGAGAAGTCGTTCAACTCGGCCTCGCACGGCGCCGGCCGCCGGATGAGCCGCAATGCGGCGAAGCGCCGCTTCTCGGCGCGGGACCTGGCGGAGCAGACGCTGGGCGTGGAGTGCCGCAAGGACTCCGGTGTCGTGGATGAGATTCCGGCGGCGTACAAGCCGATCGAGCAGGTCATCGACCAGCAGCGGGACCTTGTCGAGGTCGTCGCGAAGCTGAAGCAGGTCATCTGCGTGAAGGGCTGACAGTGTGAAGGCTGGCAGCGCCCGCGCGCGGAGAGTGAGAAGGCCCCGGTTGTGGTTGCCGGGGCCTTCGCGCGTTCGTAAACCGGTGGAGGGTGTGCGGGCGCGCTGGTAGTTTCCGGGCATGTCTTGCCCTGAATCTGACAGAGGCTAGCCACCGGTTGTTCGGTGGCTGACCCCTTGGCGTGCTGAAGCCGCCGGCCTGAGCGGCCGTGGGCGGGCTTCGCGCGGCTGTCGTCGCCGGATCACCGGGTTTCGTGGACTGTCCCCCTCTCGCGTATGCGGTATGTGCGGGTGCGTGCGGGGTGTGTGGGCGTCCGGTTCTCGTTGGTTGATCCACTAGGCGCTTTCGGGGTTCCCTCATGCCATTTGCTGTCTTCGTGCTCGGGCTGGCCGTCTTCGCCCAGGGCACATCGGAGTTCATGTTGTCCGGGCTGGTGTCGGACATCGCAGGTGATTTGAACGTGTCGATTCCGGCTGCCGGGTTGCTGACTTCGGGCTTCGCGGTCGGGATGGTGGTCGGGGCGGTGGCGAATGCCGGGTTCTGGGCCGTGGCCCTGGTGGCCGCGGTCGGGATGGTGGCGCCCGAGGCCCGGGCGCGTGCCACGTCCGTCGTGGTGGGTGGGGTGACCGTCGCCTGTGTGGCGGGTGTGCCCGCGGGGGCGTGGCTGGGGGAGCAGTGGGGGTGGCGGTCGGCGTTCTGGGCGGTGGCTTGGGTGTCGCTGCCGGGTGGCCAGCCGGAGGGGTGGCGGGGCGCGGGTGTCGAGGGCGGCAGCGAGGGCGTGGCGGCGTAAGCCCGGAATGTTGATTTACGCCGTTTCGGGCGCTTATGGGGGGTTACCCGCAGGTTGTTCCAGCCAGCACAAGAGACACGGGGCGCGGCGTGAGGCCTCGGCGTACCGGCCGGCTTCACACATCCCCGGAGAAGGTGGGAATCCATGAGTGGTGTGTCCGCGAATGGCGGTGCCGGGCGTTTCCAGCAGGCCGGGCAGACAGCGAAAGAGGAGGCGTCGGTCACGGCCGGTCAGGCCAGGCAGGCCGCGGGTGAGGTCGCCGGGTCGGTCACGGAGCAGGCCAAGGCCGTCACGGGTGAGGCTCGCCAGCAGGCCGGTACGGCGGTGCGTGACCTGCGGGGCCGGGTGAACGACGAGGTTCAGGGGCAGGCAGAGCGCGCGGTGGGCACGCTGCGGAAGTGGGCGGACGATCTCGACGGGATGGCTCAGAACGCCCCGAGCGACTCCCCGGTACGCAGCCTCGCCGCGACGGCGGCCGATGGCGGTCACCGCGCCGCCGATTACCTGGACAGGAACGGCCTGGACGGGGTCATGGACGATGTGCGCGGCTTCGCGCGCCGGCGGCCAGGGGTGTTCCTGGGCGGTGCGGCGCTGGCAGGCCTGGCCGTCGGCCGGCTGGCCAAGGCCGGCAAGGCGCAGTCGGGCGGTGACGGTGGCCGCATGGCCCGCGGTGACGGTGGCAGCCGGCCGGGCGGCGACGCCGCTCAGTACGCGCAGGACCCGCCGGTGCAGGTGCCGCCGCCCGAGACCGACAGCAGGGCGGCGCAGGCTCCGGGGTGGTCCGGGCTGCCGGGTTCACCGGAGGTGTGAGTGATGTCGACGTATTCGCCGCAGACTCCGTACCAGCCAGAGACTCCGCACCGGCCGGAGGCTTCGTACCAGCCCCAGACTCCGCACCGGCCGCAGGCTTCGTACCGGCCGGAGGCTCCCCGCAAGCGGGCGCAGGACAGCTCGGTGGGTGAGCTGCTGTCGGAGGTCACCTCGGATGTGCAGCTGCTTTTCCGGCAGGAGATGGAGCTGGCCAAACTTGAGATACGCGAGGAGGTCACGAAGGCGGGCAAGGCCGCTGGGATGTTCGGCGGGGCGGGGTTCGCCGGGTACATGGTGGCTCTCTTCGCTTCGCTGGCGGCCGTGTTCGGCCTGGCGAACGTGATGGACGCCGGCTGGGCCGCGCTGATCGTCACCGGGGTGTGGGCGGTGGTGGGTGCCGTCCTGTTCGTGATGGGCCGCTCCCGGATGCGCAGCGTGTCGCCGAAGCCGGAACGGACCGTGCAGACACTGAAGGAGGATGCGCAATGGGCACGTCACCCGACCAAGTAAGGGCCGACATCGAGACGACGCGGGAAAGGCTGTCCGCTGACGTCGACCGGCTGGCCGATCGTACGAGTCCCCGCCGGATGGCGCGTCGGCGCAGTCGGCGGGTGCGTGGGGCGGTGTCCGGTGTGCGGCGGCGGGTCATGGGCACCGCTTCGCACACCACGGGCCGCGCTCAGGACCGTACGCAGCAGGCTGCTCAGTCGGTGCAGGAGGGTGCCGAGCAGGCCGCCGACACCGTGCGCCAGACGGCTGGGCAGGCGGGCGAGGCGGTCAAGAGGGCGCCTGAGGAGGCGATGCGGCAGACGGAGGGCAACCCGCTGGCGGCGGGTCTGGTGGCCTTCGGGGCGGGTCTGCTGGCCGGTTCGATGCTGCCGAGTACGAAGGCCGAGCAGCAGGCGGCCGCGCAGCTTGCGGACCGGGCCGGTGAGGCCATCGAGCCGGTCAAGCAGGCGGCGGCCGAGTCGGCGCAGCATCTGAAGGAGGACGCCCAGCAGGCCGCGCAGCAGGCGGTCCAGGGAGTCAAGGAGTCCGCCGCCGATGCGGCGCGTACGACGCGGGAACAGGCGCGTGACCAGGCCGGTCAGGTCACCGAGCAGGCCCGGCAGTCGGGGCAGACGGTGGCGGGGGAGGCGCGGGGTCCGCAGGGGCCGCCGGGGCCGCAGGAGACGCCGGATCAGACTGGTGGGCCGTAACGGCGGGTCGCGCTCTTCGCGGGCGGCCCGCATCGGGAGCACGTCTCCTGATGCGGGCCGCTGGATGTTTCGGGGGAGTGGGGGGTTCCGCGAGCCCGTGGTGGTCACAATTCGCGGTGGACCTTGGTGTTGGAGGCCTGGGCGCGGGGGCGGACCACCAGGAGGTCGATGTTGACGTGGCTGGGGCGGGTGGCCGCCCAGGTGATGGTTTCGGCGACGTCGTCGGCGGTGAGGGGCTGCGCGACGCCCGCGTACACCTTGGCGGCCTTCTCGGCGTCGCCGCGGAAGCGGGTGGTGGCGAACTCTTCGGTCTTGACCATGCCGGGCGCGATTTCGATGACGCGGACGGGGGTGCCGACGATCTCCAGGCGGAGGGTTTCGGCGAGGACGTGCGCGCCGTGCTTGGCCGCTACGTAGCCGCCGCCGTTCTCGTACGTGCCGTGGCCGGCGGTGGAGGAGAGGACGACCACCGTGCCGTCGCCGCTCGCGGTGAGGGCGGGGAGCAGGGCCTGGGTGAGGTTGAGGGTGCCGATGACGTTCGTCTCGTACATCTGGCGCCAGTCGTCGGGGTCACTGGTGGCGACGGGGTCGGCGCCGAGCGCGACGCCGGCGTTGTTGACGAGGACGGCGAGGGTGCGGAAGGCGGTGGCGAACTCGTCGACCGCCGCGCGGTCGGTGACGTCCAGCGCGTACGCCGTCGCCTGGTGGCCGGCGGCGGTGAGCTCGGCCTCCAGCGCTTCGATGCGGTCCTTGCGGCGGGCGGTGAGGACGACGCGGTAGCCGGCGGCGGCCAGTTGGCGGGCGGTGGCGGCGCCGATTCCGCTGCTTGCTCCGGTGATGACGGCAATAGGCGTAGGCATGGGGACAGGCTAACGAGCCCGTGGTGCGTACATGATGACGGCCATTCCGGCGAGGCAGACGAGGGCGCCGATGATGTCCCAGCGATCGGGGCGGTAGCCGTCGGCGATCATGCCCCAGGCGATGGAGCCGGCGACGAAGACTCCGCCGTACGCGGCGAGGACGCGGCCGAATTCGCCTTCGGTCTGGAGCGTTGCGACGAAGCCGTACGCGCCGAGGGCGATGACGCCCGCGCCGGTCCAGAGCAGGCCGCGGCCCTGGTTGTGGGCTCCGCCGCGTACGCCTTGCCAGACGAGCCAGGCGCCGCCGATCTCGAAAAGGGCGGCGACGAGGAAGAGGGCGGCGGAGCGGGCGACGGTCATGCGTTCAGCGTGCCATGGGGCGTGTGTGTGATGAGGATGAGCACGGTTGGGGGCGGGCTCACTCCTTCGAGCTATGGCGCGTCAACGGATGTTGGCCTACAGTCGTTGACATGAGTGACTCGCCTGCTCCAGCTCCTCCTCTTCCTACTTCTGCTCCTGATGCCGCGCCGCGCCGTCGGTCGGACGCCACGAAGGCGGCGATCCTGGACGCCGCCCGCGAGCGGTTCGCGGCCGACGGGTACGAGCGCGCCACCATCCGCGCCATCGCGCGCGACGCCGGGATCGACCCGTCGATGGTGATGCGCTACTACGGCAACAAGGAGGGGCTGTTCGCCGCTGCCTCGGAATTCGACCTGCGCATGCCGGACGTGGCGGAGTTGGCCGAGCTGGGCGCGCTGCCGGGCCGGCACGTGGGGGCCGTCCTCGTCGAGCACTTCCTCGACCGCTGGGAGGGGGATGAAGTGCTGACCGCTCTGCTGCGGGTCGGTGTCACCAACGCCGCCGGGGCCGAGCGGATACAGACCATTTTCCGGGAGCAGCTCGGTCCCGTCGCCGCCGGCGTGAGCCCGGACCCGGCGGAGGCGCCGATGCGGGCCGCGCTGGTCGCCTCCCAGATACTCGGCATGGCGATGGCGCGGTACGTGCTGCGGCTGCCGCCCGCCGTCGAGATGACGCGGCAGGAGGTGATCGACTGGCTGGCACCCACCGTGCAGCGGTATCTGACGGCGGAGCGGCCGTAGGAACGGGGAAGGGTGACGGTCAGGACGCCTGTCGCTGCGTTTGCGCGTCGCCGTAGGTGCGCAGGGCGTCGTCGACGATCGTCTGCAGGCTGGAGTGGTGTGCGCCGCTCCAGTAGACGCGCTCACACGCCGTGCACTGGGCGAAGACGTCGTACGAGCGCTCGGTGCCGCCTTCGAGGAGACCGCTGACGGATTCCTTGGTGGTGTCCTTGAGCTCCCCGTTGCAGGCCACGCAGCGCGTCCAGGGTGCGAGGGCGGGTGCGAACCGGCTCAGCACGTCGTCGAGCTGGTCCTTGGGGCGGTCGCTGTAGACGTACGCACCGGCCCACAGCTCACGCCGCCGCAGCAGCCCGCGGTCCCGCGACAGCAGTACGCGCTGTTCGCGTGCCGAGTACGCGGCGAGGGCCGGGTCGCCGATGTCCTCGCTGAAGTACGCCGCGTCGACGCCCAGGAGGCGCAGCCGCCGCGCCAGCGTGCCCAGGTGTACGTCGAGGAGGAAGCGCAGCGGCGCCCCCGCGACCTGCTGCGGTCGCCGCACCGCGCGCACCTCGACGCTTTCACCCGCCGCCGGGATGTGCGACGCCGGGACGTCGCGGCCGTCGACGAGCAGGCGTCCCGCCTCGGTGAGCGGGATGCCGAGCGACTCGACGACGTGGCCGAGCGTCGAGGCGCCGTCGGTGACCAGAACCGTACGCCCGCCGCGCCGCTCGGCCGCGACGAAGAGGTGCAGCTCGGGGGCGACGCTGAGATGGATCTCCGGTCCGTTCACGCCGCCAGCATGCCATCGGGACGTACGCCGCATCCAGGGCTTTTAGCCGGTGAAGGCCCCGGCGTGTTCCCGCGCCCAGGCGGCGAAGGGGCGGGCCGGCCGCCCGGTCGCCCCGACGGCCCAGGGATGTACTGGGCGCACCTCGCGGCGTCACGGGTGCGATCTGGCTCCGGGGTCGTCCACCGCCGGGGCGGCGTGGTAGAGGTCGTCCAGCTCCGCCCACGACTCCCGGATGATGCCCTCGGTGACCGCCATCAGGTCGAGTTCCGCGAGCCGGGCGGCGCTCTGCGAGTGCGGCGACGGGGCGGGGTGCCACTGACGCCACCAGTGGGAACACGCCGCGTAGAGGCCACTGGCGCACAGCAGGGCAGGTATGGCCAGGGCCGTAAGAACGTCGCCCACGGGCGGGCCTCCTTCGGAGTCGATGCCTGGTGCATCGGCACGCCGAGGAGAGGTCTGAAGATCGTATGCCCACATGACCAGGCCGACCTTTGATCGAGAATTCACTCTCTTTCCCCGAGTGCCTCGGTCACCCTGGGCCCTGTCTCGTGGAGCTTGTCTGGGCGAACCACCGGTCGGCGCCGCGCAGATGGGAAGGTGGGAACGCATGCATCTGCTTACGGAAGAGGTTCTTCGGCATGGCCGTCATACACCGCACCACAGTCGAGCCGACCAAGCTTGAACTGCTCACCTCCTGGCTGCCCTCCCGGCCGTGGTACCGCGGCGACACGGGCGCACCGCAGTTGGCCAAGGCCGGCGGCTTTCGGCTGGACGATCCGCAGGGCGAGGTCGGCATTGAGTTCATCGTGGTCACCGACACCTCCGGCGCCCGCCCGGCCGCCTACCTGGTGCCGCTCACCTATCGCGGCGCCCCGCTCGACGGAGCGGAAGACGCTCTCGTCGGCACCATGGAGCACGGGGTGCTGGGGCGGCGCTGGGCGTACGACGGCTGTCACGACCCGGTGTTGGTCAGTCAGTTGCTCGCCCTGATCGAGGGCCGCGCCCAGGCCCAGGACCAGAACACCAGCGACACCCCCGACCGGGAAGTCACCCGCTCCTACACCGGTGACCGCCCCGCCCCCACGGAATTCACCTTCACCGCCACCGACGACCAAGAGGGCACCGAACTGCCTGTCGCGCCCGGCATGACCCTTCGCTTGCACCGGGTCCTGCGGCCCCTCCCGGACGGCCCGTCCGCCCTTCCGCAGGGAGCGACCGGCCATGTCGCCGGCGCCTGGCACCTGCCGGAAGGCGACCGTGCCCAGGGGCTGTTCGCCGTCCTGCACACCGGCACCGGCCCTCGGTCTTGATCCGCGTCTCTTCACTACAGAAGCGGAAACGGCTCGGCACCGGCGTGCGGAGGCGTGCAGTGGCGTGACCTGCTGAACGCCACCCGCAAGGCGTTTGAGGAAGAGGGCGGGGCCTTAAAGCCCCGCCCTCGTCGCACGAAACAGCAGGTCAGGGCCAGACCAGGCAGTACGGCTGGTGGCCCGCCTCGTGCAGGCGGTGTGAGAAGTCCTGCCATTCGTGCAGCAGTTGGTAGACGTTGTACGCGTCGCGCGGGCCGCCGCGGTCCGGGACCGTCGACCAGATGAAGGCTGCCGCGCCCACCGACTCCTCGCCGATGCCGCGCAGTGGGTCGACGACCGTCATGGGGAGCTTGACCACGGCGTAATCCGGGTGCAGCACGACCAGTTCGAGCGGCGGGACCTTGTGCAGCGGTATGCCCTCGATGCCGGTCAGGACCATCGCGGCCACCGTCTCCGGCTTGATCTTCGTGAACATGCCGCCCATGCCGAGCTCGTCGCCGCCCAGCTCCTCCGGGCGCATCGAAATGGGCACACGGGCCGCGGTGGCTCCGTTCGGAGCGCCGAAGTACTTGTAGGTCACCCCCACCCGGCCACTCCTGTTTCCCGTGTCCGCGTCCGCGCTCGGGCTCGCCTCGCGCTTGTCCGCCCTCGCTCCGCGTTCCCGCTCGCGCTCACGCCGATGCCGGCCGCCCTGGGCCCGCTCGGGACCCAGGTCGTCGGTCCCCTCGCCCACTCCGCCACCGCGATGCATATCTCCACCCGACCACTCGCGGCCACGGCCGCGCAACCCGATCATCGTGTCAGTGACCTCCCCCACGGCCGTGCGGTGAAACACGTGTGGTGAAACACCTGTCCGCAAGACCGTCGGAGCCTCTGACACCATGGCTTGTGTGAGCTTCCCCTATGACGCCCCAGTTTCGCAGACGCTTTTCGACCGCGCGTCCCTCGTGACGCCCGGCGGCGTGAACTCTCCGGTCCGCGCATTCCGTGCCGTGGGCGGTACGCCCCGGTTCATGGTGTCCGGTTCCGGTCCGTACCTCACCGACGCCGACGGCCGTGAGTACGTCGACCTCGTGTGCTCGTGGGGGCCGATGATCCTCGGCCATTCCCACCCCGACGTCATCGCGGCCGTCCAGGAGGCCGTCGCGCGCGGCACCTCCTTCGGTACGCCCGGTGAGGGCGAGGTCGCGCTCGCCGAGGAGATCGTCGCGCGCGTCGCGCCGGTCGAGCAGGTGCGGCTCGTCTCCAGCGGCACCGAGGCGACCATGTCGGCCATCCGCCTCGCCCGCGGCTTCACCGGCCGCGCGAAGGTGGTGAAGTTCGCCGGCTGCTACCACGGCCACGTCGACGCGCTGCTCGCCGCCGCCGGATCGGGCCTGGCGACCTTCGCGCTGCCCGACACGCCCGGCGTGACAGGCGCGCAGGCCGGCGACACGATCGTCCTGCCGTACAACGACCTCGACGCCGTACGGGCGGCCTTCGCCGCGCACCCCGGCGAGATCGCCTGCGTCATCACCGAGGCGTCGCCCGGCAACATGGGCGTCGTCCCGCCGGGTGAGGGCTTCAACGCCGGGCTCAAGGCCCTGTGCCAGGCCGACGGCGCGCTCTACATCTCCGACGAGGTCATGACCGGCTTCCGTACGTCGAAGGCCGGCTGGTACGGCGTCGACGGCGTCGCCCCCGACCTCATGACCTTCGGCAAGGTCATGGGTGGCGGCTTCCCGGCCGCGGCCTTCGGCGGCCGTAAGGACGTCATGGCGCACCTCGCGCCGGCCGGCCCCGTCTACCAGGCCGGCACCCTCTCCGGAAACCCGGTCGCGACCGCCGCCGGCCTCGCGCAGCTGCGGCTGCTCGACGACCCGGCGTACGCCAGGCTCGACGCGGTGTCGAGGGAGATCCAGGAGCTGGTCACCCTGGCGCTCACCAAGGAAGGCGTCGCGCACCGGCTCCAGACGGCCAGCAACATGTTCTCCGTGTTCTTCACGGCGGACGAGGTGCGCGACTACGACGACGCGCGCAAGCAGGAAGCTTTCCGCTTCAACGCCTTCTTCCACGCGATGCTCGCGGGCGGCGTCTACCTGCCGCCGTCCGCCTTCGAGTCCTGGTTCGTCTCCACCGCCCACGACGCGCGGGCCGTCGAGCGCATCGCCGCCGCCCTGCCCGCCGCCGCCCGCGCCGCAGCGGAGGCCACGGCATGAGCGAGACCACCGTCGTCCACGTGGTGCGGCACGGCGAAGTACACAATCCGGACGGCGTGCTGTACGGGCGCCGCTCCGGGTACCACCTCTCGGAGCTCGGGCGGCAGATGGCCGACCGGGTCGCCGAGCACCTCGCCGGACGCGACATCGCGTACGTCGTCTCCTCGCCGCTGGAGCGCGCCCAGGAGACCGCGACGCCGATCGCCAAGTCGCACGGGCTTGACCTGGCCACCGACGAGCGGCTGATCGAGGCGGCCAACGTCTTCGAGGGCAAGACCTTCGGCGTCGGCGACGGCGCGCTGCGCAGGCCCGCGAACTGGCGGCACCTGACGAATCCGTTCCAGCCGTCCTGGGGCGAGCCGTACATCGAGCAGGTCGTACGGATGATGGGCGCGCTCAACGCCGCCCGCGACGCGGCGCGCGGGCACGAGGCCGTCGCCGTCAGCCACCAGCTACCGATCTGGACGCTGCGCAGCTTCGTCGAGCGGCGGCGGCTGTGGCACGACCCGCGCAAGCGGCAGTGCACGCTCGCCTCGCTCACCTCCTTCACCTTCGAGGGCGACAAGATCGTGTCCGTCGCGTACAGCGAGCCGGCCCGCGATCTCGTACCGGCGCATCTGCTGGCCGGCGCCAAGCCCGTAAAGGGCAAAGCGAAGGCATTCGGCGCGTAATATCCGTCTCTTTCCGGCCACTCCCGGCAAAAATCGCCGGTTCGCCGGAACCCGCTTCCCCACCACCGCCTCTTACCCGTTGTCCGTTTGTATGACCGGCGGACGCCAACGGGGATGACAAGCGCGGATGGGGCAACGGTATGCGGGACATGAGTCGAAGGGGTCTGCTCCGACTGGGACTGGGAGCAGCGGCCGCGGTCGGCATAGCCGGCTGCGGCCCTTCCGGGTCGACGGGACCGGGCTCCGGCGCGGGCGCCGGCAAGGTCGGTGGTGAAGGCGACGGCACACCGTCGCCCAGCAAGACCGGTGACGACGTACGGCTGATAGGCGACGGCTCGACGGCCGACACCGGCAAGCAGCCGAACCAGCCGGACAAGCCCGTCCCGCTCCAGCCCGGCGAGACGCCGCCGCAGTTCGTGATCTTCTCCTGGGACGGCGCGGGCGAGGTCGGCAACGGCCTGTTCCCGCGCTTCCTCAAGCTCGCCAGGGACCACGACGCGGCGATGACGTTCTTCCTCTCCGGGCTCTACCTCCTGCCCGAGTCGAAGAAGAGCCTCTACAAGCCGCCGAACAACCCCGTCGGCGCCTCCGACATCGGTTATCTGACCGACGGGCACATCAAGGACACGCTGAAGTACGTACGCCAGGCCTGGCTCGAAGGCCACGAGATAGGCACCCACTTCAACGGGCACTTCTGCGCGGGCTCGGGAACCGTCGGCAACTGGACGCCCGCCCAGTGGGAGAACGAGACCGCCCAGGCCAAGTCGTTCGTCACCCAGTGGAAGACCAACAGCGGCTGGACCGACCTCGACCCGCTGCCCTTCGACTACGAGAAGGAACTCGTCGGCGGCCGCACCCCCTGCCTCCTCGGCCAGGACAACCTGCTCCCGACGGCGAAGAAGCTCGGCTGGCGCTACGACGCCAGCTCGCCCGGCGGCCGCCAGATGTGGCCCGCCAAGCGGGGCGGCCTGTGGGACCTGCCGCTCCAGGCGATGCCGTTCCCCGGCCATTCCTTCGAGGTGCTGTCGATGGACTACAACATCCTCGCCAACCAGTCGAAGAATTCCACCCAGGGCGTGCCGTCCCGCTACCCCGGCTGGAAGAAGCAGGCCACCGAGGCTTATCTCGCCGGTTTCAAGCGGGCGTACGAGAGCAATCGCGCGCCCTTCTACATAGGCAATCACTTCGAGCAGTGGAACGGCGGAATCTACATGGACGCCGTCGAGGAAGCGCTCAAGGGGATGGCGGGCAAGAAGGACGTACGCCTGGTCTCCTTCCGGCAGTTCTGCGACTGGCTCGACGTACAGGACCCGAAGGTGCTCGCCAAGCTGCGTTCGCTGGAAGTCGGGCAGTCTCCGGCCGGTGGCTGGAAGTCATTCCTTAAGAGCTCTTGACAAGGGGCTTTACGGGCACCATGGGGGGCGCGGAAGATCTCTGGAACGCTCATGCGAAACTTTTCACATGAGCCTTAGCCGCGCCCCCCGCCGCCGCTCGAACCGCACCCGCCGCGCCACGTCGGCGGGCGCTGTCCTGATCGCGGGCGCACTCGCGCTCTCGGCGTGCGGAGGCGACGGCAGTACGTCGTCGGGCTCGAACGGCGCGAAGTTCGTGACCGGCAAGGGTGGCGTCTCCACCGTCGCCAAGGGCGAACGCCAGGACGCCCCGAAGCTCGACGGCAAGACACTCGAAGGCAAGAAGCTCGACATCGACGACTTCAAGGGCAAGGTCGTCGTCCTGAACGTCTGGGGTTCGTGGTGCACGCCCTGCCGGGCCGAGGCGCCGCATTTCGCGAAGGTCGCCAAGGAGACCAAGGACAAGGGCGTCGAGTTCGTCGGAATCAACACCCGTGACGACTCCACGGGCCCGGCGCTCAAGTTCGAAGAGGAGTGGGGCGTCGAGTATCCGAGCCTCTACGACCCGATCGGCAAGCTGCTTCTCCGTTTCCCCAAGGGCAGCCTGAATCCGCAGCTCGTTCCCTCGACGATTGTGATCGACCGTGAAGGAAAGCTCGCGGCGCGCTACGTGGGCGGCGTCAACGCCAAGAAGCTGCACCAGATGATCGACCCGCTGATCGCGGAGAAGTGATCAAGTGAACCTTCTCGCCGCCGCGGTCACCGACTACAACCCGACGGTCTATGGCGGTGCCCTCATTCTGGCCCTGCCGATCGCCGTCGCCGCCGGTCTCGTCTCGTTCTTCTCGCCATGCGTGCTGCCACTCGTACCCGGATATCTGTCGTACGTCACCGGAATCAGCGGCACCGACCTGGCGGAGGCCAAACGCGGCCGTATGGTCGCCGGCGCGTCCCTCTTCGTGCTCGGCTTCAGTGCCGTCTTCGTCTCGTCCGGGGCGCTCTTCGGCTACTTCGGCTCGACGCTGCTGGAGCACCAGCAAACGCTGTCCATGGTGCTCGGCGGACTGATGATCCTCATGGGTGTCTTCTTCATGGGGCTGCTGCCCTGGATCACCCAGCGCGAGTTCCGCTTCCACAAGCGGCCGGCGGCCGGCCTGGCGGGCGCACCTCTACTGGGCGCGCTCTTCGGCATCGGCTGGGCGCCGTGCACCGGCCCGGCGCTCGGCGCCGTTCAGGCGCTCGCCCTCACCGAGGCGGGCGCGGGGCGAGGGGCCATACTGACCGTCGCGTACTGCCTTGGCCTGGGCGTGCCCTTCGTGCTCACCGCGATGGCGTTCCGGCGGGCACTCGGTGCGTTCACCTGGGTCAAGAAGCACTACGCCTGGGTGATGCGCATCGGCGGCGTGATGATGATCGTGACCGGTCTGCTGCTCGTCACAGGAATCTGGAACGGCATCATCCAGGACATGCAGGGCTGGACCCAAGGCTTCACGGTGGGGATCTGAGTTCATGAGCAAGACCGAGACGACGGACGAGGCGGCCGCTGCCGCCGAGACCGACGAGCAGGAGCTCGGCGAAGCCGGCGCCCAGCTCTCCACCGCCCCCCAGGAGCGGGCGGTCCCCGGCTCCTTTGGCGGCGTGATGCAGCCGGGCGCGGCCGGGCGGATCGCCTGGGCCTGGCGTGAGACCACCGGCTGGGCGCGCTGGTTCTGGCGGCAACTGACGTCGATGCGGGTCGCGCTAATCCTGCTGTTCCTGCTGTCGCTCGGCGCGATCCCCGGCTCCCTCGTCCCGCAGACCGGTGTCGACGAGACCAAGGTCGACGAGTTCCGGCGGGCACACGAGACGCTCGCGCCGATCTACGACGACCTCGGGCTCTTCAACGTCTACAGCTCGGTGTGGTTCTCCGCGATCTACATCCTTCTCTTCGTCTCGCTCATCGGCTGCATCGTGCCCCGCACCTGGCAATTCGTGGGCCAGCTCCGCAGCCGCCCGCCGGGCGCGCCGGGCCGTCTGACGCGACTTCCGGCGTACACCACCTGGCGTACGGAAACGGATCCCGAGCAGGTCCGCGAGGCCGCGCTGGCGATGCTGAAGCAGCGTCGCTTCCGGTCCCACATCGCCGGCGACGCGGTCGCGGCCGAGAAGGGCTACCTGCGCGAGGCGGGCAACCTGATCTTCCACATCGCGCTCATCGTGATGCTGGTGTCCTTCGCCACCGGGCAGCTCTTCAAGTCCGAGGGCGGCAAGCTGATCGTCGAGGGCGGCGGTTTCGCGAACACGCTGACGCAGTACGACGACTTCAAGTCCGGGTCGCTCTTCGACCGGGACCACGACCTGGCGCCGTTCAGCTTCAAGCTCGACAAGTTCGTCGGGACGTACGAGCGCAGCGGCCCCCAGCGCGGCACGCCCCGTACGTACGAGGCCCATGTGACGTACGCCGAGGGCGCGGACGGCGCGGAGAAGAAGACCAAGATCGAGGTGAACCGGCCGCTGGAGGTCGACGGCTCGAAGGTCTACCTCATCGGGCACGGGTACGCCCCGGTCGTCACCGTCAGGGACGGCAGGGGCGAGGAGATCTTCAAGGGCGCGGTGCCGCTGCTGCCCATGGACTCCAACGTGACCTCGTCCGGCGCGATCAAGGTCATGGACGGCTACCGCGACAAGGACGGCAAGAAGGACCAGCTCGGCTTCCAGGCGTTCTTCGTGCCGACGTTCGCGGGCGCGGGCAAGGGCACGATGCTCTCGCAGTACCCGGGCCTCGACTTCCCCGTCCTCGCGCTCAACGCCTTCCACGGCAGCCTCGGCGTCAACGCGGGCCTGCCGCAGAACGTGTACCAGCTCGACAAGCGCAAGATGAAGGCGTTCAAGGACGCGCAGGGCGCCGACCTCAAGCAGCGGCTGCTCCCCGGCGAGACCATGAAGCTGCCGGGCGGCGCGGGCTCCATCACGTTCGAGAAGGGCGTGAAGGAGTGGGCGACCTTCCAGATCTCGCAGCAGCCCGGCAACGTACCGGCGCTCGTGGGGGCCATCGCCGCTATCGCGGGACTCGCCGGATCGCTGTTCATCCAGCGCCGCCGGATCTGGGTCCGGGCCGTACGGGGCGAGGACGGTGTGACCGTCGTCGAGATGGCCGGACTCGGCCGCAGTGAGTCCTCGAAGCTCCCCGAGGAACTGGCCGACCTGGCCGCAACGCTCAATTCGCAGGCGCCGACGGCACCTGATCCCGCTGAACCCGTCGAAGGAGTCCGCGCGTGAATCTCGCGGCCGCAACCAACGAGAACCTCGCCAACATCAGCAATGTGCTGATCTATTCGTCGATGGCCGTCTACACGCTGGCCTTCTTCGCCCACATCGCCGAGTGGGTCTTCGGCAGCCGCAGCAAGGTCGGCCGCACGGCCGCCGCGCTGACCGCCGAAGGCGGCGCGACCGCGAAGTCCGCCCCCGAGGTGACGGTACGCTCCGGCGGCTCCACGGCGGTCCTCGACAAGCCAAAGATCATCACCCGCTCGGCGGCGGGCACCCGCGACGTCCCGGACGGTCCCGGCGCGGCGGGCGGCACCGAGAAGGGCGACCTCTACGGGCGTATCGCCGTCTCGCTCACCACCCTCGCCTTCCTCGTCCAGGCGGGTGGCGTGGTGGCCCGCGCCCTGTCGGTGCAGCGCGCGCCGTGGGGCAACATGTACGAGTTCTCGATCACCTTCTCCACCGTGGTCGTCGGCGTGTACCTCGCGTTCCTGGCCGCCAAGAAGAACGTCCGCTGGGCCGGCCTGCCGCTGGTCACCACGGTCCTGCTGGACCTGGGCATCGCCACGACGTGGCTCTACACCGACAGCGACCAGTTGGTCCCGGCCCTTGACTCGTACTGGCTGTGGATCCACGTCTCCACCGCGATCTTCTGCGGTGCGGTGTTCTACCTCGGCGCGGTCGGCACGGTCCTCTACCTCTTCCGTGACGGGTACGAGGCGAACCTCGCCCGCGGCGGCAAGCCGGGCGCCTTCGCCTCGTCCGTCCTCGAACGCCTCCCGTCGGCCGCCTCGCTCGACAAGTTCGCGTACCGCGTGAACGCCGCCGTCTTCCCGCTGTGGACGTTCACGATCATCGCAGGCGCGATCTGGGCGGGCGACGCGTGGGGCCGCTACTGGGGCTGGGACCCCAAGGAGGTCTGGTCCTTCATCACCTGGGTCGCGTACGCCTGCTACCTGCACGCACGCGCGACGGCGGGCTGGAAGGGCCGCAAGGCCGCCTACCTGGCGCTCTTCGCGTTCGGATGCTGGCTGTGGAACTACTACGGCGTGAACATCTTCCTCTCCGGCAAGCACTCGTACGCCGGAGTCTGACCCGGACCGTCCGGCCACCGGTCCGGCCTCCCCCCAGCGGGTGCGCGAGTCCGCCCGCGGGGTGAGGCTGGACCCATGGCGGATGTGATCGGCCCCGGCACCTGCGAGCACCGCGAACACACGGACGTGCTGCGGTACACGCTCAACCTGGCGCACCCCGTGCATCAGGTCTGGCCCGCCGTCGCCACCCCCGCCGGCCTGCGCGGATGGCTCGCGGACGCCGAACCGCTGGAGCCGCGCCTGGGCGGCGCGGTCACCCTGCGGTGGCTCAGCGCCGACGAGAGCGGCGCGCGTACGGTCGCCGAGGGCACGGTCACCGCCTGGGACGTGGAGCACGTCGCGGAGTACACCGCCGCCGGGCACGGGCGCATCCGCTTCCACCTGGCGCCGGCCGGGGCGACGAACGGCACGGTGCTGCGCTTCACCAACGAGGTCGCGGTGACCGGCGATGCCGAGCGGCTGAGCCGCCTGGCGGGCTGGCACCAGCACCTGGAGTACCTCGTCGAGTTCCTCGACGGCCGCCGGCAGGACTGGTCGGCGTGGACCCCGGACCGCTACCGCGAGCTGTACGCAGCCTACGAGGCGCCCGGCGGCATGCAGTCCTGAGCCGGCGGGTCCCCGTCGGGCCAGGCGATCTCCACGAACCGCTGGCTGCCGTCCGGGGCGAGCTCCACGATCGGCACCGCCTTGTTGTACGGGTTCCCGTGGTTGTCGAGGCAGATCCAGCCGCTCGCGCCCTCGACCTTCAGCGGCCCCTTTGTCTGCGGCCACTGGGTGACGACATCACCGATGTCCGGCAGCTCCAGCTTCTCGCTTGCCAAGGTCGCCTCCCTGATGCCCTGGACGGCCACGGCCATGGCGTCGTACGCGATGATCGCCTGCCCGTCCGTCAGCGAGGTCTTGCCGATGGGCCCGATGTCCGCAGCGGCCGCCTTCGCCAGCAGATCCGTGAAGGTCTTGTACGCCGCCGGGGACCCACCCGTCCTCGGCGCACCGGGCCCCTTCCACGCGTCCGGGTGGGCGAGCGAGGCGTAACGGACGCTGACCTTGCGGGTCAGGGCCGTCTCGTCGAGCTGGTCGTCCGCGCCGAGATAGGAACCCTCGTCGCCGGTCAGCACGGTGAACTCCCGGTGCACGCAGGGCCGTTGCCCCAGAGCGTTCACGAACTGCCGAAGCTGGGTGTGGCGCCCGGCGAAGAACACCGTGTCGGCGTCGCGGGTGCCGCAGAGCAGCAGCGCGATCTGCCGGAAGGTGTTGGGGGTGGTGCCTTCGTCCGTGGGGTCGGGCGGGGAGGTGAACAGCCGCGCCTCGTGCGGGGCGCCGGTGAGCAGGTCGGCGAAGGCCTGCTTGAGCGTGGCGGTGTAGTGGTCGCCGGGCCGGGTGTCCTGGACGAGTACGGCCTTCTTGGCGTCGACCTTGCCGAAATCGGCGATGGCGCGGGCCTCGTCGCTGTTGGTGGGGGAGACCCGGGCGAGACCGGGGTACGGGTCCCCATCCGGCCCGTTGGCGATGTCGTCGGCGGTGATCGTGGTCCCTATCACAGGTATGCCGGCTGCGGTCAGCTCCTTGACGGCGTCCTTGGTCTCGGCGCTGCTGGTGGCTATGCCGGAGACGGCCCGCAGCTTGTCGGGGCCGTCCACCATCCTCTTCAACTGCTCCACGGTCGTACGCCAGTGCTGGTTGCCCTTGCCGGTATTGGCGAGTACGAGCCGGATCTTGGGCACCTGCTCGTTGGAGTCGTGGTTGGCCGCGTACTGCTGGAGGAACGCGCCCTGCACCTCGTGGAGGACCTTGGTGCGCATCCCTGTGTCGGTCGAGGTGAGCGGCAGCATCACGGCCACGGTCGCGTACTCACCGGCCTTCAGCTCTTCGTTCTCCTTCCTGATGGCGGCGGTGACCAGCTTCAGCGCCGGGACCTCGAAGGCATAGCCGTCCCCGGAAACCCCCACGCACTCCGCGCCCTCCTCGGGGCGGGCGACGCCCTCGGTGCAGGACAGGTCCGGATTGGCGATGCGGTAGCCGCCGTACGAGAGGCCGGCGACCACCGCGAGCACCAGCAGCACCGTGAGCCCCTTGCGTAAAGGGGTGAACCAGAAGACTCTTCTCAGCCAGTCCGTCATGCCCCGTCTCCT
The DNA here is from genome assembly GCF_000429085.1 of Streptomyces flavidovirens DSM 40150. Taxonomy (GTDB): domain Bacteria; phylum Actinomycetota; class Actinomycetes; order Streptomycetales; family Streptomycetaceae; genus Streptomyces; species Streptomyces flavidovirens. Next base: position 372,194 of record NZ_AUBE01000006.1, on the reverse strand, counting down.
CTCGTGCCGGTGGTGCCGGCGGCCGGGGCGCGCCACTCGCGTACGGCCTGCGGCCAGGAGCGGGAGGCCTGCCAGAGAACCTCGTTGCCGGAACTGTGCAGCTCCGAGAGGAGCCCCAGCTCGTACCCCATCTTCTCGGTCACCTCGTCGTCCGGAAGGGCCAGCGGATCGGTCAGCTGCCACACCGCGAACAGCAGTCGGCGGATGCGCAGATGGAGCGTGGGGTCCGAACCGGGCGGCGGCGCCGACGCGTCGGCCCGGCCCAGGGCCACGGGCCGCCGTACATCCGGATCGTCGAAATGCGGCGCGGAGGCGATGAAGCGCAGCTCGTCCAGCCAGACCCGGGCGTCGGCGAGCGGGAAGGTCTCCCGCAGATACGTCACCGCGCCCTCGGTGACCCCCAGCGCCAGCTCGTGGTGCAGCCGCCGCGGAACGTCCCGGTCCCGGTAGTGGTCGCGCAGCGTCTCGTGGACGGCCCGCCACCGGCCGAAGTCACGGTCGCCGTACCGCAGCCGGTGCAGCAGCAGCGTGCGCAGAAAGGGGTCGCCGACGAAGTGCCCGGGGGCCGGCGGCCAGTGCTCGTCGGCGAGGAGCGTGCGTACATCGCGTACGGCTGCCAGTCCCGTACGCCCCTCCTCGCCCGGCAGCCGCGACGCGGCCAGCGCCTCCGCCGACGGCACGTCGTGCGCGGGCGCCAGTACGGTGAGCCAGTCGAGCCGGGACGGGGGAACCAGCCGCGCGAGCAGCTCGGCGGCCACCTCCTGCCCTTCCCGGTCCTCGCGGAGCGTGACGGTAGCGGCGAGCAGCGAGGCCGGGGTGAACCGCTCCGGATGCGGGTCCTGCCCGGCGGCCCGGGCCAGCAGGTCCACGCCCACGGGGCGCCCGCCGGTGAGCCGGTGCACGGCACGGGCCAGCTTCGGGTGGGTCAGTTGGCGGGGGTCGGTCAGGTCGAAGAACTGCCGTACGTGCTCGGGTTCGAGCGGGGTCAGCTCCACAGCCACCGCACCGGAAGCGATCTCGCGGCCGCGCCGCCAGCCCAGTTCGTGCCGGACCTCCGGCAGGGTCCGGCGTACGGCGTGACGCAGAGCGGGGTGGTCGTGGCCGCGCAGGGCCGCGACGAGCACCACGTGGTCGCGCCTGCCCTCGGCCCGGTCCCGGAGCACGGGCTCGACCAGCCGGCGGCCGAGCGGCGCCTGGGCGTTGTCGATGAGGACGACGGGCCGCCCCACGCGGCGTAACCGCCCCATCCCCTGGTAGGCGGCGTCCAGGTCGGCCCGCAGCGCACCGACGAGGTGACGTTCGGCGCGGACGCGGTGCTCGCTGCCGCGCCGGAAGTGCAGCGCCAGCAGAGTCAGGCCGCGCTTGGCCTTGCCGCCGGCGCCCGGGTAGTTCCCGTACCAGTCGGCGGAAGCGCGCTGCCCCCGGTTGAACAGGTCGTCGAGCAGGGACTCGACGGTCGTCTCCACGACCACATCGAGCCCCGGACCCACCCCGGAGGCCATGGCCGCGAGCTTCGCCACGACCTTCGTCAGCCAGGTGCGGGTCTGGTTGCGCCAGCGCGAACCGGGCTCGACGAGGAGCCCGAGCCGGAGCCCTTCGGCGACGATGTTCTCGTCGTCGTGCGGCTGCCACCCGAGGCTCGCGACGGCGAGCAGCCCGGCGGCCAGCCGTGGGAACTCGACGGCCCCCGCACCGTGCACGGGCGGCGCGAGCTGGTCGCCCAGCTCGGCGAGGGCCTCGGTGACCGGGGACCAGGACAGCGCGTGCTCGGCCGGGCGCTCGACGAACTCGGCTCGCTCGCAGTCGATCAGAGCGATGGGGGTGCGCTGGCGGTACGCGGTGTGCAGCCGCTTGAGCAGCGCGGTCTTGCCCATACCGCGCCCGCCGGTGAGGACCACGGCGGGCAGATCGTCGCGGTGCTCGAAGGGGACCTTCTGGAACCCGCGAGGAGGCAGACCGACGAGCCGTGGCGCGAGACCGTCGAGGACTGCCTCGCGGCCGAACAGCTCTCTGTCCACAGTGCCCCCCCGCACCAGCAACATGTGTCGCTACGTTAACTCCAACCTACGTAAAGTGAGTTGGCGCGTGCACGGGTTTTCGACTGATGCGCCGGCAAATCGCGGCGCGGGGGTGGGGCGGGCGTCTTTTTGCGGGGGTGTTGGGGGCGGTGCCGCGCCGGGGCGTCTCCTCGGGCGTCGAACGTTCGGGTAGTGCGTTGGTTCGTTGGCGGTGGTTGCGTTCAACGCCCTGCGGGGAGCGCCCCGACACGTCCCCGCCCGGCACCGTTGGTTGGTGGGCGGGGGTGCGGGGGGAGCGCCCCGGCACGTCCCCTCCCCGGTGGCGTTGCAGGTGGGGCGGGGGCGCCGTCCGGTTGGTTCCGACGCTGCGTCAGGGCTTGGGGGGCGTCGGGTCCTCGGGGCCGTCGTTCTCGTTCTCGTCCTTGAGGGACTTGAGGAAGTCGGGGTTGTCGTCAGGGGCGACCCATTGCTGCTTGCGGCCGCGGCGCCATTCGGCGGGCGTGCCGTTCCCGGCTCCCTTGCGGACCTTGCCGACCGCCAGCCAGGCGATGGGGCCGATCAGTACCTCGCCGAAGAGCAGCACGATGATCACCCAGACCACCTTGGGGAGGTGGCGGACCTCTTCCTCGGGGGTGTTCAGGCAGTCGATGAAGGCGTAGATCCACAGCGCCAGAACCAGGAGGAACGGCAGATACCTGAGCATGAGGGCAAGCTCCCAGAACGCGGGCCGCGGGGCGCCGAAGGCGGCCCCGGTGACGGGCCAAGCGTAGTGCGTACCGGATACTGGACCGCATGGCTTACGACGATCTTCGCTCCCTGCTCCGGGCGCTGGAGCGCGAGGGCGACCTCAAGCGCATCAAGGCCGAAGTCGATCCGTACCTGGAGGTCGGGGAGATCGTCGACCGGGTGAACAAGGCGGGCGGCCCGGCGCTTCTCTTCGAGAACGTCAAGGGCTCCGCCATGCCCCTGGCGATGAACGTCTTCGGTACGGACCGCCGGCTGCTCAAGGCGCTCGGGCTGAAGTCGTACGACGACATCCGGGACAAGATCGGCGGGCTGCTGAAGCCGGAGCTGCCGCAGGGCTTCGTCGGTGTGCGGGAGGCTTTCGGCAAGCTCGGGGCGATGGCCCACGTGCCGCCGAAGAAGGTCAAGTCCGACGCCGCGCCGGTGCAGGAGGTCGTCATCACGGGGGATGACGTGGATCTGGACCTGCTGCCCGCGCTCTTTACGTGGCCGGAGGACGGTGGGTCGTTCTTCAATCTGGGGCTTACTCATACCAAGGACCCGGAGACGGGCATCCGGAACCTGGGGCTGTACCGGCTCCAGCGCCACGACAAGCGCACCATCGGCATGCACTGGCAGATCCACAAGGACAGCCGGAATCACTACCAGGTGGCCGCTCGGCGCGGTGAGCGCCTGCCGGTCGCGATTGCTTTCGGGGCTCCGCCGGCCGTGACATACGCCTCGACCGCTCCGCTGCCGGGTGACATCGACGAGTACCTCTTCGCCGGATTCCTGTCGGGCAAGCGGATTGAGATGGTCGACTGCAAGACCGTTCCGCTCCAGGTCCCGGCGCACGCCGAGGTCGTACTGGAGGGGTGGCTGGAGCCCGGGAAGATGCTGCCGGAAGGACCCTTCGGTGATCACACCGGGTTCTACACGCCGCAGGAGGACTTCCCGGCGCTGACGATCGACACGATCACTATGCGGCGTCGGCCATTGCTCCAGTCCATTGTGGTGGGGCGGCCGCCTACGGAGGACGGGCCGCTGGGGCGGGCCACGGAGAGCTTCTTCCTGCCGCTGCTCAAGATCATCGTGCCGGACATCGTCGACTACCACCTGCCCGAGGCGGGCGGCTTCCACAACTGCGTCATCGTGGCGATCGACAAGAAGTACCCGAAGCACGCGCAGAAGGTCATGCACGCCATCTGGGGCGCGCACATGCTGTCGCTGGAGAAGCTGATCATCGTGGTCGACAAGGACTGCGACGTGCACAACTACCACGAGGTCGCGTGGCGGGCGCTGGGAAATGTGGACTACTCCCGTGACCTGACGGTCGTCGAGGGTCCGGTGGATCACCTGGACCATGCGTCGTACCAGCAGTTCTGGGGCGGCAAGGCGGGCATCGACGCCACGAAGAAGCTGCCCGAGGAGGGCTACACCCGCGACGGCGGCTGGCCGAACATGGTCGAATCCGACCCGGCTACGGCCGAACGGGTGACAAAGCGCTGGAAGGAGTACGGCCTGTGAGGGACTCGGCGAAAATGGGCTGCGGTAGTGCGGAGGCCGGGTTTCCCCGCTTCCGCGGGGGTGAACCGGAGTACGGGCTGTGAGCAGCGCAGCGGCCGCGGTTCCGCCGGTCGGGAGGACTAAGGCCTTCCTGCGGCTCGTGATGATCGAGCACTCGGTCTTCGCGCTGCCCTTCGCCTACATCGCCGCGCTCACCGCCATGTTCGAGCTGGACCGGAATATCCACTGGGGCAATCTCCTGCTCGTCACCGTCGCCATGGTTGGCCTGCGTACGTTCGCGATGGCGTGCAACCGGATCATCGACCGCGAGCTGGACGCCCGTAACCCCCGCACCGCCAACCGGGAGCTGGTCACCGGCGCGGTCTCGGTCCGGTCGGCGTGGACCGGTGCGCTCATCGCCGTGGTCGTTTTTCTCGGCGCGGCCGCCGCGCTCAATCCGCTGTGCCTGGCGCTGGCGCCGATCGCCGTCGTCCCGATGGTGGTCTATCCGTACGGCAAGCGCTTCACGAATTTCCCGCACGCCATTCTGGGTCTCGCCCAGGCCATGGGTCCTGTCGGTGCCTGGCTCGCGATCACGGGGGAGTGGTCCTGGGACGCGGTGATCCTGGGTCTCGCGGTCGGCATCTGGATCGGCGGCTTCGACCTCATCTTCGGCAGCCAGGACGTCCAGGCGGACCGCGCGCACGGAGTGAAGTCCGTGCCGGCCCGCTTCGGTGTCCCGGCCGCGCTGTACGGCTCGCGGGCCTGCCACGCGGTGACGACGGTCCTGCTGGTCTGGTACGCGCTGGCCACCGGCGCCGGGGTGTTCTTCTGGGCCGGCCTGGTGGTCGTGACCGTGGCCTTCCTCTACGAGCACACGATCGTGAAGCCGCACGACCTGTCCCGCCTCAACCGGGCGTTCTTCTCGACGAACGGCTTCATCGGGATAGCGCTGTTCGTGTGCGCGCTGGTCGACCTGCTGGTGCGCGGTCTCACGGTGTGAGGCGGCGCCCGGCGGGTGCGGGTATGAGCGGCGACCGCCGCCGGAAGAGGTACGCGGCGAGCACGCCGCCGATCAGCCCGAAGAGATGGCCCTGCCAGCTGACGGCGGTGTTCGTCGGGAGCACGCCCCACAGCAGCGAGCCGTAGACCGCGGCCACCAGCAGACCTATCACGACGTCTACGGCGTTGCGGTCGACGAAGCCGCGGACCAGCAGGTAGCCGAGCAGGCCGAAGACGACGACCGACGCGCCGGCCGTGTTGGAGTGGTCGGGGGCGGTGAGCCACACCCCGAGCCCGCCCACGAGCATGATCGTGAGGACGACGGCGGCGAAGCGGCGTATCCCGCTCAGGGCGGCCAGGAAGCCGAGGATCAGCAGGGGGATCGTGTTCGACGCCACGTGGTCGAAGCCGTGGTGCAGGAACGACATCGGGAGTACGTCACGCAGCTCGCCGAAGTCCCGCGGGCTCAGCCCGTACGTGTCCAGCGCGCCGGTCGCGGCGTCCAGCGCCTCCAGGACCCACAGCAGCGCGACCCAGCCCAGCATGAGCACGATGGCGGTCCTGGCCGGATGGCTCGCGCTCCGGCTCCGGTCGACTGCGGTCGGTGGCATGGCGTCCCCCTGCGGTACGTACGACCTGTGTGGCGGCCTGTCAGTGGAACGTCCGGGCACCTGACTCGGTTCCGCCCCCGCGCGCCCGGATAAGGTCGGGCACGTGGAGTCAGGACATGCACGCAGTCAGCAGCCGCGGTCGCCGCGCCGCCCCTGGGTCGTCGGCGTCTCCGGCGCGTCCGGTACGCCGTACGCCGCCGCCGTGCTGCGCGGGCTGCTGGACGCGGGCGAGAGCGTGGACCTGGTGGTGAGCCGGGCCGCGCGGCTGACGCTGCTGGACGAGACGGGGATCGCGTTCCGGGACGCGCACTGGCAGGAAGACCTGCGGACGTGGCTGGCGCGCGGCGCAGACGGGAAGCCCGGCACGTTCACGGCCGATGTCGGCGACGTGCGGTACTGGGCAGCCGGGGACCTCGCCGCCGGTCCTTCGTCGGGCTCGTACCCGGCCAGGGGCATGCTGATCGTCCCGGCGTCGACGGCGAGTGTGGCGGGCGTGGCGCTGGGGCTGTCGAAGGACCTGCTGCAACGGGTGGCGAGCGTGACGCTCAAGGAGCGGCGCCGGCTCGTGGTGGCGGTGCGCGAGACGCCGCTGAGCGGCCAGACCCTCAAGCACATGGTGGCGCTGGACGAGGCGGGCGCCGTGGTGCTCCCGGCCTCCCCGGCGTTCTACGCGGGAGCGACGCACATCCAGGACCTGGTGGACTTCGTCGCGGGGCGGGTGCTGGACGCGGCGGGGGTGCCGCACCGTCTGTACCGCCGCTGGGAGGGAGAGCTCGGTGGCTCCCGGAAGGACCAGTGAGGGACCAGTACGTCGCCTTCTTTGATCTTCTGAAAGATTTGCGGGGCGTTGAGCCCTGCGCGCCTTAGATTACCTACGTAAACTCGCGGTATTGCTGAATAATGGAAGGCTTCAGGCATATGGACGCCGTGGACAGGCAGCTCATCCAGGCCCTCAGGGAGAACGGCAGGGCCTCGTACGCCGAACTCGGCCGGCTCGTCGGCCTCTCGGGCCCCAGCGTCACCGATCGCATCAACCGTCTTGAGGCAGCGGGTGTGATCACCGGCTACCGCGCCACGGTCGACGCCAAGTCGCTCGGTCTCGGCGTCACCGCGCTGATCGGAATCTCGCTCTCGGACGCGGCGGACCACGAGGACGTGGCGCGCAGGCTGCGCGATCTGGCGGAGATCGAGGACTGCTGGTTCATCGCCGGCGACGACTCGTACATGCTCAAGATCCGCGCGGGGGACGTCGACGGCCTGGAGAAGACGATCCGGCGGCTGTCCGGGACGCGGGGCGTGTCGCGGACGCGGACGACGATCGTGCTCTCCACGAAGTGGGAGAACCGGGTCGGGGAACTGCCCGAGGAGTAGGGGGGCTGGGGGGTCGCCCCCCGGAAACGAGGGGTGGCGTACCTTGGGCGGAGCCTGTTTTACGTAGACATATGGGAGGCGGCCGTACATGGACGCGGGGCTGAAGCGCGAGCTGGAGCAGAAGGTCCGGGGCGGGGAGCGGCTGACCCGCGAGGACGGCATCGCCCTCTACGAGTCCGACGACCTGGCCTGGCTGGGCGGCCTCGCCCATGAGGTGCGTACGCGCAAGAACGGCGACGTCGTCCACTTCAACGTCAACCGTCACCTCAACATGACGAACGTGTGCACCGCGTCGTGCGCGTACTGCTCGTTCCAGCGCAAGCCGGGCGAGAAGGACGCGTACACGATGCGCATCGAGGAAGCTGTCAAGCTCGCCAAGGCGATGGAGAACGAGAACCTCACCGAGCTGCACATCGTCAACGGCCTCCACCCCAGCCTCCCGTGGCGTTACTACCCGCGTTCTCTGAGCGAGTTGAAGAAGGCGCTGCCGAACGTCTCGCTGAAGGCGTTCACGGCGACCGAGATCCACCACTTCGAGATTGTGTCGGGCATGTCGGCCTCCGAGATCCTCGACGAGCTCATCGAGGCCGGTCTGGAGTCCCTGACCGGCGGCGGCGCCGAGATCTTCGACTGGGAGGTCCGCCAGCACATCGTCGACCACAGGACTCATTGGGAGGACTGGTCGCGCATCCACCGCCTCGCGCACGAGAAGGGCCTCAAGACCCCTTCGACCATGCTGTACGGGCACATCGAGGAGCCGCGCCACCGCGTGGACCACGTGCTGCGGCTGCGCGAGCTCCAGGACGAGACCGGCGGCTTCCAGGTCTTCATCCCGCTGCGCTACCAGCACGACTTCGAGGACATGAAGGACGGCAAGATCCGCAACCGTCTTCAGGCCCGTACGACGATGGCGAGCGGCGTGGATGTGCTGAAGACGTTCGCGGTGTCGCGGCTGCTCTTCGACAACGTGCCGCACGTCAAGGTCTTCTGGGTCATGCACGGCGTGCAGACCTCGCAGCTCGCGCTCCAGCACGGCGCGGACGACATGGACGGCTCGGTCGTCGAGTACAAGATCACGCACGACGCGGACAACTACGGCACGCCGAACAAGCTCGGCCGCGAGGACCTTCTGGAGCTGATCCGGGACGCGGGATTCCGCCCGGTGGAGCGCAACACCCGGTACGAGATCATCCGCGAGTACCCGGGGCCGGAGGCGGACCGCCGCGAGTCGCCACAGGCGATGCGGATCTGACGCCGTACGGGTGGCTTATGGGCGTTTGCTGGCGGTTCGCGGTGTGACCGGCGGCGCCAGGGGGTACCCGCGCCGCATGGCAAGCCCAAGCGAGTCGCCCGAGGACGCGTACACGGCCGAACCCTTCCTCCCCTCCGGCCGGGCCGGACTCCCCGGCCTCCGCGAGGCCGCGGCCGGCTGCCGCGGCTGCCCGCTGCACCGCGACGCCACGCAGACCGTCTTCGGCGCCGGCAACGCGCACGCCCGGGTCCTGCTGCTCGGTGAGCAGCCCGGCGACCAGGAGGACCGGCAGGGCCGGCCGTTCGTCGGCCCCGCCGGCAAGGTGCTGACACGGGCCCTGGACGAAGCCGGCATCGACCCGGACGACACGTACGTCACCAACGCCGTCAAGCACTTCAAGTTCGAGATCGTCGCCGAACGCGGCAAGCGACGCATCCACAAGACGCCCAACCTGCGCGAGATGACCGCCTGCAAGCCCTGGCTCGACGCCGAACTGCGGGTCGTCGACCCCGAGATCATCGTCGTACTGGGCGCGACCGCCGGGAAGGCGCTGCTCGGCCCCTCCTTCCGGGTGACCAAGCAGCGCGGGATGCTGCTCCCCTTCGAAGGGCGCGGCGAGAGCGTGGTCGCCACCATCCACCCCTCCGCGGTCCTGCGCGCCGACGACCGCGAGGCGGCCTACGAGGGCCTGGTGTCCGATCTGCGGATAGCGGCGCAGGCGCTCGGCTGATCCGTTTATCGTCGAACGCATGCCGCTGACCTTCGAACTCGATCCGCGGATCGGCCCCAGCCTGCGCGACGGCGTCCTCGCCCTGTGGGCGGACGTCTCCAACGCGGGCGGCGCCGTCGGTTTCGTACCACCGGTGACCGCCGACGACATCAGGCCCGAGTGGACCAAGCACCTCGCCGCCATGAACGACGGCCGCACCCGGCTGCTCGTCGGCTACGACGAGGCCGGCGCCGTCGCCGCGACGGTCTTCATCGCGAACAACACGCACCGCCTCATGCGGCACTGGGTGTGGCTCTACACGGTCATGGTCCACCCCGCCCATCAGGGCAAGGGATACGGGCAGGACCTGATGGCCGCGACAGAGGCGGCGGTACGCGGCTTCGAGGGCGTCGAAGCGATACGGCTGACCTGCCGCGGCGGCACCGGCGTCGACCGCTTCTACGCCTCCTGCGGCTACAAGGAGGTCGGGCGCGTGCCCGGCGCGATCCGGGTCGCGCCGGGGGACGACCGCGACGACATCATCATGCTGCTGGAACTGCACTGAGGGTGGGGGCCCGGGCAGCTCGCCGGGGGCCTGTGCTTGACTGGTAGAGACCCTTTAGGTTGCCGTTGAGAAGAAGGTCCCCCGTGAGCACCAAGCACGCAACGATCCGCTACACCGCCATGCGCCTGGGCGTCTTCGTCGGCTGCTTCTTCGTCATCTGGGGCCTGGTCCACTTCGGCGTGCTCCCGGCCGGCCTCGGCGACTCCAACCTGCTGTGGGTCCTGCTGCTCGCCATCGTCGTCTCCGCGCCGCTCAGCTTCGTGCTGCTGCGCAAGCAGCGCGACGCGATGTCCGAGCGGATCGCCGAGCGCGTGGACAGCGCGAAGGCCAGGCTGGATTCCAACCGCAGCCAGGAGGACGGCCTGACCCAGTAGGGGCGGCGTAAGGTACGTCACACTCAGCGGCCTCACCGACACCCCGGTCCCGGACACCCGTCCGGGGCTGGGGTGTTGGCGTATTCCCGGCGGGCGCCGAGGTGTGCTGACCCAAAGAAGAGCTTTGATGTTCTCAAAGTACAAGTGTTAACGTTCTCCGCATGACGACAGCAGCCGCGCACTCCCCTGACCCGAGCGTCCCGCTCGTGCTGGTGGCGCGCCTCCATGTCGATCTCTGCCGCTGCATGTCCGCGGCCTGTCGCCGCCACATCTGACATCAGAAGCGACATCACGCAGCGGCGACCGCCCACAGCTCCAGCACGCCACGCCACGTGCAGCTCACGGCCGCCGCACCCCCGTCCCGTATGCCGATACGTAATCAACGGAGTGTGTCCGTGTCCGCGAACTCCGCGACCGCGCCCGAGAAGCAGAAGACCCGCTTCCGGATATCCGACAAGTTCCCCTTCTGGGCCCAGATCATCACCGGTCTGATCCTCGGTGTCCTCCTCGGCTGGCTCGCCCGCAGCCAGGACATCAGCTGGCTCAAGGCGACGCTGGAGCAGGTCGGCGGCATCTTCGTCCAACTGCTGAAGCTGGCCGTCGCGCCGCTCGTCTTCTTCGCGATCCTGGTGTCGATCACCAACCTCCGCAAGGTCAACAACGCCGCCCGGCTGGCCTCCCGCACGCTGCTCTGGTTCATGATCACGTCACTGATCGCGGTCGCCATCGGCCTCGCGATCGGCCTGATCACCAACCCGGGCGCCGGTACGGGCCTCACTCCCAAGGACGGCAAGAAGCCCGAGGGCTCCGGCTCCTGGAGCGACTTCCTGACCGGCATCGTGCCGACCGACGTCATCACGCCGTTCACCGAACTGAACGTGCTCCAGATCGTCTTCATGGCCGCCGTCGCCGGTATCGCCGCGCTCCAGCTCGGCGAAAAGGCCGAGCCGATCCTCAAGCTCAGCAACGCGGTCCTGGAACTGCTCCAGAAGGCCCTGTGGTGGGTCATCCGCCTCGCGCCCATCGGTACGGTCGGCCTCATCGGCTTCGCCATCGCCGACTACGGCTGGGAGCTGATCAGCAAGTACGCGACCTTCACCGCGGACGTCTACATCGGCTGCGCCATCGTGCTGTTCGGCGTCTACCCGCTGCTGCTCGCGACGGTCGCCAAGGTCAACCCGGTCCAGTTCTTCAAGGGCGCCTGGCCGGCCATCCAGCTCGCCTTCGTCTCCCGCTCCTCGGTCGGCACCATGCCGGTCACCCAGCGGGTCACCGAGCGCCTTGGCGTGCCGAAGGAGTACGCGTCGTTCGCCGTGCCGTTCGGCGCGACGACCAAGATGGACGGCTGCGCCGCGATCTACCCGGCGCTCGCGGCGATCTTCATCGCGCAGATCTTCGACGTACAGCTCGACATCCAGGACTACCTGCTGATCGCCTTCGTCTCGGTCATCGGCTCGGCGGCCACCGCCGGTCTGACGGGCGCGACGGTCATGCTGACGCTGACCCTCTCGACGCTGGGGCTGCCGCTGGAGGGCGTGGGCCTGCTGATGGCGATCGACCCGATCCTGGACATGATGCGGACCGCCACGAACGTCGCGGGTCAGGCTCTGGTGCCGGTCGTCGTCGCGGCCCGCGAGCAGATCCTCGACCACGACGCGTACAACTCGGCCTCGTCCTCGCCGGTCGACGAGTACGACGACGTGCGTGACGGTGTGCGTGACGCCGAGGAGAAGGTCGCTGTGCCGGTCACCGCGTGACCAGGCAGCGCTGTTACCGCTGACCCGCTGAAGTGCCCCTGGATGCCTTGCGTTCAGGGGCACTTCGGGTTTGGGGCGAGGGGGCGCCGTACGCTTACCGGAGAGTAGGTCGCGGTATGCGGTGAGGTGGCCGTGGGGCGGGAGGACCGGGATGTGGATGGTGCTGTGAAGGGCAAGCGGATGCCGCGTGCCGTGCGCGAGCGGCAGATGATGGACGCGGCCGTGCAGACCTTCGGACAGCGGGGGTACCGCGCCGCGTCGATGGACGAGATAGCCGAGCTGGCCGGGGTGTCGAAGCCGCTCGTCTATCTGTACCTGCACTCCAAGGAAGAGCTGTTCACGGCCTGCATCCGGCGCGAGGCGAGCGCGCTTGTCGAAGCGGTACGGGCAGGGGGGGAGCCCGGAGTGCCTGCCGATCGTCAGTTGTGGGCCGGGCTGAGGGCGTTCTTCACGCACGCCGCGCGGAACCCGGACGGCTGGGCGGTGCTGCACAACCAGGCCCGTACGCACGGGGAGCCGTTCGCCGCCGAGGTCGCCGCGATGCGTGCGGAGATCATCGGCTTCGTGACGTACCTGATCGGGGCGGCGGCGCGCGAGGCGGACTGCGACACGGAACTGGCCGAGCGGGAAGTGGCCGGGCTGGCCCATGCGCTGGTGGGGGCCGCCGAGTCGCTCGCGGGGTGGGGGAACGGGACGCCGGGCGTCTCGGCGAAGGAGACGGCCGCGACGCTGATGAACTTCGCCTGGGCGGGCCTGGAGAACCTCATGAACGGGCAGCGGTGGGCGCCGCCCTCACTCCGGGGGTGAGCCCGGCCGGTGGGCCGACCGCGTGCCCGTGAGGTGGATCCGGCCGTCCTGGCCGCGCACCTGGAAGGCGTCACCCGCCGCCGCGTAGGTGACGGTCGCGGGCAGCAGGACCCGGTCGAGTTCACGGAGGAGAACGGCTACCTGACGCCGTCGCTCAAGCTGTGGCGGGCGGCGATCGTACGGGACTTCGGGGGAGAGATGCGGGGGCTGTACGGGCGGTGAGGGCGAGTGGTGGCGACAGTGAGCGGAGGGGGAGCCCGCTGGGGGCCGCCCCCTCCGGAAGGGGTGTTACGAGCAGTTGCCCCGGGCCGGCCTGCCGGTGAACCGTTCGCCCAGCCAGTCCATCGCCGGGAACGCGCCCACGGTCACCGCGCCGATGTGCCCGAGCAGGGGATGCGAGCGCCACTGGACATTCGCGCCCCTGTCGCACCAGTCGGCGCGCAGCTGCCTGCCGACGGAGTACGGGATCAGCTCGTCGAGCCCGCCGTGGTAGAGGTAGACGGGGTGGTCGGGGGCGTGGGTGCCGACGTTCGACTCGGTGAGCCGCTGCTGCCAGTCGGGCTGGTCGAGCGGGTTGGTGACAGTCACGTCGGAGATGCGCTGGAAGAGGCCCGCGACGGTGTCGACGGCCACGCAGTTCTTCTTCATGAAGTCGACGTAGGCGCGGCCCTTGGCGTTGAGGTACCTGTCGAGCTCCAGCTCGGGGAACGCCGCGTGCTGGCCGGTGGCGGCCATCAGGATCAGGCCGGCGCCGATGTTGCCGTCGTTGAAGTCGGCGACCTCCAGCAGGTCGGCCGGTACGCCGCCGGTCGCCGTGCCCTTGACGTTGAGCTCAGGGGCGTACGAGTCGTGCAGTTCGGCGGCCCAGCTCGATGCCTGGCCGCCCTGCGAGTACCCCATGATGCCGATGGGTGATTGGTCGCTCAGACCGCTCCGGCCGGCCTCCGGGTGGCGGAGGGCGGCGCGTGCCGCGTCGAGGACGGCGTGCCCCTCGGCGCGCCCGACGGTGTAGGTGTGGTCGCCCGGGGTGCCGAGCCCTTCGTAGTCGGTGACGGCGACGGCCCAGCCGCGTTGGACGGCCTGGTTGATGAGGTTGGCCTCGACGGTGGTGCCCTTGGGGAACCCGGCGCTCGGCGCGCACTGGTCGGCGAGCCCGACGGTACCGACGGCGTACGTGACCAGCGGGCGCGGCCCGGTGCGCGCGTCCTTGGGGACGATGAGGGTGCCGGATACGACGTTGGGGGCGCCCTTGGCGGTGGTGGAGCGGTAGGTGAGGTGCCAGGCGTTGGTGTGCGTGGGCTGGTTGGGGAGGGGATGGAAGGACGTGGGGGTGGAGGTGACGATGTCACCGGGGGTGGCGGTGGGGGCGGCGGTGGAGGTGGTGGTGCTGAGGGCGAGAGCGGCTGCCAAGGTGATGACGGCGGCCAGTCTGCGTCGAGCGGGGATGTGGGCGCGGCTCGTGTGACTCATGCGGCTCTCCCAACGTTCCTACGGGGGCTGGGGTCGTTGCCGAGACGGTAGAGACTGACCGGTAGGTACGGAGCTGACCGGGAAGCTCAGCTTTGCTGACCGCGCATGTCAACGACGCAGGGGCGAAGCAGGGACCGGGGTCGGGGTACCGATTCCACAACCGCCCCCACCCGATAGGCCGCCGGTGTGGTCCCCGTCCAGCGGCGGAACGCGCGGTGGAACGACGTGTCCTCGGAGAAGCCGAGCCGCGCGGCCAGTTCCGCGATCGGTTCGCGGCCCTCCGTCAGGCCCGCGATCGCCGCGTCCCGCCGCACCGCGTCCTTGAGCTGCTGGAAGGACGTCAACTCCCGCTGGAGGCGGCGGCGCAGCGTCGCCGGGCTCACCGCGAGCCGCGCCGCCGTCTCGCCGAGGGAGGGCAGCCGGTGCGACGCGCGCAGGGACTGCGCCAGGGTGTGGCGGACCTGCTCGGCCACTGTCGTGCCGTACTCGCGGCGGCTGAGGAGTTCGAAGGGGGCGCGGCCGAGCATCACACGCAGCTGCGCCTCGTCCCGTACGAGCGGCGCGGCGAGCCAGTGGGCGTCGAAGCCGGCGGCCGTGCGCTCGGCACCGAAGCGGACGGGGCAGCCGAAGAGGATGTCGTACTCGTCCTTGTGCGGCGGCGGCGGGTAGTGGAACTCCGCCCACCGCAGGGGGATGCGCCGCCCTATCAGCCAGCTGCACAACCGGTGCCAGATGATCAGCAGGCACTCGCTGAGGAACCGGTCCTCGTCGCGGTCCGGAGCACTGCGGATGCTGAACGCCGCCCCGGGCCCCCCGCCCCCGTGTTCCAGCGCGAGGTCCGGGCCGCCGGGGAACAGCCGGTAGAACGCCGTCCCGCGTTCGACCGCCGCGCCCAGGTCCCGGCAGCCCAGCGCGGCGTAGCACATCATCGCGAATGTGCCGGGTCTGCTCGGTGCGGACGCCAGCCCCAGGAACTCGTCCCGCGTCGCCCGGTACACCGCGCGGAAGAGGCCTGCGAACTGCGCGGCCGTGACGCGCGCCCGGTCGTCGCCGAGCAGTAGGGGCGGGATGTTGCCCGCCTGGAGCAGCGGCACGGTGTCGATGCCTCGGCGTTCGGCGCCGCGCAGTACGGCCCGTACATGGTGCACGGTGATCGTAGTCTTCGCCGTGGTCACCGTCCCCGCCGCCGAAACCGCTCCCGCAGCCGTGGTCGCCATAGTCAACGACGGTAACCGGGATGAGCGGCCCGGTCAGTGCCGGTGACGTTTCCCGTCATCCCCCGTGGCCCCGTGCCGTACCTACCGTCGGACGCATGAGGCGAATCGAGCAGCTCGTATGAGGCGGCCCGGCACACTCGCGGTGTTCACCGCCTGGGCGGGGGACCGGTACGGCGACCATCCGGCGTTGCGGGCGAAGGGGATGCCGCCCGTCTCATACGCCGAACTGCGCGACACGGTCCGCGCGATCGCCGGGGAGCTGGCCGGGCCCGGCACGGGAGTCCGGGCGGGGGACCGCGTGGCGATCCTCTCCGAGACCCGCGTCGAGTGGACGTACGCGCACTTCGCCGTGCTCGCCGTGGGCGCGGTCGTCGTCCCCGTCTACCCCACGGCGGGCGACGAGGAGCTGGCCTGGGTGCTAGGGGACTCCGGTGCCACGGTCGTGATCTGCGAGAACGCCGAGCGGGCCGCCCGGGTGACGGGCGTGCGCGCGAAGACCCCGGACGTGCGCCACGTCCTCCTGCTGGACGAGCTCCGCCCGCCCACCGGACCAGCCGCACCCCTCACGCCCCCCGCGCCCCCCGGCCAACTGGCGGCACGGGCCGCCGACGTCGGGGACGGCGACCTCGCGGCGATCGTCTACACGTCGGGGACCACCGGGCTCCCCAAGGGCTGCCACCTCACCCACGGCAACCTCGGGGCCGTACTCGAAGCCAACCTGGACCTGATCGGCGGCGGGCCGGGCGACCGCACGTACCTCTACCTGCCGCTCGCCCACCTGCTCGCCCAGCTCATCCAGTTCACGACCCTCCTGCGCGGCGGCGAACTCTGCTACTTCGGCGGCCGGATCGAGGACGTGGTGAGCGAGCTGGCCGAGGTGAAGCCGACGCATCTGCCGTCCGTGCCCCGGCTCTTCGAGAAGGTGCACGCGACGGTCCTGTCGCTGGCCGAGGCGCGGGAGGGCGGACGCGAGCGGTTCGAGGAGGCGGTACGGATTGGGGTGCTGGCGGCGGAGGGGCGGCTGCCGGACGAGCTGACAGCCGCGTACGAAGAGGCCGACCAGCGTCTCTACAGCCTGGTCAGGGCCATCTTCGGAGGGCGGCTGCGATGGGCGCTGACCGGCGCGGCCCCGATCGCCCCGCGGACGATGGACTTCCTGCGCGCCTGCGGCATCCAGGTCTTCGAGGGGTACGGGATGACCGAGTCGGGCGGCGTCATCTCGCTCAATCATCCGGGTGCGGTCCGGTACGGGACGGTCGGCCGGCCGGTCGCGGGCTGCGAGGTGCGCATCGCGGAGGACGGCGAGGTGCTGGCGCGCGGGCCGATGGTCTTCCCCGGCTACCACGCGAACGAGGCGGCGACGCGCGAGACGGTCGACGCGGACGGCTGGCTGCACACCGGGGACCTCGGGGCGCTGGACGGTGACGGCTACCTCACGATCACCGGCCGCAAGAAGGACCTGATCATCACGTCGGCGGGGAAGAACCTCACTCCGACCACGGTCGAACAGGCCGTCCAGCAGCAGTCCGCGCTCGTGTCACACGTGGTGATGGTGGGCGACCGCCGTCCGTACCCCGTCGCGCTCGTCACCCTCGACGCCCAGGAGGTCGCCGGCTGGGCGGCCCGCGAAGGCCGCGACCCGGGGGACCGCGAGGCGCTGCGCGCCGTGGTCCAGGAGGCGGTCGACGCGGCGAACGCGCGGGTCTCCCGTCCGGCGCGGATCCGCGCCTTCGCCGTGCTCGACGAAGACTTCACAGTGGACGCCGGCGTGCTCACGCCGACGCTGAAGGTCCGGCGGCGGGCGGTCGCCGAGCGGTACGCCGCCGAGATAGAGGCGCTGTACGCGACCGGCACCGGCACGGGGTGAGCGGGGTACCCGCCGCCCACCACAGGCAGGAGCCCCGTTCCTGACGGAACGGGGCTCCTTGGTACTGCGTATTCCGACCGCGATCAGTCGGCCCGGGCAACTAGACCGGGGTGACGTTCTCCGCCTGCGGGCCCTTGGGGCCCTGCGTGACGTCGAAGTTCACCTGCTGGTTCTCCTCGAGCGAGCGGAAACCAGACGCGTTGATCGCGGAGTAGTGGACGAAGACATCCGGGCCGCCGCCGTCCTGGGCGATGAAGCCGAAGCCCTTTTCAGCGTTGAACCACTTGACGGTTCCGGTAGCCATAAGCCCTCCTATGGGCCAAAGGGTTGCCCTGCTCCAGAACCTGCAAAGAAGTCTGAAAACTACAAAAGCCTGCGGGTCACATGCTCCGCAGGCTCTGTACTGCAAGGGAAACCAAACTGCAACTTGCGGCGAGCGTAGCACGCACTTTGAGGAGAGTGGAAGAGGGAAAGATCACGTCACCCGGAAGTTTGACGGCGTCCATCCGCAGGCCTTTCCGAGGTCACCGATTCGCCCTGGCCGCCCCGGCGTCGGCCCCGGTCACGGACGGGTCTAGCCTCGCGATGTGGACAATTCAACTGCTGTCGACCACCGTCGCAGCCGGCCACGTGTCGGCCACATCCAGTTCCTGAACTGCCTGCCTCTTTACTGGGGGCTGGCCCGTACCGGAGCGCTTCTCGACTTCGAGCTGTCGAAGGACACCCCTGAGCGGCTGAGCGAGCAACTGGTGCGCGGCGATCTCGACATCGCGCCCGTCACCCTCGTCGAGTTCCTGCGCAACGCCGACGATCTCGTCGCCTTCCCCGACCTCGCGGTCGGCTGCGACGGGCCCGTCATGTCCTGCGTGATCGTGTCCCAGGTGCCACTGGAGCAGCTCGACAAGGCGCGGGTCGCGCTCGGTTCGACCTCGCGTACGTCGGTGCGCCTGGCGCAGTTGCTGCTCGCCGAGCAGTACGGCGTACGGCCCGACTACTACACGTGTCCGCCCGACCTCGGGGTGATGATGCAGGAGGCGGATGCGGCCGTGCTGATCGGCGACGCGGCGCTGCGGGCCGCGCTGCACGACGCGCCGCGGCTCGGTCTTGAGGTCCACGACCTGGGACAGATGTGGAAGCAGTGGACGGGCCTGCCGTTCGTCTTCGCGGTGTGGGCGACGCGCAAGGACTACCTCGCGCGGGAGCCGGGCGTCGTGAAGAAGGCGCACGAGGCGTTCCTGACCTCCCGCGATCTGTCCCTGGAAGAGGTCGGCAAGGTTGCCGAGCAGGCAGCGCGCTGGGAGGTCTTCGACGCGGAGCTGCTGGAGCGCTACTTCACGACGCTGGACTTCCGCTTCGGCCCCGAGCAGCTTGCGGGCGTACGGGAATTCGCCCGCAGGACCGGCCCGACCACCGGGTTTCCGGCCGATGTCACCGTCGAGCTGCTCGGCTGAGCGGGGCGCCCCCTAGGCTGCTGGCGACCGCGAGCACCGGGCGGAGCCGACAGTGGGCAGTACGGGGGAGGACGAGGCCATGCAGCCGCTCGACGCGGGGGACCCGCAGACCGTCGGCGCGTACCGGATCCTCGGCAGGCTCGGGGCGGGCGGCATGGGCCGCGTCTATCTCGGGCGCAGCGCGGGCGGCCGTACGGTCGCGGTCAAGGTCGCGCACCCGCACTACGCGCTCGACGACGAGTTCCGGGCCCGCTTCCGGCGCGAGGTGGCGGCGGCCCGGCGGGTGGGCGGGGACTGGACGGCGCCCGTGCTGGACGCGGACCCGGACGCCACCGTGCCGTGGGTGGCCACCGGGTACGTCGCCGGGCCGACGCTGACCGAGGCCGTCGCCGACGCCGGGCCGCTGCCCGCGTACGCGGTACGGGCACTGGGTGCGGGGCTCGCGGAGGCGCTGACGGCGGTGCACGGGCTCGGTCTCGTACACCGGGACGTCAAGCCGTCGAACGTCATGCTGACGCTCGACGGGCCCCGGCTGATCGACTTCGGCATCGCGCGCGCCACCGACGGCACCACGTCGCTCACCTCCACCGGCGTGTCCATCGGCTCGCCCGGCTACATGTCGCCCGAGCAGATCCTCAGCAAGGACGTGACGGGGGCGGCCGACGTCTTCTCGCTGGGTGCGGTGCTGGCGTACGCCGCGCTGGGCGAGGCGCCGTTCCCCGGCGACTCCTCGGCGGCACTGCTCTACAAGGTGGTGCACGAGGAGCCGCGGCTGGACGGGCTGGACGCGCTGGACGGCGAGTTGCGCGAGGTGGTCGCCGCGTGCCTCGCGAAGGAGGCGGCGGACCGGCCGTCCCCCGGCGAGGTGGCGCGGCGGCTGGCGCCGGGCGGGGCCGCGCGGCTGGTGGCGGCGGGGTGGCTGCCGGGTCCGCTGGTCGAGCGGGCCGGCCGGGCGGCGGTGCGGCTGCTCGACCTGGAACCGGCTTCGGCGCCGCCGGGGTTGTCGGGGCCTGTGCCGTTCAGCAGCCCGGCGGTGGGCGCGTTCGGGCCGCCGCCGGCGCTGTTCGGCAGCGGGGCCGCCGGGCCCGTGCCCGTGCCTGCGCCTGTGCCCGTCGTACCGGAGCCGCGCGGGGACGCGACCGCGATGGCCACCGATCCGGCGGGCCGCCTCTCGCTCTCGCTGACCACCGAGAACACCCCCGGCGACCGGGGGTGCGGCCGCCGCAGGAGCTGCACGGTGGTCCTCGCCGTCGCGGGCGCGCTGGCGGTCGCGACGGTGGGCGGCTCCGTCTACCTGAGCGGACTGGGCGGTGACAACACCGACACCGGCGACGAAGGCGGCGGTTACGACGCGGCGCCCGCCACGCCGCCCGGTGTGCCCAAGGCCTTCACCGGCACGTGGGAGGGAAGCGTCACGGCGGGCGGTGTGGCCAGCCAGTACTCCGTCAAGATCAGCGCAGGGGTGCCGGGCGACGCCGTGGCCCGTACGACGAACACCTTCGGCCCGCTCCGGTGCAACGGCCTGGGCGAACTGGACTCCGCCACGGCGAACCGGCTCCGCATCACCGACCGCGCCGACCCCGCCCGCCCCTCCACGCCGGGCTGCGCGAGCGGCACCGTTCAGGTCACGTACACGCTGGAGAAGGACGGCACGCTGACCGTCAGGGCCAAGGGCGCGGGCACCGGGAACCCGGCCGGCTCACTGCGCCGGCTGGGCCGCTGACAGCGGCCCCCGCTGCCGGCGGACCGGCGCCCGGTCCGACGCGGCGGACCGGGCGCCGGTCAGATGCCGACCAGGTGTACGGCGCGTCCGCAGAGCTTGCGCATGTCGTCGGTGTCCGAGGTCAGCATGGCGACCGGTCCCGGCTGGCGCAGGGCCACTTCGGCGACCATCGCGTCGATGGCGTACTTGTGGCCGTGCAGGTTTGTGTCCTTGAGGAGCTTGGCTGCTGCTCGGGATGCCTGCTCGGTGACGGGTTGAATCCCGATGCGGGACAGCAACCAGTTGAGTCTTGCCGTGTTGGTCTTGCCATGGCTGGCTTCGATGATGGTGGCGGCGCTGATCACGAGATCAGCCTCCGCCTCTCGGAACACCTTGATCATGGTGCTGATCCGGCGATCGTCGGCGAGCCAGCCAGAGAGGCCTTCGCTGTCGAGCACGATCGTCCGGAAGTAACTTTCGGTCACGCGGCAACCGACCCCGCTTCGGGAAGGGCTTTGCCGTAGATCTCGGCGCGAGCCTTGGCAAGTTCCTCCTCGGTGAACTCGCCGTGCTCCTCCTGATGGCGTTCCAGCTCCTGGTCGATCAGCTCGCCGCGGAGCCGCCGGGCGACCGCGTCCGCGACGTAACCGGAGACGTTGTCGGTGATCTGTTTGAGCGCTTCAACCTGAGCGGCAGGGAGCGTGATGGTGACGCGTGCTGTGTCGGCCATACGGCGAGCGTACGGTGATGCGCGACCCGGTCGCCACCTGTACGTCAACCGGGTGCCCGAAGCTCACCCGAGGGGCTGGCGTAGGCTGGGCCGGTCCGTCCACACCCTGCCGAAAGGGACAACTCCGGTGACTGAGAAGGCCGACCTCACAGCCGTCCTCGACCGCGCCGCTGAGGGTGGGCGGATCACCCCGGAAGAGGCGCTGGAGCTCTACCGCCACGCGCCGCTGCACGCTCTCGGCCAGGCCGCCGACGCCGTGCGCCGCCGCCGCTACGCCGGTACGGAGCACATCGCGACGTACATCATCGAGCGGAACATCAACTACACGAACTCGTGCGTCACCGCGTGCAAGTTCTGTGCCTTCTACGCCGCGCCCAAGAGCGACAAGGTGTGGACCCGCGACCTCGACGACATCCTGCGCCGCTGCGCGGAGACCGTCGAGCTCGGCGGTACGCAGATCATGTTCCAGGGCGGACACCACCCGGACTACGGCGTCGAGTACTACGAGGAGCACTTCGCCGCGATCAAGGCGGCGTACCCCCAGCTCGTCATCCACTCCCTCGGTGCCTCCGAGGTCGAGCACATGGCCCGCATCTCGGGCGTGAGCGCCGAGGAAGCCATCCGCCGTATCCACGCCGCCGGTCTCGACTCCTTCGCCGGTGCCGGCGCCGAGCTGCTGCCCGAGCGGCCGCGCAAGGCCATCGCGCCGCTCAAGGAGTCCGGCGAGCGCTGGCTGGAGATCATGGAGCTGGCGCACCGGCTGGGGGTCGAGTCGACGTCGACGATGCTCATGGGTACGGGTGAGACCAACGCCGAGCGCATCGAGCACCTGCGGATGATCCGCGACGTACAGGACCGGACGGGCGGCTTCCGCGCCTTCATCCCGTACACCTACCAGCCGCAGAACAACGCGCTGAAGGGCCGTACGCAGGCCACGCTCTTCGAGTACCTGCGTCTCATCGCCGTCGCCCGCCTCTTCCTCGACAACGTCGCGCACATCCAGGGCTCCTGGCTGACGGTCGGCAAGGAGGTCGGCCAGTTGTCGCTGCACTACGGCGCGGACGACCTGGGGTCGATCATGCTGGAGGAGAACGTCGTCTCGTCCGCCGGGGCCAAGCACCGCTCGAACCGGATGGAGATCATCGATCTCATCCGCAAGGCGGGGCGCGTGCCCGCGCAGCGCGCGACGACGTACGAGCACATCGTCGTGCACGACGACCCGGCGAACGACCCGGTCCACGACCACGTGGTCTCCCACCTCTCGTCGACGGCCATCGAGGGCGGCACCGCGCACCCCGAGCTGAAGATCCTCAGCACCAACTAGCACCAACTAGCCTCCAACTGGCGCCGACCAGCACCAACCAGCCCCAACTAGGAGCCTCGTGCTGACGATTCACCGGGTGCTCGGCGTCCGTCCCTTCGCGGATCATCCCGACGAGGAGCGGACGGACACCGGGCACGCGGTCGTCGTGGACGGCCGGCGCTTCGCCGCCATCGGCCCGTACGAGGAGCTGTACGCCGCGTACGGCGACCGGGCCCGCGTCCGCGAGTGGGCCGGGCTGCTGACGCCCGGCCGGTACGAGCCGGACGCCGCCGCGCTCCTCGACGCCGCCTACTGGCCCGACCCCCGCGAGGCCGGCGCCCTCGGCACCGAGCCCCTGACCGGCGCCGCCCTGGACGCGCTCGACATGACCGCCGCGCGGTGGGGCGCCAGCGCCCGGCGCGGCGTGCAGCGGCTGCTGGCGCGCGGCACGACCGTGCTCGCCGGGCCGTTCACCCGGCCCGAGGTGCGCACGGCCGTCGAGCGGTCCGGCATCCGGTGGTACGAGAGCACGCCGGACGCCCCGGTCACGGCGCGGCCACGCGTGCTCACCCCCTCCGGCGTCGCGGACTTCGCCGTATTCGCGGGGGAGAAGGGTGACGGGCCGTGCCTGGTCACCGCCCTGGACGGACGGCTGGTGTACCGCGGGCGGGTATGAGCGCGGAGCCGGTGTGATCACGGGGCGGGTCGAGGGTGGATTCCGCTGATCCCGGCTTCGGGACGTACTGCTTGAATACGGAGCATGACCCGCGCATCCCTGAACAAGCAGCCGCACGAAGTCGCGTCGATGTTCGACGACGTGGCGGCGAACTACGACCTCACCAACGACGTCCTCTCGCTCGGCCAGGACCGGGTGTGGCGCAAGGAGGTCGCCAAGGCCGTGAACGCGCGCCCCGCGCAGAAGGTCCTCGACCTCGCGGCGGGTACGGCCACCTCCTCCCTTCCCTTCGCCGCCACCGGTGCGTACGTCGTCCCCTGCGACTTCTCGCTCGGCATGCTGCGCGAGGGCAAGAAGCGCCACCCGCACCTGCCGCTGACCGCCGGTGACGCGACGAAGCTGCCGTTCCGCGACGACGTGTTCGACGCGGTGACGATCTCGTTCGGCCTGCGCAACGTGCAGGACACGGACGCGGCGCTGCGTGAGCTGTACCGGGTCACCAAGCCCGGCGGCCGGGTCGTGATCTGCGAGTTCTCGCACCCGACGTGGGCCCCGTTCCGCACCGTCTACACCGAGTACCTGATGCGCGCGCTGCCGCCGGTCGCGCGGGCCGTCTCCAGCAACCCGGACGCGTACGTCTACCTCGCCGAGTCCATCCGCGCGTGGCCCGACCAGGCGGCACTGGCGACCCGGCTCCAGCGGGCAGGCTGGTCGAAGGTGGCCTGGCGCAACCTGACGGGTGGCGTCGTAGCACTGCACCGCGGCACGAAGCCGCAGTAGAGAGCCACCCGTGGACTACCAGTCGGTCCTGGAGCGGATCGCGCGGGACGTGGCGCCGCAGGCCGGCAGCGGCAGACCCGCCGAGTACATCCCGGCGCTCGCCGCCGTCGACCCGCGCCACTTCGGCATGGCCATCGCGGATGTGGACGGCAAGGTGTACGGAGTCGGGGACTGGCAGCGCCCCTTCTCCACCCAGTCGATCACCAAGGTCTTCACGCTGGCGCTGGTCCTGGCGACGGGCGGCGACTCCCTGTGGGAGCACGTCGGCCGCGAGCCGTCCGGCAACCCCTTCAACTCCCTGGTCCAGCTCGAGTATGAGAACGGCATCCCGCGCAATCCGTTCATCAACGCCGGCGCGCTCGTCGTCACCGACCGCCTCCAGACCCTGACCGGCGACGCGAGCAGCGAACTCCTCGACTTCCTCCGCCAGGAATCCGGCAACCCCGGCCTGGCCTTCGACCCGGAGGTCGCGGAGTCGGAATCCGCGCACGGCGACCGCAACGCGGCCCTGGCCCACTTCATGGCGTCGTACGGCAACATCACCAACCCCGTCCCCACACTCCTCGACCACTACTTCTGGCAGTGCGCGATCGAGATGAGCTGCGCGGACCTCGCCCTGGCGGCGCGCTTCCTCGCCCGCCACGGGCTGCGCGCGGACGACTCCCGGCTGCTGACGCGCAGCGAGGCGAAGCAGATCAACGCGGTGATGCTGACGTGCGGTACGTACGACGCGGCCGGCGAATTCGCCCACCGGGTCGGGCTGCCGGGCAAGAGCGGCGTGGGCGGCGGAATCGTGGCGGTCGTACCGGGGCGGTGCACGCTGTGCGTGTGGAGCCCGGGCCTGGACGAGCGCGGCAACTCGGTGACGGGCGTGGCGGCCCTGGACCGCTTCACGACGCTGACGGGTTTGTCGGTGTTCTAGCCCCCTCCCGGCACGGGGTGCGAGACGCTGGGGTGATGTTCGAAGACTTCGAATCCAAGCTGGTTCAGGTGCGGGACGCGAGCATCTTCGTCCGTTACGGCGGAGAGGGCCCGCCGGTGCTGTTGCTGCACGGCCACCCCAGGACCTCCGCGACCTGGCACCGCGTCGCCCCGCGGCTGGTCGAGCGAGGCTTCACGGTCGTCTGCCCCGACCTGCGGGGATACGGCCGCTCTCGTGGCCCGGCACCCACAGCCGATCACACCGCCCATTCCAAACGCGCGGTCGCCCAGGACATGCTGGCGGTGATGCGCTCCCTCGGCCATGACCGCTTCCTGCTCGCCGGGCACGACCGAGGAGGAGCCGTGGCGCTGCGCCTCGTCCTCGATCACCCCGACTCGGTGTCCCGTGTGGCGCTGATCGACTGCCTGCCCATCAGCGAGCACCTGTCCCGTATCACCGGGGAGTTCGCGACGCGATGGTGGCACTGGTTCTTCTTCGCCCAGCCGGACATTCCCGAGCGGGTCATCAACGCCGACCCGGACAGCTGGTACCGCGGCGATCCGCAGAGCATGGGGCAGGAGAACTACGACGAATGGCGCGAGGCCACCAGAAACCCCGACGTGGTGCGCGCGATGCTGGAGGACTACCGAGCCGGTCTGACCGTCGACAAGCGCCACGAAGAAGCCAACCGGAGGGCCGGCGAGCGGATCAACTGCCCCGCACTGATCCTGTGGTCGCTCCAGGACGACCTCGAAGACCTCTACGGTGACCCGCTGAAGATCTGGCAGCACTGGGCACCCGACGTGCGCGGCCACGGAATCGACTCCGGACATCACGTGGCCGAAGAGGCCCCGGACGCGCTCGCCACGTCCCTGGGTGATTTCTTCGGCAGCTGACCAGGAAGGGCTCCCCGGCCGCACCCCGGCCGGCGCCGCAACCCCCGCTTCCCGGAAGCCGGTTGACGCGCCCCGCCCGCCGGGCAAGATGGGTCCATGCCGCCGCACTGCCCGCACTGCGGGACCGAGGTCTCCGACGACGCCCGCTACTGCCTGAGGTGCGGGCACGAACGACCGCAGCCGCAGTACGTCCCACCCGTACCCCTGGAAGCGATGGAGACGGCGACGGCCACCCCCGTCAACCCGCCGCCCCCCGTGCACCTCGCGCCCGTGCCCGCGCCTGGACCCCGGCCTCCGCCTGCACGTAAGAACCCCGCCCGCGTCTGGGCGGCCACACTCACCGCCGCCTTCCTCATCGGCGGCGGCGCGACCGCCGGTGTGCTGCTGCTCAGCGACGACGGCGGCGGCACCGCCCCGGCCCGGTCGCAGAACGACAAGCCCGTCGTGACCACGAGCGACCACCCGACCGAGTCGACACCATCAGCGCCATCGACGGCCGCGCCCACGGCCCCGCCCCAGCAGATCCCGGAGACCACACCGGTAGCCCCACAAAGCCCATCAGACCTGCCAGGTCCACCAACCCCTGACGCCCCCGCCGGCTTCCGCACGGTGACCGACCCCGCCGGCTTCTCCCTCGCCGTGCCCGAGCTCTGGTCCCGTACGAAAGCTGTCTCCGGCCAGATCACCTACTCCGGCTCCACCGGCATGGAGCACCTGCTCATCGGCGTCGTCCCCAACCCCCCGTACGCCTCCTCGTACGACAACTTCCTCAGCATCGAGAAGAAGGCCAGGGTCAACCAGAAGGACTTCCGGCGCCTGCGCCTGGAACGGAACACCTTCCAGGGCCGCCCGGGCGCGATCTGGGAGTACACGTTCACGGACAAGCAGACGGGCGAGACCCTCCACGCCATCGACCAGGGCTACATCGCGCCGAACGGCACCGACTACTCGATCTACACCAAGGGCCGGGACCGGGACTGGCAGTACTCCCGCAAGACCTTCGACACCGCGCTGTCCACCTGGACCCTCTACTGACCACCCTCCCCCGGCCACCCTTCCGAGGACCGCTCCGCGCCCCCCAATAGACTGCCCCTGACCTGTGCCCCCAAGGCACGCGATGTCGAGTCTTACGGGAGATCCCGCCGTGACCGAGCCCCTCTCCGAGCACACCGCAGATGTGATCGTCGTCGGGGCCGGACCCGCCGGCTCCACCACCGCCTACTACCTGGCGAAGGCCGGACTCGACGTCCTGCTCCTCGAAAAGACCGCGTTCCCGCGCGAGAAGGTCTGCGGCGACGGCCTGACGCCCCGCGCCACCAAGCAGCTGGTCTCGATGGGCATCGACATCTCCGAAGAGGCGGGCTGGCTCCGCAACAAGGGCCTGCGCATCATCGGCGGCGGCGTACGCCTCCAGCTCGACTGGCCGGACTTGGCCTCGTACCCCGACTACGGACTCGTCCGCAAGCGCGACGACTTCGACGAGCAGCTCGCCCGCCAGGCCCAGAAGGCCGGTGCCCGCCTGCACGAGCGCTGCAACGTAGGCGAGCCGATCACCGACCCCCGTACGGGCCGGATCACCGGCGTCAACGCCAAGCTGGGCGAGGAGAAGACCCCGGTCACCTTCCACGCCCCGCTGGTCGTCGCGGCCGACGGCAACTCCACCCGCCTCTCCCTCGCCATGGGTCTGCACCGCCGCGAGGACCGCCCGATGGGCGTAGCGGTACGCACGTACTTCACCTCCCCGCGCCACGACGACGACTACCTGGAGTCCTGGCTGGAGCTGTGGGACCGCAGGGGCCCGCAGGACCGCCTGCTCCCCGGTTACGGCTGGATCTTCGGCATGGGCGACGGCACGTCGAACGTCGGCCTCGGCATCCTGAACTCCTCCAAGGCGTTCAAGGAACTGGACTGGCGCGAGGTCCTCAAGGCCTGGTGCGCGTCGATGCCGGAGGACTGGGGCTACACCCCGGACAACATGACGATGCCGATCCGCGGCGCCGCGCTCCCGATGGCCTTCAACCGCCAGCCGCACTACACCAAGGGCCTGCTGCTGGTCGGCGACGCGGGCGGCATGGTGAACCCGTTCAACGGCGAGGGCATCGCGTACGCCATGGAGTCGGGCCAGATCGCCGCCGACGTCATCGTCCAGGCCCACGCCCGCGCGACCCCGGCCCAGCGCGAACTCGCCCTCCACGCCTACCCGAAGATCCTCAAGGAGACGTACGGCGGCTACTACACGATGGGCCGCGCCTTCGTGAAGCTCATCGGCAACCCGAAGGTCATGAAGCTCGCCACCCAGCGCGGCCTGACGCACCCGGTGCTGATGAAGTTCACCCTGAAGATGCTGGCCAACCTGACCGACCCGACAGGCGGCGACGCGATGGACCGCATCATCAACGGCCTGGCAAAGGTCGCCCCGAATTCCTGACACACCCGCGTCGACAGCCGTAGAGCAGAGCAGCACCTGGTGCTTGAGCTTCGGGGGGCGAGGTTCGAGCGGCTTTTGCTAGGAATGGGGGGTGGGGATCCTTCCCACCCAACCCGCGTGCGGCGCGCCAACTGGTCGGCGTAGCAGCGGTGATGACTTTTTGTGGTCGGGTCGCCACGCAGTGCTGTTGCCGTGTAGCGTGCGCCACAACGAAACGACCCCCATGCGGTGTTAGCAGCACCACACAGGGGTCTGACCAACAAGATCGTGGAGCGATCTCATGGCTGTTCAGCAGCTTAGTCCCGCCCTGCACGCGCCCGCCCACCCGATGGCCAAGCCCGGGTTCGGGAAACGGTCCGCGCCCGACCAGGAGCCGCGCCGTGCGGGGGATTTCGCACACTTGCCCAAGCGTGAAGCGGCGATCGCCGGTTACATCGACCGGCTGCCCGACGGCGCCGACATCTCCATCAAGGCGCTGGCCAGGGAGCTGGAAGGCTTCGGGCAGTGCGCCGTCGGCACCGTACTGCGCAGGCTTTCCGAGGCCGGGCACCTGCGGCGCGTACGCCGGGAAGTGCTGGACGCCGAAGGGGCGCGGTGGGTGTACCGGACGTTCTTCACGCGTACCGCTCGTCCCGACGCCTGGTGGGCCGCCTTCCTTGGTGGCGATGTTCCGCAGACCGGACTGGCCGACCCCGCGCCCGCGCAGGAGGCCTCGGCGCGCGGGCGCGACGCGCTCGCCCGGCTCGTGCACCAGCATCCCCAGCTCGGCCTGTCCGGCGTGGAATGCGATGCGCTGGCCGACCTCGCCGGGGACTGGTTCCGGCGGGGGGCCACCGAGGCGCAGCTCGTGCGGGCCGTCGCGACGATGCTGCCCGACCCCGTACGGCACCCCTTCGGCTTCGTACAGAACCGGCTGATCGACCGGCTGCCGCCCGCGCTTCCGGCGCCCGTCCAGGGCCGGTACGTCATGGAGTGCACCGACTGCCATGCCCCCGGTACGCCGGAATCCCTGGCGGGTGGTCTGTGCCGCGTCTGCCGCAGTGAGCCGTACGTACGCCCGGACGACGACCGCCTCCCGGCGGACGTCGTACGCGGCAAGGCGGCTCGGCTGCGGGACACCGTCCGTACGCACAAATTCCGGCCGGAGCGATGACGCTCAGCGCAGTTGTCCGGGTTTCACCAGGTCGTTGAGCGGGGGAAGTGAGCCGGGTGCCGGCCGGTGGCGGGGTGCGGAGGACTGCCCCGCGTCGCTGAGCGCGCCGTCGACATACCGGAACAGCGCGTTCCCTATCGGGTCCGGCTTCGGCCTGTTGTCCTCGTCGAACCGCTCGTACTTCGTCAGGTTGTAGCCCATCGCGACCTGCCTGCGGCCGTCCTCGGTGGAGAGCGCCCAGGTCCCGGCTCCGAAGACAGCGCCGTTGTGGCCCCAGTACCAGCCGCTCGGCATGCGCATGGAGAAGAGGCCCAGTCCGTAACGCATCACGACCTCCTGGCCCGGCTCCGGGACGTGTGCCGGGACGGTGGTCTTCATGGCGCGGAGTTCGGCGGGGCCGAGCAGCTTTCCGCCGAGCAGTTGGCGGTAGAAGTCGTTGAGGTCCCGCATGGTCGACACCATCGCCCCGGCCGTACCGGCCCAGGACATGTCGTAGGCGCTGAAGTCGCGGGCCGGGTCGATGTAGCCGTACATCGACTCGTACATCTTGGCGTGCGGCCCGGATATGTAGGGCGAGCGGGGGAAGTAGGTGTGCCGCAGCCCGGCCTTACGGATCACGTTGCGGGTGATGTACGTTTCCGGGTCCTGGCCTGTGACCTTCCGCAACAGCAGCCCGGCGAGGATGTAGTTCGTGTTCGCGTATGCGTGCTTGCCGCGTTCGGCGACCGGTGGCGCCGCGAGGCCGAGGCGGGCGAGGTGCTCGGGGTCCATGCGGCGGAAGCGGTTTTCTTCCAGTACCTTGCCCGGGTTTTCGACGACGCCCGGGAAGGCCGGGAGTACGTAGTCGGCTATGCCGCTGGTGTGGTTGAGCAGCATGCGTACCGTCACCTCGCGGCCTCTCTCGCCCGGTACCAGCTCGGGCAGGTAGCGCCCGATCGGCGCGTCCAGTCCGATGCGGCCCTTGTGGACCTGCTGGAGGACGGCCACCGCGGTGAAGGTCTTGGTGATGCTGCCGATCCGGTGCTCGAAGTCGGGGCGCATCCGGCGCTCGGTGTCCACATCGGCTAATCCGGTGGCGCCCCGCCACTGCTCGGAGCCGTCCCGGACCGATGAATAGGCCCCGTACATACCGGCCCGGTGAATGGCCGCGAGGGAGTCGCGCAGAGCTGCCCGGTCGAGGCGGTGGCCGCCGACCCCGGTGAAGGGCGCGCCGGAGGTGGCGTAGGTGGGGGTGGCTGTCACGTGCTCGGCGGCGGCGGCCTGCGCCGGCACGACGCCGACCGCGAGCGACAGAACGGCGGCCGAGGCCGCGACGGCCAGGCGGCCTCTCCGGTGGTGCGGTCGGCGGCCGTACGGGCGGGCTGGGGTCATGGTCACTCCCGTGGGGTCAACTCGCGTACGGGCATACGCGATTGCTCCATCCTCGTCGCGCCGCCGCGCCACGCCCTCCGCCCACAGAACGATCTGCCGCACAGAAACTGATGACATATGTGAGGTGTTCGACCATGGGGGCCACCCACCCCGCGACCGCAATGACGGCCATCTGTCAGATCCGGCCACCGGCTCCGGCGAAATTGCGGCGGTAATCGCTGGGGGAGACGCCGACCTGGAGGGTGAAGTGGCGGCGGAGGTTGGCCGCCGTGCCGAGGCCGCTCTCCTCGCTGACACGGTCGATCGGGAGGTCGGTCGTTTCGAGGAGGGACTGGGCGCGGGCCAAGCGGCGGGCCAGTAGCCACTGGAGCGGTGTGGTGCCGGTGGCTTCCTGGAGGCGCCGGTAGAAGGTGCGCGGGCTCATACGGGCGCGGCGGGCCAGGTCTTCGACGGTGAGCGGCTCGTGGAGTCGGGCGGTCGCCCACTGGAGGGCCGGCCCGAGGTTGTCGTCGTCGGTCTCGGGGACGGGCTGGTCGATGAACTGCGCCTGTCCGCCGGCGCGATGGGCCGGCACGACCAGGCGGCGGGCCAGCTGACCGGCCACCTGCGCGCCGAGGTCGCGGCGTACCAGGTGCAGGCAGAGGTCGAGGGCGGCGGTAACACCCGCGCTGGTTGTCGCTCGCGGGCCGTACGGTCGTCAACCTCACCACCGGCTCACCCGAGCAGGCCAGGGAAGCGGCGGCCTGGGCCGCCGGGCACGGCTTCGGCTACCTCGACGGCGCCATCATGTCGACGCCGCCGGGGGCCGGCAGCCCGGCGAGCATGTTTCTCTACAGCGGCTCGCCCGCCGCCTTCGCGGCCCACCGGGAGACGCTGGCCGCCCTGGGCGACCCCATCGGCCTCGGCGAAGACGCGGGCGTTGTACGACGTGGCGCTGCTCGACATCATGTGGGCCACGCTGGGCGGCTGGCTGCACGCCACGGCCGCACCTGGTCCACGCGGGGAGGGACCGGGGCATCGACGGGCGGCTGCCCGAGCTGTCGCAGGCGCTGATCGAGCGGGCGGTCGACGGGGGGAACGGCGGGGACAGCTATGCGCGCCTTGTTGAGTTGTTCCGCAAGGGGTGAGCGTCGGCGGTCGTGGAGTGAACGCACGACGGAGGGCCGTCGTTCCCAGGGCGTGGGAACGACGGCCCTCCGTCGCGAGGAAGGTGAAAGGCGGGGCCGGTCAGAGGACGCGGACCGCGCCGGTCGGCATGTCGTACGACATCGGGCGCTCGACCACGCCGGTACCGGAGTTCTGCGCGCCGACGAAGTTGCCGCCGCCCACGTAGATGCCCACGTGGTACGCGCTGCCCGCGCCACCCCAGTAGAGGATGTCGCCAGGCTGGAGGTTGTCCAGGCCGACCTGGGTGCCCGCGGTCGACTGGGACTGCGAGACACGCGGCAGGTCGACACCGATCGTGCGGAACGCGGCCTGGGTGAGGCCGGAGCAGTCCCACGAGTTGGGGCCGGTGCCGCCGGAGACGTACGCGTCACCGACCTGGGCGCGCGCGAAGGCGACCACGGCCGCCGCGCTGCCGGTGGCGGTGGAGGACGACGGGGAGTCGGAGGAGCCGACGGAGGCGGAGGCGGAGGCGCTGAGCGTCGTGCGCTCCGAGGAACGCGAGGCGCGCTCCTTCGCGGCGGCCTTCGCGGCTGCTTCCTGAGCAGCCTTCTCCTTGGCGGCCTCTTCGGCCTTCCTCTTGGCCTCGGCCTCGGCCTTGCGTTCGGCCTCCGCCTTGTCCTTCTTGGCGGCCTTCGCGGCCTTGGCGGCGGCTTCGTCCTGCTGGGCCTGGAGGTCGTAGGCGTGCGCGACCTGCTGGGTGGCCTCGGCGGAGACGGCGACGCTGTTCGCCAGGTCCGCGGTGATGGTGGGCATTTCGATGGTGGCGGTCACCGGCTCGGCATTCGCCGGCCCGGCAGCACCAGCCACACCAATGGTGCTGAGGACGCCACCGGCAACTCCGGCACGGAGCGCGACCTTGGAGGCGCTACGACGGGGTTTCCGGTGGCTGGGTATGTGAGCGGTGAGGGACATGGGACAACCGCTATCAGGCGTTCGCGGTTCCCTTCAAGAAAGGTGTGCTCCGCCACAGTTGCGCCTCAGCGGCCCGAATCCGGCTTCCTCCGGGCTTTATTGACGCCGTAACGGGCAATACGGGCATGCGTGATCATGCCTGTGATCATGGGCTTTCCGCATTACGTCCCAATTGCCCGGCGCTTACCACCCGTTCACACCGTTGGCCAAGCCCGCTTTCCCTGAGGCGGGGATCAAGTGGCGCAGGTCACAGATCGGCAACCGTTCGGGACCTGGATCGCTCGTGAACGCGCTCACGCGTCCACATTCGTCCGCCGGGCTCCCTCGGAGTGATGAGGCGGCTTTCCCTTATCACTATCGAGCCGCCCCTTGCGAATTTGCCTGTACAGGACATCGCTTGATAGCGCACACCCATCGCGACCAGCGGCAACACCACCGCTTGTCACGGCTGGTAGCCACTCGTGCACTTCGCGTATGAAGATCACCGATCACCCGGCTTGATGATCGTTCGTCGGGTGGTGGAGATCACAAAGACGTTGTCGCGACCCGTGTCGCAGATCACAGACCAGCAGGCATAAGATGCGAAGCAGCCGGGCTTGTGAACTGCCTCACATATACGTGATCCTCGCGTGGCGAAGATCGTGGAGGCGGCGCGAAATGCAGGTCCGGGTGCGGTCCAACGGTCAAGGACGACTGGAAGGAGCGAGGAGCGTGAATGCCTACGCGCCCATCCTCGTGCTCGGCGCCCTCGGGGCAGGGTTTGCGATCTTTTCCGTGGTCATGGCCACGCTTATCGGCCCAAAGCGCTACAACCGGGCAAAGCTTGAAGCGTACGAGTGCGGCATCGAGCCGACACCCACACCCGCCGGTGGCGGCCGCTTCCCCATCAAGTACTACCTGACGGCGATGCTCTTCATCGTCTTCGACATCGAGATCGTCTTCCTCTACCCCTGGGCCGTCTCCTTTGACGCCCTGGGGCTTTTCGGGCTCGTCGAGATGCTGCTCTTCGTGCTCACCGTCTTCGTTGCCTACGCGTACGTATGGCGGCGCGGCGGCCTGGAATGGGACTGAGGGGCTGAGGGGTCACCAATGGGACTCGAAGAGAAGCTGCCCAGCGGCTTTCTGCTGACCACCGTCGAACAGGCCGCGGGCTGGGTGCGGAAGTCCTCCGTCTTCCCCGCGACCTTCGGCCTCGCCTGCTGCGCCATCGAGATGATGACGACGGGCGCCGGCCGCTACGACCTGGCCCGCTTCGGCATGGAGGTCTTCCGCGGCTCGCCGCGGCAGGCCGACCTCATGATCGTGGCAGGCCGGGTCAGCCAGAAGATGGCGCCGGTGCTGAGGCAGGTCTACGACCAGATGCCGAACCCCAAGTGGGTTATCTCCATGGGTGTTTGCGCCTCTTCAGGCGGAATGTTCAATAACTACGCAATTGTGCAGGGTGTTGATCATATTGTTCCTGTTGACATCTATTTGCCCGGCTGCCCACCCCGCCCC
The DNA here is from genome assembly GCF_000429085.1 of Streptomyces flavidovirens DSM 40150. Taxonomy (GTDB): domain Bacteria; phylum Actinomycetota; class Actinomycetes; order Streptomycetales; family Streptomycetaceae; genus Streptomyces; species Streptomyces flavidovirens. Next base: position 337,957 of record NZ_AUBE01000006.1, on the reverse strand, counting down.
GAGATGCTGATCGACGCGATTCTGAAGCTGCACCACAAGATTCAGAACTCCAAGCTCGGCGTGAACCAGGAAGAGGCGGCCCGCGAGGCGGAGGAAGCGGCCCTGAAGGCGCTCCCCACTCTTGAGATGAAGGGGCTGCTCCGGTGAGCGACATCAACGAGCCGAACCCCGACAAGGAACTCAGCGCGCAGAACCTGCCCGGCCAGCGCGGTGATCACGGCGAAGAGATCCGCGTCCAGCGCGGCATGTTCGGCCCGAAGAACGGCGGCGACACCACCGGCTACGGCGGCCTCGTCCGCTCCGTACGCCTGCCCGGACCCGCGACCCGCCCGTACGGCGGCTGGTTCGACGAGGTCGCCGACGAGCTCGAAGGCGCCCTGGAGGAGCAGAACCTCCTCCCGGACAACGCCATCGAGAAGACCGTCGTCGACCGCGGCGAGATCACCTTCCACATCGCGCGCGAGCACCTGGTGCGGGTGGCGAAGACCCTGCGCGACGACCCGGCCCTGCGCTTCGAGCTGTGTACGGGCGTCAGCGGTGTCCACTACCTGGAGGACAAGGGCCGCGAGCTGCACGCCGTCTACCACCTGCGCTCGATCACTCACGGCCGGCTCATCCGGCTCGAAGTGAGCGCCCCGGACAGCGACCCGCACGTCCCGTCGCTGGTCTCGGTCTATCCGACCAACGACTGGCACGAGCGCGAGACGTACGACTTCTTCGGCCTCGTCTTCGACGGGCACCCCGCCCTCACCCGGATCATGATGCCGGACGACTGGCAGGGCTTCCCGCAGCGCAAGGACTACCCCCTCGGCGGCATCCCCGTCGAGTACAAGGGCGCCCAGATTCCGGCTCCGGACCAGCGGAGGTCGTACTCGTGACTACCCCACCCGCAGCAGCACGCGAGACCACCGAAGGTCCCGTATACACAGTCACCGGCGGCGACTGGGACGACGTCGTGCAGGCCGCGACCAAGGCCGACGACGAGCGCATCGTCGTCAACATGGGGCCTCAGCACCCCTCGACGCACGGCGTGCTCCGGCTCATCCTGGAGATCGACGGCGAGACGGTCACCGAGGCCCGCTGCGGCATCGGCTACCTGCACACCGGCATCGAGAAGAACACCGAATTCCGGAACTGGACGCAGGGCACGACCTTCGTCACGCGCATGGATTACCTGACGCCGTTCTTCAACGAGACGGCGTACTGCCTGGGCGTCGAGAAGCTGCTCGGCATCGAGGAGCAGATCCCGGACCGGGCGAGCATCATCCGCGTGATGCTGATGGAGCTCAACCGGATCTCCTCGCACCTGGTGTGCATCGCCACCGGCGGCATGGAGCTGGGCGCGACCACGATCATGATCTACGGATTCCGTGATCGTGAACTGATTCTCGATGCCTTCGAGCTGATCACCGGCCTGCGCATGAACCACGCGTTCATCCGCCCCGGCGGCCTGGCCCAGGACCTGCCTCCGGGCACGATGGACCAGCTCCGCGAGCTTGTGAAGACCATGAAGAGGAACCTGCCGGAGTACGACAAGCTCGCCACCGGCAACCCGATCTTCAAGGCCCGCATGCAGGACGTCGGGTACCTCGACCTCACCGGCTGCATGGCGCTCGGCGCGACCGGCCCGGTCCTGCGCTCGGCGGGCCTGCCGCACGACGTGCGCAAGAGCGACCCCTACTGCGGTTACGAGACGTACGACTTCGACGTGCCGACCGCCGACACGTGTGACTCCTACGGCCGCTTCCTGATCCGGCTCGAAGAGATGCGGCAGTCGCTGCGGATCGTCGAGCAGTGCCTGGACCGGCTCCGGGAGCCGGGCGACGTGATGGTCGCCGACAAGAAGATCGCCTGGCCCGCGCAGCTCGCGCTCGGGCCGGACGGCCTCGGCAACTCGCTCGACCACATCAAGAAGATCATGGGCACCTCCATGGAGGCCCTGATCCACCACTTCAAGCTGGTGACCGAGGGCTTCCGGGTCCCGGCCGGGCAGGCGTACGTCACCGTCGAGTCGCCCAGGGGCGAGCTCGGCGTGCATGTCGTCTCCGACGGCGGCACCCGTCCCTACCGGGTCCACTTCCGCGACCCTTCCTTCACCAACCTGCAGGCCATGGCGGCGATGTGCGAGGGCGGCCAGGTCGCCGACGTCATCGTCGCCGTCGCGTCCATCGACCCCGTGATGGGAGGCGTCGACCGGTGACCGCCACACCAGCAAATCAAGAGGTGAGCCTGGGGATGCCGCAGCTCCCCGCTCCCGACTACCCGGCCGACGTACGCGCCCGGCTCGACGCGGACGCGCAGGAGATCGTCGCCCGCTACCCCGACAGCCGGTCCGCCCTGCTGCCGCTGCTGCACCTGGTGCAGTCGGAGGAGGGCCACGTCACCCGCACCGGCGTCCGGTTCTGCGCCGAGACGCTCGGCCTGACCACCGCCGAGGTCACCGCGGTCTCCACCTTCTACTCGATGTACCGGCGCAAGCCCTCCGGCGACTACCAGGTGGGCGTCTGCACCAACACGCTGTGCGCGGTCATGGGCGGCGACGCGATCTTCGACGAGCTCAAGCAGCACCTCGGCGTCGGCAACCAGGAGACGACCGAGGACGGCAAGGTCACCCTCGAACACATCGAGTGCAACGCGGCCTGCGACTTCGCGCCCGTGGTGATGGTCAACTGGGAGTTCTTCGACGACCAGACGCCCGAATCCGCCAAGCGCCTCGTCGACGACCTGCGGGCAGGACGGCCCGTCCGGCCCACCCGCGGCGCGCCCCTGTGCACGTACAAGGAGACCGCCCGCATCCTGGCCGGCTTCCCCGACGAGCGCCCCGGCGCCGTCGAGGCGACCGGTGGCGCCGGGCCCGCCTCGCTCATCGGCCTCAAGCTCGCCAAGGGTGAGGCACCGCAGCACCGTGTGGTCCACCCGCGCGGAGAGGCCCAGCAGCAGGACGGGCCGCCGCACGATCCTTCGCCGTCCGAGCACCTCAGCTCGCACGACGCTCCGCAGCAGACCTCGGCGTCCGACCCCGCTCACCCGGCCGGACCGGAAACCGAGGAGGGGGAGTGATGACCTTGGCAGCCGAGATCAACGAGACCAGCCCTGAAAAGCTGCTCTCGCCCGTCCTGTCGGCGTTCTGGGACGAGCCCGAGTCCTGGACCCTGGACACCTACCGGCGGCACGAGGGGTACGAAGGCCTGCGCAAGGCCCTCGCCATGTCGCCGGACGACCTCATCGCGTACGTCAAGGACTCCGGTCTGCGCGGCCGCGGCGGCGCCGGCTTCCCCACCGGCATGAAGTGGCAGTTCATCCCGCAGGGCGACGGCAAACCGCACTATCTGGTTGTCAACGCCGACGAGTCGGAGCCGGGGACCTGCAAGGACATCCCGCTCCTCTTCGCGAACCCGCATTCCCTCATCGAGGGCATCGTGATCGCCTGCTACGCGATCCGGTCGAACCACGCGTTCATCTACCTGCGCGGCGAAGTCGTCCCCGTACTGCGCAGGCTGCACGAGGCCGTACGTGAGGCGTACGCGGCGGGCTACCTCGGCGAGAACATCCTCGGCAGCGGTCTCGACCTCGAACTCACCGTGCACGCGGGTGCGGGCGCGTACATCTGCGGTGAGGAGACCGCGCTGCTCGACTCGCTCGAAGGCCGGCGCGGCCAGCCCCGGCTCCGTCCCCCCTTCCCTGCCGTCGCGGGTCTTTACGCGTGTCCGACTGTGGTGAACAACGTCGAGTCCATCGCGTCGGTTCCCGCGATCCTCAACAAGGGCAAGGAGTGGTTCCGTTCGATGGGAAGCGAGAAGTCCCCGGGCTTCACGCTCTACTCGCTGAGCGGCCACGTCACCAGCCCCGGCCAGTACGAGGCCCCCCTCGGCATCACGCTGCGCCAGTTGCTCGACATGAGCGGCGGCATGCGCGCCGGGCACCGCCTGAAGTTCTGGACGCCCGGCGGCTCGTCGACGCCGATGTTCACCGACGAGCACCTCGACGTACCGCTGGACTACGAAGGCGTCGGCGCGGCGGGCTCGATGCTCGGCACCAAGGCGCTCCAGTGCTTCGACGAGACGACGTGCGTGGTGCGGGCCGTCACCCGCTGGACCGAGTTCTACGCCCACGAGTCCTGCGGCAAGTGCACACCCTGCCGCGAAGGGACGTACTGGCTGGTTCAACTGCTGCGTGACATCGAGGCCGGCAAGGGCCGCATGAGCGACCTCGACAAGCTGAACGACATCGCCGACAACATCAACGGCAAGTCGTTCTGCGCGCTCGGCGACGGCGCCGCGTCCCCGATCTTCTCCTCGCTGAAGTACTTCCGCGCGGAGTACGAGCAGCACATCACGGGCAAGGGCTGCCCCTTCGACCCGGCCAAGTCGACCGTCTGGGCCGACAAGCCCGCCCACACCACGGAGGTGAACGCATGACCGTCACGACAAGTGCTCCCTCCGGAGGCGGCGAGGCGGCGGTCCCGCCCGAAGATCTGGTCACTCTGACGATCGACGGCATCGAGATCTCCGTTCCCAAGGGGACGCTGGTCATCCGGGCCGCCGAGCTGCTCGGCATCGAGATCCCGCGCTTCTGCGACCACCCGCTCCTTGACCCCGCCGGCGCCTGCCGCCAGTGCATCGTCGAGGTGGAGGGCCAGCGCAAGCCCATGGCGTCGTGCACGATCACCTGCACCGACGGCATGGTCGTCAAGTCCCAGCTCACCTCGCCGGTCGCCGAGAAGGCGCAGCGCGGTGTGATGGAACTGCTGCTGATCAACCACCCGCTGGACTGCCCGGTCTGCGACAAGGGCGGCGAGTGCCCGCTCCAGAACCAGGCCATGTCCCACGGCGACGCGGAGTCCCGCTTCGACGGCAGGAAGCGGACGTTCGAGAAGCCGATCCCGCTCTCCCCCCAGGTGCTGCTCGACCGCGAGCGGTGCGTGCTGTGCGCGCGCTGCACCCGCTTCTCGAACCAGATCGCGGGCGACCCGATGATCGAGCTGCTCGAGCGCGGCGCGCTCCAGCAGGTCGGTATCGGCAAGGGCGACCCCTTCGAGTCGTACTTCTCCGGCAACACCATCCAGATCTGCCCGGTGGGCGCGCTGACTTCGGCGGCGTACCGCTTCCGGGCGCGGCCCTTCGACCTCGTGTCGTCGCCGTCCGTCTGCGAGCACTGCGCGGGCGGCTGCGCGACCCGGACCGACCACCGGCGCGGCAAGGTCATGCGGCGCCTGGCGGCCGAGGACCCCGAGGTCAACGAGGAGTGGATCTGCGACAAGGGGCGCTTCGGCTTCCGTTACGCGCAGCGCCCCGACCGGCTCACCACTCCGCTCGTACGCGGCGAGGCGGGCGTACTGGAACCGGCGAGCTGGCCCGAGGCGCTCGAAGCGGCGGCCAGGGGGCTCTCGGCGGCGCGCGGGCGGGCCGGTGTCCTGACCGGCGGCCGGCTCACCGTCGAGGACGCCTACGCCTACGCCAAGTTCGCCCGTATCGCCCTGGACACCAACGACATCGACTTCCGCGCGCGCGTGCACAGCGGCGAGGAGGCCGACTTCCTGGCGTCCCGTGTCGCCGGGCGCGGAATCGATCTCGACGGCACGGGCATCACGTACACCGCGCTGGAGAAGGCGCCCGCCGTACTGCTTGTCGGCATCGAGTCCGAGGAGGAGGCCCCCGGTGTCTTCCTGCGGCTGCGCAAGGCCCACCGCAAGCACGGGCAGCGCACCTTCGCCGTCGCGACGCACGCGACGCGCGGCCTGACGAAGGCGGGCGGCACGCTGCTTCCCGCCGCGCCGGGCACCGAACCCGAGTGGCTCGACGCGATCGCGGACCGCACCGAGCTCGGGGGCGACGGGAACGCCGCGACCGAGGCACTGCGGGCCGAGGGCGCCGTGATCGTCGTCGGTGAACGGCTGGCCGCCGTGCCGGGCGCGTACACCTCGGCCGTACGGGCCGCCAACGCGACCGGCGCCTCCCTCGTGTGGATCCCGCGCCGGGCCGGTGAGCGCGGCGCCGTCGAGGCGGGCGCGCTGCCCGCGCTGCTTCCCGGCGGCCGCCCGGCCACCGACCCGCGCGCGCGGGACGAGGTGGCGGCGGTCTGGGGCGTGGCCGAACTGCCGAGCCGTTACGGTCGCGACACCGGCCAGATCATCGAGGCCGCCGCCACCGGTGAACTGGCCGCGCTGCTCGTCGGGGGCGTCGAGGTCGCGGACCTTCCCGACCCGGTACGCGCGCGTGAAGCACTCGACCAGGCCGGTTTCATCGTCTCCCTGGAGCTCAGGCCCAGCGAGGTGACGGACCGGGCGGACGTCGTCCTTCCGGTCGCCGCCGTCGCGGAGAAGCCCGGCACCTTCCTCAACTGGGAGGGCAGGGCCCGGATGTTCGAGGCCGCGCTCAAGCCCGACCAGATGACGCGCACGCTCGCCCCTGAGGACGCGCGGGTGCTGCACATGCTCGCCGACGCCCTGGCCCGCACCGCAGGCACTGACAAGCACAGTCACTTCGCGCTGCCGGACGTACGGGCCGTACGCCGCGAGCTGGACCGGCTCGGCGCCTGGGGCGGGGCGCACGCCACCGACCCCGCCGAGTCCGCCCAGCCGCTGCCGCGCCCCGGCGCCGGCGAGGCCGTGCTCGCGGGCCACCGGCTGCTGCTCGACCAGGGCCGGCTCCAGGACGGCGACGAGGCCCTCGCGGGCACCCGCCACGCCGCCGTCGCGCGGCTCTCCGCCACCACGGCGGCCGGGACCGGCGTGAAGGACGGCGACCTGCTCGCCGTCACCGGGCCCGCGGGGACGGTCGAACTGCCGCTCCAGGTCACCGCGATGCCGGACCGCGTGGTGTGGCTGCCGCTGAACTCGACGGGCGGCGGCGTCGCCACCGACACCGGCGCGGTCCCCGGACAGGTCGTCCGCATCGGCCCCGCGGCCGCTGCCACCGCCACCGACGTACCGGAGGTGCTCGCGTGAACTCCATGCTTCTCGCGGCCGAGGACCTGTCCATGTTCGGGCACGACCCGTGGTGGCTCGTCGTCATCAAGGCCGTCTTCTGCTTCGCGTTCCTGATGATCACCGTGCTCTTCTCCATCGTGTGGGAGCGCAAGGTCGTCGCGTGGATGCAGCTGCGCATCGGCCCCAACCGGCACGGTCCGTGGGGTCTCCTCCAGTCCCTCGCGGACGGCGTCAAGCTGATGCTCAAGGAGGACGTGATCGTCAAGCGGGCGGACAAGGTGGTCTACATCCTTGCTCCGGTCGTCGCGGCGATCCCGGCCTTCATGGCGATCGCGGTCATCCCGTTCGGACCGGCGGGCAACGAAGTGTCGATCTTCGGGCAGCGCACCACGATGCAGCTCACCGACCTGCCGATCGCCATGCTGTACATCCTCGCGATCGCCTCCGTCGGCATCTACGGCATCGTGCTCGCGGGCTGGTCGTCGGGATCGACGTACCCGCTGCTCGGCGGCCTGCGCTCCTGCGCTCAGATGATCTCGTACGAGATCGCGATGGGCGCGGCGTTCGCCTCGGTGTTCCTCTACTCCGGGTCGATGTCGACCTCGGCGATCGTCGAGGCGCAGCACGACCGATGGTTCATCATCCTGCTGCCGGTGTCCTTCATCATCTACGTCGTCACGATGGTGGGCGAGACGAACCGGGCCCCCTTCGACATGCCGGAGTCCGAGGGCGACCTGGTCGGCGGCTTCAACACCGAGTACTCGTCGATCAAGTTCGCGCTGTTCATGCTGGCGGAGTACGTCAACATGGTCACCGTCTCGGCGGTCTCGGTCACCCTCTTCCTGGGCGGCTGGCGGGCTCCGTACCCCATCTCGGCCTTCTGGGAGGGCGCGAACCACGGCTGGTGGCCGATGCTCTGGTTCGTCGTCAAGGTCCAGCTGCTCCTGTTCTTCTTCATCTGGCTGCGCGGCACGCTGCCGCGCGTGCGCTACGACCAGCTGATGAAGCTGGGCTGGAAGGTCCTGATCCCGGTCTCGGTGGTCTGGCTGATGCTGGTCGCCACGGTGCGCGCGATGCGCAACGAGAACATGGAATTCCAGAACATCGTGCTGTACGTCGCCGGGGCGATCGTCGCGATTTTGCTGCTGTCCTTCGTCGCCGACATCTTCCGCGACAAGAAGGAGAAGGAGAAGGCGGCGCGAGACGGGGAGGAACCACCCGCTTTCGACCCGATGGCGGGCGGATTCCCGGTGCCCCCGCTGCCCGGCCAGGAGTTGCCACCCGTGCCCCGCAGGCGGCCGCGCCACGAGCGTGAGCTGATTGTCAGTGGTGGGCCGGACACTATGAGTGACGGGAAGGAGGCCGACGATGCCTGACACCTCAAAGCCGGGGGAAGCCCCCCGGACGCCCTGGCAGAATCCGGTGGCCGGCTTCGGCGTGACCTTCAAGGCCATGTTCAAGAAGCGGCTGACCGAGCAGTATCCGGAGCAGCAGAAGACGACGGCGCCGCGCTTCCACGGCCGGCACCAGCTCAACCGCCATCCGGACGGCTTGGAGAAGTGCATCGGGTGCGAGCTGTGCGCCTGGGCCTGTCCGGCCGACGCGATCTACGTGGAAGGCGCGGAGAACACGGAGGAGGAGCGTTACTCCCCCGGTGAGCGTTACGGCCGCGTCTACCAGATCAACTACGCCCGCTGCATTCTGTGCGGCCTGTGCATCGAGGCGTGCCCCACGCGCGCGCTCACGATGACCAACGAGTTCGAACTGGCCGACAGCAGCCGCGAGTCGCTCATCTACACCAAGGAGCAGCTGCTCGCCGGCCTGGAGGAAGGCATGGTCGAGGCACCGCACTCGATCTTCCCCGGCATGGACGAGCAGGACTACTACCGGGGCCTGGTGACCGAGGCCGCGCCGGGCACGGAGCGGCAGGTGGCGCTCAGCAAGGGCGAGCGCCCCCAGGAGGCCGCGTCGACCTTCGGCGAGGACGAGCCGACGACGAAGAAGGTGATCGGGGGATGAACGCTCTTGCCGCCTCCGCCACTTCGACCGGCGAGGCCGTGCAGTTCTGGGTGCTGGGTACGGTCGCCGTCATCGGCGCCCTGTGCACCATCCTGATGAAGAAGGCGGTGCACAGCGCGCTGTGCCTGGCCGCGACCATGATCGTCCTGGCCGTCTTCTACCTCGCCAACGGCGCGTACTTCCTCGGCGTCGTCCAGATCGTCGTCTACACCGGCGCGATCATGATGCTGTTCCTCTTCGTGGTCATGCTGGTCGGTGTCACGGCCGCGGACTCGCTGAAGGAGACGCTCAAGGGGCAGCGCTGGCTGGCCGCGGGCTGCGGTCTCGGGTTCGGCATCCTGCTGATCGCCGGCATCGGGCAGGCCTCGCTGTCCACCTTCAACGGGCTCGGCAGGGCGAACGCCGCCGCCGGCGGCAACGTCGAGGGCCTGGCCGAACTCATCTTCACCAAGTACGTCTTCGCCTTCGAGCTCACCGGCGCCCTGCTCATCACGGCGACCGTCGGCGCGATGGTGCTCACGCACCGCGAGCGCACCGAGCGCGCGAAGACGCAGCGGGAGATGTCCCAGGAGCGCGTACGCGGCAAACACCTGCCGCCGCTGCCCGCACCCGGTGTGTACGCCCGGCACAACGCGGTGGACATCGCCGGTCTGCTGCCGGACGGTACGCCGTCCGAGCTCACGGTCAACAAGACGCTGCGCGGGCGCGGTCAGATCCGGGACGTGTCGACGGAGGCGCTGGCCGACCTCAAGGCGCTGGAGCAGCGCGCCGAGGAGCGGCTCGGCCGCGAGGCCGGCAGTGACGCCGGGCGTGACGCCGGGCGTGACGCCGGCCGTGACGCCGGGCATGAGCGTGACGGTGACGGTGCCCGTGGCCAGGACGAATCGGAGGTCGCGCAGTGAATCCGGTCAACTACCTGTATCTCGCGGCGCTGTTGTTCACCATCGGCGCGGCGGGTGTGCTGATCCGGCGGAACGCGATCGTCGTGTTCATGTGCGTCGAGCTGATGCTCAACGCCTGCAACCTCGCGTTCGTCGCCTTCTCCCGGATGCACGGCAATCTCGACGGCCAGATCATCGCGTTCTTCACGATGGTGGTCGCCGCCGCCGAGGTCGTGGTGGGTCTCGCGATCATCGTGTCGCTGTTCCGGACCCGCCACTCGGCCTCGGTCGACGACGCCAGCCTGATGAAGCTGTAAGGGGTCGCAAGAATCGTGGAGAACTTGATTGCGCTGCTCGTCGCAGCGCCTTTGCTCGGAGCGGCCGTCCTGCTGTGCGGCGGGCGGCGGCTCGACCGGGTGGGTCACTGGATCGGCACGGCCCTCGCGGCGGCCTCGTTCGTGGTCGGCGTAGTGCTGTTCGGCGCGATGCTGGGGTACGACGCTGAGGCGCGGACCATGCGCCAGCACCTCTACAGCTGGATTCCCGTCGAGGGGTTCCAGGGTGACATCGCGTTCCAGCTCGACCAGTTGTCGATGACGTTCGTGCTGCTGATCACCGGTGTGGGCACGCTGATCCACATCTATTCGATCGGCTACATGGAGCACGACGAGCGACGGCGCCGCTTCTTCGGTTACCTGAATCTCTTCCTCGCGGCGATGCTCCTGCTGGTCGTCGCCGACAACTACCTGCTGCTGTACTTCGGGTGGGAGGGCGTCGGTCTGGCGTCGTACCTGCTCATCGGCTTCTGGCAGCACAAGCCCAGCGCGGCGACGGCGGCCAAGAAGGCCTTCATCGTCAACCGCGTCGGTGACATGGGTCTGTCCATCGCGATCATGCTGATGTTCACCACCTTCGGCACCTTCGCCTTCGGGCCGGTCCTGGAGGCGACGGGGGAGACGTCCGAGGGCAAGATGACGGCCATCGGGCTGATGCTGCTGCTGGCCGCGTGCGGCAAGTCGGCGCAGGTGCCGCTCCAGTCGTGGCTCGGTGACGCGATGGAGGGCCCGACCCCGGTCTCGGCCCTCATCCACGCCGCCACCATGGTGACCGCAGGCGTCTACCTCATCACCCGCTCCGGCGCGATCTTCAACGCCGCTCCCGACGCGCAGACCGCCGTCGTGGCGGTCGGCGCGGTCACGCTCCTCTTCGGTGCGATCGTCGGTTGCGCGAAGGACGACATCAAGAAGGCGCTGGCCGGCTCCACGATGTCGCAGATCGGTTACATGATCCTGGCGGCGGGCCTCGGCCCGATCGGTTACGCCTTCGCGATCATGCACCTGGTGACGCACGGCTTCTTCAAGGCAGGCCTCTTCCTCGGCGCCGGATCGGTCATGCACGGCATGAACGACGAGGTCGACATGAGGAAGTACGGCGGCCTGCGGAAGTACATGCCGGTGACGTTCGTGACGTTCGGGCTCGGCTATCTCGCGATCATCGGCTTCCCGGGCCTGTCCGGCTTCTTCTCCAAGGACAAGATCATCGAGGCGGCCTTCGCCTCGGGCGGCGCCCAGGGCTGGATCCTCGGCACGGTGACGCTGCTGGGCGCGGGCATCACGGCGTACTACATGACGCGCGTGATGATCCTGACGTTCTTCGGCGAGAAGCGCTGGCAGCCCGCCCCCGACCCGGACAAGACGGCCAGTGTCGAGCCCGGCATCGAGGTGCACCCCGGTGAGATGCCCCATCCGCACGAGTCGCCCAGGTCGATGACGATCCCGATGATCGTGCTCGCCTTCGGGTCGGTCTTCGCGGGCGGCTTCTTCAGCATCGGGGACCGGTTCGTGAACTGGCTGGAGCCGGTGACGCAGTTCGACCACCCGCACCCGCCGATCAGCGTCCCGGTGATCACCGGCATGACGGTCGCCGTCCTGCTGGCGGGCGTGGCCATCGCGTACCTCCAGTACGGCCGCAAGCCCGTCCCGGTCGTCGCCCCGCGCGGCTCGTTCGTGACCCGCGCCGCCCGGCGCGACCTCCTCCAGGACGACTTCAACCACGTCGTCCTGGTCCGCGGCGGCGAGCACCTCACCCGCTCGCTGGTGTACGTCGACCACACTCTGGTCGACGGCGTGGTCAACGGAACAGCGGCCACGGTCGGCGGGCTCTCCGGCCGGCTGCGCAAACTGCAGAACGGCTACGCCCGCACGTACGCGGTCTCGATGTTCGGCGGTACGGCGATCCTCATTGCCGCGACCCTGCTGATGAGGGCGGTCTGATCAAGATGTCCTTTCCCCTGTTGACGGTTACGGCAGTGCTCCCGGCGGCCGGTGCGATCCTGACCGCCGCCGTGCCCGCCGCGCGCCGAACGGCCGCCAAGTGGCTGGCGCTGGCCTTCTCGCTCGCCACGCTCGTACTGGCGGCCCTCGTGGTCGTCCGCTTCGAGCCCGGCGGCGACCGCTACCAGCTCACCGAATCCCACGCCTGGATCCCCGACTTCGGGGTCAGGTACGAACTGGGCGTGGACGGCATCGCCGTCGCGCTGATCGCGCTCACGGCGCTGCTGATCCCCTTCATCATCCTCGCGGGCTGGCACGACGCCGACCCCCTGGAGACGAAGTCGTCACGCTGGCGGCCGACCCAGGGGTTCTTCGCCCTGATCCTGATGGTCGAGGCGATGGTGATCCTCTCCTTCGAGGCCACCGACGTCTTCCTCTTCTACATCTTCTTCGAAGCCATGCTCATCCCGATGTACTTCCTCATCGGCGGCTTCGGGGACCGGGCGCACGCGGGCACCGACGGGGCGGCGGCCACCCAGCGCTCGTACGCCGCCGTCAAGTTCCTCCTCTACAACCTGGCCGGCGGGCTCATCATGCTGGCCGCCGTCGTCGGTCTCTACGTGGTCGCCGGGAGCTTCTCGCTCGCGGAGATCGCCGAGGCGCGGGCGAGCGGCGAGCTGGAGATGGCGGCCAACACGGAGCGGCTGCTGTTTCTCGGCTTCTTCTTCGCGTTCGCCGTGAAGGCGCCGCTGTGGCCGCTGCACACCTGGCTGCCCAACGCCATGGGCGAGGCGACCGCCCCGGTCGCCGTCCTGATCACGGCCGTCGTCGACAAGGTCGGCACCTTCGCGATGCTGCGCTTCTGCCTCCAGCTCTTCCCGGAGGCAAGCAAGTGGGCCACGCCCGTCATCATCGTGCTGGCGCTGGTCAGCATCGTCTACGGCGCGCTGCTCGCGGTCGGTCAGCGCGACATCAAGCGGCTGATCGCGTACGCCTCGATCTCGCACTTCGGCTTCATCGTGCTCGGCATCTTCGCGATGACGAGCCAGGGCCAGTCGGGCGCGACGCTCTACATGGTCAACCACGGGATCTCGACCGCCGCGCTGATGCTGGTGGCCGGCTTCCTGATCACGCGGCGCGGGTCGCGGCTCATCGCCGACTACGGCGGTGTGCAGAAGGTCGCCCCGGTGCTCGCCGGGACGTTCCTGGTCGGCAGCCTGGCGACGCTGTCGCTGCCGGGCCTGGCACCGTTCGTCAGCGAATTCCTGGTGCTGGTCGGCGCGTTCGCGGCGTACCCCGTGGCCGGAGTCATCGCGACCCTCGGCATCGTGCTCGCCGCGCTCTACACGCTCGTCCTGTACCAGCGGACGATGACGGGCCCGGTCAAGGCCGAGGTGCGGACCATGCCCGACCTCAAGGCCCGTGAGCTGGTGGTCGTCGCCCCGCTGATCGCGCTGCTGCTGCTCCTCGGCGTCTTCCCCAAGCCGCTGACGGACATCGTCAACCCGGCCGTGCAGCACACCATGAACGACGTCCGGAAAACGGACCCCACCCCCGAGATTGAGGCGGAGGCGGCCAAGTGAGCGCATCAGCTGTCCACAGCCTGTGGACGACGGTCGCGGCGCCCGGCGCCGACGGCGGTTTCACGGCCCCGCACATCGAGTACGCCCAGTTGTCACCGACGCTCATTGTCGTCGGCGCGGCCGTGGTCGGCGTACTCGTCGAGGCGGTGGTGCCGCGCAAGGCGCGGTACCACACACAGCTTTTCCTGTCGGTCGTCGCCGTCGCCGCCGCCTTCGCGGCGGTCGTGGCGCTCGCGGCCGGCGGGTACGGCACGACAAAGGCGCAGATCGCGGCGGAGGGCGCGATCGCGGTCGACGGCCCGGCGCTCTTCCTCCAGGGCACCATCCTGCTGGCCTCGCTGATCGCCGTGTTCACCTTCGCCGAGCGCAGGCTCGACCCGGACGCGCACGGCAACCGCGTCGACTCGTTCGCCGCCCAGGCCGCGTCCGTACCGGGCAGTGAGAGTGAGAAGGCGGCGGTGAAGGCCGGGTTCACCACCACCGAGGTCTTTCCGCTCCTGCTCTTCGCGATCGCCGGGATGCTCGTCTTCCCGGCGGCCAACGACCTGCTGACGCTGTTCGTGGCGCTGGAGGTCTTCTCGCTCCCGCTGTACCTGCTGTGCGCCGTCGCCCGCCGCAAGCGGCTGATGTCGCAGGAGGCCGCGGTGAAGTACTTCCTCCTCGGCGCCTTCTCGTCGGCGTTCCTGCTCTTCGGGATCGCGCTGATGTACGGGTACGCGGGCTCCGTCTCGTACGCCAGGATCGCGAGCGTCGTCGACGGCACGGTCAAGCAGATCGACCCGGCGCTGGCCGACACCATGGGCAATGATGCGCTGCTCCTCATCGGCGCCGCGATGATCCTGATGGGCCTGCTCTTCAAGGTCGGCGCGGTCCCCTTCCACATGTGGACCCCGGACGTCTACCAGGGCGCTCCGACCCCGGTCACCGGCTTCATGGCCGCCGCGACCAAGGTGGCCGCCTTCGGTGCCCTGCTGCGGCTGCTGTACGTCGTACTGCCGGGCCTGCGCTGGGACTGGCGTCCGGTGATGTGGGCCATCGCGATCATCACCATGCTGGGCGGCGCGATCGTCGCGGTCACCCAGACCGACATGAAGCGGCTCCTCGCGTACTCGTCGATCGCGCACGCCGGTTTCATCCTGGCCGGTGTGATCGCGACCAGGCCCGAGGGCATCTCGTCCGTCCTCTTCTACCTGCTGGCGTACTCCTTCGTGACGATCGGCGCCTTCGCCGTGGTCACGCTGGTGCGGGACGCGGGCGGCGAGGCGACGCACCTGTCGAAGTGGGCGGGGCTGGGGCGGCGGTCGCCGCTGGTGGCGGCGGTCTTCGCGGTGTTCCTGCTGGCCTTCGCCGGAATCCCGCTGACGTCGGGCTTCGCGGGCAAGTTCGCGGTCTTCAAGGCGGCGGCCGAGGGCGGTGCCGGGGCGCTGGTCGTGGTCGGTGTGATCTCGTCCGCGATCGCCGCGTTCTTCTACATCCGGGTGATCGTCCTGATGTTCTTCAGCGAGCCGAGGGCCGACGGCCCGACGGTCGCCGTGCCGTCGCCGCTGACCACGGCGGCGATCGGGGTGGGCGTCGCGGTGACGCTGGCGCTCGGCGTCGCGCCGCAGTACTTCCTGGATCTGGCCGGCCAGGCGGGAGTCTTCGTCCGCTGACCGTACGACTGACCGTGGTGTGTGGGTGCTGCCGCCCGGTGTCCCTCCTCGTAGGGGTGCCGGGCGGCAGCTTTTGGGCGGTGGTGTCAGTGGGTGCCCCTATCGTGGGGAGCCGGGCACGGTACGTACGGGGGACAGGGCGATGGACGGGACAGGTGGCATGGTCGAGGCGGCCGAGGCCGGTGAGGTGACGCGGAGCGACGCCCTGGAAACGCTGCACCGCGTCTTCGGGTACGACGCGTTCCGCGGCGAGCAGGCGGCGGTCATCGAGCATGTGGTGGCGGGTGGGGACGCCGTCGTACTGATGCCGACCGGCGGCGGAAAGTCGTTGTGCTACCAGATCCCGGCGCTGGTCAGACCGGGTACGGGCATCGTGATCTCCCCGCTCATCGCGCTGATGCAGGACCAGGTCGACGCGCTGCGGGCGCTCGGTGTGCGGGCCGGGTTCATCAACTCCACGCAGGACTTCGGCGAGCGGCGCGCGATGGAGGCGGAGTTCCTGGCCGGGGAGCTGGACCTGCTGTACCTGGCGCCGGAGCGCCTGCGTCTGGACGCGACGCTTGATCTGCTGTCCCGCGCCAAGATCTCGGTCTTCGCGATCGACGAGGCGCACTGTGTGGCCCAGTGGGGCCACGACTTCCGGCCGGACTACCTGAGCCTGTCCGTGCTGGGCCAGCGGTGGCCGGAGGTGCCGAGGATCGCGCTCACGGCGACCGCGACGCACGCCACGCACCGGGAGATCACGCAACGCCTCGGCATGCCGGAGGCCCGGCACTTCGTGGCGAGCTTCGACCGCCCCAACATCCAGTACCGGATCGTGGGGAAGTCGGACCCGAAGAAGCAGCTGCTGTCGTTCCTGCGTGAGGAGCACGCGGGGGACGCGGGCATCGTCTACTGCCTCTCGCGCAACTCGGTGGACAAGACAGCGGAGTTCCTCTGCCGCAACGGCATCGAGGCGGTTCCGTACCACGCGGGGCTCGACGCGGGGACGCGCGCGGCGCACCAGTCCAGGTTCCTGCGGGAGGAGGGGCTGGTGGTCGTCGCGACCATCGCCTTCGGTATGGGCATCGACAAGCCGGACGTGCGGTTCGTCGCCCACCTGGACCTCCCGAAGTCGGTCGAGGGCTACTACCAGGAGACGGGCCGTGCCGGGCGTGACGGCATGCCGTCGACGGCGTGGATGGCGTACGGCCTCCAAGACGTGGTGCAGCAGCGCAAGATGATCCAGAGCGGGGAAGGTGACGAGGCGTTCCGGCGGCGTGCGGCGTCGCATCTGGACGCGATGCTCGCCCTCTGTGAGACCGCGCAGTGCCGGCGGGCACAGCTCCTGGCCTACTTCGGGCAGGAGCCCGGTGCGCCGTCCTGCGGCAACTGCGACACGTGCCTGACCCCGCCCGAGACGTGGGACGGGACGGTGCCGGCGCAGAAGGTGCTGTCGACGGTGGTGCGGTTGCAGCGGGAGCGGCGGCAGAAGTTCGGGGCGGGCCAGATCATCGACATCCTGCTGGGCCGCAAGACGGCCAAGGTGATCCAGTTCGACCACGACCAGCTATCGGTGTTCGGCATCGGCGAGGAGCTGGCGGAGGTGGAGTGGCGGGGCGTGGTGCGACAACTGCTGGCGCAGGGGCTGCTGGCGGTCGAGGGTGAGTACGGCACGCTGGTGATGACGGAGGAGAGTGCCTCTGTGCTGAGCCGGGAGCGTGAGGTGCGCCTGCGCAAGGAGGCGAAGGCGGTGCCGGCCGCGCGGTCCGCGTCCGCGAAGGGCGAGCGCAAGGCGAAGGCTGCCGCCGCCAAGGCGGACCTGCCGGCGGAGGCGGTACCGGTCTTCGAAGCGCTGCGGGCGTGGCGCGCGGAGCAGGCGCGCGAGCAGGGCGTACCGGCGTACGTGATCTTCCACGACGCGACGCTGCGGGAGATCGCGACGGTGCGGCCGGGTTCGGTCTCGGAGCTGGGTGCCATCGCCGGCCTGGGCGAGAAGAAGCTGGCCACGTACGGGGAGGGCGTGCTGGGCGTACTGGCCTCGCAGGGCGGGGCGGGAGCGTCGGCGCCGGTGGCGGCACCGGCAGGACCGGTCGGGGTGGTGGCCCCGGTCGGGGCGGTGGCCTCGGCGTCCCCGGGTGCGGACGGTGGGGCGGCGGACTGGGACTGGGACGCGGAGCCCGAGTGGGACACGGAGCCGCCCGAGTCGCAGTGAGCGCCGGTGGCGGGGAGAAGCTGGGCCCCGAGGGCCCAGCTCCTTCTACTGCTGGCCGCCGGCCTTCCGGCGAGGGGTGATGCGGCTGAGGTCGAGATCAACGGCGAACGGGACCGACACCTTCATGCGGTCGTGGAAGATCCCCGTGCTTGTGTACGCCCCGGTGCTCGGCTCCAGCTCGAAGACATAGACGACAGCATGGCCACCGTTGTTCTCGACCCGCCAGAAGTGGGGGATCTTGGCGCGCGCGTACTTCACCGGTTTGGTCTCACGGTCCCGCGACCTGGACTCGGCGGAGACGACTTCGATCGCCAGCCGCACTGCCCCGGCGGGGAACCGGGTCTGCTCCGGGTCCTCGATGACGTCCCCGTCCACGACGATCACGTCGGGCTCGGGCCGGTTGTAGCGGTCGATGTCGATGGTGAACTCGCGCACCACCTCCAGCTCCGGCGGGGCGATGGCCTGCAGTTGCCACTCGAAGAAGCTGACCGCCCGCGAATGAAAGAGGGTCTGTGGACTCACGAAAACGAGGCTCCCGTCGATCAGCTCCGTGTGCGGAGGCAGATTCGGAAGCCGGTCCAGGTCGTCGGCGGTCCAGCCGCCCGGGGGCGGGACCGGCCACGTGGGCTCCGGGTCCTCGGGTACGACGCTCATCAGTGCTCCCATGGGACGGAGTCTGGCGGGTCTGTCCAGCGTACGGCGGGTGTTCGCAAGCGGCTCCCCCGTTCGTGTGTACGGGGGAGGTTCGCTCACCCCGTCACTCCGATGCCGGAACGATCCGCCCCGTTACCTCGCCCAGGCCTACCCTCGTGCCGTGCGGGCCCGGCGCCCACGCCGTCATCGTCACCTCGTCGCCGTCCTCCAGGAACGTGCGCTTGCCCGTGGCAAGTTCGATCGGGTCGCGGCCGTTCCAGGTGAGTTCGAGGAGGGAGCCCCGCTGGTTCACCTCGGGGCCGCTGACCGTGCCGGAGCCGAAGAGGTCGCCCGTACGGAGCGACGCACCGTTCGCCGTCATCTGGGCGAGCTGCTGCGCCGCCGTCCAGTACATGGTCGAGAAGGGCGGAGACGAAACCACCTCGCCGTTGATCTTCACCTCGATGCGGACGTCGTAGCCGCCGGGCTCCTCCTCGTGGGAGTCGTCCAGGTAGGGGAGGAGGGGGAAGTCGCGGGCCGGGGGCGCCACATGGGCCGCGTCCAGCGCTTCGAGGGGGGTCACCCACGCCGATACGGAGGTGGCGAAGGACTTGCCCAGGAAGGGGCCGAGGGGCACGTACTCCCAGGCCTGGATGTCCCGCGCGGACCAGTCGTTGAGGAGGAACAGACCGAAGACGTGCTCCCGGAAGTCCGCCAGCGGGACCGGCGTGCCGTGAGTGGAAGGCGTGCCGACGATGAAGCCGACCTCCGCTTCGATGTCGAGCTTGACCGAAGGGCCGAAGACCGGGGCAGGGTCCGCCGGGGCCTTGCGCTGGCCGCTGGGGCGCACCACGTCCGTACCGGACACCACAACCGTGCCGGCCCGGCCGTGGTAACCGATCGGCAGGTGCTTCCAGTTGGGGGTCAGCGCGTCGCCGTCGGGGCGGAAGATCTTGCCGACGTTCGTGGCGTGGTGCTCGCTCGCGTAGAAGTCGACGTAGTCAGCGACGTCGTACGGGAGGTGCAGCGTGACCGCCGTGACCGGGTGCAGCAGGGGTTCGATGTCGGCGCGGTGCGCCGGGCTCGTCACCCACGCGGTGAGCGCCCGGCGTACGTCGCGCCAAGCGGTACGCCCCGCCGCCAGCAGCGGGTTGAGTGTCGGCTGGGCGAGCAGCGCCGCGTACGGAGAGCCCAGGGTGAGCGCTGCCGCCCCCGCGTCCAGCACATGGCCGCCGATACGGACACCGACACGGCGGCGCTCGGGCTCGTCCGCGGTGGAGAAGACACCGTAGGGGAGGTTGTGCGGGCCGAAGAGGTCGCCTTCGGCCAGGTCGAGCGGGCTCTGCTCGGGCATCGGTGCTGCCTCGCTTTCCAGGTCGTGGAGGACAACACGTTACGTGGGTGTCGCCCGGGAGGGCAGTGCCAAAAGAGTTCGCAATGTCCGAAAAAGCCTTGCTGGAGGGGGAATTCCGGCTTGGCGTCCCTTTGGGGAGACGGGCGCGGCCGGACCCTGACCGAAGGGTGCGAGCGGCTTCCCAGGTCCGTCCAGGCCGGACGGCGTCAGCAGCCCGCGGGGCTGTCCGACGGCGGCGTGATCGCCCTCGGGGCGGGCATCGGACACGGCGCGGAGTAAAGGTAGTATTTATTACCGCGTGGGTTGATAAGGGGCATACCGGGCCCATCGGGCTGTGCTCAGGGCCACGGGAAGGCGCTCACCGTGATCGAAAGGCGACCGGATACGCTGACTTGAGTGAAGGCAGCGACACATCGACAATCCGTGTGATCGTCAGCAGACAGGAGTGACCCTCGTGACCGTCGTCGGGCCGTTCGGACTGAGCGTGCGGGACCAGGCTCTTGAGACCGATGTCCAGACCGGCTTGGCAGCCGTCGAGGAAGGACTCCTCGACGCCACCAAGAGCGAGGTGCCCTTCATCACGGAGGCCGCCCGGCATCTGGTCCGGGCCGGGGGCAAGCGGTTCCGGCCGCTGCTGGTCATGCTGGCCGCGCAGTTCGGTGACCCCCACGCGCCGGGCATCGTGCCCTCTGCCGTGGTCGTCGAGCTGACGCATCTGGCGACGCTGTACCACGACGACGTGATGGACGAGGCGGACGTACGCCGCGGGGTCGCCAGCGCCAATGCCCGCTGGGGCAACTCGGTCGCGGTCCTCACCGGCGACTTCCTCTTCGCGCGCGCTTCGCACATTCTGGCGGACCTCGGGCCGGAAGCCGTACGGATCCAGGCGGAGGCGTTCGAGCGTCTCGTCACCGGCCAGATCCTGGAGACGGCCGGTCCGCGCGAGGGCCAGGAGCCCGTGGGGCACTACCTGGACGTCATCGCCGGCAAGACCGGCTCGCTGATCGCCGTATCGGGCCGCTTCGGCGCGCTGATGTCGGGCGCCGACGAGCGCGTCGTCGACATCCTCACGCAGTACGGCGAGCGCCTCGGTACCGCCTTCCAGCTCGCCGACGACGTACTCGACATCGCGAGCGACAGCCACGAGTCGGGCAAGACGCCGGGCACGGACCTGCGCGAGGGCATCCCCACGCTGCCGGTGCTGCTGCTGCGCGCACAGGCCGCCGAGCACGGGCGCCCGGACGACGTCGAGCTGTGCGAGCTGCTGGACGGCGACCTCGCGGACGACGCCAGGCTCGCCGAGGTGCTGCGGCGGCTGCGCGCGCACCCGGCCCTTGAGCAGGCGCGGCGCGACACCATCCGGTACGCCGAGGAGGCGAGGGCTTCGCTGGCGCCGCTTCCCGAGTGCTACGCGAAGTCGGCTCTGGAGGAGCTGTGCGACGCGGTGGTGCACCGCGCGGGGTAGTAGCGAGAGATGTGACTCAGGTCACATTGTCGCGTTGAGTTCGGAATCGTATTCGCTCCGTATTCATGCCCGGAAGTCGACGCAGGGGCGGCGGCACTGGAGCGGGGAGATGTTCGGGCATGGGGTCGATTGCGAAGATTCGCAGGCGTAAGAGCGACGTCGTCATCGGCATCACCGCAGTCGCGGCAGCGGCGGGCGTCACCCTCGCCGTCGTTCCGGCCATCGCCGCCGACAGGGGCGGCAGCGGTACGGGCAGCGGCACGGGGGCGTCGTTCTTCGTGGCCAGCCTGACCGGCGCCAACGAGGTACCGGTCGAGGGCGGGCCCGCCCTCGGCGACCGGGACGGCGTCGCGCTGGAGTTCGTCAAGGTCAAGGGCAGCACGGTGTCGTTCGCCGTGGAGTGGCGCGGCACCGGCGAGCCGACCGCGCTCCACATCCACCAGGGCCGCAAGGGCGCCAACGGCGGCATCAAGGCCGACTTCACAGAGCAGCTCGGCCACGGGACGGGCCACGGCAAGGACAAGGGCAACGGAAAGGGCGAGGCGCGGAACGCGACCGGTTCGGTCGAGGTCGCGGACGCGGCGCTGCTCAAGGCGTTCAAGGCCAATCCGACGAGCTTCTACGCCAACCTGCACACCGCCGAGTTCCCGGCCGGCGCGGTGCGCGGCCAGTTCCACAAGGTCACCAACGGCTTCGACTTCGACCGCGCGCTGAACAACTTCCAGTCACCGGTCGTCAGGGGCAAGCAGATCTACGCGTGCGTGAAGGGGACGGACGGCAAGCGCTCGTTCCAGCAGCGTGACGTACGGGCCGTACTCGCCGGCGACATCGCTCACTCCTTCGTACGGCCGAACTCCGGTACGCCGCAATGGATCGCCCAGGACCACAGCGCGGTCACGGGCTCGCTCATCAGCAAGAGCCCGAACGGTGCGGGCAACATCCCGGAACTCGCCCTCCAGGCCGAGCAGTCCGGCGAGAAGCACGGGCTCCTGGCCCAGACCACCGAGATTCTGCGGCTGAACACGGTGGGCGGCGTCGCGCCGGCCGGCAGTTGCGCGGCGGGCTCGTCGGCGGCCGTTCCGTATCAGGCGTACTACGTCTTCATCCAGCGATAGCGGCAACCGCGGCAACTGGATGCAAGGGGCAATCGGCGTCTCCGCTCTCTGATGGTGGAGGCGCCGACGCCGGTTGTCATCCCGTAGCAGTAGATGGAGTTGATCCCCGGGGCTGACGCTTCCTGCCCGCCGTTTTGGTCAGATTGAAACCACCACTCCCCACCAATTCGGGTGAGAATGGCGGCGCGGGGTGGACGAGTGCAACTGGACGACGGCCGCCAACCACGGAGGTAGGGCACACATGGCACCGAACGACAGCGCACAGACCACCGAGGGCAGGGACTTCGCCGCGGGGCGCCGGAAGGCGGCGCGCTACATCGTCCCGGTCGCGGTGGCGGGGGTGGCGGCGGCGACCATCGGGCTCGTCCCGGCGCTCGCCGATTCCGGCGACCCCGACCTGCCGAAGATCTCTGCTCAGCAGCTGATCGAGAAGATCGCGGCCTCGGACACCCAGCAGCTCTCCGGCACCGTGAAGATCAACACCGACCTGGGCATTCCCTCGCTCGGCGGCATGGCGGGCAGCCTGATGCCCAAGGGTGAGACCGGCGGCGACGGCTCGTCGGCCGACCCGCAGGCCAAGCTGATGGAACTCGCCTCCGGTACGCACACACTGCGCGTCGCGGCCGACGGCCCGGACAAGCAGCGGGTCTCGATCCTGGGCAACGCCGCGGAGTACAGCCTGATTCACAACGCCGGCGAGGTCTGGGCGTACGACAGTGCCTCGAACGAGGCCTTCCACGCCGAGGCACCCGCCGACGCCAAGGACTCGGGCAAGCGCGAGAAGCTGCCCGAGGGCGTTCCGACGACCCCCAAGGAGCTGGCCGAGGAGGCGCTGAAGGCCGCGGACGACACCACATCGGTCACGGTCGACGGTACGGCGCAGGTCGCGGGCCGGGACGCGTACCAGCTGCTGATCAAGCCCAAGCAGTCCGGTTCGACGATCGGGTCCATCCGGGTCGCGGTCGACGCCGAGAACGGCGTACCGCTCAAGTTCACCCTCACGCCGAGCAGCGGCGGCAAGGCCGCGATCGACGCGGGCTTCACGAAGGTCGACTTCGCGAAGCCGTCCGCGGACACCTTCAGGTTCAGCCCGCCCAAGGGCGCGAAGGTGACCGAGGCCGACGAACTGAAGGCCCACGAGAAGGACTTCAAGAAGGGCTTCGACAAGGACTTCAAGGGCCACGACGACCTGAAGGACTTCGAGGGACTCAACGTCATCGGCAACGGCTGGACCACGGTCGCCGAAATCTCGTCCCCCGGCGGCGAAGCCGGCTTCAAGGCGCCCGAGAAGGGCGACGTGCCGCCGGAGGCCGCGGAGTTCATGGACGCGCTGGGTGACAAGGTGTCCGGCGAGTTCGGCTCGGGCACGGTCTTCAAGACCCGTCTCGTCAACGCCCTGATGACGGACGACGGCAAGGTGTACGTCGGCGCGGTCACCGAGGAAGCGCTGGTCCAGGCCGCCAACGCGGCCAAGTAAGGCACAGCGGCGATGGAGGAGTTGTCCGCCGTGGACAGTGAGGCCGTGATCGCCACACGTGGGCTCACGAAGCGCTTCCGCGGCGGGCAGCTCGCCGTCGACGGCCTCGAACTCAGGGTGCCCGCCGGCAGCGTCTTCGGCTTCCTCGGACCCAACGGCTCCGGGAAGACGACCACCATCCGGATGCTGCTGGGCCTGATCGAACCGACATCCGGTACGGCGACGCTGCTCGGCCGGCCCATGCCGGGCGCCGCCCGCAGCGTCCTCCCGCAGGTGGGCGCGCTCATCGAGGGACCGGCGCTGTACGGATTCCTGTCGGGCCGCGACAACCTGATCCGTTACGACTCGGCCGACCCGGCGGCCGACCCGCGCACCCGCCGGGCGCGGGTCGAGGCGGCGCTCGACCGGGTGGGCCTGACGGCCGCCGGGAGCAAGAAGGCCAAGGCGTACTCGCTCGGCATGAAACAGCGGCTCGGGCTCGCGTCAGCGCTGCTCCAGCCGCGCAAACTGCTCGTGCTCGACGAGCCGACGAACGGCCTCGACCCGCAGGGCATGCGCGAAATCCGCTCGCTGGTACGGGAGCTGGCGGCGGACGGTACGACGGTCTTCCTCTCCTCGCACCTGCTCGACGAGATCGAACAGGTGTGTACGCACGCGGCGGTGATGGCCCGGGGGCGGCTCGTCGTCCAGGGCCCGGTCGCCGAGCTGGCGGCCGACGCGCGCGGGCGGCTCGCCGTCACCACACCGGACCCGGCGGACGCGGCGCGGGTGCTCAAGGAGCTGGGCGTCACCGACCTGACGGTCACGGAGGCTCGGGTGACCGGGGAGCTCCCGCAGGGAGACGTGGACCTCGCGGACCTCAACGCCGCACTCGTGCGGGCCGATGTACGGGTGAGGTCCTTCGGCGTCGAACGGGCCTCGCTGGAGGACGCGTTCGTGGCGCTGACGGGAGAGGGTTTCGATGTCGCGGGCTGAGCCGGCGGTCCGGCCGCCGAAGGAGGGCCCGCGGGCTCGCAGGCCGCTGTGGACCCTCGGCCTCTTCCGGTCCGAACTGACCACCACCTTCCGGCGCTGGCGCACGCTCGCGCTGCTGGCGGTGCTGGCCGCCGTACCCGTGCTCATCGGCATCGCCGTGAAGATCGAGACGAGCGGTGGTTCGCCGTCCGGTGGCGGAGGCCGAGAAGGGGGCGGCGCGGGCCCGGCGTTCCTCACCCAGATCACGAACAACGGTCTCTTCCTCGTCTTCGCGGCGCTTGCCGCCACCTTGCCGGTCTTCCTGCCGATGGCCGTCGGCGTCGTCGCGGGCGACGCGGTGGCGGGCGAGGCGAACGCCGGCACGCTGCGCTATCTGCTGGTCGCCCCGGCCGGACGTACCCGGCTGCTGCTCGCCAAGTACGCGTCCACCCTGGTCTTCTGCCTGGTCGCGACCCTGGTCGTCGCCGTATCGGCGCTGGTCACCGGGGCCTTGCTCTTCCCACTGGGCGAGGTCACGACGATCTCCGGCACGCGGATCGGCTTCGGGGACGGCCTGCTGCGGGCCGTGCTGATCGCGGCCGTCGTAGCGGCCTCGCTGGCCGGGCTGGCGGCGATCGGCCTGTTCGTCTCGACGCTCACCAACAGCGGCATCGCGGCGATGGCGGCGACGGTCGGGCTGCTGATCACGGTGCAGATCCTGGACACGATCCCGCAGCTGGACGCGATCCACCCGTACCTCTTCCCGCACTACTGGCTGTCCTTCGCGGACCTGCTGCGCGAGCCGGTGTACTGGGACGAGGTGCTGGACAATCTCGGACTCCAGACGCTGTACGCGGCGGTGTTCGGCTCCGCCGCCTGGGCGCGTTTCACGACGAAGGACATCACAGCGTGACAGCGTGAATGTGCCCGGCCCCCGCCGGGGGCCGGGCCGTAACGGCGTGGGTCAGAAGGTGAGCTTCCAGCCGTCGATGTAACCGGTGTCCTGCGCGGCGATGTCCTGGACTCTGAGCTTCCAGGTGCCGTTGGCCGCTTCACTCGACGCGTCCACCGTGTAGGTGGCGATCACGTTGTCGGCCGAGTCGCTGCTGCTGGAGCTCTTCAGCCGGTACGCCGTCCCGTCGGGCGCGACCAGGTCCACGACCAGGTCACCGCGCCAGGTGTGCTTGATGTCCACGCCCACCTTGAGCGCGGCCGGGGCGTTGCCCGTACGGCCGGAGACGGTGACGGAGGAGGTGACGGCCGCGCCGTTGTCCGGGACGGCGACGTCGGTGGTGTTCTCGTGTACGTCGCCGGGCGGGACGGCCGGCCCGCTGCCCAGCGTCCACACGGCGTGGGCGATCGCGTCGCTGTTGCGGTCCAGGGCGGTGTCGTTGATGTTCGCCGTGGTGTCGCAGGACGAGTGGTAGCAGCGGTCGAAGGCCGTTCCGGCGGTGCCGCCCCACTTCTGGGCCTGGGCGCTCGACTTCGTACGGCTGGCGCCGGTGAAGAGGCCGCCGACCGGTATGCCCACGTTCTTGAAGTTCGCGTGGTCCGAGCGGCCGTCGCCCTCGGTCTCGATCTCGGTGGGGACGCCGAGGCCGGCGTAGTAGTCCTTGAAGGTCTTCTCGATGGCCGGGTCGTCGTCGTAGACGAAATAGCCGGGGTTCGGCGAGCCGATCATGTCGAAGTTGAGGTAGCCGGAGAACTTCGAACGCTCGGTGGCGGGAAGGCTGTTGACGTACGCCTTCGAGCCGACGAGCCCGAGTTCCTCCGCGCCCCACCAGCCGAACCGCAGGTGCTTTGTGGGCTTGAGCTGGGCGCGGGAGACGGCGAGTGCGGTCTCCAGGACGGCGGCTGATCCGGACCCGTTGTCGTTGATGCCGGGTCCCGAGCTGACCGAGTCGAGGTGCGCGCCGGACATCAGGATCTGGTTCGGGTCGCCGCCCGGCCAGTCGGCGATCAGGTTGTAGCCGGTCGCACCGCTGGAGGTGAACGTCGTGACGGAGGTGGTGAATCCGGCGGCGTCCAGCTTGGCCTTCAGGTAGTCGATTGAGGCCTTGTAGCCGGGGCGGCCGTGGGCGCGGTTGCCGCCGTTGGCGGTGGCTATCGACTGGAGCTGGGTCAGGTGCGCCTTGACGTTGGCGAGGGGTATGTCAGGGGCGGCGAGGGGAGCGAGGGCGGTGGCAGCGGCGGTCGGTGCGGCGGTCGGTGCGGCGGACGCGGCGGGCGCGGTGGCGGCGGCCAGGCCGGTGAGGGCCAGGGCGACGGCCGCGACGGCGGTGCGTCTGGGAGTCGGGCGGCAGGAGACGCTGGAGAGGTTCATGTGGGGGGCTCCGGATTCCGTACGGGGACAAACGGAACGTGCGGGACGCCCCGGCACGCGGGTGACGGCGCGGGGCGCTGGAGCTGCTGGTGCATGGGCTGCGCGTGGCTGTGCGTGGGCTGTGCGTGCTGCATGTTCAGCGACAATTTGACTCTTCGTCAAGAGCGGAAACCGGTCAGCGGTGTTCGGATGCCGGACGGCGTACGAGGTAGGCGAGACCGCCGCGCGTGGCTGTGCCCCGGTCGGCATCGAGCGAGATCGAGCCCGCGCGGGTGGTGAAGGCAAAGGTCTTCGCGCGCGGCTTGTCGGCGCAGGCCACCTGCTGCCGGGTCCCGGACCTGCCCGAGGTGACGGTGAGGGTCACCGATCCCTTGCCCGCGCAGGCGGCCTCGATGAGCAGGGGAGTGCCGGCGGCGATCTCGCTGCGGGCGGCGCTGTCGATACCGTCGGTCGTCGACAGTACGAACGTCCCCGCGTCGTCGAGCGTGTCCTGGTCGCTCAGGGCGCCGGCGGCGACATCACCGAGCTGCTGCTCGCTGGGTAAGCGGGGCGGGGCGTCGCCCGCCGCCTGCTGTGGCTCGGGAGCCGACGGCGTAACGCAGGCCGCCGAACCGGTGAGAAAGGCGAACGCGGTGAGTGCGGCGGCAGCCGGGCGTATGGCGTACTTCATCAGATCCCCCGTCGGTCGAGTCGGTGAATCGACCATGCCGCCCGGCCGGGGAGAACAACCCCGACTTGAGCCAAGCCAGAGCTTCAGGGCTTCAGTGGACGCAGAATTCGTTGCCCTCGGGGTCGGTCATGACCACCCACTCCCCTCCGGACTCCTTCACGCGACG
This sequence comes from Streptomyces flavidovirens DSM 40150, assembly GCF_000429085.1. Taxonomy (GTDB): domain Bacteria; phylum Actinomycetota; class Actinomycetes; order Streptomycetales; family Streptomycetaceae; genus Streptomyces; species Streptomyces flavidovirens. The sequence continues at coordinate 310,270 of NZ_AUBE01000006.1, read as the reverse complement.
GGCGACGGCGGCGCCCAGCGTCTCCAGACGGGCGACTTCGGCCTCCCGTGTTCCCGGCTCGCTGTGCACGTCGATGTGCAGCCGGTTCTTGACTGTCTTCCTTTCCGGTACGCGCTGGAAGAGGATCCGGCGGCCGAGGCCCGCCCCGCTGTCCTCGTCGTACGGGTCGTCCGGATGCCGGACGGCGACCAGATCACGCCATGCGCGGCGGCCGTGGGACTCCACCGCAGCAGCCTGCGGTACGGCGCCGAAGCCGATGAGGCGCTCGATGAGCGCGCTGTTGTTCTCCACCTCGTAGCCGAGGGCAGCGGCCCAGAAATCGGCCTGCGGGTGCGGGTCGTTGGCGTCGACGACAAGCTTCCAGTGCAGTGTCATGCTAACCATTTATATTGGTTACGTGATGGAGCCAGCGACAGAAACGCCGGGACTGACCCTGCGTACGCCGGAAGGCCGCCCCTACCTCTTCGATCCGGGAGCCCTCTGCCTTGAGCTGCTCCCGACCGGCGGCCCCGGCCTGCTCGCCCGGTACGAGGTCTTGCACGAGCCGGCCGATCTCGTGCGCTGGGCGGCGCGGAGCCGGCTGCCGGGCGGGCTCGGCCTGGCGGTGAGCGCGAGGGAGCTGGCGGACGCGCGCGCCCTGCGGGACGCGCTGCACCGGCTGGCCGCCGACCGGGCCCACGGCCGGGCCCTGGCGGCGGGCGACCTCGATGTGGTCAACGCGCGGGCGGCGCGGGAGCCGCTGGTCGCCCGTATCGACGTGGGCGCGGGCGTGGGCGCCGTACGCGCGTGGGCGCCGGGCGCCACGGGGGACAAGCTGCTGTCGACGGTGGCCCGCGACGCGATCGACCTGTTCACCGGACCGTACGCCCACCGCATCCGCGCATGCGGCTCGCACGACTGCTCGCTGCTGTTCGTCGACACCTCGCGCCCCGGCCGCCGCCGCTGGTGCGCGATGGAACGCTGCGGGAACCGCAACAAGGCGCGCGCCCACCGGGCCCGCCGGAGCGCGAGCGGGAGGGAGAGTCAGCGGGCGGAAGGTGCGCCGACTGCCGCCGGAGCCGCAGGAGTTGCCTCGTCGTCGGCCGCCGTGCGGGCGTCGTAGTCGGCGCGGGCCGCCGCGATCTCGTTCTGGTGCTTCTCGGTCCACGTGACGAGTGAGCGGATCGTCGTGTGCAACGTGGCGCCGAGCGGCGTGAGTTCGTACTCCACACGCGGCGGCACCACCGGATGCACCGTGCGCTTGACGAGCCCGTCTCGCTCCAGTTGACGCAACGTCACCGTCAGCATGCGCTGGCTGATCCCGTCGATCTTGCGCCGCAGTTCGGTGAAGCGCAGTACGTGGCTGTCGAGCAGCGCGATGACGAGCAGCGACCACTTGTCGGCGACGCGGTCGAGGATCTGGCGCACCTCGCAGTCCTCGCGGGTGTCCCACTGGAAAGGGTCGGTGTCGCCGTAAGCCCCCTGGGAGTCGGTGACTTCGCAGTTACTCGGTGACTTCAAAGTGCCTTCTTCCATAGGTCGTGATGCTGCCGCAGGATGCCAATGGTTACAAGAGAGAACCGACCGGCATTCCGATAACTGACGTCATCTGACGTCACCTGACGTGATGTGAGGGGCCACCACTCATGACCCGACGCGCCTGGGCACTCCTGCTCGTACTCTGCGGCACCATCTTCCTCGAAGGCATCGACGTCGCCATGCTGTCGGTGGCCGTGCCGTCCATCAGGTCCGACCTGGAGCTGCCGACCGGCACCGCCGCCTGGGTGATGAGCGCGTACGTCCTCGGGTACGCCGGATTCACCCTGCTCGGCGGCCGCGCGGCCGACCTGCTCGGCAGACGGCGGATGTTCCTGACCTGGCTGGCGATCTTCCTCGGCTTCTCCACGCTGGGCGGATTCGCGACCGAGGGCTGGATGCTGATCGTCGCCCGCTTCGCGACCGGGGTGGCGGCGGCGTTCATGACTCCGGCGGCCATGTCGATCATCACCACCTCGTACGAGGAGGGCCCGCAGCGCAACAAGGCGCTGCTCGTCTTCGCCGGCACCGCTGCGGGCGGCTTCTCGCTCGGCCTGGTCATCGGCGGACTTTTGACCCAGCTCGGGTGGCGGTGGGTGTTCTTCGCGCCGGTGCTGCTGGGCGGGCTCATCCTGATCGCGGCGCTGCGGCTGCTCCCGGCGGAGGCGCGGCCGGTGAGGCGCCGGGGCGGGGGTTCCTTCGACCTCGCCGGTGCGGTGACGGCCGCCGGGGCGATGCTGTTGCTGGCGTACGGGATCGTACGGCTGGAGCACGGCTTCGACGGCTGGCGGACCACGGCCGCCGTGGTGGCCGCTGGGCTGCTGCTCGCGGCGGGATTCGTGGCGATCGAGCGCCGCTCGCCCGCCCCGCTGGTACGGCTCGGAATCCTGCGCAAGGCGTCGATGGTCCGTGCCGATCTGGGTGCGCTGCTCTTCGTCGGCTCCTTCTTCGGCTTCCAGTTCATGGTCACGCTCTACCTCCAGGAACTGCGCGGCTGGTCGTCGCTGGAGACGGCGCTGGCCCTGGTGATCATGGGCGCGGACGCGGTGCTGGCACCGACGCTCACCCCTCGCCTGGTCAACCGGTTCGGCAACGCGCGGGTGATCTTCGGCGGCTTCGTGCTGGCGATCGTGTCGTACGTGCTGTTCCTGCCGGTGGGTCTCGACTGGTCGTACGCCGCGATGCTGCCGACGCTGTTCCTGACGGGTACGGCGTTCGCGCTGGCGTACGGGCCGCTCACGATCGCCGCGACGGACGGCATCGAGGAGAAGGAGCAGGGCGTGGCGGGCGGACTGCTCGCGACCGCGACGCAGTTCGGCTCCGCGGTCGGGATCTCGGCGGTGACGGCGGTGTACGGCCTGGTGGCGGCGAACGGCGACGGCTCGCCGGAATCCACCCTCAGCGCGTTCCGGGCGGCGCTGGCGGTACCGGCGGTGATGGTGGTCGCGGGCGCGGCACTCACGGCGTTCGGCCTGCGGGGGCGCGGCACGGGCGGCGTACGGGCGGCCACCCCTGACCCGGTTGCGGCGAACGCCGGCACGGTGCCGGTGGCGTAGGCGGGGGTGGCGGGCCCTGCGGGATGGGCCCTGCGGGGCCTTTTCCCCACCCCGCCCCTTCCCGACCTGGGGCGCCGCCCCAGGCCCCGCTCCTCAAACGCCGGAGGGGCTGGATGCTGGCCGGGGGCAACCCGCCCCCACAGCACCACCCGCCCCCGCCGCCGCGAGCCGCCGCGCCGCCTCCGTCCGGCCCCGCCGGGCGTTCCGCAGCGCGTCCCACGTCAGCAGTGCCAGCGCCGCCCAGACCAGCGAGAAGCCGGCCCACCGCTCCGGCGGCATCGCCTCGTGGAAGTACAGGACGCCGAGCCCGAACTGGAAGACCGGCGCCAGGTACTGCAACAACCCGAGCGTCGACAACGGCACCCGTATCGCCGCCGCCCCGAAGCACACCAGCGGCGCGGCGGTCACCACACCGGTGGCGGCGAGCAGCGCCGCGTGGCCGGCACCCTGCGCGCCGAAGGCCAAGGTCCCGTGCGACCCGATCCACAGCAGGTAGCCCAGCGCCGGCAGGAACTGGATGGCGGTCTCGGCGGCCAGCGACTCCACGCCACCCAGGTTGACCTTCTTCTTGACCAGTCCGTACGTCGCGAACGTGAACGCCAGGACCAGGGAGATCCACGGCGGCCGCCCGTACCCGACAGCCAAAACGAGCACCGCCGCGAAGCCGACGCCGACCGCCGCCCACTGCGCGGGCCGCAGCCGTTCCTTCAGCAGCAGGACACCCATGGCGATGGTGACCAGCGGGTTGATGAAGTAACCGAGCGACGCTTCGACGACCTGGCCGCTGTTGACGGCCCAGATGTAGAGCCCCCAGTTGACGGTGATGACCGTCGCGGCGACGGCGATGAGCCCGAGCTTGCGCGGCTGCCGGACCAGCTCCCCGACCCACGCCCACCGGCGTACCGCCACCAGCACCACGCCGACGACGGCGAGCGACCACACCATGCGGTGGGCCAGGATCTCCATCGCGCCAGCGGGCTTGAGGAGGGGCCAGAAGAGGGGGACGAGGCCCCACATCCCGTAGGCGCCGATGCCGTACAGCAACCCTGATCGCTGTTCTTTGACCGACTTCACAGGCCCTCCCGACGCGCGCACACCAATCCGCTGAAGGTAACGCCGATCCCGCTCGCTTGTCATGTCCGTCTTGCAGGACGGTCATGACAGCAATGACGGTCATGGCATTCACGACGGCCCGGTGGTGCGGACGTGAGAGGGGCGCCCGGTCCGATGACCGGGCGCCCCTCTCACGTACCGGAAAGGCTCAGCCGACGACGGTCCAGGTGTCGTTGCCCGCGAGCAGCGCACCCAGGTCGCCCTTGCCGTTCCGTTCGATGGCGGTGTCGAGCTGCTCGGCCATCAGCGTGTCGTAGACCGGCCGGTCGACGCTGCGCAGTACCCCGATCGGGGTGTGGTGCAGCGTGTCCGGATCAGCGAGGCGCGAGAGCGCGAAAGCCGTCGTGGGCGAGGCGGCGTGCGCGTCGTGGACCAGGATCTGCGACGCGTTCTCGGGCGTCACCGCGACGACCTTGAGGTCGCCGGTGGCGGCGTCCCGTACGACACCCTTCGCCCCCTCGGCGCCGAAGCGGATCGGCTGCCCGTGCTCCAGCCGGATCACGGCCTCCTCGGCCTGCTGCTTGTCCTTGAGGACATCGAAGGCGCCGTCGTTGAAGATGTTGCAGTTCTGGTAGATCTCCACCAGCGCGGTACCGGGGTGGTCGGCGGCCTGCCGCAGTACTTCGGTGAGGTGCTTGCGGTCCGAGTCGACCGTACGGGCGACGAAGCTCGCCTCGGCGCCGATGGCGAGCGACACGGGGTTGAAGGGCGCGTCGAGCGAGCCCATCGGCGTCGACTTGGTGATCTTTCCGACTTCGGAGGTCGGGCTGTACTGGCCCTTGGTCAGCCCGTAGATCCGGTTGTTGAACAGCAGGATCTTCAGGTTGACGTTGCGCCGCAGCGCGTGGATCAGGTGGTTTCCGCCGATGGACAGCGCGTCGCCGTCACCGGTCACCACCCACACACTCAGGTCACGCCGCGAGGAGGCGAGGCCGGTCGCGATCGCCGGCGCGCGGCCGTGGATCGAGTGCATCCCGTAGGTGTTCATGTAGTACGGGAAGCGGGACGAGCAGCCGATACCGGAGACGAAGACGATGTTCTCCTTCGCCAGCCCGAGCTCGGGCATGAAGCCCTGCACGGCGGCGAGGACCGCGTAGTCACCGCAACCGGGGCACCAGCGCACTTCCTGATCGGACTTGAAGTCCTTCATCGACTGCTTGGCCTCGGCCTTGGGTACCAGCGAGAGCGCCTCAGTCATGGGTGGCCTCCTTGAGAGCCGTGGCGAGCTGCTCGGCCTTGAACGGCATTCCGTTGACCTGGTTGTACGAGTGGGCGTCGACCAGATACTTGGCCCTGAGCAGGGTGGCCAGCTGTCCGAGGTTCATCTCGGGCACGACCACCTTCTCGTAACGCCCCAGAATCTCGCCCAGATTCCGGGGGAACGGGTTGAGGTGGCGCAGGTGGGCCTGCGCGATGGGTGTCCCGGCCGCGCGGAGCCGGCGTACGGCGGCCGCGATCGGGCCGTACGTCGAGCCCCACCCCAGCACCAGCGTCCTGGCGCGGTCCGGGTCGTCGACCTCAACGTCCGGGACCTCGATGCCGTCGACCTTGGCCTGACGGGTGCGGACCATGAAGTCGTGGTTGGCCGGGTCGTACGAGATGTTGCCCGTGCCGTCCTGCTTCTCGATGCCGCCGATGCGGTGTTCCAGACCCGGCGTGCCGGGCACCGCCCACGGACGCGCCAGCGTCTGCGGGTCGCGCTTGTACGGCCAGAAGACCTCGGTGCCGTCGGCGAGCTCGTGGTTCGGGCCGGTCGCGAACTGCACGCGCAGGTCCGGGAGCTCGTCGATTTCGGGGATCCGCCACGGCTCGCTGCCGTTGGCCAGGTAACCGTCGGAGAGCAGGAACACCGGCGTCCGGTACGTCAGCGCGATGCGCGCCGCGTCCATGGCCGCGTCGAAGCAGTCGGCGGGGGTCCTCGGCGCCACGATCGGCACCGGGGCCTCGCCGTTGCGCCCGTACATCGCCTGGAGCAGGTCGGCCTGCTCCGTCTTGGTCGGCAGGCCCGTCGAGGGCCCGCCGCGCTGGATGGCGACCACCAGGAGCGGCAGCTCCAGCGACACCGCCAGCCCGATGGTCTCCGACTTCAGCGCCACACCGGGGCCCGAGGTGGTGGTGACGGCAAGCTGCCCGCCGAACGCCGCGCCGAGCGCCGCGCCGATGGCCGCGATCTCGTCCTCGGCCTGGAAGGTCCGCACGCCGAAGTTCTTGTGCTTGCTGAGCTCGTGCAGGATGTCGGAGGCCGGAGTGATCGGGTACGAGCCCAGGTAGAGCGGCAGGTCCGCCTGCTGGCTCGCGGCGATCAGCCCGTACGACAGAGCCAGGTTCCCGGAGATGTTGCGGTACGTACCCGGAGGGAACGCCCGGGTCGCCGGGGCGACCTCGTAGGAGACCGCGAAGTCCTCGGTGGTCTCGCCGAAGTTCCAGCCGGCCCGGAACGCCGCGACGTTCGCCTCCGCGATCCGGGGCTTCTTGGCGAACTTCGTCCGCAGGAACCTTTCGGTGCCCTCGGTCGGCCGGTGGTACATCCACGACAGCAGCCCGAGCGCGAACATGTTCTTGCTCCGCTCGGCCTCCTTCCGGGACAGGCCGAAGTCCTTGAGCGCCTCGATCGTCATCGTGGTCAGCGGCACCGGGTGGACGTTGTACGCGTCCAGTGAGCCGTCCTCCAGCGGAGAGGTGTCGTAGCCGACCTTGGCCATCGGGCGCTTGGTGAACTCGTCGGTGTTGACGATGATTTCCGCGCCGCGCGGCAGGTCCGTGATGTTCGCCTTCAGCGCGGCCGGGTTCATGGCCACCAGGACGTTCGGTGCGTCACCGGGCGTCAGGATGTCGTGGTCGGCGAAGTGGAGCTGGAAGCTGGATACGCCCGGCAGCGTGCCGGCGGGCGCCCGGATCTCGGCCGGGAAGTTCGGCAGCGTCGACAGATCGTTTCCGAAGGTCGCCGTCTCCGAGGTGAAGCGGTCGCCCGTGAGCTGCATGCCGTCACCGGAGTCGCCCGCGAAACGGATGATCACCCGATCGAGGCGGCGGATCTCTTTTTCGGAGGGCTTTTGGCCCGCCGTGCTGCGCTGTTCCCCGACGACGGTGTCATTCGCTCCGTCGGCACCATCGGCTCCGTCGGCCTTCTCGGCCGGGCTACTGACCTGGCTGGTCACTGAACTGGACCTCCCTCGAGGCGGCTGCTCGGGGCCCGCCGGCCGGCCGGTGGCCCCAGGGCCCACCCTACGTCGGTAAGGGTGCCCTTCCCTGGGGTTATCACATGCTGGGCCCCATTTTGAGACGCTCTACTGCCCTGTTTTGCCATATTTTGCCCGCCCCCCGGCGCTCTGCTCGAAGACGCTCCGTACTCGTCCTTTGGTTCTAGGACCCCCGGCCGGATCACCTGCCCGGTCCCTAGGTGTTCAGGTACGTCAACACCGCCAGCACCCGGCGGTGGTCACCGTCGCTGGGCGAGAGTCCGAGCTTAAGGAAGATGTTGCTGACGTGCTTCTCGACGGCTCCGTCACTCACCACCAATTGCCTGGCGACCGCCGAGTTCGTGCGGCCCTCGGCCATGAGGCCCAGGACCTCCCGCTCGCGGGGCGTCAGCCCCGCCAGCACGTCCTGCTTGCGGCTGCGGCCCAGCAACTGCGCCACGACCTCGGGGTCGAGCGCGGTCCCGCCCCCGGCCACCCGTACGACGGCGTCCACGAACTCACGCACTTCGGCCACCCGGTCCTTGAGCAGATAGCCCACGCCCCGGCTCGACCCGGCCAGCAGTTCCGTCGCGTACCGCTCCTCGACGTACTGCGAGAGCACCAGGACCCCGATGTCCGGGTAGTCCTTGCGCAGCCGCACCGCCGCCCGCACGCCCTCGTCGGTGTGCGTCGGCGGCATCCGTACGTCGGCCACCACCACATCCGGCAGCTCACCCTGCGACGCCAGCTCATCCACCGTCTTGATCAGCGCTTCCGCGTCCCCGACGCCCGCGACGACATCGTGTCCGAGATCGGTCAGCAGCCGGGTCAGGCCCTCCCGAAGCAGCACTGAATCCTCGGCGATGACGACCCGCACTCTGTCCTTCACGGCCCTGTAGCCCCCCAGCAATTGACTGCTCCTCACACGTCGAACCCCAGCATCCCAGCATCCGGACCGGCGCGGGCCCAGGTGCTGGGAATAGTGGCGTACGACTCTGGAGCGGGCGGGCGGCCAGGCGGCCAGGTGGGCAGGGGAGCGGGCGGCGAGGCGGGCGGGAGGGCGGCCGGGGGAGCGGGCGGTGGGCAGCGCCGGTCAGCCCCGCCAGGGCAGCTCGGCCGTGACCGTGGTCGGCCCGCCCGCCGGCGAGTCGACGACCAGGACTCCATCGACGGCGTCCAGCCGCTCCGCGAGCCCCGCGAGCCCCGAACCGGCCGTTGGGTCCGCGCCGCCCTGCCCGTCGTCGCCCACCTGGAGCATCAGCCGGTCCGCCGTCTGCCACACGTCGACCGTGGCCCGCGACGCCCGTGCGTGCTTGCTGACGTTCTGGAGGAGCTCGGAGACGGTGAAGTACGCGATGCCCTCGATGGCCGGGGCCGGCCGCGCCGGAAGGTCCACCTCGACCCGCACCGGCACCGTGCACCGGGAGGCCACCGCCGAGAGCGCCGCGTCCAGACCGCGGTCGGTCAGGACGGCCGGGTGGATGCCGCGGGCCAGGTCCCGCAGCTCCTGAAGCGCGATCTTCACCTCGCCGTGCGCCTCGTCCACCATGCGTGCCGCGGCTTGTGGGTCGTGCGCCAGCTTCTCCTTGGCCAGCCCCAGGTCCATCGCGAGAGCGACGAGCCGGGCCTGCGCCCCGTCGTGCAGATCGCGCTCGATGCGCCGCAGGTCGGCGGCCGCGGTGTCGACGACGACGCCCCGGTCCGACTCCAGCTCCGAGACGCGGGTGGCGAGCCTGGACGGGCCGAGGAGCCCGGTCACCAGCACCCGGTCCACGGTCACCAGGCCGCGTACGACCCAGGGGGTGGCGAGGGTGAGGAGCAGGCCGAACGCGCTGGTCACGGCCAGTTCACCGGCCTCGTCGAGGTAGATGTGGTGCGTGCCGTCGCCGTATAGCTGGATACCGTCCACACCGGCGTAGACGGGGAAGACCCACTGCCACAGCGGGTACGTGAGCATGGCCCAGCCGTACGACCACAGGACCAGCGACACCGAGAAGGCGAACACCGCCCAGGGCAGATGCAGCACGGCGTACAGCAGATGACGCCAGGACGTCCCGCTCCTGAGCATCGCGAGCATCCAGGACATCGGCCCGCCATCCGGTTTCGCGCGCACCGGCGCCGGGTCCGCCACGTCCAGCTTCAGCATCCCCCTGGCGCGGGCCCGCTCCACCGCCCCGAAACCGCGGCAGCCGGCCAGGCACGCCGCCAGTACCGGTACGCCCAGGAAGGTGATCAGCAGGCCCATGCCCAGCGACGTCATGGTGACCGCGAAGACGAAGAACAGCACGCTGACCGGCAGGCCGAGCATCAGGTAGCCGAACTCGCGCCAGGTCCGGGCCTCGACCGGCGCGCGCAGCGCCGGAGGAAGGACGTGCCTCCTGCGGGGCCGGTCATCGGGCGCCCACTGGTCCCCGGTCTGCCGTGCGTACTCCGTGGCCATCGCTGCCGTCCGTTTCTGCTCTGGTGGTTCTGGTGAGCGTTGCCGTGTGTGACTCAAGAATGCTGGGACGTACAGAGCCGGAACCATGAGGCCGGTCACCGTTTCCGACCGGGGGTTTTCCCCACCCCTGCTCGGCGCTCGACCGTCGCCGTCGCTGTCACCATGGCCGCCCGCCCGGGCCGCTCTGACCGGTCGTAATCTGGGAGGTGGTCGCTGCCGGTGGCGGTCATGGTGCTCAGCCTGCCGGGCGCCGACCACGGAAGCCATGGGGTGCCTGGGAGCGCGGAAGCAGGGACAACTCCACCCCTGTGTGAGACGGCTGCTTACCCGGCCTTTACCAGGGCCTAGACTCCCGTGCGTACAGATCGCCGGACGAGGCGAACGAGGCCAGGGAGCGAGAGGGGCGGACGTGCCGGAACCGACGGTTGTTCTCGCGGACGGGTACTTCCAGAGTTACTCGGTCGTCGGACTGCTCGCAGTCATCGGCGTCCTCTTCGTCGCCGTGGCCTTCGGCGCCGGGCGCCTGCTGCGCCCCGTCGTGCCGACGCCGGAGAAGCTGCTGACGTACGAATGCGGCGTGGACCCGGTCGGAGAGGGCTGGGCGCACACACAGGTCCGCTACTACGTCTACGCCTTCCTGTACGTGATCTTCGCCGTCGACTCGATCTTCCTCTTCCCCTGGGCGACGGTCTTCGCCGCGCCCGAATACGGTGCGACGACGCTGGTCGAGATGTTCATCTTCCTCGGCTTCCTGGCCGTGGGACTGCTGTACGCATGGAAGAAGGGCGTCCTCGAATGGACGTGACCCGCGTGACCCCTGTCGATCTCCCCGAGCCGACGCTGCCGCCGCTCTCCGGTCCGAAGCGCCTGGGAGCGCTCGCGCGCCTAGCCCCCGAGCCCATGAAGGTGGTCCTGAACTGGGGCCGCCGCTACAGCCTGTGGGTCTTCAACTTCGGTCTCGCCTGCTGCGCGATCGAGTTCATCGCCGCGTCGATGGCGCGCCACGACTTCATCCGGCTCGGCGTGATCCCCTTCGCGCCGGGACCGCGCCAGGCCGACCTGATGGTCGTCTCCGGCACGGTCACGGACAAGATGGCCCCGGCCGTCAAGCGGCTGTACGAGCAGATGCCCGAGCCGAAGTACGTCATCTCCTTCGGCGCCTGCTCCAACTGCGGCGGGCCCTACTGGGACTCGTACTCCGTCACGAAGGGCGTCGACCAGATCATCCCGGTCGACGTGTACGTACCGGGCTGCCCGCCTCGCCCCGAGGCTCTGCTCCAAGGCATCCTCAAGCTCCAGGAGAAGATCGCCCGCGAGTCCCTGAGCGAGCGTTACGGCCACGGCCGGCCCTCCACGGCAGCCCTGCGCAGCGGCCTCGTCCCGCCGCCGCCGGCACCGGGGGAGGCCGCGAAGTGAGCGAGGCGACCAACACGACGGCGTACGACCGCCTGCCCGACGCCGTCACCGAGATCTTCGGCGAGGAAGCGACCGCCGAGCGCGGCTACGACCTGCTCACTGTCGACGTCCCGGTCGGCTCCTGGATCGCGGCGCTCGAAATCGCTCGCGACAAGCTGGGCTGCACCTACTTCGACTGGCTGAGCGCGGTCGACGAGCCGGGCACGGGCTTCCGCGTCTGCGCCCACGTCGTCGCCCTCGAAGGCCGTACGGTACGACGCCTCCTGCTCCGTACGACCGTCCCGCACTCGGCGCCCGCCGTTCCCTCCGCCGTCGAGATCTACGCGGGCGCGCAGTGGCACGAGCGTGAGACACACGAGATGTTCGGCGTCGACTTCACGGGCCACCCGCACCTGGCGCCGCTCCTCCTGCCCGAGGGCTTCGAAGGCCACCCGCTGCGCAAGGACTTCGTCCTGGCGGCGCGGGTCGCCAAGGCGTGGCCGGGCGCGAAGGAGCCGGGGGAGTCGGACCACGGCGGCCCCAAGCGCCGCCAGATGCTGCCGCCCGGCGTACCGGACCCGAACGAGTGGGGCCCCCTGAAGGGCCAGCTCCCACCGGCTCCGGCCCGCCCCGCCCGCACCCCCCGCGCGGCCGGCACAGCAGCCGACCGCCCGCCACGCCGCGCCCGCAGCGTGACCGAAGGCCCGGCAACCCAGGCGGCGGAGACGACGACGCCGTCCCCCGAAGCCACCACCGCCCGCCCCCCGCGCCGCGCCCGCAGCGTGACCGAGGGCTCGGCGAGCCAGGCGGCGGAGGCGGCGACGACTTCCCCGGAGGCTGCGCCCCCGGCGTCGCCGCGTCGGGTCCGCAGCTCGACGGAGGGCTCGGTAACCCAGGCAGCGGAGGCTGCGACACCCACCAGCGAGGCTGCGACCCCGGCCGCGCCGGGCCGGGAGCCGAGCGAGGGCTCGGTAAGCGAGGCGGCGGAAGCCGCGACGCCCGCGACCGACGCGACGACCCCGGTCGCGCCGCGCCGCACGCGCGGCGCGACCGACGGCTCGGCGAGCCAGGCCTCGGACGCCTCGACCACAGGCGCCTCGACCGCAGGCGCGGCTCCGGCGACGCAGCCTTCCCCGGAGCCGGAAGCCACGACCCCGCCGGCTGCGGGGTCCGCCGAGGGCGGGGTCGGCGCACCGGCGGCACGGCCCGCACCGGCGGCGCCCGCGCGCAGCGCGGACGCGCCCTGGCACCACCCGCGCCCCGCCTTCCAGGACGAGGACGAGGGCGCGCCGCAAACGGAGACCGGTCCGCAGACGCGGCCCGAACCGGCGACCCATCCCGAGCCGACGACCCGGCCGGAGCCACAGACGCGGCCGGACGCGGAAGCCGCCACCAAAACGGGCGCGTCCGCCGACACCGAGGCCGACGCGGCCCAAGCCGCCGACGCGGCCGCCGAAGAAGCCCTGGGCGGCGACGCGGGCGCCGCGAAGGAGCCCCGCGAGGTGCCCGGCAAGCAGGCCGCCGGCCGGGAAGCCGGTCAGGCCGACGCCGACCGGGAGCCCGGCCAGGACGCCAACGGCTCCGCCAACCGCTCCGCCAACCGCTCCGCCGACGGCGAGGGCGCGGCCGCCGCCACCCCAGACCCGGACCGAGGGAGCGACAACGCGTGAACGACGTACTCGATGTCGCCTTCCGCCTGGTCATCGTCTTCGCCGTGTTCATGGTCCTGCCGCTCGTCGTGGGGCAGACCGAGCACAAGGTGATGGCCCACATGCAGGGCCGCCTCGGCCCCATGTACGCGGGCGGTTTCCACGGCTGGGCTCAGCTCGTCGCCGACGGCGTGAAGTTCGCGCAGAAGGAAGACATCGTCCCGGCCAACGCCGACCGCCGTATCTTCCAGCTCGCGCCCGCCGTCGCGCTCCTCCCGTACCTCCTCGTGCTCGTCGCGATCCCGATCGGCCCGAGCGAGGGCGCGGTCGGCCAGGTCATCGACGCGGGCATCTTCTTCGTGCTCGCTGTCATGGGCGTCGGAGTGCTCGGCTCGCTCATGGCGGGCTGGGCCTCGGCCAACAAGTTCTCCCTCCTCGGCGGCCTGCGCACCGCCGCCCAGTTGCTCGCGTACGAACTGCCGATGCTGCTCGCCGCCGCCTCCGTGGCGATGGCGGCCGGCACCGTATCGCTCCCCGGCATCCTGAACGCCTTCGAGTGGTGGTGGCTGCCGTGGCAGATCGTCGGCGCCATCGTCTTCTTCGTCGCCGGCCTCGCGGAACTCCAGCGACCGCCCTTCGACATGCCGGTCGCCGACTCCGAGATCATCTTCGGCGCGTACACCGAGTACACGGGCCTGCGCTTCGCGCTGTTCCTGCTCGCGGAGTACGCCGGAATCGTCGTCCTGTGCGGTCTGACCACCGTCCTGTTCCTCGGCGGCTGGCACGGCCCCTGGGGCGCGGACGGCCTCGGCTGGGTCTGGACGCTCCTCAAGACCGCGATCCTCGCGTTCGGCGTCATCTGGCTGCGCGTGACCTACCCGCGCCTTCGCGAGGACCAGCTCCAGAAGCTCGCCTGGACCGTACTCATCCTGCTCGCTCTCGCGCAGATCGCGCTCACCGGCATCGTGAAGGTGGCGATCCAGTAATGCCTCCGATCCCAGGCGCAGGCCTCGCCAAGGGCCTGGCCGTCACACTCCGCACGATGACGAAGAAGCACGTCACCGCGCAGTATCCGGACACCCAGCCCGAACTCCCGCCCCGCTCGCGCGGTGTGATCGGCCTGTTCGAGGAGAACTGCACGGTCTGCATGCTCTGCGCCCGCGAGTGCCCCGACTGGTGCATCTACATCGACTCGCACAAGGAGACGGTCCCGGCCGCCGTCCCCGGCGGCCGCGAGCGCAGCCGAAACGTCCTCGACCGCTTCGCGATCGACTTCTCGCTCTGCATGTACTGCGGTATCTGCATCGAGGTCTGTCCTTTCGACGCGCTCTTCTGGTCCCCGGAGTTCGAGTACGCCGAGACCGACATCCACGAACTCACCCACGAGCGGGACAAGCTCCGCGAGTGGATGTGGACGGTGCCCGAGCCGCCCGCCCTGGACCCGGGCGCCGAGGAGCCCAAGGAGATCGCGGCTGCCCGCAAGGCCGCCGACAAGCTCGCAGCCGCCCAGGAACAGGCCGCCCAGGAACAGGCCGCCCAGCAACAGCCCGCCCAGCAGGAAGACGAGGGGCCCACCGAATGAGCCACCTCGCCGCAGCCGCCGAGCAGGGCTTCCTCTCCCCGACCGGCGTCGAGATCGCCTTCCTTCTCGTCGGCATCGTCACCCTCGGCGCGGCCGTCGTCACCGTCACCACCAAGCAGCTCGTGCACGCCGCCCTCTGGCTGGTCGTGGCACTCGGCGGTCTCGCCGTCGAGTACCTCCTGCTGACGGCCGAGTTCGTCGCCTGGGTACAGGTCCTGATCTACGTCGGTTCCGTGGTCGTCCTCCTCCTTTTCGGGCTGATGCTCACCAAGGCCCCCATCGGCCGCTCCCCGGACGCCGACTCCGGCAACCGCTGGGCCGCACTCGTGGTCGCCGTCGCCGCGGCCGCCGCACTCGTCTGGGTGGTCGTGGACGCGTTCCGCACCCAGTGGATCGACCTGGAGGGACCGTCCCAGGGCTCGACGAGGGCGACCGGCGAGATCCTCTTCCAGCACTGGGTGCTGCCCTTCGAGGCGCTCTCGGTCCTGCTGCTCGCCGCCCTCGTCGGCGCGATCGTCCTCTCCCGCAAGAGCGACAGCGACAAGGAGCAGCGCTGATGCACCTCGCCTATCCCGCCGTGCTCGCAGCCCTCCTCTTCTGCACCGGTCTGTACGGAGTGCTCGCGCGCCGCAACGCGATCCTGGTCCTGATGTCCGTCGAGCTGATGCTCAACGCCGTCAACCTCAACCTGGTCGCCTTCGACGTCTGGCTGCGCGACACCCTCCACACCGGCCAGGCACTCACCCTGTTCACCATCGCCATCGCCGCGGCGGAGATCGGCATCGGCCTGTCGATCGTCCTGATGGTCTACCGCAACCGCGGCACCTCGGACATCGACAGACTCCGCGACACCGCCGAAGGCCCGGCCGCCGACGAAGCAGCGGCTTCCGCCCTGGCACAGAAGGCCGCACAAGAGGCCGCACAGAAGGCTGAGGCCGCCGCGTGACGACCACGACCCTCGCCGTCCTCGTCCCCCTCCTTCCGTTCCTCGGCGCCGCCGCCGGCCTGCTGCTCGGCCGCACCGCGCCCGGCTTCGTCCGGCCCCTCGCCGTACTGCCGACCGTGGCAGCCGCCGTGCTGGCCGCCCTCGTCGCCGTACGCCAGGGCGGTGACGGGCCGATCGACGCCTCGACGCAGCTCACCCCCACCGGCTCGGTCCCCATCGACCTCGCCCTGCACCTCGACGGCTTCGCGGTCCTCGTCGCCGTCCTGGTCGGGGTCGTCGCGACCTGCGTGCAGCTCTACTCGACGGGCTACCTGCGCGACGACCCGCGCTATCCGTCGTACGCCGCCCTCATCTCCCTCTTCACCTCCGCGATGCTGCTCGTCGTCTACTCCGGCGACCTGATGGTGCTGCTGGTCGGCTGGGAGATCATGGGCATCTGCTCGTACTTCCTCGTCGGCCACTACTGGGAGACGCCCGAAGCCCGCGCCGCCTCCCTCAAGGCCTTCCTGGTCACCAAGCTCGGCGACATCCCCTTCCTCTTCGGCCTGTTCGCCCTCGCCGCCGACGCCGGTACGTTCCGGATCACCGGCATCCTCAGCGCCGTCGGCAGCGGCGGGCTCGACCACCCGACCCTGATCGCCCTGCTGCTCCTGGCCGGTGTGGCGGGCAAGTCGGCCCAGTTCCCGCTGCACACCTGGCTGCCCGACGCGATGGCGGGCCCCACGCCCGTCTCCGCGCTGATCCACGCCGCGACGATGGTCGCCGCCGGTGTGTACTTCGTGGCCCGCCTCCTCCCCGTCTTCGCCGCCTCCGCCGCGGCCCTGACCGTCCTCGCCGTGATGGCCGCCGTCACGATGGTCGGCTCCGCCCTCGCCGCCCTCGCCCAGGACGACATCAAGCGCGTCCTCGCGTACTCGACGATCGGCCAGCTCGGCTACATGACCGGCGCCCTGGCCGTCGGTGACCGCGGCGCCGCCGTCTTCCACCTCCTCTCCCACGGCGCCTTCAAGGCGCTCCTCTTCCTCGGCGCCGGCGTGATCATCCACGCCGCCGGCACGAACTCTCTCGCCGCCATGTCCCGCATGAGCGGCCTGCCCAAGCGCATCCCGGACGCGTACTGGACGATGACGATCGCCCTGTTCGCCCTGGCGGCGATCCCGCCCTTCGCCGGCTTCTTCTCCAAGGAAGCCGTCCTCGTCGCCGCCGAGCACGCCTCCCTCGGTGACACCACGGGCGTGCCTTCCGGAGCCGGCTGGACCGTGCTCGTCGCGGGCCTGCTCACCGCGGTCCTCACCGCGGCGTACGCCACCCGCCTGTGGTTGCTGGCCTTCCGCGGCCACGGCCCCGCCGCCCCGCAACACGGCAAGCAGCCCGTCGCCATGAACGGCGTCCTGTGGTTCCTCGCCATCCCCTCCCTCGCCCTCGGCCTCACCGTCGGCCACCTCGCCGGCTGGTTCGACGGCCACGCCCTCACCCCGACCGTCACCACCGCCGTCCTCGGCACCGGCGTGGCCCTCGTCGGCGGACTGGTCACCTACGGCGCCTGGCGCCACACCACCGCCATGGCCGCCCGCCCCCCGATCGGCGCCGTGGCCGCCCACCCCGAAGAAAGCCCGGCCGTCTCCGAGGCGGAAGCCATCGCCACCCACACCCCCGCCTACGGCGACATCGCGTCGGCCCCCGACCCGGCCGACCCCGGCCGGCTCCTGCTGGGCCCCCTGCACCGGCACGCCGCCGTCGGCTTCCACCTCGACGCCGTCTACAACACCCTCTTCGTACGGCCCGTCCAGGCAGCCGCCGAGCTGGTCCGCTTCCTGGACCGCGAGGTCGTCGAGACGTACGTACGCGGTGCGGGCACCCTCCCGCGCCTGCTCGGCGCGGGCGTCCGCCGAGCCCAGACCGGCAACGTGCAGACCTACCTCAGCGCACTGCTCGCCGGTTCCGTCGTCCTGGCGATCGCCGCCGTCATCGTCGCCGCCGTCGGAGCGTGAGCCGTGATCGATATCAGCCCGTCCGTGATGCAGTTCCTCCTGGCGTTCATCGTCGTCGGCCCGCTCCTCGGCGCCGCGGCGGCCCTGCTCCCGGCCCCGCCGGGCCTGAAGGGCAAGAACCCCCACCAGGCCGTACTCCGCCACGGCGTGACCGTGACCGGCGCGATCCTGCTCGCAGCCATCGCGCTCACGCTCGGCTTCGACCACGACCACCCGTCGAAGATGCAGGCCACGACCGACATCAGCTGGATCCCGGCGCTCGACGTCAGGATCCACCTCGGCATCGACGGCATCTCGCTCCCCCTCCTCGTCATGACCGCGCTGCTGACCTTCCTCTGCGCGCTCTACAGCTACTTCAAGCTGCCTGCGGGCCCCTCCCCGAAGGCCTTCGTCGCCCTCGTCCTGGTCCTCGAATCCGGCATGCTCGCGACCTTCGCCGTCCTCGATCTCCTGCTGTTCTTCCTGGCGTTCGAGATGGTGCTCATCCCGATGTACTTCCTGATCGCCCGCTGGGGCGGTGACCAACGACAGCCCGCCGCCTGGAAGTTCATCCTCTACACGCTGCTCGGCTCCGTCGTCATGCTGCTCGGTATCCTCCTCATCGGACTGCAGTCGGGCACATTCGACATGGTGGCACTCGCCACTGACAACGGCCGTGGACTGACCACATCCGTGCAGGTCATCGCCGTTCTGGCGATCGGCATCGGCCTCGCCGTGAAGACCCCGATGTGGCCGCTGCACAGCTGGCTCCCCGACGCCCACACCGCCGCCCCCACCGTCGGCTCGGTCCTCCTCGCGGGCGTCCTGCTGAAGATGGGTACGTACGGATTCGTCCGCATCGCACTGCCCATCACGCCCGACGGCATGCAAACCTTCGCGCCCTACCTCGCCGCCTTCGCGGTCGTCGGCATCATCTACGGATCCCTCGCCTGCCTCGCCCTGGCCCGCAAAGGCGCCAAGGGCGACCTCAAGCGCCTGATCGCGTACTCCTCCGTCGGCCACATGGGCTTCGTCCTCCTCGGCATCGCCTCCATGACCCCCACCGGCGTCAACGGCGCACTCTTCGCCAACATCGCCCACGGCCTGATCACCGGCCTGCTCTTCTTCCTGGTCGGCGCCCTCAAGGACCGCTACGGCACCGCCGACCTCGACACCCTCGCCGGCGCCACCGGCGCGGCCCTCTACGGCCGCGCCCCCCGCCTCGGCGGTCTCCTCGCCTTCGGCGCGGTCGCCTCCCTCGGCCTCCCCGGCCTCGCCGGATTCTGGGGCGAGATGCTGACGATGTTCGGCGCCTTCGACCCGGCGGAGGGCCTCAGCCGCCCCGCGTTCCTCACCTTCATGGCGATCGCCGGCGTCGGCACCCTGCTCACCGCCGCGTACCTGCTCGTAGTCGTACGCCGCGTCTGCATGGGCGTACCCCCACAGCAAGCCCCCGAGCCGGCGAAGATCGCCGACGTCCAGGGCTACGAATTCGCCGCCTGGACCCCCCTCGTCGCCCTCACCGTCCTCGCCGGACTCTGGCCCGCGGTCCTCCTCGGCCTCACCGACCCGGCCGTGCAGAAGCTCCTCGCAGGAGGCAAGTCGTGACCGTGGCCGCCGAAAGCGCCAGCCTCGTCCAGTCCGTCGACTGGGTGGCGATCGCACCGCCGACGATCACCGCGACGGTCGGCATGATCGTCCTGGTCGCCGACCTTTTCGTACCCGCGAACAAGAAGCAGCTCCTCGGCCGGCTCTCCGTCGCCGGTCTGGCCGCAGCGCTCCTCACCCTCCTGCCTCTGCGCCAGGGCGACCGCTCCACGTTCTGCCTGACGTCCGACGCCGAGGTCTGCAGCTACACGGCCGACCACTTCACCCTGGTCATCCAGCTCCTGGTGCTCGGCGGCGCGCTGCTCACCGCGCTCCTGTCGATGACCGAGACGACGAAGAACAAGCTCCCCGCGGGCGAGTTCTGGTTCCTCCTGATGTCCTCCGCGGCCGGTGCGGCCCTGCTGCCCGCCTCCCGCGACCTCGCCACCCTCGTCGTCGCGCTCGAAGTGGCGTCGCTGCCCGCCTTCGCCCTCGTCGGCATGAAGCGCGGCGACCGCCTCTCCTCCGAGGCGGCCCTGAAGTTCTTCCTCTCCTCCGTCACGGCGACCGCCGTGATGCTGCTCGGCGTCAGCTTCGTGTACGCGACGACCGGCACCCTGCACCTCACCGAGATCGCCGTGCGCCTCGACGACGTACCGGCGCAGCTCGACACCCTCGCCAAGGCAGGCGTCGCCCTTACCCTCGTCGGCTTCGCCTTCAAGACGGCCGCGGTCCCGTTCCACTTCTGGGTCCCCGATACGTACGTAGGCGCGCCCCTTCCGGTCGCCGCCTACCTCTCCGTCATCGGCAAGGCGGTCGGCTTCACGGGCCTCATCCTGGTCACCGTCATCGCCTTCCCCTCGTACGCCGACGTATGGGGCCCGGCCATCGCCGTGCTGGCGGCGCTGACCATGACGGTGGGCAACGTCGCCGCCCTGCGCCAGTCGGCCACGCGCGCGTACAGCGCGGTCCGCCTGCTCGCCTGGTCCTCCGTCGGCCAGGCCGGCTACATCCTGGTCCCGATCGCGGCGGCGGCGTACTCCAGTGACGACCAGATCGGCTCCACCGTCGCGTACGCCCTGATGTACGCCGTGGTGAACCTCGGCGCCTTCGCCGTCGCCGCCCTGGTGGCCCGTACGCACCCGCTCAACCGGATCGCCGACTACCGCGGCCTGTACGCGGCCCGCCCCCTGGCAGCCCTCGCGCTCGGCTTCTTCCTCCTGTGCCTCGCGGGCCTGCCGCCCGGCATCATCGGCCTCTTCGCGAAGGTCACGGTCTTCTCCGCGGCGGTCGACGCGGGACTCGGCTGGCTCGCGGTCGTCATGGCGGTGAACGTCGTGATCGCGCTCTACTACTACCTCCAGTGGACCGCGGTCCTCTTCCGCGCCCCCGAGGGCGAGCAGCCCCGGCGCGCGGTCCCCGTGCCCGTCACTGTTGCCATCGCCCTCACCGCCGTCCTGGGCATCGCCCTGTCCGGCGTACCGCAGCTAGTACTGCGCTTCGCGACGGGCAACCTCTTCCAGTAATCACGTATGGCCCAACGGACGGCCCGGTAGCACAAGGGAACTAGCACCCCTCGCTTGGCGTTGACCAGTAAGGGAGGGTCCACTGGATGTGGAAGCACCCCCACAGCAAGGGGTTCCCCCGCCGCACCATTTGGAGGGCGCACCGTGCACCGCCGGCACAACGGGCTGAGGACCGCCGTACTCCTCGGGGGACTGTCAGCACTCATCATCGTCATCGGCAGCTTCTTCGGCCGTACGGGCCTGATCGTCGCGGTTCTCGTCGCACTCGGCACCAACGCCTACGCGTACTGGAACAGCGACAAGCTCGCCCTGCGAGCCATGCGCGCACGCCCCGTGAGCGAGTTCGAGGCGCCACAGCTGTACCGCATGGTCCGCGACCTCTCCACCCAGGCCCGCCAGCCCATGCCCCGCCTGTACATCTCGCCCACCCGGGCGCCCAACGCCTTCGCGACCGGCCGCAACCCGCGCAACGCCGCCGTCTGCTGCACCGAGGGCATCCTCCAACTGCTCAACGAGCGTGAACTGCGCGGCGTCATCGGCCACGAACTGAGCCACGTCTACAACCGGGACATCCTGATCTCCTCGGTCGCCGGCGCCCTGGCCTCAGTGATCATGTTCCTCGTCAACTTCGCCTGGCTGATCCCGTTCGGCCGCTCCGACGACGACGAGGGTCCGGGTCTCTTCGGCATGCTGTTGATCATGATTCTCGGACCGCTCGCCGCCTCCGTCATCCAACTCGCGGTCAGCCGCTCCCGCGAGTACCAGGCGGACGCCTCCGGAGCTCAGCTCACCGGCGACCCGCTCGCCCTCGCAAGCGCCCTGCGCAAGCTGGAGATCGGCACCAAGCAGCTCCCACTGCCTCCCGAGCCGCGCATCGAGACCGCGAGCCACATGATGATCGCGAACCCGTTCCGCCCCGGACAGGGAGCCGCGAAGCTCTTCTCCACCCACCCGCCCATGGCGGAACGCATCGCCCGACTCGAGCAGATGGCAGGTCACCGCCCGTGAAGACAATCCTGAACGTCATATGGCTGGTCGTCAGCGGCTTCTGGCTCTTCGTCGGCTACCTCCTCGCCGGCGTACTCCTCTGCCTCACGATCATCGGCATCCCCTTCGGCCTGGCGTCGTTCCGTATCGGCGTCTACGCCCTCTGGCCGTTCGGCTACACCACAACAGAGCGTCGCGACGCGGGAGCGCCCTCCTTCGTGGGCAACGTCCTGTGGCTGATCCTCGCCGGCTGGTGGCTGGCGCTGAGCCACATCGTCACGGGCGTCGCGCTGTGCGTCACGATCATCGGCATCCCGTTCGGCATAGCCAACTTCAAGATGATCCCCGTCTCGCTTCTCCCCCTGGGCCGCGACATCGTCCCCACGGACCAGCCCTTCGCAACCCGCTAGCGAACGCGCCACGCGTACACCCCCGCCCCCGCGGCCAGCACCGCCGCCCCCGCCACCACCGAAGACACCGGCAGCGAGAACGCCAGCACCACGCACCCCACAAGCCCGCCCCCGGCCACAACGCGCCCACGCCTGCCCAGCGTCCAGGCAGACGCATTGGCCACGGCGTAGTAAGCCAGTACCCCGAACGACGAAAACCCGATGGCATCCCGCACATCACCCACCGCGGCCACCGCGGCGACAACCGCCCCCACCACCAACTCGGCCCGGTGCGGCACCTGAAACCGCGGATGTACGGCGGCCAGAGCCCTCGGCAGATGCCCGTCCCGCGCCATCGCCAGCGTCGTACGCGACACCCCGAGGATCAGCGCCAGCAGCGACCCGAGCGCCGCCACAGCCGCCCCGACCCGCACCACGGGCGCCAGCTCCCCCACCCCCGCCGCCCGCACCGCATCCGCCAACGGCGCGGCAGAGGACGCCAGTTCCCCGGCCCCCAGCACCGACACCACCGCGACCGCCACGCACGCGTACACCACCAGCGCGATCCCCAGCGCCAGGGGAACCGCCCGCGGGATCGTACGCGCCGGATCGCGCACCTCTTCCCCCAGCGTCGCGATCCGCGCGTACCCGGCGAACGCGAAAAAGAGCAGCCCCGCCGCCTGAAGCACCCCACCGGGCGAACCACCGGGCCCAGACCCCAGCGAGGGGCCACTCGCCCCTAGGCAAACCACCACAACGCCCGCCAGAACCACCAACACCACACCCACGATCGCCCGCGTGAGCCAGGCCGACTTCTGAACGCCCCCGTAGTTGACGGCAGTCAGCACGACCACCGCACCCACCGCCACCCCATGCGCCTGCTCCGGCCACACATACGCCCCGACCGTCAGCGCCATAGCGGCGCACGAGGCGGTCTTCCCCACCACGAAACCCCAGCCGGCGATATACCCCCAGAAGGGCCCGAGCCGCTCCCGCCCGTACACATAGGTCCCGCCCGAGGCCGGATAGAGGGCCGCCAGCCGCGCGGACGCCATCGCGTTGCAGTACGCCACCACGGCGGCCAGCGCCAGCCCCGCCAGCAGCAGCGTCCCGGAACCGGCCGCCCGCGCCGCCGGCGCGAGCGCCACGAAGATCCCGGCCCCGACCATCGCCCCGAGCCCGATCACGACCGCATCGAAGACCCCGAGCGTCCGGCGCAGTTCCCGTGTCATGCGCCGCACCCTACTGACTCACCCGGCCTGCTGAGCCGCCGGGCCGGGCTACCCCAGCCCCGTCTCCCGCAGCGTGATGTTGAGCCGCCCGCCCGGCATCCCGGTCGCCGGATCCCCCGTGCCCGGCAGCACCTTCGGCACCCCGTGGTACGCGAAGCGCGAAGGCCCCCCGAACACGAAGAGATCCCCCGACGCCAGCTCCACATCGGTGTACGGCCGCCCGCGCCCCTGCGTATTGCCGAACCGGAAGACGCACGAATCACCGATGCTCAGCGACACCACAGGAGCCCCGGACCGCTCGTCCTTGTCCTGGTGCATGCCCATCTTCGCGTCGCCGTCGTAGAAGTTGACCAGCGCGGTGTCAGGGGCGTACTCCGCCGCCCGCCATGGACCGGCGCTCCCGTACGCGTCCGCCACCGCCCGCCGCCCCAGCTCCGCCAGCCACTCGGGAAACTCCGCGACCGGCGCACCGTTCACGTCGTCCGCGGTGCGCGTGTACCGGTACGGCTGCCAGTGCCACCCCACGCACACCGTCCGCACCGACATCACCCCGCCGTTCGGCAGCCGCGTATGCCGGATCGGCACCGGACCGCGCGCCCACTCCCGGCAGGCCACGACCAGCTCCCGCTGCTCGTCCACCGACAGCCAGCCGGGCACATGCACAGCCCCCGGCGCGACCTGCGCCCGCTGCCGGGGAAAGAGGCCGTTCACGGCCGCGCCCCGGCTCCCTCGAGCTCCAGCAGCCGCCGCTTGCGCTCCAGCCCGCCCGCGTACCCGGTCAGCGAGCCGTCCGCCCCGATCACCCGGTGGCACGGCCGCACGACGAGCAGCGGATTATGCCCGATCGCCGTCCCCAGCGCCCGCACCCCCGCCCGCGAGACCCCGATCCGCTCGGCGAGCTTCCCGTACGACGTCGTAGTGCCGTACGGAATCGTCTCCAGGGCGTCCCACACCCGCCGCTGGAAGTCCGTACCGGCACCGGCGGCGTACTCGACGTCGAAGCGCGTCAGCTCTCCGCCGAAGTACGCCCGTACCTGCCGCGCGATTTCCTCGAAGGCCCCGGCATCGCGCCGCCACGCGCCCGGTACGTCCTCGACGGCGACCCCGCCCTTCTGTCCGGGCACCGACAACGAGGCCAGCGCCGTGCCACCGGTGGCGGTCGCGGACTCCTCACCGACCAGCAGCAGCTCGCCCAGTGGGCTGTCCATGGTCGCGTAGAGCGTCATGGCTTCCTTCCCTTCGCGGTACGTCCCGTCACCACGAGTCTGCGCCGCCGCGACCGCTCCGGCTGGCGGGATTCGGACATCGCGACGGGGGTGGAGCCGGCCGAGCCGCCTCCACCCCCGTCCCGACGCGAACCACCGTCGCGGCAACCAGCGGTCAGCGGTAGTTCACGAACTGCAGCGCGAAGTCGAAGTCCTTGCCCTTCAGCAGCGCCTGCACGGCCTGCAGGTCGTCACGGCTCTTCGAGCTGACCCGCAGCTCGTCGCCCTGGACCTGCGCCTTGACGCCCTTGGGGCCCTCGTCGCGGATGATCTTCGCCACCTTCTTGGCGTTGTCCTGGGAGATGCCCTCCTCAATGGACGCGAAGATCTTGTACTCCTTGCCGGACAGCTGCGGCTCGCCGGCGTCCAGCACCTTGAGCGAGATCCCGCGCTTGACCAGCTTGGTCTCGAAGACGTCGAGGATGGCCTTGACCCGCTCCTCGGAGTTGGCCTGCATCAGGATCTTCTCGCCGGACCAATCGATCGAGGCGCCGACGTTCTTGAAGTCGTAGCGCTGCGAGATCTCCTTCGCGGCCTGGTTGAGGGCGTTGTCGACCTCCTGCCGCTCGACCTTCGAGACGATGTCGAAACTGGAGTCGGCCATGTCCTGTGGCTCCTTGTGATCGGGGGACGGGGGCACCGGTACCAGGTGCCTCGACGGGCAGCGTGCGCGGCCGGGCGTCCGGGCCGCTCCCGTAAAGCCTAGCCACCCGCACCCGCCCCGGGCGCTGATCAATCCAGTGGCGAAGCACCCCTGGGTATCGGGTATCGTTTATGTCGTTGCCACGGAACAACCGCCCAGGCGGTCGTCCCAAGGCGACATCCCATGGCGGTGTGCCCGAGTGGCCAATGGGAGCGGACTGTAAATCCGCCGGCTTAGCCTTCCCAGGTTCGAATCCTGGCGCCGCCACAGGTAGGGAAACCCCTTCCGGACTGCAGAAACGCAGCCCGGAGGGGGTTTTCTCGTTCATCCGGACCCGCCGACCGGATCCACCGACCGGGCCGCGCCATCAATTACCGGCGACGTCCTTCACGGCGACAGTGACCGGCACGGATCCACTGACCAACTCCAGCGTCAGGCCCGCAGTCGACGGCGTCTCCAGCAGCTCGGCCAGGACGGCCGCCACGTCGTCGCGCGGCACGGGACCACGCCCCGTCGAGACCCCGAGCGACACGAGCCCGGTGCCCGCGTCGTTGGTCAGGCTGCCCGGCCGCAGCACCGTCCAGTCCAGACCGGCCCGCGAGCGTACGTCGTCGTCGGCCGCCCCCTTGGCGCGCAGATACGCGTCGAACACCTCGTCACCCGCCCGTCCGGCGTCGGCGCCCATCGAGGACACGACGAGATAGCGGCGTACGCCGGCCCGCTCCGCCGCGTCCGCGAAGAGCACGGCCGCGCCCCGGTCCACCGTGTCCTTGCGTTCGGTACCGCTACCGGATCCCGCGCCCGCCGCGAAGACGACGGCGTCGGCGCCCGCCAGCACCTCGGCGACCTGCTCGACCGAGGCCGACTCCAGGTCCAGTACGACCGGTTCGGCGCCCACCGCCCGCAGATCCTCGCTCTGCCGGGAGTCGCGGATGACGCCCGCGACTTCGTACCCGCGCGCGGCGAGCAACCGCTCCAGCCGCAGCGCGATCTGACCATGTCCACCCGCGATGACAATGCGCATGTTTCCGACCGTACGCTCACCGGCGCGCGCGTGCCCACGCCGGGGAGCCGGAGTTCAGCCCCGCCCCTGCCGCGGCAGATCGAGCGCGACGGCGGCCGCCGAGTCGCAGTACTCGCGGACCGCGCTGGTACGGGCCACGACCCGCCCGCGGTGGATGACGACCCGGCTGTACGCCAGCGACAGCACACCCGCGATCCGGTCCCCGCGTACGGCGACCAGCTCGGCCGGAAAGCCCGCCTCCACCCGCACCTCGGGCAGCCCCATGGCCTCCCGCGCCGCCGAACTCACCGCCCCGTACGCGTCCGCGGCCCGCATCCCGCCCTGCGAGGCCAGCAGATAGGCCGCCTCCAGCGGATCCCCGCGCCCCACCGGATTCGCCACGTCCCGCAGCGCCCCGCTGCCCGCCGCCACCCTCACCCCCGCCGCCCGCAACAGCCGTACCGGAGCCGGTCCGCCGCCGCGCCGCTCCACCCCGGAGCAGTCGCCCTGCGGCAGGCACACGACGGTCACGCCGGCGGCGGCCAGCTGCCCGGCGGCGCGCGTCGCGGCCTCCAGGGGGAGCCGGGAGAGCCCGGCGCACGGCCCGATGGTGACGCCGGGCCGCAGCCCGCCGACCATCGCCGCGAGCCGAGCCAGCCGGGCCGGATCGTCACCCTCCGTATGGAGGTCCACGGGGCAGCCGTGCTCGGCGGCGATCTCCAGGACCGCCTCCGTGTACCCGGCCGGGTCGGGGTCGAGGTCCGGGCAGCCGCCCACCACACCGGCGCCCATCTTCACGGCGTCCCGCAGCATGGCGAGCCCGTCGGCGCCCGCCAGCCCGGTCAGCAGCCGTGGAACGGCCACGGCGGTCAGATCGGCCAGCCCGCGCAGCGAGCGCCGGGCCTGGAGCACCGCCTCCATGGACCGCAGTCCCTGCACGCCCCCGATCCGTACGTGCGAGCGCACCGCGGTCGCACCGTGCCCGAGCTGCAGCAATGCGGCCTCGGTGGTGCGGCGCTGGACGTCCTGGGTGCTGTACGAGACGGGGCCGCCGGCGTCGGCGGTGAGAGCGGTGTCACTGTGGGCGTGCGGTTCGGCGGGAGCCGGGAGCAGGAGATGGCCGCCGAGGTCCACGCGCGCGCCCACGCCGGGGAGACTGCCCGCGGTTCCGACGGCCTCGATGCGGCCGCCGCTGAGCCGTACGTCCACAGTGCGGCCGTCGGTGAGACGGGCCGCGCACAGCAGGAGCGTGGTGCTGTCGGTGCTGGGCAAGCCGTCGCTGTTCCCAGGGGGGCCGCCGGACGAACGCGGCGGCTGCGGCTGGCTGTCGGACATCGGGCTCCTGGTGCGGCTGGGGCGTGCAAGATCAAGATCACGCAGCGTGAGTCGAGCCTAGGGGGCCTTAAACCAGCCTTCGAGGAGGAGCGAAAAAGTCGTACCGGTGTGGGTCACGAGTGGCGTACGGGACTGCTGTGGTGGGCAGGTGAAGAGGTGCGGGAAACGGATTTGGGCGATCGGCGGGCGACCGTGTAATGTCTTCATCGCTCGCCCCAATAGCTCAGTCGGTAGAGCGTCTCCATGGTAAGGAGAAGGTCTACGGTTCGATTCCGTATTGGGGCTCTGGTGATCGGTGATCCCCGCCTTCGGGCGGGGGGATCCGGACATCAAAGCGGTGTAGCTCAGTCGGTAGAGCAAGCGGCTCATAATCGCTGTGTCACCGGTTCAAGTCCGGTCACCGCTACACACGGTAGCCGATTGTGGGGTCGGTCCTTCGATCGGCTACTCTTTTATGCGTTCATCCGTCAACCGTCCGTCCAAGGAGCACTCACGTGGCTGCCACCGACGTCCGCCCGAAGATCACGCTGGCCTGCGTGGAGTGCAAGGAGCGGAACTACATCACCAAGAAGAACCGGCGTAACAACCCGGACCGTCTTGAGATGAAGAAGCACTGCCCGCGCTGCAACTCGCACACCGCGCACCGCGAAACCCGCTAAACACAGGCTCGTATGCGAGGCCGTCCCCACTTCGGGGGCGGCCTCGCGTCGTTTGATCCCGTCAATTCATCACGCATCACGCACCAGGAGGTACGAGTCCATGGCGCTCGACCAGTCCTTCGTGGGGCGGGCCTATCCGCCCACCGCACCGTACGAGGTCGGCCGGGAGAAGATCCGGGAGTTCGCCGAGGCAGTGGGCGACACCAATCCCGCGTACACCGATCCGGAAGCCGCCAAGGCACTCGGTCACTCCGATGTGATCGCACCGCCGACCTTTGTCTTCGCCATCACGTTCAAGGCGGCGGGACAGGTCATCGAGGACCCGCAGCTCGGCCTGGACTACAGCCGGGTGGTGCACGGCGACCAGAAGTTCACGTACAAGCGCCCGGTGCGTGCGGGGGACCGGCTGTCGGTCACCTCGACCATAGAGGCGGTCAAGTCGATGGCCGGCAACGACATCCTGGACATCCGCGGTGACGTCCACGACGAGTCCGGCGAGCATGTGGTGACGGCGTGGACGAAGCTCGTCGCGCGCGCGGCCGAGGAGGCGTGATGGCGGCGAAGATCTCTTACGCGGACGTCGAGGTCGGCACCGAGCTGCCGGCACAGTCCTTTCCCGTGACACGCGCCACGCTCGTGCGGTACGCGGGCGCCTCCGGCGACTTCAACCCGATCCACTGGAACGAGAAGTTCGCCACCGAGGTCGGGCTGCCGAACGTGATCGCGCACGGCATGTTCACCATGGCCGAGGCGATCCGGGTGGTCACCGACTGGGTGGGCGACCCGGCCGCCGTCGTCGAGTACGGCGTGCGCTTCACCAAGCCGGTCATAGTCCCGAACGACGACAAGGGCGCGCTGATCGAGGTCAGCGCCAAGGTCGCCGTGCTGCTGGAGGACAACCGGGTCCGCGTGGACCTGACGGCGATGAGCGCCGGGCAGAAGGTCCTCGGCATGTCCCGCGCCGTGGTCCAGCTCGCCTGACGGTACGCCGCCACGGGGCGCCTCTGGCTGTCGGAGGCGCCCCGTACGCTTGTCCCCGTGCAGGAACTCCACGACGCCCCCCTCGCCCCCCTGACCACCTTCCGGCTCGGCGGTCCCGCGACCCGTCTCGTCACGGCCACCACCGACGACGAGGTGATCGCCGCCGTTCGCGAGGCCGACGCGGCCGGCACGCCGCTGCTCGTCATCGGCGGTGGAAGCAACCTGGTCATCGGCGACAAGGGCTTCGACGGCACCGCCCTGCGCATCGCGACCACCGGCTTCCACCTCGACGGTACGTCGCTCGAACTGGCCGCCGGCGAGGTCTGGACCGACGCCGTCGCCCGCACCGTCGAGGCGGGCCTCGCGGGCATCGAATGCCTCGCCGGCATCCCCGGCTCGGCCGGCGCGACGCCGATCCAGAACGTCGGGGCGTACGGCCAGGAAGTGTCCAGCGTCATCACCGAGGTCGTCGCCTACGACCGCCGGACGGGCGAGACGGTCACCATCCCGGCCGCCGACTGCGCCTTCTCGTACCGCCGCAGCCGCTTCAAGCAGCACCCGGACCGCTTCGTGGTCCTGCGGGTCCGCTTCGCGCTGGAGGACGCGGGCGGCCTCTCGGCGCCGATCAAATACCCCGAGACCGCGCGAACCCTCGGCGTCGAGGCCGGCGACCGGGTGTCGGCGGCCGTCGCCCGCGAGACCGTGCTGAAGCTGCGCGCGGGCAAGGGCATGGTCCTGGACCCGGAGGACCACGACACGTGGTCGGCGGGCTCCTTCTTCACCAACCCGATCCTCACGGCCGAGGAGTACGCCGCCTTCCTCGCCCGCGCCCAGGAGCGTCTCGGCGCCGATGTGACGCCGCCGGCGTTCCCGGCGGGCGACGGCCTGACCAAGACCTCGGCGGCCTGGCTGATCGACAAGGCGGGCTTCACGAAGGGGTACGGGGCGGGCCCGGCCCGCATCTCCACGAAGCACACGCTGGCCCTGACCAACCGCGGCGAGGCCACGACCGAGGACCTGCTGGCGCTCGCGCGCGAAGTGGTAGCGGGCGTCCGCGAGGCGTTCGGCGTAACCCTGGTGAACGAGCCGGTGACAGTAGGCGTCACCCTGTAGCCCACCCCCGGAGCTTCCCCCACCCCACCCCTTCCCGACAAGGGACTCCGCCCCAGCCCCCACTCCTCAAACGCCGGAGGGGCTGGGACGCCGGGGGTATTGCCGTACTGCCGGGGCTCCGCCCCGGACC
This sequence comes from Streptomyces flavidovirens DSM 40150, assembly GCF_000429085.1. Lineage (GTDB taxonomy): Bacteria > Actinomycetota > Actinomycetes > Streptomycetales > Streptomycetaceae > Streptomyces > Streptomyces flavidovirens. Next base: position 280,075 of record NZ_AUBE01000006.1, on the reverse strand, counting down.
CCGCTCCTCAAGCGCCGGAGGGGCTGATGGCGCCCAGGGAGTATCGCCGTGCTGCCGGGGCTCCGCCCCAGGCCCCGCTTCTCAGGCGCCGGGGGCCTGGTTGTGCCGGACAGGGGTGGGTTTGCGGCCTCCGGGCTGACGCCCACACCGCTTCGCGTCCCGAGGTGCAGGAGGGGACGTGGCGGGGTGCTCCCCGCAGGGTGTCGAACACAGTTTGGGTGTCGCGGGCAACCCTGCCGGCCGTTCGGCACCCGAGGAGACGCCCCGGCGCGGCACCGACCCCGGAGCCCCCGCTCCGCCCGGCCCGGCGAAGCACGCGCCGTTCGGCACCCGAGGAGACGCCCCGGCGCGGCACCGCCCCCAGAGCCCCCGCTCCGCCCGGCGGTGACCGAAGCGCGCGCGTCCGTCAGCCCGACAGCCAGTGGTCGATCCCCGCCAGCAGCTTCGCCTGTACGTCGCCGGGCGCAGCCGACCCCCGCACCGACTGCCGCGCCAGCTCGGCGAGCTCGGCGTCCGTGAACCCGTGATGCCGCCGAGCCAGCTCGTACTGCGCCGCCAGCCGCGACCCGAACAGCAGCGGATCATCCGCGCCCAGCGCCATCGGCACCCCGGCGTCGAACAGGGTCCGCAACGGCACGTCCCCCGGCTTCTCGTACACCCCCAGCGCCACATTGGAGGCCGGGCACACCTCGCACGTCACGCCCTTCTCGGCCAGTTTCCGCAGCAACCGAGGGTCCTCGGCCGCCCGTACGCCGTGCCCGATCCGCGTCGCGCGCAGATCGTCCAGGCAGTCCCGTACGGACGCGGGCCCGGTCAGCTCCCCGCCGTGCGGCGCCGCGAGCAGCCCGCCCTCCCGCGCGATCGCGAACGCACGGTCGAAATCCCTGGCCATGCCCCTGCGCTCGTCGTTGGAGAGCCCGAAGCCGACGATCCCGCGGTCCGCGTACCGCACAGCGAGGCGCGCCAGCGTCCGCGCGTCCAGCGGATGCTTCATCCGGTTCGCCGCGACCAGCACCCGCATCCCGAGCCCCGTCTCCCGCGACGCGGCGTCCACCGCGTCCAGGATGATCTCCAGGGCCGGAATCAGGCCACCCAGCATGGGCGCGTACGACGTCGGATCGACCTGGATCTCCAGCCACCCCGAGCCGTCCCGCACGTCCTCCTCCGCCGCCTCACGCACCAGCCGCTGGATGTCCTCGGGCTCGCGCAGGCACGACCTGGCGGCGTCGTACAGCCGCTGGAAACGGAACCAGCCGCGCTCGTCCGTCGCCCGCAGCTTCGGCGGCTCCCCGCTGGTCAGCGCCTCCGGCAGGTGTACGCCGTACTTGTCGGCCAGCTCAAGAAGCGTGGTGGGCCGCATCGATCCGGTGAAATGCAGATGCAGATGGGCCTTCGGCAGCAGTCGGACATCGCGCACACTCAACATCCCAAGATCCTGCCGTACGCGGGAGCGGCCCGGAAGCGTCTTTGCCCGAACGAGTAGCGAGGCGAACGCAGAAACGGGCCCCCGGCCGAAGCCAGGGGCCCGTCAAGCAGGGGTGGGAACTAGTCGCGCGCCTCGGCCAGCAGCTTCTGGATACGCGACACGCCCTCGGCCAGGTCCTCGTCGCCCAGCGCGTACGAAAGCCGCAGGTAACCCGGCGTGCCGAAAGCCTCGCCGGGAACGACCGCCACCTCGACCTCGTCCAGGATCAGCGCGGCCAGCTCGACCGAGCTCTGCGGGCGCTTGCCGCGGATCTCCTTGCCCAGCAGGCCCTTCACCGACGGGTACGCGTAGAACGCGCCCTCCGGCTCCGGGCAGACGACGCCGTCGATCTCGTTGAGCATCCGCACCATCGTCTGCCGGCGGCGGTCGAAGGCGGAACGCATCTCGGCGACCGCGTCGAGGTTGCCGGAGACCGCCGCCAGCGCCGCGATCTGAGCGACGTTCGACACGTTGGACGTGGCGTGCGACTGGAGGTTGGTCGCGGCCTTCACGACGTCCTTGGGAGCGATGATCCACCCCACCCGCCAGCCGGTCATCGCGTACGTCTTCGCCACACCATTGACCACGATGCACTTGTCGCGCAGCTCCGGCAGGACCGCCGGGAGCGAGACGGCGGACGCGTCGCCGTAGACGAGGTGCTCGTAGATCTCGTCCGTCAGCACCCACAGTCCGTGCTCGGCGGCCCAGCGGCCGATCGCCTCGGTCTCGGCCTCGGTGTACACCGCGCCGGTCGGGTTGGACGGGGAGACGAAGAGGACGACCTTGGTCTTCTCCGTACGGGCCGCCTCCAGCTGCTCGACGGAGACCCGGTAGCCGGTGGTCTCGTCGGCCACGACGTCGACCGGGACACCGCCGGCGAGACGGATCGACTCGGGGTACGTCGTCCAGTACGGCGCCGGGACGATGACCTCGTCGCCCGGGTCCAGGATGGTGGCGAAGGCCTCGTAGATGGCCTGCTTGCCGCCGTTGGTGACCAGGACCTGCGAGGCGTCCACCTCGTAACCGGAATCACGCAGCGTCTTCGCGGCGATCGCGGCCTTGAGCTCGGGGAGCCCGCCGGCCGGCGTGTAGCGGTGGTACTTCGGGTTGCGGCAGGCCTCGATCGCGGCCTCGACGATGTAGCCGGGCGTAGGGAAGTCGGGCTCGCCCGCGCCGAAGCCGATGACCGGACGGCCGGCGGCCTTCAGGGCCTTGGCCTTGGCGTCCACGGCAAGGGTTGCGGACTCGGAGATAGCGCCGATTCGGGCTGAGACCCGGCGCTCGGTGGGAGGAGTTGCAGCGCTCATACGGCCCATCGTCCCAGACCGGAAACCAGCCCAGCACACGCATATCGAGGGGCGGACAGGAAGGGGTCGGACCGTATCTGTTCGACGCCGGGCCTGTGACCACGTACACTCACTCGTCGTTGGCCCCTCATCAGCCACTCCGCCGCGCGCACTCCGTGCACTCGGCCGGATGCGGTAGGTTGGGGGAACCACAAAGGGTCGTAGCTCAATTGGTAGAGCACTGGTCTCCAAAACCAGCGGTTGGGGGTTCAAGTCCCTCCGGCCCTGCTACACGCATCTTCGCCAGGATGTGTGCGCATGTACGTACTTCTATGCACTGCCGTGCGGCTCCACCGGGCGCGGCACGGCCACGACCCGGAATCAGGTGAGTAGCGTGACGGACGCCGTGGGCTCCATCGACATGCCTGATGCCCAGGACGAGACGCCGGATTCCAGCAAGAAGTCTCGTAAAGGCGGTAAGCGCGGCAAGAAGGGCCCCCTGGGCCGTCTCGCGCTCTTCTACCGCCAGATCGTCGCAGAGCTGCGCAAGGTCGTCTGGCCCACGCGCAGCCAGCTGACGACGTACACCACCGTGGTGATTGTCTTCGTCGTCATCATGATCGGCATTGTGACCGTGATCGACATGGGCTTCGCCCGAGCCGTCAAGTACGTCTTCGGCTGATCCCGCGTAGGGCGCCTCACCCGGCGCCCCTTTCGCCGTTCCACCCATATGTATCCAGGAAGAAGCAGCCACCGTGTCTGACCCGAACCTGAACGACGCCGTTGAGCCGAGCGAAAGCGCGGAGTCCGCTGAGGACCAGCTCGACATCGTCGAGGCGGCCGACGAGGACCAGGCGGAAACTGCTGACGTCGCTGCGGGCGAGCCGGCGGAAGAGGCAGCCGTGCACGTCGAGTCCGACGCGGACGAAGACGCTGCCGGGGAAGCCGCCGAGGACGCCGCCGACGCCGCGTCCGACGAGGACGCCGAGGAGGAGCCCGTCGAGGCTCCTGCCGAGCCGGCCGACCCGATCGCCGCCCTCCGCGAGGAGCTCCGCACCCTGCCGGGCGAGTGGTACGTCATCCACACGTACGCCGGGTACGAGAAGCGCGTGAAGGCGAACCTGGAGCAGCGTGCGGTCTCGCTGAACGTCGAGGAGTTCATCTACCAGGCTGAAGTCCCCGAGGAAGAGATCGTCCAGATCAAGAACGGCGAGCGCAAGAACGTCCGCCAGAACAAGCTTCCCGGTTACGTCCTGGTCCGCATGGACCTCACCAACGAGTCCTGGGGCGTCGTCCGCAACACCCCCGGCGTCACCGGCTTCGTCGGCAACGCCTACGACCCGTACCCGCTGACCCTGGACGAGATCGTCAAGATGCTCGCCCCGGAGGCCGAGGAGAAGGCCGCCCGCGAGGCCGCCGAGGCCGAGGGCAAGCCGGCGCCCAGCCGCAAGATGGAGGTCCAGGTTCTGGACTTCGAGGTGGGCGACTCGGTCACCGTCACCGACGGCCCCTTCGCGACCCTCCAGGCGACGATCAACGAGATCAACGCCGACTCGAAGAAGGTCAAGGGCCTCGTCGAGATCTTCGGTCGCGAGACCCCGGTCGAGCTGAGCTTCGACCAGATCCAGAAGAACTGATCTTCTCTGGACCCCCGCTTCCGAGCAGGTCAGACAGGCTCTCGCAGCCGGTCTGACCTGCTCGGTTTTTAGCCGCACAGCTATACCCGTTATCGTTGTGCGGTATGCCTCCGTCCGGTGATCGGATGGCAGGAAACTCTCACTAGGACCCGGAGAGAGCAATGCCTCCCAAGAAGAAGAAGGTCACGGGGCTCATCAAGCTCCAGATCAACGCCGGCGCGGCCAACCCGGCTCCGCCGGTCGGCCCCGCGCTCGGCCAGCACGGCGTCAACATCATGGAGTTCTGCAAGGCCTACAACGCCGCGACCGAGTCGCAGCGTGGCATGGTCGTGCCGGTGGAGATCACGGTCTACGAGGACCGCTCCTTCACCTTCGTGACGAAGACCCCGCCGGCCGCGAAGCTGATCCTCAAGGCCGCTGGTGTGGACAAGGGATCGGGCGAGCCCCACAAGACCAAGGTCGCGAAGCTCACCGCCGCTCAGGTGCGTGAGATCTCGACGGTCAAGCTCCCCGACCTGAACGCCAACGACCTCGAGGCCGCGGACAAGATCATCGCCGGTACCGCCCGTTCCATGGGCATCACCGTCGAGGGCTGAAAGTCCCCGTCACCCGGCGGTAGCCGGAAATCGGACACCGCCTCAGTGGTAGGGCCAAGCGCTGGTCCGCACCACGACTCCACCTCCATACCCCAGGAGCAGAAGTGAAGCGCAGCAAGAACTTCCGCAGCGCGGACGCGAAGATCGACCGGGAGCGTCTGTACGCCCCGCTCGAGGCCGTCCGTATCGCCAAGGACACCTCCACCACGAAGTTCGACGGCACCGTCGAGGTCGCCATGCGTCTGGGTGTCGACCCGCGCAAGGCCGACCAGATGGTCCGTGGCACCGTGAACCTGCCGCACGGCACCGGCAAGACCGCCCGGGTCCTGGTCTTCGCGACCGGTGACCGTGCTGCGGCCGCGGAGGCCGCCGGCGCCGACATCGTCGGCTCCGACGAGCTCATCGACGAGGTCGCGAAGGGCCGTCTGGACTTCGACGCCGTCGTCGCCACCCCGGACCTCATGGGCAAGGTCGGCCGCCTCGGCCGCGTGCTCGGTCCGCGTGGTCTGATGCCGAACCCGAAGACCGGAACGGTCACCCCGGACGTGGCGAAGGCTGTCACGGACATCAAGGGCGGCAAGATCGAGTTCCGCGTCGACAAGCACTCGAACCTGCACTTCATCATCGGCAAGGTCTCCTTCGACGAGACGAAGCTGGTCGAGAACTACGCCGCGGCGCTGGAGGAGATCCTCCGTCTCAAGCCGTCCGCCGCGAAGGGCCGCTACATCAAGAAGGCCGCCCTGACCACGACGATGGGCCCCAGCATCCCGCTGGACCAGAACCGCACCCGTAACCTCCTCGTCGAGGAGGACCCGGCCGCTGTCTGACGGCCGGGCCGGGCCTGACGGCTCGGGTCACTGAGTGGCTCTGATCGGGCCCCGTACCTCCCCTCGGGGAGGCGCGGGGCCCGATTTGCTTGTGGGTGACCCGTTCGCGTAGTCTTCCCCGGAAGCCAAAGACCGCTGGTCGTTGCTGTGTCTTCGCAAGAAGGTGCAGTGGCCGAAGGATCCGCTAGGTGCGGAACGACCTGCGCAGGTGTTCGTGGAAAGCTCCCAGACTCGTTCCGGTCGAGCCCAGCCCCGTGCGCCTGCGCCGGGGCGTTTCGTTTTGCCCAGCCCCTTCTGAGCGGTCCTCATCACCCGGAAGGAGGCCGACGCTCTATGGCAAGGCCCGACAAGGCTGCCGCGGTAGCCGAGCTCGCGGACCAGTTCCGCAGCTCGAACGCCGCCGTGCTGACCGAGTACCGGGGTCTCACCGTGACGCAGCTCAAGACGCTGCGTCGTTCGCTCGGTGAGAACGCCCAGTACGCCGTGGTGAAGAACACGCTGACCAAGATCGCGGCCAACGAGGCCGGGATCAACACGCTGGACGACCTGTTCGCAGGCCCGACGGCGGTTGCCTTCATCACCGGTGACCCGGTGGAGTCGGCGAAGGGTCTTCGTGACTTCGCCAAGGAGAACCCGAACCTGATCATCAAGGGCGGTGTCCTTGATGGCAAGGCGCTGTCCGCCGATGAGATCAAGAAGCTTGCGGACCTCGAGTCCCGCGAGGTTCTGCTCGCCAAGCTGGCGGGTGCCATGAAGGGCAAGCAGTCCCAGACTGCGTCGCTGTTCAAGGCGCTTCCCTCGAAGTTCGTCCGCACCGCGGAGGCGCTTCGTGCCAAGCAGGCCGAGCAGGGCGGTGCCGAGTAATTCGGCTCGCTTTCTGACCGTCGCCGCCTAGGCGCCGGTCGCAGCGGGCCGGAAGTACGCCCGCCTCACATGTACATCGGCACCAGCCGAATTAGTGGAAGGACGCCATCATGGCGAAGCTGTCCCAGGACGACCTGCTCGCGCAGTTCGAAGAGATGACCCTCATCGAGCTCTCCGAGTTCGTGAAGGCCTTCGAGGAGAAGTTCGACGTCACCGCCGCTGCCGCGGTTGCCGCCGCCCCCGCCGGCGGTGCCGCCGGTGGCGCCGCCGAGGCCGTCGAGGAGCAGGACGAGTTCGACGTCATCCTCACCGGTGCCGGCGACAAGAAGATCCAGGTCATCAAGGTCGTGCGTGAGCTGACCTCGCTGGGTCTGAAGGAGGCCAAGGACCTCGTCGACGGCGCTCCGAAGCCGGTCCTCGAGAAGGTCGCCAAGGAGGCCGCTGAGAAGGCCGCCGAGTCCCTCAAGGCCGCCGGTGCGGCTGTCGAGGTCAAGTGACCTCGTTGAGTCTCTGACTCAGCTGCTCACGTTCCAAGGGCGATCACCCATTCGGGTGGTCGCCCTTGGTCGTTCCCGCGACGCCGTCCTTGCTCTTGGCGTCGTGGCGAGTATCGTGATCTTCGCCGTACGCCCCGCGGGTGTCCTTGCGCCGTACGGCGCTGTGGCCAGTGACGATCTCTGTCGAGAGCGGGAAGGCCTTGACGAACCGCACGAGGCGCGCAATTCTCAGGACTCGTCGTCATACCGATCCGGATCCGAGGCATGGATCGGCGGCGTAGAGGGCAGTACTGATATGCGCATACAGCGCATGGCTTTCCGCAGGAGTTGAGTACAGCGAGGGTGTCAAACGACCCGCTCTGGACATCAGTGAGCCAAGTGGCTACACTGACCCTTTGCGCTGCCTGTTAGCTGCCTCCTGCCCGTCACCAGAGGCATACCCTCGCTCGAGCATCGACAGCCGACTTCCCTGACCAGGGAATTCTGCCGCTGTGCCAGCTTGGGACCGGTACGCGCGTAGTGAGTCCGAGCCCTCGGAAGGACCCCCTCTTGGCCGCCTCGCGCAACGCCTCGACCTCCAATACGAACAACGGCGCCAGCACCGCCCCGCTGCGCATCTCCTTTGCAAAGATCAAGGAGCCCCTCGAGGTTCCTAACCTCCTCGCGCTGCAGACCGAGAGCTTTGACTGGCTCCTCGGCAACGCCGCTTGGAAGGGTCGCGTCGAGGCCGCTCTCGAGAGCGGACAGGACGTCCCCACCAAGTCTGGACTGGAAGAGATCTTCGAGGAGATCTCGCCGATCGAGGACTTCTCCGGGTCGATGTCGCTGACGTTCCGCGACCACCGGTTCGAGCCGCCGAAGAACTCGATCGACGAGTGCAAGGAGCGGGACTTCACGTTCGCGGCTCCGCTCTTCGTCACCGCAGAGTTCACCAACAACGAGACCGGCGAGATCAAGTCCCAGACGGTCTTCATGGGCGATTTCCCGCTCATGACCAACAAGGGCACCTTCGTCATCAACGGCACCGAGCGTGTCGTCGTGTCGCAGCTGGTCCGCTCGCCGGGTGTCTACTTCGACTCCTCCATCGACAAGACGTCCGACAAGGACATCTTCTCGGCCAAGATCATCCCCTCTCGGGGTGCCTGGCTGGAGATGGAGATCGACAAGCGCGACATGGTCGGTGTCCGCATCGACCGCAAGCGCAAGCAGTCCGTGACCGTCCTCCTCAAGGCTCTCGGTTGGACCACCGAGCAGATCCTCGAAGAGTTCGGCGAGTACGAGTCCATGCGCGCCACCCTGGAGAAGGACCACACCCAGGGCCAGGACGACGCGCTGCTCGACATCTACCGCAAGCTCCGCCCGGGCGAGCCGCCCACGCGTGAGGCCGCTCAGACGCTGCTCGAGAACCTCTACTTCAACCCGAAGCGTTACGACCTCGCGAAGGTCGGCCGCTACAAGGTGAACAAGAAGCTCGGCGCCGATGAGCCGCTGAACGCCGGTGTCCTTACGAGCAAGGACATCATCGCCACCATCAAGTACCTGGTCCGGCTGCACGCCGGCGAGGTCGAGACGGTCGGCGAGTCGGGCCGGAGCATCGTCGTCGAGACCGACGACATCGACCACTTCGGCAACCGTCGTCTGCGTAACGTCGGCGAGCTCATCCAGAACCAGGTCCGCACGGGTCTGGCTCGTATGGAGCGCGTCGTGCGTGAGCGGATGACGACTCAGGACGTCGAGGCGATCACGCCGCAGACCCTGATCAACATCCGGCCGGTCGTCGCCTCCATCAAGGAGTTCTTCGGCACCAGCCAGTTGTCGCAGTTCATGGACCAGAACAACCCGCTGTCGGGTCTCACCCACAAGCGCCGTCTGTCGGCGCTCGGTCCCGGTGGTCTCTCCCGTGAGCGGGCCGGCTTCGAGGTCCGTGACGTGCACCCGTCTCACTACGGCCGTATGTGCCCGATTGAGACCCCCGAAGGCCCGAACATCGGTCTGATCGGTTCGCTCGCCTCGTACGGCCGCGTCAACGCGTTCGGTTTCGTCGAGACGCCGTACCGCAAGGTCGTCAACGGTGTCGTCACCGACGACGTCGACTACCTGACGGCTGACGAAGAGGACCGTTTCGTTATCGCGCAGGCCAACGCGACGCTCTCCGAGGACATGCGCTTCGAGGAGTCCCGCGTACTGGTCCGCCGTCGTGGCGGCGAGATCGACTACATCCCGGGCGACGACGTCGACTACATGGACGTCTCGCCGCGCCAGATGGTGTCGGTCGCCACCGCGATGATCCCGTTCCTCGAGCACGACGACGCGAACCGCGCGCTCATGGGCGCGAACATGATGCGTCAGGCCGTGCCGCTGATCACGTCCGAGGCGCCGCTCGTCGGCACCGGCATGGAGTACCGCTGCGCGGTCGACGCCGGTGACGTCATCAAGGCGGAGAAGGACGGTGTGGTCCAGGAGGTCTCCGCGGACTACGTCACCGTCGCCAACGACGACGGCACGTACACGACGTACCGGATCGCGAAGTTCTCCCGCTCGAACCAGGGCACCTCGGTCAACCAGAAGGTTGTCGTGGACGAGGGCGCCCGGGTCGTCGAGGGCCAGGTCCTCGCCGACGGGCCCGCCACCCAGCAGGGTGAGATGGCGCTCGGCAAGAACCTGCTCGTGGCGTTCATGCCGTGGGAGGGCCACAACTACGAAGACGCGATCATCCTCAGCCAGCGTCTGGTGCAGGACGACGTCCTCTCCTCGATCCACATCGAGGAGCACGAGGTCGACGCCCGTGACACCAAGCTCGGCCCGGAGGAGATCACTCGGGACATCCCGAACGTCTCCGAAGAGGTCCTCGCGGACCTCGACGAGCGCGGCATCATCCGTATCGGTGCCGAGGTCGTCGCCGGTGACATCCTCGTCGGCAAGGTCACGCCCAAGGGTGAGACCGAGCTGACGCCGGAGGAGCGCCTGCTCCGTGCGATCTTCGGTGAGAAGGCGCGCGAGGTGCGCGACACCTCGCTGAAGGTGCCGCACGGCGAGGTCGGCAAGATCATCGGTGTCCGCGTCTTCGACCGCGAAGAGGGCGACGAGCTGCCGCCGGGCGTGAACCAGCTGGTTCGCGTGTACGTCGCGCAGAAGCGCAAGATCACCGATGGTGACAAGCTCGCCGGCCGTCACGGCAACAAGGGCGTCATCTCGAAGATCCTGCCGATCGAGGACATGCCGTTCCTGGAGGACGGCACCCCGGTCGACATCATCCTCAACCCGCTGGGTGTCCCGTCCCGAATGAATCCGGGACAGGTTCTCGAAATCCACCTCGGCTGGCTCGCCAGTCAGGGCTGGAAGGTCGAGGGCAGCGAGGAGTGGATGGAGCGCCTGAAGGTCATCGGCGCCGACGAGGTCGCCCCTGGCACGAACGTCGCGACCCCGGTCTTCGACGGTGCGCGCGAGGACGAGATCTCCGGTCTCTTCGAGTCCACGATCCCGAACCGCGACGGCAACCGGATGGTCCAGCCGTCCGGCAAGGCCAACCTGTTCGACGGCCGCTCGGGTGAGCCGTTCCCGGACCCGATCTCGGTCGGGTACATGTACATCCTCAAGCTCCACCACCTGGTCGACGACAAGCTGCACGCTCGGTCGACCGGTCCGTACTCCATGATCACCCAGCAGCCGCTGGGTGGTAAGGCCCAGTTCGGTGGCCAGCGCTTCGGTGAGATGGAGGTGTGGGCGCTTGAGGCTTATGGCGCCGCTTACGCCCTCCAGGAACTGCTGACCATCAAGTCCGACGACGTCACCGGCCGCGTGAAGGTCTACGAGGCCATCGTCAAGGGCGAGAACATTCCTGAGCCCGGCATCCCCGAGTCCTTCAAGGTGCTCATCAAGGAGATGCAGTCCCTGTGCCTCAACGTGGAGGTGCTGTCCTCGGACGGCATGTCCATCGAGATGCGCGACACCGACGAGGACGTCTTCCGCGCTGCGGAAGAGCTCGGTATCGACCTGTCCCGGCGCGAGCCGAGCAGCGTCGAAGAGGTCTGACGGGTTGGCCGGCCGCTGCTTCACCGCAGCGGCCGGCTCTCCCCGGACCCGTTCAGACCATGATTGACTCTCGACCCCGAAAGAGGGATTGACGACAAGTGCTCGACGTCAACTTCTTCGACGAGCTGCGGATCGGCCTCGCCACCGCGGACGACATCCGGACCTGGTCGCACGGCGAAGTGAAGAAGCCGGAGACCATCAACTACCGCACGCTCAAGCCCGAGAAGGACGGACTCTTCTGCGAGAAGATCTTCGGCCCGACCCGGGACTGGGAGTGCTACTGCGGTAAGTACAAGCGTGTCCGCTTCAAGGGCATCATCTGCGAGCGCTGCGGCGTCGAGGTTACTCGCGCGAAGGTGCGTCGTGAGCGGATGGGCCACATTGAGCTGGCCGCACCCGTCACTCACATCTGGTACTTCAAGGGCGTCCCGTCGCGCCTTGGCTACCTGCTGGACCTCGCGCCGAAGGACCTCGAGAAGGTCATCTACTTCGCCGCGTACATGATCACGTTCGTGGACGAGGAGCGCCGCACGCGCGACCTGCCGTCGCTGGAGGCGCACGTCTCCGTAGAGCGTCAGCAGATCGAGAACCGTCGCGACGCCGACCTCGAAGCCCGCGCCAAGAAGCTCGAGACCGACCTGGCCGAGCTTGAGGCCGAGGGCGCCAAGGCCGACGTACGCCGCAAGGTGCGCGAAGGTGCCGAGCGTGAGATGAAGCAGCTGCGCGACCGTGCGCAGCGCGAGATCGACCGTCTCGACGAGGTGTGGAGCCGCTTCAAGAACCTCAAGGTCCAGGACCTCGAGGGCGACGAGCTGCTCTACCGCGAGCTGCGCGACCGCTTCGGTACGTACTTCGACGGCTCGATGGGCGCGGCTGCTCTGCAGAAGCGTCTGGAGTCGTTCGATCTGGAGGAGGAGGCCGAGCGCCTCCGCGAGATCATCCGTACCGGCAAGGGCCAGAAGAAGACCCGTGCGCTGAAGCGGCTGAAGGTCGTGTCTGCCTTCCTGCAGACCTCCAACAGCCCCAAGGGCATGGTCCTCGACTGCGTGCCGGTCATCCCGCCGGACCTGCGTCCGATGGTGCAGCTGGACGGTGGCCGCTTCGCGACCTCCGACCTGAACGACCTGTACCGCCGCGTGATCAACCGCAACAACCGCCTCAAGCGTCTCCTTGACCTCGGTGCTCCCGAGATCATCGTGAACAACGAGAAGCGCATGCTTCAGGAGGCCGTCGACGCGCTGTTCGACAACGGTCGTCGTGGCCGTCCGGTCACCGGTCCCGGTAACCGCCCGCTGAAGTCCCTGAGCGACATGCTCAAGGGCAAGCAGGGTCGCTTCCGTCAGAACCTTCTCGGTAAGCGTGTGGACTACTCCGCGCGTTCCGTGATCGTCGTCGGCCCGCAGCTGAAGCTGCACCAGTGCGGTCTGCCGAAGGCCATGGCGCTGGAGCTCTTCAAGCCGTTCGTGATGAAGCGCCTGGTTGACCTCAACCACGCGCAGAACATCAAGTCGGCGAAGCGCATGGTCGAGCGCGGCCGGACCGTCGTGTACGACGTTCTGGAAGAGGTCATCGCCGAGCACCCGGTTCTGCTGAACCGTGCGCCGACGCTGCACCGCCTCGGCATCCAGGCCTTCGAGCCGCAGCTGGTCGAGGGCAAGGCCATCCAGATCCACCCGCTCGTCTGCACCGCGTTCAACGCGGACTTCGACGGTGACCAGATGGCCGTGCACCTGCCGCTCTCCGCGGAGGCGCAGGCCGAGGCCCGCATCCTGATGCTGTCCTCGAACAACATCCTGAAGCCGGCCGACGGTCGTCCCGTCACCATGCCGACCCAGGACATGGTTCTCGGTCTCTTCTTCCTCACGACCGATGAGGAAGAGCGCAAGGTCATCGGTGAGGGCCGTAGCTTCGGCTCGACCGCCGAGGCGACCATGGCGTTCGACAACCGTGAGCTCTCGCTCCAGGCCAAGGTCGACATCCGCTTCCCGGTGGGCACCATCCCGCCGCGTGGCTGGGTGCCGCCGGTCGCCGAGGAGGGTGAGCAGGAGTTCCAGCAGGGCGACAGCTTCCGGCTTCGTACGACGCTGGGCCGCGCGCTCTTCAACGAGCTGCTGCCCGAGGACTACCCGTTCGTCGACTACTCGGTGGGCAAGAAGCAGCTCTCCGAGATCGTCAACGACCTGGCGGAGCGCTACCCCAAGGTCATCGTGGCGGCGACGCTCGACAACCTGAAGGCGGCCGGCTTCCACTGGGCGACCCGTTCGGGCGTCACCGTGGCCATCTCCGACGTCGTCGTGCCCGAGGCCAAGAAGGCCATCGTCAAGGGCTACGAGGCACAGGACGAGAAGGTCCAGAAGCAGTACGAGCGCGGTCTCATCACCAAGGAAGAGCGCACTCAGGAGCTCATCGCGATCTGGACCAAGGCGACCAACGAGGTTGCCGAGGCGATGAACGCGAACTTCCCCAAGACGAACCCCATCTTCATGATGGTTGACTCGGGTGCCCGAGGAAACATGATGCAGATGCGTCAGATCGCCGGTATGCGTGGTCTGGTGTCGAACGCGAAGAACGAGACCATCCCGCGGCCCATTAAGGCGTCGTTCCGTGAGGGTCTGTCCGTGCTGGAGTACTTCATCTCCACCCACGGTGCCCGTAAGGGTCTCGCCGACACCGCCCTGCGTACCGCCGACTCGGGTTACCTGACCCGTCGTCTGGTGGACGTCTCGCAGGACGTGATCATCCGCGAGGAGGACTGTGGCACCGACCGCGGCCTCAAGCTGAAGATCGCGGAGAAGGGCGCCGACGGCATCCTCCGCAAGACCGACGACGTCGAGACGAGCGTGTACGCACGCATGCTCGCCGAGGACGTCGTCATCGACGGCAAGGTCATCGCGCCGGCCAATGTCGACCTCGGTGACGTGCTCATCGACCAGCTGGTCATGCACGGCGTCGAGGAGGTCAAGACCCGCTCGGTCCTGACCTGCGAGTCCGCGGTCGGCACCTGTGCCTTCTGCTACGGCCGCTCGCTGGCCACCGGCAAGCTGGTCGACATCGGTGAGGCGGTCGGCATCATCGCCGCCCAGTCCATCGGTGAGCCCGGCACGCAGCTGACGATGCGTACCTTCCACACCGGTGGTGTGGCCGGTGACGACATCACCCAGGGTCTGCCCCGTGTCGTCGAGCTCTTCGAGGCTCGTACGCCCAAGGGTGTCGCCCCGATCTCGGAGGCGGCAGGCCGCATCCGTATCGAGGAGACCGAGAAGACCAAGAAGATCGTCGTCACCCCGGACGACGGCAGCGACGAGACGGCGTTCCCGATCTCGAAGCGTGCCCGTCTGCTCGTGGGCGAGGGCGACCACGTCGAGGTGGGCCAGAAGCTCACCGTGGGTGCCACCAACCCGCACGACGTGCTGCGGATCCTCGGTCAGCGCGCGGTCCAGGTCCACCTGGTCGGCGAAGTCCAGAAGGTCTACAACAGCCAGGGTGTGTCGATCCACGACAAGCACATCGAGATCATCATCCGGCAGATGCTCCGCCGCGTGACGATCATCGAGTCGGGCGACGCCGAGCTGCTTCCGGGCGAGCTCGTCGAGCGCGGCCGCTTCGAGGGCGAGAACCGTCGTGTGGTCACGGAAGGCGGCCACCCGGCCTCCGGCCGTCCGCAGCTGATGGGTATCACCAAGGCCTCGCTGGCGACCGAGTCGTGGCTGTCGGCGGCGTCCTTCCAGGAGACGACCAGGGTTCTGACGGACGCGGCGATCAACGCCAAGTCCGACTCCCTGATCGGCCTCAAGGAGAACGTCATCATCGGTAAGCTCATCCCGGCCGGTACGGGTCTGTCCCGCTACCGCAACATCCGGGTGGAGCCCACCGAGGAGGCCAAGGCCGCGATGTACTCGGCCGTCGGCTACGACGACATCGACTACTCGCCGTTCGGCACCGGCTCCGGCCAGGCCGTTCCGCTGGAGGACTACGACTACGGTCCGTACAACCAGTAAGGCGTACGTCTGAACCGCAGGGCGGTCACCCCGTTTCGTACGGGGTGGCCGCCCTGCGGCGTTGTGGCTGGTCGCGTCAGCGGGTGGCGAGCTGCCATACGGACAGCAGCATTCCCGAGATGGCCGTCACGGCCGCGAGGCTGGGCAGCGGCCACCGGGCGCGCTCCAGCGTGTCGATCCGTGTCTCGTGGTCGGCGAGCTGCCGGTCGCTCTGGTCGCTGCGCTGCACGAGCAGGGCGAGTGATCCGTCGACCCGGGCGAATCCCACCTCCACGGTGCCGCGCAGTCGCTCAAGCTCCAGTGCGACGGCGGCCGCGTCATGCGGTGCGGGCTCGGTCATTGGCGACTCCGGTGCTGCTGGAGAAGTGACAGCAGGTCGCTGTCACGGCCGGTGATGGGGGAGTGGGGGCGGGTGGGCAGGCGGGCGGCGGTCAGCGGACGCGCGGGACCTTCAGGGCGTTCCAGGAGGCACGGCCGGGCACGCCGTCGGCGTCCGCACCCGTGTAGCCGAGCTTGCGCTGCCACCTGGCGTACGAACGCCGGTCGGCCTCGGACCAGCGCGGGCCGGGTCCGACGACGTACGCGGCGCAGCGCTCGGCGGCCAGGCGGCGGCCCATGGCGGTGATGACCGGCGAGTTGGTTCCGGGCCGGAAGAACGCGGAGCCGGGAAACGGCTCGTAACGGGAACCGGACGGTCCGCCGGGGCTGCCCGCGCCGCCGGTGCCGGGCGGCACGGAGGGCGGCGACGCGAGACGTGTCGCGATCCGCTCCCGCATGGTCTTCCTGCGCGCCGTGCGCTCGGCGGCGAACACGTCCTCCAGCCGGTAGAGCTGGGCACGTCCCCGCTGCCCGGCGGGTGCGAGGATCAAAGACGCCCGGAAAGGGTGACTCCGGCAGGCCACTAGGCTGTGACGGCCTGTCTGTCAGGCACATGATTTCGTGCCGCCGACGGGACGGGCAGCGATGGGTCTTTAAGGAGAACGGTGCATGGTCGAGGGCGAAAAGCGCTCCCGGCCGACCGACGGCGCCCGCGAGGGGGGCACGCGCGAGCCCTCGGCGGTGCCAAGAGCGCGCAATCCCGTCGCCGGCCCGCTGGAGCGCGACAACGGCCTGCCGGGCCTCCTGGAATCCCCTCGGTGAGCACCTGCTGCGCCACGCGCCCGAAGACCTCGTGATTCTCGTACGGGCGGAAATGGAGCGCCGCGAGCTCCAGGCGTACGCGAACGGCTGGCGCGACGCCGCCGACCAGTACGAACCCGCACTGGAGCAGGCGCGCCGAATAGCCCAGACCCGCAGGCTCAGGCTCGTCGGCCGTACACCCGGACAGGCGGCTGTCATCCCCTTCCCGCAGGACGAACAGCAGCAGCCGGAACCCGCCGACGCCGAGCGCGGCGCCCCCGGTGGTGCGCCCGAAGGCGTGCCCGGCGGCCGTACGGAACCGGCCGGCGAGCCCGTCAAGCCCGGCCTGGCCGCCAAGAGCCGGACGTCGAAGGTCCCGACGATCCCGCCGTTGCCCGCCCACCGGCGCAAGCGCCGTGAGCAGCCCTGAACCGCCCGCAGCGCCGGTGCGCACGCCCGCCGTGCCCGAGGTGTCCCTGGGCGTGGGCATTTGTTTTGACCGGAGTCCATGAGGTAGGTACGCTCAGACCTTGTGCCTGGGGTGTGCCTGGGCTCGTGTGCGTGTCCTCAACCGCACCGCGAGTCCGTGAACGGCCACCGCAATCTGCGCTCATTCCGCTTTCGGGCGGAGCGGTCCGCAGTGTTCGACACACCCGACCGCGTGGGTCGGAGGTGTTCCAGGTTAGTTTCACAGTGATCGGCACACAGAAACCGGAGAAGTAGTGCCTACGATCCAGCAGCTGGTCCGCAAGGGCCGGCAGGACAAGGTCGAGAAGAACAAGACGCCCGCACTCGAGGGTTCCCCTCAGCGCCGGGGCGTCTGCACGCGTGTGTTCACGACCACCCCGAAGAAGCCGAACTCGGCCCTGCGTAAGGTCGCGCGTGTGCGTCTGACCAGCGGGATCGAAGTCACTGCTTACATCCCGGGTGAGGGACACAACCTGCAGGAGCACTCGATCGTGCTCGTGCGTGGTGGCCGTGTGAAGGACCTGCCGGGTGTTCGCTACAAGATCATCCGCGGCTCGCTCGACACCCAGGGTGTCAAGAACCGCAAGCAGGCCCGCAGCCGCTACGGCGCCAAGAAGGAGAAGTAAGAATGCCTCGTAAGGGCCCCGCCCCGAAGCGCCCGGTCATCATTGACCCGGTCTACAGCTCTCCTCTTGTCACGTCGCTGATCAACAAGATTCTGCTTGACGGCAAGCGTTCCACCGCCGAGCGCATCGTTTACGGCGCCATGGAAGGCCTCCGCGAGAAGACCGGCAACGACCCGGTCATCACGCTGAAGCGCGCGCTTGAGAACGTCAAGCCCTCGCTCGAGGTGAAGTCCCGCCGTGTCGGTGGCGCGACGTACCAGGTGCCGATCGAGGTCAAGCCCGGTCGCGCCGCCACCCTCGCGCTGCGCTGGGTCGTGGGTTACTCCCGCGCCCGCCGTGAGAAGACCATGACTGAGCGCCTCATGAACGAGCTGCTCGACGCCTCGAACGGTCTTGGCGCTGCCGTCAAGAAGCGTGAGGACACCCACAAGATGGCCGAGTCCAACAAGGCCTTCGCGCACTACCGCTGGTAGTCGCTACCCACATCGAGACCGAGAGAAGATTGAGCCTTATGGCCACCACTTCGCTTGACCTGGCCAAGGTCCGCAACATCGGGATCATGGCCCACATCGACGCGGGCAAGACGACCACCACCGAGCGGATCCTCTTCTACACCGGTGTGTCTTACAAGATCGGTGAAGTCCACGATGGCGCAGCCACCATGGACTGGATGGAGCAGGAGCAGGAGCGCGGCATCACGATCACGTCTGCCGCGACGACCTGCCACTGGCCGCTCAATGACGTCGATCACACGATCAACATCATTGACACTCCGGGTCACGTCGACTTCACCGTCGAGGTGGAGCGTTCGCTCCGCGTCCTCGACGGTGCCGTCACCGTGTTCGACGGTGTGGCGGGCGTCGAGCCGCAGTCCGAGACTGTCTGGCGTCAGGCGGACCGCTACGGCGTGCCGCGTATCTGCTTCGTCAACAAGCTCGACCGCACCGGCGCCGAGTTCCACCGCTGCGTCGACATGATCGTCGACCGCCTCGGTGCGGTTCCGCTGGTCATGCAGCTCCCCATCGGTGCTGAAGCAGACTTCAAGGGCGTCGTCGACCTCGTGACGATGAAGGCCTTTGTCTGGTCCGCCGAGGCCGCCAAGGGCGAGATGTACGACATCGTCGACATCCCGGACACGCACGTCGACGCCGCCGACGAGTGGCGCGGCAAGCTCCTCGAGGCCGTGGCTGAGCACGACGACCAGATGATGGAGCTGTACCTCGAGGGCCAGGAGCCTTCGGTGGAGCAGCTGTACGCCGCCATCCGTCGTATCACCCTCGCCTCCAAGGGCAGCGCCGACTCCGTCACCGTCACCCCGGTGTTCTGTGGCACCGCGTTCAAGAACAAGGGCGTCCAGCCCCTGCTCGACGCGGTCGTGCGTTACCTGCCTTCCCCCCTGGACGTCGAGGCCATCGAGGGCCACGACGTCAAGGACCCGGAGAAGGTCGTCCAGCGCAAGCCCGCCGACGACGAGCCGTTCTCCGGTCTTGCATTCAAGATCATGAGCGACCCGCACCTCGGCAAGCTCACCTTCGTCCGGGTGTACTCGGGCCGCCTCGAGGCCGGCAGCTCCGTGCTGAACTCGGTCAAGGGCAAGAAGGAGCGCATCGGCAAGATCTACCGCATGCACGCGAACAAGCGTGAGGAGATCGCGTCGGTGGGCGCCGGTGACATCATCGCCGTCATGGGCCTGAAGCAGACCACCACCGGTGAGACGCTCTGCGACGAGAAGAACCCGGTGATCCTGGAGTCCATGGACTTCCCGGCGCCGGTCATCGAGGTCGCGATCGAGCCCAAGTCCAAGGGTGACCAGGAGAAGCTGGGTGTAGCCATCCAGCGTCTCTCGGAGGAGGACCCCTCCTTCCAGGTGCACACCAACGAGGAGACCGGCCAGACCGTCATCGGCGGTATGGGCGAGCTTCACCTCGAGGTTCTTGTCGACCGCATGAAGCGCGAGTTCCGCGTCGAGGCGAACGTCGGCAAGCCCCAGGTCGCTTACCGCGAGACGATCCGCAAGGCCGTCGAGCGCATCGACTACACGCACAAGAAGCAGACTGGTGGTACCGGCCAGTTCGCGAAGGTGCAGATCGCCCTTGAGCCCATCGAGGGTGGCGACGCCTCGTACGAGTTCGTCAACAAGGTCACCGGTGGCCGCATCCCCAGGGAGTACATCCCCTCGGTGGACGCGGGCGCGCAGGAAGCCATGCAGTTCGGCATCCTGGCCGGCTACGAGATGGTGGGCGTTCGCGTCACCCTTCTCGACGGTGGTTACCACGAGGTCGACTCCTCGGAGCTCGCCTTCAAGATCGCCGGTTCGCAGGCGTTCAAGGAGGGTGCCCGCAAGGCCTCTCCCGTGCTCCTCGAGCCGATGATGGCCGTCGAGGTCACCACGCCCGAGGACTACATGGGCGATGTCATCGGCGACCTCAACTCCCGCCGTGGCCAGATCCAGGCCATGGAGGAGCGCAGCGGCGCTCGCGTCGTGAAGGGCCTCGTGCCCCTCTCGGAGATGTTCGGCTACGTCGGAGACCTCCGCAGCAAGACCTCGGGTCGCGCAAGCTACTCGATGCAGTTCGACTCCTACGCCGAGGTTCCGCGGAACGTCGCCGAGGAGATCATCGCGAAGGCCAAGGGCGAGTAACTCCCCCGAGTTGACGCTTTAGGCTTGACCCGACCGCCGGGGGCTTTCCCCCGCGACCCGTATGGGAAACCCCCGGCGGTCGGCATCCCAGCAAAGATCACCTGGCGCCGATGAAGCAAGGCGTACAGAACCACTCCAGGAGGACCCAGTGGCGAAGGCGAAGTTCGAGCGGACTAAGCCGCACGTCAACATCGGCACCATCGGTCACATTGACCACGGTAAGACGACGCTGACCGCGGCGATTACCAAGGTGCTGCATGACGCGTACCCGGACCTGAACGAGGCCTCGGCCTTCGACCAGATCGACAAGGCTCCTGAGGAGCGCCAGCGCGGTATCACGATCTCGATCGCGCACGTCGAGTACCAGACGGAGTCGCGTCACTACGCGCACGTCGACTGCCCCGGTCACGCGGACTACATCAAGAACATGATCACGGGTGCGGCGCAGATGGACGGCGCCATCCTCGTGGTCGCCGCCACCGACGGCCCGATGCCGCAGACCAAGGAGCACGTGCTCCTGGCCCGCCAGGTAGGCGTGCCGTACATCGTTGTCGCGCTGAACAAGGCCGACATGGTGGACGACGAGGAGATCCTGGAGCTCGTCGAGCTCGAGGTTCGTGAGCTCCTCTCCGAGTACGAGTTCCCGGGCGACGACCTCCCGGTCGTCAAGGTCTCGGCGCTCAAGGCGCTCGAGGGCGACAAGGAGTGGGGCCAGACCGTCCTCGACCTGATGAAGGCCGTCGACGAGTCGATCCCGCAGCCCGAGCGCGACGTCGACAAGCCGTTCCTGATGCCGATCGAGGACGTCTTCACGATCACCGGTCGTGGCACGGTCGTCACCGGTCGTATCGAGCGTGGTGTCCTCAAGGTCAACGAGACCGTCGACATCGTCGGTATCAAGGAAGAGAAGACCACCACCACGGTCACCGGCATCGAGATGTTCCGCAAGCTGCTCGACGAGGGCCAGGCCGGTGAGAACGTCGGTCTGCTCCTCCGTGGCATCAAGCGTGAGGACGTCGAGCGCGGCCAGGTCATCATCAAGCCCGGTTCGGTCACGCCGCACACCGAGTTCGAGGCCCAGGCCTACATCCTGTCGAAGGACGAGGGTGGTCGTCACACCCCCTTCTTCAACAACTACCGCCCGCAGTTCTACTTCCGTACGACTGACGTGACCGGCGTCGTTACCCTCCCCGAGGGCACCGAGATGGTCATGCCGGGCGACAACACCATCATGACGGTCTCGCTGATTCAGCCGGTCGCCATGGAGGAGGGCCTCAAGTTCGCCATCCGTGAGGGTGGCCGGACCGTCGGCGCCGGCCAGGTCACCAAGATCACCAAGTAATTCGGTGGCTTGACCTGGTTGCTCCTGAACGAGCACCAAGAAGGGCCCCCGCTCCGTCGTTCGCGACGGTGTGGGGGCCCTTCGCTGTTGCCGCGTCGGTTCTGCCGCCTGGCTCAGGGACGCCAGAGCCAAGGGGTGGCGTCCGGGCCCAGGCCCACCACGGCCGGGCCCTTCGGGGTGAGGTGGAGGGTGGGGCCCTCCAGGGACGCGGTGGCGCCCTTACGGCGTACCAGGCGGCCGTCCGCGAGGAGCTGGACCCGGCCCTTGCGTTCCCGGCCGAGCAGGACCGGGCCCGTCGGCGCCGACGCCGCGCCCACCGCGCCGTAACCGTTGAACCGCAGCCTCGTCACCGGACGGGCGCCGCTCACCCGCGCCGTCGTCAGGCCGGCCGTGGCCGGGCGCCGGTAGACCAGGTCGATGCCGCCGTCGGGGGATGTGAGGGCGGTGGGGGAGCTGCCGGGGGTGGGCAGACCCGTGCCCGGGCGGGCGCTCACCGGTCCGCCCGGTGCCTCCTGCGTCCAGTGGTGCACGGTCTCGTGGCCCGCGGCGAAGACGTGGACGCGGCCGTCGCCGTCCACCGCCGTGGCCAGGCCGTCCTGGATCTCGCCGCCGCCGAGGTCGCGCCAGGCACCCCAGCGGCCGGCCGCGCCGCGGACGCGGGTGCTGAGGCCCTTGTCCGCGTTCCGTACGAAGAGATGCACCCGGCCGTCGGGTGCCGCCACCGCCACGGGTGAGCCGATGCGACGGCCCCGGTCGTGGCGCCTCTCCGGGTTGCCGAGCCCGGTCCAGGCGCCGAACTCCCCGTCGGGCGTGCGCTGTTGGAGCAGTACGACCTCACGCGTATTGGCCGCGCCATGACCGGCGAGCGCGGCGAAGCGCAGGCCGAAGAGCAGTTGCCGGCCGTCCGCGAGCGTGGCCGCACCGAGCGCCGGAGCCAGCGGGCCACCACCCAGGTCGTCCGGCGCGCCCCACGCGCCGCTGCCGGGCGCCGTCTCGCGCCAGCGCACGACCCGCAGGCCCAGCACGCCGTACGCCGTGAGCCGCCCGTCGCGGCCGGTGGCGACGACCGGGCGGGCGCCGGGATAGCGGTAGTGCGTGGAGCGGACCCAGCCCTTGCGGTTGGTGAGCGGGCGGTCGCCGCCGACGTTGTAATCACCGCAGCCGGCCGCGTTGCCGCACTCCCAGTCGGGATCCCCGCCGTACGGCACGAGGTGCGAGGCCTTCTCCGTGACCACGTCCTGCGGGAGATTCTTCGGCCAGTGCCGGTTGTAGTAGCCGCGGTACGACGTGACGGCGAAGCCCGGCACCTCACCGCCGCCCTCGGTGGCCTCGGCGACCCGCCGGATCAGCGCGGCCCAGGCGAAGGAGGCGACGGCGGTGTGGTCCGCGTGGTCGGAGTACCCCGGCTGCTCGCTGTCGCGGCGCCGGGTGGCCTCGTCGCTGTGCTGGATGTCGGGGTCCGGGTCGAGGGTCTGCACGACCGTGGGGCGGTACCGCTCCATCAGCCCCGCGAGTACGCCGATGAGCCCGTCGTAGTCGTACGAGCCGGCCTTCTGCAGGGGGGAGCCGTCGGCCACGACGGTACGCAGCGACAGGCCGCGCGACTCCCAGAGGCTGGGCAGACCCATCCGCCCCCACGAGGTGTGCATGGCCAGGTTCAGGAAGACCAGCTCGACGCGGCGGTCACCGTTCGTGAGCGTGTTCAGCTCGGCCTGGTGATCCCCGCGCAGGGTGGCCACGGACTTCTGCCACTTCGTGAACCGGGGGAGCCCCAGGAGGACGGCGTACGCCTGGCGCAGTCCCTGGTGGCGGGCGGAGGAGTACGCCGTCCGGTCGGCGGGCTGGGGGCCCGCGCCGGGTATGCGGTTGACGCCGTTGGCCTCGCCGGCGGTGACGTACACGCAGACCACGGGGACACCGGAGTCCAGCGTCTGCTGGGTGTCCGGGTTCATGAAGTACAGGTCGTCGTCCGGGTGGGCGAGTATCTGCATCAGCAGCGCGTGACGGGAGCCGGATATCGGCTTGCCGGGCAGCGGGTCGGGAGCGGGGCCCTTGCGGCGCGGGGCGGGGACGGAGCAGGAAGCCGCGCCGAGGCCGGCGGCGGCAGCGGCGGCGGAGGCCAGCAGGGCGCGCCTCGCGGGACCGCGTACCTCTTCCCTGCGCGTGCGACCGCCTTCACTCGTGCTGCCCAAGGCCCCGTACCCCGTCCGCTTCCCCCGCAGCGGGCGTGCCCCGCACCGCGCGTACATCCCCGTCGCTCACCGAAATGGCGCGGCCCGCCCCCCGTGGCCGGGCCGCGCTGGACTAGACGTGTGCGGGGGCGTCCGGGTTGCCCGGCGGGGCGTCCGGGTTTGCCGTGAGCGGGTGACACCGTTGCCACGGTCGAGTGGCAGGGAAAGATCGTCCTGCTTACGTTCGAAAAATGAACCTTCGTACTGCCGCGGCAGCCGTGGTACTGGCCGCCGCCGCCTCCGTACCGCTGTCCGGCGTTTCGTACGCGCAGCCCGGCGACCTCGACTGCAGTGACTTCACCTACCAGGAGGAGGCGCAGGCGGAGTTCGAGCGGGATCCGAGCGACCCGCACGGGCTGGACGAGGACCCGGGGGAGGACGACCAGATCGCGTGCGAGGCGCTGCCCAGCAGAGGTGAGATCGGCACGGCGACGGCCGTGCCGAGGCCGGCGGTCACCGTCACCACCACGACGACGGCCACGGCCTCGCCGTCGCCCACGCCACCCACGGCCGTGCCCCCCACCGTCACCGCCACACCCGTTCAGCCCACCGCGTCCCCGAGCCTCGGGGTCAGGGGCGGCGCGGGCGGCACCATGGAAAGCGACACCAGCACGGCCGAGACCGCCCTGGGCCTCGGCCTCACGGCCGCCGCGGCAGCCCTGACCGTCGGCCTCGTGGCCGCGAGGCGACGCCGTCGCGCGGGAAAGCGTCTCTGAACACTCCCGGCGCACAGACCGCCCGTGATCTGGCTCAGGCTCCTGCGGCTGACTCGGACGACCGAGCCCCTGACCCGCAGCATGCGGGTCAGGGGCTCGATCTGTTTCGGAAGCCGTCACTCTTCGGTGAAAAGCTCCTCCGCCGAGGTCGCGGTGATGGCGCGGTCGAACCAGACGCTGAGGGTGTCCGGATCGGTGCAGGCGGTGATGCGGTCGCGGGTGTCGTCGGGTACTGCGACGCCACGCTTGCTGAGCAGCTTCAGAATGTCCTCGGCCCGGCCCTCGGCCCGGCCTTCGCCGCGTAGGCGCTCGGCGGTCTGCGAGCGGAAGAAGGAGAGGTCGACGGCCATCAGGTCCCTCCAGATGTCAGCTGCCGGGGCGGTGCCCAGGCCCTGTTCGGTGAGTTCGATATAGATGCTCGCGGTGTCTTCGTCCACCGTTTTCAGCGCTGCGGCCAGCGCCTTCAGTATGGCACCGGCGTCCGGATCCTTGCCGTGTGTAATCGCCGCGAGAGCGGCCAGTGGGATGTCACGGCAGGCCGTGACGGGGTCGGTGATCGCGGGCACGTTGTGGGGGCCCAGCACCAGGGGGCGCATCGTCAGGGCCGGCCACTGCGGCGGGCCGATGTCCACCGGTTCCGCTGCCCAGGCAGCGGTGTTCTTGTCCTGGCACACGACGAGAAGCAGCGGCGGGATGCCGTACTTCGCGTAGAGATACGCCAGGTAGTACGTCCAGCTCGCGGGCTTGCCCAGGTCCTTCTTGCCCTGGGCCTCGACGGCCAGGAGGAAGCCACTGTCCGGGTCCGCCGTGTCGAAGCGCAGCAGGGTGTCCACGCGGCGTTCCAGCGGTCTGGACTCGGTGAGGTCCGTGGGGAGGAGGGTTACCGCTACTGGGTCGTCGAAGGGGAGCCGGAGCGCCCGGAAGGTGCGGGAGAAGACACCCGGATCCTCCTGGAAGACGCGGTGCATCGCCTCGTGCGAAGAACTGACCCTGGCATATGACGCTAGGGGTGAGGTGGGCCCGCGCTCGGCCGTTTGGGGGGTCTTCACCCGTACGGGTTGTGGGCGGGTGCGGCGCGCCCGGGTGTGGCCCTGGGTTTGACGTTCGTCACGTACGGGGTAATCTCTTGCGCCCGATTGGCGCGGGCTGTGCCCCGTATGGCAGACTGTCGGGGTTGCTCGGTTGAGTGCCGATGCTGCGCGCCTCCCGTCGGGAGGACCGGAAGCGAGTCCCACAGTACTCGTCGCCCTAACTGCCCCTCCGGGCAGCGCTGGGGCGGACGTACGGGAATCTTTCGGGAAGCGTCAGCGGGGCTGATACCAGGCACCCGGTGGGTGTTCGCCCCCGGCCTGCGGTCGCGGACCGCATCCCCTGCTTCAGGGAAAACCTTCGGGATTTCGTACTGGCGGGGATGCGACACGCCCGACCGCGTGGGTCGGAGAAGAGCAGTGCTGGCAAAGACAGCCCCCGGGTCCCAGAGCGTTACGAGAGAACAGGACTACTAGGTAGCCATGGCGGGACAGAAGATCCGCATCCGGCTCAAGGCCTACGACCACGAGGTCATCGACTCTTCGGCGAAGAAGATCGTCGAGACGGTGACTCGCACTGGTGCGTCGGTCGCAGGCCCGGTGCCGCTGCCCACAGAGAAGAACGTGTACTGCGTCATCAAGTCGCCGCACAAGTACAAGGATTCTCGCGAGCACTTCGAGATGCGCACGCACAAGCGCCTCATCGACATCCTCGACCCCACTCCCAAGACCGTTGACTCGCTGATGCGCCTGGACCTTCCGGCCGGCGTTGACATCGAGATCAAGCTCTGAGAGGCGCGGGAAAGATGGCTAAGCAGATTAAGGGCATCCTGGGCGAGAAGCTCGGCATGACCCAGGTCTGGGACGAGAACAACCGGGTTGTCCCGGTGACCGTCGTCAAGGCCGGGCCTAATGTCGTGACCCAGGTCCGCACGAATGACTCCGACGGCTACGAGTCGGTCCAGATCGCCTTCGGCGAGATCGACCCTCGCAAGGTGAACAAGCCCCTCAAGGGCCACTTCGCCAAGGCCGACGTGACCCCGCGCCGCCACCTGGTGGAGCTCCGTACCTCCGACGCCAGCGAGTACACGCTCGGCCAGGAGATCACTGCCGAGGTGTTCGAGTCCGGCGTCAAGGTTGACGTCACGGGCAAGAGCAAGGGCAAGGGCTTCGCCGGTGTCATGAAGCGTCACAACTTCGCCGGTGGCAAGGCTTCGCACGGTGCCCACCGCGTGCACCGCAAGCCTGGTTCCATCGGTGGCTGTGCCACCCCCGGCCGTGTCTTCAAGGGCATGCGCATGGCGGGTCGTATGGGCAACGAGCGGGTCACCACCCAGAACCTGACCGTCCACGCCGTTGACGCCGAGAAGGGTCTGCTGCTCATCAAGGGCGCCGTTCCCGGCCCCAACGGTGGCCTCGTCCTGGTCCGCACCGCGGCCAAGGGGGTTTGAGGAACCGATGAGCACCATTGACATCCTTACGCCGGCAGGCGACAAGGCCGGGACCGTCGAACTCCCCGCGGAGATCTTCGACGCCAAGGTCAGCATCCCGCTGATCCACCAGGTCGTTGTCGCACAGCTGGCCGCTGCCCGCCAGGGCACGCACAAGACCAAGCGTCGCGGCGAAGTCCGTGGTGGCGGCAAGAAGCCGTACCGCCAGAAGGGCACCGGCCGCGCCCGTCAGGGTTCGACCCGCGCCCCGCAGTTCGCCGGTGGTGGCGTCGTCCACGGCCCGCAGCCGCGTGACTACTCGCAGCGCACGCCCAAGAAGATGAAGGCCGCCGCTCTGCGTGGCGCCCTCACCGACCGGGCCCGCAACGCTCGCATCCACGTCGTCTCCGACGTGGTCGAGGGTGCGGTTTCCACGAAGGCCGCGAAGAACCTGCTGGGCAAGGTCAGCGAGCGCAAGCACGTGCTCCTGGTCGCCGAGCGTTCGGACGAGGCCGCGTGGCTGTCCGCCCGCAACCTGCCCCAGGTGCACCTCCTGGAGCCGGGCCAGCTCAACACGTACGACGTGCTCGTCTCCGACGACGTGGTCTTCACCAAGGCCGCTTTCGAGTCTTTCGTGTCTGGCCCCACCACGGCCGATGAGACCGAAGGGAGCGACGTCTGATGGCTGAGACGACCGTAACCAGCAAGACCTTCACGGACCCGCGCGACGTCCTCGTCAAGCCGGTTGTTTCCGAGAAGAGCTACGCGCTGCTCGACGAGAACAAGTACACGTTCATCGTCGCGCCCGGCTCCAACAAGACGCAGATCAAGCAGGCCGTTCAGGCGGTCTTCGGGGTCAAGGTCACCGGGGTCAACACGATCAACCGGCAGGGTAAGCGCAAGCGCACCAAGACCGGCTTCGGCAAGCGCGCCGACACCAAGCGCGCCATCGTGACCCTCGCCGAGGGCGACCGTATCGACATCTTCGGCGGCCCGACCTCCTGACGGAGGTCGAGTCGTCCGGAATCGGACGAGGACTGAGAAATGGGAATCCGCAAGTACAAGCCGACTACGCCGGGCCGCCGTGGCTCCTCCGTAGCCGACTTTGTCGAGATCACGCGGTCCACGCCGGAGAAGTCGCTGGTCCGCCCCCTGCACAGCAAGGGCGGCCGTAACAACGCCGGTCGGATCACCGTTCGCCACCAGGGTGGCGGACACAAGCGCGCCTACCGCGTGATCGACTTCCGTCGTCACGACAAGGACGGCGTGCCGGCGAAGGTCGCGCACATCGAGTACGACCCGAACCGCACCGCGCGCATCGCGCTGCTGCACTACGCAGACGGCGAGAAGCGCTACATCATCGCACCGCGTGGCCTGTCGCAGGGTGACCGGATTGAGAACGGCCCTGGCGCCGACATCAAGCCCGGCAACAACCTGGCGCTGCGCAACATCCCGGTCGGTACGACCATCCACGCCATCGAGCTGCGGCCCGGCGGCGGCGCGAAGTTCGCCCGTTCCGCGGGTGCCTCCGTGCAGCTGCTGGCGAAGGAGGGCACGATGGCCCACCTTCGTATGCCGTCCGGTGAAATCCGCCTGGTCGACGCCCGCTGCCGCGCCACGATTGGCGAGGTCGGCAACGCCGAGCAGTCGAACATCAACTGGGGCAAGGCCGGCCGTATGCGCTGGAAGGGCGTACGCCCGACCGTCCGCGGTGTCGCGATGAACCCGGTTGACCACCCGCACGGTGGTGGTGAGGGCAAGACTTCCGGTGGTCGCCACCCGGTCAGCCCGTGGGGTCAGAAGGAGGGTCGTACTCGCTCGCCGAAGAAGGCATCGAGCAAGTACATCGTCCGCCGCCGCAAGACGAACAAGAAGCGCTAGGAGCGGGTTTAGATGCCGCGCAGTCTCAAGAAGGGGCCCTTCGTCGACGGACACCTCATCAAGAAGGTGGACGTACAGAACGAGGCAGGCACCAAGAACGTCATCAAGACCTGGTCCCGGCGCTCGATGATCATTCCCAGCATGCTGGGTCACACGATCGCGGTGCACAACGGCAAGATTCACGTCCCGGTGTTCGTCACCGAGTCGATGGTCGGCCACAAGCTCGGCGAGTTTGCGCCGACCCGCACCTTCCGCGGCCACGTCAAGGACGACCGCAAGTCGAAGCGCCGCTAAGGCGGGGTGCGATGACTATGAACGACACCGAAGGGACAACCATGGAAGCCAGGGCCCAGGCGCGGTACATCCGCGTCACGCCCATGAAGGCCCGCCGCGTGGTGGACCTTATCCGTGGCATGGATGCCACGGAGGCCCAGGCGGTCCTGCGTTTCGCCCCGCAGGCCGCCAGCGTGCCGGTCGGCAAGGTGCTTGACAGCGCCATTGCCAACGCCGCGCACAACTACGACCACACGGACGCCTCCTCGCTGGTCATCAGCGAGGCGTACGTCGACGAGGGCCCGACCCTGAAGCGGTTCCGTCCGCGCGCTCAGGGCCGTGCCTACCGGATCCGCAAGCGGACCAGCCACATCACCGTGGTCGTCAGCAGCAAGGAAGGTTCCCGGTAATGGGCCAGAAGGTAAACCCGCACGGGTTCCGGCTCGGCATCACCACGGACTTCAAGTCCCGTTGGTACGCCGACAAGCTGTACAAGGACTACGTCAAGGAAGACGTCGCCATCCGCAGGATGATGACGTCCGGCATGGAGCGCGCCGGCATCTCGAAGGTTGAGATCGAGCGCACCCGTGACCGCGTGCGTGTGGACATCCACACCGCTCGTCCGGGCATCGTCATCGGCCGCCGTGGCGCCGAGGCCGACCGCATCCGCGGTGACCTCGAGAAGCTCACGGGCAAGCAGGTCCAGCTGAACATCCTCGAGGTCAAGAACCCCGAGATGGACGCTCAGCTGGTTGCTCAGGCCGTTGCCGAGCAGCTCTCCTCCCGCGTCTCCTTCCGTCGCGCCATGCGTAAGAGCATGCAGGGCACGATGAAGGCCGGCGCCAAGGGCATCAAGATCCAGTGTGGTGGCCGTCTCGGCGGCGCCGAGATGTCCCGGTCCGAGTTCTACCGCGAGGGCCGTGTGCCGCTGCACACGCTGCGCGCGAACGTGGACTACGGCTTCTTCGAGGCCAAGACGACCTTCGGCCGCATCGGCGTGAAGGTCTGGATCTACAA
The DNA here is from genome assembly GCF_000429085.1 of Streptomyces flavidovirens DSM 40150. Classification (GTDB taxonomy): domain Bacteria; phylum Actinomycetota; class Actinomycetes; order Streptomycetales; family Streptomycetaceae; genus Streptomyces; species Streptomyces flavidovirens. Next base: position 250,101 of record NZ_AUBE01000006.1, on the reverse strand, counting down.
GGGCGACGTCAAGAACATCGCCGAGGTCCGTGCCGAGAACGCCGCGGCCCGTGCGGGTAACCGCCCGGCCCGTGGTGGCGGCGCGGCCGACCGTCCGGCCGGTGGCCGTGGCGGTCGTGGTGGCGAGCGTGGCGGCCGCGGCCGCAAGCCGCAGCAGGGCGCACCGGCAGCAGAGGCCCCCAAGGCCGACGCTCCCGCCGCCGCTGCTCCGGCTGAGAGCACCGGAACGGAGGCCTGACCGAAATGCTGATCCCTCGTAGGGTCAAGCACCGCAAGCAGCACCACCCCAAGCGCCGCGGTATGGCGAAGGGTGGCACTGAGGTCGCATTCGGCGAGTACGGCATCCAGGCGCTGACCCCGGCCTACGTGACGAACCGCCAGATCGAGGCTGCTCGTATCGCGATGACCCGCCACATCAAGCGTGGCGGCAAGGTCTGGATCAACATCTACCCGGACCGTCCGCTGACGAAGAAGCCCGCCGAGACCCGCATGGGTTCCGGTAAGGGTTCTCCCGAGTGGTGGATCGCGAACGTGCACCCGGGCCGGGTCATGTTCGAGCTGTCCTACCCGAACGAGAAGATTGCTCGTGAGGCGCTCACCCGCGCTGCTCACAAGCTTCCGATGAAGTGCCGGATTGTTCGGCGCGAGGCAGGTGAGTCGTGATGGCGGCCGGTACCAAGGCGACCGAGCTGCGCGAGCTCAACGACGAGGACCTCGTCGCGAAGCTCCGTGAGGCCAAGGAAGAACTGTTCAACCTCCGCTTCCAGGCGGCGACCGGACAGCTCGAGAACCACGGCCGGCTCAAGTCCGTCCGTAAGGACATCGCCCGGATCTACACCCTGATGCGCGAGCGCGAGCTGGGCATCGAGACGGTGGAGAGCGCCTGATGAGCGAGAAGAATGTGACTGAGACGACTGAGCAGCGCGGATTCCGCAAGACCCGTGAGGGTCTCGTCGTCAGCGACAAGATGGACAAGACCGTCGTCGTCGCTGTCGAGGATCGCGTCAAGCACGCCCTGTACGGCAAGGTCATCCGCCGTACGAACAAGCTCAAGGCTCACGACGAGTCCAACGCCGCAGGCGTCGGCGACCGCGTCCTCATCATGGAGACGCGTCCGCTGTCGGCGAGCAAGCGCTGGCGCATCGTCGAGATCCTCGAGAAGGCCAAGTAAAAACCCCTGAGGGGTTTCCCTCAGGGCAGTTCCGCCAGGCTCGGCAGGGGCACCCAGGTGCCCCTGCCGGGAACCGGCAGACGATCAGGAGATAGACGTGATCCAGCAGGAGTCGCGACTGCGTGTCGCCGACAACACGGGTGCGAAGGAAATTCTCACCATCCGTGTTCTCGGTGGCTCGGGTCGCCGCTACGCGGGCATCGGCGACGTCATCGTCGCCACCGTCAAGGACGCGATCCCCGGCGGCAACGTGAAGAAGGGTGACGTCGTCAAGGCTGTCATCGTTCGCACCGTCAAGGAGCGCCGCCGCCAGGACGGCTCGTACATCCGCTTCGACGAGAACGCCGCTGTCATTCTCAAGAACGACGGCGACCCTCGTGGCACCCGTATCTTCGGCCCGGTGGGCCGTGAGCTGCGCGAGAAGAAGTTCATGAAGATCATCTCGCTCGCGCCGGAGGTGCTGTAAGCATGAAGATCAAGAAGGGCGACCTGGTTCAGGTCATCACCGGTAAGGACAAGGGCAAGCAGGGCAAGGTCATCGTGGCCTTCCCCCGCGAGAACCGCGTCCTCGTCGAGGGTGTCAACCGGGTCAAGAAGCACACCAAGGCCGGCCAGACCGCTCGCGGTTCGCAGACCGGTGGCATTGTGACGACCGAGGCTCCGGTCCACGTCAGCAACGTGCAGCTGGTTGTTGAGAAGGACGGCAAGAAGGTCGTTACCCGCGTCGGCTACCGCTTTGACGACGAGGGCAACAAGATCCGCGTTGCCAAGCGGACTGGTGAGGACATCTGATGACTACCACCACCGCACCGCGCCTCAAGCTGCGCTACCGCGAGGAGATCGCGGGCAAGCTGCGTGAAGAGTTCTCATACGAGAACGTCATGCAGATCCCCGGTCTCGTCAAGATCGTGGTCAACATGGGTGTGGGCGACGCCGCCCGCGACTCCAAGCTGATCGACGGCGCCATTCGCGACCTCACCACGATCACGGGCCAGAAGCCGGCCGTCACCAAGGCCCGGAAGTCCATCGCGCAGTTCAAGCTGCGCGAGGGTCAGCCGATCGGCTGCCACGTCACCCTCCGTGGTGACCGCATGTGGGAGTTCCTGGACCGTACGCTGTCGCTCGCGCTGCCGCGTATCCGTGACTTCCGTGGTCTGTCGCCGAAGCAGTTCGACGGCCGTGGCAACTACACCTTCGGTCTCACGGAGCAGGTCATGTTCCACGAGATCGACCAGGACAAGATCGACCGGGTCCGGGGCATGGACATCACCGTGGTCACCACGGCGACCAACGACGACGAGGGTCGTGCCCTCCTTCGTCACCTCGGCTTCCCGTTCAAGGAGAACTGACCGTGGCGAAGAAGGCCCTGATCGCTAAGGCGGCCCGCAAGCCGAAGTTCGCTGTGCGCGCGTACACGCGTTGCCAGCGCTGCGGCCGGCCGCACTCCGTCTACCGCAAGTTCGGCCTGTGCCGCGTGTGCCTTCGTGAGATGGCTCACCGTGGCGAGCTGCCGGGCGTGACCAAGAGCTCCTGGTAGTACGGGTTTTCCCGTACTCCGGATGCTCTCGGTAAGTATCTGGTCGGCAGGAGCCCGACACCGCATGCCGTAGGCTTGCGGGGTTGGGCGCCTGTCGCCCTGACCGACTTACTACGCCGTAGGTCCCCGCACCGCACCCGTCCCGCCACTGAGTGGGGAGAGGGATGGCGCATACAGGAAACCCCGGCGAGAGAGGCCGAAGGCCAATTCATGACCATGACTGATCCGATCGCGGACATGCTGACTCGTCTGCGTAACGCGAACTCGGCGTACCACGACACCGTGGCTATGCCGCACAGCAAGATCAAGTCGCACATCGCGGAGATCCTCCAGCAGGAGGGCTTCATCACCGGCTGGAAGGTCGAGGACGCCGAAGTTGGCAAGTCCCTCGTCCTGGAGCTGAAGTTCGGCCCGAACCGTGAGCGCTCCATTGCGGGCATCAAGCGGATCTCGAAGCCGGGTCTGCGCGTGTACGCGAAGTCCACCAACCTGCCGAAGGTTCTCGGCGGCCTGGGCGTGGCGATCATCTCCACGTCCCACGGTCTCCTGACCGGCCAGCAGGCAGGCAAGAAGGGCGTAGGTGGGGAAGTCCTCGCCTACGTCTGGTAGTCGGGAACGGAGGAAAAGCTAATGTCGCGAATCGGCAAGCTCCCCATCCAGGTTCCCGCCGGTGTGGACGTCACCATCGATGGCCGCACGGTCGCGGTGAAGGGCCCCAAGGGTTCCCTCTCGCACACCGTCGCCGCGCCGATCGAGGTCACCAAGGGTGAGGACGGCGTGCTCAGCGTCACCCGCCCCAACGACGAGCGTCAGAACAAGGCCCTCCACGGCCTGTCCCGCACGCTGGTGGCGAACATGATCACCGGCGTGACCGCGGGTTACAGCAAGGCGCTCGAGATCAGCGGTGTCGGTTACCGCGTCCAGGCGAAGGGCTCCAACCTGGAGTTCGCCCTGGGCTACAGCCACCCGATCGTCGTTGAGGCCCCTGAGGGCATCACCTTCAAGGTCGAGTCGCCCACGAAGCTCAGCGTCGAGGGCATCGACAAGCAGAAGGTCGGCGAGGTCGCCGCTAACATCCGCAAGCTGCGGAAGCCCGACCCGTACAAGGCCAAGGGCGTCAAGTACGCCGGCGAGGTTATCCGCCGCAAGGTTGGAAAGGCGGGTAAGTAAGCCATGGCATACGGTGTAAAGATCGCCAAGGGTGACGCGTACAAGCGCGCTGCCATCAAGCGCCGCCACATCCGCGTCCGCAAGCACGTCTCCGGTACGCCGGAGCGTCCTCGCCTGGTCGTGACGCGCTCCAACCGCAACATCGTTGCTCAGGTCATCGACGACATCGCGGGCCACACGCTCGCGTCGGCGTCGACCCTGGACGCTTCGATCCGCGGTGGCGAGGCCGACAAGAGCGCCCAGGCCCAGCAGGTCGGCGCGCTTGTCGCCGAGCGTGCCAAGGCTGCCGGCGTCGAGGCCGTCGTGTTCGACCGTGGTGGCAACAGGTACGCCGGGCGCATTGCCGCTCTGGCTGACGCCGCCCGCGAAGCCGGGCTGAAGTTCTAAGCCCCGGTTCCGGGACTAACGGACGTAACAGAGAGAGGTAAATCCAATGGCTGGACCCCAGCGCCGCGGAAGCGGTGCCGGTGGCGGCGAGCGGCGGGACCGGAAGGGTCGCGACGGTGGCGCTGCCGCCGAGAAGACCGCTTACGTTGAGCGCGTTGTCGCGATCAACCGTGTCGCCAAGGTTGTCAAGGGTGGTCGCCGCTTCAGCTTCACCGCGCTGGTCGTGGTGGGCGACGGTGACGGCACTGTAGGCGTCGGATACGGCAAGGCCAAGGAAGTTCCCGCGGCCATTGCCAAGGGCGTTGAAGAGGCCAAGAAGTCCTTCTTCAAGGTTCCGCGCATCCAGGGCACCATCCCTCACCCGATTCAGGGCGAGAAGGCTGCGGGCGTCGTCCTGCTCAAGCCGGCTTCCCCCGGTACCGGCGTTATCGCCGGTGGCCCGGTGCGTGCCGTGCTCGAGTGCGCGGGCGTTCACGACATCCTGTCGAAGTCGCTCGGCTCGTCGAACCCCATCAACATCGTCCACGCGACTGTGACGGCCCTCAAGGGTCTGCAGCGTCCCGAGGAGATCGCGGCTCGCCGTGGTCTGCCCCTCGAGGACGTGGCCCCCGCGGCCCTGCTCCGTGCGCGTGCGGGAGCGGGTGCGTAATGGCCCGTCTCCAGATCACGCAGACGAAGTCGTACATCGGCAGCAAGCAGAACCACCGCGACACCCTGCGTTCGCTCGGGCTCAAGCGCCTGAACGACGTGGTTGTCAAGGAGGACCGCCCCGAGTTCCGCGGAATGGTGCACACCGTCCGCCACCTCGTGACGGTTGAGGAGGTCGACTGACATGGCGGAGAACAACCCGCTGAAGGTCCACAACCTCCGGCCCGCCCCGGGCGCCAAGACCGCCAAGACCCGTGTGGGTCGTGGTGAGGCGTCCAAGGGTAAGACCGCAGGTCGTGGTACCAAGGGCACCAAGGCCCGTTACCAGGTTCCGGAGCGCTTCGAGGGCGGGCAGATGCCCCTCCACATGCGTCTCCCGAAGCTCAAGGGCTTCAAGAACCCGTTCCGCACCGAGTACCAGGTCGTGAACCTGGACAAGCTCGCCGACCTCTACCCGCAGGGTGGAGAGGTCACGGTGGCCGACCTGGTCGCCAAGGGTGCGGTTCGTAAGAACCAGCTCGTCAAGGTGCTCGGCGCCGGCGAGGTCTCCGTGGCGCTGACGGTGACGGTTGACGCCGTTTCCGCCTCCGCCAAGGAGAAGATCGCTGCCGCTGGCGGCACCGTCACCGAGCTCGTCTGAGAGACGAGCCCGATGGCTTGAACACCGACCGGGGATGCCTCCCAAAAGGGGCATCCCCGGTTGGTCGTTCCAAGGGGGGCATGGTCGCCGGTATGGTGGCGTGCACCGTTAACTTCCGTGCGGTGCGTCCGCACGGCTTTTGACTGCTTTGTATTCGTTTTCGTCGGATTCGTCGATCCTCAATACCGTCACCTCTGACGCAGTAGCGCGGGGGTCGCAGGAGGCACCGTGCTCACCGCGTTCGCCCGGGCGTTCAAGACGCCCGACCTGCGCAAGAAGCTGCTCTTCACACTGGGCATCATCGTGCTGTACCGGCTCGGGGCCCACGTTCCGGTTCCCGGCGTCAACTACAAGAACGTTCAGATCTGCGTCGACGCGGCCCAGACGGGCGGGCTCTTCGGACTCGTCAACCTGTTCAGTGGTGGCGCGCTGCTGCAAATCACGATCTTCGCGCTCGGCATCATGCCGTACATCACGGCGAGCATCATCCTGCAGCTGCTGACCGTGGTGATTCCGCGACTGGAGGCCCTCAAGAAGGAGGGACAGTCCGGTACGGCCAAGATCACGCAGTACACGCGTTATCTGACGGTTGCCCTCGCCGTGCTTCAGGGCACCGGCCTGGTGGCCACCGCCCGCAACGGCGCGATCTTCCAGGGCTGTCAGGTCGCGGACCAGATCGTCCCCGACAAGTCCATCTTCGTGACCCTCATCATGGTCGTCACGATGACCGCGGGCACCGCGACCGTCATGTGGCTCGGTGAGCTCGTCACCGATCGCGGCATCGGCAACGGCATGTCGATCCTGATGTTCATCTCGATCGCCGCCGGCTTCCCGGGCGCGCTGTGGGCCATCAAGAAGCAGGGCGATCTCGCGAACGGCTGGATCGAGTTCGGTGTGGTGATCCTGGTCGGCTTCGCCATGGTCGGCCTTGTCGTCTTCGTCGAGCAGGCGCAGCGCAGGATTCCCGTGCAGTACGCGAAGCGCATGATCGGCCGGAAGTCCTACGGCGGTACGTCCACGTACATCCCGCTCAAGGTGAACCAGGCCGGTGTGATTCCGGTCATCTTCGCCTCGTCTCTGCTCTACATCCCCATGCTCATCGTTCAGTTCAGCGGTGGGGGCGCAAACTCCAGCTGGGGCACGTGGATCCAGGCGAACTTCGTGGATGGCAAGCCCATCTACATCGCCACGTACTTCCTGTTGATCGTGTTCTTCGCCTTCTTCTATGTGGCGATCTCGTTCAACCCCGAGGAAGTCGCCGACAACATGAAGAAGTATGGTGGCTTCATCCCGGGTATCCGGGCAGGTCGGCCTACCGCCGAGTACCTGAGCTACGTGCTCAACCGGATCACTTGGCCGGGCTCGCTGTATCTGGGTCTGATCGCTCTTGTGCCGACGATGGCGTTGGCGGGCTTCGGCGCGAACCAGGACTTCCCCTTCGGTGGAACAAGCATCCTCATCATCGTGGGTGTGGGTCTGGAGACCGTGAAGCAGATCGAGAGCCAGCTCCAGCAGCGCAATTACGAAGGGTTCCTCCGCTGATGCGAATCGTCCTCGTCGGACCGCCCGGTGCCGGCAAGGGAACGCAGGCCGCGTTCCTTGCCAAGAACCTGTCGATCCCGCACATCTCCACGGGCGACCTCTTCCGCGCCAACATCAGCCAGGGCACCGCCCTCGGCAAGCAGGCGAAGGCGTTCATGGACGCCGGCAACCTGGTGCCGGACGAGGTCACCATCGGGATGGCCAAGGACCGCATGGGCCAGGCCGACGCGGTGGGCGGGTTCCTGCTCGACGGCTTCCCGCGCAATGTCTCGCAGGCCGTGGCGCTCGACGAGTGGCTGAAGGCGGAGGGCCTCCACCTCGACGGCGTACTGGACCTGGAAGTCCCCGAGGACGAGGTCGTGAAGCGGATCGCGGGCCGGCGTATCTGCCGCAACGATTCGAGCCACGTCTTCCACGTGACGTACAGCCCGCCCGCGCAGGACGACGTCTGTGACGTCTGCGGCGGCGAGCTCTACCAGCGCGGCGACGACACCGAGGAAACGGTGCGCCGCCGGCTGGAGGTCTACCACAGTGAGACCGAGCCGATCATCGACCACTACAAGGCCCAGGGCCTGGTGGTCACCATCTCCGCGCTGGGCAAGGTCGACGAAGTGACCCGGCGGGCGATGGAAGCCCTGAAGAAGCCCGCCGGCAAGGGCTGATCGAACGAGCAGTGCCAACGGTTGCGGCCGCGGTGTCCGAGAGGCGCCGCGGCCGTACTGTTGGGCGGGTAGTACGTGGGACGTAGTACGTAGTGACAGCGAAGGTGGAAGGCACACTCATGGTGGAGATCAAGACCCCCGAGCAGATCGCGAAGATGCGCGAGGCGGGGCTGGTCGTCGCCGCCGTCCACGCGGCCACGCGCGAGGCGGCCGTACCCGGCGCCACCACCAGGGATCTGGACGAGGTGTCCCGCAAGGTGCTCGCCGAGCACGGTGCGAAGTCGAACTTTCTCGGGTACGGCGGTTTCCCCGCCACGATCTGCACCTCGGTCAACGAGGTCGTCGTCCACGGCATCCCGGACGAGAAGACGGTCCTGAAGGACGGCGACATCATCTCGATCGACGCCGGCGCGATCATCGACGGCTGGCACGGCGACGCGGCGTACACCGCCTTCGTCGGTACGGGGCACGCGCCCGAGCTGGTCGAGCTCTCGCGGGTGACCGAGGAGTCGATGTGGGCCGGCCTCGCCGCCATGAAGCTGGGCAACCGGCTCGTCGACATCTCCAAGGCGATCGAGTCGTACATCCGCCGCCAGCCGCGTCCGGCGACGGGCAAGTACGGGATCATCGAGGACTACGGCGGCCACGGCATCGGCTCCGAGATGCACATGGACCCGCACCTGCTGAACTACGTCACGCGCAAGCGGGGCAAGGGCCCCAAGCTGGTGCCCGGCTTCTGCCTGGCGATCGAGCCGATGGTGAGCCTCGGTACGGCGCAGACGGACGTCCTGGAGGACAACTGGACCGTCGTCACGACCGACGGGTCCTGGTCCTCGCACTGGGAGCACTCGGTGGCGCTGACGGAGGAGGGACCGCTGGTCCTGACAGCCGTCGACGGCGGCAAGGCGAAGCTGGCGGAGTACGGGATCACCGCCGCGCCCGATCCCCTCGGCTGAACGGCGTAATGATCTTGACTGTTGGGCACACTTGCCGGATTCGTCTTTTCCGGGTGCCTGACGTAGACTGACTCGTCGGCTCGCGTGTACCCGTATGCCTGCATACGGATGCGTGAGTCGATCAAGGTAGCCGATTCGAAGGGCGAAGCGTGGCCAAGAAGCAAGGTGCCATCGAAATCGAGGGCACCGTGATCGAGTCCCTCCCGAACGCAATGTTCAAGGTGGAACTTCAGAACGGTCACAAAGTCCTAGCGCACATCAGCGGCAAGATGCGTATGCACTACATCCGCATCCTCCCGGATGACCGGGTCGTGGTGGAGCTGTCTCCGTACGACCTGACGCGTGGCCGGATCGTCTACCGGTACAAGTAGATCTTGCCCACGCCCCGTGTCAGCGGGGCGGCGGCACTGACCCGGAGAACCTCACTTTCATGAAGGTCAAGCCGAGCGTCAAGAAGATCTGCGACAAGTGCAAGGTGATCCGCCGTCACGGCCGGGTCATGGTCATTTGCGAAAACCTGCGCCACAAGCAGCGCCAGGGCTGACGCACGACCCCCTGCATCTCGCAGAACTTCGCGCGACGCACGTAAAAACGTAATTACGCAGAACCCAGTGCCCACGGGTGCTGACACCTCCGGCGGAGGCCGGGGACCTGGTCCGTACCGCTCTCTTGAGGAGAGGGGTCGGCGGCCACGGAGCGGTTCTGCGGAAGACCTCCGAGCAAACAGGAGCCATGCATGGCACGCCTTGAAGGCGTTGACCTCCCGCGCGAAAAGCGTATCGAGGTCGCCCTCACCTACGTCTTCGGCATCGGTCGCACCCGTGCCCAGGAGACTCTCGCCGCTACCGGCGTGAACCCCGACACGCGCGTTCGTGACCTGGCCGAGGAAGACCTCGTCAAGATCCGCGAGTACGTGGACGTGAACTTCAAGACCGAGGGTGACCTTCGTCGCGAGGTGCAGGCCGACATCCGCCGCAAGGTCGAGATCGGCTGCTACCAGGGTCTGCGTCACCGCCGCGGCCTGCCGGTCCACGGCCAGCGCACCAGCACGAACGCTCGTACCCGCAAGGGCCCGCGTCGCGCGATCGCCGGCAAGAAGAAGCCGGGCAAGAAGTAGTCCTCAGCCGGACGCTCATCAGCGGTCTTCGCTGTAGGACCGACCACCTCCCGTAGGAGATATAGATGCCCCCGAAGGGTCGTCAGGGCGCTGCCAAAAAGGTGCGCCGCAAGGAAAAGAAGAACGTCGCTCACGGGCACGCTCACATCAAGAGCACGTTCAACAACACGATCGTCTCGATCACCGACCCCACGGGCAACGTGATCTCCTGGGCCTCCGCCGGCCACGTCGGCTTCAAGGGCTCGCGCAAGTCCACCCCCTTCGCCGCGCAGATGGCCGCCGAGTCGGCCGCCCGCCGCGCGCAGGAGCACGGCATGCGCAAGGTCGACGTCTTCGTCAAGGGTCCCGGCTCCGGCCGTGAGACCGCGATCCGCTCCCTCCAGGCCACTGGCCTCGAGGTCGGCTCGATCCAGGACGTCACCCCCACCCCGCACAACGGATGCCGGCCGCCCAAGCGCCGCCGCGTCTGATTCAGGTTGTTGCAGTGCGTGACGAGTGAAGACCGACCTTCACCTCTGAACGCGTTGTACTCGGGCGGTACGGTCCTTCGGGCCGTGCCGCCCGTACCCTTGTAACAGTTGGCATCAAATAGTGGGTGCCAAGACTGGAGGCATTTCTCATGCTTATCGCTCAGCGTCCGTCGCTGACCGAAGAGGTCGTCGACGAGTACCGCTCGCGGTTCGTGATCGAGCCCCTCGAGCCGGGCTTCGGTTACACCCTCGGCAACTCTCTGCGTCGTACGCTCCTCTCCTCGATCCCCGGTGCCGCTGTCACCAGCATCCGGATCGACGGCGTCCTGCACGAGTTCACCACCGTGCCGGGTGTCAAGGAGGACGTCACCGACCTCATCCTCAACATCAAGCAGCTCGTCGTTTCCAGCGAGCACGACGAGCCCGTCGTGATGTACCTGCGCAAGCAGGGTCCGGGCCTGGTCACCGCTGCTGACATCGCCCCGCCGGCCGGCGTCGAGGTCCACAACCCGGACCTCGTTCTCGCGACGCTGAACGGCAAGGGCAAGCTGGAGATGGAACTGACCGTCGAGCGCGGTCGCGGCTACGTCTCCGCCGTCCAGAACAAGCAGGTGGGCCAGGAGATCGGCCGTATCCCGGTCGACTCCATCTACTCGCCGGTGCTCAAGGTCACGTACAAGGTCGAGGCGACCCGTGTCGAGCAGCGCACCGACTTCGACAAGCTGATCGTCGACGTCGAGACCAAGCAGGCCATGCGGCCGCGCGACGCCATGGCGTCCGCCGGTAAGACGCTGGTCGAGCTGTTCGGTCTGGCGCGCGAGCTCAACATCGACGCCGAGGGCATCGACATGGGCCCGTCCCCCACGGACGCCGCTCTTGCCGCCGACCTGGCGCTGCCGATCGAGGAGCTCGAGCTCACCGTTCGTTCGTACAACTGCCTCAAGCGTGAGGGCATCCACTCCGTGGGTGAGCTCGTGGCGCGCTCCGAGGCCGACCTGCTCGACATCCGCAACTTCGGTGCGAAGTCGATCGACGAGGTCAAGGCGAAGCTGGCCGGCATGGGCCTGGCCCTCAAGGACAGCCCGCCCGGATTCGACCCGACCGCCGCCGCCGACGCCTTCGGCGCCGACGACGACGCGGACGCGGGTTTCGTCGAGACCGAGCAGTACTAGAACTTCCGGCGGGCAGCAGCTCGCCGGTAACTGACACCGGTACCTGATACGGCCGGTGCAGACACAAGGAGAAACACCATGCCGCGTCCCGCAAAGGGTGCCCGTCTGGGCGGCAGCGCCGCGCACGAGCGTCTGCTCCTCGCCAACCTGGCGAAGTCGCTGTTCGAGCACGGCCGCATCACGACGACCGAGGCCAAGGCCCGCCGCCTGCGCCCCGTCGCCGAGCGTCTGGTCACCAAGGCGAAGAAGGGCGACATCCACAACCGTCGCCTGGTGCTGCAGACGATCACGGACAAGAGCGTCGTCCACACGCTCTTCACCGAGATCGCCCCGCGGTACGAGAACCGCCCCGGTGGTTACACCCGCATCACGAAGATCGGCAACCGTCGTGGCGACAACGCCCCGATGGCGGTCATCGAGCTGGTCGAGGCGCTGACCGTGGCCCAGCAGGCCACCGGTGAGGCCGAGGCCGCGACGAAGCGCGCGGTGAAGGAAGACGCAGCCAAGAAGGACGAGGCTGCCCAGGACGACGCTCCGGCCGCCGAGGCTGCCGAGGGCGAGTCCAAGGACGCCTGAGCGTTCTGACTCCACCGGGCGGGCCCGCATCACCCTTCGGGGCGGTGCGGGCCCGCCTGTTTTTGCTGCTTTGAGAGGATGCGCTGGTGAGCGAGGACATTGAGGGTGCGGCGCCGGGGTTCGTGCGGGTGCGGCTGGATCTTTCGTACGACGGGAAGGACTTTTCCGGGTGGGCGAAGCAGACGGCCCGGCGCACGGTCCAGGGTGAGATCGAGGACGCGCTGCGGACCGTGACGCGGTCCTCGGTGACGTACGAGCTGACGGTCGCCGGGCGTACGGACTCGGGCGTGCACGCGCGCGGACAGGTCGCGCACGTCGACCTGCCGGAAAATGTCTGGGCCGAGCACCACGACAAGCTGCTGCGGCGGCTCGCGGGGCGGCTGGCGCACGATGTGCGGGTCTGGAAGGTGGCCGAGGCCCCCGCGGGGTTCAACGCCAGGTTCGCGGCCGTCTGGCGGCGCTACGCGTACCGCGTGACGGACAATCCGGGGGGCGTGGACCCGCTGCTGCGCGGACATGTGCTGTGGCACGACTGGCCGTTGGACGTCGACGCCATGAACCGGGCCGCACAGAAGCTGGTCGGGGAGCACGACTTCGCGGCGTACTGCAGGAGGCGCGAAGGCGCCACGACCATCCGGACCCTTCAGGAACTGAGCTGGGAGCGGGGAGCGGACGGTGTGATCACGGCTACCGTGCGCGCCGATGCCTTCTGCCACAACATGGTGCGCTCGCTCGTCGGCGCGATGCTGTTCGTCGGCGACGGGCACCGGGACGCGGACTGGCCGGGGAAGGTGCTGGCGGCGGGCGTACGGGACTCGGCTGTCCATGTCGTACGCCCGCACGGCCTCACGCTGGAAGAAGTCGGGTATCCCGCTGACGACCTGCTGGCCGAGCGGGCCCGGCAGGCCCGCAACATGCGGACGCTGCCGGGATCGCCGGCCGGTTCACTGTCCGGCGGTGGCTGCTGCTGACGCCTGGGTCTTTCCGCGCTGGTGGATCTGACGGAACGTGAACTCCGCGAGGTCGTCGCCGGTCGTGTAGACGTCCTTGTCGGTCGTGACGACGTTCTTGCCGCTGGTGAAGCCGCTCACGGTGAAGTAGGCGTAGCGGCCGTATGCGTTGGCGGTCTTGCGGCAGAACACGCCGCCCCGGCAGAAGGTGGGGACGCCGGCGCCGGGGAGGGAGGCGAGGCCGCCGCTCGCCTGCTCCTTGGCCTTCTGGGCCTGGGCGGCCGTGTCGAAGACCGCGACGCCCACGGTGACGGCCACGCCGCCCTTGGAGTAGGTCGCGCGGATGACCTGGTCGCAGCCGTTGTTGGCGAGTACGGAGCCCAGCGCGCCCTGGGTCGCGGCGGAGCAGCTGGTCGTGCGGTTCGTCGCGCCCTTGGCGTACGCGCGCTCGCCCATCTTCAGCTTCTTGCCGGGGAAGAGGCTGTCGGCGCTCAGCGGCAGCTTGTCCTTCTGCGCGCTGGAGATGAAGTCCCTGGGGTTGGGTGGGGGCGGGGGCGCCTGGGAGGAGAAGGAGGGGCCGGGCTGCGCGGACCCGGTCGGCAGGGTCTCCGGGGTCGGCAGCCCGGTCGCGGAGCCGTTGGTGCCGGTGGTCTTGCCGTTCGTCGTGACGACCGCTGTGGCCACGATCGCGCCGACCAGGGCGGTCGCGAGGACGCCGCCGCCGATGTACATCCACCGCTTGCGGCGGGCGCGTGCGGCGGAGGCGTCGGCGAGTGCCGCCCAGTCCGGTGTGTCGGGTGCTGTGTTCGTTCCGTACGGATCCTGAGGGCTCTGCTGTCCCTCGGGGCCACCCCAGGAGGGCCCCCCTTGCCCAAAGCTCATGCCGCGCATCCTAATCCGGTTGGGTGATGCGGCGGACGGCGGCGAGAATGCGGAGCATGGGACATCTTGAGGCCGCACACGTCGAGTACTACCTGCCGGACGGGCGGCCGCTGCTCGGCGACGTCTCCTTCCGGGTGGGGGAGGGCGCTGTCGTGGCCCTGGTCGGGCCCAACGGAGCGGGCAAGACGACCCTGCTCCGGCTGATCTCCCGAGAGCTGCAGCCGCACGGCGGTTCGGTGACGGTGAGCGGCGGGCTCGGGGTGATGGGGCAGTTCGTGGGGTCCGTGCAGGACGAGCGGACGGTGCGGGACCTGCTGGTCTCGGTGTCCCAGGAGCGGATCCGGGAGGCGGCCGCCGCCGTCGACCGGGCCGAGCACGGGATCCTGACCGTGGACGACGAGAAGGCGCAGATGGCCTATGCGCAGGCGTTGTCCGACTGGGCGGAGGTCGGCGGGTACGACGCCGAGACCGTGTGGGACATGTGCTCCATGGCGGCGCTGGGGATCGAGTACGACAAGGCGCAGTTCCGCGAGGTGCGGACGCTCAGCGGGGGTGAGCAGAAGCGGCTCGTACTGGAGGCGTTGCTGCGGGGGCCGGATGAAGTGCTGCTGCTCGATGAGCCCGACAACTATCTGGACGTGCCGGGCAAGCGGTGGCTGGAGGAGCGCCTGAAGGAGACCCGCAAGACGGTGTTCTTCGTCTCCCACGACCGTGAGCTGCTTTCGCGGGCCGCGGACAAGATCGTGAGCCTGGAGCCGGGGGCGACGGGGGCCGACGCGTGGGTCCACGGCGCCGGGTTCGACACCTTCCACGAGGCGCGGGCCGAGCGGTTCGCCCGGTTCGAGGAGCTCCTGCGCCGGTGGGAGGAGGAGCACGCGCGGCTCAAGGCGCTGGTGCTGAGGCTGCGGGGGCAGGCCGCGAGCAGCCCCGACATGGCGTCGCGGTACCGGGCCATGCGGACGCGGTTCGAGAAGTTCGAGGAGGCGGGGCCGCCGCCGGAGCCGCCGCGGAAGCAGGACATCCGGATGCGGCTGCGGGGTGGGCGTACGGGGGTGCGGGCCGTGGTGTGCAAGGGGCTGGAGCTCACCGGGCTGATGAAGCCGTTCGACCTGGAGGTCTATTACGGGGAACGGGTCGCCGTACTCGGGTCGAACGGATCCGGCAAGTCGCACTTCCTGCGGCTGCTCGCCGGGGAGGACGTCAGGCACACCGGGGAGTGGAAGCTGGGCGCGCGGGTGGTGGCCGGGCACTTCGCCCAGACGCACGCGCATCCCGAGCTGGTCGGGCGGACCCTCGTCGACATCCTGTGGTCGGAACATTCCAAGGACCGGGGCGGGGCGATGGGCGCGCTGCGGCGGTACGAGCTGGAGCGCCAGGGGGACCAGGCGTTCGACCGGCTGTCGGGCGGGCAGCAGGCGCGCTTCCAGATCCTGCTGATGGAGCTGGAGGGCACGACCGCGCTGCTGCTCGACGAGCCGACGGACAACCTCGACCTGGAGTCCGCCGAGGCGCTGCAGGAGGGGCTGGAGGCGTACGACGGGACGGTGCTGGCCGTGACGCACGACCGGTGGTTCGCGAAGACCTTCGACCGGTATCTGGTCTTCGGCTCGGACGGGGTCGTACGGGAGACGGCGGAGCCGGTGTGGGACGAGCGGCGGGTGGAGCGGGCGCGGTAGGGGGCGGGGGCCGGCTGGGGCGCCTGGTGCTGTGCGGGTGCGGGTGGCGGGCGGCCGGGGTGGGGCGCCTGCGGCGGGCTTTCCCCGACCCGCCCCTTCCCGAAGCGGGGCTCAGCCCCGGACCCCGGTCCTCAAACGCCGGACGGGCTGGAAGGTGCCGGGGGCGAAGCGGGACAGCCGCAGGCGGGACCGCCCGCACGCGCCGACGAGGCGCTGTCAGCCGCACGTCGGTCCGTACCCGCTGACGAGGTGCTGCGTGCCCGTCGGGGGCGGGTGTCGGGCCGTTTTGACCCGTACGGGGGCAGGCGGGTAAGCTTCCAGTTCGTTATGCGTATTGGCTTGGTCGTTCTCACGCGAGGGGCCCTTACGCCGGTCCACCGGGCCGATGACCAGCGGCAGGCAGACGGGTTGCGTCCCCGAATGCCGCCAAGGCTGTCGTCATCGTCCCAGTGGCCTTGTCAGGACCCTTCCCCTAGCTCTTGACGAGCTGGGGGAGACCCCACTCTGAAGAAGCGAAGGCTACGACCGTGCGTACGTACAGCCCCAAGCCCGGCGATGTCACGCGCCAGTGGCACATCATCGACGCGCAGGACATCGTCCTGGGCCGTCTGGCGACGACTGCCGCCAACCTCCTGCGGGGCAAGCACAAGGCGATTTACGCCCCGCACATGGACATGGGCGACTTCGTCATCATTGTCAACGCCGAGAAGGTTCACCTCTCCGGCAACAAGAAGACCCAGAAGATGGCGTACCGCCACTCCGGTTTCCCGGGCGGTCTCCGTTCGGTGCGCTACGACGAGCTGCTGGCGAAGAGCCCCGAGAAGGCCGTCGAGAAGGCCATCAAGGGCATGATCCCCAAGAACACCCTGGGTCGTCAGATGCTTTCGAAGCTGAAGGTCTACGCAGGTCCCGAGCACCCGCACGCTGCCCAGCAGCCGGTGCCGTTCGAGATCACCCAGGTCGCGCAGTAGTTCCGGCCACACCCCCTAAGAACGAAAGAAATCTGAGGAGAATCGTGGCCGAGACCACTGTTGAGACGCCCGTCGAGGGTTCCGAGGCCGAAGAGACCTTCGCCGAGGTGACCACCTTCGAGTCCGAGGTTCCCGTCGAGGGCGAGTACACCAGCGAGTCCCTCGCGGGCCGTTTCGGTGACCCGCAGCCGGCGGCCGGCCTTGGCCGTCGCAAGAACGCCATCGCCCGCGTCCGGATCGTTCCGGGCACCGGCAAGTGGAAGATCAACGGGCGTACGCTCGAGGACTACTTCCCGAACAAGGTCCACCAGCAGGAAGTCAACGAGCCCTTCAAGGTGCTCGAGCTCGACGGCCGCTACGACGTCATCGCCCGCATCGCGGGTGGCGGTGTCTCCGGTCAGGCCGGTGCGCTCCGTCTCGGTGTCGCCCGTGCGCTGAACGAGGCGGACGTGGACAACAACCGCGCCACGCTGAAGAAGGCCGGCTTCCTCTCCCGCGACGACCGTGCGGTCGAGCGCAAGAAGGCCGGTCTCAAGAAGGCCCGTAAGGCGCCGCAGTACAGCAAGCGCTAACCCGCCTGCTCGCCTGCATCAGACGTTCGCCCCGGCGGCACATTGTGTGCCTGTCGGGGCGTTCGTTTATGGCTTTGTAGCCACCTTGCATTTTCGGAGCATTTTCGGAGGACACCAGTGGGACGACTCTTCGGCACTGACGGTGTGCGCGGTGTCGCCAACGCGGATCTGACGGCCGAGCTCGCGCTCGGACTGTCGGTCGCGGCGGCGCACGTGCTCGCCGAGGCGGGCACCTTTGAGGGGCATCGGCCGACCGCCGTGGTCGGACGCGATCCGCGTGCGTCGGGGGAGTTTCTGGAGGCCGCCGTGGTGGCGGGCCTGGCGAGCGCGGGCGTGAATGTTCTGAGGGTGGGCGTACTGCCCACCCCCGCGGTGGCGTACCTGACGGGCGCGCTCGGTGCAGACCTCGGCGTCATGCTCTCCGCGAGCCACAACGCGATGCCGGACAACGGTGTCAAGTTCTTCGCGCGCGGCGGTCACAAGCTCGCCGACGAGCTGGAGCACCGGATCGAGGCCGTGTACGAGCAGCACCGGTCCGGTGAGCCGTGGGCGCGGCCGACGGGCGCGGGTGTCGGACGGGTGTCCGACTACGACGCGGGCTTCGACCAGTACATCGCGCACTTGATCGGCGTGCTGCCGAACCGGCTCGACGGGGTCAAGGTCGTGCTGGACGAGGCGCACGGGGCCGCTTCCCGCGTCTCTCCCGAGGCCTTCGCCCGGGCCGGCGCCGAGATCATCACCATCGGTGCCGATCCCGACGGGCTGAACATCAACGACGGGTGCGGGTCCACGCACCTGGAGCTGCTCCAGGCCGCTGTGGTCGAGCACGGTGCCGATCTCGGGATCGCCCATGACGGGGATGCCGACCGGTGCCTCGCTGTCGATGCCGAGGGGCGTGAGGTCGACGGGGACCAGATCCTCGCCGTGCTCGCCCTCGCCATGCGCGAGGCCGGTCAGCTGCGGAGGAACACCGTCGTCGGCACCGTCATGTCGAACCTCGGCTTCAAGCTGGCCATGGAGCGCGAGGGCATCGAGCTCGTCCAGACCGGGGTGGGGGACCGGTACGTGCTGGAGGCCATGAAGGCCGAGGGGTACGCGCTCGGCGGTGAGCAGTCCGGGCATGTGATCGTGCTGGACCACGCGACCACCGGCGACGGCACCCTGACCGGGCTGATGCTGGCAGCGCGGGTGGCCGCCACCGGGCGTACGCTCGCGGACCTCGCCGGGGTCATGAGCCGACTGCCGCAGATCCTCATCAACGTGCCCGACGTCGACAAGTCGCGCGTCACCACCTCCGCCGAGCTGGCGGCCGCCGTCGCCGACGCCGAGCGAGAGCTGGGCGCCACGGGACGGGTGCTGCTGCGCTCCTCGGGCACCGAGCCGCTGGTGCGGGTCATGGTCGAGGCGGCCGACATCGAGCAGGCGAAGGCGGTCGCGGGGCGGCTCGCCGATGTGGTGAAGTCCGCGCTGGGTTAGGCGTTGTTTCGCGCGGTACGTTCGCGCTGCTTCGCCCACAGGTACTTCTGGGCGAGCAGCGTGAGCGTACCGGCGACGACGATGCCCAGCAGGTTGAGCAGGAGCTGCTCGGAGGAGCGCCAGGTCTGGGCGGCGTCCCCGTAGATGAGCGCCACGGCGGCGTTGGCCGCGGCCGGCACTGTCGTCACCGAGATCGCTACGCCCACCAGGGCGCCGGACTTGGCCGAGGTGAGCGACAGCATGCCGGCCGCGCCCGCCAGTACCGCCACAACGAACGAGAACCAGTCCGGCGCGTAGATGAAGCCCGTATTGGGGCGGTCCGCTGCCAGTTGCTCCTCGGTGAACAGGCCCGTCGCGTTCATGAAGAGGCTGAACACGACCGTCACCGCCATCGCCGCGGCGAAGCCCACGATCAGCGCGGTGAACGAGCGCCACGCCAGCTTCGGGGCGCGCTGCACCAGCGCCGTGCAGAAGCCCGCCAGCGGGCCGAACTCCGGGCCCACCGCCATCGCGCCCACGATCAGGATCGCGTTGTCGAGCACCACACCGCAGGCCGCGATCATCGTCGCCAGCGACAGGAACGCGATGTAGGTGACGGAGAGGGTCGACTCCTCGTGGGTCGCGTCCGACAACTGCTCCCACAGCACCGCGTCCGCGGCCTCGCCCGGCGCGTCCTTCTCCGCCTGGTCGGCGCGCGTGGAGAGGGAGAGATCGATGTTCTCGACCGCGATCGAACCGCATTCGTCGATGCCGAGGGCGCGGAGCGTGTTGATGAGGTCGTCGCCCGCCTCGCGCGCCACGTCGCACATGATCAGATCGCCCGCCGGATCGCGGGCCGCCCCGGCGACGACGGCGAGGTGTGCGGTGCCGACCGTCTTCTCCACCGTGCTGACCACCTCGTCGGTACGGTCGGCGGGCACGATCAGGCGAAGGTGAAGCACGGTGTCAGTCCCTCAGAGTTTGCGGAGTGAGAGGCGCTTGACCTTGTGGTCGGGGCCCTTGCGGACAACCAGCGTGGCACGGCCGCGCGTGGGCGCCACATTCTCCAGCAGATTGGGTTTGTTGATGGTCCGCCACATCGTACGGGCGTAGTCCAGGGATTCTTCCTCGGAGACCTGGGTGTACTTCCTGAAGTAGGAGGACGGGTCCTGGAACGCCGTCTCGCGCAGCTTGCGGAAGCGGCCCAGGTACCAGGCCTCGATGTCCTCGGCGCGCGCGTCGACGTACACACTGAAGTCGAAGTAGTCGGCGAGACCGACCCGCGTGCGGCCGTCCTTGCCGGGGAGCGCGGGCTGCAGGACGTTCAGGCCCTCGACGATCAGGATGTCCGGGCGGCGGACCGTGAGGCGCTCGCCCGGCACGATGTCGTAGATCAGGTGCGAGTAGACGGGCGCGGTGACCTCGTCCTTGCCGGCCTTGATGTCGGCGACGAAGCGGGTCAGGGCGCGCCGGTCGTACGACTCGGGGAAGCCCTTGCGCGCCAGGAGGCCGCGGCGCTCCAGCTCCTCCATGGGGTAGAGGAAGCCGTCGGTGGTGAGCAGCTCGACGTGGGGGTGCTCCGGCCAGCGGGCCAGCAGGGCCTGGAGCAGCCGGGCGACCGTTGATTTGCCCACGGCCACGCTGCCCGCCACTCCTATGACGAACGGGGTGCCGCGCTGGGCGCCGTGGCCGTTGGGCGCGTCGCCGAGGAAGGTGTTCAGGGCGCCGCGCAGGCCCGAGGTCGCCTGTACGTAGAGGTTGAGCAGGCGGGACAGGGGGAGGTAGACGTCCCGTACCTCGTCGAGGTCGATGACGTCGCCCAGGCCGCGGAGCTTTTCGAGCTCCTCCGCCGTGAGAGGAAGCGGCGTCTTGTCGCGCAGGGCGCTCCACTCCGCCCGGGTCAGGTCCAGGTACGGCGAAGCGTCTGCCCGGCGCTGGGCGCCTCGCTGGGTGCTTCCTGGCGGCGAAGTGATCACATGAACATTGTCGGGTGTGCGGGGCCGCAGTGGGTGGTGTGCTCGGTCACGTGGGGGCGTCGGCCGTAGGGTGCGGACATGTGCGGAATCGTGGGGTACGTCGGCGGGCAGTCGGCGCTTGATGTTGTCGTCGCGGGACTGAAGCGGCTCGAATACCGGGGTTACGACTCGTCAGGCGTGGCCGTCCTCGCCGATGGTGGGCTGGCCGCCGGGAAGAAGGCGGGCAAGCTCGTCAACCTGGAGAAGGAGCTCGTGGGGCGGCCGCTGCCGGCCGGGGCCACGGGGATCGGACACACCCGGTGGGCCACGCACGGGGGGCCGACCGATGCCAACGCGCATCCGCATCTGGACAACGCGGGCCGGGTCGCCGTCGTACACAACGGGATCATTGAGAACTTCGCCGTGTTGCGGGACGAGCTCGCCGAGCGCGGGCACGAGCTGGTGTCGGAGACCGACACCGAGGTCGTGGCGCATCTGCTGGCCGAGTCCTTCTCCTCGTGCGGGGACCTGGCGGAGTCGATGCGGCTGGTGTGCCGGCGGCTCGAAGGGGCGTTCACGCTGGTCGCGGTTCACGCGGACGAGCCCGATGTGGTGGTGGGCGCGCGGCGGAACTCGCCGCTGGTGGTGGGGGTGGGGGGGGGGGAGGCCTTCCTCGCCTCCGATGTCGCCGCGTTCATCGCGCACACGCGCTCCGCGATCGAGCTGGGGCAGGACCAGGTCGTCGAACTGCGGCGGGACGAGGGTGGGTCCGGGGGTGTGGGTGGCGCTGCCGGGGTGTCGGTCACGGTCACTGATTTCCACGGCGCGCCCGCGGAAGTGCGGTCGTACCGCATCGACTGGGACGCCTCCGCCGCCGAAAAGGGCGGCTACGACTACTTCATGCTCAAGGAGATCGCCGAACAGCCGAAGGCCGTCGCCGACACGCTGCTGGGGCGGATCGACTCGGGCGGGTCGCTGACCCTGGACGAGGTGCGGATTCCCGATTCCGTACTGCGGGAAGTCGACAAGGTCGTGGTGGTCGCCTGTGGGACCGCCTTTCACGCGGGGATGATCGCGAAGCTGGCCATTGAGCACTGGACGCGCATCCCCTGCGAGACCGAGCTGGCGAGTGAATTCCGGTACCGCGATCCCATTCTTGACTCGCGGACGCTGGTGATCGCGATTTCGCAGTCCGGCGAGACCATGGACACCCTGATGGCGCTGCGGCACGCGCGGGAACAGGGCGCGAAGGTTCTGGCCATCTGCAATACGAACGGCTCGACCATTTCCCGTGAGTCGGACGCGGTGCTTTATACGCATGCCGGGCCGGAAGTCGCCGTTGCCTCCACCAAGGCGTTCCTGACGCAGTTGGTCGCCTGTTATCTGGTCGCGCTCTATCTGGCGCAGGTGCGCGGGTCCAAGTGGGGGGACGAGGTGCGGGGCGTGGTGCGCGAGCTGTCCGCCATCTCGGGCGAGGTGGAGCGGGTCCTGGAGACCATGGAGCCGGTGCGGGAGCTGGCCCGGTCGCTGGCGCGGAAGAACACGGTGCTTTTCCTGGGGCGGCATGTGGGATATCCGGTCGCCCTGGAGGGCGCGCTCAAGCTGAAGGAACTCGCCTATATGCATGCGGAGGGGTTCGCCGCGGGTGAGCTGAAGCATGGGCCCATTGCTCTGATTGAGGACGATCTGCCGGTGGTTGTTGTGGTTCCTTCGCCTCGGGGGCGGTCCGTTCTGCACGACAAGATCGTGTCGAACATGCAGGAGATCCGGGCGCGGGGGGCCCGGACGATTGTGATCGCTGAGGAAGGTGACGAGGCGGTTGTTCCGTACGCCGATCATCTGATCCGGATTCCGGCTACGCCGACGCTTTTGCAGCCGCTGGTCTCCACCGTGCCTTTGCAGGTCTTCGCCTGTGAGCTCGCCACGGCTCGGGGCAATGAGGTCGATCAGCCCCGGAATCTGGCCAAGTCCGTGACGGTGGAGTGAGCGCGTGATCATTGGTGTGGGAATCGACGTCGCCGAGATCGAGCGCTTCCGGGTGTCGATGGAGCGTACGCCGCAGATGGCCGAACGGCTTTTCCTGAGTAGTGAGTTGAACCTGCCCAGCGGTGACCGGCGTGGCATCGCCTCGCTCGCCGCGCGGTTCGCGGCGAAGGAGGCCCTCGCGAAGGCGCTGGGCGCGCCTGCGGGACTGCACTGGACGGACGCGGAGGTGTACGTCGAGGACAGCGGGCAGCCGAGGCTGCGGGTGAGCGGGACGGTGCTGGCGCGGGCGGAGGCGCTCGGGGTGCGGTCCTGGCATGTCTCGCTCAGTCACGACGCGGGGATCGCTTCCGCGGTTGTCATTGCCGAAGGGTGAGGGGTTTTTCTGATGCGTGCTGCTTATGGCGTGGAGACCGTGCGGACCGCCGAGCGGGAGCTGATGGCCCGGCTCCCTGAGGGCGCGCTCATGCAGCGGGCCGCGGCCGGGCTCGCCGCGGTGTGTGCGGGGCTGCTGGGGCGGGTGTACGGGGCGCGGGTCGTGCTGCTGGTGGGGAGCGGGGACAACGGGGGCGACGCGCTGTACGCGGGGGCGCGGCTGGCCCGGCGGGGGGCGGGGGTGACCGCCGTGCTGCTCGACGCGGAGCGGGCGCATGGGGGTGGGCTGGCGGCGTTGGGGCGGGCCGGGGGGGTGGTCGCTGGTGGTGGTGGGGCGGGTGTGGGTGTGGCCGGTGCGGATCTGGTGATCGATGGGATCACTGGGATCGGCGGGCGGGGTGGTCTGCGGGAGGCTGCTGTGCCGTTGGCGCGGGCCGCGCAGGCCGCGCGGGACTCCGGGGCGATTGTCGTCGCCGTGGATCTGCCCAGCGGCGTCGAGGCCGACAGTGGGGAGGTGCGCGGGGAGTGCGTGCGCGCTGACGCGACGGTGACGTTCGGTACGTACAAGCCCGGACTGCTGATTGACCCCGCACGGGAGTACGTGGGGGCCGTGCGGCTGGTTGAGCTGGGGCTCGACCTCGGGGCGGCGGAGGCCGATGTCGAGGCGCTGCAGCACGCGGATGTGGCCGCGCTGCTGCCGGTCCCCGGGGCGGAGAGCGACAAGTACCGGCGCGGGGTGGTGGGCGTCGTGGCCGGGTCGGAGCGGTATCCGGGGGCGGCGGTGCTCGCCGTCGCGGGGGCGCTGCGGGGCGGTGCCGGGGCTGTGCGGTACGTCGGGCACGGGGCGGACGCGGTCATCGCGCGCTACCCCGAGGCGCTGGTGCACGCGGGGCCGCCGTCGAAGGCGGGGCGGGTTCAGGCGTGGGTGGTCGGGCCGGGGCTGGGGGAGGACGCGGGCCGGGCGTTGGGGGATGTGCTGGCGAGTGATGTGCCGGTGCTGGTGGACGCGGACGGGTTGCGGCCGCTGGAGCCCGAGATGGTGCGGGGGCGGGACGCGCCGACGCTGCTTACGCCGCACGCCGGGGAGGCGGCCGCGCTGCTCGGGGTGTCGCGGGAGGAAGTGGAGGCGGGGCGGCTGGTCGCGGTGCGGGAGCTGGCCGCGCTGTACGGGGCGACTGTGCTGCTGAAGGGGTCTACGACGCTGGTGGCGCCGGCGGGGGGCGCGGGTGCGGGGTTTGTGCGGCGGCCTGTGCGGGTGAATCCGACGGGGACCCCGTGGCTGGCCACAGCGGGCAGTGGGGACGTGCTGTCGGGGCTTGCGGGGGCGTTGCTCGCGGCGGGGCTGGGGGCGGTGGACGCGGGGTCGGTGGCGGCGTATCTGCATGGGCTGGCGGGTCGGTTGGCGGCGGGCGGTGCGGGGGTGGGCGCGGCGCCTGTGGGGGCGCACGACGTTGCGGACGCGGTGCCGGGGGCCTGGCGGGGGGTTGTGGGGCGGGGCGGGCCGCTCCGGGGGCGCCGTTCGGGACTGCATGATTTAGGCGCGGTGCGGTGTTGAGGTGCGAAGCCCGCGTCCTGCCCACAAATCACGCTTTACGTCCCGAACAGCGCCCCCTGCGCGTCCCGCCCCCTCGCGCCGTCTCGCTCCTGGCCCGCCGGTTGGTGGATACCCATCGACCCTGGGAGCAGCGCGGTGGTGGGAGAGCGGGGCTGTCGTACGGCTCTGAGACACTTGGCGCGATGACCGCGATGACCCATACCCCCATGCGAGCCCGCGCCGAGATCGACCTGGCGGCCCTGCGAGCCAACGTGCGGGCTTTGCGTGCGCGTGCGGCGGGGGCCCAGTTGATGGCTGTGGTGAAGTCGGACGCGTACGGACATGGCGCCGTGCGCTGTGCCCGCGCGGCCCTCGACGCCGGGGCGACCTGGCTCGGGACAGCCACCCCCGAAGAGGCGCTGGCTCTGCGCGCCGCCGGGTTCGACGGGCCGCTGATGTGCTGGCTGTGGACCCCCGGCGGGCCGTGGCGCGCGGCGGTCGAGGCGGGCATCGACGTGTCCGTGAGCGGGATGTGGGCGCTGGAGGAAGTGGTCGGGGCCGCGCGCGCGGCGGGGCGGGTGGCGCGCGTACAGCTCAAGGCTGACACCGGGCTCGGGCGCAACGGGTGCCAGCCCGCTGACTGGCCCGAGTTGGTCCGGCATGCCCTGGAGGCGCGGGACGCCGTCAGGGTTACCGGGCTCTGGTCGCACCTGGCCTGTGCGGACGAGCCCGGGCATCCCTCGATCGCTGTTCAGCTGGCTGTTTTCCGGGACCTGGTCGAGTACGCCGAGAAGGCTGGGGCCGAGCCAGAGGTCCGGCACCTCGCCAACTCGCCCGCGACGCTCACCCTGCCCGCGACGCACTTCGATCTCGTACGGACCGGCATCGCCATGTACGGCGTCTCGCCGAGCCCCGAGCTCGGCACACCCGCCGACTTCGGGCTGCGGCCCGTGATGACGCTCGCTGCCTCTGTGGCGCTGGTCAAGCGGGTGCCGGAGGGGCACGGCGTCAGTTACGGGCATCACTACGTGACGGGCGAGGAGACGAACCTCGGGCTCATCCCGGTCGGGTACGCCGACGGCATCCCGCGCCACGCGTCCGGTACCGGGCCCGTGCTGGTGGGGGGCAAGTGGCGGCGGGTCGCCGGGCGGGTCGCCATGGACCAGTTCGTGGTGGATCTCGGGCCGGACGTGGTGAAGCCGGGGGACGAGGCCGTGCTGTTCGGGCCCGGCGACCGGGGAGAGCCGACGGCAGAGGACTGGGCGCAGGCCGCGGGCACCATCGCGTACGAAATTGTCACCCGCATCGGATCGCGGGTACCACGCGTCTATGTGAATGAGGACCCCGACAGCTAGGAGGAGCGGCACCGTGAGCGAGAGCAGCGCGCCCGGCGTGGCGGAGGTGGCGGCGGAGGCCGCGACCGCCGCCGTCGGCAACTGGCGCCGGGCGGGTGTGGCCGGTGCCGCGATAGGTGTGGTCGCGGCGGGCGCGGCCGCGGGTGTCGCCCTTGAGCGGCTGACCGTCGGTCGCGGCATGCGGCGGAAGGCGCGGCTCGCGCTGGACGCCTCGGGCCCGTACGGCGCGCTGCGCGGGATGCCGGGGCAGGCATTGGCGGACGACGGGACCCGGATCTACTACGAAGTGGACGAGGTGGAGGCGGACGGTGCGTCGTCCGGCCCGCGGCGGCGCCGGCTCTTCGGGCGCAAGAACCCGGCCCCTGTCACTGTCGTTTTCAGTCACGGCTTCTGTCTGAGTCAGGACTCCTGGCATTTTCAGCGGGCGGCCCTGCGGGGTGTTGTCCGGACTGTGCACTGGGACCAGCGCAGTCACGGCCGTTCGGAGCGCGGGGCGGCCCAGGGGCGTGGTGTCGCGGTCGACATCGAGCAGCTGGGGCGGGACCTGAAGGCCGTCATCGACGCCGCCGCGCCCCAGGGGCCGCTGGTGCTGGTGGGGCACTCGATGGGCGGCATGACCGTGATGGCCCTGGCGGATCAGTTCCCTGAGATCGTCCGCGAGCGGGTGGTGGGTGCTGTTTTCGTCGGTACGTCGTCGGGAAAGCTCGGCGAGGTCAATTTCGGGCTTCCGGTGGCGGGCGTGAACGCCGTACGCCGTGTCCTGCCGCGTCTGCTGCGCGCGCTGGGAACGCAGGCGGAGATCGTCGAGCGCGGGCGGCGGGCGACCGCTGATCTCTTCGCCGGGCTGATCAAGCGCTATTCGTTCGGTTCGAAGGACGTGGACCCGGCTGTGGCGCGGTTCGCGGAGCGGCTGATCGAGGGGACGCCGATCGATGTCGTTGCCGAGTTCTATCCGGCGTTCACCGACCATGACAAGGCGGACGCACTGGAGATCTTCGCCGAGGTGCCGGTCCTCGTGCTCGCGGGCGACAAGGACCTGGTGACGCCCAGCGAGCACAGCGAGGGCATCGCGCGGCTGCTGCCGGACGCCGAGCTGGTGATAGTCCCGGACGCCGGTCACCTGGTCATGCTGGAGCACCCCGAGGTGGTCACCGACCGGCTCGCGGACCTGCTGGCCAGGGTGGGCGCCGTACCGGCAGCCGCTAACGTTGGGACGTATGGAAGCACCGCACAGCCCGGCGGCTGATGTCACCTCCGCCGCCCTCGTTGTCCACTCGCCCGACCTAATGCAGGAGTTCGGGCGCCGGCTCGCCAAAGTGCTGCGGCCCGGCGATCTCGTGATGCTCTCCGGCGAGCTCGGCGCCGGCAAGACGACGCTGACGCGCGGGCTCGGTGAAGGGCTCGGGGTGCGCGGCGCCGTGACGTCGCCCACGTTCGTCATCGCGCGTGTCCACCCCTCCCTGACCGGCGGCCCCGCGCTGGTGCACGTCGACGCGTACCGGCTCGGCGGCGGGCTCGACGAGATGGAGGACCTTGATCTCGACGTCTCGCTGCCGGACTCCGTGGTGGTCGTCGAGTGGGGCGACGGGAAGGTCGAGGAACTGTCCGACGACCGGCTCCACGTGGTCATCCACCGGGCTGTGGGCGACTGTGACGACGATGTGCGTCACGTGACGGTGCACGGGATCGGCGCGCGCTGGGCCGGGGAGGACCTGGCCGCGCTGGGCGCCTGACGTCCGTACGTTCCGACAAGACGTCGGCAAGATGTTGCGCCGGTGCGGGCAGGCATGGTCACATGGGTACCGAGACTGGTTAGGTCTACCTAACCACGCCTGCTCAACCGGAGCCCAGGAGGCATCCATGCCGGCTTCAGAGAACGAAGCGCCTCAGCCTCTCTCCATGCGCGACCTGCTGGCCTCGTGCGCGGCGGCCACTGCGGTCTCCACGCCGCCCAGAGAACAGCCGCAGGAGGGCGAGGCGCCCGAGGCGCCCGTCGAGGAGCGCGCGCGGCAGCGCGACGCCGCCTAGCCCTGTCCCTCTTGCGGGCGTATTTACGGGACGACTACGACCTTCACGCCGACCGTCGCGAAGCTCCACATCGCGTCGCCGTCGGCGCGCGGCATGCGTACCCCGCCGGTCTTGCTCTTCGGGTCCGGGACCGGCATCGACCCGTCGACCGCGGCGCTGAAGCCGATCGACACACCCTCGACCGTCGCGAACCGTACGACGTGCTCGACCTGCACGCCGTCCGAGCCGGTGATGCTCCCCGAGCGCGAGCTCACCGCGTACGTACCGGGCGGCGGGCTCACCGTGCTCGGGGCGACCTGGAAGGTCCTGCTCGCCCTGCCCTTCCCGTCCACCAGCCACACCCGCCGCTCGGCCAGCGAGTAGACCACGCGGGTCCCCGTGCCCGACCGGGCCGGCACCGCGAGCGCGTCCTTCTCCTTGGCCGGCCCCTTGGGCGGCTGCGAGGCGTGCGCCGCGGGGGCCTTGCCGGCGCGGGGTTCGGCGAGCTGCTCGGGGGAAGGGGCACTCGCCGACGCCTGGTAGGCGAGGAAAGCGACCGCCGCCACGGCTGCCGCGGTGAGCCCGGCCACGATTCCCGAGCTGCTCCTTGCCACCTTGGTCCACCTCATGTTCGTGCTGGGGCGCATGTGGTGGCGACGGTAGCAGCAGGTGCCGGGAAGGACGGGGGACGCCGTGCACGCCGTGCGCGGGCCGTAGGCTGTTTGTGTGCTCCTGCTCGCCGTTGATACCGCCACCCCAGCCGTCACCGTCGCCCTCCACGACGGGGATTCCGTCGTCGCCGAGGCCGGTCAGGTCGACGCACGCCGTCATGGGGAGCTGCTGCTGCCCACCGTCGACCGCGTCCTCGCCGAAGCCGGTCTGAAACTCGACGCCGTCACCGGGATCGTCGTGGGCGTCGGCCCCGGCCCGTACACCGGACTGCGCGTCGGGCTCGCCACGGCCGAGACCTTCGGCCTCGTGCTCGGGGTGCCGGTGCACGGGCTGTGCACCCTGGACGGTCTCGCGTACGCCGCGGGGATCGCCGGGCCCTTCGCCGTGGCCACCGACGCGCGCCGCAAGGAGGTCTACTGGGCGCGGTACGCCGATGCCCGTACGCGCGTGGGGGATCCCGCCGTCGACCGGCCCGCCGACATCGCGGAGCAGCTCGCGGGCCTGCCCGTGGTCGGCTCCGGCGCGCTGCTCTACCCCGAGGCCTTCCCCGACGCGCGCGGACCCGAGCACCAGTCGGCGGGCGCCCTGGCGTCGCTGGCCGCCGAGAAGCTCGCGGCGGGGGACGCCGGGGGCTTTCTGGCGCCGCTGCCGCTGTATCTGCGCCGGCCCGACGCACAGGTCCCGAAGAACTACAAGGTGGTCACTCCGAAGTGACCGCGGTGCTGAGAGAGATGCGCTGGTGGGACATCGACCCGGTGCTCGATCTGGAGCGGGAGCTGTTCCCCGAGGACGCCTGGTCGGCCGGGATGTTCTGGTCGGAGCTCGCTCACGCGCGCGGGCCGCGGGCCACCCGCCGCTATGTGGTGGCCGAGGAGGCGGGCCGCATCGTCGGGTACGCCGGACTGGCCGCCGCCGGTGGATTCGGCGACGTACAGACCATCGCCGTCTCGAAGGACCAGTGGGGCACCGGGCTCGGGTCCCGGCTGCTCACCGACCTGCTGGGGCACGCGACCGCTTTCGAATGCACCGAGGTGCTGCTCGAAGTGCGTGTCGACAACACGCGCGCCCAGAAGCTGTACGAGCGGTTCGGCTTCGAGCCGATCGGCTTCCGGCGCGGCTATTACCAGCCCGGCAATGTCGACGCGCTCGTGATGCGGCTGACGACGACGACCGACCCGGCAAACCCAGCGACCTCCGTAC
This sequence comes from Streptomyces flavidovirens DSM 40150, assembly GCF_000429085.1. Lineage (GTDB taxonomy): Bacteria > Actinomycetota > Actinomycetes > Streptomycetales > Streptomycetaceae > Streptomyces > Streptomyces flavidovirens. The sequence continues at coordinate 220,466 of NZ_AUBE01000006.1, read as the reverse complement.
AAGAACAAGAAACCGAGATTCACCATGGCTGACGAACCGCTCGTCCTCGGCATCGAGACCTCCTGCGACGAGACCGGCGTCGGCGTCGTGCGCGGTACGACCCTGCTCGCCGACGCCATCGCCTCAAGCGTCGACGAGCACGCCCGCTTCGGCGGTGTGGTGCCGGAGGTCGCGTCGCGTGCGCACCTGGAAGCGATGGTTCCGACCATCGAGCGCGCGCTGAAGCAGGCCGGGGTCGCCGCCTCCGACCTGGACGGCATCGCGGTGACGGCGGGTCCGGGGCTCGCGGGTGCGCTGCTGGTGGGCGTATCCGCGGCGAAGGCGTACGCCTACGCGCTCGGGAAGCCGCTGTACGGCGTGAACCACCTGGCCTCGCACATCTGCGTCGACCAGTTGGAGCACGGGCCGCTGCCCGAGCCCACGATGGCGCTGCTGGTGAGCGGCGGGCATTCGTCGCTGCTGCTCGCCCCCGACATCACGAGCGACGTACGGCCGATGGGCGCGACCATCGACGACGCGGCGGGCGAGGCGTTCGACAAGATCGCGCGGGTGCTGGATCTCGGCTTTCCGGGTGGGCCGGTCATCGACCGGCTCGCGAAGGAGGGCGACCCGAAGGCGATCGCCTTCCCGCGCGGTCTGACCGGGCCGCGCGACGCGGCGTACGACTTCTCCTTCTCGGGGCTGAAGACGTCGGTGGCGCGGTGGATCGAGGCCAAGCGCAGTGCGGGCGAGGACGTGCCGGTGCGGGATGTGGCGGCTTCCTTCCAGGAGGCGGTCGTCGACGTACTGACGCGCAAGGCGGTCCGGGCGTGCAAGGACGAGGGCGTCGACCACCTGATGATCGGCGGCGGTGTGGCGGCCAACTCGCGGCTGCGGGCGCTGGCGGCGGAGCGGTGCGAGCGGGCCGGCATTCGGCTGCGGGTGCCGCGGCCGGGGCTGTGCACGGACAACGGGGCGATGGTGGCGGCGCTCGGCGCGGAGATGGTGGCGCGGGGCCGGGCGGCGTCGGACTGGGACCTGTCGGCGGATTCGTCGCTGCCGGTGACGGAGCCGCACGTACCGGGCGCGCATCACGGCCACGACCACGTGCACGAGATCAGTAAGGACAACCTCTACTCGTGACCGTCGCGCTGATGTGGGAGGCCCGCGCCGTCGAGGGCAGGGGCGCGGAGCTGCTGGAGTGGGCGCGGGCGCAGGCGCGGGTCCTGGCGCGTGAGCCGGAGCGCACGGAGATTCTGCGGGCGCCGCAGGACCGGGTGCTCGTGATGACGTGGTGGGACGCGGAGTACGACGCGGAGCTGCCGGAACTCCCGGAGCCGGAGGCGGGGTTGATCACGCGGGCGGTTCACCGCTGGCGCTTCGAGTCGGTCGACGGGGCCTGAACCTGCCGGTGGGGCACTGGGTAGTGTCGTGCGCATGCCTCGCCGTACGCCGCTTCCTCCACCCCCGCCGCCCGAGCACCTACGGGCCTGGCCCGGCGCCGAGGCGATGCTCGCCGACCGGGCACGGGCCATGGACGAGCTGATCGCGCGTCATCTCGGGCCCGGACGGCTGGTGCGGTTCTGGCTGCTGGTGGGGGGCGCTGCGCTCGGGTGGGGGATCGTCGGGGCGGCCCTCCGGGCGTTCGAGGGGCCGGGCGACCCGCTCGTCGCCGTCTTCGGCGCGGTCTTCGGCGCGCTCGGGCTCGCAGGCGTCGTGACGTGCTGGATCTTCCTCGGCATGGGCGTGCGGCGCGACCGTACGGTCCGCCGGCTGCTGGTGGGATGGGCGCAGGTGGGCCGGGACCACGGCTTCTCCGCCGCCCCGTGGCGCGCCCCCGGGCTCAGCCTCGCGTGGCTGCTTTCTTCCGTGGCGGTGTGCGGGCTCGGGCTGTGGTCGTCGCTGGGCTTCGCGGTGACGGCGCGGCCGGGGTCCGACACGTACACGGACGCGGTCTTCTTCATCGGGCTCGGCGTCATCCTGTGGCTGGCGGGCCTGCTCGGCGCGGCGAAGGCGGTGGGGCACTACCGGTGGGCGGTGCGGATGGGGGCGGGGCGGGGCTGAGGGGTGCGGGGCGTGCGGGTGGCCGCTGCGTGGCAAACCAGCCCGTCCGGCGTTTGAGGACACGCCCGCAGGGCGTCCGGGGCCTGGGGGCTTGCCCCCCGCGGCGGAGCCGCACATGTCACAGCCGGGAAGGGGCGGGGCCCCGCAGGGGCGGCCAGGGGTTATGGCGCCGGGTGGCCGATCAGTACCGTCGGGGCGCCCGCCACTCGGGTGAGGAAGACCGTGGCCGAGTGCGGCCCGGACAGCTTCATCTTGCGGCGCAGCTCCTCCGGCTCGATCGCCGAGCCGCGCTTCTTCACCGTCAGTACGCCGACGCCCCGCTCCCGCAGCAGCGCCTTCAGCTTCTTCAGGCCGAAGGGGAGCTGGTCCGTGATCTCGTACGCGGTGGCGTACGGCGTCGGGTGGAGCTCGTCCGCCGTGATGTACGCGATCGTCTCGTCGATCAGGCGGCCGCCCACCCGCTCGGCGACCTCGGCCACCAGATGCGAGCGGATGACGGCGCCGTCCGGCTCGTAGAGGTAGCGGCCGACCATGCCGGGGCCGGGGTCCGGCAACCCGGTGCCGACCAAGGTGTGCGGGCCGGGGAGCAGGGTGGCGCGGACCGTCTTCGGGGCCGTGCCGAACCAGAACACCGCCTCCTTCACGTCGCCGCCGTCCGAGATCCACTCCGCCTCGGCGTCGGCGGGGACCGCCTCGTGCGGGACGCCCGGCGCGATCTTGAGTGCGGCGTGCCCGGTCGTACGGGCCGCCTCGATCGCCCAGGACAGGGGCGGGGAGTAGGCCTCCGGGTCGAAGATCCGGCCGCGGCCGCCGCGCCGTGCGGGGTCGACGAAGACCGCGTCGTACGGCGAGGTGTCGATGGTCGTGACGTCGGCGCAGCGGACCTCGATGAGGGCGGCCAGGCCGAGCGCGTCCGCGTTCGCGCGGGCCACCTCCGCCGTCAGCGGGTCGCGGTCGACCGCCAGGACCCGGATCCCGGCGCGGGCCAGCGCGATCGCGTCGCCCCCGATGCCGCAGCACAGGTCGGCGACGCTCCGTACGCCCAGAGCGGCGAAGCGCCCGGCGCGGTACGCCGCCACCGCCGTGCGGGTGGCCTGTTCCACGCCGTTCGGGGTGAAGAACATCCGGTACGCGTCCTCGGCGCCGAACTTCGCCACCGCCCGCTGCCGCAGCCGCGCCTGCCCGAGCGCCGCCGAGACCAGCGCGGCGGGGTGGTCACGGCGCAGCCGGGTCGCCGTCGCCAGCTCGTCCGCGGGGTTGTGGTCACGGAGCGCGGCGAGGAGGGCGTGGCCCTCTTCGGTGCGCAGGGCGGCGAAGGATTCCAGGGCGTCAGGGGCATCGAGGTCGTTCACCCGGTCAATTGTGGGCCAGCCGGGGGACCGTACGCGCCCGGTCGCGGTGTCGCCCCCAAGACGGTGCCGTGCGCTGACAGGATCCCACACCATGCAGCTAGTACGACAAAAGGAAGAAACTAGGAGGAAGTGTCGCAGGCAGGTCCGTATGGTCCTGGCCGTGCTCCTTGCCTCCGCGATCGGATCCGGATGTGCCACCGGGCCCGCCGACACGCCGGAGCAGGGCGGGCAGCCCACCCCCGCCCCCGGCCAGCAGCAGGCGTACCGGCCGGGGGCGGACCAGGACCTGGCCGGATACGCCGAACGGCTGCGGCGGGCCCAGGCCCTGCGCGTCGCCGCCGCCAAGAAGTGGGGCCTCGCGCGACCCCCGCTCGCCGCGCCCCCACCACCCGCGGTGAAACCCAAGATCACCACCCGCAAGGGATTCAGCGCGGGTCCGGGGTTGCCTCCCGTCTTCACCACCGTGCCGGTCAAGGAGCGGGTCGTCTTCCTGACGATGGACGACGGCGCGGAGAAGGACCCGGAGCTGCTGCGGATGATGACCGAACTGGGCATCCCCTACAGCGCGTTCCTCAGCGATTACCTGGTACGCGAGAACTACGGCTACTTCGAGAGGATGCAGGGCCGCGGCGTAGCGCTGCACAACCACACCCTCAACCACCGCTACATGCCCGGCCTCTCCTACGCCCAGCAGAAGCGCGAGATCTGCGGCATGCAGACCGTCATTGAGCAGCGGTACGGCAAACGGCCCAAGCTCTTCAGGCCGCCGTACGGCAACTACAACGCCGACACCCTGCGCGCCGCCCGCTCCTGCGGCATCGAGGCCGTGCCGCTGTGGAACGCCGAGGCGTTCCCCGACCGGATGGAGTGGCGCGAGTGGGACCGCGACCTGCATCCCGGTGACATCATCCTCACGCACTTCCGGGGCAAGGGGGACTGGAAGGGCACCATGCCGGACATGATCCGGCGGGTCATGAAGACGGTCACCGCCAAGGGGTACGCCGTCGCCAGGCTGGAGGACTACCTGTGAGGCGCGCGCACCGGCTGGCGGCCGGGCTGCTGGCGGCCGGTGCGCTGACGCTCACCGGCTGCGCGCAGTCCGTGGAACCGATCGAGCGGCTGGGGAGGAAGGCAGTGCGCAGCGTCGCCCCCAAGGTGCGCGCCGTGGGGGCCGCCGGCGCCCAGGGGCTCCGCGCGCACCCCCCACCGGCCCCGCGCGCCGGGGCGTACGCCCGCTGGGGACTGCGGGCGCCGCTGCGTGCCGCGCCGGCACCGCCGGTGCGTAAACCGGAGCGCCCCTTCGTCGTGCACCGCGTACCGACCCGCGACAAGGTCGTCTTCCTCACCTTCGACGACGGGGCGGAGCGCGATCCGGAGTTCGTGCGGATGGTCGACGAGCTCAAGCTTCCGATCAGCATGTTCCTGACGGACAGCGTGGCCTCTCCCGGATACGACCACTTCGACCGGCTGAGGCGGGCGGGCGGCGGGCTCAGCACCGTGCAGAACCACACCGTCGACCACACGTACCTGCCCGGTCTCCCGTACGCCGGACAGCGCGCCCAGATCTGCGGCCAGCAGGACCGCCTGGAGGCCCGCTTCGGGACGAGGCCACGGCTCTTTCGGCCGCCGTACGGTGCGTACAACAACCAGACGCTGCGGGCGGCGGGCGACTGCGGGGCCGAGGCGGTGGTGCTGTGGGGGGCTTCGATGCAGATCAACGACCTGCGGTACGCGTACGGCGACCGGCTGCGGCCGGGCGACATCGTGCTGGCGCACTTCTGCGGCCCCGGCGAGCTCAAGGGCGCCACGATCACCGAGATGACGACGCGGATGCTGCGGCGTATCCAGGAGCAGGGGTTCGCCGTGGCGCGGCTGGAGGACTACCTCTGACGCTGCCGGCCGGCCCCCGGGGGCCCGTCCGTCAACACGTGAGGCGGCGCAGGATTGGCACTCCGCTTGACCGAGTGCTAACCGCGTCATAGTCTCGGCGTTGGCACTCTCCACTGGGGAGTGCCAACAGTAGCGACGGGCAGGTCCGGCACCCGCGACGACGGATCCACCTGGTCGCCACCCCACATCAGTTAACCCCGTGAGATCTCCGAAGGGGGAGACCGGACCGTGACGACCACCAGCTCCAAGGTTGCCATCAAGCCGCTCGAGGACCGCATTGTGGTCCAGCCGCTCGACGCCGAGCAGACCACGGCCTCTGGCCTGGTCATTCCGGACACCGCCAAGGAGAAGCCCCAGGAGGGCGTCGTCCTGGCCGTGGGCCCGGGCCGCTTCGAGAACGGCGAGCGCCTGCCGCTCGACGTATCCGTCGGCGATGTCGTGCTGTACAGCAAGTACGGCGGCACCGAGGTGAAGTACAGCGGCGAGGAGTACCTCGTCCTCTCGGCTCGCGACGTGCTCGCGATCATCGAGAAGTAATTCGCCCGAAGATTGCTTTTGATTTGCGCCCCTGGCCCCCAGCGAATGCCGGGTGGCCCGGGGCGCATTTCGTTTGAGAGGACAGAGAAGCTCCATGGCGAAGATTCTGAAGTTCGACGAGGACGCCCGTCGCGCCCTCGAGCGCGGCGTCAACAAGCTTGCCGACACGGTGAAGGTGACGATCGGCCCCAAGGGCCGCAACGTCGTCATCGACAAGAAGTTCGGCGCCCCCACCATCACCAACGACGGTGTCACGATCGCGCGTGAGGTCGAGCTCGACGACCCGTACGAGAACCTGGGCGCCCAGCTCGTGAAGGAGGTGGCGACCAAGACCAACGACATCGCGGGTGACGGCACCACCACCGCTACCGTGCTGGCCCAGGCCCTGGTTCGCGAGGGTCTGCGCAACGTCGCCGCCGGTGCTTCCCCGGCCGCCCTGAAGAAGGGCATCGACGCCGCGGTCAAGGCGATCTCCGAGGACCTCCTCGCGAACGCCCGTCCGATCGACGACAAGTCCGACATCGCCGCCGTGGCCGGGCTCTCCGCCCAGGACTCGCAGGTCGGCGAGCTCATCGCCGAGGCGATGGACAAGGTCGGCAAGGACGGTGTCATCACCGTCGAAGAGTCCAACACCTTCGGTCTGGAGCTCGACTTCACCGAGGGCATGGCCTTCGACAAGGGCTACCTGTCGCCGTACATGGTGACCGACCAGGAGCGTATGGAGGCCGTCCTCGACGACCCGTACATCCTGATCCACCAGGGCAAGATCGCCTCGATCCAGGACCTGCTGCCGCTCCTTGAGAAGGTCATCCAGGCCGGCGCCTCCAAGCCGCTGCTGATCATCGCCGAGGACGTCGAGGGCGAGGCCCTGTCGACCCTGGTCGTCAACAAGATCCGTGGCACCTTCAACGCCGTCGCGGTGAAGGCTCCCGGCTTCGGTGACCGCCGCAAGGCCATGCTCGGTGACATCGCCACCCTCACCGGTGCGACCGTCATCGCCGAAGAGGTCGGCCTCAAGCTCGACCAGGCCGGTCTCGACGTGCTGGGCACCGCCCGCCGCGTCACCGTCACCAAGGACGACACGACGATCGTCGACGGCGGTGGCAACGCCGACGAGGTCGCCGGCCGCGTCAACCAGATCAAGGCCGAGATCGAGTCCACGGACTCCGACTGGGACCGCGAGAAGCTCCAGGAGCGCCTCGCGAAGCTGGCCGGCGGCGTGTGCGTGATCAAGGTCGGCGCCGCCACCGAGGTGGAGCTGAAGGAGAAGAAGCACCGTCTGGAGGACGCCATCTCCGCGACCCGCGCCGCGGTCGAGGAGGGCATCGTCTCCGGTGGTGGCTCCGCTCTGGTCCACGCCGCGAAGGTGCTGGAAGACGGTCTCGGCAAGACCGGCGACGAGGCCACGGGTGTCGCGGTCGTCCGCCGCGCCGTCGTCGAGCCGCTGCGCTGGATCGCCGAGAACGCGGGCCTTGAGGGCTACGTCATCACCGCCAAGGTGAGCGAGCTCGACAAGGGCCACGGCTTCAACGCCGCGACCGGCGAGTACGGCGACCTGGTCAAGGCCGGCGTCATCGACCCGGTCAAGGTCACCCGCTCCGCGCTGGAGAATGCCGCGTCCATCGCGTCGCTGCTGCTCACGACCGAGACCCTGGTCGTCGAGAAGCCGGCCGAGGACGAGGGGGACGCCGGTCACGGCGGCCACGGCCACAGCCACTGACGTCGTACGACGCCAGAAGGCCCCTGTTTCCACCGCTCAGTGGTGGGGACGGGGGCCTCGCTGTTTTCTGTGCGGGATTCTGTCTAACGGATCGCGCCGAGCTGCCGCATCAGGCTCATGGCATCCATGTGCCACCAGCCTTCCCGGATCTTCCCGTCGTGGCAGCTGAAGACCGTGGTGCCGGTCATGGCGCACTTCTTGCCCGTGGGGGCGACGCCCATGAATTCACCCTTGTGGGTGCCGTTCCAGGTCCACAGCGTTACGACGTCGTCGCCCTCGGCCACCTGCTTGTCGATGGTGAAGCGGAAGTCGAAGCCGTCGCGCCAGCCGGTCAGGTCACTGCGGATGACGTCGGCGCCGACCGTGGTGTCCTCTTCCTTGAGGATGTCGTGGTCCCGGTAGTCGGCCGCGAACACCTCGTCGATGGCGTCCAGGTTGCCGCCGACGGCGATCTCGTCGAAGAACCGGTTGCACAGGTCCTTGTTCAGCTGTTCGTCGCGGACCACATCGAGGTCGGTGAACGACGGCATCCCGTCACAGAGCGTCACCATCTCCTGGAATGTGCGATCGGTCTCCGGCAGATGGGAGTTCTTCATCGCCTCTTCGTGCGACGGGAATTCGACGATCTCGACGTAGTGGTTGGTCTCGGACCGGTCCTTGCCGATGATGTTGTGCGTGGCGGTCCGCTTGCCCTTGGTCTGTTCGACCCACCTGTCCATGAGCCGGTTCATGTCATCGGACCGCTCGGTCTTGTAATCGATTAGCTGTACGAATTTCATGGCGCCTCCCGTCTGGGGTGGGACACGTCCAGTCTAGTGAAATGCGTGGATTGTCCGTCCGTGTCAGGCGGAGTGGTGCAGGGCCGCCGGGTGGACGGGATCGGCGAAGGGGCGGCCCGCCGCGTAACGCTCCAGCTCGTCCAGGGACTGGTCGGCCATGCGGTGGAGTTCGTCGCCGAGGGATCCCGCGATGTGGGGCGTCAGCAGGACGTTGGGGAGGTCGTACAACGGCGAGTCCGGGGGCGGCAGTTCCGGTTCCGTCACGTCGAGTACGGCGTTCAGGCGGCCGGAGGCCAGCTCGGGGAGCAGCGCGGCCTCGTCGATGAGGGAGCCGCGGGCGGTGTTGATCAGCGTTGCGCCGGTGGGCATCGCGGCCAGCCGGCGGGCGTCGATCATGTGGTGGGTCGCCGGGAGCTGGGGGGCGTGGACCGAGACGACGGAGCTGCGGGCGCACAGCTCGTCGAGGGGCGCGAGCTCGACGCCGAGCGCGGCGGCTTCGCGCGGGTCGACGTACGGGTCGTACAGCAGGACGTCCAGGTCGAAGGGGCGCAGCAGTTCGATGACGCGGCGCCCGATGCGCGAGGCACCGACGATGCCCACGGTGCGGCGGTGGTTTCCGGCGCCGTCGAGTTCCGCGCGCCAGTCGTGGCCGGCGCGCAGGGCGCGATAGCGGGCGGCCGCGAGCAGGACGCGTTTGCCGGCGAAGAGGATCGCGGCGAGCGTGTACTCGGCCACGGGCAGCGCGTTCGCGGCTGCTGCCGAGGTCACGGCGATGCCGCGGTCCCAGCAGGCCCGGGTGATGTGGTGCTTGACGGAACCCGCCGCGTGGATGACGGCGCGCAGGTTCGGGGCGGCGTCGAGGACTTCGGCGGTGAGCGGGGTGGCGCCCCAGCACGTGAAGAGGACCTCCGCCTCGGCGAAGGCCGCCGCGATGTGCGGTGCGGGGGTGGTGAGGTCGTGCGCGACGAGGTGCGGATCGGTGCGCGACAGCTCGGCCAGGCGGGCGCGGTGGCGCTCGGTGAACAGGCGTTCCGCGATGCCGGGGGCCATGGCGAGGAGCAGGGACGGCTGATTGTCAGTGGCGTGGTGCATGGTGGAAGTCGGGCTCCTCTTCGGTCGCGTGACGGGCGCGTGACGGTCGCTCACGTGCGTCACTTGACGCTTCCGGCGGTGAGCCCGGCCTTCCAGTGCCGCTGGAGGGAGACGAAGGCGACGATCAGGGGGACGACGGCGAGGAGGGAGCCGGTGACGACGAGCGGGTAGAACTCCGGCTCGCCGTGGGCGTTGCTGTTCCACGCGTACAGACCGAGGCTCAGCGGGAAGAGCTCCTGGTCCGAGAGCATCACCAGGGGGAGGAAGAAGTTGTTCCAGATCGCGGTGAACTGGAAGAGGAAGACGGTCACGAAGCCCGGCATGATCATGCGCATACCGATGGACCAGAAGGTGCGCAGCTCGCCGGCCCCGTCGATACGGGCGGCTTCGAGGGCCTCGTCCGGGATGTAGCCGGCGCTGAAGACCCGGGCGAGGTAGACGCCGAAGGGGTGGACGAGTACGGGGACGAGCACGGCCCAGTAGGTGTTGACGATGCCCACCTCGCTGGCGAGCAGGTACATGGGCAGGGCGAGCGCGGTGGTCGGGACCAGCACGCCGAGCAGGACGACGCCGAAGAGCTTCTCCTTGCAGGGGAAGTGGTACTTGTCGAAGGCGTAGCCCGCGGCGACGCTGATCAGCGAGCTGACCACGGCTCCGCCGCCCGCGTACAGAAGGCTGTTGAGGTACCAGCGGAAGTAGACGCCGTCGCTGTACGTCGCCAGCGCGGACAGGTTCGCGCCGAGGTTGAAGTCCTCGAAGGAGAAGGCGTTTCCGGCGAGCAGGCCGCCGGTGTCCTTGGTGGCGGCGGTGACCAGCCAGACGAGGGGGAGAAGCATGTAGAGCGTGGCGAGGACGAGCGCGCCGTTGACCGCGGTCTTCGAAAGCCGGCGACTGGCCTGGGTCGGAGAGCCTTTGGCGGGAGAGTTCATGCCTTCTTCCCCTTCCGGCCGGTGAAGCGGGTGACGGCGAAGGAGAGCAGCGCGGCGGTGAGCGCGAGGAGTACGGAGGCGGCGGCCGCGAGCCCGTAGTCGTTACGGTCGAAGGCCGCGGTGTACGCGTACATGTTCGGCGTCCAGGTGGAGGTGACGGATGATCCGGTGCCCTTGTTGATGATCAGCGGCTCGGTGAAGAGCTGCAGCGAGCCGATGACCGTGAACAGCGCGACCATCACGACCGAGGCGCGGATCAGCGGGACCTTGATGCTGAGCGCGATGCGCCAGGCGCCCGCCCCGTCCACCGTGGCCGCTTCGAGCACGGAGCGGTCGACGGCCTGGAGGGCGGCGTAGAAGATCACCATGTTGTAGCCGAGCCATTCCCACAGCGCGATGTTGATGACGGAGGGGAGGGCGCCTTCGGGTGCGAAGAAGTCGAAGCCGATGCCGCCGGCCTCCATGGCGTCGACGACCGGGCTGAGCTGGGGCGTATAGAGATAGACCCAGATCAGCGCGGCGATGATGCCCGGTACGGCGTGCGGCAGGAAGAGCGCGAGCTGGAAGAAGCGGCGGGCGCGGGCCAGCGTGGAGTCGAGGAGCAGTGCGAGTGCGAGGGCTCCGCCGATCATCAGCGGGATGTAGAAGACGCAGTACCCGAGGAGTACGGCGAAGCCCTCGCGGAAGGCCGGATCACCCAGCGCCGCCGCGTAGTTGGCGAGGCCGCTGAAGACGGTCTCCTTTCCGCCGAAGCCCAGTCCCGACTGTTTCTCGGTGAACAGGCTCAGCCAGACCGCGTATCCGATCGGCACCACCATCACCAGGGTGAAGAGGACGAAGAAGGGAGTCAGCAGTACGCCGGCGGCGGTATGGGTGCGGGTGGCCTTCACGTTCTTCTCAGCCCTCCACCTTCAGGCCGCGCTTCTTCAGCTCGGAGACCGTCGCGTCGTGCCCGGCCCTGACCGCGTCGGCGATCGTCGCGCCGCCGCGCGCGACCCTGCCGAACTCGTCCTTGATGACGGTGTTGGTGGTACCGGTGCTCGGACCCCAGGCCCAGTGGGGGCTGATGGAGGCGCCGGCGTCCTCGAAGACCTGGTAGATGTCCTGGCCGCCGTAGTACGTCGCGTCGAAGGCCTGCTTCGCGGCCGGCCGCAGCTCTGCCGCGGCTGGGAAGGCACTCGACGTACCGGAGGCGATCCGGGCCTTGATGCCGTCCTCCGTGGTCGTCATCCACTTCGCGAACTCGACCGCCGCCCCGGTCTTGTCGCTGCCCTTGGTCACGGCGAAGGTCGAGCCGCCCAGCATGCCGCTGGCCGGCTTGCCGTCCCACGACGGCATCGGGGCGACGGCCCACTTGCCGCTCTGCTCCGGCAGGGTGCCCGTCAGGACGCCCGCGCCCCAGGAGGCGCCGAGATAGCCGATGGTGCCGCCGCTCTTGAGGGAGTTGGTCCACTCCGGGCTGAAGGAGGCGTTGTTGCGGACCAGGCCGTCGTCGAGCAGCCCCTGCCAGTACGCCGCCACCTTCGTCGTCGCGGCGTCGCTCGTGTCGACCTTCCAGGTGTCGCCCTCGGCCTTGAACCACTGGGCGCCGGCCTGCCAGGCCATCGCCTGGAAGGTGGTCGGGTCGTCGGGGAAGAAGGTGCCGATGCGTGCCTTCCCGTCGGCCTTCTTGACCTTCTCGGCGGCCTCGCGGAACTCGTCCCATGTCGTGGGGACTTCGACGCCGTACTTCGTGAACAGGTCCTTGCGGTAGTAGAAGGCCTGCGGCGAGGCGTCGAAGGGGACGGCCCAGTTCTTGCCGCCCAGGGTGGTCAGCTCGACCGCCTGCGGCAGGAACTTCTTCTTCACGTCATCGGTCAGGTGGCCGCTGATGTCCTGGACCGAGCCCTGGCTGACGAACTCCGGGAGCATCGGGTACTCGATGGATACCAGGTCGGGGGCGTTGCCGGCCTTCACGGCGTTGGAGATCTTGGCGTAGCCACCGGCGTTGCCGGAGGGGATCTCCTCGTACTTCACCCGGATGTTCTTGTGCGAGGCGTTGAAGGCGTCGACCACCTCCTTCGAGCCCTTGGCCCACCCCCAGAAGGTGATCGAGACGGGCTTCGTTCCGTCGGTGCTGTCGTTGCTGCCGTTACCGCCGCCGCCGCAGGCCGTGAGAACGGCGAGGGCGGTGGCGGCGCCGACTATGGCAGGGGACGTTCTGTTCCAACTGGGGCTCACGGCACGGCTCCTGAACGGGCGGCGACATTGCGTTGGCCGTGATCCTTGAGCCAGCACTGAGCGAAGTCAAGAGCGAAAGATCGATTGATCGAGAAAAGAACAGATGGTTCAGGCTCCGCAGGACGCCCGTACGCGCAACTGCGGAAGCAGCGTCAGATGCCGCCGCGGCTCCTGCCCGTCCGCCCCGCGCTGCTGCCCGAGCCGCTCCACCAGCAGCCCGGTCGCATGCCGTCCCACCTCGTGCTTGGGCGGTGCCACCGCTGTCAGCGGGGTGTCCGCGAGCGCCGCCACCTCGTCGTCGTACGCGATGAGCGCGAGATCCCGCGGCACCCGCACACCGAGCTCCGCGAGCCGCTGCACCACCTGGATCGCGTCCACGTCGTTGTGGATCAGCGCGGCCGTTGCCGTCCCGGAGGCGACCGCCGCCCGCAGTGCCTGCACCGCCGCTTCGAACCGGTCCGGACGCACCTCCGCCGGTACGGAGTCGATCACCTCCCGCGGCGCCCGCACCCTCAGCGCGCCGAGCGCCTCCGCGTACCCCGAACGCACCGCGAGAGCCGTCGGCGAGTCGTCACGGGCCATCAGCAGCGGCGCCCCGTGCCCCAGCTCCATCAGGTGGCGCACGGCCAGCAGCACCCCGTGCCGGTGGTCCGAGCAGACCCGGTCGAGCCCGTCCAGCGGCGACCCGGGCACCGGCTGCCGCTCCAGCAGCACGGTGGGCACGGGCAGCGAGGTGATCCAGTCGCCGTACGCCGCCGGGTCGCCCGGCCGCCGCCATCCAGGCGCCACCAGCAGCCCCTCGGCCCCGGCCGCCAGCAGGCCTTCGGTGCGTGCCTGGTCCTCCTCCGGGCGGTAGTCGCAGATCCGCAGGATCAGCCGGGCGCCGGCCCGCGCCGCGGCCTCGTGCGCGCCCCGGATGACCTCGGCGAAGTAGTACGTCGCCGAGGGGGCCAGCATGCCGAGCACCAGGCCGGCGCCTGCCCCGGCCGGCGCCGGACCGCCCTTCTCCCGCGGCCACGACACCGACCCGTGCACCCGGTCGAGCAGCCCCCGCCCGGCCAACTCCTCGACGTCCCGGCGCACCGTGACGGCCGAGACGCCCAGCCGGCCGGCGAGCTCCGAGACGCGGGCCGAGCCCCGTTCCCGTACCAGGCCTAGCAGTCGGTCGTGACGTTCAGCAGCACTCTCGCGCACGGCGGCAGTCCCCCTCGCAGTGTGTGGCACAGAAACCAGCGTGATCGAACGATAGGATTTCGATCATTCAACCGCAATCCATTGACGTTCGATCAGGCCGGGTTCCGCGTTCCGGCGACGCCCCTCGACGAGCGCACCCGTGCCGAGGACTCGACTACTGGGGCCCGTACTTGCGGCCGGTCTTGGAGGTGATCCCTCCCAGCAGGCCGCGCGGCGCCAGCTTCACCGCGCCCATCAGCGCCTTGTACCGGGGGTCCGGCACCGACACCGTCTTCCCGCGCGCCAGATCGCCCATCGCCGCCGCCACCAGCTTGTCCGCGTCCAGCCACATCCACGCCGGGATGTTGTCCGTTCCCATCCCGGCCCGCTCGTGGAATTCCGTACGCACGAAGCCGGGGCACAGCGCCATCAGCCGTACCCCGCTGCCCGCCAGGTCCCGCGCCGCACCCTGCGTGAACTGCACGACCCACGCCTTCGAGGCGCCGTACGTCCCGCGCGGTACGAAGGCCGCGACCGACGCGACGTTGACGACACCGCCGCGCCCCCGCTCCTTCATCCCCGCCGTGGCCGCCGCCGTCAGCCGCAGGACCGCCTCGCAGTGCACCTTCAGCATGGTCAGTTCGTCGGCCATGGACACTTCGAGGAAGCGCCCCTTATTGCCGAAGCCGGCGTTGTTGACGAGCAGATCCACCGGATGTCTGCGGTCCGACAACCGCGTCTCGGCCGACGCGATCCCGGCCTCTGTCGACAGGTCCGCGGTCAGCACCTCCGCCTCGATGCCGTGCAGGTCGTGCAGTTCTGTCGCCTGCTCCTGGAGCCGCTCGGTGTCGCGGGCCACCAGCACCAGGTTGTGCCCGTCCGTGGCGAGGCGTCGCGCGAAGGCGGCGCCGATGCCTGCTGTCGCCCCTGTAATGAGTGCAGTCGTCATGCGGGGCACGTTAGTGCCCCGGATACCCCGCCTGCCCTTCAGGCTTTCCCGCCGAGGACTGTCGGGTGACGTACTTGCGCGCGGCCTCCAGCGCCTCGGGGTGCAGCGAGTCACCGGCCGCCAGCGTGCGCGGCAGCAGCTCGCGTTCCGTCGTCCCCGCCCTGAACTGCACGCTCACCGTGACGTCGTGGGCGGGGCGGTGCACGACCTCGATGGCGTCGCCCGCCCGTATCTCGCCGGGCGCGATCACCCGCAGGTACGCGCCGGGCGCGGCCTGCCGCGTGAAGCGCCTGACCCACCCCTTCTCGCCGAGACTGGTGGCGAACGTACGGCACGGAATGCGCCCGCAGGTCACCTCCAGGACCAAGTCGCCGCCGATGCGCCAGCGTTCACCGATCAGCGCGCCGTTCACGTCGAGCCCGAGGGTGGTGAGGTTCTCGCCGAACGAGCCGTTGACCAGGGTGCGTCCGAGCTCGCGCTCCCAGCCGTCGAGGTCCTCACGCGCGAAGGCGTACACCGCCTGGTCGTTCCCGCCGTGGTGGCGCGTGTCGCACACCGCGTCCCCCACCAGGCCGCTCGCCCCGACACCCTTCGGGCCGGGCGCCACCACCCGTACGGGTCCATCGGCGGGCTGCTTGTGAATGCCGGTCCTGCCACTCGGGGCATCGGTGTAGTCCACTGCCTGTGCCCGGCCCAGATTCACTGTCAAAAGCTTCATGGCCGAACGCTAACCGGCTGTGACTCAAAGTTGCTCGCCATTATTCTGCGGCAAACCCAAGAGTCACTTATGCTTGAAGAGTGATCGAAGCCCGTCATCTCCGTGTCCTGCGCGCCGTGGCCGCCACCGGCTCCTTCTCCGCCGCCGCGCGCGAGCTGGGCTGCACGCAGCCCGCCGTGAGCCAGCAGATGAAGGCCCTGGAACACTCGGCGGGGACCACACTCCTCATCCGTACGGGCCGTGAGATGCGCCTCACCCAGGCGGGCGAGGCGCTCGTCCGGCACGCCGCCGGAATCCTCGCCGGGCTGACCGCCGCCGAGGAGGAGGTCGCCGCCATCGCCGGCCTGCGCGCCGGACGCGTCCGCCTGGTGTCGTTCCCCAGCGGCAGCTCCACCCTCGTCCCCACCGCGCTGGCCGCCCTGCGCGCCGCCCACCCCGGCACCCGCGTCTCACTGGTCGACGCGGAGCCGCCGCGCTCGGTCGAGATGCTGCGCGAGGGCGACTGCGACGTGGCGCTGGCGTTCCGGTACGGGCCCGGCGGCGCCACCGAGGACTGGAACGATCTGGTCGTACGCCCGCTGCTCACCGACCGCCTCGTCGGCCTGGTCCCGGAGGGGCACCGGCTCGCGGACGCCGGCGAGGTCGGCATCGGCGAACTGGCCGACGAGCCGTGGATCGCGGGCTGCCCGCGCTGCCGCAGGCAGTTGGTCGAGGTGTGCGAGAGCGCGGGCTTCGCGCCCCGGATCGATTTCGCGACCGACGACTATCCGGCGGTGATCGGCCTGGTCGGCGCCGGCCTGGGGGTCGCGGTCCTGCCGGAGCTGGCGATGGAGTCGGTACGCCCGAAGGGGGCGCGCACCGTGGCGGTGGAGCCCGCCGTGCGGCGCGAGATCGTGGCGCTCACGCTGCCCGACCTGGCTCAGGTGCCGGCGGTGGCGGCCACGCTCGACCAGCTGGCGCTGGCTGCGGCTCGCTGAGCGGGGCCGTGCGGTCGTCTGTGGGGGCCGGGTGCGGGTTCGCTCGCGGGCTCAGGCTCGGGCTCGGGCTCCGGCTCTGACGTGGGCTCAGGCGCCGTGCAGAAACGTTCCTTCAGGGAGATGGCGTATTGGTGGGCCCTGTTGACGCCACGATGAGGCGGGTGCGCGCGCGGCCCATCAGCTCTTCACGCTCGTCCTCGGTCAGTCCGCCCCATACGCCGTAGGGCTCACGCACCGCGAGGGCGTGTGCCGCACATTCCGCGCGTACCGGGCACCTCATGCAGACCTCCTTAGCCGAGTTCTCACGCGCACTCCGTGCCGCGCCCCGTTCTCCCTCCGGATGAAAGAAGAGCGAGCTGTCCACCCCGCGGCACGCTGCGAGGAGCTGCCAGTCCCACAGGTCGGCGTTGGGTCCGGGAAGGCGGGAGAAATCTGCCATTGCTTGTCCCCTTGCATCGATGCATCGAGAGTGCGTCTGGACCGTGAGGTGGCATCTACTTGTGCAAGTAGATGTAAATATGACTCATTGCGAATCTAGCCACAGACACCAGCAAAACGGAAGAAAAGCCGCTAAATGGGGCATAGCTTTACTTAGGGGGCATGGCGACCCTCGATGCGCTTCTGTGCAACCGAGCCCTCACGTAGAGTGCTGATGGCGCCCGTCCGACCCGTAACTCTTTCGAGTGACCGTCGTTGAGAGTGCGAGGCGGTTGAGAGAACAAGCGATCGGGCAAGTGTCCGAGAGCGTCAATCGCACAGGTGACGAGATATGTACCAGCCTGGAGGCTCAAGGTGACGCGCAGCAGCTGTGAGAGCCGCGGAGGACCGTCATGACATCCGTCCTCGTCTGCGACGACTCCCCGCTTGCCCGAGAGGCGCTCCGCCGCGCGGTCGCGACCGTGCCCGGTGTGGAGCGCGTGACGACAGCGGCCAACGGCGAGGAAGTCCTCCGCCGCTGGGGTGCCGACCGCTCGGATTTGATTCTGATGGACGTACGCATGCCCGGTCTGGGCGGCGTCGAGACCGTGCGTCGGCTGCTCTCCGCGGACCCTGGCGCCCGGATCATCATGCTCACGGTGGCCGAGGACCTCGACGGGGTCGCGCTCGCGGTCGCCGCCGGCGCCCGCGGCTACCTGCACAAGGACGCCTCGCGCGCCGAACTGCGGGCGACCGTCACCCAGGCGCTCGCCGACCCGACCTGGCGGCTCGCCCCGCGCCGGCTCCGGTCCGCGGAGATGGGTGCGGCGCCGACGCTCACGGCGCGGGAGATCCAGGTGCTCGAAGGCATGAGCCACGGACGCTCCAACGCGGAGATCGGCCGTGAGCTCTTCCTCTCGGAGGACACGGTCAAGACGCACGCCCGGCGGCTCTTCAAGAAACTCGGCGCCTCGGACCGGGCGCACGCGGTCGCGCTCGGATTCCGCTGGGGCCTGGTCCGATAGGACCGGGGCCGGTGTGCTCCCGCGTGGGTGCCACGCTCCCCGTCCGCCGTCCGGCGGGCGGGGCGACGGACGCCCGTGCCCCTTTCCGCCGCCGATGCCGCATCCTTGAGGGGTGGAGTTCCTCGGGGACGATTCGGTCGAGCGGGAGGGGAGGGCTCAGGAGATGAGTTCCGGCGTACCTGCTCATAACGCTTCGGTGCACAACTACGGACGTGGTGCCACGGATGGTCCGGCATCAAGGCACCATGGACCGATGCGCGACGACGAGACGACGGTGATCGGTGCACTCGTCCGACGTGCCGTCGAGGGCGACGAGCAGGCGACGCACGACCTGCTGGCCCGCGTCCACCCGCTGGCACTGCGGTACTGCCGCACACGGCTGAGCCGACTGCCCGGTGATGCCCGTCACTTCGTGGAGGACCTGGCACAGGAAGTCTGCGTCGCGGTCCTCATGGCGCTGCCGCGCTACAAGGACACAGGCAGGCCCTTCGAGGCCTTCGTCTTCGCCATCGCCGCGCACAAGGTCGCCGACCTCCAGCGGGCCGCCATGCGACACCCCGGATCGACCGCCGTGCCGTCCGACGAGATGCCCGAGCGGCCCGACGACTCCCTCGGCCCCGAGGAGCGGGCGCTGCTGAGCAGCGACGCGGAGTGGGCGAAGAAACTTCTGGCCAATCTTCCCCAGGCGCAGCGCGAGCTGCTGGTGCTGCGGGTCGCTGTCGGCCTGACCGCCGAGGAGACCGGGCAGATGCTGGGCATGTCACCCGGCGCCGTGCGGGTCGCGCAGCATCGCGCGCTCAGCCGCCTGCGCGCGCTCGCCGGGCAGTAGAGCCATACCTCACGTCTCGGCGTCCCGTGTGAACGTACAAACTCGCCAGGTGATCTTGCTCGTGGAATGAGACACCGCACGATCCCGTTAGCATGGACATCCGCGCCGAGCAAGACCATTTGGGAAGGTGTCAGGCATGACTGCCAACGTCGACGGAGTGCCCGAGAAGTTCGCGATGCTCGGGCTTACCTACGACGACGTGCTGCTGCTGCCCGGCGCGTCGGACATGGCGCCCGACCAGATCGACACCTCCTCGTACATCTCGAAGAACGTACGGGTGAACGTCCCGCTGCTGTCCGCCGCGATGGACAAGGTCACCGAGTCGCGCATGGCCATCGCCATGGCACGGCAGGGCGGTGTCGGTGTGCTGCACCGCAACCTGTCGATCGCCGACCAGGCCAACCAGGTCGACCTCGTCAAGCGCTCCGAGTCCGGCATGGTGACCGACCCCATCACCGTGCGCCCGGACACCACGCTCGGTGAGGCCGACGAGCTGTGCGCGAAGTTCCGCATCAGCGGCGTGCCGGTGACCGACCCGGCGGGCAAGCTGCTCGGCATCGTCACCAACCGCGACATGGCCTTCGAGACCGACCGCGCGCGCCAGGTCCGCGAGATCATGACCCCGATGCCGCTCGTCACGGGCAAGGTCGGCATCTCCCGCGTGGACGCGGTCCAGCTCCTGCGCCGCCACAAGATCGAGAAGCTTCCGCTGGTCGATGACGCGGGCATCCTCAAGGGCCTCATCACGGTCAAGGACTTCGTCAAGGCCGAGAAGTACCCGAACGCCGCCAAGGACGCCGAGGGCCGGCTGCTCGTCGGCGCGGCCGTCGGTGTCGCCGGTGACGCGTACGACCGCGCCCAGGCACTCATCGAGGCGGGCGTCGACTTCATCGTCGTCGACACCGCCCACGGCCACTCCCGGCTCGTCGGCGACATGGTCGCCAAGATCAAGTCGAACTCCACGGTCGACGTCATCGGCGGCAACGTCGCCACCCGCGACGGCGCCCAGGCGCTCATCGACGCCGGCTGCGACGGCATCAAGGTCGGCGTCGGACCCGGCTCCATCTGCACGACCCGCGTCGTCGCCGGCATCGGCGTACCGCAGGTCACCGCGATCTACGAGGCCTCGCTCGCCGCGAAGGCGGCCGGTGTGCCGGTCATCGGTGACGGCGGCCTCCAGTACTCCGGCGACATCGCGAAGGCGATCGTCGCGGGCGCCGACACGGTGATGCTCGGCTCGCTGCTCGCGGGCTGCGAGGAGTCGCCGGGCGAGCTGATGTTCATCAACGGCAAGCAGTTCAAGTCGTACCGCGGCATGGGCTCGCTGGGCGCGATGCAGTCCCGCGGCCAGGCCAAGTCGTACTCCAAGGACCGGTACTTCCAGGAGGGCGTCGGCACCGACGACAAGCTCGTGCCCGAGGGTATCGAGGGCCAGGTGCCCTACCGGGGTCCGCTGTCCGCCGTCGTGCACCAGCTCGCGGGGGGCTTGCGTCAGTCGATGTTCTATGTCGGCGGCCGGACGATTCCGGAGCTTCAGCAGAACGGCCGGTTCGTACGGATCACCTCGGCGGGTCTCAAGGAGAGCCACCCGCACGACATCCAGATGACGGTCGAGGCGCCGAACTACAGCAGGAAGTAACAGGCGCATACGCGCTGAGGGGCGGCCCCGGAGATTCCCTGGGGCCGCCCCTCCCGTGTGTGTCGGGGATACTGGAACGGCATACCAAGAGGGAAAGGCCACACACGTGACTGAGATCGAGATCGGGCGCGGCAAGCGCGGCCGCAGGGCGTACGCGTTCGACGACATCGCCATCGTGCCGAGCCGGCGCACCCGAGACCCGAAGGAGGTCTCGATCGCCTGGCAGATCGACGCCTATCGTTTCGAGCTGCCGTTCCTGGCCGCTCCGATGGACTCCGTCGTCTCGCCGCAGACCGCCATCCGCATCGGTGAGCTGGGCGGTCTCGGCGTACTGAACCTCGAAGGTCTGTGGACGCGGTACGAGGACCCGGAGCCGCTGCTCCAGGAGATCGCGGAGCTCGACGACGAGACCGCGACCCGCCGCCTCCAGGAGATCTACGCCGCCCCCATCAAGGCGGACCTGATCGGGCAGCGCATCAAGGAGGTGCGCGACTCGGGCGTCGTCACCGCCGCCGCGCTGTCGCCGCAGCGTACGGCTGAGTTCTCCAAGGCCGTCGTGGACGCCGGTGTCGACATCTTCGTGATCCGCGGGACCACGGTCTCCGCCGAGCACGTGTCGGGCGCCGCCGAGCCGCTGAACCTGAAGCAGTTCATCTACGAACTCGATGTGCCGGTCATCGTGGGCGGCTGCGCGACGTACACCGCCGCGCTGCACCTGATGCGTACGGGCGCGGCCGGCGTCCTCGTCGGCTTCGGCGGCGGCGCCGCGCACACCACGCGCAACGTGCTGGGCATCCAGGTCCCGATGGCGACCGCCGTCGCCGACGTGGCAGCCGCCCGCCGCGACTACATGGACGAGTCCGGTGGCCGGTACGTGCACGTCATCGCGGACGGCGGCGTGGGCTGGTCCGGCGACCTGCCCAAGGCCATCGCCTGCGGCGCGGACGCCGTGATGATGGGCTCCCCGCTGGCTCGCGCGACCGACGCGCCGGGCCGCGGCCACCACTGGGGCATGGAGGCCGTCCACGAGGACGTGCCGCGCGGAAAGCGCATGGACCTGGGCGCGGTCGGCACGACCGAGGAGATCCTCCTCGGCCCGTCGCACACCCCGGACGGCTCGATGAACCTGTTCGGCGCGCTGCGCCGCTCGATGGCGACGACGGGCTACAGCGAGCTCAAGGAGTTCCAGCGCGTCGAGGTGACGGTCTCCCCGGCCGAGCACAAGCGCTGACCCCTGCGCGTACGCGTTCCACGCTTCGCCCCGCCCGGTTTTCCGGGCGGGGCGACGTGCTGGTCGGCCCCGTTTCTTCCCGGAGAGCGTGTGCTTCGACAGGCTGGTGACGGGCCTTCGGCTGACGGATCGCCGGGCCACTCACCTTCGGCCGGCCGCCCCTTCGCCGCCTTCTCAGGCCGCTGACTTCTTGGCGGCCGAGAAGGCGGCGAAGGCGCCTATGGCGAGGAAGAGGAAGGACATCGGTCCCGCCTGTTCCTTCCAGCCCGTGGTCAGCAGTTCGAAGTTCTCGAAGAAGAGCTCCGTCACGGTGAGGCGGAGGATGTCGGAGAGGGCGATCGCCAGGCCCAGTAGCTGGCCGAGGTAGACCGCGCCCAGCGAGAGGATCGCGCTCACCACCGGCAGGGCGGGGTTGCCGCCGCCGGCCTTGCCGGCCGCGAGGCCGATGAGGTAGCCGACACCGACGGCCGCGAAGCCGATCTGGTAATCGATGGCGCCGATGATGCCGCCGTAGATCCCGGCGCTGACGAGCGCGGTGGCGAAGGCCGCCGCGACGCCCAGGGCGACGTTGTCGCGCGCCCTGGCCGGGGCCGGCGTCTGCGGGTAGGCGCCGTCGGCGAACGGATTGCCGGAGGACGGCGGCGGTACGGGCTGGCTCATCTGAGAATCCCCCCAGGGATGCATGCGCACGGGTGTGCGGGAAATGACGCCGCAGGCTAGCAGCCCCGTACACAGTGGACCTGGGAATTCCCGTACCCCTCGGCGCTCAGAGGCGGTGGCTCGCGCCCGTCGGGGACGCGCCCCGCGTGTCGAGGAGGAGCTGGGCCTTTACCGCCAGCGCCTGGAGGTCGTACGTGCGGTGGTTCTGCAGAAGTACCGTCAGGTCCGCGTTGGCGGCCGCCTCGTAGAGGGAGTCGGCGCGGGGAACCGGGACGTCACGTACGCGCCAGTCGGGGACGAGCGGGTCGTGGTAGCCGATCTGGGCGCCCAGGTCCATCAGGCGGGTGGCGATCTCCTGCGCGGGGGACCCCTGCTGGTCGGCCAGGTCCGGCTTGTAGGTGATGCCGAGCAGCAGGACGCGGGCGCCGCGGGCGGATTTCCCGTGCTCGTTGAGGAGCGTGGCGCAGCGCTGGATGACGTACTGCGGCATGCGGTCGTTGATTTCCTGCGCGAGGCCGACCATGCGCAGGGGGTGGCCGGGGGTGCGGCTGCTGTGCGGGATGTAATTGGGGTCGACGGGGACGCCGTGACCGCCGACGCCGGGTCCCGGACGGAACGCCTGGAAGCCGAAGGGCTTGGTCTCGGCGCAGCGGATGACGTCCCAGAGGTCGACGCCGAGGTCGTGGCAGAGCACGGCCATCTCGTTGACCAGTGCGATGTTCACGTGTCGGTAGTTCGTTTCGAGTACGCCGACGGTCTCGGCCTCGCGTGGTCCGCGTGCGCGGACCACCTTGTCGGTGAGGCGCGCGTAGAAGGCGACGGCCGATTCGGTGCAGGCGGGGGTGAGGCCGCCGATGACCTGCGGGGTGCCGGCGAAACTGTGCAGCCGACTGCCCGGATCCACCCGACTGGGGGAGTACGCGAGGTGGAAGTCGCGGCCCGCGCGCAGTCCGGAGCCTTCTTCGAGGATGGGGCGCAGGAATTCTTCCGTGGTGCCGGGGTAGGCGGCGGATTCGAGCAGCACGGTGGTGTGCGGGCGCAGTTGCGCCGCCAGGGCCCTGGCGGCGTCGCCGACGGCGCTGAGGTCGAGCGTACGGTCGGCGCCGAGCGGGGTGGGGGCACAGATGACGGCGGTACGGACCCGGCCCAGCTCGGCGGGGGCCCTGACGGTACGGAAGCCGCCGGCCAGCATGCGGCGCAGGTCGGCGGCGGTGAGGGAGCCGTCGCCCGGCGCGCGCCCGGCGGCGAGGTCCGCGAGGCGGTGTGGGTCGGTGTCGTAGCCGATGGTGTTGATGCCGGAGGCGACTGCGGCCTGGGCGAGGGGCAGGCCGAGGTGGCCGAGTCCGATGACGGCGAGATCTGCGGGCATGGCGGTGGGCCGTCCTTCCCAGTAGCCGGAGGGGAGGCAAGACGCAAGCCCTGTGGACAGTTCGAGCGAGCGCAATTTCAGACTAAGCGTAAATATGACCGTTATGCGGCATTGTGGGAGGCCGGGGCGCGGGAGTGTTGTCCACAGTCGGTGGCTGAAGACGGGCGGCACAGACAGAATCGAGGAGGCAGGGATGTGATCCCGGCCACCCCGACCACTACGGGAGGCAGCAGTGAGGACAGCGACACTGGGACCCGCCGAGCGCGCCGAGGCGCTCGCGGCGATGGCCGAGCGTGAACTGGACGTGCTCGTCGTGGGCGCCGGAGTGGTCGGTGCGGGGACGGCTCTCGACGCCGTCACGCGCGGGCTCTCGACCGGTCTGGTCGAGGCGCGGGACTGGGCCTCGGGCACGTCGAGCCGGTCGAGCAAGCTGATTCACGGCGGGCTGCGCTATCTGGAGATGCTCGACTTCGCGCTCGTACGGGAAGCGCTGAAGGAACGCGGACTGCTGCTGGAGCGGCTGGCACCGCATCTCGTCAAACCCGTGCCGTTCCTCTACCCGCTCCAGCACAAGGGGTGGGAGCGGTGGTACGCCGGGTCGGGTGTCGCGCTGTACGACGCGATGTCCGTGTCGTCCGGGCACGGGCGCGGACTGCCGATGCACCGTCACCTCTCCCGCAAGCGCGCCCTGCGGGTGGCGCCCGCGCTGAAGAAGGACGCTCTGGTCGGCGCGTTGCAGTACTACGACGCCCAGATGGACGACGCGCGCTATGTGACGACACTGGTCCGCACGGCCTCGCAGTACGGCGCGCACGTCGCCAACCGGGCACGCGTCGTCGGCTTCCTGCGCGAGGGCGAGCGGGTTGTCGGAGCGCGGGTGCGGGACCTGGAGGGCGGCGGGGAGTACGAGGTCAGGGCCAAGCAGGTCGTCAACGCGACCGGTGTGTGGACGGACGACACCCAGGCGCTGATCGGCGAGCGCGGGCAGTTCCATGTGCGGGCGTCCAAGGGCATCCATCTGGTCGTACCGAAGGACCGGATCCACTCGTCGACCGGGCTGATCCTGCGGACCGAGAAGTCGGTGCTGTTCGTCATCCCCTGGGGGCGGCACTGGATCGTGGGCACGACCGACACCGACTGGGACCTCGACAAGGCGCATCCGGCGGCGTCCAGCGCGGACATCGACTATTTGCTGGAGCATGTGAACTCGGTGCTGGCGGTGCCCCTGACGCGCGACGACGTGCAGGGCGTGTACGCCGGCCTGCGGCCGCTGCTGGCCGGCGAGTCGGACGCCACCAGCAAGCTCTCGCGCGAGCACACGGTGGCGCACCCGGTGCCGGGGCTCGTCGTGGTCGCGGGCGGCAAGTACACGACGTACCGGGTGATGGCGAAGGACGCCGTGGACGAGGCGGTGCACGCACTCGACCAGCGGGTCGCCGCCTGCGTGACGGAGGACGTGCCGCTCGCCGGGGCCGAGGGGTACCGGGCACTGTGGAACGCGCGAGCGCGGATCGCGGCGCGGGCGGGACTTCATGTGGTGCGCGTGGAGCACTTGTTGAACCGGTACGGCTCGCTGGCCGAGGAGCTGCTGGAGCTGATCGCCCGTGACCCGGGCCTTGGCGACCCGTTGAGCGCGGCGGACGACTATCTGCGGGCCGAGGTCGTGTACGCCGCCTCGCATGAAGGGGCGCGGCATCTCGACGACGTACTGACACGGCGTACGCGCATTTCCATCGAGACCTTCGACCGGGGGACGCGCAGTGCGCGGGAGTGCGCGGAGTTGATGGCGCCGGTGCTCGGCTGGGACAAGAAGCAGATCCAGAAGGAGGTCGAGCACTACGAGAAGCGGGTGGAGGCGGAGCGGGAGTCGCAGCTCCAGCCGGACGATCAGACGGCCGACGCGGCGCGGCTGGGGGCCCCGGACATCGCGCCGATCCAGTGACTGGCCGTGATGCGGTGAACTCGGCGAGGTGGTGGGGAGGTTCGGTGGAGCTGTCCTGACACTGCTGTGACCTGCGCGTGGTCCCTTTTGTTCGTGCTGTGCGCAGGCCCCGGCGACCCGGGACCACGATCGGTCGCGCGGTGAGGGACAATGAAGGCTCTGCCAGGGCTTGTTACAGCATCACCCTGGAACGCAGCCATCGCGGGCGAAGATCAGGGATCGCAGAGGGGACGCATGTCGGAGGCGGAGCAGTCCAAGGACCCCCAGGGGCGTCTTCTCGCGGGGCGGTACCGGCTCGGAGAGGTGCTCGGCCGGGGCGGCATGGGTACGGTCTGGCGCGCGGTCGACGAGACGCTGGGCCGCACGGTCGCGGTGAAGGAACTGCGCTTCCCCACGAGCATCGACGAAGAGGAGAAGCGCCGGCTCATCACGCGCACGCTGCGTGAGGCGAAGGCGATCGCCCGGATCCGTAACAACGGCGCCGTGACCGTCTACGACGTCGTCGACGAGGACGACCGGCCGTGGATCGTCATGGAGCTGATCGAGGGCAAGTCACTGGCCGATGTCGTGCGCCAGGACGGACTGCTGACGCCGCGCCGTGCCGCTGAGGTGGGGCTCGCGATTCTCGACGTACTGCGCTCCGCGCACCGCGAGGGCATCCTGCACCGCGATGTGAAGCCGTCCAACGTCCTGATCTCCGAGGACGGCCGGGTCGTGCTGACCGACTTCGGCATCGCGCAGGTCGAAGGCGACCCCTCGATCACCTCGACCGGCATGCTGGTGGGCGCGCCCTCGTACATCTCGCCGGAGCGGGCCCGTGGTCACAAGCCGGGCCCGGCCGCCGACCTGTGGTCGCTGGGCGGTCTGCTGTACGCGTCGGTGGAGGGCACCCCGCCGTACGACAAGGGGTCGGCGATAGCGACCCTCACGGCTGTGATGACCGAGCCGCTCGACCCGCCGAAGAACGCGGGGCCGCTGGAAGAGGTCATCTACGGCCTGTTGGCCAAGGACCCCGCTCAGCGGCTCGACGAGGCGGGCGCGCGCGCTCTCCTCAACGACGTGATCCATCTGCCCGAAAAGCCGGACGAGCCCGAGCCGTCGCTGGAGGCGACACGGGTCGTGGCGCTGCCGCCCGTCCCCGAGGACGTGCTCAGCGCGGTACGGCCGGCCAGGAGTGACGCGGGGGCGGGCGAGGGCCCGGCCACGAGCGAGCGGATGCGGAGCGCGCTGAAGTCCGTACGCAACGCGGCGGCGGCCCAGGCGGCCAAGCAGAAGCAGGCTGCCCAGGCGCGCTCCCAGGCGCAGCGGCAGGCGCAGCCCGCGACGGGTCCGAGGCCGCCGGCCCGGGCCTCGCTCACCGATGTCGTACCGCGTCGCACGCTGGTGATAGTGGCGGTGGTCGCCGCGCTGGCGCTGATCGGCACCGTGCTCGCCGTCGCGCTGAACGGTGGCGGGAACGAGGGCGGCGCCCAGGGCAAGTCCAAGGACGGGACGTCCGCTTCGAGCGGTGCCACGGCCGGCGGCGACGCCAAGGGCGACGCGGACAAGGGCAAGGAAGCCGACGGCGGGAAGAGCCAGAGCCAGGCTCCGGGTCAGGGCCAGGGCCAGGACGACGGCCAGGGTGAGAACGCGGGCAACGACGACGGTCAGGGTGATTCCGACGACTCCGGGACCGGCGACCCGGCGAAGGACGGCGGGCTGCCCGAGGGGTACGTGAAGGTCAGCGACGACCGGTTCCACTTCACGATGGCGATGCCCAAGGGGTTCCAGCGCAACCGCATAGCGGGCGCGAACTCCGGCGGTGAGTACAACAGGAACGGCGGATACCCGAGCGTCCAGGTCGACTTCACCGACAGTCCGGGCGGCGACGCGCGGGCGGCCTGGGCCGCGGCCCGGCTCGGAGTCGCCGCGAGGAGCAACAACTACAAGCACCTCGAGATACGGACCGTCGACTACAACGGCTACCCGACCACCGCCGACTGGGAGTTCGAGCGCGACAGCCGGGGAATGCGGACGCATGTGCTCAACCGGGGCTTCAAAGTGGACGCGAAGCGCGGTTACTCCATCATGGTGACCTGCAAGGCGAGCGAGTGGAACGGAAAGGAGTGCCGGACGCTGCGCGAGACGGCGTTCGACACGTTCCAGCCGAAGGACTGACATACGAGACCGCCGGGTTGCTGAGACTCTGCGCACGGCCGGGCCCGGCCACGTATCGTGAGAGCTCGTGGACTGACCGTACGCGACCGGAATTGACGACTTGGTGCCGGTGCACCGGGTCGGAGGTACAGCGCGCTCTGGGGAGGCGTCGTGGACGACTATGCGGGACGGGTGCTCGCCGACCGCTACCGCCTTCCCCTGCCGCCTTCCGATGCGTACGAGCTCGTCGAGACCAGGGCGTTCGACACGTACAGCGGCCAGGAAGTGCTGGTCCGTCAGGTGCCGCTGCCTGAGGTCGTGGAAGCGGAGATCCTGGACGGCGAGGGCGGTGGCGGGGCGGCGGCGGGGCGGCGCGCGGCCGGACGTACGACGCGGCGGCCGACCGATCCTGCCGTACGGCGGGCCATCGAGGCGGCGCAGGCTGCCGCGCAGATCCCCGACCACCCCAGGCTCGACCAGGTCTTCGACGTCTTCGCCGAGGGCGGCTCGCTGTGGATAGTGAGTGAACTGGTGGCGGCGCGACCGCTGGCGGCGCTGCTCGCCGAGAAGCCGCTCAATCCCTACCGGGCTGCCGAGATCGCCGCCGACGTGCTGACCGCTCTGCGGGTCCTGCACGCGCATGGCTGGACCCACCGGAACATCACCGTCCGCACGGTGCTCGTCTGCGACGACGGCCGCATCGTCCTGACCGGGCTCGCGGCCGGAGCCGCCGAGGAGGCGCTCTGCGGGTACGCCCCGGTTCCCGTACCGGCGGAGTCGGCGACGGACGCGGAAGAGGGGGGCGGCAGTTGGGGCGGCCCCGGCCGGGTCACGGGGCACGAGCCGTCCGCGCGGTACGGCGGTGCCGCCGCTCCCGCTCCTGGCGACGCGGTGCGCACCGCGTCGCCCGCGGGGGGCGGAAGCCCCGCCGCCGAGGTCCGGGCCGCGCGCGCCGGAGCCATCGCGGCGTACCGCGCGGGCGCCCGCGCAGCGGCACGGGGCACCGAGGAGCAGCGCCCGGGCGGCACAGGCCCGTTCCCGGCCCAGCGCCCGGCCGGGGGCCCGCGCGCGATCAGCCCGTACGTCGACGCCGAGCCCACGCCCGCGTCGCCCGGACCCGCATCCGCCGAGCGCCCCCAGCGGCAGGAACTGGCCGGCACCTGGCAGGACGGCACCCGTCCGGGCCGGCCCGGCACCGCCGCCGGCCGGCATCCGGGTGCCGGCGGAGCGCCGGGCTCCGCCCCGGCGGCCCCCGGCGCCGGCCGGCATCCGGGTGCCGGCGGAGCGCCGGGCTCCGCCCCGGCGGCCCCCGGTGGCGCTGGAGGCAGCCGCCCCCCGGCCGCGTCCGGCGACTTCGACGACTCCTGGCACGGCGCGGTCCCCCGCTCCCCCGCGGGCGACGGAATGCGAGCCGACGGCCTGCGACGCGGCCAGGACCGCCGTCCGGAGCCGGGCCCGGTACAGCGCCGGGCCGGCGGCCCGGCGCCGGACCAGGGCCAGGCCTGGGAGCAGGGATGGGACCAGGACCAGGGCTGGGGCCAAGGGCGGCGCCAAGACCAAGGGCCGCGCGAGGGCCAGGGGCCGCGCCAAGGCCGAGACCAAGGGCCGCGCCAAGACCAGGGCCCGGCGCAAGGCATCCAAGGCATGCCCCCCGCCCAGGCCGGACACCGGACACCGGCGCAGGGAAGCGGTACGTACGGGCAGCGCCACGGTCAGCTGCCGGATCAGCGGCACGGCCAGGCCCAGGCACCCCGGCCAGGCCACCCCGGCGCCGAGACGCACGCCGGCCCCGGCCCCGCCCCGACCCGGGCCCGCAGCTGGGAAGAGGTCGTGGCGCGCGGACAGGGCGGACAGGGCGGGCAGGGCGAGAACGGCGGACACGGCGAGCACGGCGGCCAGGTCGACGTGTACCGGGGGCCCGCCAATCCGCTCGCCGCCGAGCGCGCCCGGCAGGCCCGGATCGCCGTCGTCGGCGCCGTCACCGAGCGCTGGGCGCCCGAACAGGCCGGGTCGGTCCACGAGAACTGGCAGCTCGCCCCGCCCATCGGCCCCTCCACCGACCTCTGGGCCCTGGGAGCGCTCCTCTTCCGTACCGTGCAGGGCCACGCCCCGTACCCGGAGGAGAGCGCCGTAGAGCTGGTGCAGCTCGTCTGCGCCGAGCCGCCCGCCTTCGCCGAGGAGTGCGGCCCGCTGCGTCCCGTCGTCGAGTCGCTGCTGCGCCAGGACCCCACCGAGCGGCCCGACTTCGAGGAACTGCGCGGCTGGCTCCGCTCGCTCGTACGGTCGGCGCCCGAACCGGAGGCCGGTGCGGACATCGTGCCGCTGCCCGCCGTCGACGCCGCGCGGCTTCCCATCGTGCGCCGCCGAGGCGAGCTCGTACGCAAGCGCCGCGCCAGGGCGTCCGACGTGCACGGCCGCCACCGGCACAAGAAGACCAGGACCAGAGGAGACGCGGGGGCGCCGAGGGAGCCTAGGGCGCCCCGCGAGCCGCGGATCAGGGAGCCGCGAATCCAGAAGAAGCAGCGCGGCGGCCCCCGTGCACTCGGGCGTACGCTCCTCCTCCTGATCCTCCTCGGCCTGACGGCCGCGCTCGTCTACGCGATGGTCTTCATGCCGAAGGCCGGCGAGGAGGACGGAAGCCAGGACGGAAATCGGAGCGCCCCCAAGAACGCGGGCGACAGCCGGAGCACCGGTGCGCCCACCACCCCCGGTCCCTCGGCGGGGACCGAGTCGACGCCCCCGCCCGCGCAGGAGACGCCCGGCTCCCAGCAGCCGCAGACCTCCGTTCCGGCCACCGATGTGGCCAAGGGGTACGAGGTCCGCAAGGACCCCGAGGGGTTTCAGGTAGCCGTGGATAAGGGTTGGGAGCGGCGGCCGGTCAATGACGCGGGCCAAGTCCGTTACCGGGGCAGCGGATTCGAGCTGCTGATAGTCCCCGGCCGTGACACCGTCAAGGAGCACGGCAGCGACCCGATGGACTACCAGCTCAAGAAGGAGCGCGAACTCCAGCCGGTCAGGGACTCCTCCTGGTCGACCCAGCACGGGCTGCGCCGCATCGACGTGGGGCAGCAGGCCATGGCGGAAGGCCAGTTCACCTGGCAGGACAGCAGCGGGCGCGATGTGTACGTCCGTAACCTCGCGATGATCGTCGGTGACCGCTATCACGTCGTCCAGGCGATCGGCCCGGAATCCCAGCGCGACAAGGTCACCGAGATCTACGAACAGGCCACGAAGGCCTATCGGGTGACGGGCGGCTGACCAGCCCCTTGAACTCGTGGAAGGCGGCCAGGGGACAGGAGCGGGCCGGGGGCCAGGAGCGGTCCAGGGGACAGGAGCGGTCCAGGACAGGAGCGGGACAGGGACAGGAGACGTGGACCACTCACACGCGATGACCGGCGGGACCGGGGGCGGCGGCCGCCTGATCGCCGGTCGGTACCGTCTCGGCGACCAGTTGGGGCGCGGCGGCATGGGCACCGTCTGGCAGGCGACCGACGAGCTGCTCGGCCGGCAGGTAGCCGTCAAGGAGCTCCACTTCGGAGGCGACGAGCCCGGCCTGCCCGCCGCCGACGCGCAGTTGCGGCGCGAGCGGGCGCTGCGCGAGGCCAGGACCGTGGCCCAGCTGGTCCACCCGCATGTGATCGTCGTCCACGACATCGTCGAGGAACTCGGCGCCGGACTGTCGTACATCATCATGGAGCGGATCGACGGCGATTCGCTCGCCGACCGGATCGCCGCCGACGGCCCGTTCGACGTCCGCGAAGCCGCACGGATCGGCCTGGCGCTGGTCGGCGCGCTCCGCATGGCCCATGAGCGCGGCGTACTGCACCGGGACCTCAAGCCGGACAACGTCCTGCTGGAGGCGGGCACCGGCCGGGTCGTCCTCACCGACTTCGGGATCGCGCGGCTCGACGGCGGTACGACGATCACCGACGCCGGGTCCTTCGTCGGCTCTCCCGAGTACACCGCGCCCGAGCGGATGGAGGGCCGGGCCGCGGGCCCGGCCTCCGACCTGTGGTCGCTCGGCGTGCTGCTGTGTACGGCCGTGAGCGGCGAGTCCCCCTTCCACCGCGACTCCTTGAGCGGCGTGCTGTGCGCCGTCATGCACGACCCGATCGTGCCGCCCGCCGCCGCGGGCCCGCTGCTTCCCGTCGTACGACGCCTCCTGGAGCGCGATCCGGAGCGCAGACTCGGCGCGGCCGAGGCGGAGCGGCTGCTGTTCGCGTTCCTCGCGACCGGCGTGGCCCCCGACTCCGCGGCTCCCTGCGCGGCCACGCATCCGCGCATCCCCCTCGCCGCCAAGTCGTCGCGCCCCCGGTTCGGCGGTGTCCGGGGCGCGCTCGTCGCGAGCATGCTCGTCGCCGTGATGGCGGGGGCGGGAGCGGCGACGGCGACGCTGTTCCTGCGCGACGGCGACGGCGACGGTGACAGCAGTGGCGGCGGCCGTACGGACTCCGCGCCCACCCGCACGGTCACCTCGACCGTGTCGACGCGTCCCGGCGGCGGAGTGCACGCCCCGACCGGCACGGCCGACGCCGCCCGCACGCCGCCGCCCGGCTACCGCAGGGTGACCGACCCGGCGGGCTTCACGCTCGCGGTCCCCGAGGGTTACGACCGCTCGGCCGACGACAACGGGGTGTCGTACCTGTCGCCGGACAAGAGCATCAGAGTCGGCGTACGCCAGCAGAGCCCCGTAGCGGGCGGCCCGCTCGGCGAGATGCGGCGGGCGCACGCGAAGGGCCCGGACACCCACCCCGGCTATCGCGCCGGCAAGGTCACCCGGACCACGCACAACGGGCTGGCCGCCGCGCTGTGGGAGTTCGTCCGGGACGGTTTCGAGCCGGGCGACGAGGACCGGCACACGTACGACCTGTGCTGGGAGGAGGGCGGTCTCATGTACGACGTCTGGGTCTCGGCGCCGGTCAGCAGGCAGGACGACGGCAAGCGGCACTTCGACACCGCCCTCGACTCGTTCGCCCGCGGTTAGACCGCGAACCGGGCCCCGAGACCTGACACAAGCCCCTGATCACGGCTTATTTGCCAGTGAACACTGGCACGGTGGTGAGGGGCCGGCGAAAAGGTATTACCGACGGGTACCAAAAGGATCGCCGGAGGCTTACTCTCGCCCTCATGACGGACTCGCAGGCCCCCGCAGCCGCCCTCGGTACGAACCCCACCGCCGCCGCCCCCGCAGGTGCGCGCACCGCGGCAGACGTGGTCACCCCCGAGGTGGTCGCACAGCTCACGCGTGACGTGGTCGGTTCCGGCCGCACCGCGAACCACACGCCCTTCACCGGCGAGAAGCTGGCCGACCTGCCCGAGTCCACCCCGGAGGACGTCGCCACCGCCTTCGCGCGGGCCCGCGCGGCCCAGCCCGTCTGGGCAGCCGTACCCGTGCGGCAGCGCGCCGCGATCCTGCTCCGCTTCCACGACCTGGTGCTGGAGCGCCAGGCCGAAGTCCTCGACCTGATTCAGCTGGAGACCGGCAAGGCCCGCCTGCACGCGCACGAGGAGGTCCAGGCCGTCGCGATAGCCGCCCGCCACTACGGGCGCAAGGCCGCCTCGTACCTCAGGCCCAAGCGGCGCACCGGCGCGATCCCGACCCTGACGAAGGTCACCGAGCTACGCCAGCCGCGCGGTGTCGTCGGCCAGATCGCCCCCTGGAACTACCCCTTCGAGCTGTCGATCGGCGACGCGCTGCCCGCCTTCGTCTCCGGCAACGCCGTCGTGATGAAGCCCGACACCGAGACCGCGCTGACCGCCCTGTGGGCCCGTGACCTGCTCGTCGAGGCCGGTCTGCCCGCCGAGGTCTTCCAGGTGGTCCTCGGCGACGGACCGGTCGTCGGCCCGGAGATCGTCAAGCACGCCGACTACGTCTCCTTCACCGGCTCGACCCGCACCGGCCGCGAGGTCGCCCGGGGCGCCGCCGCCCGCCTCATCGGCGTATCCCTCGAACTCGGCGGCAAGAACGCCATGCTGGTCCTGGAGGACGCCGACATCGAGAAGGCTGCGGCGGGCGCCGTCCGCGCCTGCTTCTCCTCCGCCGGACAGCTGTGCATCTCCATCGAGCGGCTGTACGTCCACGAGTCGGTCGCCGACGACTTCGTGGCCCGGTTCGCCGCCCGTACGAAGGCGATGCGCCTCGGCACGTCCCTCGCGTACGGCGCCGACATGGGCTCGCTCGCCGGTGAACGCCAGCTGGAGAACGTCAAGCGCCACGTCGAGGAAGCCGTCGCCAAGGGCGCCACGCTCGTCGCGGGCGGCGTCGCCCGCCCCGACATCGGCCCGCTGTTCTTCGAGCCGACCATCCTGGACGGCGTCGAGGCACCGATGGCGGTGTGCACCGAGGAGACCTTCGGCCCGGTCGTCTCCATCTACCGGTTCACCGACGAGGACGAGGTCGTCGAGCAGGCCAACGCCACGCCGTACGGCCTCAATTCGAGCGTATGGACCAAGAACGGCAAGCGCGGCCACGCCATCGCCGCCCGGCTGCGCACCGGCACGGTCAACATCAACGAGGGCTACGCCCCCGCGTACGGCAGCGTCCAGGCGCCGATGGGCGGCATGAAGGAATCCGGCCTCGGCCGCCGGCACGGCTCCGAGGGCATCCTCAAGTACACCGAGGCCCAGACCGTCGCCCACCAGCGGCTGATCCCGATGGCCCCCTCCTTCGGCATGGACGACGAGAAGTACGCGGCGTTCATGAGCAGCAGCCTGAAGGCGCTCAAGGTCCTGCGTTTCCGCTGATCCCAGGTTTTTCCGACGAGGAGCGCCAATGCCACAGGAGAGCTCTGTCCACAGCCAGTCTGTCCACAGCCAGGAAGCTGAGGCAGATTCCGCGCACGACTCCGCTTACGACTACGACGTCATCGTCGTCGGATCCGGCTTCGGCGGGTCCGTCTCCGCGCTGCGCCTGACGGAGAAGGGCTACCGGGTCGGCGTCCTGGAAGCGGGCCGCCGCTTCACCCGCGAGACGCTGCCCAAGACCTCCTGGGACATCAAGAACTACCTGTGGGCGCCCGCGCTCGGCCTCTTCGGCATCCAGCGCGTGCACCTGCTCGGGAACGTCATGGTGCTGGCAGGCGCGGGAGTGGGAGGCGGCTCCCTCAACTACGCCAACACGCTGTACGTACCCCCCGCTCCCTTCTTCCAGGACCGGCAGTGGGCGGACATCACCGACTGGCAGGACGAACTCGCGCCGTACTACGACCAGGCCAGGCGCATGCTCGGGGTGCGCCTCAACCCGACCATGACGCCGTCCGACGTACACCTGAAGGCGACCGCCGAGGCCATGGGAGTGGGGAGGAGCTTCCACATGGCACCGGTCGGCGTCTTCTACGGCGACGGCAAGGACGCCGACGGTCATTCAACGGCCGCGCCCGGCGAGGAAGTTCCCGACCCCTACTTCGGCGGCGCCGGACCGTCCCGCAGAGCCTGCACCGAATGCGGCGAGTGCATGACCGGCTGCCGGCACGGCGCGAAGAACACCCTCAACGAGAACTACCTCCACCTCGCCGAGAAGGCCGGCGCCGTCGTCCACCCCATGACCTCCGTCGTCGGCCTCACCGAACACCCGGACGGCGGCTACCGCGTCGCCACCGTCCCCACTGACGCCCGCCGCAAGGCCAGGCCCCGCACTCTGCGCGCCCGCCAGGTCGTCGTCGCGGCCGGCACGTACGGTACGCAGACCCTCCTGCACACCATGAAGGACCGCGGCGACCTGCCCCGCATCTCACCTCGGCTCGGCGAACTGACCCGTACCAACTCCGAGGCCCTCGTCGGCTCGCAGACCACCGACCGCCGCTACCGCAAGAAACACGGCGCGAAGACCGGCGCGAAGAAGGCCGACTTCACACGGGGCGTCGCCATCACGTCCTCGATCCACCCCGACGACAACACCCACATCGAGCCGGTGCGTTACGGCAAGGGCTCCAACGCGATGGGCGCGATGTCCATCATCCAGGTGCCGTACGCCGACAAGTTCCCGCGCGCACTGGGCTGGCTCGGCAACGCCGCCAGACACCCGCTGCTCACCCTGCGGTCGCTGTCCAACTACCGCTGGTCGGAGAAGACCATCATCGGCCTGGTCATGCAGTCGCTGGACAACTCCCTGACGACGTACCGCAAGCCGGGCGGCATCGGAAAGGGCCTGCTCACCGCCCGCCAGGGCCACGGCGCGCCCAACCCGAAGCAGATCCCCGAGGCGGCGCGCGCCGCGACGCTCCTCGCCGAGGAGATCAACGGCTTCGCCGGCAGCAACATCGGTGAGCTCATGGGTACGCCGCTGACCGCGCACTTCCTGGGCGGCTGCCCGATCGGCGCCACACCGGAGCAGGGCGTCATCGACCCGTACCACCGGCTGTACGGACATCCGGGCATCTCGGTGGTCGACGGCTCGGCGGTCTCCGCCAACCTGGGCGTCAACCCGTCGCTGACGATCACCGCGCAGGCGGAGCGCGCCATGGCGTACTGGCCCAACAAGGGCGAGCCGGACGTGCGCCCGGCGCAGGGAGCGGCGTACGAGCGCCTCGCGGCGATCGAGCCGAAGGCACCCGTGGTGCCGAAGGATGCCTTCGGCGCGCTGAAGCTGCCGTTCCTCGGCATGCCGGTGGTCCCGCCGAAGAGTTGAGCGGACAGGCAAAAGGGGCTGCACCCCCCTCCGAGTGCAGCCCCTCCTGCCGGCTCTACCGGTGTGTCACCGGGTCATGCGTGGGTGGCCGGGATTGCCCGGCCACGCATCAGGCCTCGGAACCGGCCTGGCGGCGGCGTACGACGAACATCGCACCGGCGCCGAGCGCCACGGCCGCGCCACCCGCGAGGGCGAACATCGGCATCTTGGACGAAGAACCGGTCTCCGCGAGGCTGCCGGTCACGGCCGGGGCCGTGCTGTCGGCCGGCTTCTCGCTCGGGACCGGGGCCTTGCCACCCTCCTGGGGCTTGGTGCCGTCGGTGTCGGTGCCGGGCTTGACGATCTCGAACTTGTACGAGACGTCGGCGAAGCCGAGGCAGTCCTGGTCACCGCTGTAGAGACCGGCACCGAGGGTGAAGGCGGTGCCCGCCGGCGCACTGGCCGCGACGTTGATCCGCAGCTTGATGTCGACCTCGTAGCCCGGCTCGATCTCGCTGGACTCGCCGACGTAACCGACGGCGTTGCCCATCGGGTCGACGAGGTTCTCCCAGCTTCCGCTGTCGTCGTTGAAGGCCTGCAGCGTGACCTGCTTCGACTTGATCAGCTTCTCGCCGTCCTTGTCGAAGGACGCACCCGCGAAGTAGTAGACGTCCGAGACGGTCGTCTCCGACGAGTTGTAGACGTTCAGGCTGAACTGGCGCCAGCCGCTGCCCGCGGCGATCTTGCCCGGCAGGCCCTTGACCGCGAGCTCGAGGTCGGAGGTCTCGCAGACCTCCGGGAATTCCTCGTCCTCGCCGGGGTCGGTGGAGGGGTCTTCCTCGCCGGGGTCGGTGCCGGGCTTCTCTTCATCGCCCGGCTTCTCGTCATCACCGGGCTTCTCGTCGTCCCCGGGCTCCTCGCCCGGGTCCTTGTCGCCGTCCGGGTCCTGCTCGCCGTCGGGGTCGGCCGCCGGGTCCTCGCCGGCCGGGTCCGTGTCGCCCTCGGGGTCCGTCGCCGGGTCGTCGGCGGGGTCCTCGTCGGCCGGGTCCGTGTCGGCCGGGTCCTCGTTGGTCGGGTCGGGCTCGTCGGCGGAATCCGGGTCCGTCTGCGGGTTCTCGTCCGCCGGGTCCTCGTCGGCCGGGTCGGACACGTCGGGGTCGGACGCCTGGCCCGGGTCGGTCGTCTCGGTCTGCGTGGTGGCGGCGGGGTCACTCTCGGCGTACGCGGCCGGTGCGGCCAGGAAAGCGGCAGGAGCTATGACGGCCGTCGCGGCCGCAAGGGCCATGGCGCGGCGAAGCTTCATATAGACCTCAGAAAGTCTGGCGTACCGCACGGCTAGCGGCACGAGATGTGAGGGCCGCCGTGAGTGGGGGTGCACGGGTGGCCGTTGGTTCGCATAGATGACCTGTGGCCGGCGTAAAGGGTTGCAGGGACCTCAGAGGTTTCTTATGTGGCTCGCGTCACATCGCCACCGTCACCACCACTTGGGCAAAGCGAAGGGCCCCGCGGAGGGGGGAGATCCGCAGGGCCCGGGCCGTCAGCAACGGCTTCGACGGCATCCCAGGAGAGCTGGGGGAGGGGGGAAGAGGGTGGGAAGGGGACACGGCCGGCCGGTTCCGGGCGTCCCCGGAACCGGCCGCCTTGGGTGACCGGGCTGCTGTCCCCTGCCGACCGGTCACGCACACCGGGACGAGGTCCCACGGCGCACGTGCAGTACGCCGCACGCCCCGGCGGAGCCACGCGTGGTTCTTTCTGCGCACCCGCCCCTGGCTGGCGCGGACACCGGGACCAACGAACCCTCCGTGGGCCCGGTCACGCGCCGTACGGGTGAGGATGCTCCCGAACTCAGATACGGCCCCGGCACAGCTCCAGCATGGTCATCGCGAGCGCCGTGCCGGGCTTCCCGAGCGCGTCCCTGTAGTGGCCGAGGACCTCCATCTCGCGGGACAGGTTCACACGGCGACCACCCGAGGTGATGCGGGCCTCCTGGATGACGGCCGAAACGGCCATCCGTTCCTGGATGAGGCCGATGATCCTGTCGTCGAGCGAGTCGATGCGCTCCCGTGCGTTGCCGATCAGGTCCGCGGCCTCATCGGTGCGCGCGCCGGTCTTCTCGGTGGCGGTGGCGGTGGGGGCAGTGGGGGTGGCGGTGGCGGTGCTCATGTCCGTAACTCCTGGATGTGAAGGGGGGCGGCCCCCGAGGCGACCAGGCCCGGAAAATGACAGAACGCCCCGGACCTTGTCGGTCCGGGGCGCCTGTGAAGTCGCTTGTCAGTAGCTCAAGCAGCTCGACCATGGCACCGGTCGGACCGGGTGCCATAGGTAAAGAGGAAGCTCAGCGGCTTGTGCATGAGGCCAGTATGCCGGTCGCCGGCCGTCGGCCGATGCCGGGTTCGGATGGTGAGACAAGGGGAATGTCGCGCCCCCGTTAGAATTGACAGTCCCGACACCCTTCACCGCCGGAAGGCCGCCCGTGCCAGCAGTGCCCCCCGCCGCCCCCGACGCCGTCCTCGTTGTCGACTTCGGCGCGCAGTACGCCCAGCTCATCGCCCGCCGTGTCCGTGAGGCCCGGGTCTACAGCGAGATCGTCCCCAGCACCATGCCGGTGTCGGAGATGCTGGCCAAGAACCCCAAGGCGATCATCCTCTCCGGCGGCCCGTCGTCCGTGTACGAAGAGGGCGCCCCGACCCTCGACCGTGAGATCTTCGAGGCCGGTGTCCCCGTCTTCGGCATGTGCTACGGCTTCCAGCTCATGGCCACCACGCTCGGCGGCGCCGTCGACGACAACGGTGCGCGCGAGTACGGGCGTACCCCTCTCGCCGTCTCCAAGGCCGGGTCCACGCTCTTCGAGGGCACCCCCACCGAGCAGTCGGTGTGGATGTCGCACGGCGACGCCTGCTCGGCCGCGCCCGAGGGCTTCACCGTCACCGCGTCCACGGACGTCGTGCCGGTCGCCGCCTTCGAGAACGACGAGAAGAAGCTGTACGGCGTGCAGTACCACCCCGAGGTGATGCACTCCACACACGGCCAGCAGGTCCTGGAGCACTTCCTCTACCGGGGCGCGGGCATCGACCCCGACTGGACCACGCACAACGTCGTCGAGGAGCAGATCGCCGCCATCCAGGCTCAGGTCGGCACCAAGCGCGCCATCTGCGGCCTGTCCGGCGGCGTCGACTCCGCGGTCGCGGCAGCGCTCGTGCAGAAGGCCATCGGCGACCAGCTGACCTGCGTGTACGTCGACCACGGTCTGATGCGCAAGGGCGAGACCGAGCAGGTCGAGAAGG
Source organism: Streptomyces flavidovirens DSM 40150 (assembly GCF_000429085.1). Taxonomy (GTDB): domain Bacteria; phylum Actinomycetota; class Actinomycetes; order Streptomycetales; family Streptomycetaceae; genus Streptomyces; species Streptomyces flavidovirens. Next base: position 180,950 of record NZ_AUBE01000006.1, on the reverse strand, counting down.
ACTTCGTCGCGGCCACCGGCGTACAGCTGAAGGTCGTCGACGCGCAGGAGCGCTTCCTGAACGCGCTCGCCGGGGTGTCCGACCCCGAGAAGAAGCGGAAGATCATCGGCCGCGAGTTCATCCGCGTCTTCGAGCAGGCCCAGGCGGAGATCGTCGCCGAGGCCGGCGCGGAGGGCGAGGACGTCGCGTTCCTCGTGCAGGGCACGCTCTACCCGGACGTGGTCGAGTCCGGTGGCGGCACCGGCACCGCGAACATCAAGTCCCACCACAACGTGGGCGGCCTGCCCGACGACATCGAGTTCGAGCTCGTCGAGCCGCTGCGCCAGCTGTTCAAGGACGAGGTCCGGATGGTCGGCCAGGAGCTCGGCCTCCCGGAGGAGATCGTCCAGCGCCAGCCGTTCCCCGGCCCCGGCCTGGGCATCCGTATCGTCGGAGAGGTCACCAAGGAGCGCCTCGACCTGCTGCGCGAGGCCGACGCCATCGCCCGCGAGGAGCTGACGGCGGCCGGTCTCGACCGCGACATCTGGCAGTGCCCGGTCGTGCTGCTCGCGGACGTACGGTCGGTGGGCGTCCAGGGTGACGGCCGGACGTACGGGCACCCGATCGTGCTGCGCCCGGTCTCGTCCGAGGACGCGATGACGGCGGACTGGACGCGGATGCCGTACGACGTACTGGCGAAGATCTCGACCCGCATCACGAACGAGGTCGCGGACGTGAACCGCGTGGTGCTCGACGTGACGAGCAAGCCGCCGGGCACGATCGAGTGGGAGTAGTTTCGGTGCGTGCCTGTCTCCGCTGACGCGGAGGTGAACCGACGCCGGGCACGATCGAGTGGAGTAATCCAGTAACCCTGGTCGCAGGGTCAAGGCGATGCCGTCGCTCATTCGTTTGGGCGGCGGCATTGTCGTATCCGCTCGGTACGCTGGCCGCAGGCCCGAGAATCCCGTCCATGGGAGGAACCATGACCGCTGAGCCGCTGTCCACCGAGATCTCGTGGCCGGTGCCGCCGCAGGACGGCTACACCGTGGACGACCTGCTGACGCTGCCCGACCTCCCGCCGCACACCGAGCTGATCGACGGGAGCCTGGTTTTCGTGAGCCCGCAGAGGAGTTTCCACTCTCTGGCGATGTTCCTGCTGGAGACAGGCCTGCGCGCGAGTGTCCCGAAGGATCTTCGGGTGCGGCGGGAGATGACCGTCGTCGTCGACAAGAGGCAGGGCCCCGAGCCCGATGTGTCGGTGATCCGCGCCGCAGCGGTGACCGACTCGGAGGAGACGCACTACCGGGCCAAGGACGTGCTCCTCGCCGTGGAGGTGGTCTCCCCCGACTCCGAGAAGCGCGACCGTGAGCGCAAGCCGCAGATCTACGCCCAGGGTGGCATCGCCCACTTCTGGCGAGTGGAGCGCGGCGAAGACGGCCGTCCGGTCGTGTATGTCTACGAACTCGACCCGGCCACCAAGGCGTACGGCCTTGTGGGCATCCACCACGACCACCTGAAGCTGTCGGTTCCCTTCTCCGTCGACATCGACCTGGCAGCGATCGACGAGCTGTAGACGCACGCCTGCGCAATAAGCGGCAGACACCCCTGTTCACCTGCGGTACCTCGCGGTAGCTTCCGCCCCATGAACGAGACACCGGCGCCCGTACCCCTCGATCAGCTCCATTTCGCGATGCCGCCCACCCACGCGAGCGCCGCCGAGGAGCGCCAGTACCGCAAGGAGCGGCTCGCCGGGGCGCTCAGGCTTTTCGGGCGGTACGGGTACGAGGAAGGCGTCTCGGGGCACATCACGGCACGCGACCCGCAGTACGCCGACTGCTTCTGGGTGAATCCCTTCGGGCTCGCCTTCGCCGACATGACCGTGAGCGACCTGATCCTCGTCAACGGTGACGGGCAGGTCGTCGAGGGCAGCCGCCACGTCAACCAGGCGGCGTTCCTGGTCCACGCACAGGTGCACCGCGCCAGGCCGGATGTCGTGGCCGTCGCGCACACCCATTCCGTTCACGGCCGGGCGCTGTCCGCGCTGGGTGAGCTGCTCGATCCGATCACGCAGGAGGCGTGCGCCTTCTACGAGGACCACGCGCTGTACGACGCGTACACCGGCGTCTGCGTCGACGCGGAGGAGGGGCGGTGGATCGCGGGCGCGCTCGGGCCGCACAAGGCCGTCATCCTGCGCAACCACGGGCTGCTGACCGTCGGGGACTCGGTCGACGCGGCGGCCTGGTGGTTCATCGCGATGGAGCGCTGCTGCCAGGTGCAGCTTGCCGCGCGGGCGGCGGGCCGGCCCGTACCGATCGACCACAAGGACGCGGTCGCCACGCGCGATCAGCTGGGCAGCGACCTCGTGGCGTGGATCAACCACCAGCCGCTGTGGGGCCGGATCAGCCGCGCCGAGCCCGAGCTGTTCGCCTAGCCCGCGCCCACCCCCCTGTGGGTGACGCGGGGACCTCTCTTCGTACGGCACAATTCCCCTACACCGGAGGGAAGTTCCCTTCAGCAGGTTTCGAGAGGGCGGCAACTTCCGTGGCTGTGCAAGAGGCACGACAGAGCACGCACAGTGGCGGTTGCACGTGCGGCGACTGCCCGCACGGCGCCCGCGAGGGTCACCGCCGTGCCGTTTCCGCCTTCCTCGCCAAGCGCGACGGCCTGGCAGCGGGTCAGGGCCTGCCCGCCGCCGTCGCCCATTCCGCCGGTGCCTCGCGTCAGTGGGTGTCGGACGAGCTGACCCAGTCGGCGCGCGCGGTCGCCGAGCGCAGCCGGCAGGCGGGCGAGGCGTGGCTCGGCATGGTGTGGCGCTCCACGCTGTTCGTGGTGTGGGGCGGGGTCGTCGTGCTGATGCTCGTTCAGGCGTTCACGGCCATCGGAGCCGGCTGGACCTCCGCCCGTACGGCGGGGCTGGTCGCCGCGCTCGTCACCGCCGCCCTGCTGACCGGCGCGGCGCGCGCGCACCGGGCGCGCGGTGGTCTCCTCGCGCCCCTCATCGGCGAGGACAACCGGCTGTCCACCTCGCGCGCCGTCGCCGGGAGCTGGGTGCTGCTCGTCGTCTTCGCCGTGCTGGTGATCGCGGTTGAGCTGGCCGGCGCGTCCGACCACGCCGACCGCGACGCGCTCATCGCCGGCCTGGAACTCGCCCGCGGCCTCGGCATGCTGACCGTCCTCGCGCTGACCTGCGCCATCGCCGTCGTCGTACGCCATGTGGTGACCCTGCGCGTCCTCAGCCGGCGCCTGCAGAAGGTACGGGCCGACCGTCCCCGTGCCGCCGACCTGCTCACCGACGACGCGGGCCGCGGCAACTTCGCCGATGTCCAGTACGTCCTGGTGAACGCGGTCGCGGTGGTGTTCGCGGCGGTACGTCTCGCCCGGCGGCCCGAGCAACTGCCCGATCTGCCGTGGGGCCTGGCCCTGCTGGTGGCGGTCTCGGCGGCGACGTACTTCGCGGGGAAGTTCGCGGAGGGCGGCCGTCCGGTGGTGCTGTCGGTCGTACGGGCCAGGGAAGCGGGCGATCTGGACGCGCCCATCCGTACCGGCGACGACATCGAGATCCGTGGCGCGGGCTTCGTACCACCGGGCGCGGGGACTCCCGAGCGGCTGGCGCGGATGGTCGTACGGATCGGGACGGTGCACGTCCATGTGCCGCTGATCCCGGTGCCCGGCGGATTCGCCAACCCGACGGACACGGTGCTGACCGTGCCCGTCCCGGTGGAGGTCGAGCCGGGCCGCGTCGATGTGCAGGTGGTGACGGCGGCGGGTGCGGAGACCGACCGGGTGACGATCGACGTCACCGACTGAGCAGCACTCGTGACCGGCCGTTTGAGCCGGATCACCGTTGCATACGTATCCCTCTTCGAGGGGCGCGGGGACAATCGTGCCCGCGCCGCACGGCGCTGACGCTTCGGAGAGGCGGGACCAGACCATGAGTCACGGGTATCGGGCCGGCGGCGGCAACGGCGTCATGACGGGAACGGGCATGGGCGCGGGCATGGGCACGGGAATGGGCGACGGGCCGCGCGGGCGCGGCGGCCTGCGGGCCACGGCGCGTCGCTACTCGCTCCTGCCGCTGCGGATCTTCCTTGGCGTCACCTTCGTCTACGCCGGTCTCGACAAGCTGACGGACAGCCAGTTCATGTCCGCGAGCGGCACCGGGTCGGTCGGCGAGATGATGCGCGGCGTGCGTGACACCTCCGCCATCCCCGCCCTCGTCGATCTCGCGCTCAAGAACCCCGAGGGCTTCGGTCACGCCATCGCTATCGGTGAACTCGCCGTCGGCATCGGCACCCTGATCGGACTTCTCGCCCGCCTCGCCGCGCTCGGCGGGGCGCTGATCTCGCTGAGCCTGTGGCTGACGGTGAGCTGGGCGTCGGACCCGTACTACTACGGGAACGACCTGGCCTATCTCATGGCCTGGCTGCCGCTGGTGCTCGGGGGCGCCGCTCACTTCTCCGTCGACGCCGCCCTCGCGGCGCGCCGCCGGCGCACGCTGTAGACCACCCAGCTCGTCGCGCCCGCGAGCAGCAGCCCGAGGCAGATGACCGGAACCGCGGCGTAGGCGGGCACCTGCCATGCGCCTGTGGCGTCTCCTGTGTACGCCGCGGCCGTGCCCAGTACGACGAGGCCGCTGATCAGCTTGCCGGGCCTGAACTCGTGCCGGAAGCGGGTGGGGCGCTGTCCGGGCCGGTTCTCGGTGCTCGGGATGTCACTTTGCGGCACGGGTCACCTCCACCTGGCCGACGCCGACTTCGAGATCCAGCCGAAGCGTCCCGGCGGACCTGCCGCGCTCCGTCGGCTCCGTCGGCTCCGGCTGCTTCAGCGGCTCCGGCGGTTTCAGCGTCCGGCGCTGGTCCTGGTCCGTGTGGATGACGAAGTCCTGTGGCTTGTTCCCCGGAAGCTGGATGTCACCGACACCCACCTTCATGCGCAGTTCCACCGTCACGTCCTTCGGTACGACGATCTTGAGCTGCCCCGCACCGACCTCCGCCCGTGTGGCCACCGAGGAGCCCGCGGGGACGCGTACGCCGCTGAGGTCGAGCGTCCCCACGCCCGACCCGAGTGCGTACGCGGGCCGCACGGCCGAGGCCGATGCGGGCTTCCAGTTCGTACGCATCCAGTCCGTGGAGATCTGCTTCGGCAGCGCGGAGGCGCCGGTCAGCATCAGCGCCGTGATCACGGTCAGCAGGATCGTGCCGACGCCCGTACGCCCGCGGAACGCGCTGACCGCGATGCCGAGCCCGAAGACGGCGAGCGCGCAGGACAGGCCGATCTGCAGACTCGTGCCGAGCGGCTGCGCGTCCCACGACAGGCCGGTGCCCAGTCCGCCCGCGAGCACGGCGAGCAGGAACACCCGCCCGCCGATGCCGCGCGGCCCGCGCGTCGCCGGGTCGCGCCGCCGCTGCGGGGAAAGGCCGGGGGCGTCGGCCGGGCCCCGGCCCGGGTCCGGCGCCTCGTCGACGACCGCGCTTTCGGGCCCCCACAGGTAGCCGGTGCTGACCGGGCCCGTCGTGCCGTCCTTGATGATGGGGTCCCGCCACCAGGAGGGCGCACCGGGGACGGGCGGCGCCTGTGTCTCGGGGGGTGCGACGGCGGCCGCCTGCGCGGCCACCGGGTCGACCGGTCCGGTCTCGGGGTCGACGAGGCGGCGCCGCTGGGACCAGTAGGTGGCGCCGGTGAGGGCGAGCGTGAGCAGCACGGCGAAGCCGAGGACGGTGCCGTTGTTGAGCATGGAGAGGAAGAGGCCGCAGCCGACGAGGGCGAACAGCACGGCGATGAGGGTGGCGCCGTCGACGCGGCCCGTCAGGAGCCGGCGGGCCTCGTTCTCGTCCTCGCCGTCGAGCGGGATGAAGAGCCAGGCGAAGCCGTAGAAGATCAGGCCGAGGCCGCCGGTGACGGTCAGGACGCCAAGGCATATCCGGAAGATCACCGGGTCGAGGTCGAAGTGCCGCCCCAGTCCGCCGCACACGCCGCCCACCAGCTTGTGCCGCTTGCTGCGGCGCAGCGGCGGCTGCTCCATCGGCTCGTCCGCGGCCCCCGGGGGAGCGGCAGCGTCGTACGGCTGTGTCATACGTCCATGGTGAGGGCCGGTCCGGCGCCGCGGCACCCGCGCCGACCCTGGACGATCCCTGATTTCGACCCCGAGCCGGGCGGCGGGGCCGCGGAGGCCGGGGGCGGGGCGGGGGCGGCCGGGGCGGGCAGCCAGGGTTCAGGGGTCTGCCGAGGCCACCAGTCAGGGGTATGTAGGGGACCGACCCTGATGCCCGGACCTGCCCGTACATGTGACCATCGGGGCATGCCAGTCGCCACGCCCCGCCGAGCCGCGAGCGCCCGCGCCCCGGAACCGGAGGAGCCGCAGCCGCGCAAGCTCTACCGCAGCGCCGAAGGGCGGATGCTCGGAGGCGTCGCGCGCGGGCTCGCCGGGCATCTCGGGCTGCCGGTCGTCTGGGTACGGATCGTCTTCCTCGCACTCTTCCTCTCGGACGGCCTCGGCGCGCTGCTGTACGCCGTCTTCTGGTTCGTGGTGCCGCTCGGCGTGGGCGGCGTGGACGCGCCGCGCTCGGCGTTCGCGACCACACCCGACGGGCGCCGCAAGCTCCGCAAGCCCGACAAGGGCCAGGTCTTCGCTCTCTTCGCGCTTCTCGTCGGCGCCGTCACCTTCGTCACCAACGTCGACGTGGGCGGCCAGGCCGGGCGGTACGTCTGGCCGGCACTGCTGATCGGCCTCGGCGTCGTCCTCGTATGGCGCCAGGCCGACAACGCGCGCCGCGCCCACTGGACGCAAGCGCCCCGCCGCCGCCGGATGCTGCAACTGGCACGCGGCATGGCGGGCGTGGCGCTGGTCGGCGTCGGCCTCACGGCATTCCTGGTGGTACGGGGCTCCGCGGCGCAGCTCGGCAACGTACTGACGGCGGCGCTCGCGGTCGTCACCGGCATCGCGCTCCTCGCGGGGCCCTGGCTGGTCCGTATGACCCAGGACCTGTCCGAGGAGCGCCTGATGCGCATCCGCGCCCAGGAACGCGCCGAAGTAGCGGCGCACGTACACGACTCGGTCCTCCACACCCTGACGCTGATCCAGCGCAACGCGGAGGAGCCGGGGGAGGTACGGCGCCTCGCCCGCGCCCAGGAGCGTGAGCTGCGCAACTGGCTCTACAAGCCGGAGGGCACCGGCAAGGACGAGTCCGAGGAGCCCGGCACCCTGGCCGAGGCGGTCAAGCGGGCGGCGGCGGAGGTCGAGGACCAGCACGGCGTACCGCTGGAGGTCGTGGTCGTCGGCGACTGCCCGCTCGACGACAAACTGGTCGCGCAGATGCAGGCCGCGCGCGAGGCGATGGTGAACGCCGCCAAGTACGGTGGCGAGGGCGGGGCGGTGCAGGTGTACGCGGAAGTCGAGGGCCGGACGGTGTTCGTTTCCGTACGGGACCGGGGGCCGGGGTTCGATCTGGACGCGGTGCCGGGCGACCGTATGGGCGTACGGGAATCGATCATCGGCCGCATGCAGCGCAACGGCGGCACGGCGAGACTGCGTTCCGCGCCCGACGGGGGCACGGAAGTCGAGCTTGAGATGGAAAGGGCGGCGGACGCATGACGGAGACCGAGGGAACCCAGGACCGGCCCGGCCGGCATGTGCGGGTGGTCCTGGTGGACGACCACCGGATGTTCCGTACGGGGGTGCGGGCGGAGATCGGGCAGACCGCGACGACCGGCGTCGAGGTGGTCGGCGAAGCCGCCGACGTCGACCAGGCGGTCACGGTCATCACGGCGACCCGCCCCGAGGTGGTCCTGCTCGACGTCCACCTGCCGGGCGGCGGCGGCGTCGAAGTCCTGCGCCGGTGCGCGCCGCTGATGGGGGCGGTGGAGAACCCGGTGCGGTTCCTGGCGCTGTCGGTGTCGGACGCGGCGGAGGACGTGATCGGCGTGATCCGGGGCGGGGCGCGCGGGTACGTCACGAAGACGATCACGGGTACGGACCTCGTCGACTCGGTCTTCCGGGTGCAGGACGGCGACGCGGTCTTCTCGCCGCGGCTCGCGGGATTCGTACTGGACGCGTTCGCGTCGACGGACGCACCGCCGGTCGACGAGGACCTGGACCGGCTGACGCAGCGGGAGCGGGAGGTGCTGCGGCTGATCGCGCGGGGTTACGCGTACAAGGAGATCGCGAAGCAGCTCTTCATCTCGGTGAAGACGGTCGAGTCCCATGTGTCGGCGGTGCTGCGCAAGCTCCAGCTCTCGAACCGGCACGAGCTGACGCGCTGGGCGACGGCGCGCCGGCTGGTGTGACGTTCACACGGAGTGCCGGCGCAGGGTGCCGCTTACCGCGTCGAGGTACTCCTCCATGGCGTCCCTGTTGCGGATGAGGCATTCGATGCGCGCGTTCATCCGGTCGCGTTCGTGTCGCAGCGTGGCGAGCATCTCCGGTGTCGCGTCGGGGAAGTGGATGACGCGGGGTTTGTCGAGGCACGGGAGGATTTGTTTGATGATCCGGGTCGGCAGTCCGGCGTCGAGCAGTCCTCTGATCTGCATGACGCGGTCCACGAAGCGTTCGTCGTACTCGCGGTAGCCGTTGGGGGAGCGGTCGGCGGCGATCAGGCCCTGCTCCTCGTAGTAGCGCAGCAGTCGCCGGGGTGTGTTGGTGCGCTCCGACAGCTCTCCGATGCGCATGTGGCCTGCCTCACATCTCACTTGACCGCGTTGACCCTCACATCGATGTGAGGGTTCGAGCATAGCCACCATGAGAAACCACACCACGGAACGCACGCGCCCCCAAGCCGAATTCAAGACCCAGAAGCTGCCACTGCCCGCCCTGCTGGCACTTGCCACAGCCGTCTTCATCACCAGCCTGACGGAGACTCTGCCCGCCGGCCTCTTGCCCGCGATGAGCGCCGACCTGGCCGTCAGCGAGTCCGCGACGGGGCAGACGGTGACGGTCTACGCGATCGGGACCGCGCTGACGGCGATCCCGCTGACCGCCGCCACCGCGGGGTGGCGGCGCAAGCGCCTGCTGCTGACGGCGATGGCAGGATTCGCCTCCGCCAACACGGTGACGGCACTTTCGGAGAACTACTCGCTGACCATGGTGGCCCGCTTCGTCGCCGGAGTGGCCGCCGGTCTGGCCTGGGCGCTGCTCGCCGGATACGCCCGCCGCATGGCGCCCGTACACCTGCAGGGCAAAGCGATCGCGATCGCCATGGCCGGCATTCCGGTCGCCCTGTCGCTGGGAGTGCCGGCCGGGACCTTCCTGGGCAATGCACTCGGCTGGCAAGTGGCGTTCCTGATCATGACCGCGCTGACCGTGGTCCTGCTCGGCTGGATCACCGCGACGGTCCCGGACTATCCCGGACAGCGGCGGCAGGACGGCCGCCGGGCTCCGGTTCTGCGGGCGCTACGCGTCTCGGGCGTAACGCCGGTCCTGTTCGTCACCTTCGTCTTTGTGCTGGCGCACACCATCCTCTACACCTTCATCGCCACGTTCCTGGAGCGGCTCGGCATGGGTGACTCGACCGACCTCGTGCTGCTGGTCTTCGGCGCCGCCTCCCTGGTCAGCATCTGGATCGTGGGCGCGCAAATCAACCGCCGACTGCGGGCCCTCACCGTCGTCAGCACCCTCCTGGTCGCCGGGGCGGCGGCGATCCTGGCGGTGCTGGCCGACAGCCCCGCCATGGTGTACGTCGCGGTGACGCTGTGGGGGCTCGGATGGGGAGGCGCCCCCACCCTCCTGCAGACCGCCGTGGGCGACGCGGGCGGCGACGCGGCCGACGCCGCGCAAGCGATGCTCGTCACCTTGTGGAACGCGGCCATGGCGGGCGGCGGAGTGGCCGGCGGGATCCTCCTGGACAGCCTCGGCTCAACTTCCTTCCCGTGGAGCGTGCTGGTGCTGCTGGTGCCAGTGATGCTGGTGGTGCTCGCCGCGCGGGTGCACGGCTTCCCGGCGAGGTGGGCGGGCAGGACCTCGTGAGCGCTTACGCCGCCTCGGCCAGCGTCTCGCGGGCTTCCATCAGGGCGAAGCCGAGGAGGTTGAGTCCGCGCCACGTGGTGGGTGACATGGAGCGGGCGTCGTCGGCCGAGAGGCCGATGCCCCAGACCGGGTCCAGCGGGCTGGCCTCGACCAGGACGCGGTTACGGGTGGCGAGAAGGTACTGGAGCAGGGCGTCGTGCCGGCCGAACTTGGCGATGTTGCCGCGTACGACGATTCCGTAGCGGTGCTCGCGCCAGATCGCCTCGTCGAAGCCGGTGACCTGGCGGCCCAGGACCTTGGCCTCGCCGGGCGTCTTGCCCCGAAGGACTTTGCCGGCGGTTTCGGCGTCCCCGAACAGCCACGCCTTGTGCGCCATCATGTAGTGCTCGGCGGAGCGGTACATGCGGCCGTCCTCGGTGAATTCCACGGGCCACCACTGGCTCAGGCAGCCGGGACCGCTGGCGGTGCCGGGGGTCGGCCGGTGGCCCCAGAAGTAGAGGTAGCGGAGGCGCTGCCGGGGGCCGACTGCCTGTTCTGCGGCGATGGCCTCCTCGACGGACCGGGGGAGAGGGGGGCGCGCACGACGGTCGTTCGACATGGACGCACCGTCACACACCGGAGCCGGACGCCTCAAGGCAATTGATGACCACCAACGTTCCGGCCGGCGGTGCTTCGTACATCAAGTGCCTGCTCGACCGTGCGGAGCCGAGCGACGACGGGCGGGCGCCGGGCCGGCGCCCGCCCCACCCTCAGTGCCTTCGGCCCCGCAGCCGCCCCAGCAGCTGCCTGGCCTGGCTGCGCCTCCTGGGGTCGGACGCCGCGCGGCGTGCCTGCGTAATCGTCCGGCGCCCCTGCGGGCTGCGTGCGTACTGCTTGATCCGGCTGATGATGCCCGGCATGGTCGGCCCTCCGTTCACGGTGGTGGCAGGTGGCTATGGGTGCCCCATGTGGGGTGAGCCCATGTCTCTCTGTACGCCACTTACCCCGTCTGACGGGTCCGAGACCTGCCTACGACATGTTGGCTACAGGCCCTACGCCGGTCTCGTCGCCCCCGCGAACGGCATCTCGTCGATCGGGGCGACCCGCACCGGTGCGCCGGGGCGGGGCGCGTGGATCATCTGGCCGTTGCCGATGTAGAGGCCCACGTGGCTGATGCCGGAGTAGAAGAAGACCAGGTCCCCCGGAGTCAGCTCCGCGCGTGAGACGCGCCGGCCGGCGTTGATCTGCGTATACGTCGTACGGGGGAGCGAGACACCCGCCGCCTTCCACGCTGCCTGCGTCAGGCCCGAGCAGTCGAAGGCGGACGGTCCCGTGGCGCCCCAGACGTACGGCTTGCCGATCGCCCCGTACGCGAAGGAAATTGCCTGCCCGGCGCGGGAGTTGGGCACACCGGCCGGCTGGCCGCCGCGCGGGGCGCCACGGTCGGCCCGGACAGGGGTGGCGGGCGGGGCGCCGTGGCCGTCCTGCTGTGCGTACCGCGCCCGCTCTTTCGCCGTGAGGCGGGACAGCAGGTTCTCGGCCGCGCCGATCTTGTCCTGGATCGTCGCCTTGTGCCTGCGCAGGTCCTTCTGGTGCGCCTTGAGTTCGGCCAGGCGGTCGTCCGCCTCCTCCCTCAGTTGCTCGATCTCGCCGAGCTGCCGCCGAATGCCGGTGACGGCCGCGGCCTGCCGGTCGCCCGCGCGGTCGGCGATCGCGGCGCGCTCCAGATACTGGTCCGGGTCGGACGTCAGCGCCACCTGCACGGCCGGGTCGACGGCGCCGGTGCGGTACTGCGCGGTGGCGAGCGAACCGAGCGCGTTGCGGGCCGTGTTGAGGCGGCCGGTCCTGCGGGCGGCCTCGTCGCGCAGCGCGTCCAGCGACTCGCCGGCGGTGTCCGCCCGCTCCTTCACGCCGTTGTACTTCTCGGTGGCGACCTCGGCCTCGTGGTACAGCCGATCGACCTTCGCCTTCACCTGAGCGGCGGTGAGGGCGGGTTCCGCGTGCCCGATGCCGTCGAACGCGGCGGTGCTCGCCGCTCCGGCGAGCGCGAAAGTGACGGCGGTGCGGGCGGTGTTGCCCGACAGGGTGCGCTGCTTGGGCTTTCGGTGCGTGGCCACGAGGGCGTCCACGTCCTTCCGTCCTGTACGTCGTACGTCGTACGTCGTACATCGCGTACGTCGCCGTACGTCGCTGTACGTCGAGCCGCTCGCATCCGGCGGCGGTCCGCACAGGGGAACGGGACCGCCGCCGGATTTTCGGCGGTGGTGTCCGACTGCCGCTCCGGGGAGGAACGGCGGTGGGGAGTCGGTCACCTGGGGGAGGACGCTAAACCTGCGAGTCACGGGAGAGCGGTGTAATGACCGACAGTGGTCGAATTCGGCCGTCGCCTGCACGGCGTTGAGAGGCCGACTCCCGCCGGAAGCGAACATTCCGCTCCTCCGCGACCGAAACGGCGATGACGCGGGAACCTGGCTGCCGGGCCTGCTATGGCCGGAGCTAGGCTCCGGTTCATGGACGTACTCATCAATGTCTTCGTCGCCCTGCACATCATCGGCATCGCCGCGCTGCTCGGCGGCTTCCTGACCCAGATGAAGGCGATGGGTGCCGGCACTGCCCGCTTCAGCCCGGCGATGCTGCACGGCGCGCTGACCATGCTCGTCACGGGTATGGCGCTGGTGGGCCTCAACCAGGCCGACGGCCAGGCCGTGAACAACCTCAAGATCGGCATCAAGCTCGCGATCCTCGTGGTGATCCTCGGCCTGGTGTACGTCAAGCGTGACGAGGAGAAGGCCGGGAAGGCACTCTTCGGCGCGGTCGGCGGACTGACCGTCGCGAACATCTTCATCGCGGGGCTCTGGACCTGAGTCCGGTCGCCTCCGCCGCCACTCGATCGCGTCGGCCGCCGTGCGCAGGCCGTCGCGGCTGCGGATCTGGGATCCCATGGCCGACAGGCGGGTGCGCAGCGCGGTGTCGGTGAGCAGCCGGTCGACGGCGGTGGTCAGTTCCCCGGCCGCGCAGCGGTAGGGGTCCAGCCGGACACCGAAGCCGAGTTCGTCCATGCGCTGCGCGTTGTCGTAGCCCACAGCCGCTTCGAGGCGCTGCTTTACCATCTCCTCGACCTCGGGCGCCTTACTGGTGAAGGCCGCCGAGGGACCAGAGCATTTTCGGCGAAAGGTCAACGGGGACTTGCGAGTTACAGGTAAGCGTCGAATATCCATCGTCGCCGCGTGCGCGGCGGCAGCGATCGTGGGGACTCTGCTGCAGAGTTCGCCCAGCGCTTTCGGGACCGACGCCAAGAGGCCGGAGCCCGCACCCCCGGCTGTCGCCGGGGTGACCGGCTCAGGGCCGGACGACTTCGGGGCCACCCGCACCGACGGGACGGCCTTCAAGGGCGATGTCATGTCGCTGAACACGGCACCCGCGTCGAGGATGGCGGCAGCCGCGCCGCCGCAGGGTGAGGGGTGGAAGCTGAGCGGCGCGACCAAGCTGCCGCCCACCGGTTACACGATCAAGTTCTACGACCAGAAGTCCGTGGACTGGCTGGGCCGTTATGTGAAGGCGTCGGCCGCGGATCTGCGGCGCGTCACCAACCTGTCCGTCACCGTCGACACCACGCCGGTGGGCTGGGACTACGTACGGCCCAAGGGCGAGGTGGTCATTGGCGTCCTGAAGGGGCCCTGCGTGCCGCCCTCGGGCGGCAACACGGGCTGGAAGGTCGTGCGCGACGGGTCAGGGACCGCCAACCTGAGCTGCGGCTTCTACGCGTCGTCCGTCCCCTCCACCGTGACCAGCGGACACGCCTACATCGACAGCGAGTTCTTCACGGCGGACGGCAAGCCCTCGGCCTCCCGGGGCGAGACGTACACGCGCAACCACATCAGCCACGAACTCGGGCACACACTGTCGCTGGATCACGCGAATCGCAGCGCGACGCCGGGTGACTGCGTGAAGGGCAGCGACTCCGGGCAGCAGCCGGTCATGTGCACGCCCGCCTACGCGTATCAGGACAAGCGCGCGGGCACGTACGTCCAGCAGTTCGACATGCAGGGCCTGCGCCACCTCGCGAAGGGCGGCGGCGCGGCACTGCCTCCGCAGGGCAGGGTGACCGGGCTCGCGGGCAAGTGCCTCGACGTCAAGGGCGGGAAGACGGTCAACGGCACGCAGATCCAGCTCTGGACCGTCCCGAAGTAGCACCGGGCACACGCGGGCCGAGGGGCCGGACGGGGGCGCGAGCCCTGTCCGGCCCCTCGTCGCTACGCGGGGCGGACGCTGCCGTAGATCGGCATGTAGAAGACCGACTCCTCGCGGACGTACGCGCCGGGCTTGGGGGCGTGGATCATCTTGCCGCCGCCGATGTAGACGCCGACGTGGCTGATGTGGTCGTAGAAGAAGACGAGGTCGCCCGGCCGGAGGTTGTCGGTCGCGACGCGGGTGCCGACGTTCACCTGGTCCCAGGTGGTACGGGGCAGAGCGACACCGGCGGCCTTCCAGGCGCCCTGGGTCAGGCCGGAGCAGTCGTACGAGCTGGGGCCTGCCGCGCCCCAGACGTACGGCTTGCCGATCTGGGCGCGGGCGAAGGCGAGGACCTTCTCGGCCTTGGCAGCGTACGCATCGGTGGAGCCGGCGCCGGTGCCCGTGCCGGGTCCGGGGGCCGTGCCGGTGCCGGTGCCGGTGGCGGCGGGTCCGGGGGCCGGGGCCGTGCCGGTGTCTCTGCCCGTATCTGTGTCCGTATCGCTCCCGGCCTTCTGGGCCTCTTCCCGCTGGCGCTTGCGCTCCGCCTCGGCCTTCGCCTCCGCCTTGCGCCTCGCCTCCGCCTCCCGCTTCTTCTCCAGCTCCGCCAGCCGCGCCTTCTCCTCGGCGGTCAGCCGGGACAGCAGCTCGCGCGCCTCCCCGAGCTTCCTCTGTACGTCCTGCTTCGAGGTCTTGAGGGAGGCCTGCGACTCGGTGAGGGTCTCCAGGCTCCGCGACGCCTCGGCCCGCTTCTCCGATGCCGCCGCCTGCTGCTGCTCGAAGTCGGTCACGTCCGTCTGCTGGCGTTCCGTCATCCGGTCCATCAGCCGGTTCTGGTCGAAGTACGCCTGCGGGCTGTCCGCCAGGAGCAGCGCGGCGGTCGGGGTGACCGACCCCGACCGGTACTGCGCGGCCGCGTAGTTGCCCAGCTTGCGCCGCGCCTCGTTCAGCCTCTCCGTGCGCTTGGCCACGGCGTCGAGCAGGCCGTCCACGGACTTGCGCTGCTGCTCGGTCTTCTCTTTGGCCAGGTTGTACCTCTGCGTGGCCGTACCGGCCTGCCGGTAGAGGTCGTCGACCTTCTTCTGCACCTCTTCGACGGTCGGCTGGGGAGCCGTCGGCGCGGCGGGTGCCGCACCCGCTGTCTGGGCGAGCAGGCCGACTGAGGCGAATGCGGCCGTCGTGATGCCCAGGGCGGGAGCGGTGGTGCGTACCCGGGTACGCGGCTTGCGATGCGACGCCAAGGCCGGCATCTCCTTCCGTGGACCGCCTACCGGGTTAGCTGTCGGGTTCGGGCGGAAACGGAAGGTGCCCTACGGTCCGTGGGACTGCGGACCGATTCACCCCAGGTGATGCGCGTGGGTCCCCGGTTCCGAACTGCCCTGCGGGCAGGCCGGATTCGGCGTGGGCCGCCCGCTCCGGCGCTGTTCGCCGGTGGGGGTACGAGCTGCCCGACTCGGCACGCTAGCCAAGAGTCGTGACTGCTGGGAAGCCCGATGTTCGATATGCCCGATACATTTCCGTGACCTGGCCGAGTTGATTCCGTTGCGGGGCTTGCAAGGGCGCGGAGGGCGTCGGCAGGGTCACAGGGCGTGCGCAAGGTCACACGCGGCGGCAAGGGACGTACGGACGTGCGGAGGGCCGGTTCTCCTTCCGCTCCGATGCGTGCGGCCGGGGTGAAACCGGGGCGGGCTGTCGGTGGTCCCGCCTAAGCTTGGTAGACGATGAGCAGCCTCTTTGACGACAGCTTCCTGGCCGACCTCCAGCACTCGGAGTACGCAAAGGACACCGCCCCGCCGCCCCCCGAGGACCACGCCCCGGAGGAGGTCCCGCACGACCTCTTCGGCGGCGCCTTCGACGCGCCCCCGGCGCCCAGGGACGCGCACTACAGGGACGGCGCGCCGCGCCCGGTCGTGGACGCCTCCGCGCTGCTCGAAGGGCTGAACGAGGAGCAGCGGGCCGCCGTCGTGCACACCGGGTCACCGCTGCTCATCGTGGCGGGAGCGGGTTCCGGCAAGACCCGTGTCCTGACCCACCGGATCGCATACCTGCTGGCCAAGCGGGGTGTGCACCCCGGCCAGATCCTCGCGATCACCTTCACCAACAAGGCCGCCGGTGAGATGAAGGAGCGGGTGGAGCAGCTCGTCGGACCCCGCGCCGGTCACATGTGGGTCTCCACCTTCCACAGCGCGTGCGTGCGCATCCTGCGCCGCGAGTCGAAGAAGCTCGGCTTCACGTCCTCGTTCTCGATCTACGACGCCGCCGACTCGAAGCGCCTCATGGCGCTCGTCTGCCGCGATCTGGACCTCGACCCGAAGCGCTTCCCGCCGAAGGCCTTCAGCGCCAAGGTCTCGAACCTGAAGAACGAGCTGATAGACGAGGAGACCTTCGCCGGGCAGGCCGCCGACGGCTTCGAGAAGACCCTGGCGCAGGCGTACGCGATGTACCAGGCGCGGCTGCGCGAGGCCAACGCCCTGGACTTCGACGACATCATCATGACCACGGTGCACCTGCTCCAGGCGTTCCCGGACGTCGCCGAGCACTACCGGATGCGCTTCCGGCACGTCATGGTCGACGAGTACCAGGACACCAACCACGCTCAGTACACGCTCGTACGCGAACTGGTGGGCCCCTCGGGCGAGGGCCGGGCGCCGGGCGAACTGTGCGTCGTGGGCGACGCCGACCAGTCGATCTACGCCTTCCGCGGCGCCACCATCCGTAACATCCTCCAGTTCGAGGAGGACTACCCGGACGCGAAGACGATCCTGCTGGAGCAGAACTACCGCTCGACGCAGACCATCCTCACCGCCGCCAACGCCGTCATCGAGCGCAACGAGAACCGCCGCCCCAAGAACCTTTGGACGGAAGCCGGCGCGGGTTCGTTGATCACCGGGTACGTCGCGGACACCGAGCACGACGAGGCGCAGTTCGTCGCCGAGGAGATCGACCGGCTGACGGACGCGGGCGACGCGAAGGCCGGTGACGTCGCCGTCTTCTACCGTACGAACGCCCAGTCCCGTGTCTTCGAAGAGATCTTCATCCGCGTCGGGCTGCCCTACAAGGTCGTCGGCGGCGTGCGCTTCTACGAGCGCAAGGAGGTCCGGGACGTGCTCGCGTACCTGCGCGTCCTGGCCAACCCCGAGGACACCGTTCCGCTGCGCCGCATCCTGAACGTACCGAAGCGGGGCATCGGCGACCGGGCCGAGGCGATGATCGACGCGCTGTCGCTGCGCGAGAAGATCAGCTTCCCGCAGGCGCTGCGGCGCGTGGACGAGGCGTACGGCATGGCTGCCCGCTCAGCGAACGCCGTGAAGCGTTTCAACACGCTGATGGAGGAGCTCCGTACGATCGTCGAGTCCGGCGCCGGGCCCGCCACGGTGCTGGAGGCGGTCTTCGAACGGACCGGCTACCTCGCGGAGTTGCAGGCGTCGACCGACCCGCAGGACGAGACGCGCATCGAGAACCTCCAGGAGCTCGCCGCCGTGGCGCTGGAGTTCGAGCAGGAGCGCGAGGGCGACGAGCCGGGGACGCTGGCCGAATTCCTGGAGAAGGTCGCGCTGGTGGCCGACTCCGACCAGATCCCCGACGAGGACGAGGAAGGGTCGGGCGTCATCACGCTGATGACGCTGCACACGGCCAAGGGGCTGGAGTTCCCCGTGGTGTTCCTGACGGGCATGGAGGACGGCGTCTTCCCGCACATGCGCGCGCTCGGCCAGACGAAGGAGCTGGAGGAGGAGCGGCGGCTCGCTTACGTCGGCATCACGCGCGCCCGCGAGCGGCTCTACCTGACGCGGGCCTCGATGCGCAGCGCGTGGGGGCAGCCTTCGTACAACCCGCCGTCGCGGTTCCTGGAGGAGATCCCGGACACGTACCTGACGTGGAAGCGCAAGGGCGCGCAGGCCCCGGCGGGACCGGTGTCGGGCGTCGCTTCGTCGCTGTCGTCCTCGCTGGCCTCGCGGTCGCGGGGTGGCGGCGGGGCTTCGGGGTTCGCCACGCGGCGGACGTCGGACAAGCCGGTGGTCGCGCTGTCGGTCGGGGACCGGGTCACGCACGACCAGTTCGGGCTCGGCACCGTGATGACGGTGACGGGGACGGGGTCGGACGCGCAGGCGACCATCGACTTCGGCGACGAGCGGCCGAAGAAGCTGCTGCTCAGGTACGCGCCGGTCGAGAAGCTTTAGGGGCGGCCCCGGAAGGGCGCGAGCCTTCACCGCCGCGACCTGGGGCCGTCGCTCCGGGCGCGGCGGCTTCCGCGTCGCATTCCGGGGTCGGCGCGTCACTTCCGGGTTTGTGCCCCGGAGCCGGGGGCACTCGGAGCTTGGGATCAGGTCGGGCTGAGGCCGTGACTGCGGAACCAGGGCAGGGGGTCGATGGCCGAGCCACCGCCGGGGCGCACCTCGAAGTGCAGGTGCGGGCCCGTGGAGTTGCCGGAATTGCCCGCGTACGCGATGACGTCGCCGGCCTGGACCGGGCCTGAGCGGATCTTGGTGCTGCTGAGGTGGCAGTACCAGGTCTCCGTACCGTCGGCAGCGGTCACTATCGCCATGTTTCCGTAGGCGGTGTTGTACTGCGTGCGGACCGTGCCGTCGGTCGCGGCCATCACCGGGGTGCCGTACGACACGGGGAAGTCGATGCCGGAGTGCACGGACATCCAGTTGACGCCGGCCTGGCCGTAGTACGCACTGAGACCGTGCTGCTGGACCGGGAGCGCGAACTTCGGGCGGGCGGCCTCCTTGCGGGCGGCCTCCTCGGCCCTGCGCTTCTTCTCGGCGGCCTGGCGCTCCCTGAGGTCGATACGTTCCTGCGTCCGGCTGGCGCGGTCGGCGAAGTCCTCGGCGTCCGTACTGAGGTTGGCCAGTTGGGTGTCGAGCTTGTTGTTGACCGCGACGGGCTTCACCGAGCCGGGATCGGCCGCTGACGCCGTCGTGGTGGTGTCCTTCTTCTCCTCGGCCTGCGCACCGCCGCCGACGCTGCCGACCGAGGCAGCGGCGATGCCGGCCACGCCCATCACGCACGCGGAGGGGACGGCGACGGTGAGGAGGGCGGAGCGCTTGGCGGGGGTACGGCGGCGGCCGCGGCCGGAGTTGCCCGCGTTGCGGCGGGCCGAGCGGGGGCCGGGGGTGGCGGCCGCGGCGACCGTGGCCGCTGTCGCGGCGGCGGGGGCGTGTTCGAGATCCGGGTCGGGTTCCGGCTCGGATTCAGGCTCGTGTTCGGGTGCGTACTCCGGGGCGTATTCGTGCTCGGCGCCGGGCGTGTCGCCGGGGCCGTTGCCGACGCTGTCGGGCGCCTCGTGCGTCTCGTGCGCTTCGTGGGGTTCCCGGTGCCCTTCATTCGGCTCGTACGCCGCAGGGGCCTCGGCCAGGTCGACCGACGGGAACTCGGCTGTCCCGTAGAAGACTTGCTGGGGTGGGACGGTCTCGTACACGCCGGTGTGGCCGTCCGTGTGGCCGTTCGTGTGGCCGGAGTTCCAGGCGGTGGCGTCGTAGGCGCCGGTGTCGTAGGCCGGCGTCGTGCTCCACTGCCCGGTCGCGTCGGCGGCCTGGGTGAACTGCGCTGTTTCGTACTGGCCTGTCTCGTACTGGCCGGTGGCGAATCCGGCGGTGACATGGCCCGTTGCGTGCTGGCCGGTGGTGAAGTGGCTGGTGTCGAACTGGCCTGTCTGGTTCCAGGTGTTGGAGTCCCACTGGCCGGTGGACTGTGCCGGGATTTCGGCCGCCGTCTGATAGCCGGCCGTGGGCCACGCTCCGGTGGCGTCGTACTGCTGGTGCGTGCCGTACGCGTCGTAACCGACCGTCTGAGGGCCGCCCGTGGCGCCCCACTGGGTGGTGTCGTACTGGCCGCTGTGGCCTGCCTCGTACTGGCTTCCCTGGGTGGGAAGGGCTCCGAACAGGGGATCTGTCTGAAAGCTGCCGGTGGAGTAGCCGTCGTACCCGGCGTGGGCGTGCTGGTCGTCCACCAACTTCTCTCTCGCCTCGGCAATGCAGGACCTGTGGGGGCTGGGGTCCCAGGGAGGGGCCCCAGAGGCTAAGCAGTGGCGCGACTGTACCCGGCGGTATGGGACGGCGACAATCTTCGCCAGATTTTGCGTGGTCCGGAAACGGGCATTCGGCCGTCTTTTGGCGGACGCCGGGCACAGCTTTGGTGCTGCGTTCGACGGATGTTCGACCTGGGTTCAGTGGGTCTCAGGCGACCGAGGCCGTGCCTGCGGAGCCCGCCGCCGCGTCCTGCTCCTCGAGTGCCTGCCGGATGCCGACGGCGACCGCCGGATGGACGGGCAGGGCAAGGTGGCCGATTCCTGTCACCCGTACGTTCTGGGCGATGAGATCCGGGTGGTCGATGCACGCGGTTTCGGCCGGCAGCATGAGCTGGTCGAGATCGCTCCAGAAACTCACGAACCGCGTACGACAGGAGGGCGCGGGCCTGCGCAGCTCCTCGATCACGTCGGATCCGGGCCGCATTTGGCGCACGATGGGGTGGGCGCTCATCGGCGGGGCCACGCTGGTGCCCCCATGCGGGGTGCCTAGGGTGACCAGAGTGCGTACGCGCACGTCTCCGCCCAGCCGTTGCACGTAATAGCGGGCGATCAAGCCGCCGAGGCTGTGGCCGACGATGTCCACACGGGGGTGGCCCGTACGGTCGCAGATCTCCTCCACGTGGCGGCCGAGCAGCTCGGCCGCTGTGCGGATGTCGCATGTGAGCGGGGAGTAGTTGAGGGATTCCAGCCGGTGCCAGCCGTGCCGGGCCAGGGAGCGGCGCAGCACGACGAAGACCGACCGGTTGTCGACGAAACCGTGAAGCAGCACGACGGGCGGGCGGTCCCGGCCGGTGATGGGGAGCCGGGTCGCCCCGGTCTCGGGCGGTACGGGCTCCGGGCCGGGGAGCGCGCCCGCGCTCCGGCGGCGCTCCTGGGCGATGCCGGACGGGTAGAGGACCAGGTGCCCGGCCAGGATCGCGAACTCCAGAGCGGTGGCTCTCAGGAGCGCGGCCGACGGACGCAGCCGGCACGGAAAAGGCGGAAAGAAGTAGGGCAGGAGCCTCATGGCCGACCTCCCGAACGGCACGCTGGGAGGCGGCTCCGTCCCCCGTGTGCCCTCATGGGGTGCCGTACTGAAGAACTCGGCGGGCCGTTCCACCCTGCCACGCGGCTGACGGCACGGTGGAACGGCGACCTCGTCGCGGCTCCCCTCGCGGTCGTCCCGGCCGGCTGCGGCTGGTGCCGCCGCAGTGCCTGATGC
Organism: Streptomyces flavidovirens DSM 40150; assembly: GCF_000429085.1. Classification (GTDB taxonomy): domain Bacteria; phylum Actinomycetota; class Actinomycetes; order Streptomycetales; family Streptomycetaceae; genus Streptomyces; species Streptomyces flavidovirens. The sequence continues at coordinate 159,572 of NZ_AUBE01000006.1, read as the reverse complement.
GGCAGGAACGACGCTTGGCGAACATGTCCCATGTGTGATTTCCCCCTCCCTGTCCACCGTGAAACGGGCCGGTGCGGGATGCTGGCGATAACGTTCGTTCACTTCCCCGTCCGTATCGGTGCGGGGCGCGTGCCAATGACGGCGCAGTCGGTACATGGAGGCAGTGATGGGTGTGACCGGGCCGATCCGCGTGGTGGTCGCCAAGCCGGGACTCGACGGACACGATCGTGGGGCGAAGGTCATCGCGCGGGCCCTGCGCGACGCCGGCATGGAGGTCATCTACACCGGCCTTCACCAGACGCCCGAGCAGATCGTGGACACCGCCATTCAGGAGGACGCCGACGCCATCGGCCTGTCCATCCTCTCGGGCGCGCACAACACGCTCTTCGTGAAGGTCATCGAGCTGCTCAAGCAGCGCGATGCGGAGGACATCAAGGTCTTCGGCGGCGGCATCATCCCGGAGGCGGACATCGCTCCGCTGAAGGAGAAGGGTGTCGCGGAGATCTTCACGCCGGGCGCTACGACGCAGTCGATCGTGGAGTGGGTCAACACTCACGTCCGCCAGGCGGCGCAGGCGTAAGCGGGGGCTGGGGGCTGGGGGCTCGTTGGCTGGGGTTGGGGAGCGGGGCTCCGGCTGGGCCTGGGGCCGGGACCCGGAGCTCTCCAGGCCGAGGGTCTAGCTCTCCGACAGCTCCGACAGCATCGCCGCTCTGAGGCGGAGCGTGCCGACCAGGCGCTGGAAGGCCTCCGACCAATAGCCGGCCGCGCCGGGCGACGCGTCCTCCTGCTCGTCCGGCGTCGTCGTGAGTATCTGGAGGCGGTCCGCCTCGCCGGGGTCCAGGCAGCGCTCCGCCAGCCCCATGACTCCGCTGAAGCTCCACGGGTAGCTCCCCGCGTCCCGCGCGATGTCCAGTGCGTCGACCACCGCGCGGCCGAGCGGCTCCGCCCAGGGCACGGTGCACACCCCGAGCAGCTGGAACGCCTCGGAGAGGCCGTGCGCCGCGACGAACGCGGCCACCCACTCCGCCCGTTCGTCGTCCGGCAGCGTGGCCAGCAGCTTCGCGCGCTCGGCAAGGGACGACGTACCGGGGCCGGTCGCCGGTGGGGCGGATGGCACGCCGAGCAGCGCGCAGGCCCACGTGGCGTCCCGCTGCCGTGTCGCCGCGCGGCACCAGGCGGCGTGCAGCTCCTCCTTCCAGTCGTCGTCCACGGGCAGGGCGACGATCTCCTGCGGCGTACGGTCGCCCAGCCGGTGCGGCCACGTGCGCAACGGTGCGGACTCGACCAACTGGCCCAGCCACCAGGACCGCTCACCCCGGCCCCCCGGCGGTTTGGGCGACACGCCGTCGCGCTGCATGTCCGCGTCGCATTCGTGCGGGGCCTCCACGGCGATGCGCTCGCCGCCGGTCGCGCGGCCGGAACGGTCCAGGCTGACGCAGCTGGCGGCACGCGTCGCCATCCGCGCGGCCAGCGCGGAGCCCGGCAGCGCGGACAGCAGCTCGGCGGCGGTGGCCCGTACATTGCGGCTGCGGTCCGACAACGCCTGTTCCAGGAACGGCTCGTCGGCGTCGGACAGGCCGGAGCGCAGGGAATCGAGGAACATCAGGCGGTCCTCGGCGCGCTCGGTGGGCCAGGTGCCGGCGAGCAGTGCGAGCGCGGCCGCGGGGTCCTGGGCGCGGACGGCGGTGAGGAGGCCGACGCGCTCCGCGAACAGGCCCTCCTCCCACAGGCTCTTCACTGCTGCCGCGTCGTGGGGGTCGGGCAGTGCGCTTCCACCGGACGCGCCGCGCAGCGCGAACCGCCAGTCCGGGTTCAGCCCGGCCAGCCACAGGCCGCGCGGCCCGGCGAAGGCGAGGGTCTGCGGCCGTAGGTCGGTGCGGGCGCGGGCGGCGTCGAGCAGCGCGGGGAGCAGGGCCGGCGGCGCCTGGAAGCGGCGCCGGTTTGCAGCGGCGAGCCACTGGGGGAGCAGCTCCGTGAGATCGGGTGCGGTGCCGCGTCGGCCTCCGGCGGCGGGGGATGAGGAGCGGCCGGCCAGCAACTGCGCGAGCCGGTGGCGGGCTGCGGCGGGCAGTGGGGGGCGCGGGTCGTGCGGGGCGGGGGTGGGGCGCGTGGCGGCACGCGCGGGGAGGAGGCCGGCCCTGCGTCGTACGGTCTGCCGCGCTGCGGCGTCTAGCAGCGCGGCGGGGGCGTCCTTGCCGGGCGCCGCGGCGGCGGGCGGCAGCGTACGGCGGTCGGTGCCGAGCAGGGCGGTGGTGACTAGCTCTTCCCACGTGACCGGTGCGGGTGCGGGTGCTGGTGCTGGTGGGGGTGCGGTGGCTTCGGGGGCGGTGCCGCGCCGGGGCGTCTCCTCGGGCGTCGAACGTTCGGGTACTGCGTTGGTTCGTTGGCGGTGGTTGCGTTCAACGCCCTGCGGGGAGCGCCCCGACACGTCCCCGCCCGGCACCGTTGGGTGGTGAGCGGGGGTGGTGGCGTGGGGGGAGCTGACCGGGGTGGGCGCGTGGTGGGGCTGCGGGGGTGCTGGCGTGCTGCTGGTCATCGGGCCCTCCGTGCGGTCAGGGGTCGGTCAGCGGGACGGTTTCTGTTGAGTCGTCGGACCAGGCCGTCAGCGGCGTGAAGCCTTGGTGGCCGCACTCGCCGAAGACCGTGACGGGGCTGCCACCGGAGAGGGCGGCGAGCTTCCACAGGCCGGGGCGGGACAGGGCTGTGGAAGTGATGGGCAGAGCGAAGTTGGTTTCTTCGTCGGTGAGTTGCCAGGTGTTGGCCGAGGGGGTCGGTATGACGCGGCTGAGCGTTACTGGCCAGGAGTCGAGCCATGGGTCGTCCCTCAAGGCCCTGCCGTAGGCGTGGACCGCTTCGTTGGGGCCGATGCCGGGCGGCGGGGCGTCGATCGGGACCGGGAGGGCCGGTTGTTCGCCCACGTCGGCCCTCGGCTGCCCGGCGCCCGGGTAGAAGGTGAGCTCCATGTCGAACATCAGGCCCGTGGGCAGCGCGACTTCGGGGGCCCGGCCCCCGGCCCCGAAGGACAGCACCAGCGCCGTGCGTTTCGACTCCCTGCCGTACAGCCATATGCGGCGCGTGATGAGTTTGCTGGTCGCGGTGTCGTGCTGGGAGAGCACCAGCCAGCGGTCCCGGACCGGCGGTCCGGCGGCGGACGCGGTCAGGCCGACGCGGGTCCGCACGGTCGCGGCCAGTGGCTCCGGCAGCCGGTCGCGCGCCAGCCAGGCCGCGTCCAGCAGGTGCAGCAGCGCGCACTCCTCCAGCAGCCGCCCCGGCCAGCCCGGTCCCGACGCCGGTACGGCGCCCAGGTCCCTCACCCGCGCGGCCAGCCCCGGCGCCTGGGCGTCGACCATGCGGCGGGCCGTCTCCTCCCACAGCCCGTAACCGGTCTGCTCGGCGGTGGCCAGACCGCCGCGCAGCAGGTCGCTCAGGCGCTGCTCCAGCTCCGAAGCCCCCATGGTGATCCGCTCGGCGCGCTGCTCGGCCCTGCGCCTCGCCGCCTCGGGGTCTGCCGTCCTGGCGGACGTATCCGGTTCGTCTGCCTTCTTTCTGCGAGCCTCCAGCCACTCCTGGGCCCAGCCCGGCACCTCGGCGTCCCGAACGGCCGGCTCGTCGGCGGCCCAGAGCAGCAGCAGCCCCAGTGCGTGCTTGCAGGGGAACTTGCGGCTCGGGCAACTGCACTTGTAGGCGGGGCTGGCGCCCGTTGTGTCGACCACCGTCCGGTACGGGGTGCTGCCACTGCCCTCGCACAGTCCCCACACCGCCCCCGAACCGCTGCTCCCGGTCTCCGACCATGGCCCGGCCGTGCCGAGCCTGCTTCCCGTTTTGCGCGACGCATCGTCAGGAGCCAAGGCCAGCACCTGTTCCGCAGTCCAGCGCACCCCCTGCTGGTTCATGGGCAAGACGCTACGGGGCGCCACTGACAATCGGCCTTCACCTGCGGTTTCGCGGATCGCCATGACTTGACTCGACTTCATCCTTTGCGATTGGGTGCGAGCCCTTACCTGCATCCAGATCCGGGGGGATCCCACATGAACCGCTTCATCCGTACGGCAGTCTGCGCTGTCGCCGTCACCGGTCTCACCTTCGGCCTTGGCGCCTGCGAGGCGACCGAAGCCGCGAAGGACGAGGCCGTCGATCAGGTCGACAAGTCCATCGACGAGAAGTACGAGGTCACGTACGAGGTCACGGGCAAGAGCGTCGAGTCCATCGAGTTCGCGGGTGGCAAGGGCACGGCCATGGACCCGAAGATGGAGTCGGTCAAGAAGCCCACGCTGCCGTGGAAGAAGACCGTCACGCTGCGCGGCATCATGCCGCCCGCCGTCTCACCGATCGGTTTTGAGAACACCGCCGAGCTGACCTGCAAGGTCGTTTACAAGGGCGAGACGATCAAGGAAGCGAAGGGCGAGAAGGCCCTGCTCGGCTGCATCGCGGTCTCCCCGATCGTGAAGTAGCGATCACAGGCTACCAATTGGGCCCTGACCTGCGGCGACGGCCGATTGTCAGTGGTGTGGTGCACGGTGGATCCCACATCCGGGAAATCTGGAGGGGGATCCATGACCGTGCCCGAAACCAAGGCCGGCGCAAGTGCGGACACCGGCGAGGCCCTGCGGCCGCACGCCGAGGACGCCTTCGCCGACGAGCTCAAGGCGCTGGCCGCGGCCGACGACCGTCCGCGGCCCGCCAGGTGGCTGCTGTCGCCGTGGGCCGTGGCGACGTACCTGCTCGGCGGGACGCTGCCCGACGGCACGGTGATCACGCCCAAGTACGTGGGGCCGCGCCGGATCGTCGAAGTCGCCGTGACCACGCTCGCCACCGACCGGGCACTGCTGCTGCTCGGTGTGCCCGGCACCGCCAAGACCTGGGTGTCCGAGCATCTCGCGGCGGCCGTCAGCGGTGACTCGACCCTGCTCGTGCAGGGCACGGCCGGGACACCCGAGGAAGCCATCCGCTACGGCTGGAACTACGCCCGGCTGCTCGCGCACGGGCCGAGCCGCGACGCGCTCGTGCCCAGCCCCGTCATGCGGGCCATGGCCGACGGCATGACCGCGCGGGTCGAGGAGCTCACCCGCATCCCGGCCGACGTACAGGACACGCTGATCACGATCCTGTCGGAAAAGACGCTGCCCATCCCCGAGCTGGGGCAGGAGCAGCAGGCCGTCCGCGGCTTCAACCTCATCGCCACCGCCAACGACCGCGACCGCGGGGTCAATGACCTGTCCAGCGCGCTGCGGCGCCGGTTCAACACGGTGGTGCTGCCGTTGCCCGAGACGGCGGAAGCCGAGGTCGACATCGTGGCCCGGCGCGTCGACCAGATCGGGCGCTCGCTCGACCTGCCGGCCACGCCCGACGGGTTCCACGAGATCCGGCGTGTCGTCACCGTCTTCCGTGAACTGCGTGCCGGTGTTACCGCCGACGGGCGCACCAAGGTCAAGTCGCCCTCGGGGACACTGTCGACGGCCGAGGCGATCTCCGTCGTCACGGGAGGTCTGGCCCTCGCCGCGCACTTCGGGGACGGAGTACTGCGCTCCGGCGACGTGGCGGCCGGCATCCTCGGGGCGGTCGTGCGCGACCCGGCGGCGGACCGTGTCATCTGGCAGGAGTACCTGGAAACGGTCGTCCGCGAACGGGACGGCTGGAAGGACTTCTACCGCGCCTGCCGGGAGGTCTCGGGATGACGCCCGGCCCCCTGTTGCTGGGCGTTCGCCACCACGGGCCCGGCTCGGCCCGTGCGGTGCGCGCGGCGCTCCGAGCGGCGCGGCCCCGGGCCGTACTGATCGAAGGACCGCCCGAGGCCGATGCGCTGCTGCCACTCGCGGCCGACGACGCGATGCGCCCGCCCGTGGCCCTGCTCGCGCACGTCGCGGACGACCCGCGCCGGGCCGCGTTCTGGCCGCTGGCCGAGTTCTCCCCCGAGTGGGTCGCGATCCGCTGGGCGCTCGGGCACGGCGCAGCGGTCCGCTTCATCGACCTCCCCGCGGCGCACTCGTTGGCGCTGACGGAGGAGGGGGAGGAGGGGGAGGAGGGGGAGGAGGACGGTGGGGGTGAGGAGCGTGCGGCCGAGTCCCTTGCCGTCGACCCGGTGAGGGTGCTCGCCGAGGCTGCCGGGTACGACGATCCGGAGCGGTGGTGGGAGGACGTCATCGAGCACCGCGGGGACGGGGCCGGCGACCCGTTCGCACCGTTCGGGGCGCTCACCGAGGCCATGGGGGCCCTGCGCGAGACGTACGGAGACGGAGGGCACCCCCGCGACCGCGTGCGCGAGGCCCACATGAGGCTCCGGCTGCGAGCCGCGCGCAAGGAGTTCGGCGACGACTTCGCCGTGGTCTGCGGCGCGTGGCACCTGCCGGCGCTCGGCGAGAAGGTGGCCACCGCCACCGCCGACCGTGCGCTGCTCAAAGGCCTGCCCAAGGTCAGGGCCGAAATGACCTGGGTGCCGTGGACCCACCGCAGGCTGGCCCGGCGCAGCGGTTACGGTGCGGGCATCGAGTCGCCCGGCTGGTACGGCCATCTCTTCGGTGCCCCCGACCGGCCTGTCGAGCGCTGGATGACCAAGGTCGCCGGGCTGCTGCGGGCCGAGGACCGACCGGTCTCCTCCGCCCACGTCATCGAGGCCGTACGGCTGGCCGAAACGCTCGCCGTCATGCGGGGCCGGCCGCTCGCCGGGCTCACCGAGACGATGGACGCGGTGCGGGCCGTGATGTGCGAGGGCTCCGACGTGCCGCTCGCGCTCGTGCACGACCGGCTCGTCGTAGGTGACGTTCTCGGCGAGGTCCCGGACACGGCGCCCGCCGTACCGCTGCAACGCGACCTGACCCGGACGCAGCGCAGTCTGCGGCTCAAACCGGAAGCACAGGAACGCAACGTGGAGCTCGATCTGCGGAAGGAGACCGACGCGGCGCGCAGCCGGCTGCTGCACCGGCTGCGGCTGCTGTCCATCGGCTGGGGCGAGCCGGCCGAGGCGCGAGGGAGCACGGGGACGTTCCGGGAGGCCTGGCGGCTGCGCTGGGAGCCCGAATTGCCGGTGCGTGTCGCCGAGGCCGGGGTGTGGGGCACCACGGTCCTCTCCGCGGCCACCGCCAAGGCCGAGACCCACGCCGTGTCGGCCACCGCGCTCGCCGACGTCACCGCGCTCGCCGAGCAGTGCCTGCTGGCCGAACTCCCCGACGCCCTCCCGGTGGTCATGCGGGCACTCGCCGACCGCGCGGCGCTGGACGCCGACGTCGGCCACCTCGCCCAGGCGCTGCCCGCGCTCGCCCGATCGCTGCGGTACGGCGACGTTCGCGGCACGGACACGGTCGCGCTGGGCGAGGTCGCGGCCGGCCTCGCCGAGCGGATCTGCGTCGGGCTGCCGCCCGCCTGCACCGGCCTCGACGCGGACGGTACGGCGGACATGCGCCGCCACCTCGACGCGGTCCACGCGGCGGTCGGCCTCCTGGCCGGGACCGCGCCCGGCGAGCGCCGTGACGTGCGCGGGCGTTGGTCGGCGGTGCTGAGCAGACTCGCCGGGCGGGACAGTGTGGGCGGTGTGATCCGCGGCCGGGCGGCGCGGTTGCTGCTGGACGACGGGCGGCTCACGGAGGAGGACGCGGCGCGCCTCATGTCGCTCGCCCTGTCACTCGGGACACCGCCGGCCGACGCCGCGGCCTGGATCGAGGGCTTCGTCGGCGGAGCATCGGGCGGGGGAATGCTCCTCGTACACGACGAACGGCTGCTCGGCCTGGTCGACACCTGGCTGACCGGTGTGTCCGCCGACGCCTTCACCGGCGTACTGCCGCTGCTGCGCCGCACGTTCTCGGCGTACGAGCCGGGAGTACGGCGCACACTGGGCGAACTCGTCAGGCGCGGCCCGTCCGCCGCACACCCGGCGCGTACGGAGTCCGGGACACCCGGCTTCGGCCCGGGTCTGGACGAGGAGCGTGCCGACGCGGTGCTGCCGGTGCTGGGGCTGCTGCTCGGCGACGGGACGGCCGACGCGGCCCGTCCGGTGGGTGAGGGTTTGGTCGTTGGGCGTGCGGGTGCGGGTGCGGGTGCGGGTGCGGGTGCGGGTGCGGGTGCGGGTGCGGGTGCGGTGGAGGGTGTCGCGTTGCGGCAACTGCCGATCCGTGTGTGCCCGCCACGCGGCGGGGCCGCACATGTCGCAGCGGGAGAGGGCGGTTTGGGGAACACGAGCGAGGGCAGCGGCGAGCGGCTCCGGCGCTGGCGGCTCGTGCTCGGTGGGGAAGCGGCCGACGGGACCGGGGTGTCGCTCATTGGTCAGGACGCCGCCATGGACGCGGCGTTGGGCGCGCTGTACGGCAGCGGGCGCGACGCGGAGCGTTCGTCCGGCCGCTCGGCCGGGCTCGGTGCCTCCGCGCCGTCCGTCGCGCGCTGGCTCGGCGACATCCGTACGTACTTCCCGAACTCCGTCGTGCAGGTCATGCAGCGCGACGCCATTGAGCGCCTGGGCCTGTCGGCGCTGCTGCTGGAACCCGAGATGCTGGAGGCCGTGGAGGCGGACGTCCACCTCGTCGGGACGCTGCTCTCGCTCAACAAGGCGATGCCGGAGACGACCAGGGAAACGGCGCGCGCCGTCGTCCGCAAGGTCGTCGCAGACCTGGAGAAGCGTCTCGCCACCCGCACCAGGGCCACCCTCACCGGCGCTCTCGACCGCAGCGCCCGCGTCAGCCGCCCACGCCACCGGGACATCGACTGGGACCGGACCATCCGGGCCAACCTGAAAAACTACCTTCCTGAATACCGGACGGTCGTTCCCGAACGGCTCGTCGGGTACGGGCGGGCTTCGCAGTCCGTGAAGAAGGACATCGTCCTGTGCATCGACCAGTCGGGGTCCATGGCCGCGTCCGTGGTCTACGCGTCGGTCTTCGGCGCGGTCCTCGCCTCCATGCGCTCGGTCGACACCCGCCTCGTCGTCTTCGACACCGCCGCCGTCGACCTCACCGACCAGTTGGACGACCCGGTCGACGTTCTCTTCGGCACCCGGCTCGGCGGGGGGACGGACATCAACCGCGCCCTCGCGTACTGCCAGTCGCGGATCACCCGGCCGGCCGACACCGTCGTCGTGCTGATCAGCGACCTCTACGAGGGCGGCATACGCGACGAGATGCTGAAGCGGGTGGCGGCGATGAAGGCGTCGGGAGTGCAGTTCGTGGCACTGCTCGCGCTCTCCGACGAAGGCGCTCCCGCGTACGACCGGGAGCACGCGGCGGCTCTCGCGGCCCTCGGCGCCCCCGCCTTCGCCTGTACGCCGGACCTGTTTCCGGAGGTGATGGCGGCGGCGATCGAGAAACGACCACTACCCATACCGGACATGGCGACTCATCAGTAACATCCGACTTGCGCGACCCCAGGAGGCTCGTGCAAGCATCAGCCCGTCGTTTCCTCCCCCTGCGAAGGCGCTGTTCCTCTTGACTGCCGTGGTTGCTCGCCCCCTTGCCGCTCTGCGCGTACTGCGCCGGGCGGGTCGGCGGCGTGCGCTGCGGGTGGTGTTCTTCCTGGGGGGCTTGCTGGCGTTGGGGTTTCTGTGGGGCGGCCAGGCGTACGCAGCCGAGGCGGCGCCGGTGGCCCCGGCCGCCGCGCAGGCCGTGCCTGAAGGGGTGGACCCGCCGGCCGATGTCGTACGGGGCGTCACGCGGCCCGTCGACGAGCTGAAGGACCGCGTCGTCCAGCAACAGCCGACGGCGACGCCCGAGCTGCCGGCGCCCGGCCTGCCGGTGCCCGCGTTGCCCGCACACGAAGTTCCCGCACACGAAGTGCCGGTGCCGGGAGTTCCCGAGCCCGCAGCGCCCGTGTCCGAAGTGCCCGTGTCCCCAGCGCCCGCAGTGCCCGTGCCCGCAGTGCCCGTGGCGCAGGTGCCGTCTGCCGATGGTGGTACGGAGCCCCCGGTAGGGCCGGAGCGATCCGTGCATCAGGGCTCCGGCGAACGGGTCCTGCCGGACGGGAGCGGGTCTCTGACCGCCATCGCGGGCGTTGCCGACCAGGGCGCGTACCCGTACGGCCTCACCGGGCCGCAGCGCGATGACGCACACCGGGGTCCGGGCCGCCCGGAGTGCGGGCAGGCGCCCGTACCGGCGCCTGCCGGGCCGTGCGGCGACGGCGTATGGCAGTCGGCCGGTGACGCGAATCCGTCGCGCTCCGGCGACAAGCACGCCGCCGCGTCCGCGGACGGCGCCCGGTTCGGGCTGGTGCGCGGGGCAACGCTGCCGACGACCGCCGCACCGACGTACGACCGGCCGCACGAAGTCCTCGAATTCCCCGGCTAGGGCAGACCGTCCCCGCTCAATGACCTGCCGCGCGGGGGCGGGACAGGTCTGCCCGCCATCCGGAAACCCGGACAGCCGAATGAATTTCGAAGGATCTGACAAAAGCATGAACAAGAACATCCGCCGTTCCATCGCCGTCGCCGCCACCGCCGGCGGCATGTGGGCCCTCGGCACCGCCGCCGCGAGCGCGGCCGAGCTGCCCGTCTCGGTGCCGCTGTCGACGCCCGACCAGGCGTCCGACGCCGTAGCGGACGTCAAGGACGTCACGTCCGGGGTCGCCGACGAGGCCGCCGGTGCGGCCTCCGCAGCCAAGGTCACCGCGAAGGCCGACGTCCAGGACGTGCGGCACGACGCCGAGGTCGGCCTGCCGGCCGTCCCCTCCGTGACCGACGTGACCGACGCCGCCCACGCGGGGGCCGATGCCGCGTCCGACGCCCACGCTGACGCCCGGGCCGGCGCCGAGGCCGAGGTCGACTACCTCTTCGGGCCGCTGTCCACCTTCGCGTCCGAGGTCGAGCAGGCGCCGGGCCAGGCTCAGGCTTACGCCGGCCAGGCCCCCGGCCACGCCACCCCGCTCGCCCACGCCGTCGCCCAGGACACCCTGCCGCCCATCGCCGCCCGCGCCGTGCACGGCGTGCTCCCGGTCGCCGGTCAGGCGGTCGGTGACGCCGGCGGCCTCGCCCGGGGCGCGGTCGGTGACGTGGCGCCCTTCGCGGGTGGTGTCGTGAGCGACGTGCAGCCGTTCGCCGGTGGCGTCGTCTCCGAGGTCGGCCCGTTCGCGGGTGGCGTCCACGGTGCGGTCCAGCCGTTCGTCCAGACCGTCGTCGACCACCTGGAGCCGGTGGCGTACGGCGTCGGCGGCAGCGCCCACACCCTCGCGCACGGCGTCGCCGGCGACGTGTCGCCGTTCGCCGGTGGCGTCGTGTCCGACGTCCAGCCGTTCGCGCACGACCTGTCCGGCACGGTCACCTCGACGCCGCTCGCCGGCAACGCCGCCTACGGCGCCCAGGACGCCGCCGGCTCGGTCACCCCTGGCTACGCGTCTTACCTGACGCAGGGCATCTGACGCAGGACACCTGACGCGACGCAGGGCATCTGACGCGCGGCATCTGAAGCAGGGCATCCGGCAGGCGGGTCGGGTGTTCCTCGGGCGGTCTCCATTGGGGTGGAGGCCGCCCGGCTCCGTATCCGGCCCGTAACCGGCCCCTATCCGGCTCCGTGTCTGGCCTGCGGGGCGGCCGCCGACGCGTAGCACGTGCGCTCCGTGACCGGCTGTGACCGGTATCACCGCCCAGGTGTGATCTGCGATTTAGGGTCCCACGGCCCACGGGGATAACCTGCGAGACGGACATGCCGCGTACCGGACACCGTTACGCCTCCCTTGTGACAGCGCCGTCACGTTGCCCTTCGCGGCACGCCCATTGGAGACAACGCAACGAACCGCGATCACCAGAAAAGGGACGGACGCGCGTGGACCTGTTCGAGTACCAGGCGAGGGACCTCTTCGCCAAGCACGGTGTACCGGTGCTGGCCGGTGAAGTCATCGAAACGCCTGAGGCGGCGCGCGAGGCCACTGAGCGGCTGGGCGGCAAGTCGGTCGTCAAGGCGCAGGTGAAGGTCGGCGGCCGCGGCAAGGCCGGCGGCGTCAAGCTCGCCGCGACGCCGGACGAGGCCGTCGCCCGGGCGACGGACATCCTCGGGATGGACATCAAGGGCCACACGGTCCACAAGGTGATGATCGCCGAGACCGCACCCGAGATCGCCGAGGAGTACTACGTCTCGTACCTCCTCGACCGCACCAACCGCACCTTCCTCGCCATGGCGTCCGTGCAGGGCGGCATGGACATCGAGGAGGTCGCGGAGAAGACCCCCGAGGCTCTCGCGAAGGTCCCGGTCAACGCCAATGACGGCGTGACGATCGAGAAGGCCCGCGAGATCGTCGCCCAGGCGAAGTTCCCGGCCGAGGTCGCGGAGCAGGTCGCCGAGGTCCTGGTGACGCTGTGGGACACCTTCGTCGCCGAGGACGCGCTCCTCGTCGAGGTCAACCCCCTCGCGAAGGTCGCCGACGGCCGCATCATCGCGCTGGACGGCAAGGTGTCTCTCGACGAGAACGCCGAGTTCCGCCAGCCGGGCCACGAGGAGTTCGTGGACCACGCCGCAGCCAACCCGCTCGAGGCTGCTGCCAAGGCCAAGAACCTCAACTACGTCAAGCTCGACGGCGAGGTCGGCATCATCGGTAACGGTGCCGGTCTGGTCATGTCGACGCTGGACGTCGTCGCGTACGCCGGTGAGAACCACGGCAACGTGAAGCCCGCCAACTTCCTCGACATCGGTGGCGGCGCCTCCGCCGAGGTCATGGCGAACGGCCTGGAGATCATCCTCGGCGACCCGGACGTCAAGTCCGTGTTCGTCAACGTCTTCGGTGGCATCACCGCCTGCGACGAGGTCGCCAACGGCGTCGTCCAGGCGCTCGCGCTGCTGAAGAGCAAGGGCGAGGAAGTCACCAAGCCGCTGGTCGTGCGCCTCGACGGCAACAACGCGGAGCTCGGTCGCAAGATCCTCTCCGACGCGAACCACCCGCTCGTTCAGCGTGTGGACACCATGGACGGCGCGGCCGACAAGGCCGCTGAGCTCGCCGCGGCAGCGAAGTAAAGGACGAGGGACTCCAACACCATGGCTATCTTCCTCACCAAGGACAGCAAGGTCATCGTCCAGGGGATGACCGGCGCCACGGGCATGAAGCACACCAAGCTCATGCTGGCCGACGGCACCAACATCGTCGGTGGCGTGAACCCGCGCAAGGCCGGTACGTCCGTCGACTTCGACGGCACTGAGGTCCCGGTCTTCGGCTCCGTCAAGGAAGCGATGGAGAAGACCGGCGCCGACGTGTCGGTTCTCTTCGTGCCGCCGGCCTTCGCGAAGGCCGCCGTCGTCGAGGCGATCGACGCCGAGATTCCGCTGGCCGTCGTGATCACCGAGGGCATCGCCGTCCACGACTCCGCGGCCTTCTGGGCGTACGCCGGTGCCAAGGGCAACAAGACCCGGATCATCGGCCCGAACTGCCCCGGTCTCATCACGCCGGGCCAGTCCAACGCCGGCATCATTCCGGGCGACATCACCAAGCCCGGCCGCATCGGTCTCGTGTCGAAGTCCGGCACGCTGACCTACCAGATGATGTACGAGCTCCGTGACATCGGCTTCTCGTCCGCCGTCGGCATCGGTGGCGACCCGGTCATCGGTACTACGCACATCGATGCTCTGGCTGCTTTCGAGGCCGACGCCGACACTGATCTCATCGTGATGATCGGTGAGATCGGTGGCGACGCTGAGGAGCGTGCCGCTGACTACATCGCGAAGAACGTGACCAAGCCGGTCGTCGGTTACGTCGCGGGCTTCACCGCCCCCGAGGGCAAGACGATGGGTCACGCCGGCGCGATCGTGTCCGGTTCTTCTGGCACCGCACAGGCCAAGAAGGAGGCCCTCGAGGCCGCGGGCGTCAAGGTCGGCAAGACGCCGACCGAGACGGCCAAGCTGGCTCGCGCGATTCTGGCGGGTTAGTACGCCGCTGCCGTCTCGGCGGCACGGTGGTCTGGTGCGGGCCCGTATCCCCTGGTCAGGGGGTACGGGCCCGCCCGCGTTCGGTCAGCGGCCTTCCGGGACCAGGCGGGCCGGGCCGGTCACGGGCGCCAAGTGGAGCAGGCTGCGCAGCTCCTCGTCCTCGGGGGTGAGCGGCTGCGGGCCGGCGTGCACCGGGACGCCGCGCACCGGTTCGCCGGGAGCTCGCGGGGGCTCGTACCGGGTGGGGGCCGTGGCCAGTGTGAAACCCGTGGCGCTGACGATCAGCGTGGTGAAGAAGAGGGCGGCGCGCGTCCAGAACCTCGTCCTGCGCTCGCTTCCCGTGCGTACGGCTCGGGCGGGCGACAGCTTGATGGGCGGCGCCATGCCGAGCTCGGCCAGGTGGCCGAGGCGTTCCTGGAGCAGCGCGGACTGTTCGGCGGGGGTGCCGGCGTCGGCGAGCTCCGGCAGCCGCTGGGCGATCGCGGCACGCGCGTTGAGCAGGCGGTTCGCTGTCGCGGGGGTGCTCGCCTCCGTCTCGGCCGCCGTGTCGGGGAGGTCCAGTCCCAGGCCGTCGTACAGCAGCAGGGTGCGGCGGTGCACGGGTGGCAGGTCCAGCAGCGCCTTGAGCAGCACCTTGCGGTCGCGGTCGGCGGGGGGCAGGTCGGGGCGTTTGTGGGCGCGGCGACGCAGGCGGTGCCAGGGGGAGAGCGCGTAGTCGTACGCCGCTGCCCTGACCCAGCTCGCCGGGTCCCGGTCGGTGGCTACGTCGGGCCAGCGCTGCCAGGCCAGGCGGAAGGCGTACTCGACGGATTCCCGGGCCAGGGGGCGGCTTCCTGTCAGGAGGTAGGTCTGGCTCACCAGGGCTTGGGCGCAGTACGCGTAGAGGGCGTCGAAGGCCTGGGCGGGGGTTTCGGGGGTGGGGTGGGCGTCTTTTGCGGTGGCTTCGGGGGCGGTGCCGTGCCGGGGCGTCTCCTCGGGCGTCGAACGTTCGGGTACTGCGTTGGTTCGTTCGCGGTGGTTGCGTTCAACGCCCTGCGGGGAGCGCCCCGACACGTCCCCGCCCGGCACCGTTGGCTGGTGGGCGGGGGTGGTCTCTTGCCCCGTTGGGTGGTGGGCGGGGGTGGTCTCGTCTGCGAAGGAGGCCAGGAGTCTGGCGTACGCCGCGCGCTTGCGGCGCTTGGGGTTCGCGCGGCCGGATTCCCATGCCTTGAGCGTCTCGCGGCTCACGCCCAGGGCGGCCGCCACCTGCTCCTGGGTCAGCGATTTCGCTTCGCGCAGCCTGCGTCTCTCCTCGGGGGAGGGCAGTGGGGCGGCGGGGGCGGTTTCGGTGCTCTGCGTCATGAAAGTCCCCCCGCAGCGCTACACCGGGCAAAAAAGTACATAAACGTATATTGAGCGACACGTCAGTCATTCTCCCGTTACATGGATTAAGCGCGTGTCGTTGGCAGCATGGCCGGGTGACTCAAGTGACCCATCGCGGTACGTGGTTGCCATCCGCGCAGAGCCGCTCCTCGGCGCAGGCCGCCTGCTTCGTACGGGGTGTGATCGCTGCGGGGCTCGGACTCGGCTCGCTCGCCGTCCTCGTGATGGTGCTGTGGATCAGTTCGCCGTACCCCGACAGCGGACCCGGCGAGGCGCTGCGCGTCGCCGCCGGGCTGTGGCTGCTCGCCCACGGGGCCGATCTCGTCCGGTACGACACGCTCTCCGGTGTTCCCGCGCCCGTGGGGCTGACTCCGATGCTGCTCGTCGCGCTGCCGGTGTGGCTCACCCACCGGGCCGCACGGCATGCGATGGATGGGGATGAGGAGGGGGAGGAGGGGGTGGTGTCTTCTGTGGGGGGTGCCTTCTTCGGTGTCGTCGGTGGGTATGTGGCCGTCGGCGCCGCCGCGTTCTTGTACGCCTACGGGGGGCCGCTTCCCGCGAGCGCCGTCAGCTCGGCGCTCCATGTGCCCCTCGTCGCGGCGGCGGGCGCCGCCGCAGGCGTGTGGACGGCTGACGGCCGGCCGCGTGGGTCGCTGCTGGGGTGGGTGCCGCGGGGTGTGCGGGAGGCCGCTGTGCGCCCCCGGTTCCGGGTCGCGCTCCGGGCCGCCGGGGCAGGTGTCGTGGCGCTGGTCGGCGGCGGCGCGGTACTCGCGCTGGCGTCGCTGGTCTGGCACGCGGGAGCGGCGTACGGGGCGTTGTTCCAGCTCGCGGGGGACTGGCCGGGGCGGCTCGCCGTAGTGCTGCTGGTTTTGGCGTTCGCGCCGAACGCCGCTGTGTGGGGCGCCGCGTATGGGCTGGGCCCCGGATTCGCCCTCGGTGCGGGCGCGACCGCCGCGCCGCTGGGTGTCGTGGGGACACCGGCGCTGCCGCACTTCCCGCTGGTCGCGGCGCTGCCGGTCGGGGAGGGCGCTCTGCCGGTCCACTGGGCGACGCCGGCTGTGCCGGTCGTGGCGGCGGTGGTGGTGGCGTGGTTCACGGTACGCACGGCCGCGCCGCCGTTCGCCCTGCGCGAGGAAGCCTGGTCGCTCCGGGAAACGGCCGTCACGGCGGCGCTCGCCGCAGTGGGGTCCGCGATGGCGATGGCGGTACTGGCCGCGCTGGCCGGGGGGCCGCTGGGGGTGGGGGCGCTGTCGGAGTTCGGGCCGGTGTGGTGGCGTACGGGCGCGGCGGCGGCGGTGTGGACCGCGGCGGTGGGCGTCCCGGCCGCCCTCACCCTGCGCGCGTGGCGGTTGCGCGACCGTACTCCCCGTCGGTGGTCGACGCGGGGCGCGGAGGGAGGGGGCGGTGGTGGTGCGGAGCGCGGGAGGTGGCGGCTCGGGCGGGGTGGGAACGGCGGTGGTGAGGTGGCCGCCAGCCCCGGTCCGGTGGATGGCGCGGCGTGGTGGCGTCCCGGCGGGCGCGGTGCCGTGGGAGACGACGTTTCCGGGCCGTACGACAGCGAAGCCGATTTCCTGCCCATCGGGGATCCCGCCGCCACCGTCGGTGTGGACTGGCACGACAGCGGGGCCCGCGAGGTGAGGCCCTCGGAGACCGTGGTGCCGCCGGAGTCGTGCCCGCAGGCTTCCACTGCTGCGGTCGGTGATGGCCCTGCCGCCCCGGAGGAGCCGCGCTAGCTCCCGGCGGGCGGCGAGGCGGTGGCTACTCCTTTACGCCGAAGACCGGGCGCAGGGGCTTCGGAAGCAGGTCGTTGCAGGACACCTGCGCGGACTGGGTCAGGGAGTCCTGCACGCACGTGTAGTAGTCGCGGTAGACAAGCTGCACCGTGAACGTCGTCGCCACGATCGTCAGCGCGAGCGCCGCCGTGACCAGGCCGCTCACCGCCGCCGTCGTCTGCGGCCTGGTGCTGGCGGCCGTCGGCGCGGGTGCGCCCGTGTTCGGTGCGGCGGACGTGCCCGTTGTGGCGTCCTGGCGGGGCTTCGCGCGCAGTGAGCTGATGCCCCAGTACAGCGCCAGTGCACCCAGCAGCAGCGCCACCTCGGGGAGGTCGAACAGCGCGAAGAAGAAGGCCCACATGCCGGACAGCAGCGCGTAACGCGCCCGCCGCTGCGCCGGGTCCGTCGGGTCCCAGCGCAGTGCCGGGCCGCTGCCGCCTCCCTGGCCCTCGGGTCCGCCCTGACGCCCGGGCCTCCCGAATCCGCCGCTCTGGCGGCCCGGCTGGCGGGGGCTCCACCCTCCCGGAGAGGACGGCTGATCGTCGTGCTGGTCCTGGCCGTCGTCCTGGCCGCCCCCGTTCGCCGGCTTGCGCGGCTGCCAGGGCTGGTCCGGCCGCCCCTCGGGCGGCGGCGCGAAGGGATTGTCGTCGCCCTGCGGCGACGGAGGCGGGGTCGACGAGGACTGGCGTTCCCGCAGCAGAAACTGAGAACCCCGCTGTCCGGCATGCGTCGCGGAAAGCGGCAGGCGGAGAGCCGCGCGGCGGCGTCGGTCCGTCATCTGGTGAACGTCTTCCCCTCAGACCCGGTGCACAGAGGGTCTTGTGTGTCGATCTGTTCCCGTCCGGAGACGGATTGTCCCAGTTCGCAGAACGAACCTGTCCCCTGACGCTACCTCCCGGCCACGCACCCGTCCCGTGGGGGCCGCTCGGTGTGCCGGTATCGTTGCCGACGGTTGGCTTCTTCGTAGAGTTCCCCGTATCAGGGGGCGCGATTCGTTCGTACGACCACACAAACCGCACGCGAGAAAGAGACCCGCCGTGGCCTCCCCGCCCCCTTCCTCCCGCCCTCCCGGCACTCCCGCCCGCCTCGTCGTGCTGGTTTCCGGTTCCGGTACGAACCTCCAGGCCCTGCTCGACGCCATCGGCGACGACCCGGCGGCGTACGGCGCGCAGATCGTGGCCGTCGGCGCGGACCGGGACGGGATCGCGGGTCTTGAGCGTGCCGAGCGCGCCGGGCTGCCGAGCTTCGTCCGCCGCGTGAAGGACTACGCGTCGCGCGAGGAATGGGACCTGGCCCTGGCCGAGGCAACGGCGGCGTACGAGCCCGATCTGGTCGTCTCGGCCGGCTTCATGAAGATCGTGGGGAAGGAATTCCTCGCGCGCTTCGGCGGCCGGTTCGTGAACACCCACCCCGCCCTGCTGCCCAGCTTTCCCGGCGCCCACGGCGTACGCGACGCACTCGCGTACGGCGCGAAGGTCACCGGATGCACGGTCCACTTCGTCGACGACGGTGTCGACACCGGCCCGATCATCGCGCAGGGCGTGGTCGAGATCCGGGACGGGGACGACGAAGCCGCTCTTCATGAGCGCATCAAGGAAGTCGAGCGACGGCTGCTCGTCGATGTCGTGGGGCGTCTGGCCCGTAACGGCTTTCACATTGAGGGACGAAAGGTAGTTATCCAGTGACCGCCGAAGGTACGAAGCGGCCCATCCGCCGCGCGTTGGTCAGCGTCTACGACAAGACGGGCCTTGAGGAGCTGGCCCGCGGCCTGCACGAGGCGGGCGTCACCCTGGTCTCCACCGGCTCCACCGCCGGGAAGATCGCCGCGGCCGGCGTCCCGGTCACCAAGGTCGAGGAGCTCACCGGCTTCCCCGAGTGCCTCGACGGCCGGGTCAAGACGCTGCACCCGCGCGTACACGCCGGCATCCTCGCCGACCTGCGGCTCGACGCGCACCGCGCGCAGCTGGAGGAGCTGGGCGTCGAGCCCTTCGACCTCGTGGTCGTCAATCTGTACCCGTTCAAGGAGACCGTCGCCTCGGGCGCGACTGCGGACGAGTGCGTCGAGCAGATCGACATCGGCGGCCCCTCGATGGTCCGCGCCGCCGCCAAGAACCACCCCTCTGTGGCGGTTGTCACCAGCCCCGAGCGGTACGCCGATGTCCTCGACGCGGTCAAGGGCGGCGGTTTCGACCTGACGACCCGCAAGCGGCTCGCGGCCGAGGCGTTCCAGCACACGGCGGCGTACGACGTCGCTGTGGCGTCCTGGTTCGCTGATGATTACGCCGCGGCCGACGACAGCGGCTTCCCGGACTTCCTCGGCTCGACGTACGCGCGCAAGAACGTGCTGCGGTACGGCGAGAACCCGCACCAGCCGGCCGCTCTTTACACCTCCGGTACGGGCGGCCTCGCCGAGGCGCAGCAGCTGCACGGCAAGGAGATGTCGTACAACAACTTCACGGACACGGAGGCCGCGCGGCGCGCCGCGTACGACCAGACCGAGCCGTGTGTCGCGATCATCAAACACGCCAACCCGTGCGGCATCGCCGTCGGCACGGACGTCGCGGAGGCGCACCGCAAGGCTCATGCGTGTGACCCGCTGTCCGCGTTCGGTGGTGTGATCGCCGTCAATCGGCCGGTGTCCGTGGAGATGGCCGAGCAGGTCGCCGAGATCTTCACCGAGGTCATCGTCGCTCCGGGCTACGAGGACGGCGCCGTCGAGGTGCTGGCCCGTAAGAAGAACATCCGCGTGCTGGTCTGCCCCGACGCCCCGTCGGATGTGGTGGAGGTCAAGGCGATCGACGGCGGCGCGCTGCTTCAGGTCACCGACCGGCTCCAGGCCGAGGGCGACGACCCGTCGACGTGGACGCTCGCGAGTGGTGAGGCGCTCTCGGGGAGTGAACTGGCCGAGCTGGCCTTCGCCTGGCGCGCCTGCCGCGCCGTGAAGTCCAACGCGATCCTGCTCGCCAAGGGCGGCGCGTCGGTCGGCGTCGGCATGGGACAGGTCAACCGCGTCGACTCCGCGAAGCTCGCGGTGGAGCGCGCGGGCGAGGAGCGGGCGCAGGGCGCGTACGCCGCCTCCGACGCGTTCTTCCCGTTCCCGGACGGTCTGGAGATCCTTCTGAACGCGGGCGTCAAGGCCGTGGTCCAGCCCGGCGGTTCGGTCCGCGACGAGCAGGTCGTCGAGGCCGCGAAGAAGGCCGGCGCGACGATGTACTTCACGGGCACGCGCCACTTCTTCCACTGACGCGGTACGCACGAAGGCCGCACCAACGCGAAGGCCGCGCCCCTCTTCCAGGGGCGCGGCCTTCGCGGGGACCCGACCGACGTCAGGTGGTTACTTGGCTGGTCGTCACTTGATTTTGACGACCACCGAGGAGCACACCTTGTCCGCGAACGTCTGCTTCTTCTCGTCCCACAGCGGCCACAGCCAGCCGATGTAGCAGGCGAGACTGTCCAGGAAGTGGGCCAGCTTGCGGACGAAGGCCATGCCGAACCCGAGCGGACGGCCGTCGGCCTCGCGCAGCAGGCTGATGCCCATGGCGCGCTTGCCGATCGACTGACCGGTGGTGCCTTCCTTGTAGAGCTGGAAGATGAGCATGCCGATGAAGTACAGGAACCCGATGATCGAGAGGATCGAAGCCCCGGCCGATTCGGCACCCATAGCCGCGCCGATGCCGATCAGGGCGTACATCGGGCCGAGGATGATGACCATGTCGAGCAGGTAGCCGAGGAACCGCAGGCCCCAGTGGGCGAACGGCGGGGTGCCGCCGTAGGGCTGGCCGGGCTGCTGCGGGTACGCGCCGTAGGGCTGTCCCGGCTGCTGCGGGTACGCCCCGTAGGGCTGGCCCGACTGCTGGGCACCCTGCTGGGGATAGCCGTAACCCTGCTGCGGCGGCACGCCCTGCGGGGCCTGCTGCGGGTAGCCGTAGCCGGGCTGGCCCTGCGGGGGCTGCTGCGGCTGCTGGCCGTAGGGGTTGTTCGGGTCGCCGAAACTCATGGCGGTGTTCCTCCGTTGGAAGTGCTGGGGACGTCGCGGCCCGAGCGGAGGAACGTCACAAGAAGAACGAGCGGTGCCCCCCGCCGCTGTCCGCGGCACTGCGCCGATCATCGTTGTATTTCATTCGTCTCTTTGTCCAGTCGGCGTCCCTATGTGTTGTGCAAGTGCAACCTCGCCAGGCGGCCTGATTGGAACCAGGGCGGGTTCATCCGCGAGGATGGGGGCATGACTGCCCAGATTCTCGATGGCAAGGCCACCGCAGCCGCGATCAAGTCCGACCTGACCGCCCGCGTGGCGGCGCTGAAGTCCAAGGGCATCGTCCCCGGGCTCGGCACCCTGCTGGTCGGTGACGACCCGGGCAGCAAGTGGTACGTCGCGGGCAAGCACCGCGACTGCGCGCAGGTCGGCATCGCTTCGATCCAGCGCGAACTGCCCGCGACCGCCTCCCAGGAGGAGATCGAGGCAGTGGTGCGCGAGCTCAACGAGAACCCGGAGTGCACGGGGTACATCGTCCAACTCCCGCTTCCCAAGGGCATCGACACCAACCGCGTCCTGGCCATGATGGACCCGGACAAGGACGCCGACGGCCTGCACCCGATGAGCCTCGGCAAGCTCGTGATCGGTGAGACCGGTCCGCTGCCGTGCACGCCGTACGGCATCGTCCAGCTCCTGCGCCACCACGACGTGGAGATCAAGGGAGCGAACGTCGTGGTCGTCGGCCGCGGCATCACCATCGGCCGTCCGATGCCGCTGGTCCTGACCCGCAAGTCCGAGAACGCGACGGTGACGCAGTGCCACACCGGTACGCGTGACCTGTCCGCGCACCTGAGGCAGGCGGACATCATCATCGCTGCGGCCGGTGTGCCGCATCTCATCAAGCCCGAGGACGTCAAGCCGGGCGCGGCCGTGCTCGACGTCGGCGTCAGCCGGGACGAGGACGGCAAGATCGTCGGCGACGTCCATCCGGGCGTCGCGGAGGTGGCCGGCTGGGTCGCCCCCAATCCGGGCGGCGTCGGCCCGATGACCCGCGCCCAGCTACTGGTCAACGTCGTCGAGGCGGCGGAGCGCGCAGCGGCCGGCGCCGCTGACGCGGCCACGGGCTGAGCGGGAAGGAAGCGCCACCGATGGGTGCTGCTACGACTCCGGACGAACCGGCCACCACCGGGGACGTCACCGTGGACGCGACCACGCAGGACGCGCAAGTCGCCGAAGACGCACAGGCCACGGACCGGACAGGTGAGACGGCCGGGACCGGTGAGTCCGGCGAGCCCGGCGAGCCCGAGCCCGCCGCCAAGGGTGTCGTCAGCGCTCCGGGGCCGGAGGGCCCCGTCCGCACCACGCGGCGCTTTCCGATGTTCACGCGGGACACCGCGCGGCCCGAGGGTGGTGGCCGCGCCGCCCCCGGAGACGCCGCCGCTCCCGTCAGGCAGTGGCCGTTCCTGGTCGTCCTCGGCACCACCGCGCTCGGGCTGCTGCTCGTCGCGGTCGACGCGTTCGGCATCGGCTTCCGGCTCGGCACGCTGCTGATCGGCCTGGCCCTGATCTCCGGCGCCGTGCTGCGCCGGTTCATCCCGTCGGTCGGCATGCTGGCCGTGCGCTCGCGCTTCACCGACATGGCGACGTACGGCCTGCTCGGCTTCGTCATCGTGCTGCTCGCGCTGATGGCGCAGCCCGGTCCGTGGCTCGAGATCCCGCTCCTGGAGTCGGCGGTCCGCTTCACGGTGCGCTAGGGCGAGCGCGGTCGCCGGGCGCGCCCGAATCACGACGGCGCCCGTCCTCTCCCCCGAGGGAGGACGGGCGCCGTCACGGTTTTCAGCGTCACGGAAGCGTCAAATCCGATCAAGGGGTGCCGGGTCCCTGTGGCACGGAGGTGACCATTCCGCCACCGGGTGATCACTGGGCGACAGAAGGGGTTACGGATCGCGGCGGGCCGCCTCGATGGGACACTGTTCCGGGGAATCGGGAGGGGGCGCGCAAGGGGCGCGTTGGACTCCCGGATGCTCCCGTGCGCTCCTACTCAGGGAACTGACATCCTGGCTCCGCGCATCCCTCTTGGTGGCCCGCGACCCGGGCCGCGAA
This sequence comes from Streptomyces flavidovirens DSM 40150, assembly GCF_000429085.1. Taxonomy (GTDB): domain Bacteria; phylum Actinomycetota; class Actinomycetes; order Streptomycetales; family Streptomycetaceae; genus Streptomyces; species Streptomyces flavidovirens. The sequence continues at coordinate 136,545 of NZ_AUBE01000006.1, read as the reverse complement.
GGGTGGCGTGGCAGGGGGGACACGAGAGCAAGGGGCACATCAGGCACGTACGGGGGGACTAGGGGGAAGCAATGCCTCGTTGGAAAGCTCTACCGGAGGAGCTCGATCCGCAGGTCAAGGAGTTCGCGAGCCAACTGCGCCGGCTCGTCGACCGCAGCGGGCTCAGCATCGCGGCGGTCGCGGACCGGACCGGGTACAGCAAGACGTCCTGGGAGCGCTATCTGAACGGCCGGCTGCTCGCGCCCAAGGGGGCGGTCGTCGCACTGGCCGACGTGACCGGTACGAACACGATCCACCTGACCACCATGTGGGAGCTCGCGGAGCGCGCCTGGAGTCGTTCCGAGATGCGTCACGACATGACCATGGAAGCGATCCGGATCTCACAGGCGCGGGCCGCGCTGGGCGAGCTCGACCAGACTCCGGCGCCCGCCAAGGGCGGCCGGCCGACGGGGATGGGTCCCGGTGCTGACTCCATCGGTCCGGGCTCGGGTGCGGTGGCCAACGGGGCGGGCGGGCGTACGCCGGTGGGCGCGCCGCAGGGCTTCGTCATATCGCCGCAGCAGCCCGGCGGGGGAGCGGGGGCGGGATCAGGGCCGGGTCCGGGCTCGCGTCCGGGTCCGGGTCCGGGTCCGGGTTCGGGTTCGCCGGACGGCGGTCGCAGGGGCAGGAAGATCACGATGTTCCTCGCGGGCGTCGTGGGCGCGCTGCTGGTGATAGCCGCCGCCGTGCTGCTGACCGACCTCGGCGGCAAGGACAAGGACCCCGTGGCGAAGAGCAAGCCGACGGCCGTACCGACCACTTCGGCCCCCGAGCTGCCCGCCGGCGTCAAGTGCGGCGGCGACGACTGTACGGGCGAGGACCCCGAGACCATGGGCTGCGGCGGCGAGTTCGCCAGGACGACGGCCAGCGCGACGGTGGGTACCGCCTTCGTCGAGGTCCGGTACAGCAAGACATGCGGGGCGGCGTGGGCCCGTATCACGCAGGCGGCGGAGGGTGACCAGGTGCAGATCGCCTCGGAAGCCGCGGCCGGTGCGGGCGAGAGCGAGGGCGGGAAGCCGAAGGCCCAGAACGGCCTGGTCGACGCGGACAGGGACGCGTACACCCCAATGGTCGCCGTCACGAAGGCCGCTGACGCGAAGGCGTGCGCGACGCTCATGTCGGGCGTGAAGGGCTGCACCACTCAGCAATAGCGGTGAAGGCGGCTCGAAGAGGGAGCGAAGAGGGATTGAAGAGTGGGGAATGCCCGAGCCCGAACGGGGAAGGCGGACGGTATCCCCCCACGGGTGTCCAGCACCCCGGTCGGATGGCCGCCCGCGCACCCCCCCGGCGCGGGCGGCCGCCCGGCGTTCGGGGGTATGTGCGCCGGACCACACGGGGTCGGGAGACCGGGGCTCCCGAGGTCGGATAGCCTGACCGCTGGATATCTCTTCACGTCAAGATTCAGACGCCCGAACAGACGCCTGGGCGTGCCGGGATATCAGCAACGAGGGGCAAGGGCCCCCACCGCCAGCTGTCTTACGGAGATCGCCATGACCCGCACTCCCGTGAATGTCACCGTCACCGGCGCGGCCGGCCAGATCGGTTACGCGCTGCTCTTCCGCATCGCCTCCGGCCACCTGCTCGGCGCGGATGTGCCGGTCAAGCTGCGTCTCCTGGAAATCCCGCAGGGCCTGAAGGCCGCCGAGGGCACCGCCATGGAGCTCGACGACTGCGCCTTCCCGCTGCTTCAGGGCATCGAGATCACCGACGACCCGAACGTCGGCTTCGACGGCGCGAACGTAGCCCTCCTCGTCGGCGCCCGCCCCCGTACCAAGGGCATGGAGCGCGGCGACCTGCTGTCGGCCAACGGCGGCATCTTCAAGCCGCAGGGCAAGGCCATCAACGACAACGCCGCGGACGACATCAAGGTCCTCGTCGTCGGCAACCCGGCCAACACCAACGCGCTCATCGCCCAGGCGGCGGCCCCGGACGTACCGGCCGAGCGCTTCACCGCGATGACGCGCCTGGACCACAACCGCGCGCTGTCGCAGCTCGCGAAGAAGACCGGCTCCTCGGTCTCCGACATCAAGCGCCTCACGATTTGGGGCAACCACTCGGCGACGCAGTACCCGGACATCTTCCACGCGGAGATCGCCGGCAAGAACGCCGCCGAGGTCGTCAACGACGAGCAGTGGCTCGCCGACACCTTCATCCCGACCGTCGCCAAGCGCGGTGCGGCGATCATCGAGGCGCGCGGCGCGTCCTCGGCCGCCTCGGCCGCCAACGCGGCCATCGACCACGTGCACACGTGGGTCAACGGCACGGCGGCCGGCGACTGGACGTCGATGGGCATCCCGTCGGACGGTTCGTACGGTGTGCCGGAGGGCCTCATTTCCTCCTTCCCGGTCACCTGCAAGGACGGCAAGTACGAGATCGTCCAGGGCCTGGACATCAACGAGTTCTCCCGCACGCGCATCGACGCGTCGGTCCAGGAGCTCAAGGAAGAGCGCGACGCGGTGCGCGAGCTCGGCCTGATCTAGCGTCTCCGCCTCCCGGCGTGCGGCGCGCCCGGTTGTCTGCGGACATCCGGGCGCGCCGCCGCCAGGTGTGACGGCAGAGCGGCCGGGCTCGGTCCTGGCGCCCCCGTCACCGAAGCGGCATGACGACCGGTGAACCATCCCGGTCACCGCACTGTCGCCGGTGCACGGACACCACCTCGTACGGTACGAGGTCGAGTGTCGCGATTTTCAGTACTTCCTCCATGCACGCCCGCACGTCCGCGTCTTCGCCCGCGGCGGCCAGGTCCGCCTGCGAGCGCCACTGGTTGTAGTTGGCCACGCGAGCCGGCGCGTTGAGCTTGCCTCACCACTCAGTCCCCCCCCACCCACACCAGCAACGGACTTGTGCGTCCGGTCTTGCAGTTCTGCATCCGCATGTAGTACTTCTTATACATGAGCGAGCAGGTACACAACAGGCTGGCGATGGTTCGGGCTGAGCGTGGGGTGTCGCGGCAGGCGTTGGCCGAGGCCGTCGGTGCGCACTACCAGACCGTCGGGTACATCGAACGGGGGCAGTACAACCCGAGTCTCGATCTGGCCCTGAAAATCGCCGAGTTCTTCGAGTTGCCGGTGGAGGCACTGTTCTCCCTCCGGCCGTTCCGGCCGCTCACCGACGAGGTCTACGGGAGGAAGCGGTAATGACCGCAGGGCAGCAGGCAGTCAAAGTCACCGGGCACGACCGGCGCATGTTCGCGCTGATGAACCGCGAGGAAGGCGCCGCCCTCTACGCCACCGCCGCGCGCCGGCGGTTCTTCGTCGGCGCGCACATCCTCATGACGGTCCCCTGGGTGGTGTGCTGGAACGTCGTGGTCTTCGGCGAGCGGCAAGTGTGGGCGCTCGTCGCCACGCTGGCCCTGCTCCTGCCCTGGTGCTTCGTGACCGGCGTCATCAACAGCGCCACCCGTGGCCTGCTCGAACTGCGTGGCCGCGTACTCGACGAGCGGCAGCTCGCCGAGCGCGACCGGGCCCGCGCCCGTGCGCACCGGCTCACCTCCGGACTGCTGCTTGCCGCCGCCCTCGGGGTCGGTGCGGCCGGCTGGCTCGGTGACGTACAAGTCGAAGGGCTGATCGCTCCCGTACTGGTCGCCGTCCTGGCCGTGCACTGGCTGATGCCGCTGTGGGTGGCGGGTCTGATGGTGCGGGACGAGCCGGCCGACGACCCCGGCGGCCAGTTCGCGAACGCGTGATCATCGCATGATTCAGGGTCGCCGCATGCGTCCCGGTGGGCTTACAATGTCACCCCTTTCCATCTGAACTCGCCCCGCTCGAACGGTGGTTCGCGCAGTGCGCCTCGTACAGCGAAAGGGGCATGGTGCCTCAAACCGCCTTACCCACTCAGCCCGGCGGCCAGGACGATCTGCGCGGGAGGGATCCCGTGGCCCCCGCTGCCAGTGAGGCAACCCGGCTGCTGTGCGCGGGGGTCTACCTCGACGACGGTTACCGGGACGCGGTCATCGACGAGCTGTACGTCCACGAGGAGCGCATCGCCGCCCCGTCGTACGGCTTCGACGCCGCCCGCGTCCTCGCGCACGCGCTGCGCGCCCGGCGTACCGAACTCGCCTGGGCAGCCGGGGTGGTGGCGCTGTGGGTCTTCGCCGTCCTGCTGACCGGCGGCGTCTTCGTCGTGCTCGTCGGTCCATGCCTCATGCTCAGCCTCGCCGGATGGCTCAGGGGAAGCAGCCGGCAGCCGCCGCTGTATCGCCGGGTCCCGGCGTTCCTGCTGCGCTGGTACGGGCGCATCCTGCTGGCCGTCATCCTCGCGGGTCTGGTCCTCACCGCCTTCGGCTTCGACGGCTCCGAGAGCTCCGGGGACTCCGGCGGTTACCGGTACAGCGGCGGTGACGGGTACGGCGACGGCTACGGGGACTCCGGTCCGTTCGGGGACACGGACTCCTTCGGTGCGAACGACCTTTTGGCACCTGCTACCGGGTCCTCCCTGGGCGGTTCCGGCACCGCATGGGGCATCCTCGCGCTGTTCGCCGTCCTGACCGCCGTCGTGGCGCTGCGGCGCGGACAGTTCGCGCGGATACTGACCAGCGAGCTCTCCCCTCAGCAGTTCCCCAACCACGCGGCCGACCCCGCCGAGCGCGGCCAGGGGTCGCGCTTCGGCCGGCTCGTGCGGTACATCCGCGTCGAGCAGCACGCTCCGCTGGTCATGTACAACGCCTCGCAGCCCTTCTGCGGCGCCGGGGTTCCGTACCAGCCGTGGAATCTCTCCGTGGAGCTCCGTCCGCGCAAGGACAGCACCCCGGAAGCGATCGACAACGCGAAGATCATCCACCGCATCGTGCCGCTGGTCGAGGCGCTGCGCATCCCCTCGCCGCACGGATCGCCGCAGCTCGCGGCCGCCGTGCGCGACCGGTTGCGTGAGCTGCGGACGGACGAATGCGTCTTCCTGCCGGTCACCGGGCTGACCCGGCGCGACCAGGCGCCGTACGACCCCGTGGGGTTCGAGGCCCACCGGAGCGGGGCCGTGGAGGAGGGTGGCGAGAGCCGTCGGCACTTCCTGCGGATCCGGGTGGGCGGCTGGAGCGAGGAGGTCGTGGTCACGGTCTTCGTACGGGTCCACACCCAGGGCGGAATGCTGATGCTGGAAGTGGCGCCCCATGTACTGCTCCCCGTACGGCAGTTGTTCCAGGACGCCGACCGGATCGCCCACCGGCACCGCAACAACAACTGGTTCGGCAAGGCTGTCTGGGCACTCACCCACACCCCCCGCTCGCTCGGGCGGGCGCTGGAGTCCCTCGGGCGTGGCGCCCTCAGCGGGTGGAAGATGCTCACCGGCGGAAGTGGCGGCGCGCTGCCGGACGGGCCCGCCTGGTCGGTGCGCGAGCTCGGCTCCGACTGGGACGCTTCGCTCTTCCAGGACATGGACATCAACCGCTACCTGAAGAGCGTGCAGGACCGGGTGGCCGCGGGGGTGCGGCTGGCGCTGCACGAAGCGGGCTGGCAGACCGACGAGTTCGAGCAGAAGATCGTGAACGTGGGGTCCGGCGGAGTCTTCATCGAGTCCGCGCACGGAAGCGCCATTGGAATCGGCGACAAGAACACTGTCACCACCAACAACAACAGCAGCGGTGGCAGTGGCAGCAGCAACAGCAGCAGCAACAGTGCAGGCAAAAATGGGGGAGCGCGCAGTGGGAAAGCCTGACGAGCAGCCGTCGGTCCACGTCGGGACCGTGAACTGCAGCGCCATCGGTATCGGCAACGGCAACACCGTGACCAACACCAACACCACTGCCCACAACAGCGCCGTCCCACCCCGCGACCCGGCCCACGAGGAGCTGCTGCTCGCCGTACGGCAGCTCCGGGCGGACCTGGACCGGCTCGTCGCCACCGAGACCACCACCGTCCTCGACGCCGAACTCGTCTCCGCGGAGGAAGAGATCGAGGAGGCGGGCCAGGTCACCCCCGGGCGCCTCGCCCGGCTCCGTGACGCGCTCACGGCAGCCGGCCCGAGCGTCGAGGTCCTGGCCTCCGGGGCCGCCGCCGTGGCCGCGGTCGGCACTCTGCTGGGAGGCTGAACCGATGGCCGGGCCGTACTGGAACGCGGAGGCGCAGCGCTGGGAGAGCGGTGACGAGGGGACGCCCGCGCCCCATGTCCCACCTCCGCCGCTGCCGCCCCTGCCGTCCGTACCGCCGCCGCCGACGGATCCGCTCGCCCCTTCCTACGGGCCGCCGTCGTACGACGGCGGCCCCGGCGCCGGCCCCGGCCGGCCCCTCGCCCCCACCTCCGCCGCGCGTTCCTTACGGGGCTGGATTTCGCCGTTCGCCGCCGGGGTCGCCGTCGTCGCACTGGCGCTGGGCACGGTGACGGTGTGGTTCACCGTGGGCAGAAGTGGCGGCGACCAGGCACGTACGGGGGCGGAAGGGCCGCAGGCCGTCCAGTCGGCCGAGAGCACCTCGTCCGCGCAGGAGGTTCTCCCCGGTGGGACCGCGGCGGGCGAGACCACCGCGGAGCAGTCGGTCACGGCGGATGCGACGGGCCCGGACGCGACGGCCACCCCGCAGGTGCCCGCGGGTTACCGGCTGGTGGTGGACACCGGGGGCTTCACCATCGCCGTCCCCGAGGGCTGGGAACGCAGCCTGGAGAACGACCGCGTCTTCTACCGGACGGCCGACCGGGCCTCCCTGGTGCAGGTCTTCCAGGTCACCGAGGCGGGCATGACCCCCGGCAAGGCGGTGCGCCTCGCCTCCCAGGGGCTGCGCGACGGCACCGAAGGCTACGACGAGATCCGCGTCGGCCCGGTGGACGGCGCCGTGAACGAGGGACAGTCGGCCGAGCTGGTCTACGAGTACGACAGCGAGGAGAGCGGCGGGCGCAGGCGCGGCGTCGAGCGCGTCTTCCGGGTCTCCAGCGGTGAGCTGTGGGCCGTACTGGTGGCGGCGCCCGCCGGGGAGTGGCCGCGGCAGCAGAAGGTGCTGGACACGGCGATCGAACACTTCCAGCTAAATGACACGTTCTGACCGGTTTTGATTCACTTCAGTCGTGATACAGGGCACTTTCGGCCACCTATTGCGCATGGTTCACGGTCCCTGGGGGAGGGCTCCCGGATGCCCGTCTCTTTACTGGCGGAACATATCGGGAACGGAAGGCGAAACGCGACGTGTCGGCACAACAGACCATTCATGTGGACGGGAAGTGGCGGGCAGCCGCTTCCGGCGCCACGCGCGAGATCATCGACCCCGCGGACGCCAAGCCCTTCGCCGTCGTCGCCGAGGGCGGTGCCGCCGACGTCGATGCCGCGGTGGCGGCGGCCCGTACGGCATTCGACACGGGCGAGTGGCCCCGTACCCCGGTGGCCGAGCGGGCCGCGCTGCTGCGGCGCGTCGGTGAGCTGCTCCAGCGGGACCGCGAGGAGATCGCGCTCCTCGAAAGCCGCGACGCGGGCAAGACGCTGGAAGAGGGTCGGGTCGACGTAGACTGCGTGACCGACGCCTTCCGGTACTTCGCCGATCTCGTCGTGAACGAGAGCGGCGGCCGGGTCGTCGACGCCGGTTCGCCCGAGATCCACAGCGTCGTCGTGCACGAGCCGGTCGGCGTCTGCGCGCTCATCGCGCCGTGGAACTATCCGCTGCTCCAGGCAAGCTGGAAGATCGCCCCGGCCCTGGCCGCGGGCAACACTTTTGTGATCAAGCCGAGCGAGATCACCCCGCTGACGACCGTCGCGCTGATCGAGCTGCTGGTGGAGGCCGGCCTTCCGGCCGGTGTCGCCAACCTCGTGACCGGCGCGGGCGACCCCGTCGGCGCGCGGATGTCCGAGCACCCGGATGTCGACCTCGTGTCTTTCACGGGCGGCCTCGCCAGCGGTACGAAGGTCATGCAGGCCGCGGCTGTGAGCGTGAAGAAGGTGGCGCTGGAGCTCGGCGGCAAGAACCCCAACGTCGTCTTCGCCGACGCCTGCGCCACCGAGGAAGGCTTCGACACCGCCGTCGACCAGGCGCTGAACGCCGCGTTCATCCACAGCGGCCAGGTCTGCTCGGCCGGCTCCCGGCTCATCATCGAGGAATCGGTGCGCGAGCGCTTCGTCGCCGAACTCGCCCGCCGGGCCGCAAAGATCCGCCTCGGACGGGGAACGGCCGACGGCGTGGAGTGCGGACCGCTCGTCTCCGCGCAGCAGTTGGCGAAGACGCAGATGTACGTCGCTTCCGCGCTGGAAGAGGGCGCGGTCCTGCGCTGCGGCGGCGCCCGGCCCGAGCCGTCCGACGTACGGCCGGCCGACGGGTACTTCTACGCGCCGACCGTCCTCGACCAGTGCCACCCCGAGATGCGCGTCGTACGGGAAGAGGTCTTCGGGCCCGTCCTGACGGTGGAGACCTTCCGCAGCGAGGACGAGGCCGTCGCGCTGGCCAATGACACCGAGTACGGGCTGGCCGGCGGGGTGTGGACGGCCGACGCGGGGCGTGCGCGGCGCGTCGCGGGGCGGCTGCGGCACGGCACGGTGTGGATCAACGACTTCCATCCCTACCTGCCGCAGGCGGAGTGGGGTGGGTTCGGCAAGTCCGGTATCGGGCGCGAGCTCGGTCCTTCGGGCCTTGCCGAGTACCGCGAGGCGAAGCACATCTACCAGAACCTGGAGCCCCGCCCGGTGCGCTGGTTCGCGGGCTGAGGGGCTTCTCCCCTGCCCGCCCCATCCCACACCGGGGCGCCGCCCCGGACCCCGGTCCTCGAACCCGGCGCGCTGAAAGTGTCAGCGCGTTCGGCGACCGATGACCGGGACCGCACGAAAGAGGAGCAGCAACCCATGCCCGTATACGACTACGTCGTCGTCGGGGGCGGCACCGCAGGTTCGGTGATCGCGTCCCGGCTGACCGAGGACCCGTCGGTCAGCGTCGCCGTCATCGAGGGCGGGCCGACCGACGTCGACCGGCCCGACGTCCTGACCCTGCGCCGCTGGATGGGCCTGCTCGGCGGTGAGCTCGACTACGACTACCCCACCACCGAGCAGCCACGCGGCAATTCCCACATCCGGCACAGCCGGGCCCGCGTCCTGGGCGGCTGCTCCTCGCACAACACCCTCATAGCCTTCCAGCCCCTGCCCTCCGACTGGGACGAGTGGGAGACCGCGGGCGCCAAGGGCTGGGGCGCCGCTTCCATGGCGCCGTACTTCCACAAGCTGCGCAACAACATCGTGCCGGTCGACGAGAAGGACCGGAACGCCATCGCCCGCGACTTCGTCGACGCGGCGCAGGACGCGATCGGCGTACCGCGCGTCGAAGGGTTCAACAAGAAGCCCTTCCACGAGGGCGTCGGCTTCTTCGACCTCGCGTACCACCCCGAGGACAACAAGCGCTCCTCCGCCTCGGTCGCGTACCTGCACCCGTTCCTCGACCGGCCGAACCTCCACCTCATGCTGGAGACCTGGGCGTACAAGCTGGAGCTCGACGGAACGCGCGCCACCGGTGTGCGGGTCCGGACGAAGGACGGCGAGGAAGTTCTCGTGGAGGCGAGCCGTGAGGTCCTCGTGTGCGCGGGCGCGGTGGACACCCCGCGGCTGCTGCTGCACTCCGGCATCGGGCCCAAGAAGGACCTGGAAGCGCTCGGGATTCCCGTCGTGCTCGACCTGCCCGGCGTCGGTGAGAACCTGCTCGACCACCCCGAGTCGGTCATCGTCTGGGAGACGGACGGGCCGATACCCGAGAACTCGGCGATGGACTCCGACGCGGGTCTGTTCGTACGGCGGGACCCGGCGAGCCGCGGACCGGACCTGATGTTCCACTTCTACCAGATCCCGTTCACCGACAACCCGGAGCGGCTCGGCTACGAGCGGCCCGAGCACGGCGTGTCGATGACCCCGAACATCCCCAAGCCGCACAGCCGCGGCCGGCTCTTCCTGACCAGCGCCGATCCGGCCGTGAAGCCCTCGCTGGACTTCCGTTACTTCACGGACGAGGACGACTACGACGCCCAGACGCTCGTCGACGGCATCCGCATCGCCCGCGAGATCGCGAAGAGCGAGCCGCTCGCGAAGTGGCTCAAGCGTGAGGTCTGCCCCGGCCCTGAGGTCACCTCCGACGAAGACATCAGCGAGTACGCCCGCAAGGTCGCGCACACCGTGTACCACCCGGCGGGTACCTGCCGAATGGGAGATTCCGCTGATGAACTTGCCGTAGTGTCACCGGACTTGAAAATCCGTGGCCTCGAAGGCATCCGTATCGCCGACGCATCCGTCTTCCCGACGATGCCCGCCGTGAACCCGATGATCGGGGTCCTGATGGTCGGGGAGAAGTGCGCCGAACTGCTTGCCGCAACGACAACACCGGGAGGTGATGCGTGATGACCGCTGCTGAACATACGAAACCCACGACAGACACGAACGCCGCCGAACCGGTCTTCTCCGTACGGAATCTGTGGAAGGTCTTCGGGCCCAAGGCCGACCGAATACCGGCGAACCCGGAGTGCGCCGAACTGTCCGCCGAGGAGCTGCGGGCCCGCACCGGCTGCACCGCCGCCGTGCGCGACGTCTCCTTCGACGTACACAAGGGTGAGGTCTTCGTCGTCATGGGGCTTTCGGGCTCCGGCAAGTCCACCCTCGTACGCTGCCTGACCCGCCTCATCGAGCCGACCTCCGGCGCCATCGCCATCGACGGCGAGGACGTCCTGTCCATGGACAAGTCGCGGCTGCGCGAACTGCGCCGGCACCGCGCCTCCATGGTCTTCCAGCACTTCGGCCTGCTGCCGCACCGCTCGGTCCTCGACAACGTCGCCTATGGCCTGGAGATCCAGGGCGTGGGGCGGGCCGAGCGCCGCGCCAAGGCCGCCGAGGTCGTCGAGAAGGTCGGCCTCGCCGGGATGGAAGAGCGCCGTCCCGGCCAGCTCTCCGGCGGGCAGCAGCAGCGCGTGGGCCTCGCCCGCGCCCTCGCCGTCGACCCCGAAGTCCTCCTCTTCGACGAGCCGTTCAGCGCGCTCGACCCGCTGATCCGCCGCGACATGCAGGAAGAAGTCATCCGCCTGCACCGCGAAGAGGGCCGCACCATGGTCTTCATCACCCACGACCTCAGCGAGGCGCTGCGGCTCGGTGACCGGATCGCGCTGATGCGCGACGGCCGGATCGTGCAGCTCGGCACCCCCGAGGAGATCGTCGGCTCGCCCGCCGACGACTACGTACGCGACTTCGTCCGCGACGTGGCGCGCGAGCAGGTCATGACCGTACGCACGGCCATGCGCCCCGCCGACGACGCGCGCGAGACCGAGACCGGTGCCTCCGTCTCTCCCGACGCCACCGTCTCGGCCGCCATCGAGGCCGTCGCCCGCACCGGCGAGCCCGCCCGCGTCATGGAGAACGGACGCTGCATCGGCATCGTCGACCACCAGGGGCTGCTCGCCGTTGTCGCGGGTCTCGGGCCCTCGGACCAGAAGGCGGTCGCCGCATGACGGCGGCCGTCACCGCGCCGCCGAAGGACAGGCCGGCGGTCACTGCCGGGCGGTTCGCCGCGGTGGTACGTCACCGCGCCGGCCGCAAGCTGCTGGCGCTCGCCGTCGCCGCGTTCGTGCTCGTACCGCTCGGCGCCGCGCTGTGGGGCGGCGGCAGTTGGCCGGCCGGCCTGACCGTCGACGTGTCGGGTCCGCTCGACGACGCCAACGCATGGGTCATCGACAACCGCGAGTCCCACCCCCTCTTCCTGTACTTCCTGCTGCATCTGTCCAACACCGCCACCGACGCGGTCGACGCCGTCTACAACGGCCTGGACTCGCTCGGCTGGGCCGGGTTCGCCGCCATGGGTGTCCTCTTCGCGTGGCGCGCCGCCGGACTCGGCCGGCGCGGCGCGAAGACGGCGGGCATCGCGGCCGTCGTCTTCGCCGTGTGCGGGCTGCTCGGCATGTGGGACGCCACGCTGCTCACCATCGCGCTGATGGTCGTGGCCGTCACGGTCGCCTCCGTGCTCGGCATCCTGCTCGGGCTCGCGGCCGGACTGTCCGACCGCTTCCACCGGATGCTGCGGCCGGTGCTCGACACCATGCAGGTCATGCCGGCCTTCGCGTACCTGCTGCCGTTCGTGCTCGTCTTCGGCACCGGTACGCCCGCCGCCCTCTTCTGTACGGTCATCTACGCCGCCCCGCCGATGGCCCGCCTCACGGCCCTCGGGCTGCGCGGCGCCGACGCCGGGGTCCTGGAAGCGTCGGCCTCCCTCGGCGCCGGCGGCTGGCAGCGGCTGTGGACGGCGCGGCTGCCGCTCGCCCGCAAGGAAATGCTGCTCGGCCTCAACCAGACGATCATGATGGCGCTTTCGATGGTCGTCATCGCGGCGCTCGTCGGTGCCGGCGGCCTCGGCGAAGAGGTCTACTCGGCGCTGTCCACGGTCGACGTCGGCAAGGCCCTCGCGGCCGGCATCCCGATCGTGCTGATCGCGGTCTGGCTCGACCGTACGACCGCGGCGGCGGGCGAGCGTATCGGCACGTCCGTGCCGGGTGGCTCGCGGCTGCTGCACGGGTGGCGGGCGTGGGCGCTGGTCGCCGCGGTGACCGCTGCCGTTGCCGCCGCCAACCGTGCGCTGGCGCCGCTGACCTGGCCGGAAGGCTGGACGTACGACATCTCCACGCCCGTCAACAAGGCGCAGGACTGGGTCACCGAGCACCTCGCCTCGGGCATTCCGGTCCTCGGCGGCACGGAGGTGTGGTCGGAGAACTTCACCCTGTGGGTGCTCAACCCGCTGCGTGACGGCCTGGTGTGGCTGCCCTGGTGGGCCCTGCTGCTGACCGTGGCGGCGCTGGCGTGGCTGGTGGGGTCGTGGGCGACCGCGCTCACCTCGACGCTCGCGATGGGTGCCATCGGCGTACTCGGCGTATGGACGAAGTCCCTCGACACGCTCTCCCAGGTGATCGCGGCGCTCTTCGTGACGCTGCTGCTGGGCTTCGCGCTCGGCATCGCGGCGGCGCGGGCGGGGCGCTTCGAGCGGTGGATGCGGCCGGTGCTGGACGCGATGCAGACGATGCCGCAGTTCGTGTACCTGATCCCGGTGGTCGCGCTGTTCGGTGTCACGCGCGCGTCCGCGATCATCGCGGCCGTCGTGTACGCCCTGCCGGCCGTCGTCCGCATCACCACCCAGGGCATCAGGGAGGTCGATCCGTCCGCCCTGGAGGCCTCGCGCTCCCTGGGCGCCGGCTCCCGGCAGCAACTCTTCCAGGTGCAGCTTCCGCTGGCCCGCCCGGCGCTGCAGCTCGCTGTCAACCAGGGTGTCGTGCTGGTGCTCGCCGTGGTCGTCGTCGGCGGTCTCGTCGGCGGTGGCGCGCTCGGTTACGACGTGGTCAAGGGCCTTTCGCGCGGCGAGATGGGGGTCGGCATGACGGCCGGCGCCGCGATCGTCTGCCTCGGGCTCGTACTGGACCGCCTCACCCAGCCCGGCGCGGGCCGCTCCCGCGGCCGTAACGACGGCTGACGCCCCCTCCCTTTTGCCTCATTCCTGCCAGAGAAGAGAGTCACCCCCACCATGCGCATGAATACGGGAAATACGCGAAATACCCGAGTACTCCGCACGGCCACCGCGGCCGCCGCCGCCCTCGGCCTGCTCGCCCTCAGCGGGTGCGGCGCCGCCGAGACCGGCAAGAGCCAGGAGGCCGGTGACAAGAAGACCGTGAAGCTCACCGTCCCGTCGTGGGTCGGCGCGCAGGCCAACACCGCTGTCGCGGCGTACCTCCTGGAGAAGGAGCTCGGCTACACCGTCAAGACCCAGCAGATGGGCGAGGTCCTCGCTTGGGACGCGCTGTCGAAGGGCGACATCGACGGGATCCTGGAGGACTGGGGCCACCCCAAGGAGGAGAAGAGTTACGTCGACACCAAGAAGACCGTCGTCAGGGGCGGCGACCTCGGTGTCACCGGGCACATCGGCTGGTTCGTGCCGAAGTACTTCGCGGACAAGCACCCGGACGTCACGGACTGGAAGAACCTCAACAAGTACGCCGACGAGTTCAAGACCGCGGAGAGCGGTGACAAGGGCGAGATCCTCGAAGGGTCGCCCGACTACGTCACCAACGACGACGCGATCATCAAGAACCTGAAGCTGAACCTCAAGACGAACTACTCGGGTTCCGAGGCCAGCCAGATCACGGCCATGAAGAAGTACGCCAAGGCCAAGAAGCCGTTCCTGACGTACTGGTGGACGCCGCAATGGCTGAACGCCGAGATCGACATGGTCGAGGTCAAGCTGCCGGAGTACAAGGAAGGCTGCGACGCCGACCCGAAGAAGGTCGCCTGCGCGTACCCGAAGACGCCGCTCCAGAAGTTCTTCAACGCGGACTTCGCGAAGAACGGCGGCAAGGCGGCCCAGTTCCTGAAGAACTTCAAGTGGACGACCGAGCAGCAGAACGAGGTCGCCCTGATGATCGCTGACGAGAAGCTGTCGCCCGAGGCCGCGGCCGAGAAGTGGGTCAAGGCGAACGAGTCGACGTGGAAGGCCTGGATGCCGAAGAAGTAGGCCTTGCCGTGCCCGCTGTGCCCGCCATACCCGGCGGGCACGGCCGGCCCGTTCGCTTCGATCCGGTCTCAGCGCTTGAAGGCGCCCGGCGTGTAGTGGCCGGGGACCATGCGGGTCGTCACGGCGAAACGGTTCCAGGAGTTGATGACCGTGATCACGGCGGTGAGCTGGGCCAGTTGGGCTTCGTCGAAGTACTTGGCGGCCTTCTCCCACACCTCGTCGGGGACGAACCCCTCGGTCAGGACGGTCACGGCCTCCGTGAGTTCGAGCGCCGCGGCCTCCCGTTCCGTGTAGAAGTGCCGGGACTCCTCCCACGCGGCGAGCTGGATGATCCGCTCGATCGTCTCGCCGGCGGCGAGCGCCTCCTTGGTGTGCATGTCGAGGCAGAAGGCGCAGTGGTTGATCTGTGAGGCGCGGATCATGACCAGCTCGACGAGGACCGGGTCGAGGCCCTTCTTCGCCGCGGCGGACAGCGCGGTCATGGCCTTGTAGACCTCGGGGGCCAGTTTCGCCATGTTGAGGCGGGGGGTGTGCTCGGGGGCGTACTCGGTGTTCGCAGTGGTCTGGTTCATCGTCATGGGTACGACGGTAGGGGGCGAGCAGCCCAGCGGTATGGTCCACTTCCGTGACAGATTCATGGGCCACCTACGGGGTCGATCTGCATGTCGAGCTGCGCGGTCCGGGGCTGCGCGCGGGCCTGATCAACGCCCTGCGCGAAGCCGTTCGTACGGGCAGGCTGCCCGCCGGTTCGCGGCTGCCGTCCTCCCGGTCGCTCGCCGTCGACCTGGGGGTCGCCCGTAACACCGTCGCCGACGCGTACGCCGAACTGGTCGCCGAGGGCTGGCTCACCGCCCGCCAGGGCTCGGGCACGCGGGTGGCGCGGCGGGCCGTGGCCGCGCCGCGCAGGGCCGCGCCCGCCGCCGTGGCGCGGCACAGTGCGCGCCGCGAACCGGCGTACAGCCTCATGCCGGGCTCTCCGGACCTCGCGTCGTTTCCGCGTGCCGAGTGGCTGAAGGCGGCCAGGCGGGCGCTGACCGCCGCGCCGCACGAGGCGTTCGGGTACGGCGATCCGCGCGGGCGCGTGGAGCTGCGTACCGCCGTCGCCGAGTACCTGGCGCGGGCGCGCGGCGTGCGCGCCACGCCGGAGCGGGTCGTCATCTGCTCCGGCTTCGTGCACGGGCTGATGCTCGTGGCGAAGGTGCTGAGGCAGCGGCGCGTACGGGAGGTGGCGGTCGAGTCGTACGGTCTCCACATCCACCGGGACCTGCTCACGGAGGCCGGGCTGCGCACTCCGGCGCTGGGTTTGGACGGGCTCGGCTCGCGCACCGGGGAGCTGGGCGAGCTGCGGGGCGCGGGGGCGGTGCTGCTGACGCCGGCCCACCAGTTCCCGATCGGGGTCGCACTGCGTCCGGACCGGCGCGCGGCCGCCGTGGACTGGGCGCGCGGTACGGGCGGACTGATCCTGGAGGACGACTACGACGGGGAGTTCCGCTACGACCGGCAGCCCGTCGGCGCCCTTCAGGGGCTCGATCCGGAGCGGGTCGTCTACCTGGGGACGGCGAGCAAGTCGCTGGCGCCGGGGCTGCGGCTGGCCTGGATGGTGCTGCCGGAGACGCTGGTGGAGGAGGTGGCGGCGGCCAAGGGGATGGTCGACTGGGCGTCGGGCGCGGTGGACCAGCTCACGCTCGCGGAGTTCATCACCGCGGGGGCGTACGACCGTCATGTGCGTTCCATGCGGCTGCGCTACCGGCGGCGGCGCGACCAGCTCGTGGCCGCGCTGGCGGAGCGGGCGCCGGACGTACGGGTGACGGGAATCGCCGCGGGGCTGCACGCGGTGCTCGAACTGCCGGCGGGCACGGAACGGTCCGTGGTGCAGGCGGCGGCCTGGCACGGGCTCGCGCTGGCCGGGGTGGGCGGCTTCCGCCACCCGTCGGCGGAGCGGGACCGGGACGCGCTGGTCGTCGGGTACGCGACGCCGCCGGACAGTGCGTGGGCGGGGGCGCTGGACGCGCTGTGCCGGGCGCTGCCGTGACGGCTCGCGCTCGGGCGACGGGGGAGAGAGGAGCCCCGGCCGGACGGGGGGACCGGCCGGGGCGGCAGGGGGTGGGTGCGGCTGTCGCCACGCGGCGGAACGTTCCGCCCCACGTAAAGATGAACGATAAACCATCCCTGTGGGTTCCCCTTCGGCGCCCTCAGTCCTCCGCTTTCGCCGAAGAGGCCGGGGCCGTCCCGTCCGGCGCCGCGTTCGCCGTAACCGTCGCCTCGCCGAACCGGGCCAGGGCCAGCGCACCCGCCACCGCCACCGCGAAGCCCACGGCCGCCCAGGCCGTCAGGCCCTCGCGCGTACGGTCGCCGAGCCACACGACACCCACGACGGCGGGACCGACCGTCTCGCCGACCACCATGCCCGCCGTCGCCGTCGTCACCGAACCGCGCTGGAACGCCGACGTGAGCAGCAGGAACGCCGTACCGCCGGCCAGCAGAAGGGCGTACACGGCCGGATTGGCGACGAGCGCCGACGGCGCCAGGTCGTCGATCAGCCGCACCGAGACCGACACCACCCCGAAGCCCGTGCCCGCGCCGAAGCCGAGGACCAGGGCGCGGGCCCGGCCCGGCAGACGGCCCGCCACCGCGCCCGCGAGCAGCACGGCGAAGGTGACGCCGAGCAGGGCGTACCGCAGGGCGGGCGGGCCGCCGCTGCCCCCCTGCGCGCCGACGGAGAGCCCGAGCAGCGCCAGGCCCGCGCAGACCACGGCCACCGCGGCCCACTCCAGGCCCCTGAGCCGGACCTTCAGTACGGGCGCGGCGACCACCGCGGTGACGGCCAGGCTCCCGGCCTGGGCCGCTTCGACGGCGTAGATGGGGATGGTGAGCAGGGCCACGACCTGGAGCGCGAAGCTGAGTCCGAAGAGGGCGAGACCGACGACGTAACGCCACTGACGCAGAGCGCGCAGCACCAGCGTTACGTCGACTCCGCTGCCGGTGCCGAGCTGCGCGGCGCGGGCCGCGACGGCCTGGAGTACGGAGGCCGTACCGATACAGACCGCCGAACTGAGCGCGCAGATCATCCCGAGGATCACAAAACGACTCTAGAGGGGTAGAGATCGAGCACCGGGTTCCGCCGGCGGGAGCGGGCCATCTAGTCTGTCGGTCGGTCTTGAGAATCGGTTCGAACGACGGGGGAGTGGCCGGGACATGGCGGCACGACGGCGCAAACTGAGGTCGGGCACAGTCCTGCTCGGCGGCATGGGCGTCCTCGCGGCGACGCTCACCGCCTGCGGCTCGGAGCCGGACCAGCGGTGCGTGGACCCGGTCACCAAGGAAGTGCTGCCCGACTACAAGTGCGACGACGATGACCGCACCAGCAGCGGCAGGTACTACTACGGCGGCCGCGTCAGCGACGGCAAGGTCACGGACGGCAGCTTCGACAAGTCCGCGGTCGACCGGGGCGGCTTCGGCTCCTCCGGCTCCGGCGGCGGCTGACAGAGCCCCCCGGGCTCAGGCACGCAGGCACTCACCGATGAAGCGACACACGATCGAACCCCGCCCCGGCTGGCAGCAGACCGTCGAGGAGCAGGGCCTCATCTACCCGCTGACCCGCTTCCCCGACGGGTCGCTGCGCCCCTACTGGGACGAGAGCGCGTACTACGAGTTCACGCTGCCCGAGGTCGAGGCGATGGAGGAGGTCGTCGAGGAACTGCACGCCATGTGCCTGGCGGCCGCCGCGCACATCGTCGAGCACGACCGCTTCGCCGACCTCGGCATCACGGACCCGCGCCTGGCGTCGAGGATCGCCACCTCGTGGCGGCGACGGGCCGAACTCCCCTCCATCTACGGGCGTTTCGACCTCCGGTACGACGGCACGGGTCCCGCCAAGATGCTGGAATACAACGCCGACACGCCCACCTCGCTGGTGGAGGCGGCGAGCCCCCAGTGGTTCTGGATGGAGGAGCGCTTCCCCGGCGCCGACCAGTGGAACTCCCTGCACGAGCGGCTCATCGACGCGTGGAAGCACCAGGCGCACCTCCTGCCGCCAGGGCCGCTGCACTTCGTCCACTCGGACGGCGACGAGCTCGGTGAGGACCTGATGACGGTCGCGTATCTGCGCGAGACCGCCCAGCAGGCGGGACTCGACACCGAGGCGCTGTCCGTCGAACAGATCGGCTGGGACCGGCTCTCCGGCCGCTTCGTCGACGGACAGCTCCGCTTCATCCGGAGCTGCTTCAAGCTCTACCCGTGGGAATGGCTGACGACCGACCGCTTCGGGCCGCACGTCCTGAACACCCTCGACAACGGTGGCGGCACCGGCACCACCCTGTGGATCGAGCCGGCCTGGAAGATGCTGCTCTCCAACAAGGCGCTGCTCGCGATCCTCTGGGAGCTCTACCCCGGCCACCCGAACCTGCTCGCCGCCTACCTCGACGGCCCCCGCGAGCTGGCCGCCCCCGACGGCCCCGGTTACGTCGCCAAGCCGCTGCTCGGCCGCGAGGGGGCGGGCGTCACGATCCACGAGCCGGGCACGGCTCCTGCGGCGCAGGGACAGCCCGTCTGCTACCAGGAGTTGGCGCCCCTGCCCGACTTCGACGGCAACCGTGTGGTGCTCGGTGCGTGGGTCGTCGAGGACGAGGCGGCGGGGCTCGGCATCCGCGAGTCGTCGGGCCTGATCACGGACGAGTACGCCCGCTTCCTGCCGCACGTAATCCTCTGACGGCAGCCGGCAGCCGGCAGCCGACGGGCCGTTCTCCGCACCCCTGCCGTGCGTTCGCCGGGCCGTGCCGTAGCTGCCACGGCCCGGCGAACGCACGATCGCAGGCGGACCCTTCCCTTCCCCCGCCTCCTAGCCCGCCAGCACCGCGCCCAGCTGGTCGAGACCCCAGTCCAGGTCCTCCTTGCTGATCACCAGCGGTGGGGCGATCCGGATGGTCGAACCGTGCGTGTCCTTGACCAGGACACCCCGGTCCATCAGCTTCTCGGAGATCTCCCGGCCGGTGCCGCGCGACGGTGTGATGTCGATGCCCGCCCACAGCCCCCGGCCGCGCACCGCCTCCACCGAGCCGCCGCCCACCATCAGGCCCAGTTGCTGGTGGAGGTGGTCACCCAGCTCGGTGGCGCGCTGCTGGAACTCGCCCGTGCGCAGCATCGCGATGACCTCCAGTGCGACCGCGCAGGCCAGCGGGTTCCCGCCGAACGTCGAACCGTGCTCGCCCGGCCCGTACACCCCCAGCACCTCGGCCGACGACACGATGGCGGACACCGGCACGACCCCGCCGCCCAGCGCCTTGCCGAGGACGTACATGTCGGGGACGACGCCTTCGTGCTCGCAGGCGAAGGTCTTGCCCGTACGCCCGAGGCCGGACTGGATCTCGTCCGCGATGAAGAGCACGTTCCGCTCGCGGGTCAACTCCCTTACGCCCGCCAGGTACCCGGCCGGCGGCACCAGGACCCCCGCCTCGCCCTGGATGGGTTCGAGCAGCACGGCGACGGTGTTTCCCGTCATCGCCGCGTCGAGCGCCGTCAGGTCCCCGTACGGCACGATCTCGAAGCCCGGCGTGTAGGGGCCGAAGTCCGCGCGGGCCTCGTGGTCCGTGGAGAAGCTGACAATGGTCGTCGTACGGCCGTGGAAGTTGTTGGCCGCGACGATGATCTTCGCCGTGCCGTCCAGCACGCCCTTGACCTGGTAACCCCACTTGCGGGCCGTCTTCACCGCGGTCTCCACCGCCTCGGCCCCGGTGTTCATCGGCAGCACCATGTCCATGCCGCACAGCTCGGCGAGCCGCGCGCAGAACTCGGCGAACCGGTCGTGGTGGAAAGCCCTCGAGGTCAGCGTCACTCTGTCGAGCTGCGCCTTGGCGGCATCGATGAGGCGGCGGTTGCAGTGGCCGAAGTTGAGCGCGGAGTACCCGGCGAGCATGTCGAGGTAGCGGCGGCCCTCGATGTCGGTCATCCAGGCTCCGTCCGCCGATGAGACGACGATGGGGAGGGGGTGGTAGTTGTGCGCGCTGTGCGCCTCGGCAGAGGCGATGGCGGCTTGGGTGGTCGACACGGGGTCTCCGATCGTCGAAACAAATCCATCCGGCGAGGGGCAGGCTGGTGCCCCTTTCTATCGTCGCTCGTATGCCGGACGAAGAAACCATGCTTGGCGCCGCGGCCGCTAGGGTGGCCGGTACGCACGGCGACTGGCGTACGCGGAACAGACCGCGGGGAATCCGTGCGGGGAACAACAGCACGAGGTGCCGCCCGCCTGGGCACCCCTGGGATCACGACCGGACACTGACCGCTCGCCCCGGAGGACACGATGAATCTCCCCCTCAGCCACCCCGCCCTGTCCGCAACGGACCCCGAACTCGCCGCACTGGTCGGCGCCGAGGAACGACTCCAGGCCGACACCCTGCGCCTGATCCCGAGCGAGAACTACGTCTCGCAGGCCGTTCTCGAAGCCTCCGGCACCGTCCTGCAGAACAAGTACAGCGAGGGCTACGCGGGCCGGCGCTACTACGAGGGCCAGCAGAACATCGACCAGGTCGAGCGGCTCGCCACCGCCCGCGCCAAGGCCCTGTTCGGCGTCGACCACGCCAACGTCCAGCCCTACTCCGGCTCGCCCGCCAACCTCGCCGTCTATCTCGCCTTCGCCGAGCCCGGTGACACCGTGATGGGCATGGCCCTGCCGATGGGCGGCCACCTCACCCACGGCTGGGGTGTCTCGGCCACCGGCAAGTGGTTCCGCGGCGTCCAGTACGGCGTACGCCCCGACACCGGGCTCATCGACTTCGACGAGGTCCGCGACCTCGCGCTCAAGGAGCGCCCGAAGCTGATCTTCTGCGGTGGCACCGCCCTCCCCCGCACCATCGACTTCGCGGCCTTCGCGGAGATCGCCCGTGAGTCCGGCGCCGTGCTCGTCGCGGACGTCGCCCACATCGCAGGCCTCATCGCCGGCGGCGCCCACCCGTCCCCGGTCCCGCACGCCGACGTCATCTCCACGACGACCCACAAGACCCTGCGCGGCCCGCGCGGCGCGATGCTGATGTCCCGCGAGGAGCACGCGAAGGCCATCGACAAGGCCGTCTTCCCCGGCCTCCAGGGCGGCCCGCACAACCAGACCACCGCCGCCATCGCCGTCGCCCTCCACGAGGCGGCCCAGCCCTCCTTCCGTGACTACGCGCACGCGGTCGTCGACAACGCCAAGGCGCTCGCCGGGGCACTGCTCGCCCGCGGCTTCGACCTGGTCTCGGGCGGCACCGACAACCACCTGATCCTGATGGACCTCACCCGGAAGGACGTGCCCGGCAAGGTGGCGGCGAAGGCGCTCGACCGGGCCGGGATCGTCGTCAACTACAACACCGTCCCCTACGACCCGAGGAAGCCGTTCGACCCCTCCGGCGTCCGCATCGGCACTCCTTCCCTCACCTCGCGCGGTCTCGCCACCGAGCACATGCCGGCCGTCGCCGACTGGATCGACCGGGGCGTCACCGCCGCCCGCACCGGCGACGAGGACGCACTCGCCACGATCCGCGCCGAGGTCGCGGACCTCATGGCCGCCTTCCCGGCACCGGGCCTTTCGAGGGACTGACGTCCCTCGCGCTCGGAAGGCGCAACCCCCTTTACGAATCGATGAGTTGCCGATGCGGCCCCGGCGGGATCAGGGCCCGGGTCCCCCTGACCCTGATCCCGCCTGGCCGCGATTTCCACGCGCGCTCCATGGTGGTCACGCCTTCCAGCCGCAGCGCCAGACCCTCGGCCCGTTGCCACAGGACCGTCGGCCCCGCCGCCCCGACCTGCGGCGCGTACGGCCGGCTCTTGTCGTCCAGGAGCCCCAGCGTCAGCCGGTGGCCCTCCGGGAACCACAGGGCCGTCTGCCCGATCCGCCACCCGCGCCGCGCCCGGGCCCGCACCCGCTCACCGCGCCGCAGCGGCTCCGCCACCGGTACGGGCACCGCTTCCGCGACCGCCGGATCGGCCGATTCCGGTATCACCGGACCGGCGCCCAGCAGCGCCGCCTCCCGCCCCGTCGCGGCCCGCAGGCGACTCGCCGAGCGCACTGTGTTTCTCGTCTCATTCGCGACAATTCGCAGCAACCACGGCCGGAAGGCCGAGCCGTCCCTGAAGCGCCCCAGCATCGTCGATGCCGATGCGGTCCCCCTCCAGGGCCCCCGCCCGCGTCCTCACACTCTTGATACACCGGAGAGCCGAGTCGGGTTCCACACCTGAGAGAATGAGTTCATGGCCTCTGATCGTCCTCGCGTGCTCTCCGGCATCCAGCCCACCGCAGGCTCGTTCCACCTCGGCAACTACCTTGGCGCCGTACGCCAATGGGTCGCTCTCCAGGATTCGCACGACGCCTTCTACATGGTCGTCGACCTGCACGCGATCACGGTTCCGCAGGACCCTGCCGAACTGCGTGCCAACACCAGGCTCGCCGCCGCCCAGCTGCTGGCCGCCGGCCTCGACCCGGACCGCTGCACGCTCTTCGTGCAGAGCCACGTGCCCGAGCACGCCCAGCTCGGCTGGGTCATGAACTGCCTCACCGGCTTCGGCGAGGCCTCCCGCATGACGCAGTTCAAGGACAAGTCCGCCCGGCAGGGCTCCGACCGCGCCACCGTCGGCCTCTTCACGTACCCGATCCTCCAGGTCGCGGACATCCTGCTCTACCAGGCCCATCAGGTCCCGGTCGGCGAGGACCAGCGCCAGCACATCGAGCTGACCCGCGACCTCGCCGAGCGCTTCAACGGCCGCTTCGGCGACACGTTCACCGTCCCGGCGCCGTACATCCTCAAGGAGACGGCGAAGATCTTCGATCTCCAGGAACCGGCGATCAAGATGAGCAAGTCGGCGTCGACGCCGAAGGGCCTGGTCAACCTGCTCGACGAGCCCAAGGTGACCGCGAAGAAGATCAAGAGCGCGGTCACGGACACGGACACCGTGATCCGTTACGACGCCGTGGAGAAGCCGGGCGTCAGCAACCTCCTCACCATCTACTCCACGCTCACCGGCGAGACGATCGCCGAGCTGGAGAAGAGGTACGAGGGCAAGATGTACGGCGCGCTCAAGACGGACCTCGCCGAGGTGATGGTGGAGTTCGTCACGCCGTTCCGGACCCGCACCCAGGAATATCTGGACGACCCGGAGACGCTGGACTCGATCCTGGCCAAGGGCGCCGAGAAGGCCCGTACGGTCGCCGCGGAGACCCTCGCCCAGGCCTACGAGAAGGTCGGGCTGCTGCCCGCCAAGCACTGAGGGCGGGCAGCCGGCCGGATGTCCCGACCAAGGACTCTGGCCACGGGGGCGGCGCGCCCGCCACACTGCACACTGGCAGGACCACAAGCCCAGCACACACAGGACGTACCGGACGACGGAGGAGAACGACGTGGGGACCGTAACGCTCGGCGTTTCGATCGCGGTCCCGGAGCCGTACGGCAGCCTGCTCCAGGAGCGGCGCGTGAGCTTCGGGGACCCGGCCGCGCACGGCATCCCCACGCATGTCACCCTCCTGCCGCCCACCGAGGTCGACGCGGCGCTGCTGCCGGCCGTCGAGACGCACCTCGCGCAGGTCGCCTCGTCCGGGCGCTCCTTCCCGATGCGCCTGTCGGGTACGGGCACGTTCCGCCCGCTCTCCCCGGTCGTCTTCGTGCAGGTCGTCGAGGGCGCGGCGGCCTGCGCGTGGCTCCAGAAGCGGGTCAGGGACACCTCGGGCCCGCTCGTGCGCGAGCTGCAGTTCCCGTACCACCCGCATGTCACGGTCGCTCACGGCATCTCCGAAGAGGGCATGGACCGGGCGTACGCAGAGCTTTCCGAGTACGAGGCGGAGTGGGCCTGCGCCGGCTTCGCGCTGTACGAGCAGGGGGCGGACGGGGTGTGGCGCAAGCTGCGCGAGTACGCGTTCGGGGGCGGGGCGGCGGGCGTCGTGCCGGCCCAGAACACGCCCGTGGACCAGTCCGCCGCCCGGTCGCTCCGCTCCTGACCCAGGGTGGCCCCTGCGGGGCTTTCCCCTGCCCGCCCCCCCGTCACACGGGCAACCGCCGAAACAGCGGTCGCGGCACGTGCCGCACGCCGACATGACGAACCGCACCGTCCCCGGCACCCACACCTGCCCGCGCTTCTGGGGGACCGGGACGCTGGTTTTCGTCCCGGCGGGTAGAGGCACGTCATGGACTGGCTGAAGAATCTGCCCGTCGTCGGCCCGTTCGTGACGCGGCTGACGGTCACTCACGCCTGGCGTACGTACGAAACGCTCGATCGCGTCCACTGGACCCGGCTGGCTGCCGCGATCACCTTCATCAGCTTTCTCTCGCTCTTCCCGCTGATCACCGTCGGCGCCGCGATCGGCGCGGCCCTGCTCTCCGACGACCAGCTGCACCGGATGGAGAGCAAGCTCGCCGAGCAGGTGCCCGGCATCTCCGCGCAGCTCGACCTCGCGTCCCTCGTGGAGAACGCGGGCACGGTCGGCATCGTCGCCGGCGCCGTGCTGCTCTTCACCGGCATCGGGTGGGTCGGCTCGATGCGGGAGTGCCTGCGGGCCGTCTGGGAGCTGGACGACACCGACGAGGGCAACATCTTCCTCCGCAAACTCAAGGACGGCGGGGTGCTGGCCGGCCTCGGCGTCATCGGGCTTTCGTCCTGGGCCGCCTCCTCGATCGGCTCGACGGCCGTCGACTGGACCGCCGAGCAGACCGGCGTGTCCCAAAGCGGCGCGGGCGGCGTGCTGTTGCGGATCGCCGCGCTCGCCCTCGCGGTCGGCGCGGACTTCCTGATCCTGCTGTACGTCCTGACGCTGCTGCCGGGGGTGCAGCCGGTCAGACACCGGCTGATCACTGCGTCGCTCATCGGCGCGATCGGTTTCGAGCTGCTCAAGCTGCTGCTGGGCAGCTATATGAAGGGCATCGCGGCGAAGAGCATGTACGGGGCGTTCGGCGTCCCCGTCGCGCTGCTGCTGTGGATCAACCTCACGGCGAAGCTGCTGCTGTGCTGCGCGGCCTGGACGGCGACGCGGCACGACAGCGAGCGTGCGGCGGGCGAAGACCGGGATGCCGATGGCGATCGGCCCGACGCGGAGCAGCCCGAGAGGGCCGAGAAGCCCGAGGCGGCCCCGGCCGACGGCCCGCCTCCCAGCACCCCGCCTGCCCCTGGACCCCCGCCCGGCAGTCCGCCCGGCACCCCGCCTCCTAGCGGCGCGGGCGGCGACGCGACAGGGCGGGCAGCGGCCAGCGCCGGTTGACCAGGAGCGCGGCGGCGGCCAGTACCACCAGCGCACCGCCCGTGATCGCGACGGCGGTGCCGACGCCGCTGCTGCCGTCGCCGGTCGACGCGAGCTGCGTCTGCCCGTCCCCGGCGGCGGTGTCACCGGTGCCCACGCCGCCGCCCTTCGCACCCTTGCCCTTGGCGACCCCCGTGCCCGGGTCCGTCGTGGCGGACCTCGGCGGCACGAGTTCGCCGACGGGGGTGACCTTCCCCGACGCCTCGAAACCCCAGTCGAGCAGGCGGGCGGCCTCCTTGTAGACGGCGTTGCCCTCACGCGCCGACGGATTCATGACGGTGACCAGCAGCACCTTGTCACCACGCTGCGCGACACCCGTGAACGTCGCTCCCGCATGGGTGGTGTTGCCGTTCTTGACGCCCGCCAGGCCCTTGTACGGCTCGACGCCCCAGGCGCCCGTCAGCAGGCGGTTGGTGTTCTGGATCTGGAAGCTCTCCCGCTTCTTCCCCTTCTTCTTCTCGCCGGGGAAGGTGGCGGTCGCCGTCGAGCAGTACTCGCGGAAGTCCTTCTTCTGCATCCCGCTGCGGGCGATGAGCGTCAGGTCGTACGCGCTGCTGACCTGCCCCTTCGCGTCGTAACCGTCGGGCGAGACGACAGTGGTGTCGAGCGCCTGGAGCTCGTCGGCGTGCTTCTGCATGTCCACGACGGTCTTGTCCCACCCGCCGTTCATCTCCGCCAGGACGTGCACGGCGTCGTTGCCGGACCTCAGGAACACCCCGAGCCACATGTCGTGGACCGAGTACGTGTGGTCCTCCTTGAGGCCGACGAGGCTGCTGCCCTCACCGATGCCCGCCAGGTCGGTGTCCTTCACCTTGTAGACCTGCGACTTGGACAGTCGCGGCAGGACGGTGTCCGCGAACAGCATCTTCATGGTGGACGCGGGCGGCAGCCGCCAGTGGGCGTTGTGCGACGCGAGTACGTCGCCGGATTCGGCATCGGCGACGATCCACGACCGGCCGCTCAGCTCCTTCGGAAGCACGGGTGCGCGCGGGCCGAGCTCCACCTGCGTACCGGGCCGCCCGAGTGGTGCGCCGCCGACCGTCGACATCACGGCCGGGGGTTTCGGCTGCTGGGCACCTGGCTCGTCGTCTGCCGTTGCCGCGTGTGCGGGCAGTGCGGTGAGTGCGGGCAGCAACGCGGCGGAGAGGACCGTCAGTGCGGTCTTTTTAACGGCAGACACGGACGTGAACGTACAGGGCGTGGATATGGATGTGGACATGGCGGGGGTGAACCGCCGTGAGCTGCGCCGGGTCGGCTCAGCACCGGTGTCCGTACGTGCGCCCGTACGTGTGTCCGTACGTGCGCCCGCAGGTGCGTCCGGGCCTGCCGTCCCACCCCGGCGGCGGGAGGCGGGGGCCGCTGGCGATACTGGGCGTATGAAGCTCAGCCGCTCCGTCTCCTGGTTCCTGCTCGCCTTCGGGGTGTGGAGCTGGTTCATCTGGGTCACTTTCGTCCGGAACCTGTGGAAGGACGGCAGCGGCCTCGCCTTCGACGACGCGGGTGACCCGACCACGTACTTCTGGGTACATCTGCTGCTCGCCGTCACGTCCTTTCTTCTGGGGACGGCGGTGGGGGTGATCGGGTTCCGTGGTGTGAGGGCCCTGCGACGTGAGCGGAGACAGGGATAACTGTGGTCGTTGTCTTCGTTTTCATCGCGCTCTCGGTCGTCACCCTGCTGGCCGGGGCGCACTGGTACGTCTGGCGTCGGCTGGTCCGCGACACGACCGCGGGAGGCAGTGTCCTCCGGCGGGCGGGGACGGTGGCGGCGGTGCTGCTGCCGTTGCTGGCGGTCGGGGCGCTGGTGTCGCCGCGGGCCGGCGCGCCGTTCTGGGCGCAGCAGGTGCTGGCGTGGCCGGGGTACATGTGGCTGGCCGTGCTGATGTACCTGGTGATGGCGCTGGTCGTCGGCGAGGCGGTACGGCCGGTGCTGCGGCGGTGGTTGGGGCGGCGGGATGCCGAGGAGGCCACCGGGGTTACACCCCTCGCCTCCGCGCTTCCCCCGGCCCCGGCCGGCGGTTCCGCCGCGTCCGGGCCGCGAACTCCCCGTACGCGCGGCGGCGCCGAGACGTCGACGACGCCTACGCCTGCGGCCGGCGGCACGGACACGGTGACGGAAGCCGACGCGCCCGCACCTCCCGCGCCCGCGTCCGTGCCGCCGAGCGCCGGCAGCCAACCCAGCGGCTCCACCGCCTCCGGGGACCTCTCGCGGCGCTTGTTCGTGTCGCGGGTGGTGGGGGCGGGCGCCGCCGTGGCCGCGCTGGGCACGGTCGGTTACGGGACGTACGGCGTGCTGCGCGGGCCACGGGTGAAGCGGGTCAGCGTGCCGCTGGCCAAGCTTCCGCGTGGGGCGCACGGCTTCCGTGTCGCCGTCGTCAGCGACGTACACCTCGGTCCGATCCTCGGGCGCGCCCACACCCAGCGGATCGTCGACACGATCAACTCCGTCCAGCCCGACCTGGTGGCCGTCGTCGGCGACCTCGTCGACGGGAGCGTGGCCGATCTGGGTCACGCGGCCGAGCCGCTGGCGCAGATCAGGGCCCGGCACGGGGCCTTCTTCGTGACGGGCAACCACGAGTACTTCTCCGGCGCCGAGCAGTGGGTCGACCACGTGCGCGAACTCGGCCTGCGCCCGCTGGAGAACGACCGCGTCGAGATCGCGGGCTTCGACCTCGCCGGGGTCAACGACCTCGCGGGGGAGAGCGAGGGGCAGGGCCCCGACTTCGTACGGGCGCTGGGGGACCGGGACCGTACCCGCGCGGCGGTCCTGCTCGCGCATCAGCCCGTGGTCATCCACGACGCGGTACGCCACGGAGTGGACCTTCAGCTGTCCGGGCACACGCACGGCGGGCAGCTCTGGCCGGGCAATTTCCTCGCCGCCCAGGCGAATCCGACGGTCGCCGGCCTTGAGCGGTACGGCGACACACAGCTGTACGTCTCGCGGGGGGCGGGCGCGTGGGGTCCGCCGGTCCGGGTGGGCGCGGAGTCCGACATCACGGTGGTCGAACTGGCCTCGCGCCAGACGTAACCGCCCGCGCCCCCGACCGGGCCGCCGCCCCGGCCCCCGGCCCTGGCGGCGACCGGCCCGCCTGGCGACCGGTTGCACCCGGCCGGTCCACCTCCCGGCCGGTCCACCTCCCGGCCGGTCCACCTCCCGGCCGGTCCACCTCCCGGCCGGCCGGCCTCGCGGCCGGTCCGCCTCCCGGCCTGTCCGACCACGGCCGGTCCACCCGCGGTCGGTCGGCCTCCCAGTCGGTCCGCCTCACGGTCGGCCCACCTGGCGGTCGGTCGGCCTCCCAGTCGGTCCGCCTCACGGTCGGCCCACCTGGCGGTCGGTCAGCCTCACGGTCGGTCCACTGGCGGTCGGTCCGCCTCGCGGTCGGTCCGCCTCCCGGCCAGCCGGCCAGCCCGCCTCCCGGCCGGTCCGCTCGCCGTCAGTCCGTCTTGCGGGCGGCCGCCGCCTGGGCCATCCCCGGCAGGAAGTCCGTGAACAGCTCGTGCACTTCGCGTACGAGCGGACGCAGCACCCGGAAGCGGGCGAGCGCGACGCCGCGCGTAGTGAGGCGGGCGCCGCGTTCGGCGAGGCGGCGGCTGCGCTCGCGGTCCTCGGAGCGGTCGAAGACCCAGTACAGGACGAGTCCCATCTGGGAGAGCCACATCAACTCGGGGAGGATGTCCCGCAGTTCCTCCGCGACCTTGGCCTTGGAGCCCGCCAGAACCTCCCGGTGCACGGCGATGGCCGCCTCGCGGGCGTGTTCCGACTCGGGGGAGAAGGGGCTCAGCGGGCTCTCGGGGTCGGCGGCGTTCTTGAAGAACTGGGCCGCGAACTCGTGGTACGGCGCGGCGATGTCGAGCCACGCCTTCAGCACGCCCGCCAGGCGCGCTTCCAGGTCCGTCTCCTTGTCCAGTACGGGACGGACCGCCGCCTGGTGTTCGGCGGCGATCCGGTCGTAGAAGCCCTGGACGAGGTGTTCCTTGGAGCCGAAGTAGTAGTACGCGTTCCCTACGGAGACCCCTGCCTCCTTGGCGATGGCCCGCATGGTCGTCTTGTCGTAACCGCGGTCCTGGAAGAGCTGGAGGGCGGTTTCGAGGATGAGCGTGCGGGTCTGCTCGCTCTTCGGGGCCTTGTCTTCTTTCACGGTGTCCGAGCCTAACCGGGTACGGAGCACCGGTCGTCGCAGGGCGGCGCGACGCCTGCCCCCGCCCCCGTCGCCTCGCGGTACTTGGCCGCCGCGAGCATCGTGACCCGTACGAACGGGGAGCCCGCCGGGGTGGTGAGCCAGTGGGCCTTGGGCCGGTGGTCGGCCAGGGCCCAGAGGCAGACCACCCAGGCCGCGGGCCCGGCGTAGATCTGGCCCTTGTCACCGATGACGGTGATCTCCCGCATGGTGCGGGCGTGGTCGAGGCGCGGGTACCTGCGCCTCGCCTCCTCCGAGCCGGCCGCAACCAGGTCCAGCGGTACGAGCTGCCGCTGGCGCAGCAGCCAGCTCCGCAGGTGGACGCAGAGGGCGCACTGTGCGTCGTACAGGACGGTCAGCCCGGTGACCGGGATGCGGGTCACCGTGCTCACGCCCCGGCGGGAGCGGTGGTCCAGCCCTGCGGCGGGACCGGCGGGACCTGCTCGCGCTCCATGATCGACCGCCGCCGGATCTTGTTGAGGACCCACACGTTGCCGAGGTGCATGACGCCGAGGACGAGGAGGACGACACCGAGCTTCACCGAGAGTGCCTCGAAGAGCCCGCGGGCGTCCTCGACGGCGTCGGCGGCCTTGAGGTAGAGGGCGACGAAGCCGAGGTTGACGAGGTAGAAGCCGACCACCAGGAGGTGGTTGACCGCGTCGGCGAGCTTCTCGTCCCCGTGCAGGACGCTCGCGATGAAGATGCGCCCGTTGCGGCTCAGCGTCCGGGCGACCCAGATGGTGAGCGCGACGCTGATCAGCAGGTAGACGACGTAGGCGACGACAGTGAGGTCCATACCCCACCCCTTCTTGAACGTGTTCAAAAGGTTGGCAGGAATGAATCTAGGCCCTTTTTTGAACATGTTCAAGTGCCTCAGTGCGTACGGCGGATCCGGGGCGCCCCCGTCACCGACATCACCAGCGAGTACAGCGTCGTCGTCGCCGTGATGAACGCGCGGTTGTTCTTCGGGCCGCCGAAGGAGATGTTCGAGACGGCCTCGGGGACGAGGGGGCGGCCGATGAGTGTGCCGTCCGGGTCGTAGCAGTGGACGCCGTCGTCCATCGCCGCCACCCACAGCCGCCCCTCGTCGTCGAAGCGGATGTTGTCGAACCGCGCTCCGTTCCTCGCCTCGGCGAACACCTTGCCGTCGCAGAGCGTGCCGTCCTCCCGTACGTCGAAGACGCGGATACAGCCACCCCGCGTGTCGGAGACGTACAACTGCCGCTCGTCGGGGGAGAAGACGAGCCCGTTCGGCGCCTCGGTGCTGTCGGCGACGCGACGCACCTCGCCGGTTGCCGGGTCCACCCGGTAGACGTCGCAGGAGCCGATCTCGCTCTCCGCGCGGAAGCCCTCGTAGTCGCTGGTGATCCCGAAGTCCGGGTCGGAGAACCAGATCGAGCCGTCGGAGTGCACGGTGGCGTCGTTGGGGCTGTTGAGCCGCTTGCCCTCGAAGCGGTCGGCGATGACGGTGATGCGGCCGTCGTGCTCGGTGCGGCTGACGCGGCGGTTGCCCTGCTCGCAGCTGATCAGCCGGCCCTCGCGGTCGAGGGTGTTGCCGTTGGTGTGCCCGGCGGGGGAGCGGAAGACGCTGACGGCGCCGGTCGTCTCGTCCCACCGCAGCAGGCGGTCGTTGGGGATGTCGCTCCAGATGGTCTGCCGCCAGGCGGGCAGATAGAGCGGCCCCTCGGCCCAGCGGCAGTCGTCGTACAGCGTCTCCAGGCGGTCGTCCCCGTTGGCACACCGTCCGGTGCGGAAGCGTTCGTCCAGGATCTCGTAAATCGAAGTACGGCCAGTGGAGGACACGGTCAAGCCCTTTTGTTGCATCACTGAACATCATCCGGCCATGAATGACTATCGCAGGATGGGATACGGTGGCAAGCGTGGACCTGATAGACCGTGAACTCGTCGCCCTCCTCCAGCAGGACGCCACCCAGTCGTACGCGGCCCTGGGCAAGGCCGTCGGCCTCTCGGCGGGCGCCGCCCATGAGCGCGTACGCAAACTCCGCGAGCGCGGCGTGATCCGCCGTACGACGGTGGACGTCGACCCGGCGGCGCTCGGGCGCGGCGTACTGGCCTTCGTCCACGTCGAATCGTCGGCGTGGATGGGTGATTCGGCCGCCGCCTTCGCCGCGATCCCGGAGATCCAGGAGGCCCACCTCATCGCGGGCAGCGCGTCCGTACTCGTCAAGGTACGGACATCGACGACCGGTCAACTCCAGGACGTGCTACGGCGGTTGTACGAGATCGAGGGCGTCAGCGGCACCAGTGCGACGGTGTCGCTGGAGACGTTCTTCGAGCGGCCCGTGATGCCGTACGAGCCCGTGATGCCGCACGAGCCCAACGCGCCTCAGGCGCTGAGCGAGCGGGCGTAGTTGATCTGCCCCATGACCATGTGCAGGGTCTGCGGGCCGAGGGCCGGGACCACCGTGGAGTGGTGGCGGCCGCCGCTGGTTACGGTGACCTGGACGTAACCGGTCGTCACCTTCTCCTTCATCAGGAGGAAGAGCAGCCCGAGCAGGCAGAAGATGAAGAAGACGACGGCCAGCACGACCGCGGCCGTCGGCATCCGCTCCTCGGTGCGCGACATGTCGGTGACCGTCCACACCGCGCCCTTGAGCGGCATCGTGCCGGACGGGGTGACGATGGAGTCGGGCATGACGGTGATGTCACCGACCGACATGAGCGGCGCGCCCGCGAAACCCGCCGGCGGGCCGGTGTACGGCATCGGCGCCCCCGGCAGCGTCGGCTGCTGCGGGTAGCCGTAGCCGGGGACAGGGCCCCACTGGTAGGCACCGTTCGCGTCGCCGTCCGTCGCGTACGGATTCGGATCACTCATGTTTCCGGCTCCCCTCAGCCTGCTGCCCCGTTCCCCCCGATCCTGACACACGACGGCCCCCGCCACCCGGAAGAACCGGGCGGCGGGGGCCGTCGTACGCGTACAGGTCAGAAGCGGCGCGTGATCAGTGCGCGCTTCACTTCCTGGATGGCCTTGGTGACCTCGATACCGCGCGGGCAGGCGTCCGTGCAGTTGAACGTCGTACGGCAACGCCACACGCCGTCCTTGTCGTTCAGGATCTCCAGCCGCTGCTCGCCGCCCTCGTCACGCGAGTCGAAGATGAAGCGGTGCGCGTTGACGATCGCCGCCGGGCCGAAGTACTGGCCGTCGTTCCAGAACACCGGGCACGAGGACGTGCACGCGGCGCACAGGATGCACTTGGTGGTGTCGTCGAATCGCTCGCGGTCCTCGGCGGACTGCAGACGCTCACGCGTCGGCTCGTTGCCCTTCGTGATGAGGAAGGGCATGACATCGCGGTACGCCTGGAAGAACGGGTCCATGTCGACCACGAGGTCCTTGAGGACCGTGAGGCCCTTTATGGCCTCGATCGTGATCGGCTTCTCCGGGTTGATGTCCTTGATCAGCGTCTTGCAGGCGAGCCTGTTCTTGCCGTTGATCCGCATCGCGTCGGAGCCGCAGATGCCGTGCGCGCACGAGCGGCGGAACGTCAGCGTGCCGTCGGTCTCCCACTTGATCTTGTGGAGACCGTCGAGCACACGCTCCTTCGGGTCGATCTCGATCGGGAAGTCCTGCCACTCGGCCTCGGCGGAGATCTCCGGGTTGAAGCGGCGGATCCGGAACGTGACCGTGATGTACGGCGAGGGGACGGCCGCGGGCTTCGCGTCGTCGACCTTGTCCATGGTCGGGGTAGCCATCAGTACTTACGCTCCATCGGCTGGTAGCGGGTCTGGACGACCGGCTTGTAGTCGAGACGGATCGACTGCGTGCCGTCGTCGCCGACCTCGCGGTACGCCATGGTGTGGCGCATGAAGTTGACGTCGTCGCGGTTCGGGAAGTCCTCGCGGTAGTGACCGCCGCGGGACTCCTTGCGCGCCAGGGCGGACACGGCCATGACCTCGGCCAGGTCGAGCAGGTTGCCCAGCTCGATGGCCTCCAGCAGGTCGGTGTTGAACCGCTTGCCCTTGTCCTGGATCGAGACGTTGAGGTAACGCTCGCGCAGCTCGCCGATCTTCTCGACCGCCGTCTTGATCGTCTGCTCGGTACGGAACACCATCACGTTGGCGTCCATCGTCTCCTGGAGCTCCCGGCGGATGTCGTGGACCCGCTCGCTGCCGGTGTTGCTGCGCAGACGCTCGACCTGCGAGACGACGAGCGACGCCGGGTCCTCGGGGAGCTCGACGTAGTCGTTCGCCGCCGAGTACTCGGCGGCGGCGATGCCGGCGCGCTTGCCGAAGACGTTGATGTCGAGCAGCGAGTTGGTGCCCAGACGGTTCGCACCGTGCACCGAGACGCAGGCGACCTCACCGGCGGCGTACAGACCAGGAACGACCGTGGTGTTGTCCGCGAGGACCTCACCCCTGACGTTCGTGGGGATGCCGCCCATGGCGTAGTGCGCGGTCGGCTGGATCGGGATCGGGTCCGTGTACGGCTCGATGCCCAGGTACGTACGCGCGAACTCGGTGATGTCCGGGAGCTTGGCGTCGAGCTGCTCCGGCGGCAGGTGCGTGAGGTCGAGGAAGACGTGGTCGCCCTCGGGGCCGCAGCCGCGCCCCTCGCGGATCTCGGTGTAGATGGAGCGCGAGACGACGTCACGGGACGCGAGGTCCTTCATGACCGGCGCGTACTTCTCCATGAAGCGCTCGCCGTCCTTGTTGCGGAGGATGCCGCCCTCACCGCGGGCGCCCTCCGTCAGCAGGATGCCCATGCGCCAGATGCCCGTCGGGTGGAACTGGAAGAACTCCATGTCCTCCAGCGGCAGCCCGCGGCGGTACGCCGCTGCCTGGCCGTCACCGGTCAGGGTGTGCGCGTTCGACGTCACCTTGAAGAACTTGCCGGTGCCGCCGGAGGCGAAGATGACCGCCTTCGCCTGGAAGACGTGGATCTCGCCGGTCGCCAGCTCGTAGGCGACGACGCCCGCGGACTTGCGGACCCCGTCGACCTCCTGCATCAGCAGGTCCAGGACGTAGAACTCGTTGAAGAACTCCACACCCTCCTTGACGCAGTTCTGGTACAGCGTCTGGAGGATCATGTGGCCGGTGCGGTCCGACGCGTAGCAGGACCGGCGGACCGGGGCCTCACCGTGGTTGCGGGAGTGACCGCCGAAGCGGCGCTGGTCGATGGTGCCGTCCGGGGTGCGGTTGAACGGCAGGCCCATCTTCTCCAGGTCGAGAACGGAGTCGATGGCCTCCTTCGCCAGGATCTCGGCGGCGTCCTGGTCGACCAGGTAGTCGCCGCCCTTGATCGTGTCGAAGGTGTGCCACTCCCAGTTGTCCTCCTCCACGTTCGCCAGCGCGGCGGCCATGCCGCCCTGCGCTGCGCCCGTGTGGGACCGGGTGGGGTAGAGCTTCGTCAGCACGGCGGTGCGGCTGCGCTTCGTCGACTCGATGGCCGCGCGCATGCCCGCGCCACCGGCGCCGACGATGACGGTGTCGTACTTGTGAATCTTCATGGTGGTTGCCTCAGCCCCGGGCCTAGCGGATGTTCGGGTCGAAGGTGAAGATCACCAGCGTGCCCAGAAGGACGGTGAACACCGTGGCGGTGTACAGCAGGTTCTTCAGCCAGAAGCGGGTGTTCGGCCGCTCCGCGTAGTCGTTGATGACGGTACGCAGGCCGTTGGCGCCGTGCAGCATCGCCAGCCACAGCATGAGCAGGTCCCAGGTCTGCCAGAACGGCGAGGCCCAGCGGCCCGCCACGAAGGCGAAGCCGATCTTGGACACGCCGCCGTCCAGCACGAGCTGGATCAGCAGGTGGCCGAGGACCAGGACGACCAGCACGATGCCGGACAGCCGCATGAACAGCCAGCCGTACAGCTCGAAATTGGTGCGGGTCGACTTGGGCGTCTTCTTGGTACGAGCGCGGGGGGCCTCGATGACGGGAGCCGGGTGGTCCACGTCGTAAAGGCTCTCGCCCTCGACGGGGCCGACGGTCGAAGTAGTGGTCTCAGACATCTCTGCGTCAGCTCCCGAAGACTTCGCGTACGGCGTGGCCGAGCACGGGGTAGAGGGCGCCTGCCATCAGCACGATCCAGATGCCCATCACAGTCCAGAGCATCTGCTTCTGGTAGCGCGTGCCCTTGGACCAGAAGTCCACGGCGATGACCCGCAGGCCGTTCAGCGCGTGGAAGAGGATGGCGGCGACAAGGCCGTACTCGAGCAGCGCCACGAGCGGGGTCTTGTAGGTGGCCACGACATCGTCATACGCCTCGGGAGAGACGCGGACGAGAGCGGTGTCGAGGACGTGTACGAACAGGAAGAAGAAAATGAGGACGCCGGTGACTCGATGAGCCACCCAGGACCACATACCTTCCCGGCCGCGATACAGCGTTCCAGCCGGCACGGAAAAACCCTCCGGGAGCGGGGATTGGGGCCATGCCGGCTTCTGTGTCGGTCTGGCCCGGCCGGGTACGGTCCACCGGCCCCGGCCATCGTAGCGACGAGTTGTCGGTTCGTTCGCGCGGGGTCCACTGGTGTGATCAAAGAGGCAATCAAACAGCCACGGACGGGCTATCGGGCCGGTCCGCGCGGCCGGTGTGGCCTGCAAGATCACCACTTGTCGTAAAAACAGCCGCTTTCTGCGGATCTGAAACGAGATGGGCGAGCCGTCCCCGTGCGAGCCTGCGCAGCTCGTCGGCGGCGACCGCCTGCTCCTTCTCCGCTTCGTTGCCGAGCCGTGACCGGATGCCGGCCAGTACCTGGTCGAGATGCTCCTCCGGCGGGAAGCCGTCCAGGCAGATCACGAAGGCGTGGCCGAAGCTGCTCTCGTACGCCGCGTGGGCAGCGCGCAGCGCGGTGTGCGCGACGGCGGGGGCGCCCTCGGCCGGGCCCGCGGACGATTCGCCGGTCAGCGCGTCCGCGACCTCGTCGCGGGACAGGTCGTACGCCGCCTCGTCGGCCGCGGCGAGCAGTGCGCCGAGGTCGGGGTACGGGCGGTGGCCGACGATGAGCCGCGCCCAGCGCAGGCTGCCGCAGCAGGCGAGCAGGGCGGTCTCGGCGGCGTCGGCGGGCGCGGCGTTGAAGCGGTCGAGCCCGGCGGCGGTGGCGGGTCTGCGGCTCTGGGCGGGGATGGCCGTACGTCCCGGCGATTCGCTGGACAGCGTGAGCTCCTCGGAATGGGACGGGCGAGAAGGGTGGGATGGCTGAGGGGCAACGCTAGCGATGCTTCGTGAGGGCTGTCCGACGGATGCGCGAATCTCACTCGAACGGGAGAGGTTGGACACACATACTGGACGATTGGTGGACGATTGGGGGTCTGATTGGGCATCGTTCGCCCAATGATGTCGCAATTCCGGGGGCCGCTGGCCATAGCCGCGGTCTCCCTGACCGTCCCGCTCATCGCCACCGTCACGCAGTCGGAGCCGTCCGCGCCGTCGGCGTCGTCGGCCACACCGGCAGCATCGCCGAAGCCGCCAGCACCAGCAGCACCAGCAACA
Organism: Streptomyces flavidovirens DSM 40150; assembly: GCF_000429085.1. Taxonomy (GTDB): domain Bacteria; phylum Actinomycetota; class Actinomycetes; order Streptomycetales; family Streptomycetaceae; genus Streptomyces; species Streptomyces flavidovirens. The sequence goes on along the minus strand of NZ_AUBE01000006.1, from coordinate 99,227 downwards.
TCACCAGCACCGTCGAAGTCGGCGACGCCGTCGGCGAAGCCGTCCGCGAAGCCAGGACCGACCAAGGCACCCAGCGCCATCCCCGCGGTTCAGGAGTACGACGCCGCCTCCGGCCCCGGCTGGAAGCCGCAGCGCTCCACGCGTGTCGTCGTGGCGCCGGACAACAGCCGGGCGCTCGCCGACGAGGGCAAGCTCCTGGCCCGGGAACTCAAGCGCGGGTACTCGGGCGCCGGGTCCGGCCGCGCGGGTGACATCGAGCTGGCGCTGGCGCCCGGCGGCGCGCCCGAGTCGTACACCCTCACCGTGCGTGATGGACGTGTCCGCGTCACGGGCGCCGACGAGGCGGGCGTGTTCTACGGGACCCGCACCGTCAAGCAGGCCCTGGCCGCCGACGGCCGCCTGTCCGAGGGCGTCGTACGCGACAAGCCCGCCAAGCCGCAGCGCGGAGTGATGCTCGACACCGCGCGCAAGCACTTCAGCGCCGACTGGATCGAGGACACCGTCCGCGAGATGGGCGACCTCAAGCTCAACCAGCTCGGCCTGCACTTCTCCGACGACCAGGGCTTCCGTATCGCCTCGGACAGCCACCCCGAGGTCGTGTCCCAGCAGCACCTCACCAAGGCCGAGGTCCGGCGGATCGTGAAACTGGCCGAGAGCCGCCACATCACCGTGATCCCCGAGATCGACTCGCCGGGCCACCTCGGCGCGGTCATGGACGCGCACCCCGAGCTCCAGCTGCGCGACGCCCAGGGTGTTCCCGCGCGCGGCGCGGTGGACATCGCCAACCCCGACTCGGCGCGGATCGTGGACGACCTGCTGAGCGAGTACGCCGGCCTCTTCCCCGGCCAGTACATGCACCTCGGCGGCGACGAGTACCAGGCGCTGACGAAGCGGAACCCGGAGGCCTCGTATCCGGGGCTCGCCCGTGAGGCCGTCCGCAAGTACGGCCCGAACGCGAAGATCCAGGACCTGGCCACCGGCTGGCTCAACGACCGCGCCGCGACCGTTCGCCCGCACGGCAAGAGCCTCAAGGCCTGGAACGACGGCCTGCACGCCGGTGGCGTCGTCAAGGCCGACCAGGACCGTGAGGTCGAGTACTGGACCGGCAAGGAGATCGGCGCGCGGGAGCCGCAGGAGTACCTGAGCGAGGGCCGCAAGCTGGTCAACGCCAACGACGAGTACCTCTACTACGTACTCGGCGAGCCCAACACCTTCACCTACCCGACGGGCCGCCGCATCTACGAGTCCTGGACGCCGCTGGTCCTGCGCGGCACCACCCCGGTGCCCGCCCGCTACGCGGACCAGATCCTGGGCGGCCGCCTCGCCATCTGGTGCGACCTCTCGAACGCGCAGACGCAGGAGCAGGTCGCGCGCGGCATCCACCTGCCGATGCGCGCCCTGGCCCAGAAGACGTGGGACTCGGGCAAGCCGGCCCTGAACTGGGAGGGCTTCAAGGCGCTGGCCGAGCGCACGGGCTGAGCTGCGGATTCGTGATGGACGGCCCGGTCGGCGGCAGCGTATGTTCCGCATGCTGCCGCCGGCCGGCGTCCGCACATTCGTCACGCCTCTGGGGAGGGGCGTTCCGGCGCTCTTGGGGGGCTGCTCAGTCATGCTGTGCGCTAATTGCGGAACAGAGAAGGTCACCACCGGTGAAGGGCTCTGCGACGGCTGCGTGATCGCCGCCGCCACGTCCGAGCCGCCTCCACCCGCGCCGGCGGTGCCGCTGTCCACCGGGCCCGCCGCCGCACCGCGCTCGCCGGTCGGGCTCTCGTACGCCGTGACGGCGCTGCTCTGCGCCATCGTCGCGGCCGACTGCTTCGCGCTCTTCGTCTCGTTCCGTGCGCGGGGGCAGTGGGGCGGCCTGGCGTCCGAGGGTTTCTCCTACATCGCCACCGCCGAACTGGAGCGGACCGAGACCCTGCTGCTCTGGTCGTCCCTGGTGTACGCCCCGGTGCTGGTGGCGACGGCCGTCGTCTTCCTCGTCTGGTTCTTCCGGGTACGGCGCAACGCCGAGGTCTTCGCCCCGGACCTTCAGCGCCGGGGGCCCGGATGGGCGATCGGCACCTGGTTCATCCCGGTCGCCAACCTCTGGATGCCGCGCGGGGTCGCCGTCGACATCTGGGCGGCGAGCAGGCGCGACCCGTACGGGCTGGAGACCGCGATGAGGGACCGGAAGCTCGTCCTCGACCTGTGGTGGACGGCTTGGGTCGCGTCATTGCTGTTCGGCCGGTTCGCCGTCAAGAGCTACGAGAAGGCCGAGGAGCCGACCGCGATCCGCGACGCCCTCGACCGGCTGATCGTCGCCGATCTGCTCGACATCGCGGCCGCCGTGCTCGCGATCCTCTTCGTGCGCGCGCTGACGCGCATGCAGCACCTCAAGGCCACGGCCGGACCTGCCGGTTCGACCGACCTGACCACAGAGCGACCTGTCGTGGGCAGAATGTGACAGGAACTGTCGGGGGCCGTGGGGGGAGCGGGGCATGGGTTTCTGGGGTTACTTCGTGGTGGGCCGCAGCGGGCGGCCGCTCGCGGAGCTGGCCGCGCTCGCGGACGTACGGGAAGGGCTGACACTCCACGAGACGCGGGGCGACGGGTGGCAGGTGTGGGCGCGGGCCAGTGAGCCGCAGGTCGGGGACATGGGGGCGCTCGCCCGTGGCGTGTGCGGGGAGACGGGAACACCCGCGCTGTTCGCCTTCGTCATGGGCAGCGCCTGTGTGGTCGTGGAGGGCGCCACCTCCGCGACGGCGGCCGGATCCTGGTTCGGCTGCCTGGGGCGCGAGGCGATGGCGGACTGTCTGAGCGCCGACGGGCTGGTCCTGGAGGACCTCTTCCTCCCGCCGGAGGAAGCCGCGGCGAAAGCGGTGGAGTGGGCGGCCGCGACCGGCCGGACGGTGGCCGCGGCCGCCCTGCTCGACGTACTGCGCGAAGAGGCGGACCCGGTGGCCGAGGAGCTGTTCGCGCGCTTCCTGGACCGGCTGGGGCTGTGAGCGGCGATGAGCGGACTGTGACGCAATCGCGGCGCGGTACGCAGTCGGAAGGAGAAGGCCCGCACCGAGCGGGCCCTGCAGTGCCGAGGGAGGCACCGTGACCCTGGTGGAACTGATCGGCCGCGCCGATGAACGGACCCTGGCGGCGAGTGCGGTGGCCTGCCTGGACCGCTGCCTGCCCCTGCTGGAGTACGTCGAAGGCGCCGAGCGCATCGGCCTCGACACGGACGAGGCGCTCAAGCCGCTGTGGGTCGCGGTCGAGGGCGGCGACGCGTGGCTCGGCCGGCTGCGCAGGGTCGCCGCCGTGGTGGAGCGCGTCGCGGGCGCGGCCCCCGGCGAGCTGGCGGGCTTCGCCATCCGCATGGCCGCCGCGGTCCCCACCACCTATGACGGGCCCGCGCTGCGCGCATGGGCCGAGGACTGCTCGGCGGCGGTGCTGGAGGTCCATCTGCGGCTGGACGCGGTGGCGCCGGACGGCCACGAGGCGCGGGTGAAGGCGTACCGCAACGGCGAGACCGACGGCATCAGCCCGCTCACGGCCGGCGAACTGCGCCGCCAGTGCCAGCTCCTCGACATGCTCGCGGAGGACTCGGGCGGCGGCCTGAACCACGCCCTCCAGCTCTCCAACGAGGGCAAGCGCGTACTGCGGGCGGCGGCGTCGCGCCGCGCCCGCAGCAGCGGCTGATCCATCCGGGGCCCCGCGCAGAGGCCTCGCTGCGAGGCAGCGCCACGGGCGGGCCGAGGCCGTCACCACCCCGTAACTTGACCTTCTGCCGCTGCGCGCGTCTCGCACGCCGCCGAGATGGCCGCCGTACTGTCCGATCCACGCCTGCACGACTTCATCGGCGGCGCTCCGGCGTCGCCGCGTGAGCGGTACACGCGCATGGTCGCCGGGTCGCCCGATCCCGCTGTCTCCTGGTGCGACTGGGTCGTACGCCTCCGTTCCGAGGGCTGCCTGGCGGGTACGGTCCAGGCCACCGTCGGGTCAGGTGGCGGCTGAGCGCTCCCGCGCCGTAGCTGTCGCGTGATGTTTCCGGGGCTCCTGTCGCTTGGTCAGTGAGAGCGATGATCGGCCGATCCGGAGGGGCGTGGGAAACATGGCTGAGCGCGTGGGGGAGTCGGAGCTGCCCAGTGCGTCCGGCATGCGGGCGTACGCCGCCGAGTTCGTCCAGCGGCTCGCCGCCCGCGACCGGCTGCCGCTCGACTACTCCGTCGCCAGCCTCCGGCTGGTGGACCTCGTCGTGGACGGGTTGCGGCGCGGCGCGACCGAGCGGGCGCGGGTCGACGTGGTGCTGCGGGGGCTCGGGGCGTACACCGGTGAGGTCGTCGTCCGGAGAACGGGCGGTCGCTGGGTCGACTTCGGGACCGAGCAGCGGGAGCTGTTCCGGCAGCCGGTCGGGGTACGGATGCCCGACGGGCGGGTGTGGAACCCGCTGGGGAAAGTCGTCAACCGGTTCGAGGCGGGCTCGGAGGAGTCGGTGCAGCGCTTCTACCTGCTCCTGCACGGCCGGGAAGCTGTGACGTTTCCGTGCCTCCATGCGCAGAGCAATGGGGGGCCCAGTGCTCCACAGGGGGCATGGGCACGGTGACCAGTGCCGAAGTCGGCACGAAGAGGGACGTGTGGCCAGGGGCGGGGAGCGGCGTCGTACACAGGCGTACGACGCGGAGCTGGGTGCTGCCGTCGAGCGGGCCCAGCAGGGGGACGAGGGCGGGTTCGCCGCGGCGTACCGGATCGTGCATCCAGGGCTGCTCGGATATGTGCGGGGGCTGGTGGGGGAGGACGCCGAGGACGTGACGTCCGAGGCGTGGCTGGAGATCGCGCGGGACCTGGGGCGGTTTCGTGGCGACGGGGCGGGATTCCGCGGCTGGACGGCGACGATCGCCCGCCACCGCGCGCTCGACCACCTGCGCAAGCAGAAGCGAAGGCCCCGTACGGCGCTGATCGAGCAGGACGTGCTGGACCTGCCCGACCGGCAGGACACCGCCGACGACGCGCTCGAAGCGCTGTCGACCGAGCAGGCGCTGGAAATGATCGCCGCGCTGCCGCGCGAGCAGGCGGAGGCGGTACTGCTGCGGGTGGTCGTCGGTCTGGACGGGCCCGCGGCGGCCAGGGTGCTGGGCAAGCGCAGCGGGTCCGTGCGGACATCGGCGTACCGCGGACTCAAGCGGCTGGCCGAGCAACTGGCGGGCGGCGGCCGGGTGGACGCTGTGACGTCTCCGGCACCGCGCACGCTGAAGGATGAGACATGAGACGGGTACGGAAGCAACCACAGGCGCAGGCACGGCCGCGACGACGGACCGGGGCCGACGCGCGGGATCGGGAAGCGGTGGATGAGGAGGTGGCCACGCCGGAGGTCGAGGCGTTGCTGGCCGCCGTACGCCGATCCGCGCCCGGCCCCGGCGGGGCGAACGAGGAAGCGGCGCTCGCCGCGTATCGGGAGGCGCGCGACGCCGGCGCACACGCTCTCCCGGAGCGCTGGTGGCAGGCGCGCAGGCGCGACGACTGGCGGCCGTCCCGGCGTCGGCGCGGCGCACTTCCGGCCAGGGCGGCGTTCGCCTCGGTCGCGGCGACGGTGACGCTGGGCGGGGTGGCGCTGGCGGCCGGTACGGGGGCGATCCCGGCGCCGTTCGGGATCGGTGGCGGCGGTTCGGTCGGGCCCAGCGCGGCGTCGACCGCGGCCCGCACCGGTGCGCCGCCCACGCCCGGCGCGGCGCGGGAGAGCGCGGCGGAGGGGACGGTGCGCCTCCCCTCCACCGGGGTCACCCGTTCCGGGTCGGCGCGCCCGACGCGGGCGCAGGATGACGTGGCGTACTGCGTGGCGTACCTCGCATCCAACGGACGCTCGCTCTCCGGCCGCGGCGCGGCTTCCGAACGGCTGACGGCCGAGGCCGCCGACGCCGGGCTGACGGTGGAGGCGTACTGCGAGGACGTGGTGGCGGCCGAGGAACGGCAACCGGGGGCGGGCACCGACGGCAAGGGCTCCACAAAGGCACCGAAGGCCTCGAAACCCCCGAAGAAGCCGGGAACGGCACCCAAGGCCCCGCCGGAACACCCCCCGGCGAAGCCGGACGACAACGCGCCCGGAGGCAGTGCCGCGAACCCGACGGATCGTACCGACCCCGCGAAGCCCGCGGACAAGGACGAACCCGGCAACGGCAACGGACGCCGACCGGCCGGCAAAGGCGCCACCCAGGGCAAGGGCGGGAACTAATCCCCCTCACGCCGCGACGATGCGGTCACCGGCTCGGCGGGGCTTCGGGTCGGGGTGCGGGGGCGGCGAGTCCGTGAGCCGTCGGGGCGGCGGCGTCCGGGAGGAGCTCGGGGCGGCGCCGGGAGGATCGGGACGGCACCCGGCCGCGGAACTGCGCCGGGAGGATGTCGGGGCGGCGAGTTCGTGAGACCTCGGGGAGGCCTGCGAGAGGGTGTCGGGACGGCGAGTCGCGAGGGTCCGGAGTGTTGTCGCGACGCCCCAGGGAAGGGTCTCGAAAGCATGAAATGGGGCCGCCGCAGACCGAGGAAGGACGACCGGGGCCGCCACCCCCCACAGGAGAGGCCCCGGTCGCCGTCCGCGGACCGTGCGGCGGCCCGTACTACTCTCAGCGCCGGGCCTGCGTTTTCTGTCACACCGCTCTCTGTCAGCAGACAGTCGCGCGTTGTGCAGGACGTGGACGTGACCCCTTCGGACGCCGTACCGTGCTGACTCGCGCTGGGCCGCGCGGCAGCGGTGACCAGCTGCTATTTGGGACGGGTTGAGGAAGTGCTGGGGGACGACGCGGAGCTGACCGCCGCGGTGCTCGCGGCACAGGACGGGGACGAAGACGCCTTCCGTACTGTGTACCGCGCCGTGCACCCGCGGTTGTTGGGCTACATACGAACGCTGGTGGGCGAACCGGAGGCAGAGGACGTCGCCTCCGAGTCGTGGCTCCAGATAGCCCGCGACCTCGACCGGTTCAGCGGCGACGCCGACCGGTTCCGGGGCTGGGCGGCGCGCATAGCGCGCAACCGTGCCCTCGATCACATACGTATGCGCGGCAGGCGCCCCGTCGTCGGCGGCGACGAAACCGAGCTCACCACCAAGCCCGGCGCCTCCGACACCGCGGGCGAGGCGATGGAAGCCCTTGCCACCGGTGACACCCTCGCCCTCATCGCCCAGCTTCCGCAGGACCAGGCCGAGGCCGTCGTCCTGCGTGTCGTCGTCGGACTCGACGCGAAGACCGCCGCTCAGACCCTCGGCAAGCGCCCCGGCGCCGTACGTACCGCCGCGCACCGCGGCCTGAAGCGGCTGGCCGAGCTGCTGAACGCGGCGGACGGCGAGAGCGGTGAAGACGACAGGGGTACGGTCGCCGACCCGGCCGGCGGGCGGCCGGAGCTCGGCGCAGTACCGCCCCAGCGAGGTCCGCGACCGGGCCAGGTGACGTCCGCCGGTGTGACGCATTCGTGCGTGCGGACGCAGAAGGACATGTGATGGCCGACGAGCGTTACGAGTGGCTCGACAAGGACGCGGCGGAGCGACTGCTGCGCGGAGAACCCGTAGGCCCTGTCGGCGAACACGCACGCGCCCAGGCCGAGCGCCTCTCCGCCGCCCTCGACGGCGTCGCCAGGGCCGGCCACGAGCCGGGCGAACTCCCCGGCGAGGCGGCCGCGCTGGCGGCGTTCCGCAAAGCCAGGGCCGCGTCCCCCGAGGCCTTCTCGACGGTACGTATCGGACGCAGGGCCGCCGTACCCGTGCGCTGGGCACGCCCCGTACGCCTCGGGCTGGCCGGGGCACTGGCCGGTGTCGCGCTCGGCGGCGTCGCGGTGGCGGCGGGCACGGGCGTACTGCCCAGCCCCTTCGGCAGCGACACCGACCCCGCCCCGGCGTCCTCCGTGTCCGCCGCCGCGACACCACCGCCGGTCGTCTCAGGGACCACCACCGCTGAACCGGGCGACACCGACGCCCCCACCCCGGACAGCACCGGCACCCCCGGCGGCGCACACCAGACGCCCGGCGACGGCAAGGTCGAAACCGGGGGTACGCACGAGTCCTCCCCCGCACCGGACACCGGCGTACCCCCCACCCACCCGGCCCGGCCCGACGACGACACATCAGGAACGGGCGATGGTGGTTCCGGTTCCGATTCCGCCGACTGGTACCGCAAGACCGCCAAGGCCTGCCAGGACTACCGCGAGGGCAAGCTCGCCCCCGACCACGAACGACGCCTGGAGGCCGCGGCCAAGGGCCCCGACCGGGTGGAGCGCTTCTGCGACCGCGTGCTGGACGGCCCCGGTGACGTGGACGACGCGGGCGGGGGCGGAGACGAAGACGGCGGCGACAAGAACGGCAGGAACGGCGGAAGCGACGGGAGCGAGGACGCCCCCGGCGACATCCGCAGGATCGTGCCGCCGATCTCCTATGCCCCGCCCCCCTCGCCGACCGTCGAGCCGTCCACAACCACCGGCGCCTCGGCCCACCCGAGCTGACCCACCCCGCACGCGGCGGCTGCGACGTACGCAGCCCGTGCTGCGGCCCCATGTCGCGGTGCCAGGAGGGGACGGTGCATGGCGGCGCCCGCCCCCGCCTCACCGGCAACGCCGCCGGTGAGGGGACGTGTCGGGGCGCTCCCCGCAGGGCGTTGAACGCAACCACCGCGAACGAACCAACACCTACCCGAACGTTCGACGCCCGAGGAGACGCCCCGGCGCGGCACCGCCCCCAACGCCCCCGCACCTCGCTGACCTGCGCTTTCATCCCCGACCTAGCGCAGGTGTGACGTTTTTGGAGTGGGTGACGCAGTACAGAGTGAGCCGACTGGTCATCGGCAGCGCGACGAGCCGGGGTTCCCCCCGTACCTTCGGCTCCGCGCAACAGGCGCGGGCGGGACACGTTCCCCCGGTCCCGCCCGCGCCACTTCTCCATCTCCCTGACCGGCGGCTACCAGTAGATGACGACCTTGTCGCCGTTGCGCACCTGCGCGAACAGGCTCGCGATCTTCCCCTCGTCCCGGACGTTGACGCAGCCGTGCGACGCACCGCTGTAGCCACGGGCCGCGAAGTCCGACGAGTAGTGGACGGCCTGCCCGCCGCTGAAGAAGAGGGCGTACGGCATGGGGCTGTCGTACAGCGTCGAGACATGGTGCCGGGACTTCCAGTACACGCTGAACACCCCTTCACGGGTGGGCGTGTACTGCGATCCGAATCGCACGTCCATCGCCGAGACGACCCGCCCCTCGACCATCCAGGACAGGGTGCGGCTGGTCTTGCTGATGCACAGAACCCGGCCCGTCATGCAGCGGGGGTCGGGCTTGGCGACCGGGTTGGCGGTCGTCGGGTGCAGCTCGTCGCGTGTCGGCTTCCTGGTCATCCCCAGCAGCTTGTCCCAGGTCACGGCGTCGGTCGTGCCCGTACGGGGCAGGCCGCGCTTGCCCTGGAAGGACGAGACGGCGGCAGCGGTGACGGAACCGTAGTAGCCGGTAGGTGTGCGGTTGAAGTGGCCGATCTGACGGAGCCTGGCCTGCAGCTCGCGTACTTGCGCGCCTTCGGCCCCCCTCGCCATAAGGATCTTGGGCGCGGCGCGGGCGCGGGCGGCGCCGACGGCGCGGTCTTCGACTCGGGCGGCGCGGTCTTCGGCTTGGCCGGCCCGGCCTTCGGCTCAGCGGGTCCCTCCGACCTGCCCTCCGTAGCCGCCGGAGCCGGGGACTTCGACACCGCCGCCACCGGAGCGTTCGCCGGCGTATGCGCCGGAGCCGCCGCTGCCGCCCGCTTCGTCCCGCCCGCAGCCGCCGCTCCCGCTCCCGCCCCGGACGCCTGCGCCGTGCACCCCGCGGTCACGCCCACCACGGCGGCCGCCGCCAGTGCCACCGCTCTGCGCATGGCTCTGCTGTTCCGCTGCTTCTCGTCCATTTCCCGCCCCCGGCATCTCGTTTGCCCTTAAGGACTGTTTCCCGCTCCGCCCGGTTGCGAAAGCCCCGCATGATGGAAGAGCGATGAAGAGCGATGAAGAGCGACGTTGTGAGCAAGGTCCCAGCCTGCGGCTCTCCACCCGCCGCACGCCCGCCGCTACAGTCCGTCGCGAGGGTCGGTTAATTACCAGCCAGTACGTTCCCTGTACGTTCAGCGGGAGGCACAGCAGATGGCGCGCGAGTCGGAGTCGGGACTGCCTATTGAGCCGGTGTACGGGCCGGACGCCCTGGAGGGCTGGGACCCCGCGGAGAAGCTGGGCGAGCCCGGCAAGTACCCCTTCACGCGCGGCGTGTACCCCTCCATGTACACGGGCCGCCCGTGGACGATGCGCCAGTACGCGGGCTTCGGCACCGCGACCGAGTCCAACGCCCGCTACAAGCAGCTGATCGCCAACGGCACGATGGGCCTGTCGGTCGCCTTCGACCTGCCGACCCAGATGGGCCACGACAGCGACGCGGCGATCGCGAGCGGCGAGGTCGGCAAGGTCGGCGTCGCGATCGACTCGATCGACGACATGCGGGTCCTGTTCGGCGGCATTCCGCTGGACAAGGTCTCGACGTCGATGACGATCAACGCGCCGGCGGCCCTCCTCCTCCTGATGTACCAGCTGGTGGGCGAGGAACAGGGCGTACCGGCCGACAAGCTGACCGGCACGATCCAGAACGACGTGCTGAAGGAGTACATCGCGCGCGGGACGTACATCTTCCCGCCCAAGCCGTCGCTCCGCCTGATCGCGGACATCTTCAAGTACTGCAAGACCGAGATCCCGAAGTGGAACACGATCTCGATCTCCGGCTACCACATGGCGGAGGCCGGCGCCTCGCCCGCGCAGGAGATCGCGTTCACGCTCGCCGACGGCATCGAATACGTCCGTACCGCCGTCGCGGCCGGGATGGACGTGGACGACTTCGCGCCCCGCCTGTCCTTCTTCTTCGTCTCCCGCACCACCATCCTCGAAGAGGTCGCCAAGTTCCGCGCCGCGCGCCGCATCTGGGCGAAGGTCATGCGCGACGAGTTCGGCGCGAAGAACCCCAAATCCCTCATGCTGCGCTTCCACACGCAGACGGCGGGCGTGCAGCTCACCGCCCAGCAGCCCGAGGTCAACCTGGTGCGCGTCGCCGTCCAGGGCCTGGCGGCCGTCCTCGGCGGGACCCAGTCCCTGCACACCAACTCCTTCGACGAGGCGATCGCGCTCCCCACCGACAAGAGCGCCCGCCTGGCCCTGCGCACCCAGCAGGTCCTGGCGTACGAGACGGACGTCACGGCCACCGTCGACCCGTTCGCCGGCTCGTACGTCGTCGAGAAGATGACCGACGACGTCGAGGCCGCCGCGCTCGAACTGATGGCGAAGGTCGAAGACATGGGCGGCGCGGTCAACGCCATCGAGCGCGGCTTCCAGAAGAACGAGATCGAGCGCAGCGCGTACCGCATCGCCCTGGAGACGGACAGCGGCGAGCGCGTCGTGGTCGGCGTGAACCGTTTCCAGCTGGAGACGGAGGAGCCGTACGAGCCCCTGCGCGTCGACCCCGCGATCGAGGCCCAGCAGGCCGACCGCCTCGCGAAGCTGCGCGCGGAGCGCGACCAGGCGGCGGTGGACGCGGCGCTGGTGGAGCTGAAGAAGGCGGCGGAGGGCACGGACAACGTCCTGTACCCGATGAAGGACGCGCTGCGGGCGCGGGCGACGGTCGGCGAGGTCTGCGACGCGCTGCGGGAGGTGTGGGGGACGTACGTCCCGACGAACGCGTTCTGAGCGCTTCCGACCGTTGGCCACCCGGACGAGTGATCGGGGGCGGAGTGTCGGTGCTCCCGGTTACTTTCGGTGGAGAGTGATCCCGACAAGGGGGATGCCGTGGCTGTCATGCAACACGAGCTGACGTTGGGCGAAGCCGCCGACCTGCTCTCCCGTGCACTGCCCGGGCACCGCGTGGAGATTCTCCAGGGGAGGCTCATCGTGACACCACGGCCGGACGGTTCGCACGCACTGTCGTTGACCAAGCTGGGAAGAGCGTTCGACCGGGCGGGAGTGGAAGAGGCCGGCCTGGAGTACGTCCAGGGCATCGGCCTGTGGCTGCCCGGCCTGCCCGACGACTACGCGATCCCCGACTTCTCCGTGGTCGACGAGGACTTCCGGGACGCGCTCGTCCAGAAGAACTGCTATGCCCCGAACGTCTTCCGCCTGGTCGTCGAAGTGACCTCCTCGAACTGGACCGACGCCCTCGGGACCAAGGTCGAGAGCTACGCCGAGGCCGGGGTCCCGGTCTACATCGTGGCCGACCGCAAGCACGGCGAAGTGCTGCTCTACAGCGATCCGGCGGACGGCAAGTATCCGCCGCCGCAGCGGTACGAGCGGGGGGCCTCGGTCCCCGTCCCCGCCTCCGTCGGCGTCACTCTCGAACTGCCCGTGGACACCCTCCTCGACGGCGACTGACCGCACTGTGAAATGCCCCGGCCGAGTGTCGTACCTCCGTGCGACACTCGGTCCATGCTGGGCGTCACCGATCTTCCGACCTATCTCGCCGGCCTCGTGCTGATCATTCTGCTGCCGGGGCCGAACTCGCTGTACGTGCTGTCCGTCGCCGCCCGGCGCGGGGCGCGGAAGGGGTATGCGGCGGCCGCCGGGGTGTTCTGCGGGGACGCGGTGCTCATGACGCTGTCCGCGGCCGGCGTGGCCTCGCTGCTCCAGGCCAACGCGCTGCTGTTCGGGATCGTGAAGTACGCGGGCGCCGGATATCTGACCTGGCTGGCGATCGGGATGATGCGCGCGGCCTGGTCGATGTGGCGCACGCGCAACGAGCGCACGGACGCGGGTGCCGCTGACGTCGAGGCGACTGTGGCTGCCGAGCGCCCGTTCCGCCGCGCTCTCGTGATCAGCCTGCTCAACCCAAAGGCGATCCTCTTCTTCATCTCCTTCTTCGTGCAGTTCGTGTCAGAGTCCAACCCAGTCGCGGGGTTCGTGACTCTAGGCGTACTCGCCCAGGTGGCAAGCGTGTTGTACCTGTCTGCGCTCATCTTCGGCGGGTCTCGTCTAGCTGCTGCGTTCCGTCGTCGGAGGACGCTCAGCGCAGGGGCCACCTCGGCGGCCGGAGCGCTCTTCCTGGGGTTCGCCGTCAAGCTGTCTCTGGCAAGCGCGTAGGGGGCTGGCGTGTCTCACCTTGACGATGCTGCGGCCCTGTTCGCCCGCATGAGCCTCCAGGAGCAGCGTGAAGCACTAGGAGCTCTCGGCCTGCCTAAGAGGCCCCCGAAGGAGTCCCAGGAGCCCCCCAAGGTCACCCCGTTCTCTGCTTTGGTCAGCACGCCCAGCAGGCGGAAGCGGCGGCCACTCACCGTGAAGGCCGCGAGTACCCCTGAGACGTCCTGAGAGGTTCAGGGACTTTGCCGACCCTCTAGGTCCCGCCTCCATGCGCACTCGCTATCCCCTGTGTTGAGCGTTGCGCTGTCCTGGGCACTCCCCCTCGTCGCGTCGGAGCAGACCCGGTTTCCTGTCTTGGAAACTCTCACCCCTTGCGTCTCAGGGCGGTTGGTCGGAAGCATCGACCAGGACATGACGAAGCAGGCCAGGGAGGGAACCCCGTGAAGGTCACCAAGCTTGTGAGCACCTGCGACCTCAAGGATTGCCCGACGATCTACGCGACCGACAGGGGCACCCTGCTGGTGCAGGGGGAGACTCCTGCCGACCACGGCCTTCAGATTCCCGCACACGAAACCGTGGTCGAGATCCCAGAGCAGTTGCTTTTCGATCTCATCCGGAAGGGTCTTCGTGGCTAAGGCACTGGGCGACCTGTTCGGCACCTTCCAGCGGGAAGCATTCCGGCTAGAGACGTTGGATGATTACAGCAAATCGGGAAACGTGGATGCCTATCAAGCTTTCCTAGCCGGGGAGTCGCAGCCGGCCGACTATAACGCTGCCTGGGTGTCCGAACTCCGCTCGCAAACAAGCAAGGGCAAGCGCGTCTATCGTGTTCACGTTCTGTCTCGACCACTCACGCCATATCTGCGGTTCGAGTTGGGCTGGGGCTATCAGAAGAACATGGCGGGCGGCGAGGAGTTCTTCATTCTCGACACCACCGAACAACCGAACCCCCTAGAAGGGGTTCCTGACTTTTGGCTGATGGATGAGACTCCAGTCGTCATGCACTACGACGAATCGGGAGCCTTCGCGGATCAGGAAGTTCTGAGCGAAGACCGGGCAGGCGAGTTCGCCGCATACCGAGATACGGCCATGGCTCACGCCGTGCCGTTCCCGGAATGGTGGGCAAAGCACGGACCGGCGAGGTTTCGCAGCTCATTGACAAGCTCGGCACGCTGCGCGAGCAGGCCACGAGCGGAGTCAAAGCGGTAAGAGCCAGTCTTTTCGCGAAGGCTCTTCTCAAGATTGCGTACCTCGCGATTCGCATATATGCGATCTACCTGTGCGCGCAGTTCACCGCCAACGTTTGACCGATCTCCCTCAAATACAGCCCGAAGCGCATCACGCCCTTCGGGCGTGCTTGCCTTAGCCTGGTTAATGACCGAGAGAACACTCTCTCGCTTATCGCCAGCATTCTTGATGATGAATGCAACCTCATTGGCCGCCAGTCCGTTAGTGCGGCTCTCGGCAGCATCAAACACCTTGCACAGTTCGGGCTTCACTTTTTCTCCTCTGGAACATGGGCACAAAAAAGTCGCCCACCTCGGCTAAGCCGGGGGTGACTCAATTGGTCGATTGGGTGGCTATGCTGCGGCGTTAAGCCGCCGAGCTTCAGCGCGACTGACATAAGCAGCCCGCTTGCGGCCCTGTCGGGCCAAGCGTCGACAGGACGCGTCGCAATACAGCGGCGGTCTTCCGGGGCCGTACGGCCGTTCGTAAGTGTGCTCGCAGACGTAGCAAGTAAGAGTCACGGGTTTCATCAGCTATCCCCCGGAGCGCTCAAAGAAGAGCGCGACTTCCTGGCAGGACAGCGCATGGATTAACCCAGACGAGGAAGCCGCGCTCTGGGGCGCGGCACTACCAACACAGCGAGAGTCGCCAGATCTCTCGGCCTTCGCCGCTCTGTCAGCGAAGGCATCGGAAGGACGGCCACGCCTGTCATCCAACTCATAAGAGAAAGACGTGTAACCGAGCCGAATACTCGACACCCATTGCCGACCAATATTTCGTCACCACCCGTAGCCGGCCGTAACGCTCCCACCAGTTCGGGCCAACCCCCGCGCGCTCAAGTTTCAGGAAGGGACGTGGGTGCAGAGAAGTCCACTGAAGGTTCAGACCCTCCCTACCCCCGAGCCTTCCCACCAGTTCGGGGAGTTTCGCGGGCGTGCGAGTTTCAGGAAGGGACGTGGGTGCAATGGCAGTTGCCGTGCCCCTGTACTGGCCCGAGAGCTGCCAGGACGGGGAGCCGATCAGGGATTGCCACGACTGAGCTGATTGGCTGTTACGGGGCCTCTCAGCGCGTCCCGTTGCCTCGGCTGTAGTTGCACGGCCCGCACGCGGGTCGCAAGTTGTCCATTGCGTTGGAGCCACCTCGGCTCAACGGGATGATGTGGTCTGCGGTCGTAGCCAACGCCACGCGGCAGATATGGCAGTCAGGTTGTGACCGAAGCAGCCAGCGCCGGTTGCGCTGGTATTCAGCGTCATAGCCACGCTCACGCGGGCTCAGCCGCACGCGCGTCTTCTCGCGCTTCCGCGCTGTTGCCTTGGCGCATGGATCACAACGTGAGCCGACTGGGTAGAGCTTCTTGCAGTGTTGGCACATGGACCAGGGCATGTGCGCCTCCTTCAATAAGAGAGCCGCCCTTCGAGGGGGCGGCTTGGGTGTTGAGGCACATCGGCCTTTCGGCCTAGGCCAGGATCAGGCTCCGCAGGAAGACTGATCTCAGTTGATAAGCGGTGTCCCCGAATGGGGACACCGTCTCTCTAATATCCTTTTAGGATCTCTCTAATGTTGTGTCCCCTTGAGGGGACAGGTGCATTACCCGTCCGGGGACAGCAAGGCGAGGACTAAGCCTGCCCGTCAGGCAGGTTGCCCCGTGTATTTGCGGTAGGCGCGCTCGGCTGTCGAGTAAGGGATGTTGGGCCATGGCCATTCCTCGGGACTGCTGCCGCCCAGGAACCACATCTTCTGCTCCATGGTGAGCTGGACGGGTTCGCCGGCCGGGGCCGCCGAAGAGTTTGGAGCAGCGTTAGAGCGGCCTTCTTCGCCCTGGACAGGCTCGGCCGCCTGTCCGTTTGTTCCGGCTCTTACGGCAGCGTCTAGGGACGTTGCGGAAGCGGTTCTGACGATCTCGGCAGGAGCGGTCAACCGGTAGACGACAACACCCTTCGCCGACCTGGTCCCGGCAGGGGTGAGGTATCCCCTCTCGCGGAGGATTTTCAAGTGTGGGTAGATCTTCTGCCTGCTTGAGAAGCCGACTTCGCGAGCTACCGTCTCCATGGATGGCCGCACGTTGGAGCCGTCCGCGTAGTTGCCGTACTCCCCGATGACCATTGCTACGGCCAGGGTTGTAAGCCTGATTGCAGGATCAGCGCGTATGCACTTTCGCCAAGCGGAGTGATTCACGCGCACAAGCTCAGTCACACGTCGTACCTTTCGGGGAGTAGCGCCAAGGTGTTTGAACTGCTGTCGGTTCACGGGTGGCAAGTTCTACGCCCGAAGGTGTGGCGGAATCAAGGAAGAGCGTTTAAACGGGCGAGCGAGAGCGTGTGCGGGCTTCCTTTGACTTCGCCAGGGAGGATGGATGCAAGGTTTCTTCACCACTAGCACCCGGCGCACGGCCTCGGGGGCGAGACAGGGGGAGTATGCGTGTTGTAACCGTGATCCAGGATCAGGACGGTAACCGGAGAGTCGTTGCTGATGTCGTCTATCCCTCCGAGAGTTGACATAGAAATGCCACCACCTTCCGGTGGGGGCATTGATTCGCGGAGTGCGCCTGTATGGCTAACTCCAGTTGCTGTCCATTCTGATCAGTCGCTTCTTAACATCGTGCGGAATGATCAACTGCCCCAACAGTTCCCCATCGTCCTGCTTTCCGAGTTCGAAAGTTATTCCGGCACTCAGTAGGTCCTCTTCCATGGCCTCTACGCCACCAGCCTCCCAATGCTGCCTGTAGGTCATGCCGGTGCTCTCGTAGATCCACCTATCCTTTGTGGAATCCGGGTCGATCTTCGTCAAGTTGTTCATGAGAGCGTCTAGCGTGCTCTCTGCTTTCTCGCGAATGAATCCGGCCTTATCGAACTTTCCGCCGGGCTCCAGCCCGGACATGTAGTAGGCGATGGACTCTTCCAGTCGCTTCCGCTCTCGCCTGTTCTCGTCGCCTCTGGCGTACTCGCGGCGGATCACTTCGAAATCCCCCAGGGCCTCAAAGACGGCCTGCGCCAGAGCCGAGTACACATGCTCAGGGTCCGGTGTCACGAATCCTGGTTTCCGGCAGTCGGGGCACCGCAAGTATCGGTACTCCTTCACTTCGCCGGTAGAAAGCTTTTTGTAGTTATTCGTTTCGTTAACGTTTCTTCCGCACTGGTGTTTCATGACGCCGAGGAACCTGGTAGGACGACGGTTCTTCTCATGGTGACGCTTGTTCTTCGCGCGGGTGGCAAGTGCCGCTTGTACGCTTTCGAATTCCTTACCAGTCAGGATCGGCTCATCCGTGACCCTGATTTCCTGGCCCTGCTTGTCTAGTACCGGCGTAGATTTGTAGGTAGTCGCCTTCGTCCCTCCCTCGGTACGAATCCCCGTAACGGCAGGGTTCCTAAGAATCCTGAGAACCTGCTGATTGTTCCATTTCCGGTTGCTGTAGGTCGGAACCTTGGCTCTGTCTAGAACCTTGGCAATTCGGTTTGCCGGAACCCCCCGCATTGCGGCGCGGAGCATGTAGCGCACCGCTCGCGCTTGCTTAGGGTCCTGCACTAGGCGGAGTTTCCCGCCCACCCTGGCAGTCTTGTAGCCATACGATGGCTTACCAATCCGCCATTGATCCTGTTGCTTGGTGTATTCCCAGTGGGACGAAACGCGAGTCTTTGTGTTGGCGGCTTCAATCTCTGCAACTGCCGCAACGAAAGTCACCATTGCCTGAGCCATGGGGGATGACAGGTCCAGGGTGTCATTGAGAGAAATTAGGTTCTTCCCGGATTTCTCGCACCACTTGATGACCTCATGTAGGTCAGAAATGCGCCTGATGAATCGGTCCAACTTCCAGAACAAAATCGAGTCAAACTCGGGTATGCGGTTGTTGAGCCAGTCCCCGAGTTCCTTCCGCTCCCAGGGTGCTTTCTTAGTTGCGGACACTCCAAGGTCCCTGGCCACGCCAACAACTCTGACGCCCTCTCGGATGGCATGGCGACGGAGGTCTAGTTCCTGCCGTGCGGGTGAGGTGGTGTCCTCCGTGAGGATGGACAGGCGTACCGACAGGAGGCCACGGGGCGCGTCCTCCGGCAGTGCATCGTTCCTGGCCTGGAGGTCGGCCAGCTCTGCCAGTTCCTCAACGGTCCACTCGGGAGCGGTCTTGGTAGCGGTCATGGGCGCGAGCGTACAGCCAGTTTGATTCTGGAACGTTCTTCGTGCAGTTCGTCGACCCGGCGTACGCCCACCCCGCCCTCTCGTTCGTCCTGCTCGGCACCTTCGCCCAGCTCGCGAGCGTGCTCTACCTCTCCGCGCTGATCTTCGGCGGCACCCGCCTGGCCGCCGCCTTCCGCCGCCGCAAGCGCCTGTCGGCGGGCGCGACCTCGGCGGCGGGCGTCCTGTTCCTGGGCTTCGCGGCGAAGCTGTCATTCAGCAGCGTCTGAAGCGTCCGCCCCGCCGTCAGCCCAGCGCCGCCTTCTTGAGCGCGGCACGCTTGAAGGACCGGGCCCTGCGGACCACGCGTCGCAGCGTCGCGTTGCGCGGGATGAAGGCGAATTGCTGCGGGATCGCGCCGGGCAGCGCGAGCGTGGTCAGCCGGCGGCGCTTGAAGTAACGCCAGGCGGGGCCCTTGAGGTGCTGGGTGAGGAAGCGCTCGGCCGCCGGCCGCAGGTCCGAGCGGATCTGCGGCTGCATCGCGAAGCCGACGGCCCGGAGGAGGCCCGCCAGGTACGGCAGGGAAACCGGGCCCGGACGGTCGCCGTCGTCCGCCGTCAGGTCGGGGACCTCCGCCGTCAGGTCGGGGACCAGCGCGTCGACGATCGTGACGGGTACGCGGTTGCTGTTCTGGTACGGCGAGAGGCGTTCCAGCAGTACGTCGGTCCCGGTGCGGGCCACCGGGATCTCGTAGAACGTGCTGGCCGTCATCAGCGCCGTCGAGAAGCAGCCGACCACCAGCGCGGGACGGAACCGCTGGTACAGCACCTCGGCCAGCACCGGGCTCTCCAGGACGGTGAGTTCGACGCCCAGCTCCTGTGCCTCGCGCTCCAGCAGGCGCGACCAGCGGGCCGGCGCCGTGGGGTGCGGCTTGAAGACGATCTGCCGGTGGCCGCGGCCGACCGCCCCGCGCAACATCGTGACGTGGAGGCTCTCCTCCTCCTCGGCGGTCAGGATCGACAGCGCCGACAGGTACTGGCCGAGGAGCAGCGCCGAGCCCGTCGGAAGGGTCAACTCCGCTTCCGTGTCGGACAGTTCGGTGAGGACCTTCAGGAAGGACTCCGTCGGTACGAGCTCCGGCGGTACGTCGAACTCCCCCAGCAGCAGCGGAGTCAGACCCGGCACCAGGTCCAGGTGGAGCAGGCGGCGTACGCGCGTACCGATCAGCGGGTCGATCTTGTTGCGGGTCGGGCCGTAGCTCATCAGCCCGTCGGCGTACACCTCGACCGGCGCGTCCGTGAACAGCTGGGTGAGTGCCAGTGCCGGGTTGACCTGGATGGATTCGACGACCAGCTCCACGGTGTCGTCGCCGAGGCCCCAGAGCAGCCGCAAGTGGCGTTCCCACAGCGGGATGTCGTCGACGCGCGGCGACCAGGCGCCGGGGTGGAAGGGCGCGATGGTCTCGTTCCAGGACAGTACGTCGTCGAAGCGGCCCCGCAGCCGTTCGAAGCCCGGCATCTCGTCGACGGCGGGCGTCGTCTCGGGCGTTGTGGCGTTGTTGCTGACCAGGAGCAGCCGCCGGCCGGCCGGAGCGAAGCAGTCGCTGTCGATCGCGGCGGCGAGCGTCGCGGCGCCGTACAGCGTGGAGGCGAAGAAGATCTGCGTGGTGGCCATCAGGCAGCGACCCCCGGCGCGGCGGAAGCGGAAGACGCGGGCCGGCGGCGCAGGCGCCGCAGCCGTACGGAACGCTCCACGTCCATGGAATCCAGCGCGTCCTTGAGGAAGTCCTGCGGCATCCGTTTGAGAGCCGCCGCACTCATCACCCGCAATTTCCGTGCCACGGCCGGTTCGAACCTTTCGATGCTTCCCAGGTGGTGGGAAATGATGGCGCAGTACGTGCGTACGGCTTTCGGGAGAAGCTGGTCGGCGTCCGGGTCCTTCGCCGTTTCCTCGATGACCTGATCGAAGGCCCGGATGAAATCGAGCTGCCGTACGTCGCCGATCTGCGTCAGCGACGACGCGACGCCCCGCCGGTAGAAGACACCCAGCGTGCCGAGCGCCGCGAAGCTCTCGGCCTCCCGGTGCAGCCGCCAGATCCACGGCCGGTCCTCGGCCGTGCGCAGGCCGTCGGTGAAGTGCAGCAGCCCCCGGTCGGCGAGCCTGCGGTGATACATGCCGGCCCAGGCGAAGGCGTAGTCGACGGAGGTGGAACGGCTGGCGGGCAGGATCGCGTCGCGCGGCGACATGACCACGCCGCGCTTGCCGTGCGGGACGCGGTGGACCGTACGCGTACGTCCGGTGCACTGCACATGGTCCGTACGGACGAAGTCGCAGCCCAGTTCCTCCATCGCGGCGAGCAGGCGCGCGTAGTGACCGGGGGCCAGCCAGTCGTCGCCGTCGAGGAACGTCAGGTATTCGCCGCGCGCCGCGTCGAGACCGGTGTTGCGGGCGGTGGCCAGGCCGCCGTTGGTCTCGTGTCTGACCAGGATCGCCCCCGGCAGGTCGCGTTCGGCGCGCTGGAGGATCTCCGGCGTTCCGTCGGTCGAACAGTCGTCGACGAGGATGAACTCGAAGTCGTCCCGCGCGTTCGCGCGGAGACTCCGAAGGGTGTCTGGGGCGTATGTCTGCACGTTGAAGAACGGCACGACGACAGAGAGCTTGACCACCTCCGTGACGCTAGGGCGCACCGCGGCATTCGTTGCGACCCCCGGAGGGATGCCGGGTGAACGAAGAATGGCGGAATGGTTAACCCGCCTGCTTTGCGGGCGCCGACGCCGATCGTCGATGTGCTGTTAACCGTTTGTTGCGGCTGAGTTGGGCCGTCAATCGGAATGCCTGCCTAGTTTCTTGGACGTGCCAGCAAGTACCAGCAAAGCCCTGCGGATCGCCGTGATCGCCGATTCCGATACGCGATGGAAATGGGGCGCCCTCACCGCCCGCCGTATCGCGCCGGAAGCCGAAGTCAGCGGATTTCTGCTCCGCGGCCGGGCCACCCCCACACCCCGCCAGCTCGCCGAGGTCGGCGTGCCGGTCGACGGTGTGCGGGAGGTGACCGCCGCCGAATTCATCGGGGAGGTCGAGCACGAGGCGTACGACGTCGTCCTGCTCGCCCTCGTCGGGGGAGCGGTGCAGGCGATGCTGCACGGCCTCGCGCCGCTGTGGCCGGACACCGACCGCCGGCCCGTCATCGGCACCGGCTATGTCGGCGTCGTCTACGAGAAGCTGGCCGACGGGCTGCTGCTGCGCCACGGCGCGGACATCGTCATCGCGAACTCGCGCCACGACGCGGAGCGCTTCCGCGCGGTGTACGAGGGCGTGGGCGCCGACGCCTCGGCCGTGACGGAGGCCGCGCTGCCGTTCCTGGGGGGCGCGCCGTACGAAGGCACCGACACCCGCACCGTCGTCTTCGCCGCGCAGCCCTCCGTCCCGCAGTCCCGCGCCGACCGCTCCTACCTGCTGCGCCGCCTCGTCCAGCACGCCCGGCTGCACCCCGGCCGCGAGGTGCTGCTCAAGCTCCGCAGCAAGCCGGGCGAGCACACCACGCACATCGAGGAACTGCCGTACCAGAAGCTCGCCGCCCGAATCGAAGGCGGCGTGCCCCCCAACTTCCGCCTCGTGTACGGACACATGGGCGAGGTCCTGGACCGTACCGACCTGCTCGTCACGGTCAGTTCGACCGCCGCCCTGGAGTCCCTGCACCGCCGCGTCCCGACCGCCGTCCTCACCGACCTGGGCGTGCGCGAGGTCCTCGGCAACCACCACTTCCTCGGCTCCGGATGCCTCGCCTCCTGGGACCAGCTCGACGCCGGTCACCGGCCGCGGGCCGGCGAGGAGTGGCTGGCGACGCAGGGAGTGGCCGCCGACGGCTCGTACGACACGGCCTTCGACGCCGTACGCGAACGGGTCACCGCACTCCTGGAGCGCCCCGGCCTGCCGCCGCTGGCCCCCTACTACACCTCCGCCACCGCGCCGGGCTACCTCCCCGGCATCCTCGCCCGCCACCGCCTCGACGGCACGCACACCACCACCGACGTCACCGGTGTACGCCGCGTCCTGCGCGACGCCGTACGGGAGGCAGCGCGCGGGGCGTACCGCCACGGGGTGCAGCGCGTGGCGCCCGTCATCCGCCGCATGGGAGAACTATGAGCAGCCAGCCCCAGTCCGGTACCGCCGAGTCCGTACGCCGCGTACTGGCCGTGATCCCCGCCCGCGGCGGATCCAAGGGCGTACCGGCGAAGAACCTCGCCCCGGTCGGGGGCGTGCCGCTCGTGGCGCGCGCCGTCCGGGCGTGCCTGGGCGCCGGCCTGGTGACGGATGTCGTGGTCTCCACGGACGACCCCGCCATCGCGGCGGCGGCCCGCGGCGCGGGCGCGGCCCTCGGCGAAGCCGACAGATTGCACTGTGTGCCGCGCCCGGCGGACATCGCGGGGGACACGGCGACCAGCGAGGCCGCCGTACTGCACGCCATGGACGCCCATGAGGCGATGCACGGCGCGGTGGTGGACGTGGTGCTGCTGGTGCAGTGCACGAGCCCGTTCCTGACCAGCGAGGACGTCGAAGGCGTCGCCGCGGCGGTCGTCGAGGACGGCGCGGACACGGCCCACACGGTGGCCCCCTTCCACGGCTTCGTCTGGCGGGAAGAGGACACAGCCACGGGCGTGAACCACGACAAGAGCTTCCGCCCCCGCCGTCAGGACCGTCCGCGGGACTTCCTGGAGACCGGTGCGGCGTACGCCATGGACGCCGCCGGGTTCCGGAAGGCCGGGCACCGCTTCTTCGGGCGGACCGCGCTCGTCGTCACGGACCCGGCCCGCGTCCTGGAGATCGACGACCCGCACGACCTGGCCCGCGCCCGCGCGCTGGCGCCCCTCCTCGACGCGCAGGCCGCCTCCCTCCCCACCCGCGACGACATCGACGCCGTCGTCATCGACTTCGACGGCACCCAGACCGACGACCGGGTGCTGATCGACTCCGAAGGACGGGAACTCGTCGCCGTGCACCGCGGCGACGGGCTCGGCATCGCGGCCCTGCGCAAGTCGGGGCTCAAGCTGCTGATCCTGTCCACGGAGGAGAACGCGGTCGTCGCCGCACGGGCCCGCAAGCTGCGCATCCCCGTGCTCCACGGCGTCGACCGCAAGGACCTCGCCCTCAAGCAGTGGTGCGAGGAGCAGGGAGTCGCGCCCGAGCGTGTGCTCTACGCCGGCAACGACGTCAACGACCTGTCCTGCCTGGCCCTCGTGGGCTGGCCGGTGGCGGTCGCCAACGCCCACGCCACGGTCCGCGGCGCCGCCCGCGCCGTGACGACCGTGCCGGGCGGAGAGGGCGCGATCCGCGAGATCGCCGCCTGGGTCCTCGGCCCGTCGCTCACCCACACCCCCATCCCCACCTCGGTCCCCACCCCGTAACTCACCTCCCGTAACTCCCCCCGTTAGGAAAGAACGACATGAGCACCAACTCGCGCCTCCGCACCCTCGGTTCCAAGACCGCGGGCCCCGGTCACCCCGTCTACGTCACCGGCGAGATCGGCATCAACCACAACGGCGACATCGAGAACGCCTTCGCGCTCATTGACGCCGCCGCCGACGCCGGCTGCGACGCGGTCAAGTTCCAGAAGCGCACCCCGGAGATCTGCACGCCGCGCGACCAGTGGGACATCGAGCGCGACACCCCGTGGGGCCGCATGACGTACATCGACTACCGCCACCGCGTGGAGTTCGGCGAGGACGAGTACCGCGCCATCGGCGAGTACTGCAAGAAGCGCGGCATCGACTGGTTCGCCTCTCCGTGGGACACCGAGGCCGTCGCCTTCCTGGAGAAGTTCGACGTACCGGCCCACAAGGTCGCCTCCGCGTCCCTCACCGACGACGAGCTGCTGCGCTCGCTGCGCGCGACCGGCCGCACGATCATCCTCTCCACCGGCATGTCGACGCCACGCCAGATCCGCCACGCCGTGGAGGTTCTGGGCAGCGACAACATCCTGCTCTGCCACGCCACTTCGACGTACCCGGCGCAGGCCGAGGAGCTCAACCTCCGGGTGATCAACACCCTCCAGGCCGAGTACCCCAACGTCCCGATCGGCTACAGCGGTCACGAGACGGGCCTCCAGACGACCCTCGCCGCCGTCGCCCTCGGCGCCGCGTTCGTCGAGCGCCACATCACCCTGGACCGCGCCATGTGGGGCTCCGACCAGGCCGCGTCCGTCGAGCCCGGCGGCCTCACCCGCCTGGTCCGCGACATCCGCACCATCGAGGCCTCCCTCGGTGACGGCGTAAAGAAGGTGTACGAGTCCGAGCTGGGCCCGATGAAGAAGCTGCGCCGCGTCGCGGGTGTCGTCGCCGAGGGCGCCGACCGCGAGCCCGTCGCGGTCTGACCGGAGAGACGGTCAAGTCGCCGTGAACGGCACCCCCGGCGCCCCCGCCCCCGAGGCTTACGGAACTCTCGCCTTCGTCGAGAGCCCGGTCCAGCTCCTGAACGTCCTGGAGTGGGCCCATGCCAAGGCAGGCCCCCGGGCGCGGACACGGCCGCACGACCTCACGGTCGTCGTCCTGTCGCCCACCGACCCCATGACCCGCGGCCAACTGCGGCGCATGGCGGAGCTCGCACGCCACGAAGGCATGCGGGTGCGGTGGGAGGAGGCCCGGGGCGGGGCGGGGGCGCCGTTCCAGACGATCGGCGGTCTCGCGTCCGCCCTGCGGCGGGCACACCGGATCGTGATCGGCGACCCGTTCTCCCGTTACGTACAGCTGCTGCTGACGATCACCCGCGCCCGTGACCTGGTCGTCGTCGACGACGGCACGGCCACGATGGAGTTCATCGCCCAGCTCACCGGCGGCGAGCGTCTGGTGCGCTGGCACCGGCGCGGCGGCCGCCGGGGGCCGCGCGACCTCGTCTTCGGGCCGGTCTCGGCGGTCGCGCGCCGCCGCCTCACCCCGTCGCGGACCCGTACCGTCGAGGTCTTCACCTCGATGCCGGTCGAGGAGGCGCCGGGGGTTACCGTCACCGCCAACGACTTCGGCTGGACGCGCGCCCGCTTCGGCCCGCCCCGCGTCTCGCGCGGCGCCGACCTCGTCGGGACGTCGCTGGTGGAGACGGGCGTCGTCGACCCCGACCGGTACGTCGAGGCGGTCACCGCCCTGGCCCGCGCCCACGGGGCCACCCGCTACTTCGCCCACCGCCGCGAGAGCGCCGACAAGCTGCACCGGCTGGCCGTCGAGACGGGTCTGGAGATCGTCCGGCCCGACCTGCCGCTGGAGCTCATAGCCCGGCGCGGCCCGATCGGCCGGCTGATCCTGAGCTTCCCGTCCACCGTGGTCCACACGCTCCCGCTCGCCCTGGCGGGCACGGGCGTGCGGGTCGCCGTCTGCGACGTGAACCCGCTGTGGCTGAAGGAAACGGCCTCGCCCCGCGCCCAGGGCTTCCTGGCGGGCGTCACGACCACGGCCCGCGACGTCCAGCGGCTGCCCGCCCTGGGCTGAATGTCTAGTTCGCCACATATGTGACTTTGCCCACGCACTTACCGGCCCGGCCGGGGAAGGCGCGGGCCGGGGAGCAGCCCCAACGGGAGGTAAAACACCAGGCCGGCACGGGAACGAGAGCGGCGCAGCTTACCCGCCCAGCAGTACGCCCATGCATCGCGCAGCCGGTTTTCTTTCCCCTATGAGGCTGAAGTTTTGTAGATCGCTGGTTAGTTACCCCCCAAAGACGCCTACTCTTTCAGGGATGAGCCAGCTGATCTGCGAGTCCGAAGAAGCAGCACTGTCAGGGATGGTCCAGCTCCCCGGCACGCTGCCCGAGAGCCTGCGTCTTGAGCTGATCGCCTTCCGCCGCGACCTGCACATGCACCCGGAGCTCGGCAACCAGGAATTCCGCACCACCGCCGCGATCAAGGCCCGCCTGGAGCAGGCAGGCCTGGCGCCGCGCGTGCTGCCCTCCGGCACCGGACTCATCTGCGACATCGGCACGGACCGTCCCGACCGGGACGGCGTACGCCCGATGCTGGCCATCCGCGCGGACATCGACGCGCTGCCCATCCCGGACACCAAGACCGGCGTCCCGTACCGCTCCACCGTCCCCGACCGCGCGCACGCCTGCGGCCACGACGTACACACCACGGTGGTGCTCGGGGCGGGCGTGGTCCTCGCCGACCTGGACCGGCAGGGCCTGCTGCCGCAGCCGGTACGGCTGATCTTCCAGCCCGCCGAGGAGATGATGCCCGGCGGCGCGCTCGGCGTGATCGAGGCCGGCGGCCTCAACGGCGTCGGCTCGATCATCGCGGTGCACTGCGACCCCAAGGTCGACGCGGGCCGCATCGGCCTGCGTACCGGCCCCATCACCTCGGCCTGCGACCGGCTCGAAATCTCGCTCGGCGGCCCCGGCGGCCACACCGCCCGCCCGCACCTCACCACCGACCTGGTCACGGCCGTCGCCCGGGTCGCCACCGACGTCCCCGCGCTGGTCGCCCGCCGGGTCGACGCGCGCGCCGGGCTCGCGGTGACCTGGGGCCGTATCGAATCCGGCCACGCCTGCAACGTCATCCCGCAGCGCGCCGAGCTCGCCGGTACCGTCCGCTGCCTGGACCTCGACGCCTGGCACGAGGCCCCGGACCTGATCCATGCCGCGATCGACGAGATCGCGACCCTGCATGGCGCCAAGTCGGAGATCAACTACGTGCGCGGCGTCCCGCCCGTAGTGAATGAGCACTCCGTCACCGAGCTGCTCACGGACGCCATGGCCGCCCGGCGCGGACTGCACGCGATCGAGGACACCGAGCAGAGCCTGGGCGGCGAGGACTTCTCCTGGTACCTGGAGCAGGTCCCCGGCGCGATGGCCCGGCTGGGCGTACGCACTCCGGGGGACACCGCCCGAGGTGACCTGCATCGTGGTGATTTCGACGTGGATGAGGCGGCGATCGAGGCCGGTGTCGAACTCTTCACCGCCGCCGCGCTGCTTGGCGGACACCGTTCGTAATCAGCCACGGCGCCTTCCGTTCACGACGATCCGATAACAGCTGTCGTACGGTCGCTTAACCGGCATCTACGCGCGTTACGATCGCCGCGAAACCAGCGCCGGCAGAGGCGCTTCGGTCAGGTCGAAGGAGCCCTCCCTTGCGCCGCGTAACCAGGATTGCCACTGTGGCCATCGCGTCCACAGCTCTCGCACTTTCCGCCACCGCGTGTGGCAAGACGTCGGACTCCGGTTCCGGCTCGAAGGAAGCCAGCGCCGCCATCGCGTACGACATCGGCGGCCGTGGCGACCAGTCCTTCAACGACGCGGCCTACGCCGGTCTGTCGAAGGCCGAAAAAGACCTTGGCATCAAGGGCAACGACCAGGAGCCCTCCGAGGGCGAGTCGGACGCCGACAAGGTCCAGCGCCTCACCGAGCTTGCCCGCTCCGGCAACAACCCGGTGATCGGTGTCGGTTTCGCCTACGCCCCGGCCATCAAGAAGGTCGCGCCGAAGTTCCCGAAGACCACCTTCGGCATCATCGACGACACCTCGGTGACCGGTAAGAACATCGCGAACATGGTCTTCAACGAGGAGCAGGGCTCCTACCTCGCCGGCGTCGCCGCCGCCAAGGCCACCAAGACCAACAAGGTCGGCTTCATCGGTGGTGTCGAGGTCCCGCTCATCAAGAAGTTCGAGGCGGGCTTCGCCCAGGGCGTCAAGGACACCAACCCCAAGGTCGAGGTGCTCAAGCAGTACCTGACGCAGCCGCCGAACTTCGACGGCTTCTCCAAGCCCGACCTCGGCAAGGCCGCCGCCCAGGGCCAGCTCGACAAGGGCGCCGACGTGATCTACCACGCCGCGGGTCTCGCGGGCTCCGGCTCGATCGAGGCGGCCGCCATCGAGGGCAAGTGGGCCATCGGCGTCGACTCCGACCAGTACAACCAGGCCGGTCTGGCGAAGTACAAGGACAAGATCCTCACTTCGGTGACCAAGGACGTCTCCGACTCGGTCTACAACCTGATCAAGTCGGTCAAGGACGGCAAGCCGCAGTCCGGTGAGGTCCGCTACGGCCTCGACAAGGACGGCGTCGGCCTCTCCGACTCCAACCCGGAGTACAAGAAGATGACCGACCTCATCGCCGCCGTCGACAAGGCGAAGGCCGACATCATCGCCGGCAAGATCAAGGTCCAGACCGCGCCGTAAGGCCGCTGGTCAGGACGTGATCCTGGGGGCCCGGAGGGGCGGTTTCGCCGCCTCTCCGGCCCCCGGACCGCATTGCGCGCCCGGTCTTTTCGTCATTTGGCATCGCTACGCGCGTAGACATTTCTTCAGCACGATAGTTTCGCCGCGCCCTGTCTCCTCCCGTCCACCGCCCTCCCGCTCCTTTCCGCCAAGGAGAGTGCGTCATCAACGCGTCCAGCCCGCCCCCCGCCGTAGAACTGCACGGCATCACCAAGCGCTTCCCCGGCGTCGTCGCCAACCACGACATCGACATCACCATCCGCAAGGGCACCGTGCACGCCCTCGTCGGTGAGAACGGTGCCGGAAAGTCGACCCTGATGAAGATCCTCTACGGCATGCAGAAGCCGGACGAGGGCACCATCACCATCGACGGGGAGCAGGCCACTTTCCACAGCCCCGCCGACGCCATCGCACGCGGCATCGGCATGGTGCACCAGCACTTCATGCTCGCCGACAACCTCACCGTCCTGGAGAACGTCGTTCTCGGCGGCGAGAAGCTGTACGGCATCGGCAACAAGGCCCGCAACAAGATCAAGGAGATTTCGGAGGCGTACGGACTGAACGTGCGCCCCGACGCCCTGGTCGAGAACCTCGGTGTCGCCGACCGCCAGCGCGTCGAGATCCTCAAGGTCCTCTACCGCGGCGCCCGCATCCTCATCCTCGACGAGCCGACCGCCGTGCTGGTTCCGCAGGAGGTCGACGCGCTCTTCGCCAACCTCCGCGAGCTCAAGTCCGAGGGTCTGACGGTCATCTTCATCTCGCACAAGCTGGGCGAGGTGCTGTCGGTCGCCGACGACATCACGGTCATCAGGCGCGGTACGACCGTGGGCACCGCCGACCCGGCGAACACCACCACCAAGCAGCTCGCCGAGCTGATGGTCGGCAGCGAGCTCCCGTCGCCCGAGACCCGCGAGTCGACGGTCACCGACGTACCGATGCTCCGCGTCGAGAACCTCCAGCTGAACGCCATCGACCCCGACGGTGCCGTACGCCAGGTGCTGGCCGGGATCGACCTCACCATCCACAAGGGCGAAGTCCTCGGTATCGCGGGCGTCGAGGGCAACGGCCAGGCCGAGCTCGTCGAGGCGATCATGGGCCTGCGCAACCCGGACGGCGGCGTCATCACCCTCGACTCCACCGACATCTCGCACGCGCCCACCCGCAAGCGCCGCGAGGGCGGCATCGGCTACATCCCCGAGGACCGCCATCGCCACGGCCTGCTCCTCGAAGCGCCGCTGTGGGAGAACCGCATCCTCGGCCACGTCACCGAGCAGCCCAACTCCAAGCGCGGGCTGCTCGACCTGAAGGCCGCCCGCACGGACACCGAGCGGATCGTGCGCGAGTACGACGTCCGTACGCCCGGTATCGAGGTCACCGCTGCCTCCCTGTCCGGCGGCAACCAGCAGAAGCTGATCGTCGGCCGCGAGATGAGCCACGCCCCCAAGCTGCTCATCGCCGCGCACCCCACCCGCGGTGTGGACGTCGGCGCGCAGGCGCAGATCTGGGACCAGATCCGTGAGGCACGCCGCGAGGGACTGGCCGTACTGCTGATCTCCGCCGACCTGGACGAGCTCATCGGGCTCTCCGACACCCTGCGGGTCATGTACCGCGGCCGCCTGGTCGCGGACGCCGACCCGGCCACCATCACCCCGGAGGAGCTGGGCTCGGCCATGACCGGCGCCGCCAGCGGTCATCTGGAGCACGCCCCGGAGGACGAGGCCTGATGAAGAAGTTCGACAAGGACCGGCTGATCCTGGGCCTCGCCGGCCCAGTGCTCGCGCTGGTCGTCGCCATCGCGCTCACCTCGGTGGTGCTGCTCGCCTCGGGCCGCGACCCGTTCGAGCCGTACACGCTGATGGTTGAGAGCGCGCAGTACGCCGACATCCAGGTGCTCATCCTGAACCAGGCCGGTACGTACTACCTGGCGGCGCTCGCCGTGGCCATCGGTTTCCGGATGAACCTGTTCAACATCGGCGTCGACGGGCAGTACCGGCTCGCCGCGATGATGGCCGCGCTCGTCGGCGCGGCCGTCGAGCTGCCCGGCCCGCTGCACATCGCGCTGATCGTGCTCGTCGCGATGCTGACCGGCGCGTTCTGGGCCGGTATCGCCGGTGTGCTCAAGACCCTGCGCGGGGTGAGCGAGGTCGTCTCCACGATCATGCTCAACGCGATCGCCACCAGCCTGATCGCCTGGCTGATCCTCACCGACAACTTCGGTGTGCAGCTTCCGGGCTCCAACGACCTGACCACGGGTGAGATCGCCGAGTCCGGCTGGTTCCCGAGCCTGGACCTGGGCGCCGGCGGCGAGATCTACGGCTTCACGTTCGTCGCCTTCGCGCTCGGCATCGTCTACTGGTTCGTCCTCAACCGCACCCGCTTCGGCTTCGACCTGCGCGCCACCGGCGCCAGCGAGAGCGCCGCCGCGGCCTCCGGTGTCGACGCGAAGAAGATGATCCTCACCGCGATGCTGATCTCCGGCGCTGTGGCCGGTCTCGCCGGTATGCCGACGCTGCTGGGCGACACCCACACGTACAGCCTCAGCTTCCCGACCGGCATCGGCTTCACGGGCATCACGATCGCCCTGCTCGGCCGCAACAACCCGGTCGGCATCTTCTTCAGCGCACTGCTGATCGCGTTCCTGGACAAGGCGTCCGCCGCGCTCGACCAGTACGGCTACGAGAAGGAGATCGCCACGATCATGCAGGGCCTGATCGTGATCGCGGTCGTCGTCAGTTACGAACTCGTCCGCCGCTACGGGCTCCGCCGCCAGCAGCAGAAGGTGGGCGAGGAGCTCGCCGCAGCCGCCCGCAAGAACCGTGAGGAGGTGGCGGCGTAATGAGTACCAGCACTGTCTCCGCCGTGAGCGCGGCGCCCAAGAAGAGCGCCCGCCGCAAGCTGTCCGTACCCGTCATCCTGCTGATCACCGCGGGCGGGCTCGCCCTGGTCTCGCTGGTGCGCATCATCAGCGGCGCCGACGACCTGACCTCCGTCGGCCAGGTCTCCGGCGCGCTCCAGCTCGCCATCCCGATCGGCCTCGCCGGTCTCGGCGGCCTGTGGGCCGAGCGCGCGGGCGTCGTCAACATCGGCCTCGAAGGCATGATGATCCTGGGCACCTGGTTCGGCGCGTACGCCGGTTACCAGTGGGGCCCCTGGGCGGGTGTCGCCCTCGGCATCCTCGGTGGCGCACTCGGCGGCCTGCTGCACGCCATCATCACGGTCACCTTCGGCGTGAACCACATCGTCTCCGGTGTGGCCATCAACATCCTCGCCGTGGGCGCCACCCGCTACCTGTCCAACTTCACGTTCGACAAGGCCGCGGGCGGCTCCTCCAAGCAGTCACCGCGCATCGACGAGATCACCAAGGTCACCATTCCGGGGCTCTCCGACTGGCTACGGGACATCCAGGGCAAGCACTGGTTCTTCGTCTCGGACGTCGCCGGTGTCCTCGGCGGCCTGGTCACCAACCTCTCGCTGCTGACCGTCGTCGCGCTGCTGCTGATCCCGGCGACCATCTGGATCCTGTGGCGTACGGCGTTCGGCCTGCGCCTGCGCTCCTGCGGTGAGAACCCGGTGGCCGCCGAGTCCCTGGGCGTCAACGTCTACAAGTACAAGTACATCGCCGTCGTCGTCTCCGGCGGCCTGGCCGGCCTCGCGGGCGCCTTCCTGGCGATCGTGGCCACCGGCATCTACCAGGAGGGCCAGACCGGCGGCCGTGGCTACATCGGTCTCGCCGCGATGATCTTCGGCAACTGGATGCCGGGCGGAATGGCGCTCGGCGCGGGCCTCTTCGGCTTCACCGACAGCCTCAAGCTGCGAGGCGGCGCCGAGAACGTCCACGCGATGCTGCTCCTGCTGGCGATCCTGCTGCTGCTCGTCGTGTTCTGGCAGCTGTACAAGAAGAAGTACGTGCCCGCGGCGATCTCCGCCGTGGCCGCGGTGCTCCTCTTCGTCTGGTACACCTTCACCAACGAGGTCCCGAGCCAGTTCGTGGACGCCGCGCCGTACATCACCACGCTGCTCGTCCTGGCGCTCTCCGCGCAACGCCTGCGGATGCCCAAGGCGGACGGCATGCCCTACCGCAAGGGCCAGGGCAAGTGACGGACGCCGCGGCGGCGGCCGACTGGGAAGCCCTGCGGGAGGCGGCGCGCGAGGCCATGTCCCACGCGTACGCCCCGTACTCGGGCTTCCCGGTCGGCGCCGCGGCCCTCGTCGACGACGGCCGCACCGTCACCGGCTGCAACGTGGAGAACGCCTCCTACGGGCTCTCCCTGTGCGCCGAATGCGGCCTCGTCTCACAGCTCAACGCCACCGGCGGCGGCCGCCTGACGCACTTCACCTGCGTCGACGGCCGCGGCGGCATCCTCATGCCGTGCGGCCGCTGCCGGCAGTTGCTGTACGAATTCGGCGGCCCCGCGCTGCTGCTCGACACGTCGGCGGGTATCCGTACCCTCGCCGACATGCTCCCCGACGCCTTCGGCCCCCAGCACCTGGCGCCAGGCACCCCGGAAGGAACCCGATAAACCCCATGGACGTCATCTCCGTAATCCGGACCAAGCGCGACAAGGGCGAACTGAGCCCCGAGCAGATCGACTGGGTCATCGACGCCTACACGCGCGGTGAGGTCGCCGACGAGCAGATGTCCGCCCTCGCGATGGCGATCCTGCTCAACGGCATGAACCGGGTCGAGATCGCCCGCTGGACCGCCGCGATGATCAACTCGGGCGAGCGCATGAACTTCGCCCAGCTCTCCCGTCCCACCGCCGACAAGCACTCCACCGGCGGCGTCGGCGACAAGATCACGCTGCCCCTCGCACCCCTGGTCGCCGCCTGCGGCGCGGCCGTGCCGCAGCTCTCCGGCCGGGGCCTCGGCCACACCGGCGGCACGCTCGACAAGCTGGAGTCGATCCCCGGCTGGCGCGCGCTGCTCTCCAACGAGGAGATGCTCAGCGTCCTCGAATCCACCGGCGCGGTCATCTGCGCGGCGGGCGACGGTCTGGCCCCGGCGGACAAGAAGCTGTACGCGCTGCGCGACGTCACGGGCACCGTCGAGGCGATCCCGCTCATCGCCTCCTCGATCATGTCGAAGAAGATCGCCGAGGGTACGGGCTCGCTCGTCCTGGACGTCAAGGTCGGCTCCGGCGCCTTCATGAAGAACATCGAGGACGCCCGCGAGCTCGCCGCCACCATGGTGGGTCTGGGCACCGACCACGGCGTACGCACGGTGGCCCTCCTCACCGACATGACGACCCCGCTCGGCCTGACGGCGGGCAACGCCCTCGAAGTCCGTGAGTCGGTCGAGGTGCTGGCCGGCGGCGGTCCCAAGGACGTCGTCGACCTCACCCTCGCGCTCGCCCGCGAGATGCTCGACGCGGCGGGCCTGAAGGACGCCGACCCGGCCAAGGCGCTCGCGGACGGCTCGGCGATGGACGTCTGGCGCCGCATGATCGCGGCCCAGGGCGGCGACCCGGACGCGGCCCTGCCGGTGGCCCGCGAGCAGCACGTCGTGCACGCCTCCGAGAGCGGTGTCCTCACCACCCTCGACGCGTACGCCGTCGGTGTGGCGGCGTGGCGCCTCGGCGCCGGCCGCGCGCGCAAGGAGGACCAGGTCCAGGCGGGTGCGGGCATCGAGCTCCACGCCAAGCCGGGCGACAGGGTCACCGCGGGCCAGCGCCTGATGACCCTGCACACGGACACCCCGGAGAAGTTCGAGTACGCCCTCGAAGCCCTGAACGGCGGGGTCCTGACCGCCCCCGAGGGCACGGAGTTCACCCCGAACCCGATCGTGCTGGGCCGTATCGCCTGACACGCGGGGACGCGTACGACCGAGCGGGGCCGGTGGAATTCCACCGGCCCCGCTTTTCTCGTCCACGGGGGGCGTCCACGGGGGCGCACCGATGAGTTACGGCCGTGGCCTGGGTCTGCCCCATGTGGATGCCACGATGCCGGCCGTTCTCGTCGTCGTCGGCCGGGTGACCCCGGCCGACGTACCGCGCCTGTGCGACGAACTCGACGACCTGCTGTGCGACGCGGCAGCCGGCGAGGTGATCTGTGACGTCGCCCGGCTGACCGGACCGGACCTCACCGCCGTCGACGCACTGGCCCGCCTGCGGCTCACCGCCCGCAGAGCCGGCTGCCGCCTGCGCCTGCGCGGCGCCCGCCAGGAGCTGCTGACGCTGCTGCGTCTCGTCGGCCTTAACGACATCGCCTGAGCGATCACCCGATGGGCTGTTTCCGCGACAGCGGTCAACGGCTGAAGAGGCATGTCAATTCCGGGAGACGGCATTCCCCGGCCGGGAGTCCAAATGGCCGAAGGGGCGCGTTCAAGCGTGATTTTCCAACTGGCTTTCTGACAAAGTTCACTCCTGCTTTGGTCGCCTTGTTTTGAAAGCCGAAACCCGCGTTGCTTTCTCGGTCAGTTTCTACGGTCCACGTACGAAGAGAGCCGCACGTGCTGCAACGAAGTTGGACTGAGCAGGGTCAACTGACGATTTTTCACCTGGTCCAGCCGGTGGAGGGCGGAGTCGCGCGCGTGGTCACCGATCTCGTCAGAGCGCAGACGAGCGAAGGTCTGCGTACCGTGGTGGCCTGCCCCCCCGGCGGCACCCTGGCGTCGGACGCCGCCGAGGCCGGAGCGCACGTACACCCCTGGCCCGCCGAACGCGCTCCCGGCTCCACCCTGCCCGGCGAAGTCATGACCGCCGCCCGGCTGATCCGCCAGAGCCGCCCCCACATCGTGCACGCCCACAGCGCCAAGGCCGGACTGGCGGGCAGGCTGGCCGTACGGGGCAGGGTGCCGACCGTCTTCCAGCCCCACGCCTGGTCCTTCGAAGCCGTACGGGGCAGGGAAGCCGCTCTGGCACTCAGGTGGGAGCGGTACGCATCCCGCTGGGCGGCACGGACCCTGTGCGTCAGCGAGACCGAGCGCAGAACGGGCGAGGAGGCCGGCATCGCCGCCCGCTGGTCGGTGATCCGCAACGGCATCGACCTCCGCCACTTCCGCCCCGACGAGGGCGCCGGCCGCGCCGCCGCCCGTGCCGCGCTGCCGCTCCTGTCCGGGGTGCCCGCCGGAACCCCGCTGGTGGTCTGCGCGGGCCGCCTGTGCCGCCAGAAGGGCCAGGACATTCTGCTGCGGGCCTGGCCGCGGGTGGCCTCGGCGGTGCCCGGCGCCAGGCTCGTACTCGTCGGTGACGGACCGGACCGCGACCGGCTGAGGGCGGACGCCCCGCCGGGCGTGCTGTTCGCGGGCGCGAGCCGCGACATCAGGCCGTGGTTCCACGCCGCCGACCTCGTCGTCCTGCCGTCCCGCTGGGAGGGCATGGCACTCGCCCCGCTCGAAGCCATGGCCTGCGGCAGGCCCGTCGTCCTGTCCGACGTCAGCGGAGCCAGAGAGAGCCTTCCACCCGGCCACGAAACCCACTGTCTCGTCCCGCCCGAGAACCCGGCGGCCCTCGGGGCGGCGCTCACCACGCTGCTGGCCGATCCGGGACTCCGCGAGGCCCTCGGCCGCGTGGCACAGACCCACACCCGGTCGAGCCGCGACGTACGCCGGACCGCCGCAGCCGTCTCCGGCCTCTACCGGGAACTTGTCAGCCCTGACCGACCCATGACGAGGAAGCGCACGGAGCGATGACGACGGAGAGTGCATTCGCGCCCAACACCGCCCAGGCCACGGCCGTACCGCTCGCGGCTCCATCGGTCCACCCGCCACGCAGCGCCACCGGCCGCCGCCCCGCGCCCCTCGCCACCCGCGGCATCCGCCGGCGCGGCCCCGTGGCGGGACTGCTCACCGCCGACGCCCTGGCCGTGGCCCTCACCCTGGCGCTGATGCCGTGGCCGGCCACGGTGTTCGCCCCACTCGCGGCGCTCATGCTCGCACTGCACACCTACCGAGGCCTCTACCGCCCGCGCCTGTCCCCCTCGGCACTCGGCGAACTGCCCCCGCTCCTCCTCCTCGCCCTGATCCAGTGGTACGCCACGGCAGAGGCCCTCGCGGCGTACGCCCCGCAGCACGCCGTCACCTGGAGCACCCTCACCCTCGCCGTCACCACGCACACCCTGCTCGCCTGCACCGGCCGGGCCGTGGTCTACCGCACCCGCCGGCGGACGGCCGTCAGGCGCCCGCAGTCGGCACTGATCGTGGGCCGCGGCCCGGTCGCCCAGCAGGTCACAGCGGCCCTGCAAGTCCGGGCCGAGTACGGACTGCGCCCCGTCGGCAGGGTCGACCAGACCCCCACCCCACCCACGGACGACACCACCCGCACGGACCCGCTGCCGGTCCTCGCCACCCCGGAGGACGTCAGCCGCGCGGTGATCCAGAACTCCGTACGCCACGCCGTCTTCACCCACCCGCCCGAGCGGGAACTCGTCACGCTCCTCACCGACCACGACTGCCGGCTGTGGCAGGTGGACGGCAGCACACCCGGCACCCTCACGCACGCCCAACCCCCGGACCACCTCTGGGGATTCGCCGTACGCCCACTCCACACCGGACCGCACAGACCACTGTCACGCGCGGCCAAGCGAGCGATGGACACCTTGGTGGCCGCCGCGGCGCTCCTCGTGGCAGCGCCGGTCATGGCCGTATGTGCCCTCGCCGTACGCCTGTCCGACGGCCCCGGCGTCATCTTCCGCCAGGAGCGCATCGGCCGCGACGGCCGCCCCTTCACCCTGCTGAAGTTCCGTACGATCTGCCCCGCCGACGAGCACGAGTCCGCCACCCGCTGGAGCGTGGCCACCGACCACCGCATGAGCCTTACGGGCAACCTTCTGCGCCGCACGTCCCTCGACGAGCTTCCCCAGCTCTGGAACGTCCTGCGCGGCGACATGAGCCTGGTGGGCCCCCGCCCGGAACGCCCGTACTTCGTCAAGAAATTCAGCCACACCTACCCCGGCTACCAGGCCCGCCACCGGATGCCCGTGGGCATCACCGGCCTGGCGCAGGTGAACGGACTGCGCGGCGACACCTCCATCGAGGACCGCGCCCGCTTCGACAACCACTACATCGAGACCTGGTCGCTCTGGCAGGACGTGTGCATCCTCACGCGCACCGCCGCTTCCCTGTTCCGGCTCGGAGGCAGCTGAGCATGACCACGCTGTGGACGGCACCAAGCGTCCGCCGACTGCCCCTCCTGCCCCTGATCGCGACGGTGCTGCTGCTGGCGGTACCGATCCAGACGCCCGCAGCGGGAACATCCGCCAACATCACGCCGGCGGACCTCGCGTCCTGTGCCCTGGTGGTCCTCGCCGTCGCCGCAGCCCTGCACCTTCGCCGACGCCCTCTCACCCCCGCCGCCGCGCTCGTCCTGGGCCTCCCCGCGGTGGGTATCGCCCTGGCAACGGCGACCGCCACGGAGCCCGCGGCCGCCCTCACCGGATACGTCCGCTACCTCCAGGTCTTCGTCCTCGTCCCCGCAGCGGTGATCCTCCTCCTCCGCACCCCCCACCACTTCCGCCTCGTCACCGGCGCCTTGATCGTCCTGGCAGCCGTCCAGGGCGCGACGGGCGTCTACCAGCACGCCACCGGCACGGGCGCGTCGTACATGGGCGAGGACATCAGGGCAGTGGGCACCTTCGGCCCCACCGACGTCATGGGAATGGCCACGGTGGTCTCGTACGGCCTCCTCGCGGCCCTGGCCCTGGCCCTGCGCCCACCCCACAACGCACCCTCCTGGCTGCGCCCCTGCGCGATCGCCACCGCGGCGGCTCTCACCCTGCCCCTGGCGGTGTCCTTCAGCCGGGGAGCCTGGATCGCCACGGTGGTCGCGGCCCTCGCCATGATCTTCCTCACCGGCCTCCGCCAGGCGGCGAAGGCCCTGGCGGCCGTGACGGCGGCCTCAGTCATCCTCGTGGGCGGCTTCGGCATCGGCTCGGAAATGATCTCCGAACGCCTCACCAGCATCACCGAGGTGACCGAAGCGCCCGACCGCTCGGTCAACGACCGCTACACGATGTGGGCCGCCGCGGCGAGCATGTGGCAGGACCGCCCCGCCACCGGAGTGGGCCTCAAGGGCTTCCCCGCGCACCGGGACGCCCACGCGTCGATCGGCCTCTCCTCGGGCAGCGACACGGCGGGCGCGGGCCAGACGTTCCACAAGCAGCCACTGCTGTCTCCGCACAACATGTACCTCCTGATCCTCAGCGAGCAGGGCCTGATCGGCCTCACCGCCTTCGTGGGCACCTGGGCGGCGATCCTGACGGCGGGCCTGCGCAGACTGACCCACAAGGCCCCCCGCGGAGCCGCCGACTGCGGCCTGGCGGCAATCGGCCTGGCGATCTGGCAGACGGTCGACTTCCTGTACGCCGACATCGGCGGCCCCACGACCGTGCTCACCGGAATCGTCCTGGGCCTGGCCGCCTGGTGGGCCCTGGCGCCGTCCGAGGAGACGGCATGACCGACGCCCCCGCCCCCCCGACGCGGCCCCACCCGGCCCAGCAGCCCGAAGTGCCGGCCGGGGACGTGCCGGGGCGCTCCCCGCAGGGCGTCGAACGCAACCCCCGCGAACGAGCCGGCACCTACCCGAAGGTTCGGCGCCCGAGGAGACGCCCCGGCGCGGCACCGGCCCCGGAGCCCCCGGAACCGCGTACACCGAAGCTCGGCCGCTTCCTGGCGAGGGCCGCCGCCGTAACCGCCGCCCTGACCGCGGCAGGGGCACTGCTGGGCCTCGTACGGGACCAGACCATCGCCCATCTGTTCGGCGCGAGCGTGGAGAGCGACGCCTTCCTGATCGCCTGGACCGTGCCGGAGATGGCCGCCACCCTCCTGATCGAGGACGCGATGGCGCTCCTTCTGGTCCCGGCCTTCAGCCACGCCCTGGCCCACCGCGCCGCCCGGCGCACACAGGACCCCGCCCTGTCCTACGACGCCGTAAGGGCGCTGGTCCTGGCCACGCTTCCCCGGCTCTGTGCGGCCCTGGCCTGCGCGGCCGTGCTCCTGATCCTGGGCGCGCCCTGGCTCGTACGGCTCCTCGCACCGGGCTTCAGCAACCCCCAACTGGCTGTCGACTGCACCCGCCTGACGGCCGTCACCGTGTTCACCTTCGGCATCACCGGGTACTTCAGTGCGGCTCTGCGGGCCCACGGCAGGTTCCTGCTCCCGGCCGGCGTCTACGCCGCGTACAACGTCGGCATCATCACCACGACGCTCACCCTGCACTCCCTCTGGGGCGTACGAGCAGCCGCGGTCGGCGTAGCCGCGGGCAGCCTGCTGATGATCCTGACCCAACTCCCCACCTTCCTGAAGCTGACAAGCCTCCACCGCACCCCCCGCCCCCGCGCCACTTCCGCCCCCACTCCCGCCCCCACTCCCGCGCCCACTCCCGCCCCCCTCCTGGCCACAGCGGTCCTGGCCCCCGTAGTGCTCTTCGCGGTGGGCCGCCAGGCCCAGGTCCTGGTGGAGCGCTTCCTCGCCTCGCCCCTCCCCGGCGGAGCGATCTCGCACCTGAACTACGCGCAGAAGGTCGCGCAGATGCCGATAGTGCTGTCCCTCATGATCTGCACGGTGACGTACCCGGTGGTCGCCCGCGCCATGGCCGAAGGAGACCGGGAGGGCGCCCGGCTCAGGGTGGAAAGGGACCTGGCCCTGGCCGGACTGGTCGTACTCCTGGGAACGGCGATGGTCCTCGGCTACGCGCCGCAGATCATCGAAGTCCTCTTCGAACGCGGCGCGTTCGACGCCCACGACACCGCCACGACCGCGACCGTCATGCGCGTGTACGCCGTCGGCCTGCTGGGCCACTGCCTGGTAGGCGCCCTGAGCCGGCCGTTCTTCTCCGCCGGCGGCACCACCTGGTACCCGGCGGCGGCCATGGCCGCAGGCCTGGTCGTCACCACCGCGGCCGGCGCGGCCCTGGCCGGACGGTTCGGCGTACACGGCATCGCGGCGGCCAACGCCATCGGCATCAGCACAACGGCGCTGCTCCTGCTCGGCGGCCTCGGCTCGCGCGTGGTTCCCATCCGGGTACGGGCCGTCATCGCGTCCCTCGGCCGGCTGACGACCGCGGCGGCGGTGGCCGGTGCGGCGGGCTGGGCGGCCGCGCCAAGGGTGGCGGACCCCCTGCTGAGCGTGGCCGCCGGCTGCGTCCTCGTCCCCGCCGTATTCGTCCTCTCCGGCCTCGCGGTAAGAGCTCCGGAGGTCGTTCACCTGCTGGCCCTCACCCGACAGAGGTTCCGTCATGGCCGCTGACACGGCGACCCGTAGCACCGAACGCCCCGTATCCGGCCCCCACGGCCGGCCGTGGATCCTGATGTACCACTCGGTCGGGGACCCGGCGGACGACCCGTACGGCATCACCGTCTCCCGTGACCGGCTGGACCGGCAACTGGCCTGGCTGCGCCGCCGGGGACTCACCGGCGTCGACGTGGGCACACTTCTGCGCGCCCACGCGGCGGGCCGTGCCGCCCGCCTGGTCGGCCTGACCTTCGACGACGGATACGCGGACTTCTTGCACGAGGCGCTGCCGGTGCTGCGCCGGCACGAGTGCACGGCCACGGTGTTCGTACTGCCCGGCCGGTGCGGCGGCTCCAACGGATGGGACCCGCTGGGCCCGCGCAAACGGCTGCTGACCGAAGAGGAGATCTCCCGAGCGGCGAAGGCAGGCATGGAGATCGGCTCGCACGGCCTGTACCACCAGCGGCTGCCCGGCCTGCCCGACGGCGTACTGCGCCAGGAGACGTTCCACAGCCGGGAGTTGATCCGCGCGATCACCGGGACCGCCCCGGAGAGCTTCTGCTACCCGTACGGCACCGTCGACCAGCGAGCGGTCGACGCGGTACGCACCGCGGGCTACACGTACGGCTTCGCGATCGACCCCGGCCCCCTGGTCGGCACGTACGCCCTGCCGCGCACGCACATCAGCCACGCCGACCGGGGCCTGCGCCTGCGGGCCAAGCACCTGCGGCACCGCTTCGCCCCGTCCGGTGCCGGCCGATGAAGGCGCTGCACATCATCACCGGGCTCGGCATCGGAGGCGCCGAGCAGCAACTGCGGCTGCTGCTGCGTCACTTGCCCGTGCCCTGTGACGTCGTCACGCTGACGAACCCGGGCGCGGTGGCGCACGGGCTGCGCGCCGACGGCGTCCGGGTCGCGCACCTGGGGATGAAGGGCAACCGGGACCTCAAAGCCCTGCCCGCGCTGACGCGACTGGTCCGCCGTGGCAAGTACGACCTGGTCCACACGCACCTGTACCGCGCCTGCGTCTACGGCCGGATCGCCGCACGGCTGGCGGGTGTCCCGGCGGTCGCCACCGAACACTCCCTCGGGCAGGCGGAGATCGAAGGCCGCCCGCTCACCCGCGGGGCCCGCGCGCTGTACCTGGGTACGGAACGCCTGGGCGCGGCGACCGTAGCCGTCTCCGCGACCGTCGCCGGGCGGCTGCGCGACTGGGGCGTACCGCCGGCGCGAATCCACGTGGTCCCCAACGGCATCGACGCCGCGCGCTACCGCTTCGACGCCGCACACCGCACCGCCACCCGCGCCCGACTGGGCATTCCCGCCGACGCGTTTGTGGTCGGCGGCGTAGGCAGGATCGTCTCCGGAAAACGATTCGACGTGCTGGTCCGTGCGGTGGCGGCGCTGCCCGGAGCGTGGCTGCTGCTGGCCGGTGACGGCCCCGAGCGCGACGCGCTGCGCACGCTGACGGCGCGCCTGGGAGCAACGGACCGCATCCGCTTCCTGGGCGAATGCGACACCGCGC
Source organism: Streptomyces flavidovirens DSM 40150 (assembly GCF_000429085.1). Taxonomy (GTDB): domain Bacteria; phylum Actinomycetota; class Actinomycetes; order Streptomycetales; family Streptomycetaceae; genus Streptomyces; species Streptomyces flavidovirens. The sequence continues at coordinate 56,957 of NZ_AUBE01000006.1, read as the reverse complement.
TCAACCCCGGCCCCGATTCCAGCCCCACTGTCTCCCGAACTCCCATTCCCGCCCTGCTCTGCGCGATCGACGTCTTCGTGTCGACGTCACGCGAGGAGGCCTTCGGCCTGGCCGTGGTCGAGGCGCTGGCAGCGGGCCTGCCCGTACTCCACCGCGCCTGCCCCGCCATCGACGACCTGCCGCCGGGCCACGCCCCCGGCGCCCGGCGCATCAGCGGCAGCGTCGGTGAGCTGACGGCGGCTCTGCGGCAGCGGATGGAGGGCGGAGTACGCCGGCTGGTGCCGCCGCCCGCCGTCAGCCACTACGACATCGCGCGCAGCAGCGCACGCCTCATGGACGTGTACGCACACGCCCTCGCCCCCGCCTCCGCTCCCCCGACCAGGAGAGAAGCACACCGATGACCGATTCACCCGAGCAGCAGCAGCCGGCCGCCCCCGGACGGTTCAGCCGACTCGTCACGAAGATCAAACCCAACATCAAACTCAAGATCAAACCCAAGGTCCAGGCCACGATCCAGGCCATTCCCGTGCCCGTCTGGTGGCCGCTGCCCGTATGCGCCGTGCTCGGCACGGTGTGCGGAGTGGCATACGGCGCCCTCCAGACCCCGGAGTACGCCGCCACCAGTTACGTCGTAGCCGTCCCCGCCAAGGGCACCGAGCCCACCGCGGCCCTCGGCTACGCCCAGGCGTACGGCCGGATCACCACCAGCGACTCCACCCTCGCGTACGCGCGCGTGGCGGCCGGAGTTCCGCCGAAGGCGCTGCGTACCCAGGTCAGTACCGAGACGTCCCCCGACTCGCCGATGATCGCGATCACCGGGACCGCCGACAAGCCCGCCGTGGCGGCGGACATCGCCAACGCCGTCGCCGAAGCCGTGTTCGTCAGCAGCAACCACGTCTCCAAGAACACCGGCGTCAAGCTGCTCGTCTTCTCCCAGGCGATCGCGCCGACCGAGGCGGCCTCGCCGTCCCTCCCGATCAGCGCGGCTGTGGGCGGGAGCACCGGCGGCCTCATCGGCGGACTGGTCCTTCTCGTACGGCCGAAGCGCCCCCGCGCGACCGCGTCGGCGTCGGTGCCCGCACCGTCCGCCGCCCCCGCCGAAAGTCACGCCAACCCCAACGCCAACACCAACCCCAACGCCAACGGCAACGCGAGCGCGACCGCCAAAGCCGAGCGGGAGCTGGTGTGATGGCGGCGGCCGGGAACCGGCGGGACCGGGACCGGGGCCTGACCGTCACGCTGTGCCGCGACCCCCGGCGGTTCGCCGCGCTCCAGGAGGAGTGGGACGGGCTCCGTCGCCGCTGCGCCGCGGCGACGCCGTTCCAGAGCCACGCCTGGCTCCACTCGTGGTGGCTCTCGTACGGGCGGAACGGCCGGCTCCGCGTCGTACTGGCCCGCCGTGACGGCCGGCTGATCGGCGCCGCGCCGCTGATGCTCGTACACCGCCCGATGCCGCTGCTCGTGCCCATCGGCGGTGCGATCTCCGACTTCTCCGACGTACTCGTCGACGACGAAGAGGCGACGAGCGCGATCCGAGCACTCGAACGAGGACTCGACCGTGCCGCCCGGCAGGCGGTGATCGACCTGCGGGAGGTACGGCCGGGAGCGGCGGCCGAGCGGCTGTACGAGAGGTGGACCGGCGCCCGGGCCCGGCTCACGGACTCGACCTGCATGGAGCTGCCCGCCGAGCCGATCGACGACCTCGTCAAGCGGATGCAGAGCAGCCGCGCCCAGCGCGTACGGGCCAAGCTGCGCAAGATCGACGCACTGAAGATCGAGAGTCACGTGGTCGCCGGGCACGAGGTGCCCGGCGCGGTCGGCCGTCTGCTGAGGCTGCACGAACTCCAGTGGCGGGGCCGCGGCGTCAACGTGGAACACCTCAGGCCGCGCTTCGCCGAGCACCTGGTGCGCGCCGCGAGCCGGATGCTGAGGGACGGCGAGGCCGCGGTCACGGAGTTCCGGCTGGACGGCGAGGTGATCGCCGTGAGCATGACCCTCCAGTCGGGTCTGCTCTCCGGCGGCTACCTGTACGGGGCCGATCCGGGGCTGCGGGAGAAGAAGGTGGACGTCACGACGATGCTGCTGCGCCAGGAGGCGCACCTGGCGGCGGACTCCGGCCGGGGCGTGCTGAGCCTGCTGCGCGGATCGGAACCGTACAAGAACCACTGGCGGCCGGAGACCGTCACCAACCAGCGGCTGCTGCTGGCCCGGCCTGGCCTGGAACCCCTGCTGCGCGTGCGCGAGTCGCAGGTGACCATGCGGGACCGGGCCGCCGAGACCGTGAGTACGCGCTTTCCCGCGGCGCGCGACTGGCGGGACCGGGTGAACAGCTGGCGGGCGGACGGCACCGTCAGGATTTCCAGCGCTCCGGGGATTCCGGCTGCACACAGAACGTGAAGTCGCCCAGCCACTGGTTGATCCACTCGCCCATCTCCCTCGGCACGCACCATTTCCCGGAGTCCGGCTTCTTCGGGGGCTCGGTGGGCGTGGGCTTGACCGGTTTGACCTCCGAGGGTTTCGTCGCGGACGGCGTGGGTGCCTGGGGCGGCGTCGGGGCCGACGGCGAGGGTGTGGGCGCCGGCGCGACCGGCGTCTGCGTCACGGGCATCCGCCACCCGGACAGCTTCGAACGGAACACCTCCGAGGACCGGGGGTTCTCGTCGCACTGCCAGACGCCGTGCGGACAGTAGTCGGTGATGGTCTGGTAGAGCGGCTTGTGCTGGGCCATCCAGTCGAGCATCCCCCTCATGTACTCGGGGTTGTCACCGTTGCGGAAGAGCCCCCACTCCGGGTAGGAGATGGCCTTGTTGTGCTCGGCGGCGAAATCGACCTGCTTCTGCAGCCCGTACGGATCGGACACCTGGTCGTCGAACGTGTCGCCGGGCGGCTGGTCGTACGAATCCATGCCGATGATGTCCACGACGTCGTCGCCCGGATAGCACTCGGTCCACGGAATCGCGTCGATGCCCCGGTTCGGGGCGAAGTCGAAGCGGAACTTCTGGCCGGGAACGGTACGCATCGCCGTGACGATGCGGTGCCAGTACTCCTTCCAGGAGTCGGGGTCGGGCCCGCAGCGATGCGAGTACGTGGTGCCGTTCATCTCCCAGCCGAGGACGATCACGGTGTCCGGTACGCCGAGCTTCACCAGGCGCGTGGCGAGTTTTTGGAAGTGGTGGTCGAAGCTTCCCTCGGCGCCCTCCTCAAGCATGTCGCGCACCTCGCTGTCGGACAGGTGCTCCTCGTTCCGCTCCAGCATGGGCACATTGAGGACGAACAACCGGTCCTGCGCGCCGCGCCGCCAGTCCGCCCAGTACCGCAGGAACTCGGGACGGCCTTCGATGTTCACCCAGAGGTCGCCCGGCAGGTAGGTGTGCCCGACCGACAGTTCCGCACCGCCCAGCCACTGCGACAGCTCAGCCATTCGTGTCACGCCGTCAGGGCCGTAGTCGAGATACGCGCCGATGGCCGACGGGGGCCCTTCGGACGGGACCGGGCCCGGCTCGGGACTCACAGCCGGGCCCGGCTCGGGACTCACAGCCGGACCCGGGGACGGGGGCTCGGTGGGGGATGCCAGGGCCCCTCCCGCGAAAACACCACCGGCGACGGCGAGACTTATGGCAACCGTGCCGATACAGGTGCCGGTGAGACGGCGCCTCTTTGACATGACTCCTCCTACCGATCGGTCGTTGTTGCCGACGCTTCGACAGTAGGCAGGAAGTCGTACTAATGGGCTGTCTGAATGCTCGTCAGTAGGCCATTGGCGACAAGGGCCCTCCTTCAAATCGGCCACGCGAGTGAAATTGATGGTTCTGGCGGGACCGGATCAGGACGGTTCGAAAGCGAAACGCAGCGTGCGGACGCGGTTGTCGAAGTTCGAGTCGACGAGTTCCGGAATTCCCACCGCCCGCAGATCTCGCGGCCGGGTCAGCAGTTCATGGAACAGCGCCTTCATCTCCTGCCGGGCCAGATGTGACCCCAGGCAGTAGTGCGGCCCGCCCCCGCCGTATCCCAGATGCGGATTCGGGTTCCGGGTGATGTCGAAGACATCGGGGTCCGTGAACACCGCTTCGTCGCGATTGGCGGAGGCGTAGAAGAGCACCACCTTCTCGCCGGGCCGAAATTCCCGGCCGCCCAGCGCGCATTCGGTCGTGACCGTACGGCGGAACTGGATGATCGGCGTCGAGTGGCGGACGATCTCGTCCACCGCCCCGTCGGCGTACTGCTCGAAATCCGCGGCCAACACCTCGCGCTGCTCGGGGTGTTCGGTGAGAAGCGTCAACCCGTGGGCGATCGCGTTGCGCGTGGTTTCCACCCCGGCGACCAGCAGCAGGGAGAAGAAGGCGCCGAGCTGGCGGGAGGAGAGCGACTGGCCGTCGATGTCCGCGCGTACCAGCGCCGAGATCAGGTCACCGGTGGGGTGGCGGCGGCGCTCACGGGCGAGCTTCGCCATGACGAGCTGCATATGGGCCAGGGCGCGCAGACCGCGTCCGGGCACCCGCAGCCGGGCCCGCACGCCGCGCCGCACGCCGACGTTCTCGGACGCGTGGTTGACGCGGTCGGCGATCTCGGGCCGGTAGCGCTCCGGGATTCCCATCAGGTTGCAGATGACCTCGAACGGCATACGGGAAGCGACCGACGGCACGAAGTCGCACGGCCGCTCGGCGAGCATCTCGTCCACCACACGCCTGGCGACGTCCCGGATGTCCTCCTCCGCGGCGGCGAGCAGGCGCGGCGTGAAGGCGCGGGAGACGATCCTGCGCATCGTGGCGTGCTCGGTGCCGTCCATGTTGACCATCGAGTTCCCGAACACCGCCTTGGCCCAGGCGGCCGGCTCCGGAGTGGTGACCCCCGGAGCGCTCGCGAACTGTCTCGGCTGCCGGCTCGCCTCCATCACGTCGGCGTGCTTCACCAGCGCGTAGAAGCCCTTGCCGGTTCTCCCGGCCCGGCGGGAGGAGCCCGGACTCTCCCCGAAGAGCACCGGGGCGTCGAGCCCGCGCAGCAGCGCGAAGGCCTTCAGCCGTTCGGAGCGCGGCAGTTGCCAGAACAGCGGATCGGCGAGATCGGCGTTGTGCGCGCGCAGCATCTGCTGCGTGGACGCCTGCGTCGGGATCTTCATACCCACACCCTTCAGGAGCTCGGGCGGTCGTTTTGGCCCGAACCAGTTGCTGCGGACGGGGGAACTATGCACTGGTTCGGGTGTTTGGCTCGTTCTTGCAGAGCAACAGCGTGTCTGCGAGGCAGAGGGAATTCACCTACCGATGAAGTTGACCACCCGAGGTTGTGTCGCGGCGGCATTTGAAGGGGACCTGGGTGCGCCGCGCGCCGTCTTGGAAGGCCCGGACTGAGGGGAGCGCCGGCCGCCTACGAGAACTGTTTCGCCGATGCGTCGTTGTTGTCAGCACCGAGGCATGCGTACGTCGAAAGAGTGGAACAACGCGAGCGGCAAGGGGTATTCAGCATGGACCTGATCACGCGCAGGAGCGCAGCGACCGTGCGAGGGGCCTCCCTGACGCGCCGCATTCTGCTGCGCGGCGCCTTCGCGGTGGGCGTGATCGCGGGCACCGCGGGGGCGCTCGCCCCCATCGTCACCAAGAGGCTCGTGGCGGGCACCCGCCCGGCGAACGGCCCGCAGGCGGCAGAGGCGGCGGGACTGGCAGAGGCGGCGGGGCCGACAGGGCTGGCAGGGGCGGCCGAGCCGGCCGGGGTGGCGGACGCGGCACAGGAGCGGTTCGCCGAGACATACCGCGGCCGGCACATCCAGGCGACCGCGAGGGCCGCGCTGCCCACGAGGCCGGCCTGCAAGGCAGACCGCGCCGGGGCGGCCGGTGACGCCATGACCGTCACCGCCGTACGAGACGTCGAGGTGCGCATCGACGGCCGGCCGCTGCACATCATGCGGCGCGCCGACGGCAGCTATCTGAGCCTGGTGAACCACTACGAGTCGTTCCCGACGCTCATCGGCGCGGCACGCGCCGCGGTGGACGAGCTGGGCGACGCCCAGTTGTCGGTGTCCCCCCAGCACAGCCTCTGAAGCCGGGAGGGCAGACGTGGTTTACACCCGGAAGAACCAGCGCGACCTCACCCGAACGGAGAAGAAGCGCCTGGTCAGTGCGCTCCTGGAACTCAAGCGCTCGGGGCGCTACGACGAGTTCGTGACCATGCACGGCCGGTACTACGTCCCGGACGCCGATGGCGGGCCGCGCGTCAGTCACATGGCGCCCTCCTTCCTCCCGTGGCACCGCCGCTTCCTCCTGGAGTTCGAGCGCGCCCTGCGGGCCGTCGATCCCGGTGTTTCGGTCCCGTACTGGGACTGGACGAAGGACAACACTCCGGCGGCCTCGCTGTGGGCCGAGGACTTCCTCGGAGGCAACGGCAGGGCCGGCGACAGGAAGGTGACGACGGGGGCGTTCGCCCACGCCAACGGGAACTGGAACCTCCGCAGACGGATCGGTGACCGCGCCTTCCTCACCCGCAACCTGGGCCGGCCCTCCGACCCCGTCTCGCTGCCCACCCGTCAGGACGTGGCCAAGGCGCTGAGCGACCCGCTGTACGACGCGGCGCCGTGGGACTCGACCGCGGCCAAGGGCTTCCGGAACAGGCTCGAGGGATGGGGGCGCGGCGGCACGGTCACGACGTACAACCACAACCGGGTCCACCGCTGGGTCGGCGGTGTGATGATGGGCGCCACTTCGCCCGACGACCCGGTTTTCTGGCTCCACCACGCCTTCCTGGACCTGCTCTGGGACCGCTGGCAGGAGGCCCACCCCCGCTCCGGTTATCTGCCGCGCGAGAAGCTGCCCGCGTCCGACCCGCAGCACGGGCGGGTCTTCAGCCTCAACGAGCCGATGCCGCCGTGGAATGTGACGCCCGCGCAACTGCTGGACCACAGCCGCGTCTACCGCTACGCCTAGGGTCTGTCCCCCATAATCCGCCGGACAGCTCCTACTCCTTTTCGAGCCGCGCGGGCAGGTCGAAGAGCGGGAACCAGCGCTTCGTGTCCAGGAAGGACGTGATCCCGCTGACCTTCCCGTCCACGATCTCGATGACCATGAGCGCCCACGGCTCGAAGCCGCCGTCGCCGGACTGGCTCGGGTGGTAGTGGGCGAAGGCCGGCGTGCCGTTGGCCACGACCGGCACCAGCTTGGAGCCCCGGCAGACCTCGCCGACGCCCAGCATCCAGCCGACGATGTTGTCGTGGCCCTGCAACCACAGGTCGTACGGCGGCATGGACAGCGTGGCGTCCTCGTGGAGCAGCGCGGTCAGGGCGGTCATGTCGTACCCCTCGAAGGCCGCAACGTACCGCTCCAGCAGCTTCCGCTGTTCCTCGTCCAGCGGATCGGCGGTGGCCGTCTCCTTGGAGCCGTGTTCGGCGATCGTCGCGCGGGCCCGCTGGAGCGCGCTGTTCACCGAAGCGACCGTCGTCTCCAGCAGCTCCGCGACCTCGCTCGCCTTCCAGGCCAGCACCTCGCGCAGGATCAGCACGGCCCGCTGCTTGGGCGGCAGGTGCTGGAGCGCGGCGACGAACGCGAGGCGCACGGTCTCGCGCGACACGGCCGTCTCGGCCGGGTCGGCCACCGAGGGCAGCACCCGCCCGTCCGGCACCGGCTCCAGCCAGGTGATCTCGGGACGGGAGTTGAGCGCGGCCTGCGCCACCGGGGTCGCGGCCGTGAGGTCCATGGGGCGGGCCCTGCGGTTGCCCGCGCTGAGCATGTCCAGGCATACGTTCGTCGCGATGCGGTACAGCCACGACCGCAGCGACGAGCGTCCCTCGAACTTGTCGAAGCTCCGCCACGCCCGGACCATCGTGTCCTGCACGGCGTCCTCCGCCTCGAAGGCGGACCCCAGCATCCGGTAGCAGTAGCCGGTCAGCTCGGTCCGGTGCTTCTCCAGCCGGGAATCCAGATCCTGCGTCGTCACGGCATCACTCATCGGTCCACCCCACTCGCCGCCTTTGGCACCAGCCCTTGGGAAGTTACCGGACCCCACTGACAATCATGGCCCAGCCGCGAAACCCGCCCCACCGGAGGGACTCAGGCCCGCGCCGCGCCCCTCGTCCGCAGCGCCACGAGCTGCCGCCGTTCGACCCTGGCGACCCGGGTCCCGTACAGCGTGATCGATACGACGCCGAGCACCGCGACCAGCCCGAGGAGCACGGTCCCCGCCCAGCCCCCGGCGTGGAAGGCCACCGCGCCGAGCGTGCCGCCGACGCTGCTGCCCAGGTAGTACGCCGACTGGTAGAGCGCGGACGCCTGCGCCCGCCCCGTCTTCGCCGTACGGCTGACCGAGGACGACGCCACCGCGTGCCCAGCGAAGAAACCGGCGGTGATCAGCACCAGGCCCGCCAGGACGGCGGCCAGCGAATCGGCCACCGAGAGCAGCAGACCGGCCGCCGTCGTCGAGACCGCCAGATACAGCGCGCCCCGGCGGCCCAGGCGGGCCACCAGCTTTCCGGCCGCCGCGGAGGAGACGGTACCGACGAGGTACACCAGGAAGACAGATCCGATGACGCCCTGCGGGAGGCTGAAGGGGGCCTCGACCAGCCGGTAGCCGATCACCGTGTAGACCGCGCCGAAGACCGTCATGAAGAGCGCGCCGATGGCGTACAGACGCAGCAGCAGAGGATCGGCGAGGTGACCGTGGACGGTCTTCGCCAGCGCCTTCGGGTTCAGCGAACCGGGCGTGAAGTGACGGGCCTTCGGCAGCAGCAGCCGGTAGACCACCACGCACACCACGGCCATCAGGCCGACGGCGGCGAGCGCCGCGCGCCAGTCCCACACCTGGGCGGCCCAGCCGGTGACGATGCGGCCGCTCATGCCGCCGATGGAGTTGCCCGCAACGAACAGCCCGATCGCCGCGATCAGCGCCTTCGGCCGGACCTCCTCCGCGAGATACGCCATCGCGGAAGCGGGCACACCGGCCAGCGCGGCGCCCTGCACGGCGCGCAGCGCCACCAGCCACTCCAGCGAGGGCGCGAAAGGAATCAGCAGGCCGACCGCGACGGCGACCGCCAGCGAGAGCGTCATCAGGCGGCTGCGCCCGAAGCGCTCCGAGAGGGCGCTCATCGGCAGGACGAACAGGGCCAGCGCACCCGTGGCGGCCGAGACGGTCCAGCTGGCGGCGCTCGCGCTCGCGCCGAAGTCGGCGGAGATCAGCGGCAGCAGCGCCTGGGTGGAGTAGAGGAGGGCGAAGGTCGCCACCCCGGCGGCGAAGAGCGCGAAGCTCATGCGGCGGTAGCCGGGGGAGGAGGGGGCGAGACGGGAGTCGGTTTCGACAACAACGGCGTCGGCGCCCACGTGGGTGGTGGACGCCTTGGTACTGGCAGAAGGCATGCATCGAACGTAGACACGGCAGCTTCATGCGTCCAATGCACAAACGCGCGATAATCAATCCCATGCTGCATAACCCGAGCTCACGGCCCCGGCTGTCACCCAGTAGTTACGAAGAAGACATTCAGCAGGTACTCGCGCCGCGCCTCGCCCACTTCGCGGCGGTCGCCCGCCACGAGCACGTCACCCGCGCCGCCCACGAGTTGGCCGTCCCGCAGTCGACGCTTTCGCGCGCCATGGTCAGGCTGGAGGAGGACCTGGGCGTCGCCCTCTTCGCCCGCAAGGGCCGCACGGTCTCCCTCACCCCCGCGGGCCGCACCTTCCTCACCACCGTCGAGCGCGCGCTGTCCGAGGTCGAGCGGGCGGCGGACTCGGTACGGGCCGACGCCGACCCCGCGACCGGCAAGGTCGCCTTCGGCTTCCTGCACACCATGGGCTCGGAAACCGTGCCCGGCTTGATCCGCGCGTTCCGCGCCGATCACCCACGGGTCCGCTTCCAGCTCGTCCAGAACTACGGCGAGGCCATGATCGAGCGGCTGCGCGCCGGCGACCTCGACCTGTGCCTGACCTCCCCCGTCCCGGACGCCCCCGACCTGGTCGCCCGCCGCCTCGACGAGCAGCGGCTGCGCCTGGTCGTCCCCGACGACCACCGCCTGGCCACCCGCAAGCGGGTGCGCCTCGCGGAGGCGGCCGACGAGGCGTTCGTCACCCTCGAACCCGGCTACGGGCTGCGGCGTATCACCGACGACCTGTGCGCCGAGGCGGGCTTCAAGCCGCGCGTCGCGTTCGAGGGCGAGGAGGCGGAGACGCTGCGCGGCCTGGTGGCAGCCGGGCTCGGCGTCGCCCTGCTGCCACCGCCGGCGGTGGCCCGGCCTGGCGTCAGGGAGCTGACGGTGACAGCCCCTCGCGCCGTACGCGAGATCGGCGTCGCCTGGCTGGACGGCCACCCGGACACGCCCCCGGTGGCGGCCTTCAAGCGCTTCCTGCTGTCGCGCCGGGGCCATCTCCTGCCGGAGTGAGTAACTGACCTTAGTGAGTGACTGACGTCAGTGAGTAACTGACATTACGGACTGACGGCGAGCACCATGTAGGCCGCGAGCAGCGACAGATGTACGCCCCCCTGGAGCGGCGTCGCGCGCCCCGGCACGATGGTCAGTGTGCCGACGGCCACCGTGAGCGCGAGCAGCACCATGTGCGAGGCGCCGAGGCCCAGCAGCAGCGGCCCCTCCAGCCAGACGGACGCCACGGCGACCGCCGGAATGGTCAGTCCGATGCTCGCCATGGCCGACCCGAGCGCCAGGTTCAGGCTGGTCTGCACCCGGTCGCGCCCGGCGGCCCGTACGGCGGCGATCGACTCGGGCAGCAGCACGAGCAGCGCGATCACGACACCCACCACCGAGGCGGGCAGCCCGGCCGCCTCAACCCCGGACTCGATCGTCGGGGACACGCCCTTCGCCAGCCCCACCACGGCGACCAGTGAGACGGCGAGCAGGCCGAGACTGAAGAGCGCGACCCGCTGCGACGGCGGGTCGGCATGCTGCTCCACGTCGATCACCTTGCCCTGCGTGGTCATGGGCAGGAAGTAGTCCCGGTGCCGCCAGGTCTGCGTCATCACGAACAGCCCGTAGAGCACCAGGGCCGCGAACGCCGCGAAGACGAGCTGCGCGGGGCTGAACCTCGGCCCCGGAGCGCTGGTGGTGAACGTCGGCAGGGCCAGGCTCAGCCCCGCCAGCGTCGCGACGGTGGCGAACGCGGCGCCGGTGCCCTCGGCGTTGAACACCGCCACCTTCCGCTTCAGCGAGCCGACGAGGAGGGAGAGTCCGACGATGCCGTTGCAGGTGATCATCACGGCGGCGAAGACGGTGTCCCTGGCCAGCGAACTGTTCTTGTCGCCGGCGCCGGCCATGAGCGTGACGATCAGGGCGACCTCGATGATCGTGACGGCCACGGCGAGGACGAGCGAGCCGAACGGTTCGCCCACCCGGTGAGCGACCACCTCGGCGTGATGTACGGCGGCGAGCACCGCGCCGGCCAGGAAGCCGGCCAGCAGCGCGACGACGGGCCCGGGCAGGTCGCGCCCCCAGGCGAAGACCATGAGCACGACGGCCAGCACGGGCACCGTGTTCGACCAGTGCGCGGCGCCGGCGCGGACCAGACGGATCATGCCACCGACCCTGACAGAGGGGTGCGCCGGGCGCGCGTCGTACGGCGCGGACGGCGGTGGCGGCGCTAGCGTCGAAGGCATGCCTACGCCGACCACTCCGCAGCCGCGTCCGCAGCCCGACCGCTACACGGTGGAGATCAAGCCCCGTGCGGCCGATGCGGCCGGCCATCCCGACCACGGGTCCACACTGCGGACGGCGGTCGTGGAAGCGACCGGCGGTACGGGGGCGTCTGGATACCCCCGCTACGAGGGTGACGGCGTGGCGGCCGACATCGACCCCCGCACGCGCGCGGTGGAAGCGATCACCCTGGACGGCGCGGAACTCCCGTACGGCTGGGTCGCCGAAGTCTCCCCACCGGAAGCCTGACCGGCCAACCCGCCGCGCGGAGCCTTTCCCCACCCCGCCCCTTCCCGAACTGGGGCGCTGCCCCAGACCCCGGTCCTCAAGCGCCGGACGGGCTGGAGGTGGCCGGGGTGTGCTGGGGCTCCGCTCCAGGCCTCGGTTCTCAAGTGTCGGACGGGCTGCGTGGTGAGCCGGGGTGTGCTGGGGCTCCGCCCCAAGCCCCGCTCCTCAAGCGCCGGAGGGGCTGGAGGGTGCCGCTGAGCGGGGATGTGTCTGCCGCGCGGTATATCCAGCTTGCCCCGGCGAATCCAGCCTGCCCGGCGTTTGAGGGCACGCCCGTAGGGCGTCCGGGGGCTGGGGCGGAGCCCTTCACGCGGGGAGCCCCTCACGCGCGGAGCCGCGGCGTGTCGCTGCGGGAAGGGGCGGGGTGGGGGGAGACCGCGACGGTGGGGCCAGGGGCCAGGGGCGTTACCGGCGTAGTGCGTGGCCGAAGCCGGAGGCCAGGGGCATGCGTAGGCCCAGTGGTGGCGGCGCCGCCAACGCGTCGGCCACCGGGCGGGCGTACCCCTGGCCCAGCAGCGCGCCCAGTACGAAATCGGCCGCAAGCGCCAGCACCTCCGGCCGGTGCTGGCGCAGCGAGTGGCCGTCGGAGTGGACCTCGAAGCGGCACGTGTCGCGGTTGACCTTCTTCGCCCGCTCCGCCAGCCGGTACGACAGCTCCGGATCGGTACGTTCGTCATTCGTGCCGTGCACGATCAGCACATGCCGCCCGGCCAGCTGCTTCACCGGCTCCGCCGCCGCCGCGACATCGTCGTCCGGCAGCCACGGCGCGAGCGCCAGCACGGAGTTGACGGCCGGATGGTCCGCCGCGTGCAGCGCCGCCCGGCCGCCCATGTCGATCCCCGCCAGGCACACCGGTACGTCGCCGTAGCGCCGTACGACCTCGTCCGCCGCCCACTTCGCGTCCGCCGCGAGCCGCGCGTCCGTACCGTTCCAGCCACGGCCGCGGTAGCGCACGACGTGCGCGACGAGCCCCTCGTCCCGCCCCGCCGCGGCCAGACTCCGTGCCAGCGGCCGCACACCGGCGTACGCCAGCGGGGACGGACCGCGCGCCGACAGCGGTTCGCCGGCGGGAAGCAGCAGGACCACACCGTGAACCGTGCGGTCACCGCCCCCGCCCGCTCCGCCCGCTCCGACCGCCCGGCCCAACCGGGCCCCGGAAACCGGGATTGCTTCCTGTGCCATGACAGAACAGTCTCAGAAGCGCAGGTGTACTCCACCCGTCCGCACGGTCACTGTTGCGTATCGACAGAGGCGATCTACGCGCGTAGGCAGTAGAGTGCGCAGATGACGAGCGAGACCACCACCACGCCCAGCGCGGACCAGATCCGCCGCGCCCCGAAGGTGCTGCTCCACGACCACCTCGACGGTGGTCTGCGGCCCGGCACGATCATCGACCTCGCCCGCGAGGCGGGTTACGACGCCCTCCCCGAGACCGACGCCGACAAGCTCGGCATCTGGTTCCGCGAGGCCGCCGACTCCGGTTCGCTGGAGCGTTACCTGGAGACCTTCGCGCACACCTGCGCCGTCATGCAGACGCGTGACGCGCTGTTCCGCGTCGCCGCCGAATGCGCCGAGGACCTCGCCGAGGACGGTGTCGTCTACGCCGAGATCCGGTACGCCCCCGAGCAGCACCTGGAGCAGGGGCTGACCCTCGAAGAGGTCGTCGAGGCCGTCACCGACGGATTCCGCGAGGGCGAGCGCCGCGCGAAGGCGAACGGCCACCGGATCAGGGTCGGCGCGCTGCTGACCGCGATGCGGCACGCCGCCCGCGCCCTGGAGATCGCCGAGCTCGCCAACCGCTACCGCGACAACGGCGTCGTCGGCTTCGACATCGCCGGCGCCGAGGCGGGCTTCCCACCCACCCGCCACCTCGACGCCTTCGAGTACCTCAAGCGCGAGAACAACCACTTCACGATCCATGCCGGTGAGGCCTTCGGGCTCCCCTCCATCTGGCAGGCACTCCAGTGGTGCGGCGCCGACCGGCTCGGTCACGGCGTACGCATCATCGACGACATCGAGGTCGCGGCCGACGGCACCGTCAAGCTGGGCCGCCTCGCCGCGTACGTGCGTGACAAGCGCATCCCGCTGGAGATGTGCCCGACGTCCAACCTCCAGACGGGCGCGGCCGACTCGTACGCCGCACACCCCATCGGGCTGCTGCGCACACTGCACTTCCGGACCACGGTCAACACCGACAATCGGCTGATGAGCGGCACCAGCATGAGCCGCGAGTTCGAGCACCTGGTCGAGGCTTTCGGTTACACGCTCGACGACATGCAGTGGTTCACAGTCAATGCGATGAAATCAGCATTCATTCCTTTCGACGAACGCCTTGCCATGATCAATGACGTGATCAAGCCCGGATACGCCGAGCTGAAATCCGAATGGCTGTTCCGGCAGACCGTCACCACCAGCGGTTCTTCCTCCGTCTGAGGCTGAGTACGCCGCACCCGAGGCGGCCGGGAACGTCAATTCCCGGCCGCCTTCACGTGTTTGCGGCGGAGACGGGGCGTGGCTAGCTTGCAGAGCCGCTCCCCCATTCCCCGTTTGCGAGGACGTTTTCTCCATGAAGCAGTCTGCTGCCAAGACCCTCGGTGCCGCCGCCCTCGGTGCTGCCTTCGCCGCTGCCGCCGCCGGCAGCGCCTCCGCCGCGCCGGTCGCCCCGGCCGTGCCCGACCTCACGGGCGCGGTCAGCTCCGCCACCACGACGCTGCCCGCGCAGGACGTCGCCGGCAAGCTCCCCGGCGGCGCCCCCGAGGCTCTGACCGGCGGGATGAGCGCGCTCACGGGATCCGCCACCACGCTGCCGGCGACCGCCGCCGAGTCCCTGGCCAAGGCCCGGGCGGCCGAGGCGAAGGGCGGGCCCGGCAGCGCCGACCCGGTCAAGGGCCTGCTCGGCGGCCTGCCGGCCGGCACCGCTCTGCCGGGCCTCGGCGGCTGACGCACCCGCTCGGCACAGCGACGTACCCGCTCGGCGCAGCGACGCACCGCACGCGGAAGGGGCGCGCACCGGAACCGAATCCGGTGCGCGCCCTTCGTGTGTCTGTCGTACGCGTTCGTACGCCGCCCTTACCAGGCGGTCTTACCAGGCGGTCTTCGTCGTCTTCTCGCCCGGCAGGAATACCCACAGCGCCAGGTACAGCAGGAACTGCGGCCCGGGCAGCAGGCACGAGGCCACGAAGATCACTCGCATCGTGGTCGCCGAGGTGCCGAAGCGCCGTGCCAGCGCAGCGCACACTCCGCCGATCACTCGGCCGTTACGGGGGCGGACAAGGGCGGTCATGGCGGGCTCCTCGCGAGCTGGTCCGGGGGTCACTTCCGGTGTGCCTCCCGATACATCCATACTGCTCGCCGAGAACGGTTCAAAGCGTCCCTCTACGGGGCGATCCCGACCCTGGGAATCGTCCGGGTAGGCCCCTGAGAAACCTCGTCCCGGCGCAGGACCCGGCCCTTCCCCGGTGCCCGCCGCCGCAGGCGGCGCAGTCGCGCCCGCCCCATCGGTACGACCGCCAGGTGCGCCAGCGCCACCCCGGCCGTGTTCAGCAGCAGCGAGTCCACATCGACGACCCGGCCGGGCACCCCGGTCTGGAGCAGCTCGATACCGAGCGAGAAGAGCGTCCCCGCCAGCGCCGTACGGGCCAGCGAGGCCACCGGCGACACATACAGCCGGCCCCCCGCCATCGGCAGCAGCACGCCCAGCGGCGCCAGCAGCAGAAGCCCCTCGCAGATACGTCGCGCCGCCCGGGCGGGACCGAGCGCCAGATCCGCCTCGATGCCGGCCAGCGGCTGGAAGTTCGGTGCGGTCACCCAGGGGACGTCCAGGGGGCGCAGCGTCAGTAACGCCACGAGCAGCAGATGCGCGACGAGGAGTAAGCCTCCCGCCGCGCGGAGGCGGATGATGACGGCACTGCCGTCCGAGCCATGTCGCACGCCCCCCAAGACGCGGACGCCGGTGGGATCGGTTCCGCCTGGGCGGCAGTGTGACGAGCCAGGCACGCACACCGGCCGGACGGTTCCGGCGGATCAGCGCGAAGGTCGGATCTCACCCAGTGTCGGCAGCACCGATTCGGGCCTGGCCTTGAGCGCCGCCGTGCACTGGTAACCGCGCACCGGGTCGTCGGAGGGGCCGCCCAGCACCACCGACCGGTCCGGTCCGGCCGCCGCGCTGTCCGCGTACGTACAGATGATCTGCGCCAGCGCGTGGGTGGGCAGGTCCTCCGGCTCGCTGCTCAGCCGCAACGCGTCGCGGGGGTCACCCTTGCGACCCCTGGAAACGGCCAGTGTCTCCCGTACATCCGTGGTGAAACCCGCCTGCTTCTCCTCGTCCGAGGGTTCCTTCTTGAGCTCGTCGAGGAGTGTCTGCGCGACCCGCACCCGGTCGGACAGCTTCTCCTCGGGTATCCGCACCGCCCGGTCCACCGGGACGAGTTGCGCCCCGCAGACCAGATACACCTGGAGCGGTACGCCGGAGGCCCCCTCGCCGGCGGGCTCCTGTTCCGACAGCTCGCACGGCACGCGGGACGGCGCGGCGCCCGCGTCGACCGGCACCGAAGTGGTCCGGATCCCGCACCCGGCGAGCGCGGCGCCGAGCGCGGCGAGGGCCGTGAGACGGGTCAGTCCGCGCTTCACTGGCTGTCGCCCTCCTGTCCGTCCCGCACGCCGCCGTCCCCTCCGTCGTCCCCGTCTCCGTCCCCGTCCGCTGTCCGTGACACGTCGAGCGGCAGTCGCAGTACGAAGACGGCGCCGCCCTCCGGCGAGTTCGACGCGGTGATGTCCCCGCCGTGGATGTGCGCGTTCTCCATGGCGATGGACAGGCCGAGCCCGCTGCCCTCGGAGCGCGGCCGTGACGCGCTCGCCTTGTAGAAGCGGTCGAAGACGTGCGGCAGTACGTCCTCGGGGATGCCGGGCCCGTGGTCCCGTACCTCGATCAGCAGCTCGTGGCCGACGGGCCGCACCGACACCCGCACCGGGGAGCCCCCGTGCTTGAGCGCGTTCCCGATCAGGTTCGCCAGGATCACGTCCAGCCGGCGCGGGTCGAGGCGCGCCATGATGCCGCGCTCGGCGTCGAGATCCACCGCGTCCAGCCACGCCCGCGCGTCGATGCAGGCGGTCACCTGGTCGGCCACGTCGACGTCGTCGAGGACGAGCCGGGCTGTACCCGCGTCGAAGCGGGTCACCTCCATGAGGTTCTCCACCAGGTCGTTCAGCCGCCTCGTCTCGCTCACCACCAGGTGCACGGCGGGCGCGATCATCGGGTCGAGGCTGTCCGCCTCGTCCTCCAGGACCTCCGCCACCGCCGTGATCGCGGTCAGCGGCGTACGCAGTTCGTGCGACATGTCGGCGACGAAGCGGCGGCTCGACTCCTCCCGCGCGCTCATGTCCGCGACCTTCTTCTCCAGCGACTCGGCGGCCTTGTTGAACGTCCGCGACAGATCGGCCAGTTCGTCCGTCCCCGACACCCGCAACCGCGTGTCGAGCTTGCCCTCACCCAGGCGCCGCGCCGCGTCCCCGAGCCGCTGCACGGGCTTGAGCACGGTCGTCGCGGCCGCCTGCGCGAGCAGCGCGGAGCCCAGCAGGGCGAGCGCGGTGGCGATCGCGAGGGACCAGGCCAGCGAGTTGAGGTCGTCGCGCTCCTGCTCCAGGGACGTGACCATGTAACCGGTGGGCCCGCCGCCGATCACCTTCGTGCCCGCCACCAGGGACGGCTTCCCCTTCGGGCTGACGCGCACCCAGTACAGGTGGTACGGAAACTCATTGGCCTCCGTGACCTTCTGCCGCCGGTTCACCGCGTCCTGAAGCTCCTGCGGTACGTCCTTCAGCGTCAGGACATCGCTGTCCGAGGTGACCGCGATCGGCTTGCCCGGCTCCCGCTCGTCCACCAGCAGCACGCTGTAGCCGGGGCTGCCCCCCGCCGCCATCTGCGTCGCGGCCGCCTGGAGTTCGGCCTGCGTGGGCCGCAGCGGCAGCGTGGCCGCGCGGTTCTGCATCTCCTGGCGGAAGCTGCTCAGCGCCGCGTCCTGGGTACGGGTCAGTACGGCCTCGCGGTTGAGCCAGTACGCGATGCCCGACGCCGAGACGGCAGCCGTCAGCGCCACCAGGGCGAACACGACGACGAGCCGCAGCCGCAGACTGGTCCAGCGCGGCCCCGCCTGCGGGGATTTCGCCGGGGCAGCGCTCACGAAGGCGAGTCCAGCCGGTAGCCGACGCCACGGACCGTACGGATGAGGGTCGGCGACGACGGTACGTCCTCGACCTTGGCCCGCAGCCGCTGAACGCACGCGTCGACCAGCCGCGAGTCACCAAGGTAGTCGTGCTCCCACACCAGCCGCAGCAACTGCTGCCGGGACAACGCCTGTCCGGGGCGGCGGCTCAGCTCCAGGAGCAGCCGCAGTTCGGTCGGCGTGAGCTGAAGATCCTCGCCGTTCTTGGTGACCGTCATCGCCGACCGGTCGATCGTCACGTTGCCGAAGACGGCGGCGTCATTGGCCTCCCGCTCGCCCCGCCGCAGTACCGCGCGGATACGGGCGTCGAGGACCCGCCCCTGCACCGGCTTGACAACGTAGTCGTCGGCGCCCGACTCCAGGCCGACCACCACATCGATGTCGTCGCTGCGCGCGGTCAGCAGGATGATCGGCAACTGGTCGGTGCGCCTGATGCGACGGCACACCTCGAACCCGTCGATACCGGGCAGCATCACGTCCAGCACGATCAGATCCGGCCGCTGCTCGCGCAGCAGTTTCAGGCCGTCCTCTCCCGTCGCCGCGGTGGCCACTCGGTGGCCCTGGCGTGACAGCGAGAGTTCGAGGGCCGTGCGGATGGCGTCGTCGTCCTCGATCAGCAACAGGAAAGGCACAGAGGTCATTCTGGCCCATGGGGAAGGGCGACTTCGACAGTTGGGCCACTCGCATCGCGCTCCCGTCCCTGTGACAGGCCTGTGACAGTCGGCGGACACCGCCATGAAACTGGCCCGGCAAGCTCATTGGCACACGGACAGCAACGGACTCCATTGACGGGGGGCGCGAGATGAACGCACTGCACAGCACCACCTCCAGCGCAGTTGTCACGCGTCTCCACGACGTCACGAGGAGCACCGAGAAGTCCGGTGCCGTGGGCGGCGGGCGGGGGTGCGCTCGCGGCATCGGTCGCCAGCGCACGCAGTCTCTGCACGTGGCCGCGGTGCCGGACAGTTCTGTGGGGGGCAACGGGGGGTACGGGGGCAACGGGGGATACGGGGGAGCGGCGTACCGGGAGGCCACGGGGGAAGGCACTTCGGTGTCGGAGGCGGAGTTCACCGCCTACGTCCAGGAGCGCCGCGCCTCCCTGTACGCGACCGCCTACCACCTGACCGGGGACCGGTACGAGGCCGAGGACCTGCTGCAGAGCGCCCTCTTCTCGACGTACCGCGCCTGGGACAGGATCAGCGACAAGGCGGCGGTCGGCGGCTATCTGCGCCGCACCATGACGAACCTGCACATCAGCGCCTGGCGCAGGCGCAAGCTCAACGAATACCCGACCGAGGAACTGCCGGAGACGGCGAACGACACGGACGCGATGCGCGGCACCGAACTGCGCGCCGTGCTCTGGCAGGCGCTCGCCCGGCTGCCCGAACTCCAGCGCACGATGCTGGTCCTGCGGTACTACGAGGGCCGCACCGACCCGGAGATCGCGGACATCCTCGACATCAGTGTCGGCACGGTCAAGAGCAGCATCTGGCGCTCCCTGCGCCGGCTGCGCGAGGACGAGGTCCTCAGCTTCGGCCGTGACGAGGAAGAGTCCTTCGGCGAGCTGGTGGCCTGAAGGTAACGGGGGATACGGGGGCCGCCGTCTCGGGGGAGACGGCGGAGCACGGGGGAAGCGCGGCGGGGCCGTACAGGCGGGGGAGCCTGTACGACCCCGCCGCGCTGTGCTGCGGGGGTGCGGGCGGGGTAGCGCCGCAGGGCCAGCCCGGCGGCCTCTGCCGGCCTTCGGCGGGCAGGCCTTAGCGCACTGCCGGGGTGCGGTGGCGGCCCGCCGCGGCGGCCGCGAGGCGGCCCAGTGCCTCCGCCTTCGCGCAGGGGTACGCCCCGAGCGCCGTCTGGCGCCCCACGATCGCCCGCTCGGCCCGCATCAGCCGCCACCCCCTGCGCAGCAGGAACGGCACCGACTTGCGTCCCTCCCGGAGATCCCGCAGCAGCCGCCGCCGGAAGGTCGTCGCCGGACGCCCGCGCAGACAGAGCGCGTCAGCGAGTACGCCCAGCTCCTGGCAGCGCGCCACCACGTCCGCCGCGAAGATCCCCTCCGCCACGAACAACGGCGTGCGCTCGATGTCCAGCGCCTCCCTGCCCACGATGGAGCTGGTG
This sequence comes from Streptomyces flavidovirens DSM 40150, assembly GCF_000429085.1. Lineage (GTDB taxonomy): Bacteria > Actinomycetota > Actinomycetes > Streptomycetales > Streptomycetaceae > Streptomyces > Streptomyces flavidovirens. Next base: position 36,722 of record NZ_AUBE01000006.1, on the reverse strand, counting down.
GCGATGGAGTACACCGGAACGTTCGTACGCCCCGTACGGCACAGCTCCCCGATGGCCGCCACGGCGGCGTCCGCGTCCCAGGACAGCGGGGAGTCCCAGTCGATGTCCGTGCTCCCCTCCACCCGCGGGAGCGTGGGATCGTCACCCTCTTTGTAGAAGTCGTCGAGGCGCAGCACGGGCAGGCCCGAACGGGCGGCCAGCGACGACTTTCCGGAGCCGGAGGGACCGGTCAGCAGGACGACGTGCGTGGGTACGGGGGATGAACTCACGGGCAACCATTCTGCGGCATTGAGCCGGCCGGGGGACCCCACCGGGGAGACGTTGGTATCGAGCGTCACACCTCACCTACTCTGCGTGGGCACTTGATTACCCACTCAGGCAGGAATCCCATGGCACGTCACGCACGCCCCAAGTCCCAGCGGACCGCTCTGCTGCGCGCAGGTCTGGCCGTCACCGCGGCCGGTGCGGCCCTTGCCGCGGGCGGCGGTGCGGCGCAGGCCGCGCCGGCGCCGGAGGAGACCGGGATCGACGCACCTCTGCCGCATCTCCATGCGGAGAAAACGATGGAGGCCCTGGCCGGCGGGCTGAGGGCCGCGGCCGTCAGCGGTGTCGGCCCGGTCAAGGACGCCCCCCTGAACCCGCTCGCCGGGACGGGCGTGGACCCGCTGGACAACGGACTGGGCACGCAGGTCGCCGACTTCCAGCCGGTCAGCACGAGGGCGGCCACCGCCCCGCTCACGCAGGCCGACACGCTGCGGGAGCTGCCGCTGGCGGGTCCGGCGACCGGTGTGCTGCCGGGCTGATCCGGCTGCCGGGGACACGGACGGGCCCGTACCGCCGCTCGGCGATACGGGCCCGTCCGCATGGGGTCAGTAGGCGGAGCCCGACGCGCCCAGCGTGCCCGTCGGGTGCCACACCGTCTTCATTTCGAGGAAGGCCGTCAGGCGGTGCGTGCCGGGGTCGGCCGACCAGTCCGCCGCGGTCCCGTCCACAGGCTGTGGACGCAGAACCCGCTTGAGGTTGTCCGCGGCGGCGATCTCCAGATCGCGCGCCAGGTCGGCGTCCGCGCCCGTCAGGTCGATCGCGTTGACGTCCTGGTGCGAGGCGAGCGGCACCGCGATCTCGCGCGTACGCCCGGTCAGGATGTTGACCACACCGCCCGGCAGGTCGGACGTGGCCAGGACCTCGCCGAGGGAGAGCGCCGGCAGCGGGGACTTCTCGGAAGCGATGACCACGGCCGTGTTGCCCGTCGCGATCACGGGGGCGATCACCGAGACGAGGCCCAGGAAGGACGACTCCTGGGGCGCCACGACGGTGACGACGCCCGTGGGCTCGGGGGTGGACAGGTTGAAGAACGGGCCCGCCACCGGGTTCGCGCCGCCCACGATCTGGGCGATCTTGTCGGTCCAGCCCGCGTACCAGACCCAGCGGTCGATGGCGGCCTCCACGACGTCGGCCGCCTTCGACTTCGACAGACCCTCCGCGTGCGTCACCTCGTGCACGAACTGGCTCTTGCGGCCCTCCAGCATCTCGGCGACGCGGTAGAGGACCTGGCCCCGGTTGTACGCCGTCGCACCCGACCACGCGCCGAACGCCTTGCGGGCGGCGACGACCGCGTCACGGGCGTCCTTGCGGGACGACAGGGGGGCGTTGGCCAGCCACTTGTCCTTCGAGTCCGTCACTTCGTACACCCGGCCGCTCTCGGAGCGGGGGAACTTGCCCCCGACGTACAGCTTGTAGGTCTTGAGGACAGTCAAGCGGTCAGACATCGAGGTACGCCTCCAGGCCGTGACGGCCGCCTTCGCGGCCGTAGCCCGACTCCTTGTAACCGCCGAAGGGCGAGGTCGGGTCGAACTTGTTGAACGTGTTGGCCCAGATCACGCCCGCGCGAAGCTTGTTCGCGACCGCGAGGATCCGCGAGCCCTTCTCCGTCCAGATGCCGGCGGACAGGCCGTACTGCGTGTTGTTCGCCTTGGCGACCGCCTCGTCGGGGGTGCGGAAGGAGAGCACGGAGAGGACCGGGCCGAAGATCTCGTCGCGTGCGACGGTGTGCGCCTGCGTGACGCCCGTGAAGAGCGTCGGCGCGAACCAGTAGCCGGAGGAGGGCAGGTCGCAGGGCGCCGACCAGCGCTCGGCGCCCTCCGCCTCGCCGGTGTCGGCGAGTGCGGTGATACGGGCGAGCTGCTCGGCGGAGTTGATCGCGCCGATGTCGGTGTTCTTGTCCAGCGGGTCGCCCAGGCGCAGCGTGGAGAGCCGGCGCTTGAGGGATTCGAGCAGCTCGTCCTGGATCGACTCCTGGACCAGGAGGCGCGAGCCCGCGCAGCAGACCTGGCCCTGGTTGAAGAAGATGCCGGTGACGATGCCCTCTACGGCCTGGTCGATGGGGGCGTCGTCGAAGACGATGTTCGCGCCCTTGCCGCCGAGTTCGAGGGTGACCTTCTTGTGCGTGCCCGCCACCTGGCGGGCGATCGCCTTGCCAACGGCCGTGGAGCCGGTGAAGGCGACCTTGTTCACGTCCGGGTGCTCGACGAGTGCGGCGCCCGCCTCCCCGTAACCGGGAATGATGTTGACGACGCCCTTGGGCAGGCCCGCCTGGCGGCAGATGTCCGCGAAGAACAGGGCGGAGAGGGGGGTCGTCTCGGCGGGCTTCAGGACGACCGTGTTGCCGGTGGCGAGCGCCGGGGCGATCTTCCACGCGAGCATCAGGAGGGGGAAGTTCCAGGGGATGACCTGGCCCGCGACACCGAGCGGGCGCGGGTTGGCGCCGTACCCCGCGTGGTCGAGCTTGTCGGCCCAGCCCGCGTAGTAGAAGAAGTGCGCGGCGACCAGGGGGAGGTCCGCGTCTCGGGTCTCCTTGATCGGCTTGCCGTTGTCGAGGGTCTCCAGGACGGCCAGCTCACGCGAGCGCTCCTGGATGATCCGCGCGATACGGAAGAGGTACTTGGCGCGCTCGGAGCCGGGCAGCGCCGACCACTTCTCGAACGCCCTGCGGGCCGCCTTCACGGCGCGGTCCACGTCCTCGGCGCCCGCGCGGGCGACCTCGGAGAGAACCTCCTCGGTGGACGGCGAGATGGTCTTGAAGACCTTGCCGTCGGCCGCGTCGGTGAACTCGCCGTCGATGAACAGGCCGTAGGAGGGAGCGATGTCGACTACCGAGCGGGACTCGGGAGCAGGGGCGTACTCGAATGCGGGTGCGGGTGCGGGTGCGGGTGCGGGTGCGGATGCGGATGCCATGGTGATCAGTCCACCGTCACGTAGTCGGGACCGGAGTAACGGCCGGTGCTCAGCTTCTGCCGCTGCATCAGCAGGTCGTTCAGCAGCGAGGACGCGCCGAAGCGGAACCATTCGTTGGTGAGCCAGTCCTCGCCGACCGTCTCGTTGACCAGCACCAGGAACTTGATCGCGTCCTTGGTGGTGCGGATGCCGCCGGCCGGCTTCACGCCGATCTGGATTCCAGTCTGCGCCTTGAAGTCGCGTACGGCCTCAAGCATCAGCAGGGTGTTCGGCGGCGTGGCGTTCACCCCTACCTTGCCGGTGGAGGTCTTGATGAAGTCGGCGCCCGCCAGCATCCCGAGCCACGACGCGCGGCGGATGTTGTCGTACGTCGACAGCTCGCCGGTCTCGAAGATGACCTTCAGGCGGGCCTTGTCGCCGCACTCGGCCTTCACGGCCACGATCTCCTCGTAGACCTTCAGGTAGTGACCGGAGAGGAAGGCTCCCCGGTCGATCACCATGTCGATCTCGTCGGCTCCGGCCTCGACCGCGTCGCGTACGTCCGCGAGCTTCACCGGGAGCGCGGCGCGGCCTGCCGGGAAGGCGGTGGCGACCGAGGCGACCTTGATGCCGGTGCCGGCCAGGGCCTCCTTCGCGGTCTGCGCCATGTCCGGGTAGACGCAGATCGCGGCGACGCGCGGCGTCGTGCGGTCGGTCGGATCGGGGTTGGCGCCCTTGGCGCAGAGCGCCCGGACCTTGCCCGGGGTGTCCGCGCCTTCGAGCGTGGTCAGGTCGATCATCGAGATGGCCAGGTCGATGGCGAACGCCTTCGACGTCGTCTTGACCGAACGGGTGCCGAGGGACGCGGCGCGCGCTTCGAGGCCGACGGTGTCTACGCCGGGGAGCCCGTGCAGGAAGCGGCGCAGCGCACCGTCGGACGCGGTCGCGTCGGCGAATGCGGGTGCAGTGGTGGGCATGGTCACCAGATGAGCATATCTACGCGCGTAGCTGCCTGTACACCCCCGGACCCCGCCGAGCCGGTGTGACGTGAGGCAGAATCGGCCGCATGACACGCAGCCCCGGCAGTCCCGGCAGCCCCGAGAACCCCGGCAGTCCCGGCCGGCCGCCCGCCGAGGCGGCGTACGCCGACCGGGTCTTCCGGTCGTCCTCCGCCCTCGCCGGTGGAGTCCTGGTGCTGCTGCTGGCCGCGTGGGTCGGCGGCGACGCGCTGGTGCGCGGTGAGGGGCGTACGCCGTGGGCAGCCGTGGCGGGGCTGCTGTTCGCCGTACCGCTGGTGGTGGCCTTCACGCTGCGGCCCGCCGTCTTCGCCAACGACGACCGGCTCCGGATCCGCAACCCCTTCCGTACGATCACGCTGCCGTGGGCGTCGGTCGAGGGGGTACGGGCCGGGTACTCCAGCGAGGTGCTGGCGGGCGGCAGGAAGTACCAGCTGTGGGCGATCCCCGTGTCGCTGCGCCAGCGCAAGCGTGTCGCCCGTCAGCAGGCGAGGCAGGCGTCGGACGACCCGTACGGCAGGACGTCCGCGACCGCCGACGTCACCGACGCGCGGGCGCGCCGGGCGCCGGCCGACCAGACCGTCGACGACCTGCGTGAGCAGGCGGAGCGGTGCGCGTCGCGGCCGACCGCGCAGGGTGAGCCGGTCGTCCGCTGGGCGTACGAGATCCTCGCGCCGTGCGGGGTGGGGGCCGTGGCGCTTGTGGTGCTGTTCGCCACTGGGTGAGGTTGGTGCGGCGGGGGTCTTTTGCGGGGGCGTTGGGGGCGGTGCCGCGCCGGCTTCTGGGGGTCGCCTTTTGCGGGGCGTTGGGGGCGGTGCCGCGCCGGCTTCTGGGGGTCGCCTTTTGCGGGGCGTTGGGGGCGGTGCCGCGCCGGGGCGTCTCCTCGGGCGTCGAACGTTCGGGTGGGTGTTGGTTCGTTCGCGGTGGTTGCGTTCAACGCCCTGCGGGGAGCGCCCCGACACGTCCCCTCCCCGGCGGCGTTGCAGGTGGGGCGGGGGTGGGCGTGGCCCCGGCGCCGTCGGCGGTGGTGGTGCGGGCGGGCTCCGGCACGTCCCCTCCCCGGTGGCGTTGCAGGTGGGGCGGGGGCGGGCGTGGCCATGCACTGCCCCACCCCGGTCGGCGGGGGATACCGGGTCACCTTTCCTCGCGGAGAGGGGAGGGGCGCTGCGTCGACTGTCGTACACACCACTCGTCCGGGCGGTCGGCCCCTGGGCAGGGAACCGGCCGCCCCGGAGGCGGTGTCGGCGGGTCAGATGCCGGCTGCCGCCGACAGGTCGCGCTTGATCGCGGCGAGGATGCCCTCGGCCCGCTCCTTGGCCGTCGTCAGCTCGCTCGCGCCGGCGACCGGGACGACGGCCTCCAGGTAGCACTTGAGCTTGGGCTCGGTGCCGCTCGGCCGGACGATCACGCGGGCCTTCACCTCACCGTCGAGGTAGTAGCGCAGGCCGTCGGTGGGCGGCAGCTTGTCCGTGCCGCGTGTGAGGTCCTCGGCGGTGGTGACGGTCAGGCCGGCGAGCGAGGTGGGCGGCTGGGCGCGCAGCCGGGCCATCGCGTCGGCGATCACGGTCAGGTCCTGGACGCGGACCGAGAGCTGGTCGGTGGCGTGCAGGCCGTGCTCGACGGCGAGGTCGTCGAGGAGGTCCAGGAGCGTGCGGTCCTGGGACTTCAGGACGGAGGCCAGCTCGGTGACGAGAAGCGCCGCCGTGATGCCGTCCTTGTCGCGTACGCCCTCCGGGTCGACGCAGTAGCCGAGGGCCTCTTCGTAGCCGTAGCGCAGGCCGTCGACGCGGGCGATCCACTTGAAGCCGGTCAGGGTCTCCTCGTACGGCACACCCGCGGCGGCCGCGATCCGGCCGAGAAGGGAAGACGAGACGATCGACTCGGCGAACGTGCCGCTCGCGCCCTTGTGGACCAGGTGGGCCGCGAGCAGCGCGCCCACCTCGTCGCCGCGCAGCATCCGCCAGTCGTCCGTGCCGGGCAGGGGCACGGCGACGGCGCAGCGGTCGGCGTCCGGGTCGTTCGCGATGATCAGGTCGGGCTGTGCGCGGCGGGCGGTGGCGAAGGCCAGGTCCATGGCCCCCGGCTCCTCCGGGTTGGGGAAGGCGACCGTGGGGAAGTCCGGGTCCGGCTCGGCCTGCTCGGCCACCTGCACGGGCTCGGGGAAGCCGGCGCGGGCGAAGGCGGCCGTCAGGACCTCCTTGCCGACGCCGTGCATGGCCGTGTAGACGACGCGGGCGGTGCGGGGGGACCCCGGAGTCAGGACCTCGTCGGTACGGGCGAGGTAGGCCTCCAGGACCTCCTCGTTGAGGGTGAACCAGCCGGTGTCCGGGCGCGGTACGTCGGCCAGGGACGCCACGGCGGCGATCTCGGCGGCGATCTCGGCGTCGGCGGGCGGCACGATCTGCGAGCCGTCGCCGAGGTAGACCTTGTAGCCGTTGTCGCGGGGCGGGTTGTGGCTCGCCGTCACCTCGACACCGGCGACGGCGCCCAGGTGCCTTATGGCGAAGGCCAGTACGGGAGTGGGCAGCGGGCGGGGCAGGAGGGCGGCGCGCAGGCCGGCGCCGGTCATCACGGCGGCGGTGTCGCGGGCGAAGTCGGCGCTCTTGTGGCGGGCGTCGTAACCGATGACGACCAGGCCGTCGGTCTGGCCCTTGGCCTTGAGGTACGCGGCGAGGCCGGCGGCGGCGCGGATGACCACGGCGCGGTTCATCCGCATGGGGCCCGCGCCGAGTTCTCCGCGGAGGCCTGCCGTGCCGAACTGGAGTGTGCCGGCGAACCGGGCAGCGATCTCGTCCAGAGCCTCGGCGTCGATGAGTTTGCCGAGCTCGTCACGGGTCTCGCTGTCCGGGTCCTCGGCCAGCCAGGCCCGCGCCCGTGCGATGAGCTCCTGCTCCTGCTGCACGATGTGGTCCACCTCTCGTGTGTGGGTGCGTTGCGATTCGCCTGCGGCGGGCGTGTCCTCGAACGCCGGACGGGCTGGAAGTGACTGAGCACCATCCAGCCCCTCCGGCGTTTGAGGAGCGGGGGTCCGGCAGGGTCAGATGCGTTCGAGGACCTGGGCCAGGAGGGCGCCCATGCGGGTGGCCGAGTCGCGGCCCGCCTGGAGGACTTCCTCGTGGTTCAGCGGTTCGCCCGTCAGGCCCGCGGCCAGGTTGGTGACCAGCGAGATGCCGAGCACCTCCGCACCCGCCTCACGCGCGGCGATGGCCTCCAGGACCGTGGACATGCCGACCAGGTCGCCGCCCATGACGCGGACCATGTTGATCTCGGCGGGCGTCTCGTAGTGCGGGCCGGGGAACTGGACGTACACGCCCTCCTCCAGGGTGGCGTCCACCTCCTTGCACAGCGCGCGCAGGCGCGGCGAGTACAGGTCCGTCAGGTCCACGAAGTTCGCCCCGATGATCGGCGAGGTGGCCGTCAGGTTGATGTGGTCGCTGATCAGGACCGGCTGGCCGGGGCGCATGCCCGGACGCAGGCCGCCGCAGCCGTTCGTGAGGACGATGGTCTTGCAGCCGGCGGCGACGGCGGTACGGACGCCGTGCGAGACGGCGGCGACACCGCGGCCCTCGTAGTAGTGCGTACGGCCGAGGAAGACCAGCGCGCGCTTGTCGCCGATCTTGTACGAGCGGACCGTGCCCGCGTGTCCGGCGACGGCCGGCGGCGGGAAGCCGGGCAGCTCGGTGACCGGGAACTCGTGCTCGGGCGCGCCCAGCGCCTCGGCGGCCGGCACCCAGCCCGACCCCATTACGAGGGCGACGTCGTGGGTCTCGGCGCCGGTCAGCTCACGCAGGCGGGCGGCGGCGGCGTCGGCTGTCGCGTGGGGGTCGGCGAAGCCGTCGGTGGGGGCGGGGGTAACAGATGCGTTCACGCCGACGAGGGTAACCGGTCTTCCCCTACGCGCGTAGATGTCACTGCCGACGGTGTTGCGATCGTTGCCTTGTCGGATCGGACAAAGGCAGCCGCGAGACGTCAGCAGGGGCGCTTGCGCAGCTCCATGACGTAGTCGTGCGGCGCGCCCGCCGACTCCGCCGCGTCGGCGATCTCCCCCAGGTAGCGGGCGGAGGGAAGCCCGCCCTCGTACCCGTTCAGGACGTACACCCAGGTCGGCTCCTCGCCGTCCAGCGTGTGCACCCGCACCCGCATCCGCCGGTAGATGTCGAGTCCGACACCCTCCCAGCGGTCCATGGAGTCCTCGTCCATCGGAGCGATGTCGTAGAGCGCGACGAAGACCTGCGAGCGCGGGGCCTCCACGATGGTGGCGAGCGCGCCCTCCCAGCCCATCGACTCGCCGCCGAAGGTCAGCCGCCAGCCGTTGAGCCAGCCGGTCCCGCGCAGCGGTGAGTGCGGTGCGCGGCGCGTCATCAGCCGCGCGTCGAGGTTGCCGGCGTACGCGGCGTAGAGCGACATGTGATCGAGGGTACGGGAGGGGGTGGGGCAGCGGGGGCAGCAGAGCGGTGCGGCCGGATGGAGGCCCCGGGGCGAAGCACCTTGAAGCGTGCGGGACAATGGAGTACGTACTGCATTCCCCCCGGGCGATCCCCGGATCCCCGGCCGAGCGGGCAGGCGGGCCGGGATTGACAATGCGAGGCGGACTTTTTCGTGACCCGGATCGTGATCATCGGTGGCGGACCCGGCGGATACGAGGCGGCCCTGGTGGGCGCCCAGCTCGGCGCGGAGGTGACGGTAGTCGACAGCGACGGTCTGGGCGGGGCGTCGGTGCTCACCGACTGCGTACCGTCGAAGACCCTGATCGCCACTGCTGAGGTGATGACGACCTTCGACTCTTCGTACGAGGAGTTGGGCATCATCGTCGCCGACGACACGCCGCACATCGAACAGGCGGCCCGCGTGGTCGGCGTCGACCTGGGCAAGGTCAACCGCCGTGTGAAGCGCCTCGCGCTCGCGCAGTCCCACGACATCACCGCGTCCGTCACGCGTGCGGGCGCGCGCGTGCTGCGCGGCCGGGGCCGGCTGGAGGGCCAGCAGGGCGCCGACGGCTCGCGCACGGTCGTCGTCACGTACAGCGACGGCAACGAGGAGCGCCTCACCGCCGACGCCGTACTGATCGCGACCGGCGGGCACCCGCGCGAGATCCCCGACGCGCTCCCGGACGGCGAGCGGATCCTGAACTGGACGCAGGTGTACGACCTGAACGAGCTCCCCGAGGAGCTCATCGTGGTCGGCTCCGGTGTCACGGGCGCCGAGTTCGCCGGCGCGTACCAGGCGCTCGGCTCGCGCGTCACCCTCGTCTCCTCGCGCGACCGCGTGCTGCCGGGCGAGGACCCGGACGCCGCGGCGGTCCTGGAGGACGTCTTCCGGCGCCGGGGCATGAACGTCATGGCGCGCTCGCGCGCCGAGTCCGCCAAGCGGGTCGGCGACCGGGTGGAAGTGACCCTGTCCGACGGGCGTGTCATCAGCGGTACGCACTGCCTGATGGCCGTCGGCGCCATCCCGAACACCGCGGAGATGGGCCTGGAGGAGGCCGGGGTCCGGCTGCGGGACTCGGGCCACATCCTGACCGACCGCGTTTCGCGCACCAGCGCGCCCGGCGTGTACGCGGCGGGTGACGTCACCGGGGTGTTCGCGCTCGCTTCCGTCGCGGCCATGCAGGGCCGGATCGCGATGTACCACTTCCTCGGCGACGCGGTGACCCCGCTGAACCTCAAGACCGTATCGGCGAACGTCTTCACCGACCCCGAGATCGCGACGGTCGGCTACAGCCAGTCCGACGTGGACTCGGGCAAGATCGAGGCGCGCGTGGTGAAGCTGCCGCTGCTGCGCAACCCGCGCGCCAAGATGCAGGGCATCCGCGACGGCTTCGTCAAGATCTTCTGCCGTCCCGGTACGGGCATCGTGGTCGGCGGCTGCGTCGTCTCGCCGCACGCGAGCGAGCTGATCCACCCGATTTCGATCGCGGTCGACAACAACCTGACCGTGGAACAGATCGCGAACGCGTTCACGGTGTACCCGTCCCTGTCGGGATCGATCGCCGAGGTCGCACGGCAGCTGCACACCCGCAAGACGTCCGCCGAGGCGTAACGGGCGAGGCAGCGGGGCGCTCACACGGCCTACGCATCCGGCGTACGCCGCCTATACCACTGCTCCTCGAAGTTTGCGTACAACTTCTGTTATTCGGCGCAAACTGCTGAGAACTATCGGCTGCTGGGGTTACTGTCAGTTTCGTGTTCGCTGCAGAACGTCGTCAATTGATCCTCGAAATGGTGCGCGCCAACGGGGCTGTATCGCTCCGTGAGCTCGCCCGCGTCGTCCAGACCTCCGAAGTGACCGTACGGCGGGACGTGCGGGCGCTGGAGGCAGAAGGACTCCTCGACCGCCGGCACGGCGGTGCGGTATTGCCGGGCGGATTTACGCGGGAGTCCGGCTTTCCGCAGAAATCCCATCTCGCGACCGCGGAGAAGACGGCTATCGCCGACCTCGCCGCGGGACTCGTCGAAGAGGGCGAAGCCATCGTCGTCGGCGCCGGGACGACCACGCAGGAGCTGGCCAGACGGCTCGCCCGGGTCCCCGGGCTCACCGTCGTCACCAACTCCCTGCTGGTGGCCCAGGCGTTGGCGCACGCCAACCGCGTCGAGGTCGTCATGACCGGCGGCACACTGCGCGGTTCCAACTACGCACTGGTCGGCAGCGGGGCCGAGCAGTCCCTCCAGGGGCTGCGGGTCTCCAGAGCCTTCCTCTCCGGCAGCGGACTGACCGCCGAGCGCGGCCTGTCCACCTCCAACATGCTGTCGGCGAGCGTCGACAGAGCGCTGGTGCAGGCCGCCGCGGAGGTCGTGGTCCTCGCGGACCACACCAAGCTCGGCACCGACACCATGTTCCAGACGGTGCCCACCGACGTGATCACGCGCCTGGTCACCGACGAGCCGCCGCCGCACGACGACCGTGCGGCGACCGAACTGCAGGCCCTGGCCGATCAGGGAGTGCAGATCGCCGTCGCGGGGCCGGGAACGGCGGGCGCCGGGGGTGACGGCGTCCCGACCGGGCGCCAGCCCCGTCGCGACATGCCCCTGCCCGGCCAGCGGCGTACGCATCCGGGCGGTCCGGGGGGCGGTGCGCAACTGCGCAGCGCCGGATCGCTGGCGGAGCCACAGCCGGGATCCGCCGAGCGGGCGCGCGTCGCCGACATGCGCCGCCGCTGAAGCAGGCGGTTACGCCGTTACGTCGCCGTTGTCTCCGCCCGCAGGCCTTTCAGCGTCAGCGTCAGCAGACGGTCCGCCAGTTCCGGGTCGTCGGGGGCCTGTTCAGCGGCAAGCGCGATGGCGTTCGTCAGCTGCATCAGGTCGCCGATCGACACGTCGGGCCTGACCGCGCCGCTCTCCTGGGCCCGTACGAGCAGCCGCTCACCGGCGGCGTTCATCGGCGTACTGCATCGCGCCAGGGCCGAACTCCGGTCGCGCGAGGCCGACATGAGTTCGCGGGCAAGACCCCGGTACTCACCCGCGTGAGTGACGATGTCGCGCAGCCAGGTGACGAGCGCCGAGCAGGGCGCCTCGCTGTCCGCGAGTTCACGGGAGTGGGCGAGGAGTTCGTCGACGGCGCCCTGGAAGACGGCGCTCATCAGGGCGTGCCGGGTGGGGAAGTGCCGGTAGAGGGTGCCGATGCCCACTCCGGCGCGGCGCGCGACGTCTTCGAGGGAGGCGTCGGTGCCGTGCTCCGCGAAGGCGATACGCGCCTCCGCCAGGACGCGCTCGTAGTTGCGCCGGGCATCGGCCCGCATGGGCCGCACACCCGCCGCCGACGCGGAAGCCTGCCGCGCCTGAGACCCGGGCCCGGAGGCCGGCGCAGGCCCTGACGCCGACGCGCGCGCCGGCCCGGACCCCGGCCCGGACGCCGACGGCGGCCGGGGCGTCGGCGCTCCCGGTGCCCCCGGCGGCTGTCGTCTGCTCGTCGCCATGGCCCTGCCCCTCTCCTGCTCCGGTCTCCAGGATGCCATTGCGAGCTGAGGGCCCCGCCGGTGTCGGCGGGGCCCTCAGCTCGGGTACGGCTCTGTCGGCCTGCGGCCGGACGTCAGTCCTTGATCTCGCAGATGACGGCGCCGGAGGTGACGGACGCGCCGACCTCGGCGGCCAGGCCCTTGACGGTGCCGGAGCGGTGCGCGTTCAGCGGCTGCTCCATCTTCATGGCCTCGAGTACGACGACGAGGTCGCCCTCCTTGACCTCCTGGCCCTCCTCGACCGCGACCTTGACGATCGTGCCCTGCATGGGCGAGGCGAGGGTGTCGCCGGAGGCGGCGGGGCCGGACTTCTTCGCGGCCCGGCGCTTGGGCTTGGCGCCTGCGGCCAGGCCGGTCCGGGCCAGGGTCATGCCCAGCGAGGAGGGCAGCGAGACCTCCAGGCGCTTGCCGCCGACCTCGACGACGATGGTCTCGCGGCCCGACTCGTCCTCGTCCGTGTCCGCGCCCGGCACGGTGTAGGCCGGGATCTCGTTGACGAATTCCGTCTCGATCCACCGGGTGTGGACCCTGAAGGGGTCGGAGGTGAACGCCGGGTCCGCGACGACCGCGCGGTGGAAGGGGATGGCCGTGGCCATGCCCTCGACGTTGAACTCCGCGAGCGCACGCGCGGCACGCTGGAGCGCCTGCTCACGGGTGGCGCCGGTGACGATCAGCTTGGCGAGCAGGGAGTCCCACGCCGGGCCGATGACCGCCCCGGTCTCGACGCCCGCGTCCAGACGGACACCGGGGCCGGACGGCGGCGCGAAAGCGGTCACCGTGCCGGGGGCGGGCAGGAAGCCGCGGCCCGGGTCCTCGCCGTTGATGCGGAACTCGATGGAGTGCCCGCGCACGGCCGGGTCGTCGTAACCCAGCTTCTCGCCGTCGGCGATGCGGAACATCTCGCGGACCAGGTCGATGCCGGTGACCTCTTCGGAGACCGGGTGCTCGACCTGGAGGCGGGTGTTGACCTCCAGGAAGGAGATCGTGCCGTCGACGCCGACGAGGAACTCGACGGTGCCGGCACCGACGTAACCGGCCTCCTTGAGGATGGCCTTGGACGCGCGGTACAGCTCCGCGTTCTGGGCCTCGCTCAGGAACGGCGCCGGGGCCTCCTCCACCAGCTTCTGGTGGCGGCGCTGGAGCGAACAGTCACGGGTGGAGACGACCACGACGTTGCCGTGGGCGTCGGCCAGGCACTGGGTCTCGACGTGGCGCGGCTTGTCGAGGTAGCGCTCGACGAAGCACTCGCCGCGGCCGAAGGCGGCTACGGCCTCGCGCACTGCGGAGTCGTACAGCTCCGGGACCTCTTCGAGCGTACGGGCGACCTTCAGGCCGCGGCCGCCGCCGCCGAACGCCGCCTTGATGGCGATCGGCAGGCCGTTCTGCTCGGCGAACGCGACGACCTCGTCGGCGCCCGAGACCGGGTCCGGCGTACCGGCGACGAGCGGGGCGCCCGCGCGCTGGGCGATGTGCCGGGCCGCGACCTTGTCGCCGAGGTCACGGATGGCCTGCGGCGGCGGGCCGATCCAGGTCAGCCCGGCGTCGAGCACGGCCTGGGCGAACTCGGCGTTCTCGGAAAGGAAGCCGTAACCGGGGTGAACGGCATCCGCCCCCGAATCCTTGGCGGCCTGGAGCACCTTGGCCATGTCCAGGTAACTGGCGGCCGGGGTGTCACCGCCCAGAGCGAACGCCTCGTCGGCCGCGCGGACGTGCAGAGCGTCCCGGTCCGGATCGGCGTAGACGGCTACGCTCGCGATCCCGGCATCCCGGCAGGCCCGAGCAACGCGGACAGCGATTTCGCCTCGGTTGGCGATGAGCACCTTGCGCACGATTGGCTCCCTCCTTGAAACAAGCTGAGTTTAGGGACTGCCGACACGGACCTACGACCCATCCCCAATGGTGAGCTTGCCCACACGGAGCGTGATACGAGTCTCGCTCGAGTCGCGAATTCCCTTGTCGCACCACGGTACGACGGGTTCCTTCACCGCACAGTAGCCCTCAGGTGTGGCGCAGGTCTCTGTCCGCCCGGCCAGTGGGGCGGCAGCTTTCTTTGTCGACTCCCTACGAACGGCCGAATGATTCTTTGCCCTCGGGCCGGCGGCGTCCGCCCCCTTGTACAGAGGATTACCCGTTAGTAGCGTTTGGGGCGTCGCGTTCGTACCAGTGGTAACAGCCGGAAGAAGGTGGGCGCCGTGGCGCGCAGACCGATAGCTGCCGCGGCCGCGGCCGTGCTGTTCGTCGAAGCCGTCGGGATCGTGTTCGTCCACTGGATCCTCGGCAAGGTCGTCAGCGGCCAGTCGATGTCCCTCGCCGGCCTGGACCCCGACGTGATGTCCACGTCGACGTTGGTGATGGGTGGCGGCTTCGGTCTCTACCTGGTGACGTGCGGCGTCGTCCTGCTGCGCGCCGCGCTGTCGGATCGTGCGCCGGGCCGCCTCGGGCGGATCCTGCTGATCGCGTGCGCGGTGGTGCACGGGGTGCTCGGGGCGCTGTGCGTCGGGCTGGTCGGCTGGGCCGCCTTCGTCGTGCTGATGGCCGCGTTCGGTCTGATCGTCCTGTCGGTCATCGCGTACGGGAAACGGGACGAGCGGCAGGATGCCGATGGTGTCGCGGGCCCCGTGGACGCTCCGGGCGCTCCGCCGGCCGGGCCGGAGAACGGGACTCCCGCCCCGGCCTGACGGATGGACGGCGGGCGCGGGAGCTCAGAACGCGAATCGCGGCGCGACGGAGGTAAGGATCGCGGAGGATTTCGAGGTCACGGGCCACAGAGCGCTCAACTCGTCGGCGAGCGCGGCGGTGAGGCGCCGGACGTCCTCGGGGGCCGAACCGTGCATCGCCTCGGCGATGATCAGCACACTGCCCGTTGTGTCGCGGACGGCCGACGCGCCGCTCTGCCGGTTGGTCCAGCGCCGGGAGTGTGCCTGTCCGGCTTCGTCCGCGAAGATCACTTCACCGGTGCCGGGGTTCTCCGTCTCGCCGGAGAACGTCACGTACTTCTCGTCACCGGTCGCGCGGCGTACTTCCAGATCCCCGGAGATCTCCGAAACGTCGAAGACGCCCACCGGGATCGCGAAGGCGAGCGAGACGGCGTTGCAGACGTCGATCAGCGGATGAATCCGGGGGAGCGACTTCTCTTTCCTGAACCGCCGGAGGAGCGATTCGGAGGCGCAGCGGTACTGGGTCGGCCGGTGGCCCATCCTCGAAAAGGCGCGCCGCCAGGCCTGGATCTCGGGCAGCTCTCCTTCTGTGGCGAGCGCGAGCCGGGACTCCGCGATCGCGTTGTACTTGGTGACCGTACGGTCGGCGGGGGCGTCCCTGGTGATGCCTTCGGCGCGGACGACCCCGGCGACCAGCTCGGGGAAGTCGTGCCAGATGTCGCTTGCGTGCTGGAAATACATCAAGTCTGCTTTCGTGGGGTCAGGGGAACGCGAGCCGGCCGCCGCGCGAGAGGCCCGCCGCTGTGGTCATGTCCTCAGCGTCGCGCCACAATGGCCCGGTGAACAGGTCCATTGGGAACGCCTGTGACCGGTCCATAACTCCGGTGGCGCCGGCGGCGTCCGGTTCTGACTTCCTTCAGCTCAACCCGGAGGAGGCGCCGGCCGGCGGGCTGTCGGACTGGCTGGCGCGCAGACTCAGGGACGCGATAGCGGACGGCAGCCTTCCGGTGGGGAGCCGGTTGCCGGCCACGCGGGTGCTCGCGGGCGAACTGCGGGTGTCGCGTGGGGTGGTGACGGAGGCGTACCAGCGCCTGACGGAGGACGGGCATGTCGCCGGGCGGGGGAGGGGCGGGACGGTGGTGGTGGCGGCGCCGGTCGCGGTACCGGTCGCGCCTGCGGCTGCTCCTGGTCCCGTCGTCCGCGCTGCGGGTTCTGGCGGCCCTGCCGGGGCGGTGTTCGCCGTAACGCCGCCCGGCGCCGACGTCTTCGACGCGTTACGGGCGGCGCCGGCCCGCATCGATCTGTCGCCCGGTGTCCCCGACCTGGCCGCCTTCCCGCGAACGGCGTGGCTGCGCGCGGAACGCGCCGTACTCAAAGGCCTGTCGGCGTCCGGCCTCGGGTACGGAGATCCACGCGGCGCACTGGAGTTACGTCGTGCGGTCGCGAACTGGCTGGCCCGCAACCGGGGGATCAGGGTGGACGCCGGCGAGGTCCTCATCACCTCCGGCACCGCGCAGGGGCTGGGGCTGCTGGCGCAGGTCCTCCGGGACGACGGTGTTCGCGCGATGGCGGTGGAGGATCCGGGGTCGCTCGGGGCCCGGCACCACTTGCGCGACCGGCAGTTGGAGACTCCGCCGGTCGCGGTCGACGCGGAGGGGGTGCGGGTCGACGAACTGCGTGCCACCGGTGCGCGAGCGGTACTGCTCACCCCGGCGCACCAGTTCCCGACCGGGGTGGTGCTCGGCGGCGTACGGCGCCGGGAGTTGATGCGGTGGGCGGCGGAGGGCGGCCTGATCGTCGAGGACGACTACGACGCCGAGCACCGCTACGACCGGCCGCCGGTGCCCGCGCTGCGGTCGGTGCTGGCGGAGCGGGTCTGTTACGCCGGAAGCGTGTCCAAGCTGCTCGCGCCCGCGCTGAGGGTGGGATGGATGCTGGCGCCGCCGAAGTACCGGGACGCGCTGGTGGACGCCAAGCGGTTCGCGGATCTGGGCAACGCGGTGCTGCCGCAGCTTGTGCTGGCCCGGCTGATGGAATCGGGCGAGATGGAACGCCACTTGCGGCTACTGCGCAGACGGCACCGGCAGCGCCGGGACGCGATGATCGCGGCGATCGGTGAGCATCTGCCGGGGGCGGTGGTGCACGGTGCGGCGGCGGGGCTGCACCTGGTGATCACCTTCGGGTCGGCGGAGTTCGCCGACACCGAGCTGGCCGGGGCGGCGCTCGCGCGCGGCGTGAAGGTGCAGCCGCTGTCGTGGCACAGGCAGCGCCCTGGCCACCCCGGTCTCGTGCTCGGTTACGCCGCGACGCCGCCGGGCGGGATCGCGGAGGGGGTCGCCACGCTGGGCGAGGCCCTCTCCGAGGTCGTGGCCGAAGTCAGGCCCAGAGGGCGGTGATCGGTGTCCCCAGCTCACCGAGGAACCGGCGCAGCAGCGGCAGCGACAGGCCGATGACGTTGCCGGGGTCGCCGTCGATGCCGTCGATGAACGGGGCCGAGCGCCCGTCGAGGGTGAAGGCGCCGGCGACGTGGAGGGGCTCGCCGGTCGCGACGTACGCGGAGATCTCGGCGTCCGTCGGCTCGCCGAAGCGGACCGTGGTGGACGCGGTGGCACAGGCGCGGCGGCCGGTGGCGGTGTCGATCACGCAGTGGCCGGTCTGGAGGATGCCGGAGCGGCCTCGCATGGACTTCCAGCGGGCGGTGGCGTCCTCGGCGTCGGCGGGCTTGCCGAGCGCCTGGCCGTCCAGCTCCAGCACGGAGTCGCAGCCGATGACGAGGGCGCCGGCGGCCTCGGGGCGGGCGGCGACGGACACGGCCTTCGCCTCGGCCAGTACGAGCGCCAGCTCGTACGGCGTGGGCGCGGTGATCGCGTCCTCGTCGACGCCACTGACGATCACCTCGGGGGCGAGGCCGGCCTGGCGGAGGAGCCCGAGGCGGGCGGGCGAGGCGGAGGCGAGGACGAGACGGCGGCGCGGATCGGTCATGCGGTTCATCGTACGAGGCGCGCGGGGGTGTGGGCGGTGCGTGCCTGCGGGCCGGTGGGCGGCTCGGCGCCGGTGGTGGCTGCGGGGTGAGGCCCTGGCCGTCGGGGCGGTGGTGGTGGGTGGGGGGCTTCGGCCCGGTTTCGTGCTGCCGCCGAGGTTCATGGGGGCCGGGGACTTGTCCCCGGTTTCGGGAAGGGGCGGGTAGGGGAAAGCGCGCCGCGGGCGGGGCCGGTGTGACTCGGCCGCAGGGTCAGTGGACGCCGAGTACGAACATCGCCAGCACCATCGCGAGCGCGAGCAGTACGCCCGCGCGCCGGAGCATCGCCTGCGTCTCGCGCAGTTCTTTCGGAGGCTCGTTCTCCGGGTCGGACCACAGCATGCCTTCGATCCTGCGACCGAAATAGCTCCGCCGCCTGAGTACGTGTACTCAGGCGGGCCAGTACCAATGGACTAATTCCCGGTGAACCAACCCGCCTTCGCCGCGGCCACCGCCGCCCCCGCCGCCCGTACCGCGTCCGCCTCGCCCAGCGGTTCCCGGCTCACCGCGAAGCGGTAGTAGAGCGGGGCCGACACCGCCCGGACCACCTCACCCGCGTCCGTCCCGGCCGGAACCTCCCCCCGCCCCGCCGCCCGCTCCACGCACGGCACCCACTCGTGGATGCGCGTCGCGTAGAAACCGTTCAGCGCCGTCGCGCACTCCTCGTCGCACGCCGCCGCCGCGATGACCGCCTGGAAAACGGGGCCCATGCGGGGGTCGGTGAGGGTCTGGCGTACGAGATGGGCGTTGGCCAGCAGATCGCCCTCCAGTGAGCCGGTGTCCGCGGCGGGCAGCGACTGCTCCGCCATGTCGCGCAGCAGGTCGGCGACGAGGGCGGCCGCCGAGCCCCAGCGGCGGTAGACGGTCGTCTTGCCGACGCCCGCGCGCGCCGCGACCCGATCCAGGTTCAGCCCGTGGAACCCCCCCTCCACCAGCGCCTCCTGCGTCGCTTCCAGTACGGCGGCACGGACCTTCGCGGTCCGTCCGCCGGGGCGCACGGTCCCCGGCGTGAGCGAGGCGGCTTCCAAACGGGAATTGTGCTCCATTAGGCTCTCCGAGTCTGGTACGGTCCCCACATCTTAACGGAACTTGCTTCCCATTAGGGAAAGGCTGCTGTCATGGACGCCAAGCTCGCCCGCCGCCGCATCGCCGTGCCCCTCGTCGCCTCCACCCTCGCCCTCGGACTCCTCGGCACCGCCCGGCCGTCGCCGTCCCCGCACTCCGCCTCCCACTGGACCGCCGCCTGGGGCGCGTCCCCGCAGCTCCCCAGCACCGGCTTCACCCCCAACTGGTCCCAGGAGGGTTTCTCCCGTCAGACCGTCCGCCAGGTCGTGCGCGTCACCGGCGCCGGTGAGCGGGTCCGTATCCGCCTCTCCAACGCCTACGGGACCTCGCCGCTCAGCATCACGGGCGCCACCATCGCCCGTACCGCCAAGAAGGAACGAGCCGCCGTCGAAGCCGGCAGCGTCCGCCACCTCACCTTCTCCGGCAAGCGGTCCGTCGAGATCCCCGCCCGCGGGGAGCTGCGCAGTGACGCCGCCCGCCTGCCCCTGGACCGGCGGGAGTCCGTGACCGTAACCCTCTACCTCGCCGGCACCACCGGGCCCGCCACCTTCCACTCCCAGGCCTGGGCCGACACCTACCGCGCCGAAGGAGACCACCGCGCCGACGCGTCCGGCGCCGCCTTCACCGACACCACCCAGTCCTGGTACTACCTCTCCGGCGTCGAGGTCGGCGGCGGAGAGCGCGGCAGGAACGACGGCATCGTCCTCTTCGGGGACTCCATCACCGACAGCTTCGGCTCGACCCCGAACACCGACCGCCGCTACTCCGACGCCCTCGCCGAACACACCGGCCGACCCGTCGTCAACCAGGGCATCGGCGGCAACCTCGTCCTCAACGACTCCGCCTGGTACGGCGAACGCGCCACCGCCCGCTTCGGCCGCGACGCCCTCGACCAGCCCGGCGTCTCCACCGTGGTCGTACTCGAAGGCCTCAACGACATCGGCTTCAGCGAGGCGAAGAACCAGCCCACCTACAAGCCGTCACCCGTCGTCTCCTCGGCCGAACTCATCGCCGGCTACCGCGAGCTGATCCGCGCCGCCCACGCCAGGGGCCTGCGGATCGTCGGCTCGACGCTGCTGCCGCTCAAGGGCTCCGACCACTGGGGCCCGCACGCGGCGCGGGTCAGCGACGAGGTGAACCACTGGATCCGTACGTCGGGCGAGTTCGACGCGTACGCCGACTTCGACAAGGCCCTCGCCGACCCGGCCGACGCCGACCGCCTCGACCCGGCGTACGACTACGGGGACGCTCTGCACCCCAACGACGCGGGCTACCGGCTGATGGCGAAGACCGTCGCCGGAGTCCTGCGAGACGCCGGGTGAGGCGCCCATAGCCGAGGGCCGGACCCTGCGCGGGTCCGGCCCTCACTGCGTGCTCTCTAGCCGGGCCAGTACGTCCGGCCCCAGGCCGTCGGCCCCGGCTGCGGCAGCCGGCGCCGCGCCACCCTGGCCGGATCCGACCACGCGGCCGGCGGTTCCTGCGCACCGGACGGCGAGCCGGCCGCCGCCGCGGCGCGTGCCTGGACCACCGCGAGGGCGGCGGCCAGCTCCTCCGGGGTCGGGTTGCCCCGTATGACCTTGATCATCGTCAGCGGCCCTTCCTAGAGCGGGATGTTGCCGTGCTTCTTCGGGGGGAGGGATTCCCGCTTCGTACGGAGCTGACGCAGCCCGCGCACGATGTGCCGCCGCGTCTCCGACGGCATGATCACCGCGTCGACGTAGCCGCGCTCGGCGGCGACGTAAGGATTCAGCAGCGTGTCCTCGTAGTCGGCGATCAGCTCGGCGCGGGTCGCCTCGGGGTCGTCGGCGGCCGCGATCGTACGGCGGTGCAGGATGTTCACCGCGCCCTGAGCGCCCATCACCGCGATCTGCGCGGTCGGCCACGCCAGGTTGAGATCGGCACCCAGGTGCTTGGAGCCCATGACGTCGTACGCGCCGCCGAACGCCTTGCGCGTGATGACGGTGATCAGCGGGACCGTCGCCTCCGCGTACGCGTAGATCAGCTTGGCGCCGCGCCGGATGATTCCGCCGTACTCCTGATCCACGCCCGGTAGGAAGCCCGGCACGTCCACGAACGTGAGCACCGGGACGTTGAAGGCGTCGCAGGTGCGGACGAAACGCGCGGCCTTCTCGGACGCGTTGATGTCCAGGCAGCCCGCGAACTGCATCGGCTGGTTGGCGACGATGCCGACCGGGTGGCCCTCGACCCGCCCGAAGCCCGTGATGATGTTCGGCGCGAAGAGCGCCTGCGTCTCCAGGAACTCACCGTCGTCCAGCACATGCTCGATGGCCGTGTGCATGTCGTACGGCTGGTTCGCGCTGTCCGGGATGAGCGTGTCCAGCTCGCGGTCCTCGCCGGAGGTCGCGAGGTCCGCCTCCTCCGGGAAGGCCGGCGGCTCGCTGAGATTGTTCGAAGGCAGGTACGAGAGCAGCGACTTGACGTAGTCGATCGCGTCCTTCTCGTCGCCCGCCATGTGGTGTGCGACGCCCGACGTGGTGTTGTGGGTGCGCGCGCCGCCGAGCTCCTCGAAGCCGACGTCCTCGCCGGTGACCGTCTTGATGACGTCGGGTCCTGTGATGAACATGTGCGAGGTCTGGTCGACCATCACCGTGAAGTCGGTGATCGCGGGCGAGTAGACCGCGCCGCCCGCGCACGGGCCGACGATCAGTGAGATCTGCGGGACGACGCCCGACGCGTGCACATTGCGGCGGAAGATCTCGGCGAACAGGCCGAGCGCGACGACCCCTTCCTGGATGCGCGCGCCACCGCCGTCGTTGATGCCGACGACCGGGCAGCCGGTCTTCAGCGCGAAGTCCATCACCTTGACGATCTTCTCGCCGTAGACCTCGCCGAGCGACCCGCCGAAGATGGTGAAGTCCTGCGAGTAGACGCAGACCGGGCGGCCGTCGACCGTGCCGTAGCCGGTGACGACACCGTCGCCGTACGGGCGGTTCTTCTCGATGCCGAAGTTCGTCGAGCGGTGCCGGGCGAACTCGTCGAGCTCGACGAACGACCCCTCGTCCATGAGCAGGCCGATCCGCTCACGGGCCGTCAGCTTGCCCTTGGCGTGCTGCTTCTCGACCGCGCGCTCGGAGCCGGCGTGCGTGGCTTCGTCGATACGTCGCTGCAAATCCGCGATCTTGCCCGCGGTGGTGTGGATGTCGGTCTCGGTCTCGGGCTCGGACATCGGGATGCGGCTCCCTGCCTGGTCAGCGGACGGCTACTGGCACGTAGCGTAGCGGCGCGTGTGCCGCTCGGCAGTGCGTCGTTTGCCACACCTACGCTGGGTTGCATGACGCCTCCCGATGCTTCAGACAACCGCTGGTCCAACCTCGACCGGCCGCCGCTCAGCGCCCCCGCGCTGCGCCGCGCACTGGTGCGGGAGGGCAGTCTGTGGACGTCACTCGACGTCGTACCCACCGTCGGCTCCACCAATACCGACCTGGCCCGCCGGGCGGAAGACCTGTCCGAAGGCGCGGTGCTCGTCGCCGAGGAGCAGACCGAGGGCCGTGGGCGCCTCGACCGGCGCTGGTCGGCGCCCGCACGCTCCGGGCTCTTCTTCTCCGTACTGCTGAAGCCCACGGAGGTGCCCGTCGAGAAGTGGGGCTGGCTGCCGCTGCTCGCCGGCGTCTCGGTGGCGACCGCGCTGTCCAGGTCCGCGGGCGTCGACACGGCGCTCAAGTGGCCCAACGACCTCCTGGTGACGGTCGGTGGCGAGGAGCGCAAGGCCGGCGGCATCCTCGCCGAGCGGGCCGCGGACGGTGTGGTCGTCGGCATCGGCATCAACGTCAGCCTGACCGAGAAGGAGCTGCCGATCCCGGGCGCCGGCTCGCTGGCACTCGCCGGAGCGGTCTCGACGGACCGCGATCCGCTGCTCAGATCCGTCCTGCGTTCGCTCGGTCAGTGGTACGGCGCCTGGCGGGCGTCCGGCGGCGATCCGGCGGCCAGCCGGCTCCAGGAGGCGTACGCCGCGGGGTGCGCCACGCTGGGCCGTACGGTCCGGGCCGAGCTGCCCGGCGGGCGGTCGGTGACCGGCGAGGCGGTGGCGGTCGACGGCCACGGGCGGCTGGTGCTGGCGACGGCGGAAGGGGTTCAGCAGCCGGTGGGAGCGGGTGACGTCGTACACCTCAGGCCGGGGGCGAGTACAGAGGAGACGCGCGATACGGGGGAGTGAGCTAGGGCACACCTGCCGTATCGTTGAGGCGATCCGCGACGGATCGGCGCGACAGACGATCGGCAGGGCACAAGGCAGTGCGCAGGGAACGGGCAGGAGGCGGTAGGTGACCGTCGACGACGCGGGGTCCTCTGCGGGGGCGCGGCGGGACTCGGGTACGGGTCCGGAGCCGGAGCCGGGTGCGGTTGTGCCGTCCGGTCCCGGTGCGGGTGAGGAGACCCCTGTGGGTGCGGAGTCCCCTGTGGGTGAGGAGTCCCCTGTGGGTGCGGCAGATCCGTCCGGTCCGGGTGCGGACACGTCCGCCACCGGAGAAGACCCCCACGAGAGCGCGCCCGGCGCGGACGCGCGGTCCGGTTCCGGGGGCGGTGCGGGCCCCGGGCGCGGCGTCCTGCGGGCGGACGGCAGCGAGAGCGGGGTGCCCGCCGCCGTGGACCCTTCGCCGTACCCCACGCCCCACCACGCCGTCGACCACACCGCCGAGCCGACCGACGATCCGCTCGCCATCCGCCTCGAACAGCTCATCCTCGGTGCCGAGCGCCGCTACACCCCGTTTCAGGCCGCCCGTACGGCAGGCGTCTCCATGGACCTCGCCTCCCGGTTCTGGCGGGCCATGGGCTTCGCCGACATCGGGCAGGCCAAGGCCCTGACCGAGGCCGACGTCCTCGCCCTGCGGCGGCTCGCCGGTCTCGTCGAGGCGGGGCTGCTCAGCGAGCCGATGGCGGTGCAGGTCGCCCGGTCCACCGGGCAGACCACCGCCCGGCTGGCGGAATGGCAGATCGATTCCTTCCTGGAGGGTCTGACCGAGCCGCCGGAGCCCGGAATGACCCGTACCGAAGTCACGTATCCGCTGGTCGAGCTGCTCCTGCCCGAGCTGGAGGAGTTCCTGCGTTACGTCTGGCGGCGCCAGCTCGCCGCCGCGACCGGCCGGGTCGTCCAGGCCGCCGACGACGAGGAAATGGTCGACCGGCGGCTCGCGGTCGGCTTCGCGGACCTCGTCGGCTTCACGCGGCTGACGCGGCGCCTGGAGGAGGAGGAGCTGGGCGAGCTGGTCGAGGCGTTCGAGACGACCTGCGCGGACCTGGTCGCGGCGCACGGCGGCCGGCTCATCAAGACGCTCGGCGACGAGGTCCTGTACGCGGCGGACGACGCGGGCACGGCGGCGGAGATCGCGCTGCGGCTCATCGAGACGATGGCCGCGAACCCGACGATGCCGGCCCTGCGCGTCGGCATCGCCTTCGGCACGGTCACCACCCGCATGGGTGACGTCTTCGGTACGACGGTGAACCTGGCCAGCAGGCTCACCTCGATAGCGCCCAAGGACGCGCTCCTGGTGGACGGGGCGCTCGCCGAGGAGCTGTCGCGCACGGGTGACGCGCCGGTCTCCGAGGCGCAGGCGGCGGCCGAGGCGGAGGTGGCGGAGAAGGAGGGTGTCGCGCCGCCCTCGTACCGCTTCGCGCTCCAGCCGATGTGGCAGCGGCCGGTGCGCGGGCTCGGCACGGTCGAGCCATGGCTTCTGACCAGGCGCGCCACCTAGGATCCTCCCGGTAACGATCGTTAACCGGGAGGGTGTGCGGCATGAGCGGGGAACAGGAACGCTTCGGAGAGTTCGTCGGCGTACGCAGGCACGGGTACGTCGCCGAGCTGGTCCTGGACCGGCCGAAGGCGATGAACGCGGTGTCCACGGACATGGCCCGTTCCATCGCGGCGGCGTGCGACGCGCTGGGCGCGGACCCGGCGGTGCGGGTGACGGTGGTGACGTCCAGCCACGAGCGGGCGTTCTGCGTCGGCGCGGACCTCAAGGAGCGCAACTCCTTCACGGACGCCGAGCTGGTACGTCAGCGGCCGGTCGCGCGGGGCGCGTACACGGGCGTACTCGAACTCCCCATGCCGGCGATCGCCGCCGTGCACGGCTTCGCGCTGGGCGGCGGCTTCGAGCTGGCGCTGGCCTGCGACCTGATCGTGGCCGACCGTACGGCGGTGGTCGGGCTGCCCGAGGTGTCGGTGGGCGTCATTCCCGGTGGCGGCGGTACGCAACTGCTGCCCCGGCGGGTCGGGGCGGCGCGGGCGGCGGAGCTGGTGTTCACGGCGCGGCGGGTGGAGGCGGCGGAGGCGGCCGCGCTCGGCCTCGTCGACCAGTTGGTGGACGCCGGACAGGACCGCGAGGAGGCGCTGGCGCTGGCGGCCCGGATCGCCGGGAACTCGCCGGTGGGACTGCGGGCGGCGAAGCGGGCGATGCGGCTCGGGCACGGTCTTGACCTGCGGGCGGGCCTTGAGGTCGAGGACGCGGCATGGCGGTCGGTGGCCTTCTCGGGCGACCGGGCGGAGGGGGTGGCGGCGTTCAACGAGAAGCGCGCACCCCAGTGGCCGGGCGAATAGGGACCACTGCGCGAATAAGGGCCAAACGATACAAATCTCACCAAACTACCTAAGCTGGGGTGATGGGTGAGGATGTGCGGCTGCGGGCCGTCGTGACGCTGGCGCAGGCGATGGCGGCGGCGCGCACCCCGCGCGAGTCCTGGCGGGCGGCCGCGCTGGGGGCGAAGGAGGCGCTGGGGGGCAGCTTCGCGGCGGTTTCGGTGTGGGAACGCGAGCTGGGGCAGCTTCGGGTGCTCGTCAACGCGGGGGCGCGGGCGGAGGGCGAGGAGGAGTTCCCCGAGGCGGAGACGTATCCCGTGCACCAGTTTCCGGAGATCGCGGAGTTCCTGCACGAGAAGTGGGCGGGCGGGGGTGAGCCCAACGCGTGGGTGGAGACGGCGGAGGGGGCCACGGGTACTTCCGCCGCAGGCCCCGCCGGGTACTGCCATCAGCGGGTGGCGGCGCTGCGCAGGCGCGGGCGCGGGTCGTGCGTGGTCGCGCCGATCGTGCTGCGGGGGCAGGCGTGGGGGGAGCTGTACGTGGCCAGGCCGGCCGGGGCGCCGGTCTTCGGCCGTTCCGACGCGGACTTCGCGACGGTGCTCGCGGCGGTGGTGGCGGCGGGCATCGCCCAGACGGAGCTGCTGGAGGAGGTCCGCAAGCTCGCGTTCACGGACCCGCTGACGGGGCTGGCGAACCGGCGGGCCGTCGATATGGGGCTCGACGAGGCGGTGGAACGGCACCGGAGGTCCGGGACGGTCGTCAGCCTGGTCGTCTGCGACCTGAACGGCCTGAAGCGGGTCAACGACTCGCTCGGGCACGCGGTGGGCGACCGGCTGCTTGAACGTTTCGGCTCGGTGTTGTCGGTGTGCGGCGCGATGCTGCCCGGCGCGCTGGCGGCGCGGCTCGGGGGCGACGAGTTCTGCCTGCTCGCGGTCGGGCCGTCGTCGGACGCGGTGGTGAAGGTGGCCGAGGCTCTGTGCGTACGGGCGGCGGAGATGGACCTCGGGGAGGGGGTCGCGTGCGGGGTCGCTTCGACGGGTGATCCGATCGGTCCGGTCCGTACCGCGCGCCGCCTCTTCCGGCTCGCGGACGCGGCGCAGTACCGGGCGAAGGCGGCGCGGTCGGCGCGGCCAGTGGTGGCGGGGCGGGACGGAGCGGTGCTCCAGCTCGCGGACGCGCCACCGGCCGCGCCGCACGATCGGCGCAGTTTCCGGGGGGCGCGGCCGGAGTGAGGGGGCGGGGGTTGGGGTCTGGGGCTTGCCCCCGGTGTCGGGAAGGGGGTGGGTAGGGGAACGGCGCCGCAGGTACCCCTCGCTCCGGCCCCGGTAAGGGGTCAACGGGTGGTCGGGTAGTGACAGGAATGGATTCAGTCCGTAGGGTTCTGAATATGGATATGCACACAGTCGTGCTGGGGACGTCCGGAACGACCGCAGCGGATGTCATCGCCGTCGCCCGGGACAACGCCAGGGTCGAGCTCTCCCAGGAGGCCCTTGCCGCCCTCGCCGCCTCACGCGAGATCGTCGACGCCCTGGCAGCCAAGCCGGAGCCCGTCTACGGCGTCTCGACCGGATTCGGCGCCCTCGCCACCCGCCACATCAGCCAGGACCTGCGCGCCCAGTTGCAGCGCAACATCGTCCGGTCGCACGCCGCCGGCATGGGCCCGCACGTGGAGCGCGAAGTCGTACGCGCGCTGATGTTCCTGCGGCTCAAGACCGTCGCCTCCGGCCACACCGGCGTACGCCCGCACGTCGCGCAGACCATGGCGGACCTCCTCAACGCCGGGATCACGCCCGTCGTCCACGAGTACGGTTCGCTCGGCTGCTCCGGCGACCTCGCACCCCTCAGCCACTGCGCCCTCGCCCTCATGGGTGAGGGGGAGGCGCAGGGGCCCGACGGAATCGTCCGGCCCGCCGGCGAGCTGCTTGCCGCGCACGGCATCGTCCCCGTCGAGCTGCGCGAGAAGGAAGGCCTGGCCCTCCTCAACGGCACCGACGGCATGCTCGGCATGCTGATTATGGCGATCGCCGACCTGAAGCGGCTCTACACCTCCGCCGACATCACCGCCGCCCTCAGCCTCGAAGCCCTCCTCGGCACCGACAAGGTCCTCGCGCCCGAACTGCACGCCATACGCCCCCACCCCGGCCAGGGCGACTCCGCCGACAACATGCTCCGCGTCCTCGCCGGCTCCGGCCTCACCGGCCACCACCAGGACGACGCCCCGCGCGTCCAGGACGCCTACTCCGTGCGCTGCGCCCCGCAGGTCGCAGGCGCCGGGCGCGACACCATCGCGTACGCGCTGACCGTCGCCGAGCGGGAGCTCGCCTCCGCCGTCGACAACCCCGTCGTGCTGCCCGACGGCAGGGTCGAGTCCAACGGCAACTTCCACGGGGCGCCCGTCGCGTACGTACTCGACTTCCTGGCCATCGCCGCCGCCGACCTCGGCTCCATCTGCGAGCGCCGCACCGACCGGCTCCTCGACAAGAACCGGTCGCACGGACTTCCGCCCTTCCTCGCCGACGACGCCGGTGTCGACTCGGGCCTGATGATCGCCCAGTACACACAGGCCGCCCTGGTCAGCGAGATGAAGCGGCTCGCGGCGCCCGCGTCCGTCGACTCGATCCCGTCCTCCGCGATGCAGGAGGACCACGTCTCCATGGGCTGGTCGGCGGCGCGCAAGCTGCGTACGACGATCGACAACCTCACCCGGATCGTCGCCGTCGAGCTGTACGCCGCCACGCGCGGCATCGAGCTGCGCGAGGGGCTCACGCCCGCGCCCGCCTCCCAGGCCGTCATCAAGGCCGTGCGGGAAGCGGGAGTGGAAGGCCCCGGACCCGACCGCTACCTGGCTCCCGACCTCGCCGCGGCCGATGCGTTCGTACGGGCGGGCAGGCTTGTGGAGGCCGTCGAGCCGGTGACGGGGCCGCTCGCGTAAGAGGCACAAAGTATGGATCGGTGCCGAGGGCCGTGCGTCAGATGACCGGACGCGCGGCCCTTCGCATCGAGTACGTCATGAATCCGGCGCCCACGCCGAGGAACGCGGTGCCGCCGATCAGGTACGGGGTCGTGTCCACGCTGCCCGTGTCGGCGAGCACGAGGTCCTGCGAGGCGCCGTCCTGCGAGGCACTGTCCTGGGAGGTGCCGTCCTGCGAGGCGCTTCTTCCGGCGGCCGCGGCCGGTGGCTGGGCCTGGGCCTCGGCCCGCGCCTGGGCCTGCGACTCGGGCTGGGGCTTCGCCTCCTTCTCCGCCGTCGCATTGGCGGACGGGACGAACCACAGAGCACACAGCAGTGTGCCCGCGGCGGTGGCGGTCAGCAGCGGTCGGCGTGCGGACACGTAATCGATCCCCCTTGAGGCAACCGGGAATTGGCCGTGTACGCCGATGCTAATGAAAGCAGCGGGTCGCAGGAAAGTCGCGAGAGCCCCGAGGCCTACGCTCCGAAGCATGAACGCAACTAACACGTCACGCTTTGTCCGGCTCCAGGTGGAATTGGTGCTGGAAATTTCCGACGCCCAGGAACTCACCGACGCCGCTCTCGCCCACGTAACGGAAGACGCCCACGCGGCGGACGTCGAACGCACGCATGCCGAGGCCGCCGTGCGGGAAGACGTCGCGGAGGCCCTTGCCCACCTCGTGGACCCGTTCGATCTGATCAGCGAGGTACCCGGAGTGGAGCTCGCGCAGGCCTCGTGGAGCAGCGAGCGGATCGACTACAACCCCGACGCCGTGGAGTGGGACCTGGATGAGGACGACGAGGAGGGCCCCGCGTAACTTCACCGGTGCGGCCGGCGAAGAAAAGCGCGCCGCCGCCGCAACCGGCGGCGGCGTGGCTGCGTCGGTCACTGTGATCAGTGGTGTTCCCCACATTCCCCCCAGATGTGGAACGGACGAATCGGTACAGGTGTTTAGGACATTGGCAGGGTGATGCTGCCCAGCGGCTCTGCCCAGGGGATTTGTGGGGAATCGGCAACGATGGAGAAGCGTGTGATGACGGACAGCAAGCGGCGCAGGGGCCTCATGGCCGCGTCCGCACTGCTAAGCGGCGTTCTGGTCCTTTCGGCCTGCAACGACGGCGGTGACAAGGGCGGCAGCAGCGCCCAGAGCTCGAAGAAGTCGCAGGCCGAGGTCGACGAGGCGGCGGCCAAGGACACCTCCAAGGCCCGAATAGCGATCACCCCCAAGAGCGGCGCCGACAACGTCAGCATCAACCGCGGCACCAAGGTCACCGTCAGCGAGGGCAAGCTGACCGAGGTCACGATGACCTCGACCGCCGGTGCGAAGGTGGCCGGCACGATCGCCGCCGACGGCAAGAGCTGGAAGCCCGACGCGCAGCTTGAGCGCGCGACGACGTACAAGATCTCCGCGACCGCGGCCGACTCCGAAGGCCGCGAGGCGCACGAGAACGGCTCCTTCACCACCCTCTCGCCCGCCAACAGCTTCATCGGCAACTTCACGCCCGACGACGGCTCCAAGGTCGGCGTCGGCATGCCGGTGTCGATCAACTTCGACAAGCCGATCACCGACAAGGCCGCCGTCCAGAAGGGCATCACGGTCACGTCGAGCAGCGGCCAGGAAGTCGTCGGCCACTGGTTCAGCTCGCAGCGGCTGGACTTCCGCCCCAAGGAGTACTGGAAGGGCGGCTCCACGGTAACGATGAAGCTGGAGCTCGACCGCGTCGAGGGCGCCGAGGGCGTCTACGGCGTCCAGGACAAGACCGTCACCTTCACGGTGGGCCGAAACCAGGTCAGCACCGTCGACGCCAAGACGAAGACCATGACGGTCACGCGGGACGGCAAGACGGTCAAGACGATCCCGATCTCCGCGGGCGCGCCGGACAACCCGACGTACAACGGCCAGATGGTGATCTCCGAGAAGTTCAAGGAGACCCGGATGAACGGTGCGACGGTCGGCTTCACGGACGACGACGGCAAGGGCGAGTACGACATCAAGGACGTGCCGCACGCCATGCGGCTGTCCACCTCGGGCACGTTCATCCACGGCAACTACTGGGGCGCCGACTCGATCTTCGGCAGCGCCAACACCAGCCACGGCTGCGTGGGCCTGAACGACGCCAAGGGCGCGAACGACCCGAACCAGCCCGGTGCCTGGTTCTTCAACAACTCGCTCATCGGCGACGTGGTCATCGTCAAGAACTCCCCGGACAAGACCATCAAGCCGGACAACGGCCTCAACGGCTGGAACATGGACTGGGAGCAGTGGAAGGCCGGTTCCGCGGTCTGACCGGTCTGATCCCTCTCCTTTCCCCGTAGGTAGCAGTACGGCGGCGGGCGTCACCCCTCAACTCCGGGGGTGGCGCCCGCCGTCGTTCGCGTTCCCTCGGCGTTGCGGGCTTCTCATGCGGCTCTCAGACCGGCCTTATCCAGCCATCACGAGCCGCCCATACCTTCGCGCCATGGTCGCGCTCACCGCGCGCCCGTCTCCCTCTCCACGATCGGGCTCACCGTCGCCCGGCCGACGCGCTGCGCCGCGAGGCCTGGCCTGCGTAAACCCTTTCTCGTACCGCAGGAGTTGACCCCACCCATGTACCAGCTCAGAGGCGTCACCAAGCGCTATGCGCGCGGCAAGGAAACCATCAACGCGCTCGCGGGCGTCGACCTCACCATCGAGGACGGTGGCCGCCTCGTCATCCAGGGGCCCGCCGGCGGCGGCAAATCCACCCTCCTCCAGATGCTCGGCGGCCTCGACAGGCCGACGGCGGGCAGCGTCGAACTCGACGGCGTCGACCTGGCCGCGCTGCCGGAGGCGCGGCTCACCAAGGTCCGCGCCGAGAGCATCGGTTTCGTCTTCCAGAGCTTCAACCTCATCCCCACCCTCACCGCTCAGGAGAACGTCGAGACGGCGCTCGTACCCCTCGGGCTGAAGGCGGCGGCGCGGCGCGAACGGGCGGCGGAGGCACTGGACTCAGTGGGCCTCGGCGAGCGCCTCGCCCACCTGCCCGGCGAGATGTCCGGTGGCCAGCAGCAGCGCGTCGCGATCGCCCGTGCGCTCGTCAAGCGGCCCAAGGTGCTGCTCGCCGACGAGCCGACCGGCAACCTCGACGAGTCGATGCGGGACGAGATCATGGAGCTGCTGGAAGGGCTGTGGAAGGAACACGGGCTGACCTTCGTGATGGTCACCCACGACAGCGCCATCGCCCGCCGCGCACCGCGCGTCGCCACCATCCGCAAGGGGCGCGTCACGGTGACGGAGAACGCGACTGCCGCCTGAGGGCGGCCGGCAGAACCACACATCACGCGGGGGTGGTTCAGCGCTCGAATGACCGGGTTCAGCGCTCGGGCGACCGGGTTCAGCGCTCGGGCGCCCATACATAGCGGACGTCCGGCTCGCGCTCCTCGTTGCGCGAGCCGTCCGTCCGCTCGGCCACGCCGAAACCGTGCCGCTCGTAGAAGCGGTGAGCGGGCTCGTTGACCTGGAAGGTCCACAACTCGAGGCCGCCGGGCGACCGTTCCTTCGCGAGCTGTACGAAGCGGTCGCCGATCCCGCGCCCCCGGTGCTCCGGCACCAGGTACAGCTGCTCGATGCGGCCGGGCTCCAGCGCCATCATCCCGACCACGGCGCCGCCGCTCTCCGCCACCCACGTCTCCTGCTCCGGCACCACGACGTACCGGAAGAAGTCCCGCACCCCGTCGTCGCTGTGCGCCCGCTTCACCGTGGGCAGCACGGCGTCGTACGACCGCAGCCACACGTCGGCCACGGCAGCGGCGTCGTCGGGGCCGGCCGCCCGGCGCAGGGTCACCGCCGTGTCGATCATCCGCGTACGTCCATGTTCATGTCCATGTCCGCACCCCAGTTCGCCAGCAGCCGCAGGGAGTCCTGCGAGGGCGAGCCCGGCTCCGCGTGGAAGGTGATCAGGTGCTGCTCCGGGTCGTCGGGCAGCCGAAGCGTCTCGTACGACAGTGTCAGTTCACCCACCAGGGGGTGGCGCAGGCGCTTGGTGCCGTGCCCCTTGTCCTTCACGTGGTGCGCGGCCCACAGGCTCCTGAACACCTCGTTCTTCACCGACAGCTCGCCGACCAGCGCGGACAGCAGCGGATCGTCCGGATGGCAGCCGGCCTCAAGCCGCAGATGGCTGACCACCTCGCACGCCTTGAGCTCCCAGTCGACGTACACGCTCCGGAAGTCGTCCGACAGGAAGAGGAGACGGGCGATGTTGCGCTCCTCGGGAGGCAGCGCGGTGATGTCGCCGAACAGCGAGCGGGCCATCCGGTTACAGCCGAGGACGTCGGTGCGCCGCCCCATGACGTACGCCGGCACCCCCTCCATGGCGTCCATCAGCTGCTGCACCCTGGGCCGCAGACGCTGCGGCCGCGCCGGGCGCTTCCGCTTCTGCGACGGCTTGGCGAGGTGCGTGAGGTGATCGCGCTCGGCGTCGGACAGGCGGAGGGCGCGGGCGATCGCGTCCAGCACTCCCATGGACACGTTCCGGCCATTGCCCTGCTCAAGACGCGTGTAGTACGCCACCGAGACCCCGGCAAGCTGCGCCAGCTCCTCGCGGCGCAGGCCGGGGACACGGCGGTGCCTGCCGAAGTCGGGCAGGCCGACATCCTCCGGCTTGAGCCGCGCGCGGCGGGATCGGAGGAACTCACTCAGTTCGGCGCGCTGATCCATAGCAGCCAAGTATCCCCGGTCGTACGACGGTGTTCCTGTCCCCGCCAGTGGTACGCACAGCAGACGTACGCACAACAGGGGGCTGGGTGGATCCGCGCAGGTCGGGCAGGCTCTCCACCATGACTACTGCTACCTCCGTCGCGGCGTACGCCGCTCCTTCCGTCAAGGCTCCGCTGGAGAAGATCTCCGTTCCGCGCCGCCCGGTCGGCGAGCACGACGTGATGATCGAGATCAAGTACGCGGGCATCTGCCACTCCGACATCCACCAGGTCCGTGACGGCTGGGGCGAGGGCATCTACCCGATGGTTCCCGGCCACGAGATCGCCGGCATCGTCACGGAGGTCGGCGCCGGAGTCAGCAAGTACGCGGTCGGCGACCGGGTCGGCGTGGGCTGCCTCGTCGACTCCTGCCGCGAGTGCGAGGCCTGCCTCGCGGGCCAGGAGCAGCACTGCGCCAAGGGCGCGACCGGCACGTACAACGCTCTCGACAAGAACGGCGAGCCGACCTACGGCGGCTACTCCACGCACCTCGTCGTCGACGAGAACTACGCCGTCCGCATCCCCGACGGCCTGTCCCTGGACATCGCCGCACCGCTGCTGTGCGCCGGCATCACCCTCTACTCGCCGCTCAACCACTGGCAGGCGGGCCCCGGCAAGAAGGTCGCGATCCTTGGCCTGGGCGGTCTCGGGCACATGGGGGTCAAGATCGCCGACGCGCTGGGCGCCGAGGTGACCGTACTGAGCCAGAGTCTCCGGAAGAAGGACGACGGGCTGAAGCTGGGCGCCGACCACTTCTACGCGACCAGCGACCCGAAGACCTTCGAGGAGCTGGCCGGTTCCTTCGACCTGATCGTCTCGACGGTCTCCGCGCCGCTGGACATGGACGCGTACCTCGGCCTGCTGAAGGTGGGCGGGGCCTTCGTGAACGTGGGCGCACCCGAGGAGCCCAACTCCATCAACATGTTCTCGCTGATCGGCGGCAACAAGACGCTGGCCGGTTCGATGATCGGCGGTATCGCCGAGACGCAGGAGATGCTCGACTTCTGCGCACGGCACGGGCTGGGCGCGGAGATCGAACTGATCAGCGCGGGCCAGATCAACGAGGCGTACGAGCGGGTCCTGGCGAGCGATGTCCGTTACCGCTTTGTGATCGACGTGGCGACGATCTGAGGAGACTCCTGCGGTCCGGTGGTTGTGGTTGTGGTTGTGGTGGGTGGTCGGCGGGGTACGCGGGGCACCCTGCCTGACCACTACGGGCGGCCGGATCCCAGCGCGGCGAGGCCGCGGGCGTGGTCGAAGGCCAGCGCGGGGTCGTTCGCGTCGGTCCACGGAGCGGCTCCGCACCAGCCTCCGATCAGCCGGAACTGGGCGAGGGCCTCGGCGTAACGCCCGGTCTTGACGAGCGTCGCGGCGAGCAGGTGCCGTATCGCAGGCAGCCGGTGATCGTCAGGGGCAGCCACCTGCGCCAGGTCTGCCTGGACGCGGGCGAGCATCGGCTTGGTGGCCCAGGTGCGGTAGGCCTGGTCGCCCTCCTGGAGTA
Organism: Streptomyces flavidovirens DSM 40150; assembly: GCF_000429085.1. GTDB lineage: Bacteria > Actinomycetota > Actinomycetes > Streptomycetales > Streptomycetaceae > Streptomyces > Streptomyces flavidovirens. Next base: position 2,107 of record NZ_AUBE01000006.1, on the reverse strand, counting down.
CGGCCTCGTGTACGGCGTGCAGGTAGATGCCGGAGAGCAGACTGCCGGGGGGCGCCGACTGGGCCGCCTCCTTGGCGAACTTGAACATGAGCTTGTGCGAGCCGTACCACTTCTGGCACCAGTACTGGAGTGCCTGCCAGTGGGCGTCGTAATGCTGCGGCGCGCGAGCGGTCAGTTCCGCCCACAGGTGCCGGAACTCGTCGTGCGAGAGCCCGAGTCCGCGCGCGGCGGCGACCATCGTGACCCACGGCGACGGGTCACGCGGCGCCAGCCTGGCTGCCTCCTGGGCGGCGTACATCGCGGTGGGCAGCAACTCGGCGAAGAGCTCCATCCGGCCGTCCGAGGTCTGCTGGGCGTACTTCTCGCCGCGCGCCGCCCAGGCGCGCAGGAGGAGGGCATGCGCGTGTACGACGACGGCGTCGGCGTCCTTCGGCCGCTCGGCACGCCAGATCCGCAGCCAGTGTTCGTCCTCGACGGCGATGTCCGCGAAGACCTCGACGAGCCGCCAGCGCGCCTCCCAGTCCTCGTCGTCCGTGGTTGCGGCCAGCAGGCCGGCGGCGGGCTCCCAGTCGCCCCGGCAGGCGGCTTCGACGGCGATGCGCAGGGCGGGTTCGTCGCGGGGCGGGCCGGGACGCCGGCTGTCGAGCTGATCGCGGGGGACGAGGCCGTAGGCGGTGGCGTCGAAGCGCTTGGCCTGCTGGTTGCGGAGGGCGAGGCGGGTCACATGGACGAGGGCCCAGGCAAGACAGGCCAAGCCGACGACGGTGACTAGGTTCGTGAACACGATACGTGATCATCGCTGGTCAGGGTCACGTTATGCGCACGAGCGGGACAATTACTGGACTCGCTGGGCGGGGTGGCCGGCGTCGCTGGGGCCAGCCTTCCACTGGCTGCGTTCGAGGGCGTACTCGACTTCCCCGTGCTCCGAGCCCTCGATGGTGTCGGGCCAGTCCCCGAACCAGCGGCGTACGAAGATGAGGCCCGCCTTCTCCATCACGCGCCGGGAACGGGAGTTGACGTACATGGTGTCCGCGGTGACCCTCCGCACGCCGAGCTCGGTGAACCCCTTGGCGATCAGGGCGCGGGCTCCCTCGGTGGCGTAACCGCGCCCCCAGGCGGCCCGGCCGAGCCGGTACCCGAGTTCGACGACATCGGCGCTGTCGTCGGCCAGCGGCCGGAACTCGAACCAGCCGAGGAACGCTCCGGTCGTCTTCTCCTCGGCGGCCCAGAAACCGCGGGTTCCAATGCAGGGGTATTCGTGCGTCAGCTGTGGCAGTACGCGCTCGATGACGAAGGCGCGGGAGTTGGGGCGCCCTCCGTTGATGAAGCGCATGACTTCGGGGTCACTGTGGAGTGCGACGAGCCGTTCGAGGTCGTTGTCACGGAATCGGCGGAGGATGAGCCGTTCCGTCTCCAGGAAGATGCTGGGCATCTTCTGATCGTCGCGTCAACGGCTGGTGGCGGCCAATGAATAAGTGGAGGGGGGTGGCGTGTTGGGTTGTCAGCCGCTGGAGGCGAGAACCGCTCGGACGAACTCGGCTGGTGGTGCGTAGCCGTGAGCCTCGACGTAATGGGTGATCAGCTCGGGTGCGGCATAGACGACGCCCTCACCGATGACTCGTATCTCGGCACTGCCGCGCGGGCAGTTGTCACGCGCACCGACGAGCCCGAGCAGCCTCGCGGCACACCAGGGGCAGAAGTGATAGCCGCGGGTCTGCTCGACGCGGTGGGTGTGCCGCATGCCTTTGAGCGCGTCCACCAGGCCGGGTGGGGCGTCGCCCTTGGCATACGGCCTGACACGCGCGAGCCAGCCCACATTCACTTGCGGCAGACCACGGAAGGCGCGGGAGGCGGGGCCGTCGGTTTCTCCGGGGCCAGCGGTTTCTCCGGGGCCAGCGGTTTGTCCGGTGCCGGGTGAAGACCTGTCGGTGTCGTAGGTGTACGGCGTCAGGTCTGCGTAGTAAGTCATGGTTGCTGTCTACCAGTGGCATTGCGGTGCGCGGGTATGGGAGGGGGCCGGGGCTTTGGGGTGTGGTGGGGGTGTTGGTCGGCCTGGGGCGGTGGTTGCGTCTGGGGTGGGGGCCGCCTGGAGTAAGTGTGGCGGCGG